>NZ_AP026438.1:3502500-3700190 GCF_055381905.1 Agrobacterium sp. 5Ca50
CCCGGTGCTGGAAGGTTAAAGGGAGGGGTGCAAGCTCTGAACTGAAGCCCCAGTAAACGGCGGCCGTAACTATAACGGTCCTAAGGTAGCGAAATTCCTTGTCGGGTAAGTTCCGACCTGCACGAATGGCGTAACGACTTCCCCGCTGTCTCCAACATAGACTCAGTGAAATTGAATTCCCCGTGAAGATGCGGGGTTCCTGCGGTCAGACGGAAAGACCCCGTGCACCTTTACTATAGCTTTACACTGGCATTCGCCAAGGCATGTGTAGGATAGGTGGTAGGCTTTGAAGCAGGGACGCCAGTTCTTGTGGAGCCATCCTTGAAATACCACCCTTATCTTCGTGGATGTCTAACCGCGGTCCGTTATCCGGATCCGGGACAGTGTATGGTGGGTAGTTTGACTGGGGCGGTCGCCTCCGAAAGAGTAACGGAGGCGCGCGATGGTTAGCTCAGACCGGTCGGAAATCGGTCGTCGAGTGCAATGGCATAAGCTAGCCTGACTGCGAGACTGACAAGTCGAGCAGAGACGAAAGTCGGTCATAGTGATCCGGTGGTCCCGTGTGGAAGGGCCATCGCTCAACGGATAAAAGGTACGCCGGGGATAACAGGCTGATGACCCCCAAGAGTCCATATCGACGGGGTTGTTTGGCACCTCGATGTCGACTCATCGCATCCTGGGGCTGGAGCAGGTCCCAAGGGTATGGCTGTTCGCCATTTAAAGCGGTACGTGAGTTGGGTTCAGAACGTCGTGAGACAGTTCGGTCCCTATCTGCCGTGGGTGTAGGAATATTGACAGGATCTGTCCCTAGTACGAGAGGACCGGGATGGACGTATCTCTGGTGGATCTGTTGTCCTGCCAAGGGCATAGCAGAGTAGCTATATACGGAATGGATAACCGCTGAAGGCATCTAAGCGGGAAACCAACCTGAAAACGAGTATTCCCTATCAGAGCCGTGGAAGACGACCACGTTGATAGGACGGGTGTGGAAGTACAGTAATGTATGAAGCTTACCGTTACTAATAGCTCGATCGACTTCTTCGTTCTCATTGTTCATGTCCATCAAGACGTGTTAAATTAAAGTGAGCTTCAAGCTCTCCAGCTTCTCGAAAACAACGTAAGTTGTTGCGTTTTGCCGACCTGGTGGTTATTGCGGGGCGGCTGCACCCGTTCCCATTCCGAACACGGCCGTGAAACGCCCCAGCGCCAATGGTACTTCGTCTTAAGACGCGGGAGAGTAGGTCGCTGCCAGGTCTGCTAAACGCAACTCAAAGCTTACAAAACATCTTCTCATCACAAAAAGGGCCTCGATGCCCAACACGAGGCCGCTATCAAAGCGGCCTTTTGCGTTTAAGGCCAATTCTTGGACTCATGCCGTCCCGCATTCCGAAAAGCTAACTCTTTGAGGGCTGATAGATCGGGAAAACTGGCAAGTTCAGGAAACGCGAGACAAATTGCAACGCAATTTGCTCGGCACAGATCCGTCAATCGCTAGAGCGATCGACGTCGTCGCGACAAATCCTCTGGATTTGCGCTGGTTCGGACAAACTGCCATGCAGTTTACCGAGTACGGACAAACTGTTTTACAGTTTGCCGAGGGGTATTTTGCCTTTGGCAAAAACCTGGTAACGCGGGGTGGAGCAGCCCGGTAGCTCGTCAGGCTCATAACCTGAAGGCCGCAGGTTCAAATCCTGCCCCCGCAACCAATAAAACAAGCCCGCAGCAAGCGGGCTTTTTTGTTGCTAACGCGTCGAGGAGTTAACGCCTCCTCAGGGGCCCGCAAGGAGGCACAGCCGACGCAACGGGACAGAAAAATCCTAAATCCTGCCCCGCAACCAAATCACCAAAACATCCCCCAAAAAATCAAAATCTCAAAGCTAAAAGAAACCGCAGACCATTGCCGGCACCTACGCGCCCGCGAAAATAACCCTGCTCAAAGCACAACGACCAAGGCACACCAAAGCTGCCCAATGCGAAAGTCAAAGCCACGAAAAACCGCCGGCGACAAAACGCTCAATAACCAATGGTAGACGTCCCACCAGAAAATCATGGCCACGCTCGCACAACATGCTCGCTCAGAAAATCCAAATAGGCGCGTACCCGGCCAGACAATGGTCCCGAACCACCATAGACCCACCAGATAACCTCGGCATCACGTGGATTATAATCGTCCAGAACAGACACAAGTCTGCCCGCCTCAATATCCTCCTCCACATGAAAACCGCCAACACGCCCCAAGCCTAAACCATCAAGGCACAATCGCCGCATCGCCTTGACGAAATCATTGAAGGCACGCAGCGGAGACCGAACAACACGACGGCCGGCGCCGAAAGTCGGCGTAATGTGCTGCACCACTTCTTATGATCAGCCCGGCGCGAAAGGCAGGGCGGAATAGAGCTGATCGATCGACTTGCTTGCACCTCAGAGGGCGACAATGACCGCAATGTAAGCGCCGCCTCTCAACCAGGTCGCAGAATAACTCTGCGCGCGCGGCCTCCGGAGGCGAACTGGAAGGCGCAAACCTACGTCACGGGGCAAACCTCAATCACCTAAAAGCAAAAGTCGGACGGGCCACAGAGGCATAGGAACCGCTGCGCAACGAGCCAGCTCCTATGTCATAGTGGACGAACGAAACGCTCAGAGAGAGGCGTACAAATCGCAATGAAGCAAAAGCAGAAAGCAGGCGGCCAGCGTATCAGAATAGGTCCCGGTTTAATGGGGTAAAAAAAAATACAGCCGGAATCTAAAAGGCGGGAGCCACCTGCTTTGAAAAAGCACCGTTTGAAGATGGCAAGGAACGACACTTCAAAGAAGAAGTGTCGACTGGAGTGAATAGGGTGAGCCGAAAAAAAGGCGTCGAGCAACACGAAGTTAAAGAAAAATCTCCAGCGAAAAGAGAATAGGCGAGGAGAATGCGGCAGCACTAGACGGCCGGATTTCACTTCTGCTCCCGACAAGCCCATTCAGGAAAAATGCCCCCAGCGCCGGCCAGAGAAAAGCCGCCGATGGATATCTCCAGCGGCGGCCCTCAGTTACTTGGTTCAAGAAGCATCTGTCAAAAGACGAGCCTTATTCCCACTCGATCGTGCCAGGTGGCTTCGAAGTCACATCATAAACCACGCGATTGATGCCGCGGACTTCGTTGATTATACGTGTCGCGGCACGGCCAAGGAATTCCATATCGTAGTGATAGAAATCGGCTGTCATACCATCTACGGAGGTTACAGCGCGTAGGGCGCAGACAAATTCGTATGTGCGGCCATCGCCCATGACGCCAACGGTTTGAACCGGCAGCAAAACGGCAAACGCCTGCCAGATAGCATCGTAAAGGCCAGCCTTGCGGATTTCATCCAAATAGATGGCATCAGCTTCGCGCAGGATTTCGAGCTTCTCGCGGGTAATACCGCCCGGGCAACGAATGGCAAGACCAGGGCCTGGGAAAGGATGGCGGCCGATAAAGCTGTCCGGCAAGCCAAGTTCACGGCCGAGCACACGCACTTCGTCCTTGAACAGTTCGCGCAGCGGCTCAACCAACTGCATGTTCATACGCTCAGGCAGACCGCCGACATTGTGGTGCGACTTGATGGTCACGGATGGGCCGCCGGTAAAGGAGACGCTTTCGATAACGTCAGGGTAAAGAGTGCCCTGGCCGAGGAAATCGGCGCCGCCAAGTTTCTTGGCCTCATCCTCAAAGGTCTCAATGAACAGGCGACCAATAATCTTGCGCTTGGTCTCAGGATCGCTGACTCCTTCGAGCTCGCCGATAAAGCGATCAACAGCGTCAACGTGAATGAGATGCAGGTTGTAGTGTTCCTTGAACATGGCAACCACATTGGCTGCCTCGTCCTTGCGCATCAGGCCATGATCCACGAGGATACAGGTGAGCTGGTCACCAACGGCTTCATGGATGAGCAGCGCTGCGACAGAGCTGTCTACGCCGCCAGAGAGGGCACAGATAACACGCTTGTCGCCAACCTGGTCACGGATAGCCTGAACAGCTTTGGCACGGTAAGCCGACATCGACCAGTCGCCCTTGATGCCCGCAACCTTGTGAACAAAGTTGGAAATCAGTTTAGCGCCATCGGGCGTGTGCACGACTTCCGGGTGGAACTGAACGGCGTAATATTTCTTCTTTTCGTTGGCGATGAATGCAAACGGCGCATTGGATGAGGTAGCAACCACCTCAAAACCGTCTGGCAGAGCCGTTACGCGATCACCATGGCTCATCCACACCTGATGGCGAGAGCCAACAGACCAGACGCCGTCAAACAGGGCGCAGTCCTTGTCGATCTCGAGGAAGGCACGACCGAATTCGCGGTGATGCCCGCTTTCGACTTTGCCACCGAGCTGCATACACATGGTCTGCTGACCATAGCAGATACCAAAAACTGGAACGCCGCTATCGAACAGAACTGGTGCAGCGCGTGGGCTACCGTCTTCCAGTGTCGAGGCTGGGCTGCCGGAAAGGATAACCGCCTTGGGCTGCAGACGTTTGAAACCGTCCTCAGCTGATTGGAAGGGAACGATTTCGCAATACACGCCGGCTTCACGGACACGGCGCGCAATGAGCTGCGTGACCTGGCTACCGAAATCGATGATGAGAAGGCTGTCGGGATGTGCTGTGTTTTCCATGGCGAGCCTTTAAAGAAATCCGGCAGATTAGGCAACTGTCAGATGACCCCAAACAGCAGAATTTCTGCGGTGAGGCAATGGTTCAAAGGGCAATCTGGCCCTGTTCAACCGCTGATGTCAGTCGATCAATGGCCAGCGCCAGCTTCTCATCGATGATATCAAGATATTCCGTCCAGTCATCGACGTGGTGAAGCTCTGCCTTGCCATCGGAAATTCCCCGCAAACCTACCATTGGAATGCCAAAATACTGGCAGGCGCGCAACACGGCAAAACTCTCCATCTCCACCATATCCGCGTCGATCGTGTCATAGGCGGAACCGGATACGATGTTGCCTCCGGTCGATAGTCGAGCACCCTCAATTCCGGGAATGAAAAACGGCAGCTTTACTTCCGCCGGAAGGTCGAGAAATGGCGTGCGGCCCTTCTCAAAGCCCAAGGGGGATGCGTCCATGTCGCGGTAGGAAATGGATGTTGCCTGGTAAACACCTGTTTGCTCCAAACTGCGCGAGCCGGCAGAGCCAAGTGAAACAACAAGGTCAGGCAGCTCACCTTTGGTCTTGAGCAGAGACAGGGCGGCGGTCAGGGACACAGCAGCTTCGACCGGTCCAACGCCAATCATCAGTGGCGATATTCTTGCTTTGAGGTGTGGACCGTACTCCGCTTCTGCTGCCATGGCAAAAAGGATTGATTTCCCGGTAATATCAAGAAGTTGAAAATCCATAAGACTATACCTTTCGACGTGCTGAAAGGTCTTTTTTTAGCCGATGAATATGACGATGCCTAGCGCATGGTTTAGGCGCGGCGTATGACGGCGGCCTCATGCGATCCAAGTATATCGTTAACGAAAAATTTATACGGGAAATAAAGTGAAAATATATATCATTATATTTTCACTGCGTCACCTTGCGTGGTTTTAAGCAATATGGTGAGGATTCAAGTGTTTTTCAGGCTATACGCGCCGAATTTTTCTCAACAGGGCGAGACAGGTGTCCCGCCACGCAACAGGCTGTAAACTCGGAATTAAAGCTGCACCTTATCGAAAGCAGCAGCATCGATACCAAGGGCTTCAAGGTCGGATTGGGCTGGCTTGCGGTGAGCGCGAACAGCGGCAGAAACCGATGCAGCGGCACCAAAAATAGCGATCGTCTGGCCAATGAAATTACGCGAATTCTTTGCGATATTACGCATTTTACTCTCCGTTTTCTTGTACGCCCTAATAATGGTGCTTGAAGAGACTGTTTACAACCGATGATATAGCAGGCAAGCCATGCAGAAATGTTTGATCTCGCGCAAAAGCTGCTCGGGAAATTTGCACAGTCGCTAGAATTTGTTATGGATTGCATCTGTTTGATCAAGAATACGGGAAGCCGATGACAGTCACCATTTATGGCATCAAGAATTGCGACACGATGAAAAAGGCCCGCACGTGGCTGGAAGTGCACAACATCGATTATCGTTTTCACGACTACAAGGCGGAAGGCATTGACCGTGCGCACCTTGAAAACTGGTGTGGCAAGGCGGAATGGGAAACGGTGCTAAATCGCGCCGGCACGACCTTCAGAAGGCTGGACGATGCATCTAAGGCTGATTTGTCGAGAGATAAGGCGCCCTCATGCTCGAACAACCCTCGATGATCAAACGTCCGGTGCTCGAAAAGGACGGAACCGTAACAGTCGGTTTTAAGCCTGAAATTTACGAGCGCCTGTTTTCCGCTTGAAGTGAGAAATAATGTCCAAGACCACGCGAGCGACTAAGGCTCTCAGCCAGAACAAGATCACGTTTTCGACCGTCACCTATGACTATGACCCCGGGGCGGATCGCATCGGTCTGCAGGCGGCAGAGGCGATCGGTGAGCCTCCGCATCGCGTTCTCAAGACATTGATGGCTGAATTGGACGGCAAACCTCTATGCGTCGTAGTTCCGTCAGATAAGGAAGTCAGCATGAAAAAGCTGGCATTGGCCTTTGGTGGCAAGTCGGCCCAGATGATGAAGCCTGCGGAAGCGGAGCGCATCACCGGTTACCACGTCGGGGGTATCAGCCCGTTTGGACAGAAAAAGAAAGTGCCAACAGCAGTTGAGCAGCAGGCGATGACTGAGGCGTATGTCTACATCAATGGTGGTCAGCGTGGCCTTCAGGTGCGCCTGTCGCCACAAGATGCTGTCACAACACTCAATGCCATTGTCGCCCCGATTGTCGCGGAATAGTTATTCTCAAGACAGGGTGGTGTTGCGGGTCGACGGAGAGAGGTGATTGTTCGCCGCCTGAAATTTATCACGTTCATGGTTCCCAAGTCGGGCCGCAGGCTCTAAGAATCCAGCCCTGCGTTCCGTTCTGGTAACAAAGTTCGAGGTAAATCATGACACTCTCATCTTCGTCATCCATTGATCCTGTCAAACTTGAAAAGCTGGCCGAAGTGGCCGTCAAGGTGGGTCTGCAATTGCAGAAGGATCAGGATCTGGTCATCACGGCGCCGCTCGCTGCCCTGCCTCTGGTTCGGTTTTTGACCAAGCACGCCTATCTGGCTGGCAGCGGATTGGTGACGACATTCTATTCGGATGAGGAAACCACGCTGGCGCGCTATCGCCATGCCAGCGATGGCAATTTCGACAGAGCGTCCGGCTGGCTGTACGAAGGCATGGCAAAAGCCTATGCAAACGGCGCTGCACGCCTGGCTATTTCCGGCGACAATCCAATGCTGCTTTCGGCGGAAGATCCGGCAAAGGTTGCTCGCGCCAACAAGGCCAACTCCATGGCTTACAAACCTGCTTTGGAGAAGATTTCCAATTTTGATATCAACTGGAACATCATTTCCTACCCCAACCCTTCTTGGGCCAAGTTGGTATTTCCCGATGTGCCGGAAGACGAGGCGGTCAAGAAACTGGCCAATGCGATATTTGCGGCCTCGCGTGTTGACGTGGCTGATCCAGTCGCTGCGTGGGTTCAGCACAATGCCAACCTTGCCAAGCGTTCAAAGTGGTTGAATGGCGAACGTTTCGCCAGCCTGCACTTTACCGGCCCCGGTACGGATGTGACGATCGGCCTTGCTGATGGCCATGAATGGCACGGCGGTGCATCGACGGCAAAAAATGGCGTGACCTGCAATCCGAATATTCCGACCGAAGAAGTGTTCACCACACCGCATGCGCTGCGGGTCGATGGTTATGTCTCGAGTACCAAACCTTTGTCGCATCAGGGCACCTTGATCGACAACATCCAGGTGAAGTTTGAGGCTGGCCGTATCGTAGAGGCCAAGGCAAGCAAGGGTGAAGAGGTCCTGAACAAGGTACTGGATACAGACGAAGGTGCTCGCCGGTTGGGCGAGGTGGCGCTGGTGCCACATTCTTCGCCGATCTCGGCCAGCGGCATTCTGTTCTACAACACGCTGTTTGATGAAAATGCATCCTGCCACATTGCCCTTGGCCAATGCTATTCAAAGTGCTTCCTTGATGGTGCCTCGCTCAGCCAGGAGCAGATCAAGGCCCAAGGCGGGAATTCAAGCCTTATTCACATCGACTGGATGATCGGTTCCGACAAGGTCGATATCGATGGTGTTCGCGCAGACGGGACGAAGGTGCCCGTCATGCGCAAGGGCGAATGGGCCTGATCTTTATCGGGGCATCTGGCTGCGCTGACTTAACCAGACGCTGCCCAGCACCATTATGAAGCCGACAATTTGGACTGGCGCTAGGCTTTGACCAAGCGCCAGCCAGCCGAGCAATGTTGCGACCAGTGGGCTAAGAAAGCCAAGAGAAGCAGCGGCTGACGGTTCAATACGGGAGAGCCCGCGGAACCAGAGCAGATAGGTGAATGCTGCACCTATCAGGCCGAGATAGGCAATACCCAGAATATTTGCTGTGCTGGGCGTCGGCAGGGCTGGCTCCAGCAGCAGCGCCACTGGTACAAGCAAAATTCCACCGGCGGTCAATTGCCACGCTGTAAAGGTTAGACTGGAAACTGCCGGTTGCCAGCGACGCGTCAGAACCGTGCCAAACGCCATCGATACCGCACCTGCGATACCCGCAGCGACACCGATGGGATCAAGTGCGGCCTGAGGTGTCAAAACCAGCAGTGCCACGCCCGCTATGCCGATTAGGCCAGCAACAATCGCAAGAAAACGGATTGGCGTGCCAAGGAAGACGCGTGAAAGGGCAATTACGATCAAAGGCTGAACTGCGCCAACTGTAGCGGCGACACCGCCGGGCAATCGGTATGCTGAGACAAATAGCATGGCCCAGAAGAACGAGAAGTTGAGGCTTCCGAGAAGGAAGCTGCGCCCCCACCAGATACCGTTTGGCAGTTTTCTCACCAGCAACATTAAAAGCAGGCCAGCGGGGAGGGCGCGCAACATAGCAACTGTTGATGGGTAGCCGTGCGGCAAGAACGACGTGGTGACAAAATAGGTGCTACCCCAGATCGCTGGGGCAATGGCCGTCGCTGCAACATCGGTTGTGTATCGGAAATTTCGCATCATAAAACAATCTCTACATCAAGATAAATCAGGATTGATGTATTTTGTCTTGATGTCAAGATAATATTGGTGGCCAGTCACTTTGGAGTTTGGGCGGGGATGCTGAATGCTGGCCAAATGCGAACGCCTGACCGCGTTCGCAGAGCGCTGGCAGTGTAGCGGCTGAATTGACCTGAGCCACCTTCTGAGAAATCTGTATCTCTGCTGCATTCAGTCAGTTGCATTTAGCGTTGTCGAGGTAAGGTGGCCGAGGAAGAAAACTGATTGTGTCGTCCTGATCGTCGATTTGCTGGATCGGCGATATGACCGTGCGCTTGAACACGACAAGAACCTGCAACGGTCGTCCTGTGAGTTCGAGCAAGGCTAGACAATCTGGTTTTGCCGCCGATAGTGCATTGGGAATCCTGCTACTCGGCAATTCACTGCATAATTTTTTCCTAAATTAGGCTGCGATTTGGCGAATTATGCCGTAACGTGACCTTGCACATATCAACGAACTCTTGTACGCAATAATCCATAAACCTGTAGTACAGGTTGGAGGAGAAATGTTTACAGAGGTTTCGCAGGACCTTGGCCTTGTCAGTGGTGCTATCAGCGCCATCACCCGCCATATCAGAGAAAATGAATTGGCTCCGGGTGAAAAATTGCCAAGCGAAATGACGCTGTCGCAGCAGCTTGGTGTGTCGCGCACGGTTGTGCGTGAGGCATTCCGGTCGCTCTCCGCCATGCGGCTGATTGATATGAGTCCCGGCAAGCGTGCAACAGTTGCCACGCTTGATCATGGTGCAATGTCGCTGATGTTCGAACATGGCATTCATACCGAACAGATCACTATTCAGCAGATCTACGATGTTCGTCGTACCATAGAGGTGCGGACGGTTACGCTGGCTGCGCTACGCCGCACCGACAGCGAGGCGCTGGACATTCTGCACCATGCCAACCAGATGGAAGTCGATTTTGGCCACAATGAAAAGGTCATGGAACACGACCTCGCCTTCCATCTTGCCGTTGCAAAAGCCTCTAAAAATCCGGTGTTTGAGCTCATTCTGGGTGCGTTCCAGAATGTCACACGCCAGACATGGCCGATTGGCTGGAAAAGCCGCACATCGGACGAACAACGCCATGCGGCAGGCCAACTTCATATTGCCATCGGGCAGGCCATTGCCGCAGGTGATCCGCAAATCGCCGCGACATTGATGGCGAAACATTTCGACGAGAGCGTGCACGCACTCATCGCAGCAGGAATAGCATAATCTGTCTTATGTGGTTCAGGAGCAGCTGATTTTCCCTGAACCGCTTTCCAGGAGGAAATCCATGAAAATTACGAAACTTGAAACCGTCCGCGTCGCGGAACGGGCAAACCTTCTATGGGTATTGGTTCACACGGACGAAGGCATAACCGGTCTGGGTGAAACCTTCTACGGCGCTGAGACCGTTGAAGCCTATGTGCATGAATATATTGCACCACGAGTGATTGGGCGTAATCCTCTGGAGATCGACCTGTTGGCGCAGGATCTGGTGGGTTACCTCGGTTTCCGGTCTTCCGGTGCCGAAGTACGCGGAAACTCGGCTTTTGACATCGCGCTCTGGGATATTTTCGGCAAGGTGACAAACCAGCCGATTGCCCAGCTCCTTGGTGGTTTCAGCCGCAAGGAAATCCGGACCTACAACACCTGTGCAGGCACGGAATATATCAAAAAGGCGACCGGTCAGCAGACCGGCAATTACGGCCTGTCCGGCGGCAAGGAATATGACGATCTCAACGGCTTCCTGCACAATGCCGATGAGCTTGCGCATTCACTGCTGGAAGAAGGCATCACAGCCATGAAAATCTGGCCGTTTGACGCGGCCGCCGAAAAGACCCGTGGTCAGTATATCTCGATGCCGGATCTGAAAAGCGCACTGGTACCGTTTGAGAAAATCCGCAAGGCCGTTGGCGACAAAATGGACATCATGGTGGAGTTCCACTCCATGTGGCAACTTCTGCCCGCCATGCAGATTGCCAAGGCACTGGAGCCCTACAACACCTTCTGGCACGAAGACCCGATCAAAATGGACAGCCTGTCCAGCCTCGCACGTTACGCTGCCGTATCGCCGGCACCAATTTCGGCGTCTGAAACGCTCGGCTCTCGTTGGGCGTTCCGTGACCTTCTGGAAACCGGTGCCGCTGGCGTGATGATGCTGGATATCAGCTGGTGCGGTGGTATTTCAGAAGCCCGCAAGATCGCTTCCATGGCTGAAGCCTGGCACCTGCCGGTCGCGCCGCATGACTGCACCGGTCCGGTTGTGCTGTGCGCTTCTACCCACCTCTCGCTCAATGCGCCAAACGCATTGGTTCAAGAAAGTGTCCGTGCCTTCTACAAGACTTGGTACCGCGATCTGGTGACGGCGTTGCCTGAAGTGAAAAACGGCATGATCACTGTGCCACCCGGTGCCGGCCTCGGCATGGAACTGCACCCGGATCTCGAAAAGGCCTTCACCGTCAGCCGTCGTTTCTCGGATGCCAATTCGATCTAAACCGATCATTCATCGCGCAAAGTTGCCAGCCAGCTTTGCGCGATGACCTTTAGAACAGACTGCCCTGATCCGTCGGGGTGGATGATGCTGGCTTTGCTGGCTTCTTTTTAGGCGCCGACGTCTCCGTTGGAGATGCAGCCCCGGTCTCATCCGTGGTAACGGCTGACACACGACCATCGGCAAATTCCATTGACACAAACATGCCGCTGCTTACGGCTTCGGCGCGCGTTAATGTACGGTTTTCCTCATCGCGGATGACAGCATAACCGCGTTTCAGAACATTTTTATAAGACAGAGATTGTAGAATACGCTCATGTGCCGCCAGTCCTGAGCGGTTCTGTGCCATGCGGTGCAGAACCGCTGTATCGGCGCGCCGCGAAATACCCGTAACCCGTTCTTTTTGGCGTTCAACTTGCCCCAGCAGCCGCACAGGCAAGGTGCGTAGGGCGGAATCAAACGACGATACGCGAGCGGTAGCCTGCAACAGCCGACGTTCAACAATCCGATCAGACCGCTGCATACGCTCAGTAAGCGCCTGACGCTGCACTTGCAGGCGGTGAACCAGCATGTCCAACCGCAGGCCCGAGGCGATGCGTTCAAAGGCGCGTCGCTTGTTCAGCGTATTCAACTCAAGCCCGCGACCAAGTCCACTGGCAGCCTCGTCAAAACGACGACGGGGCAGGGCCAGAAGCTGGTCTAGCGAAGGCAATGCACGAACCAGCGCCCGCAGACCCTGGCGACGATTGTCCATTTGCCGTGTCGTTGAACCAGCAAGTCGTGCAGCAAGTCCAGCAAGCTGCGTTTGCAAATCTGCACGAACAGGAACCGCCATTTCGGCAGCACCGGTTGGTGTTGGTGCACGCACATCGGCTGCGTGGTCTATTAGCGTCCAGTCGGTTTCGTGGCCAACGGCAGATATCAGCGGAATATCGCTGTCAGCGGCTGCACGAACCACAATTTCGTCGTTGAAGCTCCATAGGTCTTCAAGGCTGCCGCCGCCGCGCGCAACGATCAGGACATCCGGTCTGGCAATAGCGCTGCCGGGGGCGATCGCATTAAAGCCCCTGATGGCATTTGCAATTTCCTCTCCCGAACCGTCACCTTGCACTTTCACCGGCCATACAATGACGTGAACCGGAAAACGATCGGCAATACGGTGAAGGATGTCGCGAATAACTGCTCCGGTGGGCGAAGTTACGACGCCTATAACCCTGGGCATGAACGGCAGCAGTTGTTTTCGCCCCTGATCAAACAGCCCTTCGGCAGCAAGCCGGCGGCGACGTTCTTCCAGAAGCGCCATCAACGCACCGGCGCCGGCCGGTTCCAGGTTTTCGATAACGATCTGGTACTTGGACGAGCCAGGGAATGTGGTGATCTTGCCCGTGGCAATCACTTCCATGCCTTCTTCCGGCCGGAACTTCAGCTTGCTGAAACTGCCTTTCCAGATCACTGCATCGATCCGCGCCTTGTCGTCCTTCAAGGAGAAGTACGCATGGCCCGAAGAATGTGGCCCACGATAACCGGAAATCTCACCGCGCACCCGCACATGATCAAACGCCGTCTCAACCGTCCGCTTGATGGAACCGGATAGTTCCGAAACGGAAAACTCGGTGAGATTGCTGCCAGAATCGCTCTCGAAAAAATTGCTCATTCCCGTTTCTAGCCAATGATGACCGGTTTGTGAACGTTTATGGAGAGATTGTAACGTGACGATTAATGACGGTGAAACCATAACCCTACAAAGGGCTGAAACCTGCTTGCTTCCATGACCTATCGCAATGTTTCTTTAGGATATGCGGGCCATTTTGAGGTCAGTTAAAGTCGCACAGGAGGCGGACAAATGATCTTCTTAACCGCCATGGTTTTGGGCATGACAGCCGTTATGCTTCGCTCGGCATTTTGCATCATCCTCATCTGTTTGATGATCGGTGGCACCTTCGCAGCTGCAGCTTTTGTCTCAGCCGGTCCTGTCGCCTTCTTGCCGTTGGTGATCGCTGTTGCCGGATACAATACCGGTATCATCAGCCTGCTTTGCGGCATGCTGCTGGTTCACAGACTGCGCGCCGCCTAACACTCAAGTCATCACCCAACAGGTCCGCCTCAGGGGCGAACCGTGTAAAGCTGCAGGCTGGACGTTTCATCCTTGGGCAGAGCCTCCAGATAATCCGGGACAACACCACGCGCCAGCGACGCGTACAGCCCATCCGGTGCCGCTTCGACAAGATTTTTCGTGCCTATATCACTGGGGCAGAAGGCAAGAATGCCAACATCTGCACCACGCAGGAAAGCCTCTGCTTCCGTGGGCGATGACAGGCCGATATGGATTTCTGCCAGCATGCCACCCTGATTGCGGTGATAAGGTGCGCTGAGCACCCTGTGATCGGTAAATCGAAGGATAGGTGCGCCGCTATCGACAGGGGCCGCGACAACGGTAGCTGGCAGGTGTGCCAATTGCGCGAAATCGCCTCTGCTCACGCAGGCTGTGTTACCTCCGACGTCAGCAACTGTGCGACCGCTAATCATATTCCACCCGGTAATCGACCAAGAGGCCGCCAGAGCCCAGATCAGCGGCGTGGAAATGGCAAACAGCAGAAGATAGCCGAAGCTTGCACTAGAAGACTGTTTTTGCATTGCTGCTTCGCGCAGGTTCGCAATCGTAACCGCGAGAACGGGGATGGAAATCAGATTTGCGAAAACTGCGACGCGAAGCTGAATCAATGAAATTACCCAGCAGATCAGAATCAGGAGAAACAGCACGGCGTGAGGAAGGGCCTTGTGACCGCTGGTGATTTGGTAAAGGCAGAGCCCCATAGCCAGTAAGCCCGGCGCATAAAATGCACCAAGTCCCTCCGGCTCGATCCGTGCCTGCGCGATGACACTGCGTGCCTCACCCACATTGTTGAGCCATAATTTGACCAGCAGCGGATCGAGGTTTGCAAGTGGGCTTTGCAGGCACTGCGGTGCCAGCACCGATGCTGTGCTGAGAATGGCAACGCCATTGATCGTCAGAAGTGCGAAGCGTTTTGTCCTGGAAAGAGCTGAGGCGGCGCTGGCGGAAAGGAAAAGTAGTGTTCCACCGATTGCGGACAGCCCGTAAAAGCCGAGAGAAAGGCTGTCGCAGGTTACCAGTGAATAGGATGACGATGGAACGGTTAGAAAGAACAGGGCTGATATCGTGAGCGTCAGGGAAAGGCCGAACGCCTTGGCAGCAGCGCGGAATGCTTCGCCAATGATGGCCCACGACAAGGCCACCGCAAGAGCCGTTGCTGCAATCAGCGGCGTTGTTTCTGCACCAATTGCGATGGCAAAGGCGGCACAAGCACCGGCCACCGCGTAGTTTGAGGCTCGAAATTTGGGGTCAAGCAGCATGGCGACAATCACCATCGTCAGCACAAGCTGCACATTGTGATGGTCAATCGCACCGGGATAGAAGCGACTGCTGCCGAAGGCGAGCAGGGCGGCCATCAGCAGGCTGATATGCATGGTGGCTTCTCCACCCATGCGACGACCGGCAAGAGCCGTTGCTGCAAAAAGCGGAAAAAGCAGCGAAAGTGGCCAGACAGCAAGTGCGACCCTCTCCGCACCTTCAGGCGATAGGAACAGGCCAAAAAAGCTGATCAAGGCGGCGATGGGCACATCGATGACGCGCGACCAGTGCATCAGCGTTCCGCCGGTGAGGCCAAGCCTATATTGCATCAGGTCAAACCATCCCTGACCGGCAAGCAGGTCGCGTACTTCCACCAGACGCATTGTGTCGTCATTATCGAGGCCGACATAATCCGTTGCCGTGAACAGGTTACCGAAGAAAATAATACCGGCCGTGATCAGGAAATAGGCCAGCACAATAAGCCAGAAACGCCCATTGGAGAGAGTGCTGCCGTTTGCCTCTGTCAGGTTGGACCTGCATGTTTCCCTCGAAAGTCCCGGCAGGGTCTCGTCTGTCATGCTGTTATTTTCCGTATGTGTTTACTAGTCTCTTCAACCTAGATTTAACCTTCTCAAGAAATAGTAAAACGGGCTGGTTCTTGTTCTCCGGCTGAAGATTTTCTGTTGTATTGAGTAGAAATCATGACCTTTGCGCCCAGCAGCGATGTAACCGTGGCCGTGTTATTGCCGTGCTATAATGAAGCGGCAACGATTGCCGGTGTCGTGAGAGGTTTTCGCGAGGCTCTGCCAAGTGCCCGCATCGTGGTCTATGACAACAACTCCACTGATGGGACGGCCCTGCAGGCTATGTTGGCGGGCGCGGAAGTTCTGCGTGAGCGCCGTCAGGGCAAAGGTCACGTCGTGCGCCGCATGTTCGCAGACATCGAAGCCGATATCTACGTTATGGCGGATGGAGACGGCACTTATTCTCCAGCAGATGCCGAAGAACTGATCCGCACATTGCTGACGGAACGCGCCGATATGGTCGTGGGTACACGACGTGGCGTCACGGCTGATGCGGGACGTCAGGGCCACGCTGCTGGCAATCGTATGTTCAATATCCTGTATCGCAGTATCTTTGGCACCGATTTTACCGATATTTTCTCCGGCTACCGGGCGTTTTCTCGACGTTTCGTAAAAAGCTTTCCGGCGGTGTCGGCAGGCTTTGAAATTGAAACCGAAATGTCGGTGCATGCATCGCGTCTCAAGTTACCGGTATGTGAGCTGGAGCTGGATTACGGTCGCCGCCCGGAAGGATCGCACTCCAAACTTTCCACCTATAAGGACGGTCTGCGCATTCTATGGATGTTCGCCATGCTGATGAAGGAGACCCGGCCTTTCGCGTTCTTCTCGATGACAAGCGCGGTAACGCTGTCGATCAGCATGGCCTTTATGACGCCGGTTCTGGCGGAGTATTTCGCCACAGGTCTGGTCTCGAAAATGCCGACCTGGGTTCTCTCCATGGCTCTGCTGATGATTTCGTTCCTGATATTTACAGCCGGTCTGGTTCTCGATTCCGTTGCGCGCTCGCGTAATGAACAGCTGCGCATCCATTATCTGAATCAGAAACAAATATCGTCCAAAGCCCTTGCCGAAACACCTGTCCCGCGCCAGAACGGCAACGACAAGGATGTGAGGGTGGCGTGAAAAAACTTTTCTGGTTTGTGATAGCGGGCGGCTCGGGTTTTGCCGTGGATGCCGGCGTAACGCTGTTGCTGATCGCCTACACGCCAGCTGGTCCCTTCATCGCCCGTATTTTTGCGATTGCCACCGCCATGCTGTTCACTTGGCTGGTCAATCGCCATGTCACCTTTGGCAAGTCGGATCGCCGTGTTTTGCATGAGGGCTTTTTATATGCCTTTGTTGGCATCGTCGCGGCCCTGATCAATTACGGCATTTACGCTCTTCTTTTGCTGCGCAATCCCGACCTGCAACCGTTCATCGCGCTGTTTCTGTCATCGCTGTCGGCAATGGCATTCAGCTACTTCGGTTACTCACGGTTCGTCTTTCGTCGCCGCGAAGGTGGCTGATTGCGCTAAAGGACACGGAAACGGCCTACACCGTTTCCCAACCATCCTTGTCAGCCGCGCGATAAATCGCATCGATAAAACGCTGGCTGTTTTTAGAGCTTTCGAGCGACACGACGTCTGCATCGCCGCCCTTTGCGGCCGCCGCAAAGGCTTCAATTTCGCATCGGTATTGGCGGCTGTCCTGAAAACGGAAAATCTGTGACAGGCCATGGCTCTGGTTGGTCAACTCGACCTCCTCGGCGCCGTAACGGTCGGCATTGAAGGGTGATTTTACCTCAATGAAACCTTCGGTGCCGTGGAACACCATGACCTGGCGGTTGGCCATCTGTGTCGAGACATAAAAGCTCAGTTCAAAATCACCGAAGTCAGCTTTGACGCTGGAATAGATATCGGTTCCGAAAACCGGGTCACGCTCCACCACGGCCTGCACGCGCTTCGGCTCCTTGCCGGTCGCGAAACGGGTGGTGATGGTGGGGTATACGCCGATATCGGGAAGGGCGCCGCCACCAAGTTCCGGAATATTGCGCATATTGCCCGGATCGCGATTGAAATAGCTAAATGCGCCCTGCACATGTTTCAGCGTGCCAATCGCGCCAGAGGAGAGCAGTTCGCGCACTTTCAGCCATACAGGAGCGTAGGTCACCATATAGGCTTCCGACACTAGCACCTTGTTGCGATCACGCGCGGCAATCAGGTTGTCGACCTCATCGGCCTTCAGGGCAATCGGCTTTTCGCACAATACATGTTTGCCAGCGTCAGCAGCCTTGATCGTCCATTCAACATGCTGGGAAGTGGGCAAAGGAATGTAGACGGCATCGATGACGTCGGAGGCCAGCATTTCCTCGTAGGAACCAAAGGCGTGTGGCACCGAAAAGCGGTCTGCCAATTGACGTGCTTTGGCAAGATCGCGGCTGGCAATCGCTGTGACAACGGCATTTTCCGCATCTTGAATGGCAGGAATAACCAGATCCCGGCCGATTTTCGCTGTCGACAGAATTCCAAAACGTAGCATGCTCATCTCCCTAGAATGTGGACAGCACCTTAGCATGCCATGATAGACAAGCAACCGAAGACGAAAGACCGGATATGTTGATCGCATTGATGGCTGGATATGTCCTGCATTTGGCGTGTAGCCGCCTTTTTACTTTTATAGAAATGCGAAAAACTGTATCCATTGAAAACTGGAGATACAGAAAATGTCCGATGAGAAAACAGCGCTTTTGGTGATCGATGTGCAGGAATCGTTCCGGCACACACCGTATTTCGAGGAAAGCGGTCTGAATACCTATCTTTCGGCACAGCAGAAACTGATCGATGGTGCAGACACTGCTGGTATTCCGGTCGTCCAGATTTTTCACGTTGACGGTGACCACGCATTTTCCGAAGAAAACGGATTTGTTCGCACGCTTGATGGCATTGAGATCAACCCCGCCGTGACGTTTCGCAAAAACCGCCATTCGGCATTTGTCGGCACGCAGCTTGACGCTTGGCTGAAAGAAAATCGCATCACGCGATTGATCGTTTCGGGTATTCGCACTGAGCAATGCTGCGAAACGACAACCCGCCATGGCTCCGATATTGGTTACAGCGTGGACTACGTAACCGAGGCAACGCTAACCTTCCCCATGACACATGCTTCCGGTGAAGTTTTTTCGCCCGAGCAGATTGCCAAACGCACCGAGTTGGTCCTCGCCGGACGTTTTGCGCGTATCGCCACGGTCGATGACGCTTTGGTAGGAACGAAAGCAACAGCATGATGAACACAAGCGGCGGCGCTTCAAAAACAATTATTTCTGTCTTTGTGGTTCTGCCGCCGCAAACTCTGCTGCTGGACGTCGCTGGCCCACTGGAGGTGCTGCGTTATGCCAATCAACAGCAAAACCACATTCATTTTGATTGCCATTTCATCGCGTCAGGCGAAACACAGTCCACCACCATTGGCCTGACCTTGGCGGGGCTTGAGACTCTGCCGAACGAGTTGCCTGATAATGCCATGGTGCTGATTTCAGGCAGTTCTTCTGTCACGCCGCCCGGTGCCGGTTCAGACAGTGATATCAGCCGGGAAAGGCGTGCTTTGGCCGATTGGCTGCGCAGCACCGTCAGAGACGATACCGTCATTATTTCCATCTGCTCCGGTGCATTGATCGCAGCGCAAGCTGGACTGTTCGACAAACACCAATGCACCACCCATACCGACTGTATAAGTGAATTGCGCCGTGTAGCACCTCTGGCGCAGGTGTTGGAAAACCGGCTGTTTGTCGAGGATGGTAAACGTTTCTCAAGTGCGGGAATTTCGACCGGCATCGATCTGCTGCTGCATATCGTGTCGGGTCTGACGACCCCCGTGGTCGCGGCGCGCATCGCGCAAACCATGGTCGTCTATCTCCGCCGCAGCGGTCACGATCCGCAGATTTCACCTTGGCTGAGCGGTCGCAACCATATTCATCCGTCAATCCATAAGGCGCAGGATGCCATTATGTCCGCACCCGCCGAAGAGTGGTCTTTACCGCAACTGGCGGGACGTTCTGGTCTCAGCCAGCGGCATCTCTCGCGGCTGTTTCGCGAACATACCGGCATGAGCGTGGTGGACTATGTCAACCTGATGCGGGTAAATCTGGCGCGCGATCTGATCAGCAATTCGCGACTGGACATGGAGAGCGTGGCGGAACGCTCCGGTTTTGCCTCGACACGTCATCTTCGCCGTGTGTGGTCTGAACATAATTCCCACTCACCCAGTCATTACCGTTCGCATCTGTCGTGAGATGTGACCGCAGCGATTCATCACGCGGGCAGGCAGTATCCCATCAGGGAAATTCAATGGTTATGTCTCCGCAGGATTGCTAGTTTGGCAAAAGCAGTTTTGAAAAGGAGTATTTGACGTGGAAAAACGCGCCCTTGGCCGCACCGGCCTATCCATCGCACCCATTGTTTTCGGTGGTAACGTGTTTGGCTGGACTGCCGACGAAAAGACCTCTTTCCAGCTTCTGGATGCTTTTTTTGACGCGGGTTTTAATGCCATCGACACGGCAGATGTCTATTCCGCCTGGGTTCCCGGCCATCAGGGTGGTGAGTCAGAAGCAATCATCGGCAACTGGTTGAAACAGAGTTCGGTAAAACGCGAAGATGCTGTCATCGTCACCAAAGTCGGCTTCGATAATAATGAGCGCAAGACAGGTCTGAGCGCCAAGTGGATAAACGAGGCTGTCGATGCATCGCTCAAGCGCCTGCAGACCGATTACATCGACCTTTATCTGGCCCACAAGCCGGATGAGGATGTACCGCTTGAGGAAACGCTTGGCGCATTTGCGCGGCTGAAAGAGCAGGGCAAGATCCGCGCAATCGGTTGCTCGAACTATAGTGCCGAACAGCTTCAGGCATCGCTGGATGTTGCTGCACGCAACAACCTGCCGCGTTACGATGTGCTGCAGCCGGAATATAACCTCTATAACCGTGCCGATTTTGAAGGCCCGCTGGCCGACCTCTGCGTGAAGGAAGATATCGGCGTCATCAACTATTACAGCCTTGCCGCTGGCTTCCTGACCGGGAAATACCGCGCCAAGGTCGATACGGAAGGTGCTGCACGCTCGTATCGGGTAGAAGGTTACGTCAATGACCGCGGACTGGCTGTCCTCGGTGCGATGGACACAGTGGCTGCCGAAACCGGTGCAAAGCTGGCAGATATCGCTCTTGCATGGTTGCTGCGCAAAAAGGCTGTGACAGCACCGATAGCCAGCGCCACAAGCCTGTCGCAGCTGGAGAGTTTCAAGCGGGCAACGGACCTGAAACTGACAGACGACATGATGACGCTTCTCGATAAGACAGGTGCATAATGAGCCTGCAAATTCGTGATGCCCAGCCACAGGATCAGGCCGACTGGCTAAAACTGTGGCGCGATTATCTCGCCTTTTACAATGTTGATCTTGCTGAAGAGGTAACGGCTCATACTTGGGCCCGGGTGATGGACCCGGTCTCTCGTCTGTCCATGCGTCTGGCGGTCCTGGATGGGCAGACGGTGGGATTTGCCATTCACCATTTTCATGACTCCACCTGGGTTAAGGCCCCGGATTGTTACCTGGAAGACCTGTTCATCGATGAGACCATTCGTGGCAAGGGTATCGGCCGCGCCCTGATTGATGATCTGATTGCCATCAGCAAGGAAAAGGGCTGGTCACGCCTCTATTGGCACACCGATGAAAACAATCAGCGCGCTCGCAAGCTTTATGACAGCTATGTCGAAAGCGATGGCCATATCCGCTACCGCCTCAAGTTCTGATCAGCCCTTGAAGCGGAAAAAATCGACGAAGGCCCTCAGCGCCGGCCGCATCTGCCGGCGCGAGGGGTAATAGATATAAAAACCGTCAAACGGTGCACACCAGTCCTCCAGCACACGCACCAAACGGCCAGCCCTTATGTGGTCTTCGACCCGTTGTTCGAACACGAAAGCAAGACCTGCACCGTCAATTGCCGCACGGCAAATGAGGTTTTGGTCCGAAAGGATCAGTTGCCCCTGCACATCAACGACCAGCGGTTTTCCGTCCTTTTCCAGCTCCCATCGATAAATCCGCCCACTTGAAAAACGACGGCTTATGCAGCGATGTTGCATCAGTTCGCGGGGATGTTGGGGAGCTGGATGTTGCTCGAAATAACCAGGTGACGCGACAATCGCGCCGCGCCACGGGCCACTGGCACGAACGGCAATCATGTCTGCTTCCAGATTTTCGCCCAGCCGGAATCCGGCATCAAAACCCTTGGCGACAATATCCTCAAAGCTGTCATGGGTGGCGACTTCAAGGGAAATGTCGGGATAAAGCTCCAGAAACTCGCTTAGCCGCGGCATCAGCAATTCTTCTGCTGCAAGGCGCGGCAAGGTCACGCGCAACGGTCCGGCCGGGCGACCACCCTGTTCGGCAAGCGTGCTGATGACTGTGTCTATATCGCTCAAGGCTGGTGCCAGTGTTTCAAGAAGCCGCCGGCCTTCTTCGGTCGGTGAAACGCTGCGGGTGGTGCGGTGAAGCAGCCGCAGGCCAAGGCTAGCCTCCAGTGCAGAGACCGCATGGCTGACCGCGGATGGCGCAATGCCCAGTTCAGCGGCCGCCTTGCGGAAGCTTTTTTCTTCTGCGACGGTGGCCAGAACGGCCAGTTGTGAAAGCTGAACACGATTCATTGTTCTATTATTTAGAACAACCCACGCGATTTTGCAGCGATTATTTTTATCCGCGCATCGTCATATGGTGTGTCTGTTCCTCAAAAAATATTTCCTTCCTGAAAGGACGGACAAAATGAAAAACAGAACTCTCGGAGAAGATCTTTCTGTCTCGGCGCTTGGCCTTGGCTGCATGGGCATGACCCACGCCTACAGTCCCTCAACAGATCACAGTGGTTCGATTGCCACGTTGCACCGGGCGGTGGAGCTTGGTGTCACCTTTTTCGATACGGCGGAAGTTTACGGTCCCTACGACAATGAAATCCTTGTCGGAAAGGCGCTGCAGCCCTACCGCGACAAGGTGGTGATTGCCACCAAGTTCGGTTTCAAGATCGATACCAGCAAACCGGCCGGCCGGATGATGGGGGGCACCGACAGCCGCCCTGAAAATGTCCACGCCGTGGCCGAAGCCTCTCTGAAACGTCTGGGCGTTGATGTCATCGACCTGTTTTACCAGCACCGTGTCGACCCCAATGTGCCGATTGAAGAGACGGTGGGCGCTATGGCTGAGCTGGTGAAGCAGGGTAAGGTCAAATATCTCGGTCTCTCTGAAGCCAGTGCCGATACCATCCGCAAGGCGCATGCCGAACATCCGATCACGGCATTGCAAAGCGAATATTCGCTCTGGACACGCGATGTCGAAGAAAATGGCGTGCTGGACACCTGCCGCGAGCTTGGTATCGGTTTTGTGCCGTTCAGCCCGCTTGGTCGTGGTGTACTGACCGGAGCGCTGAAAAAGCTGGATGGCCTGTCGGATAATGATTTCCGTCGTTCGCTTCCGCGTTTTCAGGCGGAGAATTTCGATGCCAACCTGGCGCTGGTTACACTGCTGGAAGAGATGGCAGAACAAAAGGGTGTAACAGCCGGTCAACTGGCTCTGGCCTGGGTCCTCGCGCAGGGTGATTTTATCGTGCCAATCCCCGGAACCACCAAGATTGCCAATCTGGAAAAGAACATTGCTGCGGCAGACGTTGTGTTGACCAAGGAAGAGGTCAAGGAGCTTGGCGATATGCTGTCTCCGGCAAAAGTTGCAGGCGGTCGTTATCCGCAGCAACTGGCTTCGATGGCAAGCCGCTGACAGGCGGCCTCAGGCGTGAGTGAGGACACCCTGGCGGTAGGCTGAAGGCGTGGTGCCGACAAGGGACTTGAACACCCGTGTCAAATGGCTCTGGCTGCTGAAACCACAGGCGGACGCGATCTGAGCAATCGGATCGCGTCCTGCCAAAAGCACTTTGGCCTGGGCGATGCGTCTGTGCATCACCCAGACATGTGGGGAAACCCCACAGCTGGCATGAAACATGCGCTGCAGATGAAATTCGCTGAGGCCGGCAATCCCTGCCAGATCATGCAGGGCCAGCGTCTGACCAAGATTGGCATCGATATAATCAATCAGCCGTCGCCGTACCGCTGGCGTCAGGCCACCCTTGATCGAAGGGAACTGCTTTCCGCCGTAACGCGGATCGGTAAACAGTTGAGTCAATGCGCTGGTCACGGCGGCATCTGCGGCCATCCTATCACTTTGCCGGGTTGCCTCTGCAATGCGCTGCAAAGCCTTTGCCATTTCAGGCGCATTGTCGAAGGTTGCCTCGGGCAACACCATCAATCTGGCGTCCTGATCAAACATTTCCGTATAGAAACGGCGCAGGTCGTCATCCTCTACGTAGAGATGCACAAACTCGAAGGTATCAGTGATTTCCCATTCCGACGAGGCGCCTTGCGGCATGACACACAAGGCCCCCGGCCAACCGTTCACACCGCCATTGTCCAACCGCCGCGTGCCGGTGCCGCCTTGCAGGTAAAGGCTGAATGTGTGTCCGTCAGTCCGCTCATATTTCATGCGGTCATGCGCATTGCGCCAGATTGCTGCCGAGCGCCCAAACGAAAGATCGATCGCACCAACCACATCTGCGGAAGGCGACGCCTTGAGAAAACTGAAAACGGATTGCGGTTGAGCCTGCATGATGAACCCTGACGATGAGGCCATTCTACCGAATAGTTTGGGTCCTGTCACAATCTACGCAACGGTTCAGGTAAGCCGAGATCATTTCACCGCAAGAATATGCAAGAATGCGGTTCACTGGCGGCGCATATCTTTCTCGCAATACCGCGAGGACCAAATGGCCAACATCATTCTATTTATTTCCACCGTCTTGATCTGGGGCACCACCTGGATCGCAATTGCCATGCAGGTCGGGCCGGTGCCGGTCCTGGTTTCGGTCTTTTACCGCTTTGCCACCGCAGCAGTTCTGTTTCTCATCGTCCTGATAGTGATGGGAAAACTGAAAATTCCGGCACTGAAAAATCAGCCCTTTATTCTGGCGCAGGCATTTTGCCTGTTCAGCCTCAACTTCATCTGTTTCTACAATGCCGCAAGCTACGTGCCATCGGGCCTGATCTCGGTGATCTTTTCGCTGGCGACGATCTACAACGCCATTAATGCTCGGCTGTTTTTCGGCGATGCGATTACCGGGCGCACGCTGGTGGCGGCCGCTCTTGGCGCATCGGGTCTGGTGTTGCTGTTTGGGCCTGACATCATCATCCACTACAATGTCGACACGTGGAAAGGTGTCAGCCTGTCGGCGCTCGGCACGCTGTTCTTTTCCCTCGGCAACATGGTGTCACGCCGCAACAGCGCGGCTGGCATTACACCGGCTACCTCTAATGCCTGGGGCATGACCTATGGGGCAATCATTCTGTTGGGTTTGATTGCGGTCACTGGAACGCCGGTCGTTGCGCCGCCCGACACCCGTTACCTGCTGGCCATGCTCTATCTCGCTGCCATTGGTTCCGTCGTTGGCTTTACCACCTATCTGATGCTGGTCGCGCGCATCGGATCGTCGCGGGCCGCTTATGCCACCGTGCTGTTTCCAGTGGTCGCGCTGTCGCTTTCGACGCTTTATGAAGGGTATCAGTGGACTTTGCTTGGCGGCATTGGCCTGCTGCTGACGCTGGCCGGCAATGTGGTGATCTTTGCAAAACAACCTGCACCCCGAAAAACGGTGGCGGCTTGAAACGTCTGCCGCAACAACAGCCAACCAAAACAAAAAGGCCCGCTTTCGCGGGCCTTGATCGTTTAAAATCAATGCTGTCTCAGGCGCGCAGCACGCCGCCGGTTGTCTTTTCGACATTGCCGACGATCTTGGCAGTCAGCGCTTCGAAATCCTCATCCGTCAGGGTCTTGTCGACCGGCTGGATCTGAACTTCGATTGCGATGGACTTTTTGTTCTCGCCAAGGGATGCACCTTCGAAAACATCGAACACGTTCACACCAGTCACCAGCTTGCGGTCGGCACTTGTTGCAGCCTTGATGATCGCACCGGCTTCCACCGACTTGTCGACCACAAAAGCAAAGTCGCGCTTAACAGCCTGAAATGGCGAAAGTTCAAGCGCCGGCTTCGTGCGGGTGGCCTTCTTCTTAGGCTCTGCCATGGCATCGAGATAAATCTCGAAACCGGCATAGACGCCCGCCACGTCGAGTTCACCGAGTGTTTTCGGATGGAATTCACCGAAATACCCAAGCACAATCTTCGGCCCCATCTTGATGGTGCCGGAACGGCCCGGATGGTACCAGTCCGGTCCACCGGCCTCGATCTGGACATTGGACATTGGCAATCCACAAGCTTCAATCACGGCCAGTGCATCGGCCTTTGCGTCATAGACGTCTACCGGCTTGCCGCCGGCCTTCGATGCGTTGGACCACATGCGGCCAGCGCCGGAAAGCGATGCTGTGCCGCGACGAACGCCGCCAGCAACACGACGCTGACCTTCCGGCGTGTCGTTTTCATAGGTGCCGGACACTTCGAAGATGGCAACGTCGCCATGACCCTTGTCGGCATTACGCTGAGCGGCGGTCAACAGACCTGGCAGCAGCGAAGGCCGCATATCGGACATGTCGGCCGCAATCGGGTTGGCAAGCTTCAGGGCAGGCGATCCGCCACCAAACAGCTTGGCCTGTGCTTCCGGAATGAACGACCATGTCACGGCTTCGAGCATGCCACGGCTGGCCAATGCGCGGCGCGCGGTGCGCGTGCGAATTTGCAGCGTCGTCAGGATACGGCCGTTGACGGCACCAAGGCTTTCCAGTGGCTGTGGCTTGATGTTGTCCACGCCATGGATACGCATGACCTCTTCAACCAGATCGGCTTTGCCTTCCACGTCTGGACGCCATGATGGAACTGAAACACTAACGCGCTCACCCGAACCTTCAATGCCAAAACCAAGCCCCTTGAGGATCTCAAGGCTTTCTTGCGTCGAAACGTCGAGACCGGTAAGGCGCTTGACCTCAGACAGCGGGAAGTCAACGAACTTGGGTTCAAAACCCTTGTAACCAACGATCTTGGCTTCACCCGCTGTGCCTCCGCACAGTTCCAAAACCAGTTCCGTGGTGCGCTCAAGGCCCGGAACCATATATTCCGGGTCGACACCGCGTTCGAAACGATAACGGGCATCGGTGATGATGCCGTGTGTACGACCGGTCTTGGCTATGTTGATCGGGTCCCACAGAGCCGATTCAATCAGCACGTCTGTAGTGTTCTCATCGCAGCCGGAATGTTCGCCGCCCATGATGCCACCGATGGATTCCAGACCATTGTCATCAGCGATGACAATGTTGGCGGGACCAAGCTTGTATTCTCGCTGGTCAAGCGCCAGGATAGTTTCACCTTCCTGAGCGCGACGGACCACCAGATTACCCTTGACCTTTGCAGCGTCAAACACGTGCATCGGACGGCCCTGATCGAAAGTCATGTAGTTGGTGATATCAACCAGCGCGTTGATCGGGCGCAGGCCAATCGCCATCAGGCGCTGCTGCATCCATTTTGGGCTGGGGCCATTTTTCACGCCACGGACGATGCGTAGGGAGAAGCCGGGGCAAAGGGCCGCGTCTTCCAGATCCAGCTTTACGTCGACCGGTGTCAGGCCCTCGACCTTGAAAGCCGGTGCCGGTTTTGTCTTCAGCGTGCCAAGGCCGGATGCGGCCAGATCGCGGGCAATACCGTAGATCGACGTGCAGTCCGGACGGTTTGGCGTCAGGTTGATTTCGATAACCGGGTCATCAAGACCGGCATAGGCTGCGAAGGATGTGCCGATTGGCGCATCTTCCGGTAGATCGATAATACCATTATGGTCGTCGGAGATGTTGAGTTCCTTTTCGGAGCACATCATGCCGTGGCTATCCACGCCGCGAATTTTGCCAACCGAAAGGGTCACATCGATACCCGGAACATAGGTGCCTGGACGTGCCAGTGCACCGACAAGACCGGCGCGCGCGTTTGGTGCACCGCAGACGATCTGAACCGGCTTGCCGTCATCGGAATCAACGCTCAATACCTTGAGGCGGTCTGCCTCTGGGTGTTTTTCAGCCGTCAGAACCTTGGCAATAACGAAGGGCTTGTAGGCCGCCTTGTCATCCACGTCTTCAACCTCAAGACCGATGGCTGTCAGGCGTTCGCAGATTTCATCAAGCGTGGCATCGGTTTCAAGATGCTCTTTCAGCCAGGAGAGTGTGAATTTCATCGTCTTTTCTCCTTACTGGCTCAAGCCGCCGAACAGGGTCGGGATGTCGAGAGGGCGGAAGCCATAGTGGTTCATCCAGCGAACGTCGGCGTTGAAGAAGTCACGCAGATCAGGCATGCCGTATTTCAGCATGGCAATGCGGTCGAGACCCATACCCCAGGCAAAGCCCTGATATTCGTCCGGATCCAGTCCGCCTGCCCGCAGTACATTGGGATGTACCATGCCGCAGCCGAGGATTTCCATCCAGTCCGTGCCTTCGCCGAACTTGACGATCGGGCCGGAGCGGTCGCACTGGATATCCACCTCGAAAGACGGCTCCGTGAACGGGAAGAATGACGGGCGGAAGCGCATCACAACGCTGTCGACTTCGAAGAAGGTCTTGCAGAACTCTTCCAAAATCCAGCGCAGATTGCTGACATTTGCCTTTTTGTCGATCACCAGGCCTTCGACCTGATGAAACATCGGCGAATGGGTGGCGTCAGAGTCCTGACGGTAGGTCTTGCCCGGAATGACGATGCGGATCGGCGGCTTTTGGGCCTCCATCGTACGCACCTGGACTGGCGAGGTATGCGTGCGCAGAACCTTGCGCTCGCCCTTGTCATTGGCAGGCAGGAAAAAGGTGTCGTGCATTTCGCGGGCCGGGTGGCCTTCCGGGAAATTCAGAGCCGTGAAGTTGTAATAGTCGGTTTCGATATCCGGACCTTCGGCAATCGAGAAACCCATATCGGCAAAAATCGCGGTGATCTCATCAACGATCTGGCTGATCGGATGGATGCGGCCGCGCTCGGCAGGGGACTGACGAACAGGCAGGCTGACATCGACTGTTTCAGCTTTCAGGCGGGCCGTGATGGCTGCATCTTTTAGTTCGCTCTTGCGTGCAGTGATAAAGTCGGTGACTTCATTCTTCAGCTGGTTGATGGCCGCGCCGCGTGTCTGGCGCTCTTCCGGTGTCATTGTGCCCAAGGTTTTGAGAAGTTCGGAAACCGAACCCTTCTTGCCCAGCGCCGAAACACGCACAGCTTCAATGCTTGCCTCATCACCGGCTGCGGCGATCTCCGACATCAATTGCGATTTCAAAGTATCAAGTTCAGTCATCTTTTCCTGCCTCGCCGGGATATGTTCCAGCGGCTTGCGGTTTCACAGCATTCTTCAGATAGTCGGTCGCCATGATAAAGCGTCGCAGATCACTACCCATCCGCACGCGCCCGATCAACCGGGCAAGCGGTAAAAATCGCGCAAGAACGGTCACCAGACGCTGCAATTCTTGAACGGTGGCGGCAGGGGCCTGCTTCCGCCACAGGCGGAAGGCTTCATCACAGGTTTTTTGTTGTTCGACGGAGCGGGTCGCAACGATCAGAAACAGCAGCCACAAATCGCGGGCCTGCGCAGATTCAAGCGGCATGACAGCTTCCGGCTCTTCTTCGAAATCCATGAAGCCGATGCGGCCGTCACGCAGGAAGAAATCGCGCACATGTGGGCGTCCATGGCACAGACCGGCGGCATGCAGTGCGCCAAGCGCTTCTGTTGCCTTGACCAACAGTGCGTCATTTTCTGCCGGAGAGGCGTTTTTCAAACCCTTGAGCATGACCTCGACGGTCGGGCCGACATCACCAAGAGCAATCGCGGTATCGGACGCATAGACAATCTCTGCAACAGGAAAGCCCTTTTCGGCAAAACGCTCCATCCGACGGATTTCCCGCGCCATCATGGCGGCAGGTTTGAGCAGTGGTGACGGCTTGAGGAACGAATAGGGCAGGAGCTTTGCCAGGAAAGCCTGCAGCGAAATCCACCAGGAGGAATTCTCCGTTCCCTGACGTTTGATCCAGACAGCACCGCTGTCAAGCTCAAGCCGCTGGATGCGCCGGTCACTGGCCAGCAGTGCCTGCATAAGGGCGGCAATATCCGTATCTTTCAGCGTGACGCGGAACCCACGTTTTTTCGTGTCTGTATCCGTTGCATTTAACATAAGCCTCCGATCGTCGCGTTATGCTGGCGATCCTCCCTGTTTCATGTGCAGAGCGGCGAGAGATGAACTGGATTAAGTTCCGTCGCTCCAAGCTGTCATTGGGCATCAGATCGAGAACCGCTGGGCGTTTTCGGTCCGATGCTCCGGACGCATGTCATCGAAATAAAAAACCCGCGCCGGATGAACCGGCGCGGGTTTAATAAGAACGAAGATGTTCAGCGCCGTATTAGTTTACAGCAGCTTCAAACTCGTTTTTCGTACCGGCTTCCTTGAGGTACTCGAGAGCCTTCTTGGAAGCGTCTACGAGTGCGCCGAACGTTGCCGGCTCATGGATTGCCAGGTCAGACAGAACCTTGCGGTCAACTTCGATGCCAGCCTTGTTCAGGCCGTCGATGAAGCGGCCGTAGGTCAGGCCGGATTCACGTACAGCAGCGTTGATGCGCTGGATCCAGAGAGCGCGGAAGTTGCGCTTCTTGACGCGGCGGTCACGTGTTGCATACTGTCTGGACTTGTCGACAGCAGCCTTAGCTGTACGGATGGTATTCTTGCGACGACCGTAAAAGCCCTTAGCGGCCTTGAGTGTCTTGGTGTGCTTGGCGCGGGAAGTAACGCCACGTTTTACGCGAGCCATATCATGATCTCCTTAAAGTGTCCAAATACGCGGAAAAGTCTTAGAGACCGTTCGGCAGATAGTTCTTGACGACTTTCTTGCCGTCAGGCTCGGCGAGAACCATGGTTCCGCGCGCGTCGCGAATGAACTTATTGGAACGCTTGATCATGCCGTGGCGCTTGCCAGCAGCGGCTGCAACGACTTTGCCGGTTGCGGTGATTTTGAACCGCTTCTTGGCAGCCGATTTAGTCTTCATCTTGGGCATTTTGCTACTCCGTTTTTTGTATCGAAACTGGCGGATGAGGCCTTGTTTCAAGCTATTCTGGAACGGCCTCGGCATGCCCTGCCGGACCGTTCGGACGCGCGCTTATAACCGCAGTCGGCCAAAAGCGCAACTCTTTATAAAAAGCCCTGTCAGGCTTTATTATTTGGGGGCGAGAACCATCATCATCTGACGGCCTTCGAGTTTCGGCTCGGCTTCCACCTTGGCAATCGCCAATGTGTCTTCCTTAACCTGCAAAAGAAGCTTCATGCCGAGTTCCTGGTGCGCCATTTCACGGCCACGGAACTTCAAGGTCACTTTCACCTTGTCGCCTTCTTCGAAGAAACGGCTGATAGCCTTCATCTTCACCTCATAGTCATGGGTGTCGATGTTGGGGCGCATCTTGATTTCTTTGACTTCGACAATCTTCTGCTTCTTGCGAGCTTCAGCGGCCTTTTTCTGGGTCGAGTACTTCAGTTTGCCGAGATCGAGAATCTTGCATACCGGCGGTTCGGCGTTCGGCGAAATCTCAACGAGATCGAGACCGGCCTCCTCTGCCAGTTTCAGGGCCTGATCCGTCGGCATCGGGCCGAGGTTTGTGCCTTCTTCATTGATGAGCTGAACGCGGGGAACCCGAATTTCCCGGTTGGAGCGCGGGCCCTCCTTGACGGGGGCATCGGCTTTGAAAGGTCTGCGAATGGTCGTATTCTCCTGAACTGTTTTCCGGATTGGCTGCGGCAATGACCTCCTGCCGAAGCAAATGGCGGAAATGTCGTGATTGCCGTGGCGAAGTCAATAGCATAAGTGCTGGAAAAAATCACCACTTGTCGCGGTTTTTGCGAATCTGCTCTACAAGACGTCAAAATCGAGGAGTGCAGGCATGCAAAACAGCGAAAATCCGGTTCAATACATCACTGTCGGTAACGATGATGATGCGCGCAATATAGGAATGATTGTTCGTCCTGCCAAGGCTGGTGCGACGGGTCCGACCCTTTTGTGGCTGGGTGGCTATCGTTCAGACATGTCCGGAACCAAAGCTGTCGAGCTTGACCGTTTTGCAAGTGAACATGGATTGGCCTGCATTCGGTTCGATTATTCCGGTCATGGCGTTTCCGGCGGGGATTTCACCAAGGGCACCATTTCGCGCTGGCTGGATGAGACGCTGGCCGTAATCGCAGATCAGAAACCGAAAAGCATCATTGCCATCGGTTCATCGATGGGCGGCTGGATCGCGTTGCGCCTGGTGCAGGAATTAAAGAAGCTCAAGACAGCAACGATAGACGGTCTGGTTTTGATCGCCCCGGCGCCGGATTTTACAGCCGAACTGATCGAGCCAAACCTGTCGGATGCAGAAAAAGCCTCGCTTGCAGAGCGTGGTTATTTCGAGGAGCCTTCCGAATACAGCCCTGAACCAAATATCTTTACCCGCGCGCTGATTGAGGATGGCCGCGAAAACCGGGTGCTCAAGGGCATGATCGAAACCGGTTGCCCGGTGCATATTCTGCAGGGTGGACAAGATCCTGATGTGCCTTACACCCATGCTCTAAGGTTGATGCAGTTTCTGCCGGCCGATGATGTGGTTTTGACCATGATACAGGATGGCGACCACCGGCTTTCACGCCCGCAGGATATCGAGCGTATGCTGCAGGCGGTAAAAGACATGGCGTTTTCGGCAAAACCGCAACGGTCTTAACCATATTCAACATCTCTCTGCCTTCAGCAATCGCTAATGATTGACTCAAAGCCGTCCCTCATTTTAACGTTTTGTTAAGAATGTAAGGGACGGTTTCATGATGAAAGCACCGCTGGCGCGTGCGCTGTTGATAGCAGCTGTCGCGGGATTATTCTCTGCGGCTTCCGTGCAGGCGGAAAACAAGGGCAGCCTGTCTATGGTGACAGGCGGTGTCACCTCGCAGCCAATTGGCCATTATGAGTTCTGTCAGAAATACGCAGCCGAGTGCAATGTGCGCAGCAAACTGACAGCTCCGCCACGTGTGACCGAATATGGCTGGAAGCTGGTGCACGAGATCAATGCGTCGGTCAACAACAGCATCATCGCCATGACAGATCAGGAAATCTATGGTCGCGATGAGGTCTGGGAATATCCGACCACGGCCGGTGACTGCGAAGATTATGTTCTTTTGAAAAGAAAGATGCTGATCGAGAACGGATTTTCCGTGTCCGACCTTCTGATCACCGTCGTTCGCAAGCCTGATGGCGAAGGACACGCTGTACTGACATTGCGCACCACTGAAGGTGACTTCATTCTCGACAACCTGTCGGATGAGGTAAAACTCTGGACAGACACACAATACACATACCTGAAGCGCCAGGCCTCGTTTAACTCTGGCCGTTGGGTTTCCATCGAAGATGGTCGCGACGTTCTGGTTGGTGCTCTGCGATAACTATCTCGAGTGAAGCCTGCCTGTGCAGGCTTCAGTTTATGTGTCGGCCAGCAATCCCGAGGCCAGATTCTGGAAAGCATCGACAGCTCTTGGAAATGCCTCTTCCGGATTTTGAGCGGCGGCAATCCACAGTGCTGAGTTCAGCACAGCGCCATTCAGCAGCCATGTCGCAGCCTTTGCATCGACTTTTTTCAGTGTTCCATCGTCAATCAGGCCCTGAACGGTTTTTTCAATCCGTTGCAGGCAAGCCGTCTGGTTGGGCCAATTTGCGGGGTCACCCAGAACCGCCGGACCATCCAGCAGCATGATGCGCTGGATTTCAGGCTCCAGGGCCATTTCGATATAAGCGTTACTTTCAGCGAGCAATGCGAGCCAGGGCGTCGCTGCACCCTCCTGCACGACGCGCAACCGTGCCAGCATCTCACCATCAATCTGATCGATGACGGCCCATAGAAGGCCCTTTTTGTCACCAAAATTGTGATAGAGCGCGCCACGGGTCAAACCGGCTTCGGCCGTCAGGTCGTCCATGGACGCGGCGGCATAACCCTTTGTTGCGAAAGCTTTTCGCGCTGCAGTGATAAGCTTGGCGCGGGTTTCTTCAACCATCTGGGCACGTGTTTTCGCAGCCATTCGGCTCTCCTGAAATTAACATACGGTCCGTATGCGTATTGACATACGCGATGTATGTTAACATATATTGGCATACGGGCCGTATATCAATGCTGCGTCCCGCTCACTAAGCAATGAAAAATCAACTCATTTATCCAAGAACGCCACTGCGTAAGGCAGACCCGCGTTCTGGAATTGGACGAGTGCGTTTTAAAAGGAGCACACAATGACCAAACGCGATGCTATTTTCCCTGCCAGCAGGCAAGAACTCTGTGAAATCAACGGTTACTCCGCAGCAATCCGATCCGGTGATCTGCTGTTTGTGTCCGGCCAGGTCGGCAGCCGTGAAGATGGATCTCCAGAACCGGATTTCGAAAAGCAGGTGCAGCTAGCTTTCGACAATCTCAAAGCGGTCCTGAAAGCAGCAAACAGCAGCTTTGATGATATTGTCGATGTCACGACATTTCACACCGACCCTGCCAACCAGTTCGAGGTGGTGATGGCAGCCAAAAACAAGGCATTTTCGGAAAAGCCATATCCGAACTGGACCGCTGTCGGTGTGAACTGGCTGGCCGGTTTCGACTTCGAAATCAAGGTCATTGCCCGCATTCCGCAATCGAACTGATTGTTTGTTCCCGGTGAAGCACGTGGGGTATTTGCGTGCTTTACCGGCCCATGCCCACCCGCCTTCATCACTAACAGCGACGGGATTTGTGCGGTAAGACTTGGCACACAAACCATTTTTCTTGAAGCCAAGGAAACTGGATCCTATTATATGGTCCAGTTTTAATGCTTACAGGATGTGTGCAACATGGATTTCAACCCAGCAACAACAGTCACAAATTTTGTTGTTCACGGGAAAGTCCTTGTTCATGTCAACTTCGATAACACTCTCCAATCTAAGCTGGTCGACGCCTGAGGGGCGCCCGCTTTTTTCCCACCTTACGCTTGCTTTCGAGGCAGAACGGACCGGCCTTGTCGGCCGCAACGGCGTCGGTAAATCGACACTTCTGAAACTGATAACCGGTGCACTGCAGCCGCTGGCGGGTGATATCTCGGTCTCTGGCAGCGTTGGCGCCATGAAGCAGATTGTGCAGATCGCAGCTGATGAAACCGTTGCGGATCTGTTTGGCGTGTCTGGTGCTCTCACCATTCTTCGCCGTGCTGAAAATGGCGAAGCGACAATGGAAGAACTGGCGGATGCCGATTGGACGCTGGAAGATCGCATGCGCGCGTCGCTTGATCTTCTGGGCCTTGCTGTCACGGCTGAAACCCTGCTTTCCAGCTTGTCCGGTGGGCAACGAACCCGTGCCGGCCTTGCGGCACTGATCTTCACGCAACCTGACTTTATCGTTCTGGACGAGCCTACCAACAACCTGGATCGTGAAGGTCGCCAAGCGGTCATCGATTTTGTGTCGACATGGCGCGGCGGTGTACTTGTCGTCAGCCATGACCGTGAATTGCTGGATACGATGGATTGCATCGTGGAATTGACGTCGCTTGGCGCAAATCGTTACGGTGGCAACTGGAGCGATTATCGTGAAGCCAAAGCCTTGGAGCTTGCCGCTATCGAGCAGGATATGTCCGAGGCCGAAAAGCAGCTTAACGACATTGCACGCAAAGCGCAGGCGAGATCAGAAGCCAAGGCACGCAAGGATAGCACGGGTAAGCAGAAAGCCGCCAAGGGTGATCAGCCACGTATCTTGCTTGGCGCCATGAAAGGGCGAAGCGAAAGTACCAGTGGAGGCTATGCGCGATTGACCGAGCGCCGCCAGACTGAAGCTACAGCAGCACTGGAAACGGCACGACGTCGTAGGGAAATCCTCCAGCCATTGGTGGTAACACTGGCGTCAACCGGTCTGCCAGCCAGCAAAATGGTCCTGCAGATGGAAAACGTCACAGCAGGCTATCAGCCTGAAGCACCCGTTCTGCGCGATGTCAGTTTTACCATCACCGGACCGGAGCGTATTGCCATCACAGGCAAAAATGGTGCGGGAAAATCTACCCTTCTGTCATTGGTTACAGGTGCGCTGAAACCGTGGGCCGGTCAGGTGCGTGTGTTCACCCCCTGGGCCATGCTCGACCAACAGGTCAGCCTGATGGATAGCGCGACCTCAATTCTTGATAACTTCCGCCGGCTGAACCCGAATTCCGATGACAATCAATGCAGGGCCGCACTGGCGAGATTCATGTTCCGTGCCGACGCTGCCCTGCAGATTGCCGGAAGTCTCAGTGGCGGTCAGCTTTTGCGGGCAGGGCTTGCCTGCACACTGGGTGGTTCATCGCCGCCACCCGTGCTGGTGTTGGATGAGCCGACGAACCATCTGGATGTGGAGGCGATCGAAGCCCTGGAAGCGGGATTGCGCGCCTATGACGGCGCGCTGCTGGTCGTCAGCCATGACGAGGTGTTTCTGGAGGCAATCGGTATAAACCGTTATCAGCCATTGCCGATGATTATACCGGCTGCCAACACCAGCGATCCACCCAGCACCACCTGAAAGACTGCCCGCATGAATGGCGTTTCCATAAAGCGGTTCTGGATGAAGGCAATTGCCCACAGTTCAACAAAGACCACGACGGCCGCTATGGCGGTGGCCGTCCAGAAATGTGGAATGAGATAGGGTAATGCGTGGCCAAGGCCGCCAACGGCGGTCATGATACCCGAGGCAAGGCCGCGTTTGAGCGGTGATCCTCGTCCGGAAAGTTTGCCATCATCATGGGCCGCTTCGGTAAAGCCCATGGAGATGCCGGCACCGACCGAGGCGGAAAGGCCAATGAGGAAGGTTTGCCAGGTATCCTGCGTGGCAAAGGCCGCCGCGAAAATCGGCGCAAGTGTCGAAACCGAACCATCCATCAAACCGGCAAGGCCAGGCTGCACATAGGTCAGCAGAAACTGGCGTTTTGCAGTTTCTTTTTCGGTCTCATCAACGCCGTCGGCCAGATGTTTGTTTTCCAGCATCTCGGCAATGTCCTGGTGTCCACGTTCCGCATCTGCCAGATCGCCAAGCAGTTTGCGGGTATCGGCGTCGGACACGCGGGCGACCGCCTGGTCATAAAAATTCGCCGCCTGCTGTTCCATGAGCTCGGCCTGCAGGCGGATTTTCTCAAGCGACAGGTTCTTGATCAGCCAGTCCGGTTTGCGGTCATAAAAACCGCTGACATGCTCACGGCGAATAAGCGGTATATTGTCGCCAAACCGGTGTATGTGCATGTCGATCAGCATATTGCGGTGCGTCTGCTCAACCTCGGCCATGTCGTCGAAAATTTTGGCTGATGCCGAGTAATCCTGCCTCAGAATGCTGGCATAGGCGCGGTAGATCCGGGCGTCGTCCTCTTCACTCGCAATGGCCAGTGCCAATATCTCCTGTTCGCTTAGCGAAGAAAAATCACGTTTTGAAGAGGCAAACAGCGAGCGCAACATGGGAATGTCCTAGTTTAGAATTATTCTAAATATATTCAATGTCGCGCTGGGAAGCAAGGGATGCAAAAGGTCGCATTGCGAAAATTGCCCATGAAGACCATATGAGGCTGGCAGAAAGACATGAGTGCAGAAAGAACCGCCGGAACCAGCATGAGAGATGATCTACAGGCAAGAGCCGCCCACAACGCTGGAATTCAGCGCCGTGCCGAGGATGAGATGGCGCGGATGGGGATCGATGCGGCTTTTATCGATCATCTCGTAGAGACCTTTTACGGTCGTGTTCTCGCTCACCCGGAGCTGGGGCCGGTGTTTGATGGCAGGCTGCACGGCCGCTGGCCTGAACATATGGCCAAGATGAAGAGTTTCTGGTCGGCCATCGCATTCAAGAATGGTGGTTATGCGGGAAAACCGGTGCAGGCGCATGTTGGTGTACAGGGCATGACGTCCGGTCTGTTTCCGCAATGGCTGGCGCTCTTTTCGGAAACGCTGAGTGACATCGCCCCCAGCCGTGAAGCACATGACTGGTTCATGGCAACGGCCGAGCGTATCGCCCGCAGCCTGACATTGTCACTGTTTTACAATCCGGCACTGGATGATCCTGCGATAAAACGGACCTGACAGGGCAAGGGGGGCACGCCCCTCGGCAGGGCGCGCCCAATCGGTTATTTTCTGACTATGGTTTGGGATAAGGCCATTTCCAGTTCTGGATTTCCGGCATGTCCTCGCCATGTTCACACACAAACATCTTGTGCTGCATCAGCTTTTCATGAAGCGCGGTCACGACATCTGCGGCCTTTTCCTTGAGAACCGGCAACCGGTTGATCGCCTCGATTGCCAGGTGATAGCGGTCCAGCTCATTCATCACGGCCATATCAAACGGAGTTGTGGTCGTTCCCTCTTCAATAAAACCACGCACGTGGAAGTTCGGGTGATTGGTGCGCTTATAGACCAGCCGGTGAATGAGATAGGGGTAGCCGTGATAGGCAAAGATCACCGGCCGATCTGTGGTGAATATCCGATCGAATTGCTCGTCGGATATGCCGTGCGGATGATGTTGCGGTGACTGCAGTGTCATCAGATCCACCACATTCACCACGCGAATGCGCAGGTGTGGCAATGCTTGCCTCAACAGATCAACCGCCGCCAGTGTTTCCATGGTCGGCACATCGCCGGCGCAAGCCATCACCACATCTGGTTCCAGCCCGTCCTCGGTGCCAGCCCATTCCCATGTGCCAAGCCCTGCTTCGCAATGACGCTCGGCCTCTTCCATGGCCAACCACTGCGGGGCAGGCTGTTTGCCCGCCACGATCACGTTCACCCGGTCCCATGTTTTCAGGCAATGGTCGCCAACCCACAGAAGGGTATTGGCATCCGGTGGCAGATAGACCCGCACAATCTCCGAGCTTTTGTTGGCAACAAGATCAACGAAGCCCGGATCCTGGTGGGAGAACCCATTATGATCCTGCCGCCAGACATGCGACGTCAGCAGATAATTGAGTGACGAAACCGGTTTTCTCCATTCCAGTTCACGCGAAACCTTCAGCCATTTTGCATGCTGATTGAACATGGAATCGACAATATGGATAAAGGCTTCGTAGCAAGAGAATAAACCGTGTCGGCCGGTGAGCAAATATCCTTCCAGCCACCCTTGGCACTGGTGTTCGCTCAATACCTCCATCACCCGGCCTTGCGGGGCGAGATTGTCGTCGGTTTCCAGCGTCTGCGCCATCCACACGCGGTCGGTGGCCTCAAACACACTGCCCAAACGGTTTGACGCCGTTTCGTCTGGCCCGAAGATACGAAAGTTCTTCTCACTTTCATTTAGCCGGATAACATCTCGCAGATAATCGCCGAGAACCTTGGTCGCTTGCCCCTCGGTTGCACCGGGTGTGGTGACGGAAACGGCATAGGTCCGGAAATCCGGCGTATGCAATTCCTTGCGCAATAATCCGCCATTGGCATGTGGGTTGGCGCCCATGCGTCGCTCACCCTGCGGTGCCAGCGCTTTCAGTTCCTCTTTCAGGGTGCCGTTTGTGTCAAACAGATCCTCCGGATTGTAGCTCCTCAACCAATCTTCAAGGATCTTGCGGTGCCCGGCATCCTGCCGGCAATTGGCCACCGGCACCTGATGCGAACGCCAATGGCCTTCGACGATCTTGCCGTCCACCATCTTGGGTCCGGTCCAGCCCTTGGGCGAACGCAGGATGATCATCGGCCAACGCGGACGCTCGGACGCGTCTTTTTGCGCCTTCTGTTTGATTGTCTTGATGCGATCGAAAATGACATCCAGCGTTGCCGCCATTTGCTGGTGCATGGCTTCCGGCTCATGCCCCTCGACAAAAAACGGCTCATAGCCATAGCCGGTAAACAGATGTGTCAGCTCTTCGTCGGGTAGGCGTGCCAGCACGGTCGGATTGGCAATTTTATAGCCATTCAGATGCAGGATTGGCAGCACGGTCCCATCAATTGCCGGGTTCAGGAACTTGTTGGAATGCCACGCGGTTGCCAGTGGTCCGGTTTCGGCCTCGCCGTCCCCCACCACGCAGGCAACGACCAGATCAGGATTGTCGAAGGCCGCACCATAGGCATGTACCAGCGCGTAACCCAACTCGCCGCCTTCATGGATCGAACCCGGTGTTTCCGGTGCCGCGTGGCTGGGAATGCCGCCAGGGAACGAGAACTGTTTGAACAGCTTCAGCATCCCGGCTTCATCCTCAGTAATTCCAGGATAGATTTCCGAATAGATCCCTTCGAGATAGGTGCTGGCTATCATGCCTGGCCCGCCGTGGCCCGGACCGCAGATATAGATGACGTTGCTGTCGCGCGCTTTGATGATCCGATTGAGATGAGCATAGATGAAATTGAGACCGGGGGTGGTGCCCCAGTGTCCCAGCAGGCGTGGTTTGACGTGTTCTGCGCGTAGAGGCTCTTTCAAAAGGGGATTGCCGAGAAGGTAAATCTGCCCGACGGACAGATAGTTAGCGGCGCGCCAGTAGCGATCGATCAGCGAAAGCTCATCTGCCGTCAATGTTTTTTCACCGGATACTGCTTTTGTTGCCTGCGTCATACGTGCTCCTCACTCTGGTGATGTTTTGGAGAGTTACGCACCGGTTGTGCGCAACAAAACGCTCCAGAAAATTCACTGCGACGCACCAGACTGGCCCCAAAAATCGAAACCCAATTTGTGGACTGGTGCAGTTCCATGCGTAGAAGATACTGGTTGGACCGGCTTCTCCTTGACGCAAGTCAAGTGGTGTTGCGGTTTGTCTATGATTAGCGACCGAAGGCTACAATCATATGGCGTAGTCTTGCAATCCTCGGCTGTCAAAATGCTGCCCGCGCAAGATTCGGAAAACCAGGGCCGCCTTTTGCGAAAGGATCGATTTTCCCACTTGAAGCAATCAAGAAGAAATGATTAGTAAACTGTGGGAGGCGTACCCGGCGGTTCGCCTTATGAAACTCTTCATAACAAGGCAAACCAACATGGATCGCAGATCTTTTATCCGCAATGCAGGCGCGGTTGGCGCCGGTGTCACGGCAACTGCATTGGCCGCTCCGGCCATCGCTCAAGAAAACCCGAAAATCACGTGGCGCATGACCTCATCCTTTACCAAGGGTCTGGATATTCTGTTTGGCGCGGGCCAGATTGTGGCTGACCATGTGAAGGAAGCAACCGGCGGTAACTTTACCATCCAACACTTTGCCGGCGGCGAGATCGTTCCAGCTTTGCAGGCTGCTGATGCGGTGACGGCCGGTACGGTCGAAATGGCGCATACCTGCTCCTATTATTACGTGGGCAAGGACCCGACCTTCGCGCTTGGCACGTCGGTTCCGTTCGGTCTCAATGCGCGCCAGACAAACGCTTGGTTCAATCAGGCTGGCGGTAATGAACTGCTGAACGAATTCCTAGCCCAGCACAACATTTACTCTATCCTGCTCGGCAACACCGGCGCGCAGATGGGTGGCTGGTTCCGCAAGGAGATCAACACCATCGATGATCTCAAGGGTCTTAAAATGCGTATCGCCGGTCTGACCGGTCAGGTCATGCAGAAGGTAGGCGTCACGCCGCAGCAGATCGCGGGCGGTGACGTTTACGCAGCGCTTGAAAAGGGCACGATCGACGCGACCGAATTCGTTGGGCCGTATGACGACCAGAAGCTCGGCTTCTACAAGGTCGCCAAGTATTATTACTACCCTGCCTGGTGGGAGGGCGGCCCGGCTGTTCATGCTTTCGTCAATCTCGAAAAGTTCAACGGCCTACCCGAAAACTACAAGCGCATCTTGAAGGACGCCTGCGCGGCCGGAAGCGCCAGCATGCTGGAGCGTTACGACGCGCGCAATCCGAAGGCATTGAAGGAACTGGTGGCACAGGGTGCCGTCCTGCGCCCGTTCAGTCAGGAAATCCTCGATGTTTGCCACAAGGCAGCACTGGAGACCTACGCTGAAATCTCTGCATCCAACCCAGCCTTCAAGAAGATCTATGACAGCCAGCAGGCTTTCAAGAAGGACGCCTATCTCTGGGCGCAGATCGCTGAATACACCTACGACACCTACATGATGATCCAGCAGCGCAACGGCACGCTGTAATCATCGACGGTAATTGTTATGCGGTCACCCGGTTTGGTCCGGGTGACCGTTTTTGTGGGTGGAGACCAGCTTCCACACCTCACGTTCGCGCCATGCTACTGGGCTCAGGCCAGTTATGCGGCGAAACTCGCGATTGAAGTTGGATTTGGTCTGGAAACCGGCATCCAGCATGATCGAGGTCACCGATTGCTCGGTTTCTTCCAAAAGACGGCAGGCTTCCCGGATACGCAGCTGATTGACGTATTGCGATACGTTCATATTGGCAGACCGGTTTATGGCATTGGAAATCTGTCGGCTGGGTAGGCCAAGTCGGCGCGACAGCCGTGTGAGATTGAGATTCTCATCGCGGTACAGCCTGTCCTTTTGCATGATATGCTCCAGCCGCTCCATCACTTCACGGTCTTCAGTCGAAGGTGGAATAGGCGTGTCGCTGAGCGCCTCTGTGCCAGCCTCCGGCTCGACCTTGCTGCCTTCTGCAACCGACGCCGTCAGACCGATCAAGAAAAGGCCTAGAAGATTGGCATTGCTGACGATGGCGGCGACATTGGCACCGCGTGTCCACTCGAAGTCCAGCAGCACTAGAAAGTCGAAGCAGGCAGACAGGCACAGCGCGCCCGCGGCGATGTAAAGCGCGCGGTGGGCAGGCACTACACTCGCAAAACGCGCCTCGTCCAAACCATCAGGGCCTGAACGACCCAATGCGATAATGGCAACCGCATAGCCGACGAACAGAGTAATCAGCGCAAAGTCGATCGCCAGCGGATAGACGAGCATCAGCAACAGAATGATCAGCGGAGAAACGACAATACCGGTCAGGGTAAAATTGCGGGTGGCAGGTTGGTCATTCATCAGGCTGCGGAAGCTGGCATAGACAAGGGGCGGCAGGCATCCGGCAATAATAGGCAAAACATAACGCACGTCCTCGACACCGTAACCCCAGCGCACTCCGACGGAAATCGATTGCAGCACACAAAGGCCGATCAGCGCCAGAAATGGCCGGTTCGCTTTTTTTTCACGGGCCCTGAACAATGTGATCAGGGTGAGACCGAGCAACAGGGCAACGACAAAGGGCAGGGGAATAAACAGCACGTTAAAGGCCTTGACGAACGAAGTTTATGCGCGAAGTGCAGCAGATGAGCCGATTGCTCCGGTTGAGTATTCAATGAATGGACCAGATCGCGTTCCGGTACGACCTTGATCATGATTAAGGACGCTAAATATCTGATTTTTGCCAGCATGAGCCATCGTTCATCCAACTCAACGAGGTTTTTCATGCGGTTTCAACTTCCCATCGCTGCCCTTTTTATGGCCTGCACGGCTGGCTCGGGTGCCTTTTCTGCAGAGCAGGTCGGTGTGCGCGACATCAATGTTTTTTCCCCACAGCGTAACAGCAATCTCGAGGTGACGGTGTGGTACCCGTCAGCGGGGGACGGCGAAAAAACACTGGTTAGCGATAACCGAATTTTTGAAGGTTCACAGGCTTTCAAGGATGCCACCATCAAAACTGGCCAGTTTCCGCTCGTCCTGTTGTCTCATGGCTCAGGTTCGAGAGTTGAAGGCATGGCATGGATTGCGGTGAAACTGGCTGAGGCAGGTTTCATCGTGGCTGGCACCAACCATCCCGGCACCACGAGCGGTTATTCTACACCACAGGACACACCAAAAATCTGGGAGCGTACGCAAGACCTCTCAAACCTAGTCACAAGCTTGACCACCGACAAGGCCTGGGTGTCTTCCATCAGCCAGAGCAGTGTAGGTGTCTTGGGTTTTTCGCTGGGTGGTGCGGCGGCCATGGAAATTTCCGGTTTGCGTGCCGATCTTGAGTCCTTTGTGCGTTATTGTGAAGACCATTCAGACATGATGGATTGCCGCTGGTTTGCCGGTGGGCGCGGTTATGTGAATGACGAAGCGGTATCCGTGCCGAAGCTTGATTTGCGCACCGTCGACAAGGGACGGTTTGAGCAATCCAACAGGGACCCGCGCACAAAGGCGGCGGTTCTTGTTGATCCCGCTCTGGCAACGGTCATCCAGCCCGAAAGCATCAAGGACGTGACGATCCCACTGACCTTCATCAATCTCGGCGATGAGGGCAAGGTTCCGGTTGCCGTCAAAGCGGATGAGTTGTCGCATCAGATCTCCTCGGCAAATTATGTTCGGCTCGGCGGTGCCGACCATTTCAGCTTTCTGCCGGTTTGCAAAAAGGACGCCAATGCTTTTCTTGAATCCATTGGTGAGTTGGACCCCATTTGCAGCGATGCCGGTCTGCGGGACCGTGCTGAAATTCATCAGGAACTCATTAAAACCATTGTCGATAGCTTCACCCGCACCCTGAAAAACGGCCATTGAACCAAATGTCAGTAAAACAAAACGCCGGGAAACCCGGCGTTTTATCACGCGATGCGTTTGTAAAAGATCGTCGTGCTGCAATACCGGCCATCGGGGAACAGAGCGTAATCGGGGATAACGCCTACCCGTTGCCAGCCGAACCGTGGATAGATTGCTTCAGCATCGCTACCGGTTGCCGTATCAAGAACGAGAAGCGTGCGCCCGCGTTTGGCAGCTTCTGCTTCCACCGCATCCATCAGCAGACGAGAAAGTCCTTGTCCGCGTTGCGAACGATGAATGAGCAGTTTCATCAGGTCACCACGATGCGGCTGGTTCGGTTTGGATGCCAGACCGATCTGAACGGTTCCGACAACAACGCCGTCAACCTCCGCGACGACATGGATGATATCACCGGTATCGACGCCGGCAGCCACATTCCGCCAGAAGTCTGCCCCGTCTCGCGGAGTGAAGGGCAGCATGAAACCAACCGATGCCCCGTCATTGACGCAGTCCGACAAAACCTCGCACAGGTCAGGCAGGGCGTTTAATGTATCTGCTGCATTTAGAATTCGGATCGTTGCCATAGGTCCTGCCGGTAAACGTAAATCGATGAGGGACTGTCGTTGAGAAATTTGTGCTGTGTTTTATCGGCGCGTCAGCGGGCTCGCCGGTCCAAAACGACGCAGTAGCGGGCGGGCTGCTCACCCGGATTGTGAAAAACGTGGCCTTCGCCAACCGGCATGAACAGGCAATCGCCCGGCGCAAGGAGATAGACGTCCTGTTGTGTCGTCATTTCCAGCGTGCCTTGCAGCAGCCAGACATGTTGGGTCATGCCATGCGAAGCAGAGTGCGGTGGAAAACTGACTTTTGCGCCAGCCGGAAACTCCACCTCAACAATATCGACATCCGAGCCGACGCGCGGCGGTGAAATGGCGCGGCGTACATATCCGGTTTCCGGATCCTGCCAGATTTTCTGTTCTGCCTTGCGGACAATTGGAGTGACTGTCTCGTCTTCAGCAAAAAAGCCTGACAGCGAAAGGCCAAGTGCGGCGCAAATCCGGGCCAGGAGCGAGGCGGTAGGGCTCGCCTCGCCGCGTTCAATACGCGAGATCATCGCCCGGCTGACGCCCGAAGCAAGACTGAGCTGGTCGAGCGTCATATCGTTTTCAGCACGCAACGTGCGGACCCGCTCGCCAATCGATTTTTCGAGAATGTCGTTTTCCATGTCCATGATCAGAGATTTGCATTCTCTTATAATGGAGTCAACGGGTATTATAGTGGAATATTCGAAAAGTGACGAACCTGCGTGAAAGCAGGTTCGTTGTTTTTGATAGTCTTATGCGCCGACCTGAGCGATCCAGTCATTCAGATTATAGTAGTTTGTTACCCGGCTAACTTTGCCGTCCTTTAATTCAAAAAAGGCACCCGCTGGAAGCACGTATTTCTGTCCATTGGCCTCTGGAAGACCTTCATCGGTCACCAGATATTCACCGTTGACGACAAATTCTGCAGACGCGCGCTTGCCGTCTTCGCTGGCCATAATCACCATGTCGGTCAGGGTTTCCTTGTAGCAACGGTTCATGTGATCCATGAACTTCGCAAATACCGCCTTGCCGGTCTGGCGCTCACCCTGATTGATGTCGTGAACCACGTTTTCGTCGAGCAGGGCCAGGAAAGCATCCATGTCCTGACGGTTGAAAGCATCGTAATAGGCGTGGATGGTGGCGGCTGCTGTCATCTTTATCTCCATCGGTCTGCAACACAACTTGGCTCACTTTGGTCGTCACGATATAACCGGGCGCAACCAAGGTGAAAATGCTGTATATCGGAAAGTATCTCAACTGACATGAAAGCACTCGAAATCAAATCCGCATCCGGTGCCGATATTGTACCTTATTTTGATGACCTCGCCCGCTTGCGTATCGGTGTTTTCCGGGAATTCCCATATCTGTATGACGGCACGATCGAGCATGAGCGGGAATATCTGGCCACCTATGCCAATTCGCAAGGTGCCGTTGTGGTGCTGGCACTGGATGACGGCAAAATAGTTGGCATGTCGACGGGAATTCCAATGGTGTCAGAAACCGATGAGGTGAAAAAACCTTTCATCGCAGCTGGTTATAATCCTGCTCGGATCTTTTATTTCGGTGAGAGCGTGCTTCTGCCACAATATCGCGGGCAGGGCGCTGGTGTTCGGTTTTTTGAAGAACGAGAGGCGCAGGCAAAACGGGTTGGCGGTTTTGACTATTGCACCTTCTGTGCGGTGGAACGTCCTGTGGATCATCCAAGACGGCCCGCAGACTACAAACCACTCAACAGTTTCTGGGAAAATCGCGGTTACGTCCACAAGCCGGAACTGAGCACCACATTCACCTGGCAGGATTTGGATGAGACGGCAAAAAGCCCAAAAACCCTTTCCTTCTGGATGCGAAAGATCGAGGCGTAATTCATGACCAGACTTGCCGCTTGCCAATACGCCATTGAACTCATCGAAAGCTGGGAAGATTACGTTGCACATTTAAGCGCTTTGGTACGACAAGCGGCAGAGACCGGTACCGAACTTGCGCTTTTGCCGGAATATTCCGCGCTGACACTGACTGGCCTGCTGCCGGCTGATGTCCGCTCCGATCTGCACAAGTCCATCGATGCGCTGCAGCCCCTGCTGCCGGCTTGGCTGGAATTGTGTGAAGAACTGGCGCGCAGTCATGGCATCGTGTTTCAGCCGGGCAGTGCGCCGGTCAAGGACCCAGATGGCAAATATCGCAACCGTGCCTGGCTGTTTGGACCGGACGGGCTGATCGGGTATCAGGACAAGCAGATCATGACCCGGTTTGAGCGGGAAAAATGGAACATTGCCGCCGGTGTCGAGGGGCTAAAAGCCTTTGATACAGCGGTTGGCAAACTCGGCATCCTGATTTGTTACGATAACGAATTCCCGATGCTTGGACGCAAGCTGGCGGAGCTGGGCGTAGAGCTAGTTCTGGCACCCAGCTGCACTGACACGCTGGCGGGTGCATTCCGGGTGCGCATCGGCGCGCAGGCCCGTGCGCTGGAAAATCAGTATGCCGTATTGTCCTCCCCAACAGCGGGTGAGGCACCTTGGTCACCAGCGGTTGATGAAAATCGTGGCCGCGCGGCTCTCTACGTTCCCTCTGACTACGGCATGCCGCCTTCGGGCATTGTGGCAGAAAGCGAAAGCGACAATGTAGTCGATAGCCATTGGCTGATCACCGACATCGATCTCGGCGCCGTCGCAAAACTGCGAACCGAGGGGCAGGTGGCCACCCGCCGTGACTGGCCGGAGCAATTTGACGTATGAAAGGTCCATATTTAGTGGCCTTTTAACGAATTCCCACTTTTCGACTATCGAAGCCCCTGCTATAGCCCGGGGCATGAGCACAAATCCGAACCGCATCCCGCTTGACCATATCCGCAACTTCTCGATCGTTGCCCATATCGACCATGGCAAATCGACATTGGCCGACCGGTTGATCCAGTCGACCGGTGGTCTTGCCGAACGCGATATGTCCGAGCAGGTGCTCGACAATATGGATATCGAGCGCGAACGCGGCATTACCATTAAGGCCCAGACCGTGCGTCTGCACTATAAGGCCAACAACGGTGAGACCTATGTTCTCAATCTAATCGACACCCCCGGCCACGTCGACTTTGCCTATGAAGTCTCGCGCTCTCTGTCTGCCTGCGAAGGCTCGCTACTGGTGGTGGATGCATCGCAGGGCGTAGAAGCCCAGACGCTGGCCAACGTCTATCAGGCGATCGATAACAACCACGAGCTCGTTACCGTTCTGAACAAGATCGATCTGCCCGCTGCCGAGCCGGATCGCATCAAGGAACAGATCGAGGAAGTCATTGGCATTGATGCTAGCCAAGCCGTTCTCATTTCGGCCAAGACCGGCCTTGGTATTCCAGACGTGCTGGAAGCCATCGTCCATCAGCTGCCTCCACCGAAGAGTGAGCTTGGTGAAAAGGGCCCGCTGAAGGCGCTTCTCGTCGATAGCTGGTACGACACCTATCTCGGCGTCATGGTTCTGGTGCGCGTGCTCGATGGCGTTTTGAGCAAGGGTCAAACCATCCGCATGATGGGCACGGATGCAAAATATCAGGTGGAGCGCGTCGGCGTTCTCACACCCAAGATGGTCGCTGTCGATAGCCTCGGCCCGGGCGAAATCGGTTTCATCACCGGCTCGATCAAGGAAGTGGCGGATACGCGCGTTGGCGATACCATCACTGAAGATAAGCGCCCGACTGAAAAGGCACTTCCGGGCTTCAAACCCGCGCAGCCAGTGGTTTTCTGCGGCCTGTTCCCCGTCGATGCGGCAGATTTCGAAGACCTGCGTGCCGCCATGGGCAAGTTGCGCCTCAACGATGCGTCGTTCTCGTTTGAAATGGAATCGTCCGCCGCTCTCGGTTTCGGTTTCCGCTGCGGTTTCCTTGGTCTTCTGCACCTTGAAATTATTCAGGAGCGCCTCGAACGTGAGTTCGATCTCGATCTGATCGCGACTGCACCTTCGGTGGTCTACCAGTTGACGATGACCGATGGCTCCGAGCGCGAGCTGCACAACCCGGCTGATATGCCGGATGTGGTGAAGATTGCCGAAATTCGTGAACCATGGATCAAGGCGACCATTCTGACGCCGGACGATTATCTTGGTGGCATTTTGAAGCTCTGTCAGGATCGCCGCGGCGTCCAGACCGAACTCACCTATGTCGGTAAGCGTGCGATGATTACCTATGAATTGCCGCTGAACGAAGTTGTGTTCGACTTCTACGACCGCTTGAAATCCATCTCCAAGGGATATGCGTCCTTCGATTACCATCTGGATGGTTATCGTGAAGGCAACCTCGTCAAGATGTCGATCATGGTCAATGGCGAACCGGTGGATGCGCTTTCTATGCTGGTGCACCGTACCGCTGCCGAAAAGCGCGGTCGCGACATGTGCGAAAAGCTGAAGGATCTTATCCCTCGCCACATGTTCAAGATCCCGATCCAGGCGGCTATTGGCGGAAACGTCATCGCCCGTGAAACGATTTCAGCCATGCGCAAGGACGTGACAGCCAAGTGCTATGGTGGTGACGCCACCCGTAAGCGCAAACTTCTGGACAAGCAGAAGGAAGGCAAAAAGCGCATGCGTCAGTTCGGCAAGGTTGATATTCCGCAGGAAGCGTTCATTGCTGCCCTGAAGATGAGCGACGACTAAGCGTTACACATTAAAATCCACAATAAAAAAGGGAGGCGAACGCCTCCCTTTTTTGTTCCGAATAGACAGTCTGTAAAAAGAAAACTGCCCGCCTCGAAAGACGGACAGCTCTCGCTCCTCCCGGTAACCGTTAGGTTATGGGGTGGTCGATGTGCCACCACCCGTTGCTGGGGCAGCAGGCGCAGCATTGTTGGCTGGCGGCTCAGCTGGCGTTGTTGGTGCCATAGGCTGAACTGCGGGAGCCTGCTCCGTTGCGGCTGGCGGTGTGGTCGTTGACGATGTTGTTGTTGGGTCCGTTGTTGGACCACCCATCTGCGACCAGATAAAGACACCCGCCAGAATGAGCACAATCAGAGCGCCGAACGGAACCCAAGATGATGATGAGCGTGCTGGCGGTGCCAGATTTGGATCAATATGCGGTGGCACATTTGGATTCAAATCCGGCCGTGGGCGAAGTTCAGGATTTCTGTCATTTGGATCATACGTCATGTTACTTCCTCCTTCTGGATCAAGAACGCGTGATCGGCAAAAGAGTTCCAGTTGCGGTCAACAAGGGTTAAAAACATGAGGAACGTTGGCCATAAATGACAAAAGCGCCGGGGCTATCCACGGCGCTTTTAGGTCTATCTTAATAGTAACCCTAGCGGCTGGCGGTGCGAGCCGGACCGGATCTGGCGACCCAGCGATGCCAGTCTTCGATGCTGCCGTTGAACACATTCAGATCGATCTTGCCGGACACGCCTTGTGACAGGCCCGAACCGGAATACTGCCAGAACACCCACTTGCGGCCCGGATAAACCTTGGAAGGATGCTGGGCAACGGCACGAAGCCAGAATGGATAGTTGAGGAATTCGCCGGACAGGTGATCCTTGTAGAAGTCAGGTGCGGTGTAGATAACCGGACGCTGGCCGTAATGGCGTTCCAGCATGTCCATAAACACCTGCATCTTTTCCAGAACCTTGGCGCGTGGAAGACGCATCTTGCAGCTGGACTCACCGTTGTATTCAACGTCAATCACCGGCGGCAGGGCATCCGGGTCCCGCGGCACGTTGCGAATGAACCATTCGGCCTGATGGCTGGCCGGGCGGCACCAGTAGAAGAAGTGGTAAGCACCGCGACGAATACCGGCTTCCTTGGCCAGCCTCCAATTGGTCTTGAACATCGGGTCAAGATGGTCGCCGCCATCGGTTGCTTTGATATAGGCAAAGTTTGCGCCTTGTGTGCGCAGCTTTTGCCAATCGATATTGGCCTGCCAGCGCGAAACGTCGACGCCGTGCACGGCGTAATGATTAGGCGTAACCTTGCCGAAATTGATCGGCTTAGCGTCACGGAACTGGCGGCTATAGATCCGAGAGCGTACCTGTGGGCCTGCCATGATCGCCGGGCTTGCTGCCATCGCCATCGTGACCGGGCGCTGGTCGGGAACCGGCATGCCAACGTTTGGCGCGACAACGGAAAATGCCTGAGGTTCTTCCGGCACGGGACCGCCCCATGCCAGCAGTTCCTGATGCTCATTAGAGCCGGAGGCCTGTGCGGCGCCAACTGTCGCCGAAGGAATGGGGCCGGATGTCGGAGTTACAGAGCTGGTGACTTCTCTGGACGGAGAGGAAACACCTGTCATGATGCTCTCTGGCCCAGAACTGGATGTACAGCCGGACAGTGTCAGGCAGGCAAGGAGCAATGCTGGCACAACAGATGAACGCATGGGAATCCGTACTCAAAACAAAACAGAAAATACGAGAAAAGCCTCCTCGCTAACGTTCTGCTAGGATTAAAGAACAATTATCAAGAAAGATTAAATTGCGTCCGACCAGAATGTGTTTATGGCCGTAAAACGGCTATTTTCCGAGGTTTCGGCGCTGCATTCAGCGGAAACCGAACTTGCCAACCATGATGATCTGTTAGGAAATGTGGCGAGACCACATGGTAAAAATCCATTCATTTTTAGAGACTTGAAATTCAGGCCCGCGAAATGTGGCAGGATTGATGAATGTGGGTAAACGCCGTTAAGGCCTTGTCAACCACACGCAAAGCTTGCTGAAAAAATGACAATAAGGCCGGAACCGCGGTTTTTGAGCGTTACGAGCCGGCGAGAACCGGTTGCTGATCCTGCTTTTGCGTGGTGTTGTCATTCTGCTCGATCAGCTTTACCCAGGCGCGGGCCAGGGCAAGTCCCGCCACGTCAGCCTGTGTACCGTTTTGTGCCTTCTGGTCGGCATAACCGGCCAGCCAGCCCGGTGAAATCGTTTCAATGCTGTCGGCAAAATTGCTGCGCCAACCCTCAACCACCGAGGTGTCTGCCTCGAAGTGAAACTGGGTACCGTAGGAGGCGCGGCCAATCCGGAAAGCCTGGTTGATTGCTGCGCCATTGGAGGCTAGCCGCACCGCATCCTGTGGCAATGTAAAGCTGTCATAGTGCCACTGGAAAATACGGAAGTTATCGCCAACACTGGAAAACACTGGATCCCGTCGGCCTTCTTCGTTGACCTCTATATTTTCCCAGCCAAATTCACGCGTCACCTTCAGCAGGTTTTCGCCGCCATGGGCACGCGCCAACAACTGGCTGCCGAGACAGATACCGAGAACCGGCTTATCCGCTTCGGTAAAGTCACGCATCAATTTAGCAAGTCTGGGCAGGTAGGGATATTTTTCGTCGTCCACGGCGCTTTGTTCCCCGCCGAACACCACAAGCGCATCGTGACTGTCTGCATTGTCAGGCACAGCCTCACCAAGATAAACGCTGATCACGTCAAGCTCGGCGTTAACCTCGGCCAGGGCGGCGCCCACTTGTCCGTGGGGTGTACCTGCCATGTTCTCAATGATTGCGACGCGCATGAAGTCTACCTGTAAGCAAATTTAGCGCGCTAAATTGACCATGCGACTGGTCGCTTGACAAGACCAAAGGCAGCACTGGCCGCCTTTGGTCGGGGCTATTTTTCTGTTTTCGTCAGAAAGATCAGAACACTTTTTTCAGCTTGGCATCCACGGAGTGGCAGTTGCCGCCACGCACTGCAAAGAACAGGAAGATAGCTGCCCACAGGATCGACTTCTCACTGCCCGCCAAGCCCTCGGCTTTGACGATGCCGTGGAAGTAAACGGTCACAAGCAAAACGATAGTTGCGGCAAAAGCCGCAGGACGCGTGAAAAGACCGATGGCGATCAGAATGCCGCCGAAAAACTCTGTCGCTGCCAGTAAGGGTGACCAGAACACGCCGGGGTAAAAACCAAGGCTTTCCACCATGCCAACGGCGCGAAAGGGGTCCATGATCTTGCCGTAGCCATGCGTCACAAGAAGAACACCGGCAGCAACACGCAGAATGGTTTCAACGATTTGGTGGGTGCTGTTATAGACGGGTGCGATAGCCGGAACGATGAGACGCTGCGATGATTGAATATTATTCGTCATAAGAAACTCCGTGAATTGAACATGGTGTTTTCTCTAAAGCTGTATGACGTGAAGACAATCAAGCATCGTGTCAAAACATGATTATTTTTGTTAATATTTCCGTGAACGAGATTTGATGATGGAGAAGCCCGTGAACGATACGACCGCCAAGCCCCGTGTTGCCATCGTCTATTGCACACAGTGCAATTGGCTGCTGCGGTCCGGCTGGATGGCGCAGGAATTGCTGCAAACCTTTGGTCAGGACCTCCACGAAGTTGCACTCGTTCCCTCGACCGGTGGCCGTTTTGAGATCACGGTAAATGACACTCTCATCTGGGAGCGCAAGCGAGATGGCGGGTTTCCCGGACCCAAAGATCTCAAGCAGCGTATTCGTGACGTGATCGATCCCGAACGTGATCTTGGCCATACGGATCGCAAGGCCAATGAGGGATTGGATACCTGAACTGCCTTAAGAGGCCAGGTCTGCAACCACGCTGTCGAGGATCAACATGCCTGACGGCGTGCAGCGAATGCGCGAATTGCCGAGACGTTCGACGAAACCATGCTGAATGAGGAAATCTTCGCGGTCCGGGTCCAGTTCGCGACCGGACAGCGACTGCCAGCGGACCAGATCGATCCCTTCGCGTAAGCGCAGGCCCATCAGCAGCAATTCGTCTGCCTGCTCGTCATAACCCAGCATTTCCTGATCGATCATGCCGTGGCCTTGCCGCTCAACCAGTTCAAGCCACGCTTCCGGGTTGCGCTCTGTGACGGTCGCCAGTTTCACCTTGCTTTGCGAAAGGCGTCCGTGCGCGCCGGGACCAATGCCAGCATAGTCACCATAACGCCAATAGGTCAGGTTATGGCGGCTTTCAGCGCCGGGGCGGGCATGATTGGAAACTTCATAGGCCGGCATGCCGTGACGGGCGGTAATCTCCTGCGTTGCCTCGTATAGCACGGCAGAATGCTCCCCATCCGGCACAATCAGTTTTCCGGCCTTGTGCAGCCCGTAAAAGGCTGTGCCTTCTTCGATTGTCAGCTGATAAAGCGACAGATGGTCCACCGCGTAGGAAATGGCTTCGGCCAGTTCTCTTTCCCACTCTTCAACCGTCTGATTGGGGCGGGCATAGATCAGGTCAAACGACATGCGTGGGAAAATCTCGCGCGCCAGCTTGATGGCCTTTAACGCATCCGCGACGTCATGCAGACGTCCCAGAAACTTCAGATCCCGATCGTTGAGAGCCTGAACGCCCATCGACACGCGATTGACGCCCGCGGCCCTGTAGCCGCGGAAGCGTTCAGCCTCGACGCTGGACGGGTTGGCTTCCATAGTGATTTCAATGCCGTCAGGCACATGCCAGTATTTGGCGATGCCATCAAGAATGGCGCCGACGGTCGCAGGCTCCATGAGGGATGGCGTGCCGCCACCCATAAAGATGCTGCTGACGACCTTAGGGCCACCAAGCGTGCGCATGGTCTGCATTTCCTTCAGAAACGCAGCTGTAAAACGCTCCTGATCGACCGGCTTGTGGCGGACATGACTATTGAAATCGCAGTAAGGACATTTGGCCGCGCAAAATGGCCAATGCACATATATTCCGAAACCGGGTTCCCCGGTATCAGGCAATAGAGTAGCACCGGGTGCAGATAGAGTACCGCTCCGGGCGCTGGTCATCATGCTTCGAGGCAGCTTTCAACAAAAAGCTTGAAGGCGCGGGCACGGTGCGAAAGTGCAGTCGCATCGCCTGGCTTCCAGCCATGTTTCTGTTCAGACGGCATTTCACCGAACGTCGTGTCAAAACCTTCCGGCTGGAACACCGGATCGTAACCGAAACCTGCCGTGCCGCGTGGCGGCCACACAACAGTTCCTTCGATCTCGCCACGGAACATTTCCGTGTGACCATCAGGCCAAGCAAGGCACAAAACACTGACGAAGCGGGCGGCACGATCCTTTGGATCCGTCACACCTTTGTCAGCAAGCGCCTTTTCAACCTTTTCCATGGCCATGGCGAAATCGCGCGTACCATCGGCGGTTTCTGCCCAATTGGCGGTGTAAACGCCGGGGGCGCCGTCGAGCGCATCAATCACCAGGCCGGAGTCGTCGGACAAAGCTGGAAGACCGGAAGCCTTTGCCGAGGCCAGCGCCTTGATCGCAGCATTTTCTTCGAAAGTCGTGCCGGTTTCATCCGGCTCTTCGAAGTTCAGTTCTGCCGCCGACTTTGCCGAAAAACCGAAAGGTCCGATCAGTTCGGCGATTTCTGCAATCTTGCCCTTGTTGTGGCTGGCAACGACGATGGTGCGGGTGTCGAGTTTACGCATGTCTTATCCAGATCTCAGGCGATTGCCTGCTTTTGCAGGGAAACCAGTTCAGCGCAGCCTGTCTTGGCAAGACCGAGCAGCGTCAGGAATTCCTGCTCGCTAAACGGTGCGCCTTCGGCAGTCCCCTGGATTTCAACGATACCGCCGGAACCGGTAATGACGAAGTTTGCGTCCGTTTCAGCAGACGAATCTTCAAGATAATCGAGATCGATAACTGGCTGGTTCGCGAAAATACCGCAGGAAATGGCAGCGATATGGTCTTTGAGAACCTTTTCGACCTTCAGCATGTTGCGGCTTTCCATCCACTTCAGGCAGTCATGAAGGGCAATCCATGCGCCGGTAATGGAAGCGGTACGGGTACCGCCGTCTGCCTGAATGACGTCGCAGTCGATGCTGATCTGGCGTTCGCCCAGCGCCTGCAGGTCAACGACAGCGCGCAAGGAACGGCCAATAAGGCGCTGGATTTCCTGTGTGCGTCCACCCTGCTTGCCGGATGCAGCTTCGCGCTTCATGCGTTCATGGGTAGAGCGCGGCAGCATGCCATATTCAGCAGTCACCCAGCCCTTGCCGCTGTTGCGCAGCCATGGTGGGGTCTTTTCTTCAAGGCTCGCAGTGCAAAGTACATGCGTATCGCCAAACTTGACGAGACAGGAGCCCTCGGCGTGCTTGGAAAAATTGCGCTCGAATGAAACCTTGCGCATCTGGTCTGTTTTTCTGCCTGACGGCCGCATGACGGACTCCTCTTGAATTGGTCGGAGCCTTCTAGTGCCTTTCCCAAGCAATTGGAAGGCTCTGGCCCATCTATCCCGGTTTTGCGCCGCAAAACCGATCTTGGGAAGTGGAATTTCCGTTTTGCCGAAGGTCGATCAGTGATTATAGTTGATGGTCTCAGGCAATCGACAGAGATGACGGTCAATATGGGTTTTTCCATTCCGATAGCACAGGATCAATTCGCGTCGCTCGACGAACGTTCGCGCGAAATCTTCCGCCGTATCGTGGAAAGTTATCTCGAGACGGGAGAGCCGCTCGGGTCGCGTAACCTGTCGCGGCTTTTGCCCATGTCGCTTTCACCTGCCTCCGTTCGCAATGTGATGAGCGATCTGGAGGAGCTCGGACTTATTTATTCGCCGCATATCAGTGCGGGCCGCCTGCCGACACATTCGGGCCTAAGGTTTTTTGTCGATGCCTTCATGCAGGTCGGAAACTTGTCTGATGACGAACGCGCCAATATCGATCGGAATATCGCGCCACTGTCCAATCGCGAACAACCCCTGCAGGGAATGATGACGCAGGCCAGCCAGACCCTGTCGGGCATGTCGCGGGGCGCTGGGCTAGTCATAACCACCAAAAACGATGTGGTCATCAAACATGTCGAGTTCATCCGGCTTGAGCCGTTCAAAGCACTCGCCATTCTGGTCGGTGAACACAATCAGGTGGAAAACCGTATCATTGATCTGCCGGCCGGCATCACATCTTCGCAGTTGACGGAGGCTGCCAATTTTATCAATGCCCACTTGTCCGGGCAGACACTGGATGAACTGCGAAGTGAACTGAATGCGCTGAAATTACAGGTGCAGACCGAACTTGGTACATTGGCGCAGGATCTGGTGGAACGTGGTCTGGCCGTTTGGGCCGGCGATAGCGAAGAGGGTAAACCCGGCCGTCTTATTGTTCGGGGACGCTCCAATCTGCTGGAAGGGCTTGGCAGCGAAGAAGATATGGATCGCCTGCGCCTGCTGTTTGACGATCTGGAGCGCAAGGACAATCTGATTGAAATTCTCGACCTGGCTGAAAGCGGGCCGGGGGTACGTATTTTTATCGGGGCGGAAAACAAGTTGTTTTCTCTGTCCGGTTCATCGCTGATCGTCGCGCCTTACCGTGATAATGACAATCGCATTGTTGGTGCTGTTGGCGTTATCGGGCCGACAAGGCTAAACTATTCCCGTATTGTGCCGATGGTCGATTATACGGCACAGTTGATGGGGCGGTTATCGCGAAAACCGCTATAGTTAGCTGCCATATTCCTCAACTGACAGTTCTTTGCGCACCGAATGGCGGCTAAGCCTTGATTTTTGCCCGTCAAACATCGATATCGGGCGCAACATCAAAATTTAATCTGGAGACCGTCATGACCGACGACACGAACAAGACCGGATCTGACGCAAAGCAAGCGGAAACGGCATATGAAGAAACTGTAGCGGACGCTACGGTTGATGAAAATTCCGCGCCTGTCGAAGAAACACCTGATCCTTCCGAGGCGCTAAAGGCGGAAAACAACGACCTGCGCGACAAGTTCCTGCGCCTTGCTGCTGAAATGGACAACCTGCGTCGCCGCACAGAACGCGATGTGAAGGATGCCAAGGCTTATTCGGTGGCTGGTTTTGCCCGCGATATGCTGGCCGTATCGGATAATCTTCGTCGCGCGCTCGAAGCAATTCCTGCCGAGCTGAAGGAAAATGCTGAAGCCGGCATTGCAGGTCTTATCGAAGGCGTTGAAATGACCGAGCGTTCGATGCTTTCGACCCTTGAACGCCACGGTGTCCGCAAGATCGAAGCGGAAGGTGAAAAGTTCGACCCGAACTTCCACCAGGCAATGTTTGAAATTCCAAACCCTGCGGTTCCCAACAATACAGTTGTTCAGGTCGTTCAGGCAGGCTTCACCATTGGTGACCGTGTTCTGCGTCCTGCCATGGTTGGTGTTGCCAAGGGTGGCCCAAAGGGTGAAGCCGCAGCAGGGGCTGAGCCAGGTACTGGCAGCCTGAATGAAAAAGATGCGTGATCTCTGATCACCAGCGTTTGAAACTTTTAAACCCCGGTCATCAACCGGGGTTTTTTAGTGTCAGGATCGGGAGAATCGCCGATCCAGCCAATCAAAGGCGTAGTCCTGCTGCTCGGCCTCGAAAACATGGGCGCCGGGCCAGATTTTGCTGTCCAGACAGTCTGCACGCTGCCATGCAGCCCATACACGCCCCATTTTTTGCAAGGCTTCAGTGACGGAGCTGACGGGAAAAAGCCTGTCTTCCTTGCCGGCAAAGACCAGCATGGGCCGCGGTGCCACAAGGCTTGCAACATCGGGATAATCCAGAAACTGGATAAGGCCCGGATGGGCCATGTGCCAAGCAGAACCACCACGCAGCTGGTTGTTACCCGGCACCATCAGACTCTTTGCTGTGGCCATCCAGTTCACCGCCACCGTCGCGGTGATAGTGTCGGTCAGAGCTGCAGCCTGCCAGGCGCGGAATGCGCCCATGGAAAACCCTGCTGATGCGATCTGTTGTTTGTTGACCTCTGGCATGCTGGCTAAAAACTCTGCGGCGCGGGTGTCCTCAAGCGCCATCAGACCGGCAAGGGAACTCCCCATATTGGCAAAATTGGCCGCCAGCGCCTGCTGTCCATCATACGTCAACGGCCCGCGATCACCCCAGCCGAGTGCGTCGACTGCCAGCACGACATAACCGCGGCGTGCCAACTCGTCACCGGGAAACCTTCCTGAAAAATGTCTATCTGCCCACCCTTGTGCGGAGTGCAGCTTATCTGGACCATCCCAAGGCGAAATTAGTTTTTCTTTGCCGATATCGAATTTGGAACCATGGTCATGGTAGAAAACAGTTGCCGGAAATGGTCCCTTGCCCTGGGGTAACAAGAGCAAGCCAATAACCCGGCTGTCGCGCGTGAGGTTGAACGCAATCTTCCGGGCAATAAAATCACCACGGTCGATTTCATCGACAATTTCGGGATCAAAACCAGTTCTGTCTGGTGTCTGCCAAGTGAGTTCCCAGATCTTTGCTCGAGCTCGAGCCTTCCAGTCCTCGAGATCGCTGACCTCAGGCGTCCATGCCATTGAATAGGTCAGTCGCTGTTTCAGTCGCTCACTGAAAACCGGCAGGTGGTCTCCGGTTACACCGGTCATTTGCACATCAGGCATCTGGTCGAGGTCAAATGAACAGTCATCACCAACGCTGGCCCCACGCTTTTCCGGCTCCATGCATCCTCCGTCATCAGCGCTCACGTCTGATGACGGTTGATTTACCGCATGGAATGAAAAATCGGAATTGATTTTAAGGGGGATTATTAAAGCAGGTCGCTGTTGATAGACTGCTGCACGCCGTCGTGCAGCCTCAAGCGGCGTTGGCCTGCTCTTGGTTCAGGAAGGCATATATTGCCGTGTCCGAATCGGTTGCACGCAGCTTGGCAACTAGATCCTGGTCGCGCAGAACGCGGGCAATGCGTGAGAGGGCTTTCAGGTGGTCAGCACCTGCACCTTCAGGCGCCAGCAGCAAAAACACCAGATCAACAGGCTGGTCGTCCAGCGCCTCGAAATCCACGGGGCTTTCCAGACGTGCAAATACACCGACGATCGATGAAATGCTTTCGAGTTTGCCGTGCGGAATGGCAATGCCATGTCCAACACCGGTGGAACCAAGCCGTTCCCGTTGCAGAATGACGTCAAATACCTCGCGTTCCGGAACACCTGTAATCCGGGATGCCTTTGCAGCAAGTTCCTGGAGAAGCTGTTTCTTGGAATTTACCTTGAGGGCGGGGATAATCGCATCTTGTTGCAGCAGGTCTGCCAATGCCATTTCGTCTTCCTTTGTATCACCGGAGTGATTGGCGGGCGTGGTGACCACGTCCGCCAAACGTATTCCGACTGTTCAACCCTTTATCGCGGCTGCATCAATCCAGCCGATATTACCGTCGTGACGACGATAAACGATATTGAGGTATTCGGTTCCCGGGCTGCGGAAAAGCAGGACCGGTTCGTCTGTCATATCAAGTGCCATCACAGCATTTGCCACAGACATGGTTTTAATCTGTTTCGAGCTTTCCGCGACAATTGTTGGCGCGTAATCGTCCGGCACTTCATCATCTTCATCCGGAACGGCGTCCATAACCGTATAAGGAATTTCCTCGAAGGAAGGGACGTGCCCACCAGCATGGTGGTCTCTCAGTTTGCGCTTGTAGCGTCGAAGCCTCTTTTCGATTCGGGCCGCTGCTGCGTCGAAGCTGCCTTGCGGCTCGTTTGCTTCTCCCGCAGCATGAAGAACCACTCCGGTGTCCAGATGCAGCTTGCAGTCGCACGAAAAATGGGACGTCGATTTCTGAACAGTAACTTGAGCAGAATACCCCCCATCGAAATATTTCGTAACCGCCAAGCCGACCGCATCCTCGATCCTTTGACGGAACGATTCACCTATCTCCATATGCTTACCAGATACACGCACACTCATGGAATTTTCCTTTTTGTAGTGATTTGCGAATACCAGCTTACGTCAAGCCACGCGCTCATCCAAGCGATTCCAGACCTCTTTGGCCTTGCTGCGGCGTTCTGCCTTTCGATTAAGGGAGTTTGTTCGTCTCGATCATCCCGTAAAGGTGCGCGCTTCTACTCTTGGGGCAATCAGGAGTCAATGCTACCAAAGGCGGCTGGAGGCATATATTTACGGTTCGTTAATGTGCTGTCGGTGGCAAACGGCGCCCTTAGCCCAGTTTTGCAAGGGCTTTCTTCTCCCGCCGGCGCTGCACAGACGAGGGAATGTTCATCGCTTCACGATATTTCGCGACTGTTCTGCGAGCCAATTCGACCCCGCCTTGCTTCAGATTGTCCACAATGTCATCATCGGAGAGAACGGCATCGGGCGTCTCCTGAGAGATCATCACTTTTATGCGATGACGCACAGCTTCGGCCGAATGGCTGTCGCCTCCTTCCACGGCACCAATGGAAACCGTGAAGAAATATTTCAGCTCGAACATGCCGCGCGGTGTCAGCATATATTTTTTTGACGTGACGCGGCTGACGGTCGATTCATGCATTTTGATCGCATCCGCCACGGTCTTGAGATTGAGAGGGCGAAGGTGGTCAACACCATGCATCAGGAACGCATCCTGCTGCCTGACAATTTCGCTGGCAACCTTCATAATTGTCTTGGCGCGTTGGTCGAGGCTTCTTGTCAACCAGTTTGCATTTTGAAGGCATTCGGACAAAAATCCTTCGTCCTCGCCCTTACGGGCGGGCAGGCGCGAAATCTGCGCATAGTAGGACTGATTGACCAGAACGCGCGGCAATGCGTCGGGATTGAGTTCCACAAGCCACGTTCCATCAGGTGTTTCCCGAACGATCACGTCAGGCACGATCGTTTCTGAAACAGAGGCTTCAAAGCCTGAGCCGGGACGCGGGTTGAGTGCACGAATTTCGCCTAGCATGTCGAGGAGGTCTTCCTCATCCACACCGCAGAGCTTTTTCAGGGTTACAAAATCTCGCTTTGCTAGCAGCTCCAGATTGCCGACGAGCGCCTGCATGGCGGGGTCAAACCTGTCTTTTTGTCGAAGCTGTATCGCCAGGCACTCACTTAAAGAACGGGCGAAAATCCCGGGGGGATCGAGCGTTTGCAAGGCGGCAACGATGCGTTCGATATCCTGCGCATCCTTGCCCAGACGCTCGGCTGTCTCGGACACGGTATCGGCGTGGATGTAGCCGGTCTCATCCAACTGATCCACAAGGATTTCGGCAATTACCCGAGAAGTGGCATCCTGCAAAATGAACGGCACTTGCTGGTTGATGTAATCCCGCAAATTGGTTTTTGCCGCGACGAAGTCGTCAAGGTCATAAGCCTCGCCGCTATCATTGCCTGGCATTGATTTCCATTGATCGGCCAGTTCAGGGGCAGCCGCCTTGCGCTGGTTGCCGTCATCCGGAAATACGTTTTCGAAACTGGTATCGAGCTGCTCACCAAGCCCGGTGCTGCGTTCATTGTACCACTCATCCTGATCCGCAACATGTGTGTGTGAAGGCTCGAAATCCGGCTCGGCTACACCAAAACTGTCTTCGGGGGTGTCACTGCTCACGCCTTCATCACCTGCTGCAAATTCAAGCAGCGGGTTCTTTTCGACTTCCTGCGCAATAAATTGTTCCAACTCGCCATAGGTCATCTGAAGCAATTGGATTGATTGCATCAGCTGTGGCGTCATGACGAGCGATTGGCTTTGACGCAGAAAAAGGCTGGCGGATAATGCCATGACGGACGCGAAACTCCCCTTCAACGCCTTCCTGACCGCTTTTTTTAAGGTTGGCGGTGAATGAAATAGCACTTGGCCCAAAAGTTGCTTTTTTATGAGATTTGGTCAAGCACAACAGGAGCGTCTAAAGCAAGATTCTTTCGCGAATGAGCGATTACAGGCTAAAATTATCTCCGAGATAAAGCCTGCGCACATCGGGATTGTTCACGATATCGGTCGCGCGACCGTGGGTGAGAACCTCACCGGCATGAATAATGTAAGCCCGGTCAATCAGTCCAAGCGTCTCACGCACATTGTGATCGGTGATGAGAACGCCAATGCCACGTGCCGTCAAATGTCGCACAAGGTTCTGGATGTCACTCACAGAAATAGGATCGACACCGGCAAATGGTTCGTCGAGCAGCATGAAGGTTGGGTCTGTGGCAAGCGCACGTGCAATTTCAAGACGTCGGCGTTCACCACCCGACAATGCAACTGCCGGCGACTTGCGCAGATGCGCAATGTGGAACTCTTCCAACAGTTCGTTGAGCTTAGTATCGCGTTTCTTGCGATCCTTCTCGTGCACTTCCAGAACGGCAAGAATATTATCCTCGACCGTCAGGCCGCGGAAAATCGAGGCTTCCTGTGGCAGGTAGCCAACGCCAAGGCGGGCGCGGCGGTACATCGGCATTCCCGTCACGTCATTGCCATTGATGGCTATACGCCCGGAATCAACCGGCACAAGGCCAGTGATCATGTAAAAACAGGTTGTCTTGCCCGCACCGTTGGGTCCAAGCAGGCCCACGGCCTCGCCACGGCGCACCACAAGGGAAACCCCATTCACTACCCGGCGGGTGTTGTAGGTTTTCGACAGGCTGTGCGCGATCAGTGTGCCTTCGTAACGGCTTTTATCCCCTGAGAGATTGAGGGGGTTGCCGGGCGTGGCTTTGTCGGAGAACAGGCGAGATAGAGAAGGAATTTTCACGAGCAATTCTTATGGCTGTTTTTTCTGTGATTTCGGGTCGAGCAAAATGCGAACCGGCCCACCACAGCTATCCAGCTTTGCCTGTCCGGTGTTCATAAACACCGTCAGCTTACAGCCGGTGAAAACGTTTTTGCCTTCAGATAGCACCACCTGCTTGCCCGACAGGATAAAGGTCTGGGCTGCCATGTCGAACTCGCCATGATCGGCCGTTGCTTCCTGTGTGCCGGAATTCAGGTACACCGTGTTATCGACGAAAATCTTTTCGATATCGGCATTACCGCTGGTGAGCGACGATCCTTCACCCTTGTAAAGCACGGTCATCTTGCCGGCCTTCAAGGTTGTAGTTCCCTGAACCACTTTCACATTGCCTGTGAAGTAGGCTTTGCGCTCCTGGTCCTGAATTTCCAACTGATCGCTTTCAATGGCAATCGGTTGGTCGTTGGAGAGCTTCAGCCCCTCCATCTGGCTCGTTGTGTTTTGCGCGGAGGCAGTTCCTGCCAGCGTCAAAACCGCAGCCGAGCCGGACAGCAGCGCGAGGATTGGGAAAATCGAACAACGTAAGGATCGTGACATCGGGTCGGGCTTTCAATTTTCAGCTTGTTGTATGGTCGATGCAGCGAGCCGTGCCCGAACCTGCCCCGAAAAAATTATTGTTCTGCCATTATCTGCGATCTGCATGCTTTGTGCAACAATCGAACCATCTTTGGTAGTAATGTCTACCGCTTCACTCGTTTGCATCTTGCCAGCACGCAAATCAACATCTGCAGATTGGAATTTTGCCTTGATGCCGTTGGTCATATTGATCTCGAACGGCGCAGTCATTTGCATCTTGTTGGTGTTGCGGTCAAACACGCCGCCGCTTGCTGTTACCTTAGCCACAATATCGTTCATGGGAACGGCGGCAAGCACATTTTCAAGTGTCATCAAATTTGGGCTGGCAATGTCCTGCAAGGCACGATCGGCGGTCATCGAATAGGCGATACCATCATCATTTCGACCCGCAACAGCCGGTTTTTCCATGACGATCTTGCCGTTTTCAATCGTCGCGCTCTCTACCGATACGTCAGCTGGCCACCAGGCCTTGATCAGCGACACACCAATAAAAACCATGGAAATCAGCAGTGCAGCAGCCGGAAGAATGATTTTCAGCCGGCGAACGCGCGAAGAATGTCGCATAGCAGTGCCATAGGCTGCGCCACCATCGGTGGGCACAGACGCAAGTGCTGGCGATTCGCGTAGCTTGTCGAGCATTCCTTAGATGTCCCGGGTAAAAGCGGACAGGATACCATAAATCCGGGTCGGCCTTTGTGTTTCAACGTTTGTCTTTGGCATGTGCGAAAGGTTCTGCCAATATGGTTTTTTATGCGTGCCATACAAGTAGGGCGTGATTTTTACCGAAAACAGGCTTTTTTATTTGTTTCCCGTGAGCGGCAATATAAAACCGGCTGTAACGCAAATAGTGTTAAGCCTTCGCTAGACCTCATCAAGGGACGTGAAAAAATGGATCGCATGGCAATCGCTGACAGGCGGCAATTACGCCGTAAGTTGACATTCTGGCGTGTTGCAGCGGTACTTCTTCTTATAGCAGCCTGCTTTACCGCATATCGCATGGTTTACACTCCAAGCTCAAAATCCGGCTCGGCGCATGTTGCCCGTGTTGAGATTTCCGGTTTGATTCGTGACGATACGGAACTGCTGGAACGGCTGGACAAGATTGCCAAGAGCGACAATGCCAAGGCGCTTATCGTTTCCATTTCCTCGCCCGGCGGCACGACCTATGGCGGCGAACGCATCTTCAAGGCAATTCGCGCCGTGTCTGACAAGAAGCCGGTTGTCGCTGACGTCCGCACTCTTGCAGCATCTGCTGGTTACATGATCGCCAGTGCCGGTGACGTTATCGTAGCTGGTGAAACATCGATCACCGGTTCCATCGGCGTTATTTTCCAGTATCCACAGGTAGGCCCACTTCTTGATAAGCTCGGCGTGTCCTTGCAGGAAATCAAATCGACGCCGTTGAAGGCAGAGCCGTCACCGTTCCATGAGCCGCCTGAAGAGGCGAAAACCATGATCCGAAGCATGATCATGGATACCTATGACTGGTTTGTTGATCTGGTTGCCGATCGTCGCAAACTGTCCCGCGAGGAGGTTCTGAAACTCGCAGATGGCTCGATCTTTACCGGTCGGCAGGCGCTGGCCGTGAAGCTTGTGGACCGTTTGGGTGGCGATGAAGAGATTCGCGCTTACCTTAAAGAACGTGGTATAGACGAAAATCTGCCGGTCGCTGACTGGCGCGCGCCGTCATCATCCACGCCATTTTCACTTCTCGGGTTGGCAAAAGTTGCCAGAATGCTCGGATATGAGGATTTTCTGCCACTTGCAGGGGCCGCAAGCGAGGCAACCGACAAGTTGTTTCTTGACGGTCTCGTTTCGGTTTGGCAGGTTGAGCCACACTAAAAAGCCAATTCTTTCAGGGGGCAGTCGTGATTAAGTCTGAACTGGTGCAGATTGTTGCTGCGCGTAATCCGCACCTTTATCACCGTGACGTGGAAAACATCGTCAACGCGGTTCTTGACGAAATCACGGATGCTCTGGCGGGTGGAAACCGCGTTGAACTGCGTGGCTTCGGCGCCTTTTCGGTTAAAAACCGTCCTTCTCGTTCCGGACGCAACCCACGTACAGGTGAATCGGTTTTCGTTGAAGAAAAGTGGGTTCCTTTCTTTAAAACCGGCAAGGAACTGCGTGAGCGCCTGAACCCTGGTATGGGCGATGTCGAAGACGACGACGAAGATTGAGTTTGTGAGGATGCCGCTGGGTGGTTTCATCCTTTGCGCATCATGATGAAAAGCATGAACGGAGTACCCCATGTCGAAAAAGATCATCAACCTTCTGGTTCTGGTTCCGCTGGGTATCGTGCTGATCGTCCTGTCCGTTGCCAATCGCCAGTCGGTTACGCTGGCGCTTAATCCGTTCCGGCCGGAAGACAGCGTTTTGTCTTTCTCCGCACCGTTTTTTGTTTTCCTGTTTCTCGCCGTTATTTTCGGTATTCTCGTAGGCTCGGCGGCAACCTGGGTCACACAGGGCAAACATCGCAAGCGTGCGCGTGTTGAGGCGAAGGAAGCCAATCGTTGGCATGCCGAAGCGGACCGCCAGAAGGCTGTCGCCGCCCGCGCAACCGTCGTTCATTCAGACGCCCAGCTGCCAGCCAAGTGAACGCTGGCGCGAATTAACGCCTTTTCTATCGCTGTTTTTCGTGCAATCGCGCTCAGGCCTTTGCCACGCGTCACACTGATGCTATTGGCTTTGGCAAGACAAAATAGCCTGAAATGGGAAAACTTCCGTTGAAGAAAAAAGATAACCGGTCCGGTGGCAAGAACTTTGCCGGACAGGATAAAAAACAATCCCGCCCGGTCCGCCCGGAAAAATCCGCATCCTCCAGGGAGCGCGGGCAAACGCAGCGCCGCCAGGAGGACACTCGGCCTGCCAGACCCGCGGTGTTGTCAAAAGACAAGATTGCTCAAAAGGACGTTGCTGCTGCATCCGCGGCACCCATCCCGCAGCGTAGCCTGATGAACCGCACCGGTGAACGCCCTGTAGAACAGGTGCCGGTCATTCTGGAATCGACCGGTGCCGGTGATTTCCACCTGATCGATAGCGGTAATGGCCTGAAGCTTGAGCAATATGGTGAATACCGTATCGTCAGACCGGAAGCGCAAGCGCTGTGGCGGCCAAATCTTGACCCGCGTGTCTGGGAAAATGTCGACGCTGTCTTTACCGGCGACACCGACGAAGACGGTATGGGACGCTGGCGTTTCCCGAAGGCGGCTCTTGGTGAAACCTGGCCGCTGTCGCTGCTGGGCGTCGATTTTCTCGGACGGTTCACGGCATTTCGCCATGTTGGCGTGTTCCCGGAGCAAATCGTGCATTGGCAGTGGTTGAAACATGCCGTTGAAAATGCAGGCCGTCCGGTCAAGGTTCTGAACCTCTTCGGTTATACCGGCGTTGCCTCCCTTGTTGCCGCCGCTGCTGGCGCAGAAGTAACCCACGTCGATGCGTCAAAAAAGGCGATCAACTGGGCAAAGGAAAACCAGGCACTTGCCGGACTTGAAAAAGCGCCAATCCGCTGGATTTGCGAAGATGCCATGAAGTTCATTCAGCGCGAAGAGCGCCGTGGCAGCACCTACGATATCATTCTGACGGACCCGCCGAAGTTCGGTCGTGGTACCAATGGTGAGGTGTGGCAGCTTTTCGACCACCTGCCGCTGATGCTGGATATCTGCCGTGAAATCCTGTCACCAAAGGCACTGGGCCTTGTTCTCACGGCCTATTCGATCCGCGCCAGTTTCTATTCCACCCATGAGCTGCTGATGGATATTATGCGCGGGGCCGGTGGAACGATTGCGTCTGGCGAACTCGTTATTCGTGAAGCGGGGCTTGATGGCAAAACGCCGGGTCGTGCCCTGTCTACATCCCTATTTAGCCGGTGGGAGCCGAAATGAGTAAGGACTATCAAGCCGGAACACCACGGCGCGTCGGCCAGGTGAAGGAAGTCACCAGCCTGACCAATCCCATCGTCAAGGATATCAAGGCTCTGACCCAGAAAAAAGGCCGCGAAGAGAGCGGTACCTTCATGGCTGAAGGCCTGAAGCTGGTCATCGACGCATTGGAGTTGGGCTGGACAATACGCACGCTGGTCTATGCCAAGGCTGCCAAGGGCAAGCCTCTGGTGGAAAAGGTCGCGACAAAAACCGTTGCGTCAGGCGGACTGGTTCTGGAAGTCAGCGAGAAGGTCATTTCTTCGATCACCCGTCGCGATAATCCACAAATGGTCGTTGGTATCTTCGAGCAGAAATGGCGCCCGCTGCGCGATATTCAGCCATTGGAAAGCCAGACCTTCGTAGCGCTCGACAGAGTGCGCGATCCCGGCAATCTCGGAACGATTATCCGCACCGCTGACGCGGCCGGCGCCTCCGGCGTTATCCTGATTGGCGATTGCACGGATCCGTTTTCGCTGGAAACGGTGCGTGCAACCATGGGCTCCGTGTTTGCTGTTCCTGTTACCAGGGCCAGCGTCGACGAATTCCTGCAATGGAAAAAGCAGTCCGGCGTCAATCTTGTCGCCACGCATCTGGCCGGCTCGGTCGACTACCGAACCATTGCGTACAAGGGCAAGCCGGTTGTGCTGATGATGGGCAACGAACAGTCCGGTCTGCCAGAGGAACTTGCCTCCAAGGCGGATCGTCTTGCGCGTATTCCCCAGCAAGGTAGGGCGGATTCACTCAACCTTGCCGTGGCAACAGCCGTGATGCTTTTTGAAGCGCGGCGACATCTGCTTGATCTGGAGCTGCGCACGTAATGGTAAAAACAGGCATGTTTTCCCGATTGGTCCCGGCTTTGGCGCTCATCGTCTCATTGCTGGTGATCGACCAGATCGTCAAAACACTGGTCGAGCTTTATCTGCCTCTGCAGGAAATGGTGCCTGTTATTCCGATGCTGGCGCTCTACAGGACCTACAATCTGGGCGTTGCATTCTCCATGCTGTCGGACATGGACGGTTGGTTCATCGTGACCATGCGTCTGGTCATTGTGGTTTTTGTCATCTGGATGTGGAAAAAAACGCCCAAGGACCGCAGTTTTGCGCATCTGGGTTTCGCACTGATCATTGCCGGCGCGCTCGGCAATATCTTCGACCGTTTTCTGTATGGCCACGTCATCGACTACATCCTGTTTCACACGCAAACATGGTCATTTGCCGTGTTTAACCTTGCCGACAGCTTCATCAGCATCGGGGCGGCCTGCGTCATTCTGGATGAAGTTTTGCAGATGAAAACGGCCAAAGACGCGCAGAAAGATTAAACTTTTATCGTTTAGGCAAAGCCAATCAAAACCGCTGACATGGTAGAGATTGGGTATGAGCGACCCTGCACATCTTCGCAAGCAAATTTCCGGCGTCTTTGAGGATGCGTCTGCCCTGCAAGGCAAGGCGGACGGCAAATACCCTGCGCAGACCGCGACCCCTGCGGATCAGCTCTCCGTTGACCCGTCGGGTCAGCAGAGCAGAGCGCCGTTCATCTGGCTTGCCGCGGGTGCTGCCGTTGTTTCCGCCCTGCCTTTTGTGTGGAGCGGGCTTGCCGGCTGGTCTCTTTCGCTCGCTTCTCTGGCTACACTGGGCGCTGTTGCGGTTCCGGTTTTCCGCGGGCTGAATCACTCTGTCAAAACCTCAAGTGACAGCCCGGATGAACAGGTAGTCGGATCCTTCTTGCCAGCCATCCATGATGTCATGGGTGATATCGCGGTTCTGCGTGGCATGGACCGCCGTATCATCGAGGCCAATGATACGTTTCGGGAAATGACTGGCTGCAATGCACCTGATGGCATGAGCTGCGAGGAAATTGGCGTTGCATTCCGTCCCGGCGGCAAGGCGCATTGTTACGACGTGGAAATTGCCACACCCTACGGACAGCGCATTTTCACCTGGCAGGATGCCGTTGTGCGTCTGGGGCAAAGTAACCGTCTGGTTATCCAGTCCGTGGCACGCGACGTGACGGATGAACGTCGGGCCTTGATGATGCGCGAGGAAGCACGGCAAAAAGCCGAAAAGGAAAGTGCTGTCAAAAGCAGGCTTTTGGCCACTGTCGCCCATGAAATTCGCCTGCCTCTCAGCGGTATTCTCGGCATGAACCACTTGTTGTCGCAGACAAAGCTCAATGATGAGCAGCGTAACTACCTTGATGGCACCCGCCAGTCCGGGCAGGCACTGGTGCAATTGGTGGAAGATCTGCTTGATTTTTCGACCATGGAAGCTGGCCGTTTTCGCCTGAATCCGCGTGCGGAAAATCTCCGTCGGCTCATTGAAAGCATCGTCGAAATGCTTGCCCATCGCGCCCACGAAAAAGGCATTGAGATTGCGTCGACGGTGGCGGCCGATGTGCCGGAATATCTGGATTTTGATCCGGCAAGATTGCGCCAGGTGCTGTTTAATCTGATCGGAAATGCGGTCAAATTCACCACCTCAGGTGGGGTGTTGATCCGCACTTTGATGGATGGAGACGATCTTCTTCTCTCGATATCCGATACGGGTCCGGGCATGACCAAAACGGAACAGGCGCGGATTTTCGGAGAATTTGAACAGGCCGGTTCTGCCCGCCAACGCAGTGCGGGAACGGGACTTGGATTGGCAATTTCTGCACGTATCGTGCGTGAATTTGGTGGCTCCTTGAGCGTTGAAAGCGCCAAGGGCAAGGGCAGTGTCTTCATCCTGCGTTTTCGGGCCGTTGCCGATGCCGCGGGCGAGGATGATGAAGCCCGCCGCACGATGCTGACCAAAAGCAATGTGTTGGTTCTATCGCCGGAGGGGATGACAGCAATGGCCGCCAAGGCGTCCATCCATTCCTTGGGCGGGCGGTGCCGTGTTGTATCCGATATGGCAGGCATAGAGGCGCTTGATCTCGATAGCGCGCGGGAGGACGAGGCGATCAGCGACATCATTGTCGACCATCGCTGTGCCACCCTGTTCGATGATATTGTCAAACGCTGGCCTTGCCTGTCGGAAAAACCAGTGCGCCGCATCCTGATGGTTAATCCCGAGGAGCGTGCAACCCAACTTCAGGGCGGTTACGACGCCTGGCTCATCCGTCCATTGCGGGAAAAATCACTCGCGGATGTGTTGAGTGGGCGTCTTCGTGGCATGGAGCGTCGTGATGCCATCAATGACAACCAGCCCGGTTTCGGCGGTGCTGATATCGAACATCCGGCCGGCCGCAAGCCGATGGTTCTGGTGGCAGAAGATGATCCGGTCAACGCGCGTATTCTGCGCGCTGTTTTGGAAAAATCCGGCCACGATGTGCAATTGGTGACGGATTTTCCAGCGCTGCTTGCCGCCGCAGTCCCCGGTGCCGCCATTCGTCCGGACCTGATTATTTCAGACCTCAATATGCCAGGCGGCGAAGCCCTGGATGTTCTTCCGCATATTTGCCGGGAATATGCGCTTTGGCCGCGCGTACCGGTTATCGTTTTAAGCGCCGACACGTCGGCTGAAACGCGCAAATCCGTATTGGACGCAGGCGTGAGTACGGTTCTGGCAAAACCGGCCGATCCCAAGCAACTGCTGGAGGAAATCCACGCCCTGTTGCCGCAGATGGAAAGCATGGTGCAGTAGGTACCAACCTTAAGTGGATTTCCCTGTCACAATTGACAGATGCTCCTTTTCGCCGCAGGGCTGTGTTGTCACTATTCTGTCGTCAATAAGTGATTTATGACAACCGAACTCAATCGGTGGCGGAGCGATTCTCCATGGTCACAGAAATACTGAACCGCGATATTTCCGAACAGGGCGCGTCGGTCGCTCAGGTCATCGGCAAACCGCAACGTGACAGCGGTCTTCTGGGCCGTATCGGTACATTGGAAACCCGCCTTGCGGTCAATGAACGCGAAGTTGATGCGGCCCAATCCGTCCGTTACCGGGTGTTTGTCGAGGAGATGAAGGCAAGCCTTCCGTCCGACGCCATGCGGCGCAAACGCGACGTCGATGCCTACGACGCTATCTGTGATCATCTTCTGGTGCTCGACCGCGCCATCGAAGGCGATACGGAAGACCAGATCGTCGGCACATACCGCTTGCTGCGGCAGGAAACGGCTCTGGCGCATGGTGGTTTTTATTCCGCTTCGGAATTCCAGATCGGTGATCTCCTGGAGCGCCACCCCGACAAGCAGTTCATGGAACTGGGTCGGTCGTGCGTGCTGCCGGAATACCGCACCAAGCGCACAGTTGAATTGTTGTGGCAAGGAAATTGGGCTTATGCCCTGCGCCACAGAATGGACGGCATGTTCGGTTGCGCATCCTTCCCGGGTGTCAGCCCGGAAAGCCATGCGCTTGCGCTGTCATTCCTGCATCACCACAACGCGGCAAAGGGCGAATGGGCAGTCAGTGCACGTCCTGAACTTTACCGTGACATGGACCTCATGCCGGTTGAAGCCGTCCATGCCCGCCGTGCTGTTTCGTCCATGCCGCCATTGGTCAAGGGCTACATGCGCCTTGGTGCAATGTTTGGTTCCGGTGCCGTTGTTGACCACGCCTTCAACACAACGGATGTGCTGGTCGTGCTTCCGGTGTCGGCAATCGCCGGTCGTTACGTCAATTATTATGGCGCAGATGCCGGCCGTTTCGCCAGCTGACCTGTATTGATGGGTGCTTACCGCGCTCGAATAAAGGCTCGTCGCACCAGCTTCCTGTGGGAAGCGGTGCCGCCCATGTTGTGTTGCAAGGGGCAAAACCGCTAGTTTGGCCGTTCGTTTCCCGCAACAGACCAGATTGTCGACTAAGCCATTGACGGACGTTCATTCCCACGCCTCGCTGATATCAGAAGAAAGCCGTGCATCGGCAACGCCGATGATGGAGCAGTATATTGAGATAAAATCGAACAATCCAGGTTCACTGCTGTTCTATCGCATGGGCGATTTTTACGAATTGTTTTTTGACGATGCCGTGGCGGCATCGCGGGCGCTTGGCATTACGCTGACCAAACGCGGCCAGCATCTGGGACAGGATATTCCGATGTGCGGCGTGCCCGTGCATGCAGCGGATGATTATCTTCAGAAACTGATTACCCGCGGTTTCCGGGTTGCCGTTTGTGAACAGGTTGAAGATCCGGCCGAAGCCAAAAAGCGTGGTTCGAAATCCGTCGTCCGACGCGACGTGGTGCGTCTTGTTACACCCGGTACACTCACCGAAGAAAAATTGCTCGTTGCAACCGAGTCCAACTACCTGATGGCGCTGACCCGCATTCGTGGCGGTGCCGAAGTGCAGTTCGCACTGGCTTGGATCGATATTTCAACGGGCGTTTTCCGCCTTTCAGAGACGAACCTGACACGGCTTCTCGCCGATATCTGGCGTATTGACCCGCGCGAACTGATCGTTGCCGATACGTTGTTTCACGATGCCGAACTGAAGCCGGTATTTGATGTGCTCGGCCGTGTTGCCGTCCCGCAGCCTGCTGTTTTGTTCGACAGCGCAACGGCAGAAGGCCGTATTGCCCGTTATTTTGGCGTCACGACGTTGGATGGGTTTGGCAGTTTTTCGCGTGTGGAACTGGCTGCAGCGGCTGCGGCCGTTGCGTATGTCGAAAAAACGCAGATTTCAGAGCGACCACCTTTGGGCGCGCCGGAGCGCGAAAGTGCAGCATCAACCCTATTTATCGATCCTGCCACCCGCGCCAATCTGGAACTCGCAAAAACGCTTTCCGGTGACCGCGAAGGCGCATTGCTGAGTGCTATCAACCGCACCGTTACCGGCGGAGGCGCCAGACTTCTGGCCGAGCGCCTTCTGTCCCCTCTGACGGACCCGGACAAGATCAACGCGCGGCTCGATTCGGTCTCATGGCTGATCGATGATAACGCAATGGCAGAGCGGCTGCGTGAAGCCCTGAAACATGTGCCGGATATGCCGCGCGCCTTGTCGCGTCTGGCACTGGAACGCGGCGGCCCACGTGATCTCGGCGCCATCCGCCAAGGCCTTTCGATCGCATCCAGCATTGCCTCGCTACTTGAGGAAGGTCTGTTGCCGGAAGAACTGGCTGGCGCGCTCTCGGCCCTCAAATCTCTGCCAAACGGCTTGGAGGCCATGCTCGGCTCCATGCTAGCCGACGAAATGCCGCTGTTGAAAAGAGACGGTGGTTTTCTGCGCGACGGTGCCAACCCGGAACTGGACGAAGTCCGAGCACTGCGTGACCAGTCACGGCGGGTGGTGGCTGGTTTGCAGCTGAAATATGCCGAGGAAACCGGCATCAAATCGTTGAAGATCAAACACAACAATGTGCTTGGTTATTTCATTGAGGTGACGGCCGGTAATGCCGACGTCATGATGGCGACCGATGAGGCAAAGGCCCGGTTTATCCATCGTCAAACCATGGCCGGTGCCATGCGCTTTACCACCACAGAACTGGCGGATCTGGAAAGCCGCATTGCCAATGCAGCAGCCCAGGCCTTGACCATGGAGCTTGAGGCATTCGAGCAGATGACATTGGCGGTGGTTTCAGAAGCTGAAGCCATCAAGGCTGGCGCGCTGGCGCTGGCGGTTATCGATGTCGCGGCTGGTCTGGCCTATCTGGCGGTTGAGCAGGCCTACTGCCGTCCGGTCGTTGATGGCTCGATGACATTTGCAATCAAGGGCGGACGCCACCCGGTGGTCGAACAGGCGCTGCGACGCCAGTCTGTCGGTCCGTTCATCGCCAATAATTGTGATCTTTCTGCGCAGAACGGCGACAAGAATGGTGCAATCTGGTTGCTGACAGGCCCGAACATGGGCGGTAAATCGACCTTCCTGCGCCAGAACGCTTTGATAGCCATCATGGCACAGGCAGGGTCTTTCGTACCGGCCGAGACTGCTCATATCGGTATCGTCGACCGTCTGTTTTCGCGGGTTGGCGCATCCGATGATCTGGCTCGCGGCCGTTCGACCTTCATGGTTGAGATGGTGGAGACCGCTGCGATTCTCAATCAGGCGACCGAACGCTCCTTGGTTATTCTTGATGAAATCGGTCGTGGCACAGCGACATTTGATGGTCTTTCCATCGCATGGGCAGCCGTTGAGCATCTGCATGAAATCAATGCCTGCCGCGGTCTGTTTGCCACGCATTTCCATGAACTGACCGTGTTGTCGGAAAAACTTGGCCGACTGTCCAACGCTACCATGCGCGTCAAGGAATGGGACGGCGAGGTTATTTTCCTGCACGAAGTCGGCCCCGGTGCGGCAGACCGCTCCTACGGTATTCAGGTGGCGCGACTGGCTGGCTTGCCAGCCTCGGTGGTGGATCGTGCGCGCGATGTGTTGACACGACTTGAAGATGCCGATCGCAAGAATCCGGCAAGCCAGTTGATCGATGACCTGCCACTGTTCCAGATGGCCGTGCGTCGTGAGGACACCCGTAAAACCAGCGCTTCCAAGGTAGAGGAAGCGGTCAAGGCCCTCAATCCCGATGAGATGACGCCTCGTGAGGCTCTGGACGCGCTTTATGCGCTCAAGAAACAACTTGGCAATGCTTGAGCGCTAAATTGCCTGTCCATGACGCCCCAAAATCGCTATAGGCCTTTGCCATTACGGCAGGCTATGGCGACCCTTAAGCAGAATGGATGCAGGCTTTATGGCCCACAAGGAAATCGATTACTCCGAAATCCTCGACGTCGAGGCTTTTCAGAAGGAATGCGACGCAGTGTTTGCCGGAAGCGGCAAACCGCTTCTGGATGCACGTTCGCAACTATTGCCAATCTTCCGCAAGGCAAGCAACGATGGACGGAAAACGGCACGCCAGATTCTGGATGCGGACGGTGGGGGACTGGATTGTGCACGCCGTATATCCTGGTTGCAGGACCGTCTGATCGAGGTGTTGTACCATCTGGCGGTCAGTTACGTTTATCCACGCGATGCTGCTGAAATTACCGTGACCGCCGTCGGCGGTTATGGCCGTGATACGCTGGCGCCTGGCTCCGACATCGACCTTCTGTTTCTTCTGCCACCCAAAAATTCGCAGGATATGCAAAAGGCAGTCGAGTTTGTTCTCTACATTCTCTGGGATCTGGGCTTCAAGGTTGGCCATGCCACCCGCACGGTTGAGGAATGTATCCGCCTTTCAAAATCCGACATGACCATCCGCACCGCCATTCTGGAAATGCGCTACATCTGCGGCAAGATGGCATTGTCCGACGATCTGCAAAAACGCTTTGACGCCGAAGTGATCACCGGTACCGGGCCGGAATTTATTGCCGCCAAGCTGGCTGAGCGCGACCAGCGCCACCGCAAGGCAGGTGACACGCGTTATCTTGTCGAGCCAAACGTCAAGGAAGGCAAGGGCGGTCTGCGCGACCTGCACACGCTGTTCTGGATCGCCAAATATTATTACCACGTACGCGACGCCGCTGAACTCGTAAAACTCGGCGTGCTCTCACGCCGCGAATTGAAGCTGTTCGAAAAAGCAGATGATTTTCTCTGGGCCGTTCGCTGCCAGATGCACTTTCTCACCAATAAAGCAGAAGAGCGGCTGTCTTTTGATATACAGCGGGAAATTGCCGCCGCGCTTGGCTATCAGCCGCGTCCCGGCCTGTCCGCCGTTGAACGTTTCATGAAGCACTATTTTCTTGTCGCAAAGGACGTGGGCGATCTGACGCGCATCGTCTGCGCGGCGCTGGAAGACCGGCAGGCCAAGGCTGTTCCCGGCCTCACCGGTGTTCTGAACCGGTTTACCAACCGCGTGCGTAAGATTGCTGGCAGCGTGGAATTTGTAGAAGACCGCGGTCGTATTGCACTGGCCGATCCCGATGTCTTCAAGCGCGATCCCGTCAACATCATTCGTCTGTTCCACATTGCCGACATCAATGATCTGGAACTGCATCCGGATGCACTGCGTGTTCTCACTCGCTCATTGTCGCTGATCGATAACAAGGTGCGGGAAAATGACGAGGCCAACCGTCTTTTCCTGTCGATCCTGACATCGCGGCGCGACCCCGCTTTGATGCTGCGACGCATGAACGAGGCGGGTGTTCTCGGCAAATTCATTCCGGAATTTGGCAAGATCGTCGCGATGATGCAGTTCAACATGTATCACCACTACACTGTTGATGAGCATCTTATCCGCTCTGTTGCGGTTCTCTCAGAAATCGAAAAGGGCCAGGCCATCGATACGCATCCGCTGGTCAACCAGTTGATGCCGATGATCGAAGACCGCGAAGCGCTTTACGTTGCTGTGATGCTGCATGACGTTGCCAAGGGCCGGCAGGAAGATCACTCGATTGCTGGTGCACGTGTCGCCCGTAAATTCTGCCAACGTTTCCGTTTGAACGTGAAGCAGACGGAAACTGTGACCTGGCTTATCGAGCAGCACCTGCTGATGTCGATGGTCGCGCAGACACGCGACCTGCATGACCGCAAGACCATTGCCGATTTTGCCGACAAGGTACAGTCGATGGAACGGCTGAAAATGCTGCTGATCCTGACGGTCTGCGATATTCGTGCCGTAGGTCCTGATGTCTGGAACGGCTGGAAAGGCCAGCTTCTGCGCACACTCTATTACGAAACAGAACTGCTGCTATCTGGCGGTTTTTCTGAAGTTTCCCGTAAAGAACGCGCAAAGGTTGCTCGCGAAAAACTCTATGACGCGCTTACCGACTGGGGCCAGAAGGCACGTCGCAAATATACCGGTCTGCATTATGAACCCTATCTTCTGTCGGTCGATCTGGATGACCAGATACGCCACACAAAGTTCTTGAGGGCGGCTGACAAGGAAGAAAAAGCGCTTGCCACCATGGTGCGCACCCACTCCTTCCACGCCATTACCGAAATCACCATTTTGGCGCCTGACCATCCGCGTCTTCTATCGGTGATTGCCGGTGCCTGCGCCGCTGCTGGTGCCAACATTGCTGATGCGCAGATTTTCACGACCTCTGACGGTCGCGCGCTCGACACCATTCTCATCAATCGTGAATTCCCGATCGATGAAGACGAGATGCGCCGTGGCGCCAATATCTGCAAGCTGATCGAAGAAGTGCTGTCGGGCACCAAACGTTTGCCGGAAGTGATTGCGACCCGCACCAAGTCGAAGAAAAAGAACCGGACCTTCAACATTCCGCCGTCGGTCATCATTTCCAACGGTCTGTCGAACAAGTTCACGGTTGTTGAAGTTGAGTGCCTTGACCGTACGGGTCTGCTGGCCGACATCACCGCGACCATAGCCGATCTGTCGCTCGATATCGCCTCGGCACGCATCACGACTTTCGGTGAAAAGGTCATCGATACTTTCTATGTCACCGATCTTACCGGCCAGAAGGTGATGAATGACAACCGTCAGTCCACAATTGTGGCGCGTTTGAAAAACATCATGGCCGACCCCGAGGATTTGCAGGCCGCAACCGGTGAGGCGGCCACTGTTTCCTCAGCGGAAGCCGCAAACAATCGCATGAAAGCACAGGCATGAGCCTTCTCAAAAAATTTGCAACGGTTGGCGCCGGCACGCTAGGCAGCCGAGTGTTTGGTTTCATGCGTGAAATGCTGATGGCTGCGGCACTTGGTACGGGACCGGTGGCGGATGCGTTCAACGCCGCATTCCGGTTTCCCAACACGTTCCGACGCCTGTTTGCCGAAGGTGCGTTTAATTCGGCCTTCGTGCCGCTGTTTGCCAAGGAAATCGAAGCAAGCGGCATGGAGGGTGCACGACGGTTTTCCGAAGAAGTTTTCGGCGTTCTGTTTACTGTGCTGATGGCGCTGACAATCGCCATGGAGCTGGCCATGCCGCTTCTGGTGCGCACCATCATTGCACCGGGCTTTGTTGAGGATCCCGTCAAGTTCGATAACACCGTGCAGCTTGCCACCATCATGTTCCCCTATCTGGCCTGCATGTCGCTGGCCGCGATGATGGGGGGCATGCTGAACTCACTGCACCGTTATTTCGCAGCCGCCATAGCACCGGTTTTCCTCAATATTATCCTGATCGGTGTCCTCGGTTGGGCATGGTATGGTGGTCATGATCCGCTGGAAGTGGGTTTTGGCCTGTCCTGGGGTGTGATGGTTGCCGGTGTCGTGCAGCTTGCCATCGTCTGGGTAGCGGTTCGCAATGCCGGCATGCGCATCGGCTTCCGGCGTCCGCGTTTGACAAAAAACGTTAGCCGGCTATTGATATTGGCATTGCCTGCGGCAATTACTGGCGGCATCACGCAGATCAACCTGCTGATTAATACGGCGATCGCGTCTGGCGGCGAGGGGACTATTGCTTCGCTTGCCTATGCCGATCGCGTTTATCAACTGCCGCTTGGCGTCGTCGGCATTGCCGTTGCCACCGTATTGCTGCCGGAACTGTCACGCGCCCTGCGTGGCGGCCAGCATGTTGAAGCGGCGACGTTGCAGAACCGATCCGTCGAGTTTGTCCTGTTTTTGACACTGCCTGCCGCAGCAGCCCTGCTTGTTATGGCAGAGCCGATTGTTCAGTTGCTGTACCAGCGTGGTAACTTCTCAGCCGATGCGACGGTCAAGGTCGCTGAAATTCTCGGTATCTACGGACTTGGCCTTCCGGCATTCGTTCTGATCAAAGCCTTCATTCCCGGATTTTTTGCGCGGGAAGACACCAGAACGCCAATGATGTTTGCTGGCATTTCCGTTGTAGTAAACGTGTCGCTGGCACTTTATCTGTTTCCGCGTTTTGATGGCGCTGGCATTGCCACTGCGGAAATCGTGGCTGGTTGGGTCAATGCCGCCATGTTGTTTGCAATGCTGGTAAAGCGTGGCCATTGGCAGATTGATACGCCGCTTCTGACCCGTATCCCGCGCCTGCTCTTTGCGTCAGCGGTTATGGCGACATTAATCTGGTTTGCCATGGGCTGGCTGCATCCCTGGTTGTCCAATGGGCATTTCGCTGTGCGGGCTGGCACCATTGCCGGTTTGATTGTCGTTGCCATGGTGGTTTATTTTGCGTTGGCTTTTGCCACCGGTGGAGCGCAGCTTTCCATGGTCAGACGCAATCTCAAACGGGGCGGTGCAAAAAATACTCCCGCCAAGGATGAAACAGCATGAGTGCCGATTTTGCGCAAAACCGCCGCATTGCGTTGGTTACGTTAGTTGTTGACACCTATGATCGGGCCAAAACATTTTACTGCGAGACACTCGGTTTCGAGTGCCTTGCTGATGAACCGCTGCCGGATGGCAAACGCTGGCTGGTGGTGAAGCCGAAAGGGGCGGATGGTTGTGGTCTGTTGCTGGCCGAGGCGGACGGTAATGAACAAATGCTGGCCATTGGCAATCAGACCGGCGGTCGTGTCGGTTTCTTTTTGAACACGGATGACTTCGCACGTGACCATGCCGCCATGCTGGCCAAGGGTGTGCATTTCCTGGAACAGCCGCGTCATGAGATCTATGGTTCAGTTGCCGTGTTCGAAGACCTTTACGGCAATCGCTGGGATCTTTTGGAACCCAGTCATTCACCCACTTGATTGCGCGGTGTTGCGGGTGCATAAGCGCCCGCGAAATCTAACCAAGGAGCAAGGCCCTCCACAAGCCTTCGAGGACACTCATGAGCGAATTCAAGAAACTGGTTTTTTCGGGCGTTCAGCCAACCGGTAATCTGCATCTTGGCAACTATCTCGGCGCAATTCGCAAGTTCGTGGCGCTGCAGGAAGACAGTGACTGCATCTACTGCGTTGTTGACCTGCATGCCATCACGGCACAGCTGGTGCATGAAGATCTGCGGGCGCAGACACGGTCTATCGCTGCCGCATTCATCGCAGCCGGTATCGATCCGGTAAAACACATCGTGTTTAACCAATCGGCCGTGCCACAGCACGCCGAACTGGCTTGGGTGTTCAACTGCGTGGCGCGCATCGGCTGGATGGAGCGCATGACGCAGTTCAAGGACAAGTCCGGCAAGAATGCCGAGCAGGTGTCGCTTGGCCTTCTGGCATATCCAAGCCTCATGGCGGCTGACATTCTCGTTTATCGCGCAACCCATGTACCTGTTGGCGATGACCAGAAACAGCATCTGGAACTGGCGCGTGACATTGCCCAGAAGTTCAATATCGACTTTGGTGGCCAGATCAAAAGTGCCGGCCTTGGGCTGGATATCGTGGTTGGCGAAGAGCCGGTGCACGCTTATTTCCCAATGGTTGAACCCCTGATCGGTGGTCCTGCGCCGCGTGTCATGTCGCTCAAGGACGGTTCAAAGAAGATGTCCAAGTCCGACCCGTCGGACCTGTCGCGCATCAACCTGATGGATGATGTGGATGCCATTTCGAAGAAAATTCGCAAGGCAAAGACAGATCCGGATGCCTTGCCGAGCGAAACCGAGGGGTTGAAAGGCCGCCCGGAGGCAGAAAATCTGGTCGGTATTTTTGCGGCTCTGGCTGATAAATCCAAGGCAGAGGTGTTGCAGGAGTTTGGAGGACAGCAGTTCTCGGCCTTCAAGCCTGCACTGATTGATCTGGCTGTGAATGTTCTGGCGCCGATCAATCTTGAAATGCGCCGTCTGCTTGACGACACCAACCACATCGACGCCATTCTGAGAGATGGCTCTGAACGGGCTGGCGTGATTGCGGAAAAAACCATGAATGAAGTCCGCGATATCGTTGGCTTTCTCAGGTGATAACTTGCCGCCCGCAGTCTGTGCGGGCGGCTTGTCAGCTTGGCAAATTTCTATAAGCTCCGCCTCAATCGTATCAAAGGCGAGTTTCATCGTCTGGAATTTCAGAAACAGGGAGCACGCTCTATGGTTTCAAAACGGCTGTCTCGACTTGAAGGTCATCGCCGTAAATTTCTGGCGGTCATCGACGGGACGCCCGAATGCGAAAGGGCCGTTCATTATGCGGGTCGCCGTGCCAAGAACTCCAATGGCGGCCTTGTTTTGCTTTATGTAATTCCGGATGGCGATTTCCAGCAGTGGCTGGGTGTCGAGCAGATCATGCGGGCAGAGGCACAGGAAGAGGCAGAAGCCTCGATGGCCAAAACGGCGCAGAAAGTACGTGAGACCGTCGGTATAGAGCCGGAAGTGGTCATTCGTGAAGGTGCCGCCGCCGAACAGATCCATGGTTTGATTGAAGAAGACCGGGATATTGCCATTCTGGTCCTCGCTGCCGGTTCAACCAAGGAAGGCCCAGGTCCGCTGGTCTCGTCCATAGCGGGCAGGGGGGCTGCATTCCCCATTCCTGTTACCGTATTGCCAGATACGCTGAGCGACGAGGAAATTGACGCACTTTGCTGAGCGTCCGCCAAGCGGCAAGGCGCGTGCGATAAAATAAACAGCGCAAGCACCATCTATTGGTGATGTGCGGTTCAACATGCTTTAAACGCACAAATTGACTTTCTTTGCCGAAAGCTCATTTGTTGAATGTAATTCTCATGTCCGGGCTTGAAGAATGAGCCTGTCCGGCGTATTTTTGAACTATTCTAAATTCAGGGGCGCCGATCGCTCCGAAGGAGACATGTGATGTTCATTCAGACCGAAGCCACTCCAAATCCGGCTACGCTGAAGTTTCTTCCCGGACGCGTTGTGCTGGAAACCGGCACGGCAGAATTCCTGAACGCAGAGCAGGCGCAGGCGTCTCCGCTCGCGCAGACACTGTTTGAAATTCCAAGTGTAACCGGTGTGTATTTCGGTTTCGATTTCATCACCGTGACCAAGGAAGGTGCTGAATGGCACCATCTGAAGCCTGCGATCCTGGGCTCGATCATGGAACATTTCATGTCGGGTCGTCCGATTCTGGGCGAAGCACGCACCGCCGAGTTTTCTGACGAAGAAGACGAGTTTTTCGATGAAGGCGATGAAACCATCGTTGCTACCATCAAGGAACTGCTGGACAGCCGCGTTCGTCCTGCTGTGGCGCAGGATGGTGGCGACATCACCTTTCGTGGTTTCCGGGATGGCACCGTGTTCCTCAACATGAAGGGCGCATGCTCGGGCTGCCCATCTTCTACCGCAACATTGAAACACGGCGTTCAGAACTTGCTCAAGCACTTCGTTCCTGAAGTGCAGGCTGTCGAATCCGTTTAATACAAAGGCAAAATGGCATGATCGTTCTGGCGCTTGATACATCGGGAGGCGACTGCGCCGCCTGTGTTTATGACAGCGCCAGCGATGCCGTTCTTGGCAGAGTGTGCGAAACCATCGGCAAAGGCCACGCCGAGCGGTTGATGGGAATCGTCGATAAGGCACTCGAAGCAGCCAATCTTGACCTGAAAGCCGTGCAGCGGATTGCTGTCACTATTGGTCCTGGTTCCTTCACGGGCATTCGTGTCGGTGTTTCAGCCGCGCGTGGTTTTGCCTTGTCCCTTGGCATTGAGGCTGTCGGCCTAACCACGCTTGAGGTGATGGCCAAGGATTGGCAGGATCAGCACGGACAGAAACCTGTCACCATTGCTCTGGATGCGCGTCGTGGCGAGGTTTATATCCAGTCCTTTGCGGCCGATGGCTCGTCTGTCACGAATGCGGAACTGCTGCCATTGGATGACGCGATTTCCCTGTTCTCACGCCTGGGTGGTGAGGTTTTCGGGTCGGCTGCAATTCTTCTGAACGGCGAATCGAATGCCGTTGAGCCTGACCGGTTCGAAATTACAGCCGTCGCACGCCTTGGTGCTGCCAAGCCGCAAGGCGGACCTCGCCCGGCTCCGCTCTACTTGCGTGGCCCCGATGCCAGACCGCAAACGGGATTTGCGCTGGAACGACGTGCCCATGCCTGATAATCGGGCATGATATGTATTTATGCGGTGATTCCCTGCGATGATCGATCAGTATTTGACACTAAAGCCACAGTTCGAAATTGTACCTTTGGTACAAGACGATAGCCATGCCATAGCCGAGTTGCACAAGCTGCGGTTCTCGCGGCCATGGAGTGAAGACGAGTTTGGCAATCTTCTCGTGCAATCCAATTGCTATGGTTTCGTAGCACGCCAGACCAACGCGTTTTTCAGCAAGCCACTGTCCGGTTTTGTGCTGGCCCGTGAGGCAGGTGGCGAAGCAGAAATTCTGACCATTGCCGTGCAGGAAAAATTGGGCCGTGCGGGTCTTGGCTGGCGTCTGATGCAGGCGGCGGTGCGTGAGGCCGCAGGCCGTGGCGCCGATTCCATGTTCCTCGAAGTTGATACCAGCAATGCCGCAGGTCTTGGGCTTTACCGCAAGCTGGGCTTTCAGCAGGTCGCGGAACGTAAGGCCTATTATACAGCCCCGGACGGTACACAGTCGACGGCGCTTGTCATGCGGCGCGATCTTCGCTAGTTGCGTTTATGACCATTTTCTATATCCGGCCTTCTTCGTGAGGGCGGGGCGTTGATATGAAGGCCTTACAACGTGACAGATCTGAACAAAACGCTTGAAGAGCTATGCGCCGAACGTGGCATGCGCATGACCGATCAGCGTCGGGTCATTGCCCGCGTTTTACAAGAATCGGAAGATCATCCTGATGTGGAAGAGCTGTATCGACGATCGTCTGAGGTTGATCCACGCATTTCCATCTCGACCGTTTATCGTACTGTAAAGCTTTTCGAAGATGCCGGTATCATCGAACGTCATGATTTTCGTGATGGTCGCTCCCGTTACGAAACCGTGCCAGAAGAACATCACGATCATCTGATCGATCTCAAGAACGGCGTGGTGATTGAATTCCGCTCCGCGGAAATCGAGGCTCTGCAGGAAAAGATCGCCCGCGAGCACGGGTTCAAATTAGTGGACCACCGCCTTGAGCTTTATGGTGTTCCGCTAAAACCTGAAGATCACTGAGCGGTGCGAGTAGTCACGTTATGATGCTGTGGCTGCGGATAATCTATCTCGTTTTCGTTCTGACGTTGTTGACCCTGATTATGCTGCCATTTCAGCTTTTGGGTCTGGCATTCGATTTGAAAATTCGCCGTTGGCTGCCGCGTTTCTGGCATCGTGTTGCCTGCCACACCCTTGGCCTGAAAATCGCCGTCCATGGAACACCGGATAAAAACCGCCCGTTGATGCTGGCGGTTAATCATGCTTCCTGGAAGGACATCATGATCCTTGGCAGCATTACCGATGTAGTTTTTATCGCCAAGACTGAGGTACGCGACTGGCCGGTTTTCGGCGTGTTGGCACGTCTACAGAAAAGCATTTTTGTCACCCGCGAGCAGAAACGCAGCACGGGCACGCAGGTGAACGAGATCGCAGAAAGGATGGCGCGCGGCGAGGTTGTTGTGCTGTTTCCCGAGGGAACGACATCGGACGGCAACCGACTTCTTGAGGTAAAGTCATCGCTGTTTGGCGCCGCATCCACCGCCGTGGAGCAGGTGCCGGGTGGCATTGTCTATGTGCAACCGGTGGCAATAGCCTATACCGGTGTCCATGGAATGGCGATGGGACGTTACCACCGTCCGCTCGTCGCATGGCCGGGATCTCTAACCCTTTTGCCGCATCTGATGGGCGTCTTGAGATCAGGCGCGCTCGAAGTTGATGTCACGTTTGGCGATAGCGTTGCTTTCAAGCGTGGTGACAACCGCAAACATTTGGCGGTCAGTGTTACAGCAGCGATCCGCCGCATGTTGCAGCAAAGTCTTCGTGGATATTGGCGGTAGTCGCTACACTTCAGAAAGCACTGCGTTGTCCGACAGTTGCGGTTGAATGGCGGCAAGGCTGCCGGCAGCACGCACGAAATCGATCTGGCGCGCAAATCCGGTCTTTTGCAGCAGATGTTTAACGTGTGTACGCACTGTCTCCTTGGCGGTCCCTGTCTGCGAAGCGATTTTCTCCAAGCTCTTTCCTTCGGAAAGCTGGGCTGCAATCCGTGCTTCAGTGGGTGACAGATCATATAGACCTTTCAGCCACTCCGCATTTAGGGTGATATCCCCGATGGGACGAGCCAGAATAAGCAATGTTCCGCCAGCCCCGATAATATCCTGCGCCTGCATGCAGGCCGGAATGACGTGCAGGATGCCTGTTGGTAGTCTGTTTTCGGAGCGAACGGCAATCGAACGAACCGACCGCTGCTGCACAATGGTGCCTTCAAGCGCCTGCCGTAAAAGGCCATCCGCGCGTTTGTCATAAAGGGCCAAACGGCCGAAGGCTGCCGGAAGGAACATCTGGCCTGCCAGCCTATCAAACGAGGCATTGGTGGCGATGACCTTTGAATTCCGGGACAGAACTGCGGCCGGAATGCCAAGCAATTGCAGCGTCGCCATTGCTGTCATCGTTTGTTTCATCCTCAATCGGCCAGCGAGAGCCACGGCTCGCCCGAGGTGGGGGCGAATAGTGTTGAGGAAATCAAGCTCTGGACCTGCGAAACGACCTTCTGCAAACCGCCGATCGACCGAAAACACCGCGATGTCGTCGCCAGAGCCTTTTATGACCGTCGCGGCAGTAAATGCGATATCTCTTGGCGACAGAAAGTCACGAAAAATCGCCAGGCTCTGTATCTCGTCTTCTTCGAAAAAGTCTTTGTCCACGACAAATGCAGGGTAGCTTTTTTCGAGAAGACGCTGAAGACGCACGTTCCGGTCCGCCCACCCGCCGGCAATATACTCTTCCATGATGGTTTTAGTCGCCTGGGGTGCATCCCAGGTCAATTGTCCGTCGGTCAGGATAAACAGCGAACCGCCACGTCCTTTGACCTTGTCTGACAGGCTGTCGATAACAGAAGGCCAAAGTTCTGGAAGAAGCCCTGCCGCATAGATTTGACTGACAATATCGTGGTGAATTTCACTCATGTAAAACTGTAGTGTTTGAGATCAATACTTCAACATAGCGTTCAAGCTTATATAAGCAGTAAAAATCACAAGAATTACAGACGGAAAATCGCAAAAATTTAGCAGTTATCAATTGGCTTTAATCTGTCGACGCGGCTGCTCTTAGCAGGCGCTTTAAGACGAAAATAGCCTGCAGCATATTTTTCTGTTTAATATGGTCCTGAAAATGACTAGGTAACCGCCATGACACAGCAAACGACAGCAATCGCCGAAACAGATCAATCGCTCCGTGACGGTAGCAACAGCCGCAAGGTTTTCATCAAGACTTACGGCTGTCAGATGAATGCTTACGATTCCGTTCGCATGAGCGATGCTCTTGCGAAGGACGGTTATGTGCCCACAGAGGACATGGCTGAGGCTGATCTCGTTTTGCTCAATACCTGTCATATCCGCGAGAAGGCCGCTGAAAAGGTCTATTCCGCGCTTGGTCGCCTGCGTGACATGAAGAAGTCGCGTCAGGAAGAGGGCCGCGAATTCATGATTGGCGTCGCCGGCTGTGTTGCACAGGCTGAAGGCGAAGAAATTCTGCGCCGTGCGCCGGCCGTTGACGTGGTGATTGGCCCGCAGACCTATCATCGCCTGCCGGCCGCTCTGAAACGGGTGCGCGATGGCGAGCGTGTGATCGAGACCGATTACGCGGTTGAAGACAAATTTGAACATCTGCCTGTCGCCGATAAGGCGAAGATCCGCACGCGTGGTGTCACTGCGTTCCTTACCGTTCAGGAAGGTTGCGACAAGTTCTGTACTTTCTGCGTGGTGCCTTATACCCGTGGTTCTGAAGTATCACGTCCCGTTTCGCAGATCGTCGACGAGGCAATGAAGCTGGTTGACGGTGGTGTTCGCGAGTTGACGCTGCTTGGCCAGAACGTCAATGCGTGGAAGGGAACCGGCCCTAAGGGTGAAGAGTGGGGCCTGGCACAGCTTCTTTACCGTCTGGCGGAAATCCCTGGTTTGGCGCGTCTTCGTTACACGACCAGCCATCCGCGCGACATGGATGACTGTCTTATCGATGCGCACAGCAATCTGCGCATCCTCATGCCTTACCTTCACTTGCCGGTGCAGTCCGGCTCGGACCGTATTCTCAAAGCCATGAACCGTCGCCACACCGGCGCGGAGTATATTCGGCTGATCGAGCGCATTCGTGGCGCACGTCCCGACATCGCCATGTCCGGTGATTTTATCGTTGGTTTCCCCGGCGAGACGGATGCGGACTTCGAAGACACGTTGAAGATTGTCGAAACAGTTAGATATGCACAGGCTTTTTCGTTCAAATATTCCACACGTCCGGGAACGCCGGGAGCGGATCTGACGGATCAGGTTGCGGAAGACGTAAAGTCGGAACGCCTTGAAAGACTTCAGAATTTGCTTCTGAAACAGCAGAATGAATTTGCCACATCGCTCGTTGGCAAGACCATGGATATCCTGCTGGAGAAGCCGGGACGCATGCCGGGACAGCTTATTGGCCGTTCTCCGTGGCTTCAGTCTGTGAATCTTGATGCAAAAACATCGCAAATCGGTGACATTGTAAATGTACGAATCACCGCGACGGGTCCAAACAGCTTGTTTGCCGAGGTGGCAGAGCGTTAAGATGGAGCCGGAGCTTACTGGGACGGGAGCCTGACCGCTTGAACGCACACGAATTGGTATCACCTTCATCGCGCCAGCCACGTTCAGCCGCGACCGACGCCAATCACTTCGTCCTCACGTTCGAGAATAACAGGATCGCTGGGGAGCTGTTCGGGCAGTACGATCAGAATCTGAAATTGCTGGAACAGCGCCTCAATATCGACGCGAGGCCGCGAGGCAATTCGGTTGCCATTACCGGCGATGTTGTGGCCACCAATCAGGCCCGCCGTGTGCTTGATCTGCTATATGAGAGCCTGCTGAAAGGCCGCTCTGTTGAACTTTCTGACGTTGAAGGCGTAATCCGAATGGTCCTAGCTGCTGACGACCAACTGACACTGCCGACGATGGAGGGCAAGGTTAAGCTTTCCATGGCGCAGATTTCCACTCGCAAAAAGACTATTTCTGCCCGCACGCCGACGCAGGATGTCTACATGCGGGCGCTGGAGCAGTCCGAACTGGTTTTCGGCGTTGGTCCAGCCGGTACCGGTAAGACCTATCTGGCGGTTGCCCATGCGGCACAGCTGCTTGAGCGTGGTGCGGTGGACCGCATCATTCTGTCTCGTCCAGCCGTTGAAGCGGGTGAACGTCTTGGCTTCCTTCCTGGCGACATGAAGGAAAAAGTCGATCCGTATCTTCGCCCGCTCTATGACGCGCTTTACGACATGATGCCGGGTGACAAGGTGGAACGTGCCATCCAAGCTGGCGTGATCGAAATCGCTCCGCTCGCCTTCATGCGTGGCCGCACGCTTGCCAACGCTGCCGTCATTCTCGACGAAGCGCAAAACACCACATCGATGCAGATGAAGATGTTCCTGACGCGCCTTGGTGAAAACGGCCGCATGATTGTAACCGGTGACCCGAGCCAGGTCGATTTGCCACGCGGGGTGAAGTCTGGCCTTGTTGAAGCGCTGCAGATTTTGAACGGCGTGGAAGGTGTTTCCGTGGTCCGCTTCAAGGATGTGGACGTTGTGCGTCATCCGATGGTTGCCCGTATTGTGCGTGCATACGAGGCGCAGACGGCGGTTCCAGATGAAAGTCTGAACACGGACAGATAAAATCTGGAGACGGAAAAGCGAAATACTGAAATGACAGCACTGGATATCCAGATCAGCGTCGAAGACGATGCCTGGCCCTCAGAAGACGTTTTACTCGCGCTTTGTGAAAAGGTGCTGGGCGCTGCCGCCCAGTTTCTTGCAAAGGAAGAGAAACAGCCCTTCCCGAAAATGGCTCCAGAGATTTCTCTCGTCTTTACCAACGATGCCGAAATCCGCGAAATCAACGCTGAATGGCGGGATAAGGACAAGGCAACCAATGTCCTTTCCTTCCCGGCTTTTCCGCTTGAACCGGGTGGTATGCCGGGTCCCATGCTTGGCGATATCGTCATTGCGCGCGAAACGGTAGAGCGCGAAGCTGTTGATTTGGAAAAGACTTTTGATGATCATCTGACACATCTTATGGTGCATGGATTTCTGCATCTGTTCGGGTATGATCATATGGAAACCGAGGAAGCGGAAGAAATGGAGTTGCTTGAGACTCGCATTTTGGCTTCGCTTGGACTATCTGATCCCTATGCGGGACAGGATCCGCTGTCATAATTATAGTCTGGAGCCATGAACGAACATTCGACAAGACCCTCTGAGCAGGGCAAGGAAACGGGAGAGCAGTCCTCATCGGAAGAGGGCAGTAGTCCGTTACGACAGGACTCGATACAGAAAACCAAAGGGACACTCTGGTCCCGTCTCTCACGCCTTTTGAGGCCGCTGCAAGGTGAGCGCCTGCGTGAGGATCTGGCTGATGCGCTGATGACCGATGCGGATGTCGCCACAGCCTTTGCGCCCGAAGAACGGGCAATGCTCAACAATATCTTACGTTTTCGCGAAGTGCGCGTCGAAGACATCATGATCCCGCGAACGGATATTGATGCCATCGACCAGACCATGACAATCGGCGAAGCGATGATCCTTTTTGAGGAAACCGGGCGTTCGCGTATGCCGGTCTACCTTGAAACCCTCGATGATGCCCGTGGCATGATCCACATTCGCGATTTGCTCGCCTATATCGGCAAGCAAGCGCGCAACAAACGTCGGGTCGGTACGCGGCCAGCGCAGGCTGAGGGTGTGAAGGCGCCAAAGACGCCACGCGCTGATTTTGATCTCGCCCGTGTTGATCTCACAAAGACGGTGCAGGAAGCAGGCCTTGTCCGCAAAATCCTGTTCGTACCGTCCTCCATGCTGGCGGCCAATCTGTTGCAGAGCATGCAGCAGCAGCGCACGCAGCTTGCTCTTGTCATCGACGAATATGGTGGCGCCGACGGTCTTGTCAGCCACGAAGACATCGTCGAAATGGTTGTCGGTGATATCGACGACGAACATGACAACGAAGAGGCCATGTTCACCCGTCTTGCGGACGGTGCTGTTGTGGCGGATGCCCGTGCGGAACTTTCTGAGTTGCAGCATGCAATCGGTCCTGACTTCGACGTGGCGGAACATCTGGAAGAAGTGGATACGCTTGGCGGCCTTATATTCTTCCTGCTCGGTCGTATTCCGGTTGCCGGTGAAACCGTTCATGCCGTTGCTGGCTTCGAGTTTGAAATTCTCGATGCCGACAGTCGCCGCGTAAAACGTGTTCGCATCACGCGGCACGATGCAAGCGGAGAAGACAACGACGGAGATAAGCCAATTGCTGCTCTGATCGCTGCATCCTCGCTTTCGCGTCAGGCTTCCGGACAGGCTGAAACGCCATAAATTTTCAGCAGGCGGTGGCAAATGATTGCATGGTGTCGCCGCCTGTTCTGTAACCCCAAGTAAACGATGTCGGTTTTGCAGTGTGGCGGCAAGAAGTGCTGCCTTATATTGCGCCGAAACCATATTATGTCCGCAGGACAACAGACCATTTTAGAATTTCAATATTGCTGTCTAACGGATGTATTTGTGCCTCTGATGCCAATTGGTTTATCTGACAAGATACAGCGTATTTGATTCGATCACACCCATTCCGATGTGACGGATAAAATGCAACATCGAAGGCTCGCAGGATTTCGGTCGGGGCATCCTGCTAATTCTAGTCAACGGAATGGAGACCACATGGAGCGGCTTGCAGGTAGGGTCATGCTCATGGGGGGCTTCTGGCGAGCTGTTCTGGCCATTGCGGCCGGTGCTTTCGGCGCTCTGGCGCTTCCGCCGGTCGGCTTTTTTGCAGCCCTTTTTATCTCCTTCACGCTGCTTGTTTGGCTGATGGACGGTTCCGTCGGTTCTGCCAACGGTGGCAGCACCAGCCGCTGGTGGTCATCGGTGCGGATCGGCTGGCTGTTCGGTTTTGGTTACTTTGTTGCCGGCCTGTGGTGGCTTGGTAACGCGCTTCTGCTGGAAGCGGATGAATTCGCCTGGGCTCTACCTTTGGCAATCCTGGGCCTGCCAGCCGTTCTGGCGCTGTTTTATGGTCTCGCGACGGGCCTTGCCCATATCTTCTGGTCAGAAGGTTTTGGGCGTATCGCCGCACTGGCTGCCGCCTTCGGCCTTGCCGAGTGGTTGAGAAGTTTTGTTGCCACCGGTTTTCCCTGGAACGCCATCGGTTACGGCGCCATGCCCATTCCGATCATGATGCAGTCCTCGCATGCCATCGGCCTTTTTGGGGTCAGCATGTTGGCGGTCTTCGTATTTTCCACACCCGCGTTGTTGGGTACGCGACGCGGAGCGGCGCAAGGAATTGCTATCGCCATCCTGCTTGTCGCCGCGCATCTGGGGTATGGTGCATATCGCATTTACACCGCGCCTGCGCGAACAGAGGACGGCCTGACAGTTCGTATCGTCCAACCTGCCATCGACCAATCGCGCAAGCTTGAAAACACCGACAGGGCGGCAATTTTCGAAGAACACCTTAGCCTGACGGCAACGCCAGCTGCAGCCGGTAAAAAGCGGCCCGACATTATCATCTGGCCTGAAACTTCCGTACCGTTCATTCTGACCCAGAACCCGGATGCACTGGTCAGAATTGCCGATGTACTGGAAGACGGCCAGATTCTTTTGACTGGAGCGGTGCGGTTCGAAGAAGCTGCACCGGGAATGCCTCCACGCTTCTATAATTCGATCTACATGATTGATAGTCAGGGCCAGATTCTGGGAGCAGCCGACAAGGTGCATCTGGTGCCATTCGGCGAATATGTGCCGTTTGAGAATATCCTCACCCGATTTGGCATCGAGAATATCGTCAATCTTCCTGGCGGTTTCTCTGCAGCAGCAAATCGTAGTGTGCTGACGTTGCCGAGTGGCCAAAGCTTCTATCCGTTGATCTGCTACGAAGCCATTTTCCCGAATGAACTGGCCAGTGGATTGGCGGGCGCTTCCCTGCTTCTCAACATCACCAATGACGGCTGGTTTGGCCAGACACCAGGGCCGTCGCAGCACTTTTTGCAGGCCCGTTTACGGGCGGTCGAAAACGGCGTCAGCATGATTCGTGCTGCAAATAACGGTATTTCGGCTGTAATTGACCCAATGGGACAAATTGTCGCAGGGCTTGCGAGCGGTCAAAAAGGAATTTTTGACGCTACCCTGAGTAGTGCTGATCTTCAATCTGTACGTCAGGGTGTTCGCAAGGATCACTTTTGGTTGATCTTTGGAGTACTGCTTATAATAGCAATAGTTTCGCGCTTTGGTTTAGTTTTTAAGGAGAATTGACCAAAATTCCCTAAAAAGGCATAGTGATATTGCATATAGCTACAACGCAGATGGTATATGGTGGGGAACTTTGGGTCTACCGTTTCGTTGAAGATGTCGCTGGCAGCTTGTTCCATGCTTCGGATGACATGTTTTTGACGTGTTTAAGATGCGGACAATGCTGCGGCAATGCGAAGTACCCGCAGTGACCAGCTAGGCTGGCCATTTTGCAATTACGCAACGTATCGATGTCAGGACATTGACTATGACCGAGAATAAAAAGAAGCCAAATCCCATCGACATTCATGTTGGTAGCCGGATCAGATTGCGCCGAACAATGCTTGGTATGAGCCAGGAAAAGTTGGGTGAAAGTCTCGGTATCACCTTTCAGCAGATTCAGAAGTACGAAAAAGGCACCAACCGCGTTGGCGCCAGCCGTCTTCAGAACATTGCTGGTATCCTCAATGTACCTGTTTCCTTTTTCTTCGAAGACGCGCCGGGCGATCAGCCAGGTTCGGCGACTGGCGCAGAAGCGTCCAGCTCGAACTACGTTGTTGATTTTCTGTCCTCCTCAGAAGGTCTGCAGCTCAACCGCGCTTTCGTGAAGATTTCTGATCCGAAGGTTCGTCGTCGTATCGTGGATCTGGTCAAGGCGCTCTCCGCTGAGGGCGAGGCCGAATAAGCATCCGACAAACTGTGATTGGTTATGATTGCCGCCGTGATTGAAAGATCGCGGTGGCTTTTTGCTGTCTACAGTTTGGTGGAGTTTCATGGCAAAATTCGACAGAATTGCTGACATAAAGATATATTTATGTCGTTGTGTCCTTGTTTTTTTGACGTGAAATGACTAACACACGCAGAGGCCATTTCTTTGAGGGGAATCCCGTATGCGTGCCAACTACCTTTTCACCAGCGAGTCCGTGGCCGAAGGTCATCCGGATAAGGTGTGTGATCGTATTTCGGATGAAATCGTCGATCTCGTTTATCGTGAAGCTGTAAAGTGCAAAGTCGACCCTTGGGGCGTTCGTATCGCATGCGAAACCCTGGCCACGACAAATCGGGTGGTTATCGCTGGTGAAGTTCGCCTGCCGCCAAGCCTGATGAAGAAGGATAAAGCCGGTAACGACGTTATCAATCCTGCCAAGTTCAAGGCCGCTGCACGCCGCGCTATCAAAGACATTGGTTACGAGCAGGATGGCTTTCACTGGAAGACCGCCAAGATTGACGTGCTGTTGCACTCGCAGTCCGCTGACATCGCACAGGGCGTTGACAATGCTGCCGACAAGCAGGGCGATGAAGGTGCTGGCGACCAAGGTATCATGTTCGGTTACGCCTGCCGCGAAACACCGGAACTGATGCCGGCTCCGATCTATTATTCCCACCTGATCCTGCAGTTGCTGGCGACAGCCCGTAAAAAGGGTGATGGCGACGCTGCGAAACTCGGTCCGGATGCCAAGAGCCAGGTGACAGTCCGTTACGTAGACGGCAAACCTGCCGAGGTTGCTTCGATCGTTCTGTCTACCCAGCACCTCGATGAAAGCTGGGACTCCAAGAAGGTACGTTCCGTTGTCGAACCTTACATTCGCGAAGCGCTCGGTACGCTTAAGATCGCTGACGATTGCCAGTGGTACATCAACCCGACCGGTAAATTTGTCATCGGTGGCCCGGATGGCGATGCTGGCCTGACCGGCCGCAAAATCATCGTGGACACCTATGGTGGTGCGGCACCTCACGGCGGCGGCGCATTCTCCGGCAAGGACACCACCAAGGTTGACCGTTCAGCTGCTTACGCGGCGCGCTACATCGCCAAGAACGTTGTTGCAGCTGGCCTCTCCGACAAGTGCACGATCCAGCTTTCCTACGCAATTGGCATTGCCCAGCCTCTGTCCGTTTATGTCGATCTGCATGGTACCGGCAAGGTCACGGAAGATCAGGTTGAGGCGGGTATCCGCAAGGTTATCGACCTGTCCCCAACCGGTATTCGTCGCCACCTTGACCTGAACAAGCCTATTTATGCTAAGACCGCGTCCTATGGACATTTCGGACGCAAGTCCGGACGTGACGGTTCGTTCTCCTGGGAGAAGCTTGATTTGGTCAAGCCGCTCAAGGAAGCATTGAAGGCTTAAAGCAAGGTATGACAGACGATAGCGAGCGGCGCGCACGCGCAACCGAGGCATTTTTCGGCAGACGCAAGGGTAAACCCCTGCGTGACCGGCAAAGCGATGATATCGCAACATTGTTGCCGGAGCTGAAAATAGACCTCAATGCTGCGCCGCCTGCATCGCTTGTTTCGCTGTACCCAAACGCAGTCGACCAGCTGCGGTTGGAAATCGGCTTTGGTGGCGGTGAGCATCTGGTTCACCGCGCGCAGGAAGAGCCAACGACCGGCTTCATCGGCGTTGAACCATTCGTAAACTCGATGGCAAAACTGCTCCGGCAGGTTGGCGACCGCGGCATTGAAAATATCCGCCTTTATGATGACGATGCCACGCAGCTTCTCGACTGGTTGCCAGAGGCCTCGATCGATCAGATTGATCTGCTTTATGCCGATCCATGGCCGAAGAAAAAGCACTGGAAACGTCGCTTTGTTTCCGCAGTCAATCTCAGCCGCTTCCATCGTGTGTTGAAGCCGGGCGGAACTTTCTGTTTCGCATCCGATATCGACACCTATGTGAACTGGACGCTGACCCACTGCCGCGACCATGGCGGCTTTGAATGGACCGCAAAGTCTGCTGAGGACTGGAAGACCCCTTACGCCGGATGGCCAGGAACCCGGTACGAATCCAAGGCCAAACGTGAGGGCCGAACATCCGCCTATCTGACGTTTATTCGCGTCTGAGGTATCTCGTTCAAAATGAATTCAATGAAAAAGCCGGGTTTTGACCCGGCCTTTTCATTTTAATCCTATGGGCGAGCAATTTGCCCTCAGACCTGCTGATCGACCTCGCTGGCCAGCGGAATAGACGGCTGGGCTCCATGTTTGGTGCAAGCCAGTGATCCGGCTGCGGCTGCACGCTTCAGCGCCGTCGCAAAATCCAGACCTTTGTCGAGGCTGGCTGCCAGATAACCGCAGAATGTATCGCCGGCCCCCACCGTATCAACCGGCTCGATCTTCAGACCGGCAGCTTTGTGCAACTGGCCATCCCGCATGGCGACAACGCCATCAGCACCCAGCGTTATGATGATGGTTTGGCCGGTACGAGCATGCATATCCTGCATGGCCTGTTGGCGCTCTTCGCCAGAAATGCCCTGCTTGCCAATTAGCAGTTCAAACTCGGTTTCATTGGCGATAATGATGTCGGCCAATGCAGAAATGCGAGCAGCGTCCTGCGTCAATGGTGCCGTATTGATGATGCTGGTGACGCCCTTCTGTTTGGCGCCAGCCAAGGCAGCTTCAATGGCCTCGACGGGAATTTCAAATTGCAGCATCAGGATATCGCCGGACGTCATGCCGTCGAGCGCGTTGCTCGCATCGTCAGGCGTGATCGTACCGTTTGCCGCAGGAATGACGGCAATCATGTTCTCTCCGCCTTCGCCGACCAGAATGACAGCTGTGCCGGTCGCGCCCGGCGATGTCTTGACGGTGGTAAGATCAACGCCGGCGTCACTGAGAAGCTCCAGTGCAGAGCCTGCAAAGGTGTCATCGCCTGCAGCGCCGGCCATGCGGACATTTGCTCCGGCCCGTCTTGCTGCCAGCGCCTGATTGGCACCCTTGCCGCCTGCTGCCGTTGCAAAGGTTTGCCCGGTTACGGTTTCACCCGGTTTGGGCAGGCGTTGTGCAGTGGCAACGAGGTCCATGTTGATGGAGCCGAATACAGTAATCATGATATGTCCAATTGATGTTCAATGGCGCCGACTTTGCCCGACAGGGTCACTCGTCGTCAACCACCCGGAACTTGAGGCTGCCTATTCGGCTCTCCAGTGATTGTGGAGAAGGCGCTTGAGGCTGCTCCGGTGTATCGCCGCCAAAATCCAGAGCCTCGATCTTGTTGCCGCGCTTCGTCAGCTTGTCTGCGGAGGTCATGATCTGGTCCACATCCTTCTGTGCAGCCAGAAAATGCCCTTGCAGTTTGCGGGTACGATCGTCCAGCCGGTTCAGATCATCCATCAAAAGCGCGACCTCGCCTTGAATGAGATGTGCCTGCTCGCGCATGCGCTGGTCTTTCAGCACGGACTGGATAACCTGTACCGACAGCATCAGCAGCGATGGTGAAACGATAACAACCCGCATGCGGTGTGCTTTTTGCACAATGGCTTCGAAATGCTGGTGAATATCGGCAAAAATCGATTCCGATGGCACGAACAGAAACGCCGTATCCTGTGTTTCACCTGCCAGCAGGTATTTTTCCGCGATATCGCGGATATGCACTTCCATGTCACGCCGGAATTGCTGGGCCGCAAGCTTGCGCACTTCAGGCGAAGTTTCCTCTCGCATGGAATTCCAGGCTTCCAGCGGAAACTTGGCATCGATGACCAGCGGGGGCGCGTTGTTCGGCATTCGCACCGTACAGTCGGGGCGGGAACCATTCGACAGTGTCGGTTGCAACGCATAGGCATTGGAAGGCATGGCGTCGGCAATGATCGTTTCCATGCGCGCCTGTCCAAAAGCGCCACGCGTCTGTTTGTTGGACAGAATGGCTTGAAGGCCAACAACGTCACGCGCCAGGGTCTGGATATTGCTCTGTGCGGCATCGATCACTGCAAGCCGTTCTTGAAGCTTGCTGAGATTGTCGTGTGTCGATTTTGTCTGTTCGGTCAGCGTGGCACCAAGTCGTTGCGACATGCCGTCGAGCCGCTGATTAAGGTGTTGGCTCATTTCAGACTGCTTGTTGGAAAGTGTTTCCGTCAGTGCCGAGATACGCCCATGCAACTCCGCCTGAGTGCGCAACAGCGTACTCACTTCGCCGCGGGCATCGTCGTTGCGCCTTGAAAACCGCATTGATACGAACAACGGCAACGCAATGGAAAGCAGCAGCAAACAAATGATGATTGCGCCTGCCGAAACCTGCATGCCGCCAATGGTCAGGATCGTAATGCCGAGTGCGGGAAAATCGATGCTCATGGCCGAACCTACCCGGATTCAGTTTGATTCGGAAGATCAAAACGAGAACACGCGCCACTGTCTGCTTTATGTCTGATATAAAAGAGTTCTAAATTTAGCAAATTCGAAAGAAATATTGGTGTAACCAAGGGTTAACCATGTTTCCGGACGGGTTTAGCCGGGATCGTGGCCTTATCGGGGTTAAGGGGACCGTGCATGACAAACAACGACAGCAAACAGGTGCTCGCCAAGCGGCTCGATTTTATTGGTCTGGACATTGAGGCGCGCAAGAGGCTGAAAGATCTTGAGCCGGTGATTGCGGCTAATGTCGGATCTGCGCTGGATACGTTCTACACCAAGGTGCGATCGACGCCCGAGACGGCGGCATTTTTCCGCAACGAAAATCACATTCAGGGTGCGAAAAAACGTCAGGTCGAGCATTGGGGTGTTGTTGGTGCCGCAGCCTATGATGAAAAATACGTTGAAGGTGTGCAGGCGGTTGGCCAGGCGCATGCCCGTATCGGTCTTGAACCCCGCTGGTACATGGGTGGTTACGCCCTGCTGATGGAACAATTGATCCATGCGGTTGTCAGAGAGCGTTGGCCATCCCGATTTGGCAAACGCAAGTCCAAGGGACTGGCGGAAGACGTTTCGGCAATCGTCAAGGCTTCGGTGCTGGATATGGACTATTCCATTTCCATCTACCTCGAGATTCTTGACGCACAGCGCAAGCAACTCGAAGAAGAGCGCCAGCGCAATCTGCGCGAACAGCAACAGGCGCTTGCGTCACTCACCAATCTTCTGTCTGCTCTTTCCAAGGGCGATCTGGAGACGCGTCTGACAGAAAAATTGCCTGATAATTTCGAAAAGATCGGCAATGACTATAATGTCTCGGTTGAAACCCTGAATGACACCATCGCGGCGGTGCGCCACACGGCAGAAGAAATTCTGAATGTCGCCACCAGTATTGCCAATGCAACGGAAAATCTTTCGCAGCGCACAGAGCAACAGGCCGCGGGACTGGAGGAAAGCACCGCTGCACTGCACGAATTGACCCAAAGCGTGGCAGTCACCGCAAATGGTGCACAGAAGGCTGCCTCAGCCGTCGGCGCAGCTCTGAGTGATGCACAAACCTCTGGCGAGGTGGTCACCAGCGCTGTCAAGGCGATGGGAGATATCGCCCATTCCTCTAGCGAAATTTCGAAAATCATCGGTGTGATCGACGAGATTGCGTTTCAGACAAACCTGCTTGCACTGAATGCCGGGGTTGAAGCCGCTCGGGCCGGTGAGGCGGGGCGCGGATTTGCTGTGGTGGCGCAGGAGGTGCGTGAACTGGCGCAACGCTGTGCCAACGCCGCGAGAGAAATCAAAGCCCTGATCTCCCAGAGCACCAGTCAGGTGCAGTCCGGCGTCGGCCTAGTCAACAATGCCGGTGATGCCCTGCGCATGATCACCGACAGGATTGGCGACATTGATCGCATCGTATCCCAAATTGCAACGGCTGCGGAGGATCAGTCAGGCGGCTTACGCGAAGTGAACTCCGCCATCGGCGCCATGGACACCATCACCCAGCAAAATGCTGCAATGGTTGAGCAGACCTCGGCCGAAACCGTCACGCTTCGTCACCAGGTCGAGCAGCTTGTCGGTGCACTCAACAAGTTCAAAACGAGAGACACACATCGCCAGTCCAATGCGGGTTGGGAAACCGCGCGCCGGGCGGGCTGAGCTTATCGGCTGACTGCTTAGTGCATGATTTATCGTGGTGAGACGATGATGTGTTTTTTCATTTCCTCTGGCAATCAGATGGGTTATGGGAAGCCATGACCATCAAACCACTTATCATTCTTCCAGATCCCTTGCTGAGACAGGTTTCAACACCAGTCGAACAGGTTGATTCACAAATCATCCAGCTTGCCGATGACATGCTGGAAACCATGTATGATGCGCCCGGTATTGGCCTTGCTGCCATCCAGATCGGTGTCGCTCGCCGTATGCTGGTGATCGACGTGTCCCGTGAGGATGAAGAAAAAGCGCCGATTGTTTTCATCAATCCGGAAATCGTCAAAACCACCGATGAACTGTCGACCTATGAAGAAGGCTGCCTTTCCATTCCCGATTATTATGCGGAAGTGGAGCGCCCTGCCGGATTGACCGTCAATTACGTCGACCGCACTGGTAAGCAGCAGACCCTTGAAGCCGATGGTCTGCTCGCAACCTGCCTGCAGCATGAAATCGACCATTTGAACGGCGTGTTGTTCATCGACCACATTTCGCGTCTGAAGCGCGATATGGTCATCAAGAAATTCACCAAGATCGCCAAGGCGAAAGCCTGATCCTGCCTGTGCCGGTCATTGAACCGGCAGGGTTTTCTCCGGGCCGCAAAACTCAGGGAGGCGTCCGTGTCTCTTCGCATCATCTTTATGGGAACACCGGATTTTTCGGTGGCAACCTTGCGGGCTCTCGTGGAGGCTGGCCATCAGGTGGTGGCCGTTTACAGCCAGCCACCGCGTCCCGGTGGGCGGCGTGGTCTGGACCTTCAAAAATCCCCTGTGCATCAGGCCGCTGAATTGCTCGGTATTCCGGTGTTCACTCCCGTCAATTTTAAGGCCGAGGAAGACCGGCAACAATTCCGCTCGTTTGATGCGGATGTTGCTGTGGTGGTTGCCTACGGGCTGTTGTTGCCGGAAGCCATTCTGACCGGTACCCGGCTTGGCTGCTACAATGGCCATGCCTCGCTTCTTCCGCGCTGGCGTGGCGCGGCACCTATTCAGCGTGCCATCATGGCTGGTGACAAGGAAACAGGCATGATGGTCATGAAAATGGACAAGGGGCTGGACACCGGCCCTGTTGCCTTGACCGTCAAGGTGCCGATCGGCGAAAACATGACGGCCGGGCAGCTGCATGACGCGTTGATGTTTGCCGGTGCACGCGCGATGGCGCAGGCTATGAACAAGCTGGAAGCCGACGACTTGCCGCTGCAAGAGCAGGCACAGGATGGCGTTCTCTACGCATCCAAGATCGACAAGGCTGAGGCGCGTATCGATTTTGCACGGCCGGCCCGTGATGTGCATAACCACATCCGCGGCTTGGCGCCCTTCCCAGGTGCCTGGTTTGAAACCGAAATTTCCGGCAAGCTGGAACGCGTAAAGGTTCTTGAAACAACACTTGAAAACGGCAATGGTGTTGCCGGCACCGTGCTGGACAATCAGTTGCTGGTTGCCTGTGCAGAGGGGGCAATCCGTCTTCAGCGTCTGCAGAAGGCCGGAGGCAAACCGCTTGCCGCAGCCGATTTCCTGCGCGGAACGGCGTTGCCTGAAGGCACGAGGCTGATCTGATGCCACGTTACCGTATGACCGTTGAATATGACGGTACGGCTTTTGTCGGTTGGCAAAGGCAGCAAAACGATCGTTCCGTTCAGTCTGCCATTGAAGACGCTATTTTGTCTTTAACGGGCGAAACCGTGTCGATCCGTGGCTCTGGCCGTACCGATTCTGGCGTCCATGCCATGGGACAGGTCATTCATGCGGATCTGTCGCGGGAGTGGGAGCCCTATAAGCTCAGAAATGCCTTGAACGCCCATATTGCTATGGCTGGCGACATGGTCTCCATATTGGATGTCATGTCGGTGACCGAAGATTTTGACGCGCGTTTTTCGGCGGTTCGTCGGCATTATCTGTACCGCATCATATCGCGCAAATCGCGGCTTGCGCTGGAGCATAAACGCGCCTGGTGGGTGTCGAAGGATCTCGACCATGACGCCATGCATGCGGCGGCCCAGACACTGGTCGGTCGACATGACTTTACGACATTCCGGTCTGCACACTGTCAGGCCAACAGCCCGGTGCGCACACTTGACCGGCTGGATGTGACGCGGAACGGTAACATCATCGAAATTCGCGCCTCGGCGCAGAGCTTTCTGCACAACCAGATACGGTCTTTCGCCGGGACCTTGAAGCTGGCAGGTGAAGGCACCATGACCCCGCAGGATGTACGCGCAGCCCTTGAGGCACGAGACAGAAAAGCCTGTGGGCCCGTGGCGCCGCCCGAAGGGCTGTATTTCATGCAGGTGGATTATCCTGATGTTATTTTACCGCGAAAAGAGCGTGCGGAAATAACCAGTGACGGCGACGATCTCTCGTAACCCGCCTTGTGGCGCATCGCGCGACACGGTTATCCGGGGTAGACACCCAGAAAGCGCTGCAGCACTTCCGATAGCAACATGCCGGGAATAAGCAGGGTCATGACAGCTGTCGAGACCAATAGCGGCTGTCTACCGAGGATGAGGCTAAGGATGCGCGAAAACGTCCAGACGAGCGTCAACAGCAGCGCAAACCACAACAGCGCTACAAAGCCCTGCATGCCCGGCACAGCCACGGCAATCAGCACCAGTGCGGCAGAAGCATAGGCAAAGGGCAGGTTCAGCCAGTTGACGACGGTGACCACGGCGGGAAACTTGCCGCGCACATCGGACATCAACATCAAGCCGCCAATCAAAACCAGTGGCACCACCCAGCAGATAGCTTCAACCAGTGCCAGTCTGAGGTAATAGGAAGGGCCGGACATGCTCTCCAGAACCTGCTCGACCTTGAAGGCCCGCTGCCACCAGAACCAGGACAGCAAAAGTGCGGGCAGGCTCCAGATCGCCGAAAAGAACGAACGCATCATGCCGCGATCCGTAAGGTCGAGATAACTCTGACCTTTCGGGTCGCCACAGAACATCAGCCAGAGGCCATGCATGTAAGAGCGCACTTCGCTAATCGGCGGCATTGGCAAACCAGCGTTCGATAAAGGTTTCGTAGATAAGGGTCAGCGTTTCCAGATCGGCAACAGCCACCCGCTCGTCAACCATATGCATGGTCTGGCCGACCAGACCGAATTCCACCACAGGGCAATAATCCTTGATGAAACGGGCATCCGACGTGCCCCCGGTCGTGGAAAGTTTTGGCTCGTTGCCAGTCACTTCGGCAACTGCACCGGAAAGCGACGATATCAGTGCGTTGTTGCGGGTTAGGAAGACGTGGCTTGGACGGTCAGCCCAAACGATATCGTATTTGGCGGGCGTTCTGTCCGGGCGCAGCGCGCCATTGGCCGCTGCGGCATCCAGACGACGTACGATTTCAGCCTTCACGCTGTCGGCGGTCCAGGTATCGTTGAAACGAATGTTGAACGACGCGGTCGCCTTGGCCGGAATGACGTTGGTCGCCGGGTTGCCGGTGTCGATTGTGGTGACTTCCAGATTGGACGCCTGGAAATTTTCCGTGCCGTGGTCGAATGGTGGGTCCATCAGGGCATGCGTCAACTGCAAAAGACCGCGAAGCGGATTGTCGGCCAGATGCGGGTAGGCAGCGTGACCCTGAACACCATGTACGGTGACACGGCCGGACAGCGATCCGCGACGACCGATCTTGATCATGTCGCCGAGCCTGTCAGGATTGGTTGGTTCACCCACCAGGCAGGCATCCCAGGTTTCACCCTTGGCCGCCGCCCATTCCAGAAGTTTGGAGGTGCCGTTGATGGACGGACCTTCCTCGTCACCGGTGATCAGGAAAGAGACGGAACCCTTCGGAGCGCCGTTCTTTTCGATATAACGGGCAATCGCCGCCGCAAAGCAGGCAATCCCGCCCTTCATGTCCACTGCACCGCGTCCATACATTTCACCACCGGCAATTTCGGCGGAAAAAGGCGGATGGCTCCATGCAGCTTCATCGCCAACCGGCACAACGTCGGTATGACCCGCAAACATCAGGTGCGGGCCATCGGTGCCAATGCGGGCGTAAAGGTTTTCCACGTCCGGCGTTCCCGCCTCCGTCGCTGTCATGCGCTCCACTTTGAAACCAAGTGGTGTCAGCAAGTTGTCGAGCAATGATAGCGCGCCGCCTTCTGCCGGTGTCACGGACGGGCAACGGATAAGGGCGGCGAGATTGGAAACGGGATCGGTCACGGACATGTCTTGCACTTTCACTCAGTCACGCAGCAGTTCATTGATGCCGGTCTTGGAACGGGTCTTTTCATCGACGCGCTTCACGATCACAGCGCAGTACAGGCTTGGGCCCGGCTCACCGTTCGGGAATGGCTTGCCCGGCATCGTGCCGGAGACCACGACCGAGTATGGCGGAATTTCACCATAGGTGATTTCGCCGGTGGCGCGGTCAACGATGCGAGTGGACTTGCCGATGTAAACGCCCATGCCAAGCACGGCGCCTTCACGTACGATACAGCCTTCAACCACTTCGGAACGTGCGCCGATAAAGCAATTGTCCTCGATGATGGTCGGGCCGGCCTGCAGCGGCTCGAGAACACCACCGATACCAACGCCGCCGGACAGGTGAACATTCTTGCCGATCTGCGCGCAGGAGCCGACGGTTGCCCATGTGTCGACCATGGTGCCTTCATCGACATAAGCGCCGAGGTTGACGAAGGATGGCATCAGCACGACATTCTTGGCCACATAGGCAGAGTGGCGCACGACAGCGTTGGGAACAGCGCGGAAACCGGCTTCACGAAACTGGCTTTCACCCCAGTTTTCAAACTTCGATGGTACCTTGTCCCACCAGACGGAGGCGCCCGGACCACCCTTGATGATGCCCATGTCATTGAGGCGGAAAGACAAAAGCACGGCCTTCTTAAGCCACTGGTTAACTTTCCAAGAACCGTCAGCCTGCTTTTCAGCAACACGCGCTTTGCCACCATCCAGAAGATTGAGGGAGGTTTCGACCGCATCACGAATTTCACCGCGTGTCGAAATCGTAACGGTGTCGCGATTGTCGAATGCGGTTTCAATGATGCGCTCAAGCGAAGCGAGATCGGTGCTGCTCATGAGAATTCCTTAAACTTCGTTGACTATCGTTGCGGACGGGAGAGCCCGGGCAATGTTCGGAAATGCTCTACAGCATTGGTCCGGGAATCGGAATGAATTTTTGATCTGTCGGGCAGATGGCTTCAAAAAAACGGAATGGACTTTACCATGTGTGGTGACATGCAGGGTGATCGCTGATTTGAGAATGGCGTCAACGCTGTTGGCGTGAGTGAAGGAAAGGCAATGCAATGGCAAAAATAAAGAACGGCAAGCTGCATCGGAAGGACGGTGTTTGGGATCCTTTGAAAAGCAGTTCGACGGATCGCGATCAGGCGGAAGTCATTCCGAAAACCGCACAATCGGCGTCACCGTCCTACCGCCTTGCCTTTGTCGACACGGATTTCCTGTGCAGTGAAGAATTGCGTCCGGTCCGCCTACAGCTTGAGCTTCTCAAGACAGAAATGGTGCTGACCGAGCGCGGCATCAAATCCACCGTTGTGATGTTTGGCGGTGCCCGAATTCCGGCACCTGGCATGCCCGCCTGGGCTGCCAAGAATGATATCCAGAAGACCAATCTTGAAGCGGCCTCAGTCTATTACGATGAAGCCCGTAAATTTGCTCGCCTGTGCGCCGAAGAGGCCGCAAAATACGATCACCGTGAATATGTCGTGGTGACAGGCGGCGGTCCGGGCGTCATGGAAGCCGGCAATCGTGGCGCTTCGGAAGTTGGCGCACCGTCGATCGGTCTGAATATTCTGTTGCCGCATGAGCAGGCACCCAATGAATATGTCACACCGGATTTGAGCTTCAATTTCCACTATTTCGCCATCCGCAAGATGCACTTCCTGATGCGCGCCAAGGCCGTGGTTATTTTCCCCGGCGGTTTCGGCACGCTGGATGAACTGTTTGAATGCGTGACTTTGATCCAGACCAAGCGCATGGCCCGTATTCCGGTTGTGCTGTTTGGCGAGAAGTTCTGGCACTCTATCATCAACTTCCAGGGGCTGGCCGATTTCGGCACCATTGCTCCGGAAGATATGGAATTGCTGCATTTTGCCGAAACGGCAGAACAGGCATGGGATATCGTGGCGTCGTTTTATGAGCCAGATACAGTTTAACTTTTGCCAATTACTTGATGAGTGAAAGTACAACCCAAGGATAAACGGTCTCCATCTAGGGATGTGGACCGTTTATTTTTTTTGAGCTTCGGACTCTATTTATAATAATTTTAGGAAACATCGAATAAATTGCAATTGTCGAGATTAATGCGACCCGTCTGCACTGAACAGACCCTCCATGATGGAGACATCCCCCCCATTCGTTACCCATTGTGCCGGTTTGCCAAAACTCGCGCGTTTTATTTGAGGCAATGATGTTCAATATCAAGATCAGGTCGCTTTCGACCAAGCTGATTCTTGCTACAGGCGGTGCCATTGCGACGGTTCTCGTTGCATCCAATTCATTTCTTATCCTTCAGACCAGCGAACGTGTGCACGCGCTGACGATGGAGCAGGCCAACACGGAAGCGCGCGCGATCGCCAACACCATCTCCGCAGATGTCGGAGAAATGGCAAGTGCGGCGCGGTCCATGGCTGGCGTTATCGGACGTGCCCATGAGGGCAAGTCGATGGACCGCCCCGGTATCGTCAACATCCTCAAAGCCAATGTGGAACAGAACGCATTTGCGTTCGGCAGCTGGTTCTGCGAACAGATCGGCCTGTTCGATGGCCAGACGACGGAACTGGCGGGCAAGACCGAACTTGGCATGAACGCCAATGGCGCATTTGCACCTTACTGGTCGAAAACCCAGACCAACGAGATTCAGTTCTCAACCTTCAACAATGACTACGCCGCCGAATGGTATTCGTTGGCGGCAAAAACCGGCAAAGGTGCCATTACCCAGCCATATCTGGCAGAAGGAACCCAGGTTCCGACAACCATGACCTCACTTGCCTATCCGGTTTTGTCCGGCGGCAAGATGATTGGTGTGGCGGGCGTCGATATCTCGCTGGCATCGCTCTCGACCAAGCTGCAGGCCATCCATCCATTCGGAACTGGTCGAGTGACTCTGGTATCGCAGGGCGGACAATGGTTGGTGCCTCCGTCCGCTGATCTCAATATGAAGGCCTATGCCGATGATGGCGCAGATACTGTGAAGGCTGCGATTTCCAATAGCACTGGCGGGCTGATCGAAAATCTCGGCATGGATACCGACACGCCGTTCAACCGGCTGGTCTATCCATTTGCCGTTCCGGGCCTCAATGCGACCTGGGTCGTGCTTGTCGATATTCCGCATAGCGCACTCAATGCGCCGGTCAATGAGCAGACCTTCCTGATGGTGATCGGCGCGCTGGTTATTCTGGCGGCGGTTATCACGACGCTTTATTTCGCCGTGCGCTTCTTCGTGCGCAATCCGCTTGCAGCCCTGGTAAGGGATGTGAAGACGCTGGAGAATGGCCAGTACGACCACACGGTGTCCGGACAGCAGAGACTGGATGAGACCGGTGAGGTGGCTAAAGCGCTGGAAGGTTTCCGTGTCAAACTGGCAGATTCCTTGCGCATTCAGCAGGACGCCGATCATCAGCGCAGCGCCGCCGAGGTTGAGCGCAACCGGTCTGAAGCCGAGCGCAATGAAAACGGCCGCATCCAGATGCATATCGTTTCAGCACTTGGCAGCGGTCTTAATGAACTTTCAATGGGCAATCTCGCCTTCCGCATTACGGATGACTTCCCGGGCGAATACGCAAAGCTCAAGACCGATTTCAATTCCGCTCTGACCAGCCTTGAAGACACGATGATGACTGTCAACGCAACCGTGTTCAGCATCGGCAATGGTACCGGTGAAATCACCCGTGCTGCCAGCGACCTGTCACACCGTACGGAACAGCAGGCGGCAAGCCTTGAAGAAACGGCCGCAGCACTGAACGAGCTGACTGCTCAGGTCAACTCCAGTGCCGAAAATGCCCAACGTGCGGCTGAGACCGTCAATCACGCCTGTGATGATGCTGGAAAGTCCGGTGACGTCGTCAAGCAGGCCGTCAATTCCATGAACGGCATTGCCCAGTCCTCGCAGGAAATTTCCCGGATTATCGGCGTTATCGATGAGATTGCGTTCCAGACCAATCTGCTGGCACTGAATGCCGGTGTTGAAGCGGCGCGTGCCGGTGAGGCCGGCAAGGGTTTTGCGGTTGTTGCGCAGGAAGTGCGTGAATTGGCGCAGCGTTCCGCAACCGCGGCCAAGGAAATCAAGGCACTCATCAACACCTCGTCCACGCAGGTGCATGAGGGTGTTGATCTCGTCGGTCGTGCTGGCGAAACAATGGACCGTATTGCCGTGCAGGTTATGGAGATTAACGGATTGATCCGACAGATCTCGGCTTCTGCCAGCGAACAGGCCGTCGGTCTGAAGGAGATCAACTCTGCGGTCAACCAGATGGATCAGGTGACCCAGCAGAACGCTGCGATGGTCGAAGAAACGACTGCTGCCAGCGTGACGTTGAATGGCGAAGCCGACACGCTGAAAACGCTGGTGGCGAAGTTTGCGGTGTCCGGTAACGCCGGCCATCCATTGCACTCTGTCGCCAGCACCATGCGCTCTGCTGCCGCGCCTGCACCGTCACATCAGGTGAAAAGAGCGCCAGCGCGTCCCGCGCCGCGCGTGTCGGGTGCCAATGCGCTGGCGGAAGCAGATTGGACTGAGTTCTGAGCCAAGCCTGACCAGACAAGCCAAGGTTTGCCAAACAAAAAAGCCACCGGCGCAATCCGGTGGCTTTTTCATGGGTGTATTGGTGATTTCAGCACCGCATTAGAGGCGGGCGAAACGCTCGGTCAGAAGCGCAAAGAAACCGTCTGCATCAACGCCACCCATCACACGGGCATTGCGCTTGCGATCAGTCACGTGCCACCAATCAACGACTGTTGCGCCAATGGTCAGTTCCGAGCTGACTTCGATCTCGACATTGCAATCACGACCGGTGAACAGTTCCGGCTTGATCAGGTAGGCAATAACCGAAGGATCGTGCAGTGGGCCGCCGTCCGAGCCATATTTCTCGACATCGAAACGTTCGAAAAATTCCAGCATGCCAACCATGGCCAGCGCCGGGCGTGTGCCGATGTCACGAATTTTCGCGACGCGTTCCTTTGTTGTCAGCAACTTGTGTGTCACATCAAGTGGCATCATGACGATCGGAATACCGGAACGGAACACGATGTCGGCCGCCTGTGGGTCGACATAGATGTTGAATTCTGCAGCTGGCGTGATGTTGCCGCCTTCAAAATAGCCGCCGCCCATCATCACCAGTTCCTTGACGCGCGGAGCGATCTCAGGTGCCTTGTTGAGGGCCGTGGCAATGTTGGTCAGGGCGCCCAGTGTGCACAATGTGACTGTGCCAGCCGGTTCGCGCAGCAGCGTCTCGATGATGAAATCAACGGCATGCTGGTCCTGCACCGCCATGGTCGGTTCATCGAAGTCAGCGCCATCGAGGCCCGTACTGCCGTGGACGTGTTCGGCGGTAATCGGTTCACGCACCAGCGGGCGCTCTGCGCCTTCGTAAACCGGAACGTCGGTGCGATTGCACAATTCGCAGATAATGCGGACATTACGGCTGGTCAGACGCAATGGCACGTTGCCGGCAACGGCTGTCAGGCCCAGAACTTCAAGCTCCGGGCTCGCCAGTGCCAGCATGATGGCAGCTGCATCGTCTTGGCCGGGATCTGTGTCGATAATGATTTTTCTGCGTTCGGTCATGGTGCGCCTGCAATTGAGTGAGGTGGTTCTTTTCGACCGTTCCGAAGTGGATTGTCAAGTTGGCTGGACAGAAGCCGCGGATGTGTCCACCACACGGCCTTGCAGGGCAGGATTTCTCTTCCCATATGGAGGTCTGCGAGTGCCGATTGACGGGTTCGCAAAACGTCGCTTGGGTAAAACAAGGACAGAAGATGAGCCGTATGACGCCTTTTGGTAGCCCGGTGGTGCTGGGTTTCGATGCTATCGAAAAGACCCTTGAACGCATGATCAAGGGCAATGACGGCTATCCCCCCTACAATATAGAGAGATTGCATGGCGAAGACGGAAAACATGATGTCTTGCGCATAACTATCGCTGTTGCCGGCTTTTCCGAAGAAGAGCTTGATGTCACAACAGTCGAAAATCAACTCATAATCCGTGGGCGCCAGCAAGAACAGGAAAAACGCGACTTTCTCTATCGCGGTATTGCCGCCCGGCAATTCCAGCGCGTTTTTGTTCTGGCTGAGGGCATGAAAGTGGGTGAAGCGCGTCTGCGCAATGGCCTGCTTTCCATTGATCTCGTCCGTCCGGAAATTTCCCATATGGTGAAGAAAATTAACATTTCCGTTTCACAGTAGGACGCAACGCACCGTCTGCTGAATAAGGGCACTGAGTGCGACAGGTCTTGGCGGAACCGTAGGGACGTTCATGAGAACGTAAGGTTCCGAAGGGCGCTGGTGACAGCGTTCGCAAATGTGGAGGCATAAAATGCTTTTGAAGGATGCGCATTCGCGCCTTACGCAGACACAGCTTGCTCATATCGGGGCAGGTGAGGTTGGTTACATCAGACGCATGCGCGCTGAAGAAATCAGCCGTTGTTTTCCTGAAGCGCCTGATGTCGACCCGCAGCTTGACCTTTGGGCATTGTTCGGTGCCGATGGTACACCGATCCTGCTGACTGACAATCGTTCCAGCACCTTCTTCAAGGCTGCCGAAGACCACCTCAAGACCGTAAGTCTTCACTGATCGATTTGTCACACGGAGCTGCGTGTGCAGCTGAGTGGACCGTAAGGCCCGCCAGGCAAGAAACCGGGCGGGCATTATTTTTTGAGATCATGTCCGTTCAGGGGAATGGACGATCTGGCATGTCGTCAATGCTGATGACACCATCCTTGTTGCGATCCAGCCGTTCAAACAGTTTTGCACTGGCTTCAGTAACCTCGGCCTTGCTGAGCTGACCGTTCTCGTCCTTGTCCGCCATACGGATCAGCATGAAACCGGCACCCTTGCCGCCGTGACGACCTTCACCCCAGCCTTTAGCGCCATGACGACTTCGCCGTGACGGCGGTCATCATTCTTGGCGTGCTCTTCATGCTTTTTATCTTTGGGAGCATCGGCATTTGCGCGTTCCGGGCGCGGGTTATTGGCACGGAATTCCTCGAACTTCGCCTTGCGGTATTCGCGCATTTCCTTTGGCGTGATCGAGCCATCCTTGTCCTTGTCGACTTCGATAAACAGGGCTTCCTGTCTCGCGTCGAATTCCGCCTTGGAAATTTTACCATCCTTGTCGGTGTCGGCTACTTTGAGCAAATGAATGAACAGCGCCTCACGCGGCATCGGCGGGTGCCGATCCCTTGGTGCGGCAAAACTGGCCACTGTTGTGCTGCCAAGAACAAGTGCTGCACCAAGAGCGGTGAGGGTGATCTTTTTTGTAGTCATCGCTAGTACCTTTCCTTTGGTGTCCCTGAGGAAAAAGTAATGGCGCATGACGCTCCACACCACTTAAACATCCGTAATGTGGGTGACGATTTTGTAATGTTAAAGCAGGCTTATCTGCCTTTTTTAAACCGGATTTTTCATTCCTGTCAGATGGGTCAGGAACGATGTAAGATCATCGGTGATGTAATCGATGTGGGCATCGGTTTCGCCAGGAATTTCCCACCGCTCCATGACGATGCCTTCCAGATTGCGCGGCACCAGCAACACGGTCTTCATGCCGAGCGCCTTTGGCGCTGACAGATTGCGTGGCAAGTCCTCAAACATCGCGGCCTTATTTGTTTCGAGCTTGGTCAGGGCTGCAAACTTTTCATAGGTCGCGCTGGCAGGTTTTGGTAGGTAGCCTGCGGCAACAATATCGAAAATATCTTCGAACTGATCGAGAATACCCAGTGCCCCTGCGGCGGCTTGGGCGTGTTTTACGCTGCCATTGGTCAGAATGAACTTGCGGCCCGGAAGCGCCTTGATTGCCTCACCCAGCTCCGGATGTGGCAGAAGCGGCGAATAGTCGATGGCATGTGCCTTCTCGAGGAAGTCATTGGGATCAATGCCATAATGGATCATCAACCCCTGCAGGGTGGTGCCGTGCTCGTGATAATACCGTTTTTGCAAAGCCCTGGCCTCGTCGGCCTCCAATTGCAACAGCTCTGACACGTAGGCGGTCATGTTGCGATCAATCTGCTCGAACAGATTGATGTGGTGCGGGTACAGAGTGTTATCGAGGTCAAACACCCAGTCGCGTACGTGGTCGAAATCAGAGTTCTGAGGGAGATTGTGTGGCTTTGCTGTCATAGCTTTCTTATGCACCCTCGCAACGGCAAAGAAAATCGAAAAGGTGACGGCTTGCACCGCTTTCCGGGCTTGGGGCCTGCAAGTGCCGCATGATAAAGCACCATACGTCCTTCAGGACGCTCAAAGGATGCTCTAACCTATGGAAGCTTCGCACCGAGCTTTCCGGAAATCCTGCCCGATTTTCGAGCCGATGCTGTCGTCAAACATCATGGAACTCTGGATACCCATCACTATCGCTGCTGCCTTCATGCAGAACCTGCGCTCGGCATTGCAGAAGCATTTGCAGGGCTCGCTCGGAACACGCGGTGCGAGCTTTGTGCGGTTCGGCTACGGCTTTCCGATTGCCATAGCCTATGTGCTATTTCTGTATTTCGCAGCCGCGCAGACATTCCCCAGCTTTCATGCGGCCTTTTTTGCTTGGGCAGTGATCGGTGGACTGGCGCAAATCTTCGCCACGATGCTGCTGGTGCATCTGTTCTCGCTGAGGAATTTCGCGGTCGGTACCGCCTACTCGAAGACCGAGCCGGTGCAGGCAGCCCTGTTCGGTTTTATACTGTTGGGTGAAAAGCTGACGACGGGTACCATCGCGGCAATCTTTGTCGGTGTTATCGGCGTAATGACAATTTCCATGGCGCGCATGCCGCTTTCCTGGCGTAACACACTGACGGCCCTGACCAGCCGGACAGCCCTGATCGGCATCGCGTCTGGCGGTGTTTTTGGTATTTCAGCGGTTGCCTATCGCAGCGCGTCGCTGTCCCTGGAAGGGGCGGGGCCGATCATGTCGGCCGCTGTCACGCTCGCCTGCGTCACCACTTTTCAGACGGCCTTCATGCTGGTCTGGATGGCATGGAAAGATAAACGGGAAATCGTGCAGGTCCTTCTCACATGGCGTTCATCCGCGCTGGTCGGCATAGCTGGCGTCGTGGGCTCGGCGTGCTGGTTTACGGCCATGACCTTGCAGCAGGTGGCCTATGTAAGGGCGCTTGGCCAGATCGAATTGGTTTTCACCTTCATGGCGTCATGGTTCCTGTTTCGCGAACGGATAAATGCCATGGAATTTGCAGGATGCCTGCTGATTGTCAGCGGTATCTTGGGTCTATTGTTCTGGTAAAAAAAGCCCGGCCGGAAAGTGCAAAAAACTTTCCGGCCGGGCATGTAAAACGGCGATTAAATCCGATGATCAGGGAACGATCAGCGTGCCGGCACCTTCGGTGAAGATTTCCAGCAGAACCGAGTGGGCGGTCTTGCCATTGAGAATGACAACGCCCTGAACACCGGCCTTGATCGCATCAATGCAGGTCTCGACCTTGGGGATCATACCACCGGAAATCGTACCGTCCTTGATCAGCGCGCGGGCCTGCGACACAGTCAGTTCCTTGATGAGTTCCTTGTTCTTGTCCAGAACGCCTTCAACGTCGGTGAGGAAAAGCAGGCGTGTGGCGTGCAGCGCACCAGCGATAGCACCGGCAAAGGTATCGGCGTTGATGTTGTAGGTCGCGCCATCGCGGCCCGGTGCAACAGGTGCGATAACCGGGATCATCTCGGACTTGGCAAGCAGGTCCAGAAGCGTGCGGTCTACTTCAACAACTTCGCCGACAAAGCCGAGATCGAGAACGCGCTCTATGTTGCTGTCCGGGTCGATAACCGTCTTTTTGGCCTTTTCAGCAAACACCATGTTGCCGTCCTTGCCGCACAGACCGATAGCCCATTCGCCGGTCTGGTTGATCAGGGCAACGATTTCCTTGTTGATCGAACCGGCCAGAACCATTTCAACGATTTCGACGGTCTTGGCGTCGGTAACGCGCAGACCATTTTCAAACTTCGATTCAATGCCCATCTTGGCCAGCATCGCGCCGATCTGCGGACCGCCGCCATGCACGACGATAGGGTTGATACCGGACTGCTTGAGAAGTGCGATGTCTTCGGCGAAGGCCTTGCCCAGTGCAGGATCGCCCATGGCATGGCCGCCATATTTCACGACGATGGTTTTATTTTCGTATTTCTGCATGAAGGGCAGGGCTTGCGCCAGAAGCCGTGCTTGCATTTCGCTTTCAGAACTTGCCATGTAAAAACCCTCGTCGTTGGTTGCGGCCTTTTAGCGCAAGTTTTTGACGGAGGGAATAATCTCAATCGCTTAATGTGCCCGACAAATGGTAAAACCATAAATTCCTCGAGGGTGTGATTTTCCGGCGATTGACAGGCGCGGGGAATAGGCAGAGCTTGGTCGGATAGGGCACATTGTGCGGGAGGCGCATGTGTCAAAACAACAAAAGTGATGACAGGGAGTGGACGGCAGATGACCATGCCGGACAGCAACAAACAAAGCGGTATGAAAGACGAGATCCTGGCCGGTGAATATGTGCTGGGTGCATTACCGCCTGAGGTTCACGAGCAATTGACGCGGCGTATCCGGCAAGACCGGTCATTTGCGCTAATGGTCAGCCGCTGGCAGGCCAATTTGCAGCAGGTCGCGTTTGAAGAACAGGCCACTCACACAGCCTATGCCGGGAAATTACAGACACAGACTGCAGCCATTGCGATGATGCAGGCGCGGCAACACGCGACAAAAAGACTGACTCTGGAATATCTTTGGAATTCTGTGCGCTTCTGGCGCGCCATCGCCTTCGGGGCGATATTTTTTGCGGTACTCCTGTCATTCATGCACTGAATGACAGGAGCTGTATCTCAGACGTAGCCGACAGTCCGCACTATTTCAGCCCGCAATTCATCAAGGCCGGAAGATTTTTCCGACGATGTGGCAAGTACTTCCGGATAAGCGGCCGGGTGCTTGCGGATTTTCTCAAGCGTTTCGCCAATCAGACGCGGAACACCAGCTTCCTTGATCTTGTCGGTCTTCGTGAGAACCAGCTGATAGGAAATGGCCGCCTTGTCCAGAAGCGTAAACACTTCGTCGTCGTTTTTCTTCACGCCGTGGCGGGAATCGATCAGCACATAAACGCGCTTCAACGTCGCACGGCCACGTAGGTAGTCAAAGACTAGCTTGGTCCATGCATCGACCTGCTCTTTCGGAGCCTGTGCGTATCCGTAACCGGGCATATCGACCAGCGCCATCGGCGGAAGGTCGTTTTCCTGGCCGGAATAACCGTCGGGCACGAAGTAGTTGAGTTCCTGCGTACGGCCCGGCGTGTTCGATGTGCGGGCCAGTCCCTTATGGCCGACCAGCGCATTGATAAGCGAGGACTTGCCCACGTTGGAGCGCCCGGCAAATGCGATTTCCGGCGGTCCCTCAGGCGGCAGGAACTTCATGGCGGGTACACCGCGAATGAAGATCCAGGGCCGTCCGAACAGCGGTTTTTCCTGAGGCGAATCCGTCGTCATTTCGGTTCGGCCGTTTTGCGTTTGAACAAGCCCTTCAGATTGTCGAACAGCTCAATCTTTGCGCCATGACGCTTCATGATAAGCGCCTGCTGGCTGATCGACAGGGTGTTGTTCCATGCCCAGTAAATAACCAGACCGGCCGGGAAGGACGCGAGCATGAACGTGAAGATCAGCGGCATCCAGGTGAAGATCATGGCCTGTGTTGGATCTGGCGGGGTCGGGTTCATGCGCATCTGCAGGAACATCGTGATACCCATGATGAGCGGCCATACACCAATCATCAGGAAGTGCGGTACGTCATAAGGCAGCAGACCGAACAGGTTGAACAGCGAGGTCGGATCTGGCGCGGAAAGGTCGTGGATCCAGCCAAAGAACGGTGCATGGCGCATTTCGATGGTAACGTAGATAACCTTGTAGAGCGCGAAGAATACGGGGATCTGCAGCAGCATCGGCCAGCAACCGGCCACCGGGTTGATCTTCTCTTCCTTGTAAAGCGCCATCATCGCCTGCTGCAATGCCATGCGGTCATCGCCATGCTTGGCCTTCAGCTCTTCCATTTTCGGCTGCATGCGCTTCATGTTGGCCATGGAAGCGTACTGCTTGCTTGCAAGCGGGAAGAACAGCGCCTTCACGACGATGGTCGTCATCAGGATCGCAACACCGAAGTTGCCAAAATAACGGAAGAAGAAGTCCATCATTTTGAACATTGGCTTGGTGATGAAGTAGAACCAGCCCCAGTCGATCATCAGATCGAAGCGCGGGATGGACAGCGATGTTTCATAGCGGTCGACCAGCGGAACTTCCTTGGCGCCGGCAAATACCAGGCTCTTCAGTTCCGTGGACTGGCCAGGGGCGACCGTAATGGCGTCGGTACGATAATCGGCCTGGTAACGGGGCTGACCATCGGTGAAGTGCGAATAACGGCCTTCGAAAGGTACGGTCTGCGGCGGAACAATCGCTGCTGCCCAGTACTTGTCGGTGATACCGATCCAGCCGCCAGTGCCCTTAGGCAGGGTAAGCGCGCCTTCTTCAGCCTTCTTGTAAGTTTCTTCCGTCAGGCTTGCATCAGGACCAGTCACACCGATGAAGCCTTCATGAATAACGAAAACAGACGGGGTGGTCGGCTTGTTGTTACGTGTCACGCGGCCGTAAGTGGAGAAGGACACTGCTTCCTGTCCTGGGTTCTCGACCTTGTCGGCAACGGTAATCATGTAGTGTTCATCAATCGAAATGGTACGGGTGAAAACCACGCCCTTTTCGTTGGTGAAGGAAAGCGTAACCGGTGTCGTTTCGGTCAGCTTGTCGCCAGAAGCGACAGTCCAGACAGTCGACGGGCCCGGTACTGAGCCTGCGCCTTCGCCGGCAATGTAACCAAGCTCAGTAAAGTAACCGTCCTTGCTGTCCGATGGAGAAAACAGCGTGATGATCGGGCTCGAGTCATCAACGGTCTCATGGTAGTCCTTGAGACGGATGTCATCGAGGCGTGCGCCTGTCAGATTGATCGAACCGGCAACTGCGCTGGTATCGATTGTGATACGCTGTGACTTGGCTAGGGATTCTTCGCGGGTCGCGGTTGCCGCTGGTTGGCCTGCAGCACCTGGAAGCGTGCCGTCTACCGTTGCACCCGACGTGGTCGACGCGGCGCCATTGGCTGCCTGCGTCTGTTCAACCTGCGCCTTGCGCGCTTCTTCAGCCAGACGTTGCTGTTCTATGCGCGGGTTCATGTAAAAGAATTGCCAGGCAAGGACGATGACAACCGAAAGGGCTATCGCGATGAAGTAATTGCGGTTCTTTTCCATCATTCTTTCCTGGAGCGGGTCTCCTGGGACCGTTTCGGTTTCCCACGGCCTTCGATACGATCGGCAAGCTGGGAGGACAGTTGGGCGAAAGGTGTTTTCAACACGTCACGCCGTGCGACAATCACATAGTCATGTCCGGGTTTCATTGCAAACCCGGCTGACAGCCTGACGGCTTCCTTGAGGCGACGGCGCATTCGATTGCGCTCGACCGCATTGCCTTGCTTTTTGGTGACCGTAAAACCGACACGAGCGTCGCTCTCAGGTTCTTTGCGGTCAAGAACTTCAAGAAGGAAATTTGCCCCCTTGCGTCTCTCTCCCTTTTGCACGGCAAGAAAATCCGGCCGGTTTTTCAACCGCCCGGGGGATTTCTTCGTCTCAGTCATCTGCCCGCGACTTTTCAATCGGGCAATCGGCAATTAAGCCGACAGACGGGCGCGGCCGCGTGTGCGGCGAGCAGCCAGAACCTTACGACCACCAGCGGTAGCCATACGGGCACGGAAACCATGACGGCGCTTGCGAACAAGCTTGGATGGTTGGAATGTACGCTTCGACATTTATTTAATACCGCGGTGTGCGGCCCTTCTTGGCTTAGCCCTTATGGGCAGGAGCGTTTCGATTGATGCCCGGCACGCGCATTAAGCGCATAATAGCCAGACGTGCGGGCTTATAAGGGCTTAAGACCTCTAAAGTCAATTGCTGAACCGCAGCCTGTTTTGTCTGCAAGATAAACAGCCGGAACGACTTTGCCGCGTATTAGGAACAATTGCATCACTTCAGAATGTATAAATTTTGTTCCAGCAACGGCAAGTAATTAAAATCGGAAATTCTTTCTTAATGGTGCGTAGATAAATGTTGTTGTGACGAAAGGTCATGGCGGCTTCCTTTTTTCACTATTGCGTGAGGGAGCAGCACTTTGGAGGGATTGCAGTGAAAATACGGGGCAAGATTAATCTTCTCGTGGGGCTTTTAAGCCTTGTCGCGTGTACAATCGGGGGCTTGTCTATCTATGCCGTCAATGAGTACCACAGCCGGGTTGTTGCTTTTGATGCGGCTGCCGATCGTGCACATAAGGGGGAATCGCTCAATCGTCTGGTAACCGCCGTTGTTATGGAAGCACGCGGTATCTATGCGGCAAAGGACACAGCAACCGCATCGAAGTTTGGCGATGGCCTATTGAAGAACCTCGATTCCATGGAAAGCCTGATTGCCGCCTGGAAGCCAATGGTTCCTGCTGCACAGTCCGCCGCCTTCTCCAACCTTGAAAGCCGTTTTGCCGAATTCAGGAAGTTCCGTACCGAAACAGTCCGTCTTGGTCGCGATGTCAGCCCGCAAGCGGCCAATGAACAGGGTAATAATGACGCCAACCGAGAAAACCGTAAAGCTTATCAGGTTGATATCGACGCAATCGTCAAGGCTGACGTCGACGAGTTGAACGGGCTAAAAGCCGGTATCGAGAATTTCGGTCAGGCGATGTTCTGGATCGTGTCTCTGGTGACGGCTGCCGGCGTTATCGTTGGTTCGGCTTTTGGCCTTTACATTGGCTCCAAGCAACTGAGCGGCCCTATCCTTAAAGTCTCCGGTGTGATGAATGCTGTCGCTGAAGGTGATCTGGAGGCGGATGTCCCTTATCTTGACCGCAAGGATGAGATTGGTGAAATGGCCGCCGCCGTTGAAGTCTTCAAGCGCAATGGTCTTCAAGTGCGCCAGATGAATGCGCAGGAAGCTGCCATGCGAGCAAAGAGCGATGATCTTCAGGCCGGTATGGCCGAAGTTGTCGGCGCTGCCGCAGAAGGTGACTTCAGCCGCCGTATCAACAAGGATTACGGTGACGACAACCTCAATCGCTTCGCGCAAAACATTAACACGCTGCTGGTCAGCGTTGATAATGGCGTATCCGAAACCGGCCGCGTTATTGCAAGCCTTGCTGATGGTGATCTGACGCAGAGCATGCGTGGTGAATTCCACGGTGTGTTCAGTGAACTTCAGGGCAACGTCAACAATACCCTCGCCAAGCTGCGCGTCACTATGAGCGACGTTCGTTTGGGCACGCATAGTATTAATGACAGCGGTCTCGAACTCCGCTCGGCTGCCGACGATCTTTCCAAGCGTACCGAACAGCAGGCTGCGGCACTGGAAGAAACCTCTGCCGCTCTGGACGAGATTACCGCCGTCGTACGTAACTCGACCTCGCGAGCCCAGGAAGCCAGCACCATGGTTTCCGAGGCTAAGGAAACAACAGAGAAGTCTGGCAAGGTGGTTCGTGAAGCCGTTTCGGCAATGGGGCGTATCGAACAGGCATCGCGTGAAATCAGCCAGATCATCAACGTCATTGATGAGATCGCTTTCCAGACCAATCTCTTGGCGCTGAATGCCGGTGTTGAAGCCGCCCGTGCTGGCGAAGCCGGCAAGGGCTTTGCGGTGGTTGCGCAGGAAGTGCGTGAACTGGCGCAGCGCTCTGCAAACGCTGCCAAGGATATCAAGGCGCTGATTACCAAGTCCGGTTCTGAAGTGTCGCAGGGCGTAACACTGGTTCAGAAAACCGGTGAAGCGCTGGATGAAATCGAAAGCCGTGTTCTCAGCATCAATGAGCACATTCACTCGATTGCAACAGCTGCCAAGGAACAGTCGACCGGCCTGCAGGAAGTTAACACTGCCATCAACCAGATGGACCAAGTCACACAACGTAATGCGGCCATGGTCGAGGAAACCTCTGCTTCAACCCATAAGCTGACAGAAGAAGCTGGCAATCTGATGCGTTTGGTCAGCCAGTTCAGAGTTGGCGAGGGTAACCCGGTTGCACAGTCCCGTCCGACACTTGCCCGTTCCGGCCAGAATGGCATGACGGCGGTTGCCTCTCCAGCCCGTCGTATGATGGGTGATGTCGCCCGTGCGTTTAACGGATCGGCCGCTGTTGCCCAGAATACCCGCGAATGGGAAGACTTCTGATATCGTGAGTGATCAGCGGACATCCTCCGTGAAATAACAAACGCCACCTTTTCAGGTGGCGTTTCTGTGTTATGCGAGGAACGTGTTGGCAGGCATTGGAAAAACACGGATGACCCCTTATTATGTCTGTCAGATAATGCCCAACGGATGCCCGACACCTCAAATGGGGCATCGCAGACAGGAATGAGCCGTTGTTTTCAGAAGGAGCAGACAAGGCAGGTCCAGTATTGGAGAAAGCTCCCAATGACATGCCGGGGCTGACCAAAGGTCTGTCCGGACGTCTGCTGCTCTTGACCGTGATTTTTATCATGGTGGCGGAAGTGCTGATTTTTCCACCATCTGTCGCCAACATGCGCCTGTCCTGGCTCAATGACCGCCTCAACACAGCTGCTGCGGCCGGTGCCGTCATCGATGGTTTACAAGCGGAACTTCCTCGCTCCGTGCAGGATGACACATTGTCGGCAATAGGCGCAAAGCTGATTGCCCTTCGTAAAGACGGAACCTCGCGTCTTCTGGCGGCGACCGAAATGCCACCAAGTGTCGATCAGCAGTTTGATCTCTCCCACATGTCGCAACTCGGCGCCGTCAGGGATGCCTTCTCCACTCTGCTTTTTGGTGGTGATCGCATGATGCGGGTGTTCGGCGTGGTCGGTGAGACCGACACCATCATTGAACTTGTCATGCCGGACAAACATCTGCGCAAGGCAATGCTCGCCTATGCTGGCAATGTCTTCCTGCTGTCGATCGTCCTTTCGATGATTACCTCATTTCTGATTTTCGTTTCGATCAACCGCATCATGATCCGGCCAATCCGCCGTATCACCCGTGGCATTCAGGACTTTTCAGAGCAGCCGGATAATCCGTCACGAATTTTCACGCCCGATAATGGTCCTGATGAGCTCTCGGTGGCCGGACGGCATCTCGCAGATATGCAGACACAGCTTCACCGGACGTTGAAGCAGCAGAAAAACCTCGCTGACCTCGGTCTTGCCGTATCCAAGATCAATCATGACATGCGCAATATTCTGTCATCGGCGCAACTGATGTCGGACAGACTGGTGGACGTAAACGATCCAATGGTCCGCAGTTTTGCGCCCAAGCTTCTGAGAACCATCGACCGGGCCGTTGGTTACACAAATGAAGTGCTGACCTACGGTCAGGCCACCGAAGCCGCGCCAAGACGTCGTCCATTGAGATTGAGCACAACGCTGCAAGAAGTGCGCGATATTCTGGCCATTGGCCCTCAAAGTGGCATTGAATTTGTGTCGCAGCTGCAGTCGGAACTGGTTGTCGATGCCGATGCAGAGCAACTGTTCCGCATTATTCACAATATCTGTCGCAACGCGGTGGAAGCATTGTTGAATATGGAGTGGGACGAAAGCATGCCGCCGCGCACGCTGATTGTCTCCGGCCAGCGCAACGGCAATTCTGTGAGCATCACCATTGATGATAATGGCCCGGGCATGCCACTCAAGGCACGTGAAAACCTGTTTTCCGCGTTTCGTGGCTCTGCCCGCTCCGGCGGCACGGGCCTTGGCCTCGTCATTGCCCGTGAACTTGTACTTGCCCATGGTGGTACGATTGCGCTGGTGGAAAAGCCGGAGCCGGGAACCCGTTTTCGCATCGAAATATCGGATCGGGCCGTTACAACCGAAACCGGAATGAAAACGGCCTGATCTTTATAAAGACGTCAGCGGTTTTTTACTTCAAAAAGTCAGGACCGAAACCAAGGATTTTGTCATCGATATCGCCGATGGCTTTTTTATCCTTACCCTCGTAATCGATCGATTTAAGAATGTGCTGGATGACATTGATGCGTGCGCGCCTTTTGTCGTTGGCACGGACAACTGTCCATGGAGCGTCATCCGTATGGGTCTTATCCAGCATCTGGTCGCGCATTGCGGTGTAATCGTCCCACTTTGTTAGCGCGGCGATGTCCATATCCGACAGTTTCCAGCATTTCAGCGGGCTGTGACGGCGATCATGGAAACGCTCGATCTGCGTTTCACGACCAATATCCAGCCAGAACTTGAAGAAATGCACATCGTCATGGACGATCATTTTTTCCAGCCGTGGCGTTTCCTTCAGGAAGCGCTTGTGCTCTTCCGGCGTACAAAAACCCATGATCGGTTCAACGCCGGCACGGTTGTACCATGAGCGGTCAAACAGCACGAGCTCGCCTGCTGTCGGGAAGTGGGAGATATAGCGCTGGAAATACCATTGACCGCGTTCGGTTTCCGTCGGCTTGGTCAGCGCAACAACCCGTGCGGAGCGAGGATTGAGGTAGGCTTTGGTGGCGAAAATCGTACCGCCCTTACCGGCAGCGTCCCGGCCTTCGAAGACCGCCATAACCTTCTTGCCTGTTGACTGCAGCCAGAACTGCACTTTTACCAGTTCAATCTGCAACGCTTCCAGCGCATTGTCATAATCTTCACGCTTCATTTTCTTGTCGTAGGGATAACCTCCGGCGGAAAGCTTGGAGTCTTCGACCCAGGAGGGCAACGTTGGGTCATCAATATCGAATGTCCGTGTCTTGCCATTGATATCAAGCTCAACTGCCCGGTTCTTGCTGGTATCAGCCATGGTATCTCCCTTTTCCACGCGCACAGGACGTGTAATTATCCACCAATCAGCACATATTGCATGTTGAAATTCAAGCAATTTCAAGAACAGATTTTTGTCGCCGGCTAAGGAAAATGGCCCTTTTTTATTCTCGGGGATAATGAGCTGTTTAATAACCGCCGGCTTGATGAATATCTGTCATGAAGTCACGATATGACGGATCGATGCGCCAAACGTTTCGCGATTCTGCGGACATGATGTGCAATGCATTATAACTGGCGACGTTTGGAAGCGGACATGGCAATGGCGACGGATGACAACAACAATGCTGGCAACAGTGTCATCGCTAAGATGGGACGGAACTGGCTCGTTATCTTGTCTTTGACCTTGCTGGCGCTTCTGGCTGTTCTGGAAAAAGGTTCGCCCTGGCTGGTGGGCGGCGCTTGGATATTGGCGCTGGTCGCATTGTTGCTGCGCGATAAATCAGCCCGTCCAGAAATCCCCCGCATGCTGCCACCTGTTGTCGTCGAAGCCGATGATGCGGTGCCGGAAAGCTTCGCTAGCTTCAAGGCCGGTCTCGCCGTGCTGGACAGCCCAATATTCATTCTGGACAAGTCGGCGGCCATTCTGTTTGAAAACGAGGCTGCTGAAAAAATCTTCGGTCAGCTTACCACCGGCACGCATATTTCGGCCCGCCTGCGTTCGCCCAGTATACTGGACATGATCCGCGAAACCATCATGACTGGAGAGCCGAACCAGATCGAGCATTCCGAAAGACTGCCGTCCCAACAGGTCTTTATTGTCCGTATTGCACCGGCCGACCTACCGAAATCGCAAGACAAACGTTATTACATCCTTTCATTCCGCGACATTTCCGAACTTCGTCGTATCGACCGCATGCGCAGCGACTTCGTTGCCAATGCTAGCCATGAACTGCGTACACCGCTCGCCTCTTTGCGTGGATTTATTGAAACCATGTTGGGACCAGCCAAGAATGATCCTGCGGCGCAGACGCGCTTTCTGGGCATCATGCTCGATCAGGCAACCCGCATGAGCCGGCTGGTCGATGATCTCATGTCATTGTCGCGGCTGGAGCTACGCGCTCATATTGCTCCGGATCAGAAGGTCGATCTTGTGCCGCTTCTCGGACATGTGCGGGATGCTCTGGTGCCGTTGGCCAATGAACTTGATGTCTCGATCAATCTGCATGTGCCCGAAGGGGCCGTCGAAGTGCAGGGCGAGCGCGACGAATTGGTGCAGGTATTCCAGAACCTGGTCGAGAACGCCTGTAAATACGGCCAGGAAGGCAAGGTCGTTGATATCTGGCTGAAGACACCGCCCGGAAAGCCGGTAGAAGTCAGCGTTATTGATAAGGGGCCGGGCATTCCCAAGGAACATTTGCCGCGTTTGACGGAGCGGTTTTATCGCGTGAGCGTCACTGATAGTCGCTCCAAAAAGGGCACAGGTCTCGGTCTTGCGATCGTCAAGCATATCCTGACGCGCCATCGGGCACGGTTGATCGTGAAATCCGAATTGGGCGAAGGAACCGAGTTTACCGTCAGATTCTGACATACTCAGTCATCAAGTTTTTCAACTGATATAAAATAACATTTTATATCAATGGCTTGGTGTGTCACAAATGTTTCATTGAAATGACATAAAAGCATAAGCCAAGCGCGGCTAATAAGGACGCGCCGAACGCAGGAAAGTGCGAGTGCCGCATAGGCTGCGTCCTTACAAACCCATAATGGGAGAGACAAATGAACATCGTTAAATTGACCGCAGCAGCTTTGGTGGCTTCCGTTGCATTTGCAGGCGCCGCCGCTGCTCGCGACCAGGTACAGATCGCAGGTTCTTCGACCGTTCTTCCATACGCGAAGATCGTTTCCGAGACGTTCTCCGAAACCTTCCCGGCCTTCAAGGCGCCAGTTGTTGAATCCGGCGGCACCGGTGGCGGTCTCAAGGCATTCTGCTCCGGCGTTGGTGAAGGCACCATCGACGTTGCCAATGCGTCGCGCGCAATCAAGGGCGAAGAGCTCGAAGCTTGCAAGGCTGCTGGCGTCACTGAAGTTCAGGAAGTCAAGATCGGTTATGACGGCATCGTTTTCGCGATGGACTCGTCCAACCCAGACGTCAAGTTTGAGCCGAAGGACATCTACCTCGCTCTCGCAGCTGAAATCGTTCAGGACGGCAAGCTCGTTGCCAACCCTTACAAGAAGTGGTCCGAAATCAACAAGGAACTGCCTGATGTAGCAATCGCTGCTTACATCCCTGGTTCCAAGCACGGCACACGCGAAGTCTTCGAAGAGAAGATTATGGCTGAAGGCTGCAAGGAAGCTGGTGCAACTGACGCCATCAAGGGTCTGGTTGCTGATGCCAAGCAGGCTGCTGCTAAGTGCGTAGCTGTTCGTAAGGACGGCGCTTCGGTTGATATTGACGGCGACTACACAGAGACCCTGGCTCGTATCGACGCCAACAAGACCGGTCTGGGCGTATTCGGCCTGGCTTTCTACGAAAACAATGCTGACCGTCTGAAGGTTGCTACCATCAGCGGCGTTGTTCCTTCCACGGAAACCATTGCTTCTGGCAAGTACCCAGTATCCCGTCCGCTGTTCTTCTACGTGAAGAAGGCTCACCTGGGCGTTATCCCAGGCCTGAAGGAATACGTTGAGTTCTTCACGTCTGAAGAAATGATCGGCCCAGACTCTCCGCTGGCCGCTTACGGTCTGGTTGCTGCGCCTGACGCAGAGCGCGACGAAATCCGCGCTAACTTCGAATCCGGTAAGACTCTCTAATATCTTGACGGCGCGGGGTTTTCCCCGCGCCGTTTATTCCCTTGGGTGTCTGGCTTGTTCCGGTTTCACCCTTGGCGTATTGGGATTGTGAAAACGGTCAGGCTGCCCACAGAGGCGTGTTATTTGCCACCGTTACGTTGTTTTGCTGCACCCTGCCGCCCCGGCATGCCGAGGAAATTTTATGAACACATCGATCCTTTTGCTCATACTGGCATTGATCGGCATTGCCAGCTACCTGCTTGGTAGCCGCCGTGCTGCGGCGCTTGCCGGCGGCCGTTCCGCCGTCATGCATTCCCGCTCGGGTTATCACGGTTCTTATGTTCTTTTGTGGGCCGTCATTCCAGCCGCCATCATTCTGGGTATCTGGCTGATTGTCAGCCCAATGGTCATCACCTCCACCGTGCGTGGCGGTTTCCCGGAAGACGTTCGCGCCCAGTCGCAAGCCCAGCAGGGACTGGCTTACGGCATGGTCGGCGCAATTGCGCGCGGCATGAACGCCCTTTCGGCTGAAGAACTCGCCGCGGTTGAGGCTGGCACGACAGATATCCGTCCGCTTCTGTCTACCCGTGGTATTGCCTTGGCCGGCGACCCTCAGCCCTACATGATCGTTTCTGCCAAGGAACTAAACGACCTGACCTCGATGAGCCGCATTGCGATGATCGTTGTGGTGCTTGGTCTGGCCCTTGGCGGTGCAGCCGTGTCTTTCCGTTCGATTGCGCCGCGCTTCCGCGCCCGTAACAGAGTGGAAAAATTCATTCTGACCGGTCTGATACTTGCCTCCTCGATCGCGATCCTGACCACGGTCGGCATTATCCTGTCGATGCTGACGGAAGCGATCCAGTTCTTCAATATGGTGCCGGCACATGAGTTCTTCTTTGGAACCGTGTGGGACCCACGTTTTGCGGCTGCTGGTGCAACGGACAGTTCCGGTCAGTTTGGTCTCATCCCACTGTTGATGGGTACGCTGTACATCGGTCTGGTTGCCATGCTCGTGGCCGTACCGGTTGGCCTGTTCTCGGCTATCTACATGGCGGAATACGCTTCGCCGCGTGTTCGCTCGATGGCCAAGCCACTTCTCGAAGTGCTCGCCGGTATCCCAACCATCGTTTACGGCTTTTTCGCCCTGACGACTGTTGGTCCGTTCCTGCGTGACATCTCCACCCAGATCAACGGTCTGGCAACGGGTAACTACACCACCTTCATCCAGGCACAGAGTGTTCTGACCGCTGGTTTCGTTATGGGCATCATGCTCATTCCTTATGTGTCGTCGCTGTCGGACGATATCATCACCGCCGTGCCGCGGGCACTGCGTGACGGTTCGCTCGGCCTTGGTGCAACCCGTTCGGAAACCATCAAGCGCGTTGTTCTGCCAGCTGCCTTGCCGGGTATTGTTGGTGCTATCCTCATGACGGCATCGCGCGCTATCGGTGAAACCATGATCGTTGTTCTGGCCGCCGGTGTTGCCGCGCGCATCCAGTTCAACCCATTTGAACCGATGACGACCGTGACCGTGAAAATCGTCAGCCAGTTGACGGGCGACCTTGAATTTACCTCGCCCCAGACGCTGGTTGCTTTTGCCCTCGGCATTACGCTTTTCACCATCACGCTTTGCCTCAATATCTACGCGCTTTACATCGTGCGCAAATACCGGGAGCAGTATGAATGACCGACGCAGTTTCCTCGCCGGCCTCCACTCCGTCTGCCAAGGCGTCCACAAACCGTCGCGATATCGGTATTAAGCGTCGCTACGCTGCTGAACGCCGGTTCCGTGCCTATGGTGTCGCTGCGATCTCGTTTGGCTTGATTTTTCTCGCGCTGTTGCTGTGGTCGGTGATTGGCAAGGGCTATACCGCCTTCCAGCAGACGATGATCACGGTGCCTGTCGAGTTCTCCGAGCAGGTTATCGACCCGAACAATGAGCGCGCTCAGAATCCGGCAAAGTTGATGACCGCCAACTACCCGATCCTGGCACGCGACGCTGTTGCCAAGGTTCTGGGTATTGCACCTGACAACCGTGCAGACCTGCGCGCTGTCAATGCCATGATCTCCGATAGCGTGCGCACTCAGCTTCGCGATATCGTGACCAAGGATCCGTCGGTTATCGGTACGACCCGCAACGTGTCGCTGCTGGCGGCGGGCGACATCGACTCTGCTTACAAGGGTCAGATCGACCTGTCTGTGGCCGAAGCCAGCCGCAAGGTAAAAGACAATCAGGTTGGCTGGATGAACCAGCTTGCTGAGGCTGGCCAGTTGGCCAAGCACTTCAACACCGGCATCTTCTTCAATGGCGCATCCAGCCGCCCGGAAGCCTCTGGCGTGGGCGTTGCGCTGATCGGCTCCTTCTACATGATGCTGATCGTTCTGGTGCTGTCGCTGCCAATCGGTGTTGCCGCTTCCATCTATCTGGAAGAGTTTGCTCCGAAGAACCGCTTCACCGACCTCATCGAAGTCAACATCAACAATCTCGCGGCCGTTCCGTCCATTGTGTACGGTCTGCTTGGTCTGTCGGTGTTCATCAACTTCATGGGCTTCCCACGTTCGGCATCGATTGTTGGTGGTCTGGTTCTGACCCTGATGACCCTGCCAACCATCATCATTGCTACCCGTGCGGCACTCAAAGCAGTTCCGCCATCTATCCGCGCTGCGGCCCTTGGCCTCGGTGCATCGAAAATGCAGACGATCTTCCATCACGTATTGCCTCTGGCCATGCCGGGTATTCTGACCGGCACGATCATTGGTCTTGCACATGCTCTGGGTGAAACCGCACCGCTGCTTCTCATCGGCATGGTGGCCTTCGTTGCCAACTACCCGACCACACCAATGGACCCTGCTACTGCCTTGCCAGTCCAGATCTACATGTGGGCAAATGAAGCAGAACGCGCTTTCGTAGAGCGTACATCGGGAGCAATCATCATATTGCTTCTGTTCCTGATTGTTATGAATGTAGGCGCAATCCTTCTGCGTCGACGTTTCGAACGGCGCTGGTAAAAGGAGCTTGAAGCAGATGAACATGATGTCGGAAGCAGCAGTTGAAAAGGCGCTGGACAAGAAAATGAATGATGTTTCGCTTAAGATGATCGGCAAGGACGTTTCGGTTTATTACGGAGAGAAGCGCGCGCTTTTCGACGTGAACCTCAACGTTCGCGAAAACACCGTAACTGCGCTGATCGGCCCATCGGGTTGTGGTAAGTCCACATTCCTGCGCACATTGAACCGCATGAATGATACCATCGATGGCTGCCGCGTTACCGGCAAGATCACGCTCGATACGGATGATATCTACGATCCGGCCATCGACGTGGTGGAACTGCGTGCCCGCGTCGGCATGGTGTTCCAGAAGCCAAACCCGTTCCCCAAGACGATCTATGAGAACATCTCTTACGGCCCACGTATTCACGGCCTGGCAAAGTCGCGTGCGGACATGGACCAGATCGTTGAATCCAGCCTTCACAAGGCCGGTCTCTGGAACGAAGTAAAGGATCGCCTGCACGAATCGGGTACCGGTCTTTCCGGTGGTCAGCAGCAACGCCTCTGCATCGCCCGTGCGGTTGCCGTCAGCCCGGAAGTCATCCTGATGGATGAGCCTTGCTCGGCTCTCGACCCGATTGCAACGGCACGTGTGGAAGAACTGATCCACGAACTGCGCACCAACTACACCATTGTCATCGTGACGCACTCGATGCAGCAGGCAGCTCGCGTTTCGCAACGCACGGCGATGTTCCACCTCGGCCATCTTGTCGAAGAAAACGACACTGACAAGATGTTCACCAATCCAGACGACCAGCGCACGCAGGATTACATCATGGGACGCTTCGGCTAATCCTGGAGTAATCGCCCGCTGTTAACGTGAAAGAATTGTGCCGGAGCGACTTGGAGCCATTTAGCTTCGTCTCGCGTCCTTGCAGAAGCCGGAGACTTTGAAATGACATCGACACATTCGCATATCTTGTCTGCTTATGACGATGAGCTGAAATTCCTGACACGCCGCATCTCTGAGATGGGTGGTCTTGCAGAACAAATGTGCGCGGATGCAGTTCGCGCATTGGTCAACTCCGATGCGGCTTTGGCCCAGAAGGTCATTTCAGAAGACGTCGTACTTGACCACGCGGAACGCGAAATTGGTGACAAGGCAATTGTGACCATTGCCAAGCGTCAGCCAATGGCGGCCGACCTGCGCGAAATCATCGGTTCCCTGCGTATTGCAAGCGACCTGGAGCGCGTTGGCGACCTTGGCAAGAACACTGCCAAGCGCGTAATCGCTGTTCAGGGCACGGGCGTACCACGCAAGCTGGCACGCGGCCTGGAGCACCTGTCCGAGCTGGCACTGGTTCAGCTCAAGGAAGTGCTTGATGTTTACGCAACGCGTTCTGCCGAGAAGGCCAATGCCATCCGTGAGCGTGATGAAGAAATCGACGCTATGTATACCTCGCTGTTCCGCGAACTGCTGACATACATGATGGAAGATCCGCGCAACATCACCACCTGCACGCATTTGCTGTTCTGCGCCAAGAACATCGAACGTATCGGTGACCACGCAACCAATATCGCCGAAACCATCTATTACATGGCAACAGGCAGCCAGCTTGAAGGTGATCGTCCGAAGGACGACAGCTCCAACACGCTCGGTGCTGTAACCGAATAATAGATAGACGGACTTGAGCGGAGTACAGCCATGTTGCCGAAGATCGCAGTCGTAGAAGATGAAGAAGCCCTGAGCGTTCTGCTGCGTTACAATCTAGAAGCCGAAGGCTACGAAGTCGACACGATCACCCGTGGAGACGAAGCAGAAATTCGTTTGCAGGAACGGGTTCCTGACCTTCTGTTGCTGGACTGGATGCTGCCGGGTGTTTCCGGCATCGAACTGTGTCGGCGCCTCAGAATGCGGCCTGAAACAGAACGCCTGCCGATTATCATGCTGACGGCGCGTGGTGAAGAAAGCGAACGCGTTCGCGGTCTCGCCACCGGAGCGGATGACTATGTCGTCAAGCCGTTCTCCACGCCAGAGCTGATGGCACGTGTGAAAGCTATGCTGCGCCGTGCGAAGCCCGAGGTGCTGTCTTCGGTGCTAAAATGCGGTGATATCGAGCTTGATCGTGAAACGCACCGCGTTCACCGTAAAAGCCGTGAAGTGCGCCTTGGGCCAACCGAGTTCCGCCTGCTGGAGTTCCTGATGTCCTCACCGGGGCGCGTGTTCTCACGTTCGCAGCTGCTCGACGGTGTCTGGGGGCATGATATCTACGTCGACGAACGCACCGTTGACGTGCATGTAGGACGTCTGCGCAAGGCGCTGAACTTCTCCAATATGCAGGATGTCATTCGCACGGTTCGTGGTGCGGGTTATTCGATGGAAGCTTGATCCGGTCTTTCATCATGTAAAAACATCAAAGGCGCGGCTCATAGTCGCCCTTTTTGTTTCTGGGAGAGCTTTCACTACCCATGAGTTCACAACTCATCGATGCCACCGTTGCTCGATATGAGAACGCGGCATATCCAGTTTGGTGCAAAATTGACCTGAAAATTTGCGGTTTCAGACACGCCCAATCCGACGAACAAAACGATGGTTCGAATTGGTCGAAATCTATCATTTTCAGACAGGCTGTGAGGAGTAACTAGGCCCTAAACGCAAAAAAGCTCCGGAGACCGGAGCTTTTTTGCAGGCTGATTTAGATAACTAAATCAAGAAATTGGTGCCCAGAAGAGGACTCGAACCTCCACACCCTTGCGAGTACCAGCACCTGAAGCTGGCGCGTCTACCAATTCCGCCATCTGGGCGACGGAGAGCGATGTACGGCGAGCAGCGCTCTATGTCAACGGACTTTTTTATTTTTTATGACAAATTGTTTTCAGTCATACGGATTGGCGATTCAACTAATTGAAAATAAATAGTATTTTTACGTGAAAATTTCCGCGCATGGTTTTGCACAGCCTCTAAGCCCTTGTTTTATGCGGATTCTGCGTTTTGCCTGATTTGCCAAGATGCTGGTTTTGCGTGGCACCAATTCCCTCACATATCAGAGCCTTAAATAAGGCTGGCCTGTATCGATACAGGAATCTCTGGTTGTAACAGAATAAATCATATCTTTAGGCAAAAAGGGGGCTTCCGCCTCTGCCTCTCGTGATGCTAAGACAGCTTTTCGGTTACAGCGCCCGTTATTTTGGCAATGGGGGCAGCGAGGCTGGAACAGCAAAACGGAAACTGCCTTGTGAAGCTCTTCCCGTGTTGTGGCTCCGGCATCGGAACAGACTGAAATTACGATAATGACTCAACCATTCCCGTCTGTTGGCACAAACGGGAACATAAAAGTGGGAGCTATACATGAATTCCAAAATTGGCCTCATTGCGGCAGCCTTGCTGTCTGCAACATGCTTCGCCAATGTAGCAAGCGCGAAAACCTTCGTTTACTGCTCCGAAGGTTCTCCAGAAGGTTTTGACCCGGGCCTCTACACCGCCGGCACCACCTTTGACGCCGCTGCACACACTGTTTACAGCCGCCTGCTCGAATTCGAGCCCGGCACAACCAAGCCAGTTGCTGGTCTTGCTGAAAGCTGGGAAGTTTCGGAAGACGGCACGGTTTACACCTTCAAGCTGCGTCCGGGCGTAAAGTTCCAGACAACTGATTTCTTCACGCCAAGCCGTGAACTGAACGCCGATGACGTTGTTTTCTCCATCGAGCGCCAGATCAAGACTGACAACCCATGGCACCAGTATGTTGCTGGTACATCCTGGGAATATGCTGCCGGCATGGGCTTCCCAGAGCTGATCAAGTCGGTTGAAAAAGTCGACGACATGACGGTCAAGATCACCCTGAACCGTCCTGAAGCACCTTTCCTGGCAAACCTTGCGATGCCATTCGCTTCGATCGTTTCGAAGGAATACACCGACAAGCTCGCTGCTGACGGCACCAAGGAACAGCTGAACCAGAAGCCAGTTGGCACCGGTCCGTTCGCATTCGTCGGTTACCAGCAGGATGCCGTTATCCGTTACAAGGCTAACAAGGAATACTGGGGCGGCGCGCCTAAGGTTGACGATCTCGTATTCGCGATCACCACCGACGCTGCTGTTCGTTACCAGAAGCTCAAGGCTGGCGAATGCCACCTGATGCCGTTCCCGAACGCTGCTGACGTACAGTCCATGAAGGCTGATCCAAACCTGCAGGTTATGGAACAGGAAGGCCTGAACGTTGCTTACCTCGCCTACAACACAACGCAGGCTCCGTTTGACAAGGTCGAAGTCCGCAAGGCGCTCAACAAGGCTATCAACAAGCCAGCTATCGTTGATGCAGTGTTCCAGGGCATGGCAACGCCTGCCAAGAACCCGATCCCACCGACAATGTGGTCTTACAACGACAAGATCGAAGATGATTCTTACGATCTCGACGCTGCCAAGAAGATGCTTGAAGAAGCAGGCGTGAAGGACCTCTCCATGAAGGTCTGGGCAATGCCGGTTTCGCGTCCTTACATGCTCAACGCACGTCGCGCTGCTGAAGTTATCCAGGACGACTTCGCAAAGATCGGCGTAAAGGTTGAGATCGTGTCCTACGAATGGGCCGAATACCTCGACCGTTCAAAGGCTAAGGACCGTGACGGCGCTGTATTCCTAGGCTGGACTGGCGACAATGGCGATCCAGACAACTTCCTCGACACACTTCTCGGCTGCGAAGCTGTTGGCGGTAACAACCGTGCGCAGTGGTGCAACAAGGAGTTCAACGATCTGGTGAAGAAGGCCAAGGTTACGACCGATCAGGCTGAGCGCACCAAGCTCTATGAAGAAGCTCAGGTTATCTTCAAGAAGGAAGCTCCTTGGGCAACCATCGACCACTCCCTGTCCATCGTTCCGATGCGTAAGGAAGTCAGCGGCTTCGTTCAGAGCCCGCTGGGTGACTTCACATTCGAAAATGTGGACATCGCTGAGTAAGCTGTCATCGTTAAGCGTGCCGCGTGCCTTTTAATAAAGGCGCGCGGCATTTGCTTTGTGCAGTTCCGACAAATTAAGATGTAGGCAAAATCGCCACACCTACCAACGAACAGGTTCCTGAAGGAACAGATCGAAGGTCTACTATGATTGGCTTCCTTGTACGGCGCATAGCTGTGCTCATCCCGACATTCATCGGGGTTTCTATCGTTGCATTTTTGTTCATTCGCTTGCTTCCGGGTGACCCGGTTGCCCTGCTGTCGGGTGAACGCGTCATGTCCCCAGAGCGCCACGCACAGATCAGTGCTGCGCTCGGCATGGATCGCCCGCTGGTCATCCAGTATCTGGATTACCTTGGCGGCGTCCTCACTGGCGATTTCGGCACATCCATTGTGTCCAAATCGCCTATTCTCGGCCAGTTTCTTGCACTATTCCCGGCAACGGTTGAACTGTCCTTCTGTGCGATCGTGCTGGCTATCGCTATCGGTATTCCGGCCGGCATCATTGCCGCCATCAAGCGTGGTTCTGTCTTCGATCAGGGCCTGATGGGCGTTGCTCTTGTTGGTTACTCCATGCCGATTTTCTGGTGGGGGCTTCTGCTGATCATCCTGTTCTCTGGTATCCTGCAATGGACACCGGTGTCAGGACGCATCTCGCTGATGTTCTTCTTCCCGCCTGTTACCGGCTTCATGCTGATCGACTCGCTGCTATCTGGCCAGAAAGGCGCATTTGCGTCGGCTCTCAGCCACCTGGCGCTGCCATCCATCGTTTTGGCCACCATTCCGCTGGCTGTTATCGCCCGCCAGACACGTTCGGCCATGCTGGAAGTGCTGTCGGAGGATTACGTCCGTACCGCACGCGCCAAGGGCCTGTCGCCCTTCCGCGTTATCGGCATTCACTCGCTTCGTAACGCCATGATCCCTGTCATCACCACCATCGGCCTTCAGGTCGGCGTGATGTTGGCTGGCGCTATCCTCACCGAAACGATCTTCTCCTGGCCGGGCATCGGCAAGTGGATGGTCGATTCGGTCTTCCGCCGTGATTACCCTGTCATTCAGGGTGGTTTGTTGTTGATTGCGGGCATCATCATGATCGTCAACCTTATCGTTGATGTTCTGTATGGCCTCATCAATCCACGTATCCGGCACTAAGAAGGAGAAATTCCCATGGCCGATACCGCCATTTCCAAATCCGCAGAGCCGGTTTCCGCCTCTGCGATGCGTCGCCAGATGCTCAAGGAGTTCTGGTTCTATTTTTCTGAAAACAAGGGTGCCGTCATTGGTCTCTATGTTTTCATTGCTCTGGTTATCGTTGCTGTTTTCGCACCGATCATCGCACCACATTCGCCGTTCCAGCAGTATCGTGATGCTATTCTTGTTCCACCGTCATGGATGGAAGGCGGACGCCTGACATATCTTCTCGGCACAGATCCGGTTGGCCGCGATATTCTGTCCCGCCTGATCTACGGTGCGCAGTATTCGCTGTTCATTGGTGTGTTCGTCACCACGTTGTCGCTCACCAGCGGTATCGTGATCGGTGTCATCGCCGGTTATTACCGTGGTTGGGTCGATACGATGATCATGCGCCTAATGGATATCATCCTGGCGTTTCCATCGTTGCTGCTGGCTCTGGTTCTGGTTGCCATTCTCGGACCAAGCCTGACCAACGGCATGATCGCGATCGCGCTGGTTCTGCAGCCACACTTCGTGCGCTTGACCCGTGCTGCCGTCATGGCGGAAAAGACCCGTGACTACGTCACCGCGTCACGTCTGGCCGGTGCTGGTCCGTTCCGCCTGATGTTCCGCACCATTTTGCCGAACTGCACCGCACCACTGATCGTTCAGGCAACCTTGTCCTTCTCCAACGCCATTCTCGATGCGGCCGCTCTCGGCTTCCTTGGTATGGGCGCTCAGCCTCCTGCACCGGAGTGGGGCACGATGCTCGCCGAAGCACGCGAATTTATTCTGCGCGCATGGTGGGTTGTTACATTCCCTGGTCTTGCCATTCTCATCACCGTTCTTGCCATCAACCTGATGGGCGACGGTTTGCGTGATGCGCTTGACCCGAAACTGAAGAGGTCCTGATATGGCACTTCTGCAAATTGATAATCTCACCGTTGAGTTTGAAACCGCCAATGGCTGGTTCAAGGCTGTTGATGGCGTTTCGATTTCGGTCGATCCGGGTGAAGTTCTCGCCATCGTTGGTGAATCGGGCTCCGGCAAGTCGGTGTCAATGCTGGCTGTCATGGGCCTTTTGCCGTGGACTGCGCGCATCACCGCTGACCGTATGTTGTTTCAGGGCAAGGATATCCAGAAGCTGTCTGCTGCGGAACGCCGCAAGCTGATCGGCAAGGATATTGCCATGATCTTCCAGGAGCCGGTTGCAAGCTTGAACCCTTGCTTCACCGTCGGTTTCCAGATCGAGGAAGTTCTGCGCATTCACCTTGGTCTTGGCCGCAAGGAGCGTCGTGAACGTGCTCTCGAACTGTTCCGGCTGGTTGGCCTGCCTGATCCGGCTGAAAGGCTCAAGCATTACCCGCACCAGATGTCCGGTGGTCAGTGCCAGCGTGTGATGATTGCCATCGCCATTGCCTGCAACCCCAAACTTCTGATTGCTGACGAACCAACAACGGCGCTTGACGTGACCATCCAGAAGCAGATTCTCGATCTGCTGATGTCGCTGCAGGCGCAGAACGGCATGGGTCTGATTATGATCACCCATGACATGGGTGTCGTGGCGGAAACGGCTGACCGCGTGGTCGTGCAGTACAAGGGGCGCAAGATGGAGGAGGCCGACGTGCTGACCCTCTTCGAAAACCCGAAAAGCAACTATACCAAGGCTTTGCTTGCCGCATTGCCGGAAAATGCAACAGGTGACCGGCTGACGACCGTTTCCGCATTTTTCGATGGCGCACCAACGCCTGCGGGAGAAACAGCATGACAGCGAACCAATCCAACAAGACCATGCTGGAAATTCGCAACCTGAAGAGGGATTATGAACTGCCGGGCGGCATGCTCAAAAAAGGCAGAACAATCCATGCCGTGAAAGGTGTGTCCTTTAAGCTGGAAGCCGGCAAAACATTGGCAATCGTCGGTGAATCCGGTTGCGGCAAGTCTACGCTTGCCCGCATGCTGACCTTCATCGACGAGCCGACCTCTGGTGAACTGCTGATCGATGGCAAGACGGTTGATACCCGCCCAGGCCATCTGACGGCGGAAATGCGCCAGAAGGTTCAGATCGTGTTCCAGAACCCATACGGTTCATTGAACCCGCGTCAGAAGATCGGCGATGTTTTGTGTGAGCCTCTGCTCATCAATACAAAGATGTCATCTGCCGAGCGTCGTGAACGTGCAACGGAAATGCTGATCAAGGTCGGTTTGGGTCCGGAACACTACAATCGCTATCCGCACATGTTCTCCGGTGGCCAGCGCCAGCGTATCGCCATTGCGCGTGCCTTGATGCTGAACCCGAAGCTACTTGTGCTGGACGAACCGGTATCGGCGCTCGACCTTTCGGTTCAGGCTCAGGTTCTCAACCTGCTGGCTGACCTGCAGGACGAGTTTGGCCTGACATACGTGTTCATCAGCCACGATCTTTCTGTGGTGAAATACATCGCTGACGAAGTCATGGTGATGTATTTTGGTGAAGCGGTGGAGTACGGCACGCGTGAAGAGGTCTTCTCGGATCCGAAGCACGAATACACCCGCACCTTGTTTGCGGCCACGCCGCAGGCGGATATCGAAAGCATTCGCAAGCGCATGGCAGCCAAGGCTGGCGCCCGCGAACAGCGCGCATAATCGAAAAGAAATGCCGGGTGCTGTGCGAAAGCGGCACCCGGCATTCAATTATCCAAGGCAAAACAGGCACAAACCGTGGTAAAGGGTGGCATGCCCACAACTCTTTCAAACCCTGTTTATACGCCGCCGTTGGAGCCATACCTGTCCATCGTCCACCGGGATGACGACATTCTTGTCCTCGACAAGCCAAGTGGCCTTTTGTCTGTGCCGGGGCGTGACCCTGTTCTTTACGACAGTCTGGCGACCCGCGTTCAAAAGCAGTTTCCCAAGGCATTGATGATCAACCGGCTGGACAAGGACACCTCCGGTCTTGTCCTGATGTCGTTGAACCGCAAGGCGCACGCTACCATTGCTGCCCAGTTCGAAAACCGCACGACACGCAAATCCTACATAGCCGTTGTCTGGGGGCATCTTGCGCAAGAAAGCGGCCTAGTTGATCTTCCGTTGGCAATTGATCAGGACAACAAACCGCGCCACCGCGTCGACCATGAAAATGGCCGTTCGGCGCAGAGCGAGTGGCATGTGCTGGACCGCCTGCCATTACCGGCTACCCGGGTCAAGCTGCACCCGTTGACAGGCCGCACCCACCAGCTGCGCGTTCACATGCAGGCGATCGGCCACCCAATTCTCGGGGATGCTTTCTACGCCAGTGGTGACGCGCTTGATGCAGCGGATCGCTTGTTGCTGCATGCCGAGGAAATCGGTTTTCGTCACCCGGACGGACGTGATGTGTCGTTTCGCGTTACGTGTCCGTTTTGAGGTGGCTGCGTGAGCAAGGAACCAAACAACACAGATCTGGTCGTGGATTTTGTCGGTGGCGCTGTCGGTCACCGCTTTCGCGCCGGCGAGGGGCGGGGACAGGCCCTGGCAAAGGCTGTAGGGCTGACCAAGGGGCGCTTACCGACTATCGTTGATGCAACGGCAGGTCTCGGCCGCGATTCCTTTCTGCTTGCTTCACTTGGTGCCAATGTCACGATGATCGAGCGGTCGCCGCAGATGCATGCGCTACTGGCGGCAGGACTTGAGGCCGCAATGGCCGAAGGTGGTCGCTACGCTGAGACCGTGGGCCGCATGACCCTGCTGCACGGCGACTCCAGACTGCTTTTGCCCGGGCTGGAAACGGACGTCGTGTTGGTCGACCCTATGCATCCTCCCCGCCACAACAGCGCACTCGTCAAAAAGGAAATGCGCGATCTCCGCGACATTGTCGGCGCAGACGATGACCAGGCCGAATTGATGCGCGTGGCGCTTGGCGTTGCAAAAAAGCGTGTGGTTCTCAAATGGCCACAAAAGGCGGACCCGATGCCCGGTCTGCCGAAACCCAATCATCAGATCGAAGGTAAAAATACACGTTATGACGTGTTCATGATCTTTGGAAAGACGGATGAAACGGCAACAGGGCAGGGGTAGCGCTTGCCCGCAACAAAGTAAGGTATTCTGATGTTTTTAAGCAATGACGACCTTGTTGAATTGACCGCATTTCGCCGGGAGCTGCACCGGTTTCCGGAAGTCTCCGGAGAAGAGAAAGAGACCGCGCAGCGCGTCCGCACTTACATTGAGCAGATGAAACCGGAAAGGATCATCGAAGGTCTGGGCGGCCATGGTCTGGCTGTGATCTTCGAAGGTCGTGAACCCGGTCCCTCACTGCTCATTCGCTCCGAGCTGGATGCCTTGCCGATCTTTGAAAAGACCGGTCTTGCCTACAGCTCACAAAGTGATGGCAAGGGCCATTTGTGTGGACATGACGGGCACTCCACCATTCTTGTGTCGCTGGGCCTTGGACTTTCACGGCAGAGGCCGCAAAAGGGCCGCGTTATCCTGATGTTTCAGCCGGCAGAAGAAACCGGCGCTGGTGCCGCCGCTGTATTGGCTGATCCGCGTTTCGCCGAGATTGTGCCTGACGTTTCCGTTTCACTGCACAATCTGCCCGGCTTGCCACTTGGCCATGTCAGCATCATGGAAGGCGTGGTCAACTATGCCTCGCGTGGCATCAAGATCAGCCTCAGCGGCAAAACTGCCCATGCATCGTCACCGGAACAAGGCATCTCACCGATGCTGGCACTGTCAGAGTTGATGCCTGCGCTGGTTAAACTGGGTGTAGGGCTGCCAAAGGCCGACGAGCCATTTTTGCCGGGTGCCGACTTTCGCATGGTCAACGTCACCCATGCCAGTATGGGTGAAGCCGCCTTTGGCATTTCCCCTGCCGATGCCGAGCTTTGGGCGACATTGCGCACATTGTCGGATGACAATATGGATACCCTGTGCGCTCAGGCGGAAGAGCTCGTCACAGATATTGCCAATAAAAACAGTCTGAAATTTTCCATAGCCTACGATGATATTTTCCTGCATTGCGAAAATTCGCCCGAGGCGACCGCACATATCATAACCGCACTAAAGGCCGAGAACATTCCCTATACCGAGGATTTTCTACCGATGCGCGGATCAGAAGATTTTGGACGTTTTGGCGCTGTTTCACAGTCTGCTATGTTTTTTCTGGGGGCTGGGCAGAGCCACGCAAATCTGCACAATCCGGACTACGACTTTCCCGATGAGTTGATTGATATTGGCGCCCGGATTTTTATGCGGATCATCCGCAATATCAATGGATAACAACGGATATGGTCACGAACAAAATGACCAGAATCGGTGTCAGCCATCATCTCATCAGTGGTTACAGAAACGAGAGAGTGATGATGTTCTGATGGCTGATGTCGAGGTGATTGCACCAACATGAGCGGGATGGGCGCAGTTTTCTTGACCGCTTCGACATAAACTCGTCACGAACTGCACATTACCCCTTGCACGCTCCCGTTTTGCCCGTTATGAGAACGCCGCACTTGAAGCTTTATGGCTTCCTGTGTCCGCGGAGAGGTGGCAGAGTGGTCGAATGCACCGCACTCGAAATGCGGCATACGGGCAACCGTATCGTGGGTTCGAATCCCACCCTCTCCGCCATAACAGCCTTCAATATAAGGCATTTCCCTCATTATCAAATAATAGCCAAAACTGATCTGTATCTATCGTCACGCGCTATTTCTTAAGATAGCGCCACGCGACCGTCGGCAGCAATTTGGACGCACGACATGGTTGCGACAGCCGATACATAAGTTCGATCCCGTCGTTAATCGACCTTCGTCGCCATTTCGTCTCTCCATGTCGTTCTCACGGCAGTCGATGAGAGAGGTTGATGTTCTGCTGGCAGGGCTGAGTTGTACTGCCGATCTGGCATAATCTTTTCGTGGAGGAAAAGGTTTCGAACCCGGCTGAACTGCCGTGTCGAAAGAATTGCCAGCCGAGCAGCAACAGTTTCGAATCTAAACCCAGAGGAGGAATGGGAATGAGCAGAAACAGAGGTGTCGTGTATTTGCGGCCGGGCCAGGTCGAGGTGAGAGATATTGACGATCCCAAGCTCGAGGCACCGGACGGGCGTCGGATCGAGCATGGAGTCATCCTGAAAGTCATCTCTACCAATATTTGCGGGTCCGACCAGCATATGGTGCGCGGTCGCACGACGGCCTTGCCAGGTCTCGTCCTTGGCCATGAAATTACGGGTGAGGTCATCGAGAAGGGTGTCGATGTCGAGATGCTGAACATCGGCGATATCGTCTCGGTGCCGTTCAACGTCGCATGCGGCCGTTGCCGCTGCTGCAAGTCGCAGGACACTGGCGTCTGCCTGACCGTTAACCCATCACGCGCGGGCGGCGCCTATGGCTATGTTGACATGGGCGGCTGGATCGGTGGCCAGGCCCGTTACGTCACCGTTCCCTATGCCGATTTCAATCTGCTGAAATTTCCCGATCGCGACAGAGCTCTATCGAAAATCCGCGATCTCACAATGCTGTCCGATATTCTACCGACTGGTTTTCACGGTGCGGTGAAAGCGGGGGTTGGTGTCGGATCGACCGTCTATGTAGCAGGCGCCGGTCCGGTGGGTCTCGCGGCAGCGGCTTCAGCGCGTATTCTCGGTGCAGCGGTCGTAATGATCGGGGATTTTAACAAGGAACGCCTTGCACATGCTGCCAAGGTTGGCTTCGAGCCGATTGATCTGTCGAAAAGCGATCGTCTCGGCGAGATGATCGCACAGGTTACAGGAACGGATGAGGTCGATAGTGCCATTGATGCCGTCGGTTTTGAGGCCCGCGGCCATTCGGGCGGCGAACAGCCGGCCATCGTTCTGAACCAGATGATGGAGATCACCCGTGCGGCAGGCTCCATCGGTATTCCGGGCCTCTATGTCACGGAAGATCCTGGTGCGGTCGATGATGCTGCCAAAAAGGGTAGCTTGTCCCTTCGGTTGGGCCTTGGTTGGGCGAAGGCGCAGTCTTTCCACACTGGCCAGACGCCCGTGCTGAAATACAATCGTCAGCTCATGCAAGCCATCCTTCACGACCGGCTGCCAATCGCCGACATCGTCAATGCAAAAATCATTTCGCTTGATGACGCCGCGCAGGGCTATGAAAACTTTGATCAGGGCGCGGCAGTAAAATATGTGCTGGACCCTCATGGTGACCTGATGAAGGCTGCCTGATCGTCTCAAGCAGCCTTGCGTCTCGCTGTCCTTGTCCGCCTCAGTAACGAGGTCGGACTAAGGACAGCAGTTCAGCTATGCCATCATCTAACGCGATGGAGAATGGATCATCATATCAGTACTTTAGGTGTTCCCACGGCCATTAAGGAGAAATGCGTTGCATTCTATTGGGCATCCGCACATGGCTCTAAATATCGCGGGGGCGTCGTATCGATAGACTCCGGGTCGCCCCTTTGTCACCGGAGAGTTGCAATCTCGCAAAACTCGCGTATAAGCACAGCATCTTGATTTCTGGAAAGGGAGCGGATCGATGCAAAATATCTCCTCACGCCCCATCGGGGCCTCGGTCTAGCTCAGTATAAGCTGACTTAGGTCGCTCCAACCGCTGTCATCGACGGCGGATAGCGAACACGTATCCAGAGTTATCATTCATGGGCACTTTTTCCGGGGACGCTTTTGCTTCCCACGAGCCAGCACGTTTGCCGGCTAATATTCATCATTATTTCTCCAGCAAAAGCTGGATTGAGGGTGCAGCTCTCGACCAGCTTGAAAAAATGTCGCGTTTGCCGGGTGTCAAAGCCGTCGCGGCATTCCCTGATCTTCATCCTGGCAAGTACGGTGCAACCGGTGTTGCCCTGCTGTCTGAAAGGCTGCATCCGCTGCTGGTCGGTAACGACATCGGCTGCGGCATGTCTTTGTTCGAGCTGGATCTTCCGGTCCGCAAGCTTAAGCTGGACAAGGCGGCAAACCGGCTGCGTCGCATGGATAGCGTCAAGACTGACGATGCATCGCAAAGGCTTGGCGACATCGACCTGCCAAATGACCTCTTCTCGCACGCCTTGGGGACGATCGGCGGCGGCAATCACTTTTGTGAGCTGCAGGCGGTCGAAAGTCTGCTCGGCGACGTAGAGGGGGCTGCGTTGGAGAAGCAGAGCTCATATCTGCTTGTTCATTCCGGTTCCCGTGGTTTGGGTGCAGATGTGTTTTCAAGCATTTATGCACACATACCAGACCTGGTACATGGCCTTGACGCCGTCACTGACGCTGCGGTTTCATGGCTGGAAAAGCACGATCAATGCGTAACCTGGGCGTGGCTCAATCGACGCATGATCGCCGAAAAGGCAGCTTCTCTACTCAACGCCGATCTTCGTCTTGTGGCGGATGTGCCGCATAATCTGGTTCGCAGAACATCAGATGGTTTCGTCCACTACAAGGGCGCTGCAGCCGTAACGCCGGGAGAGATTGCTCCCATCGCAGGATCGCGGGCGACACTGAGCTATGTCGTGAAGGCAACCGACAAGGTTGGTGTTTCCCTAGGCGGCATTTCCCACGGTGCCGGGCGCAAATATGACCGTGCCACCATGCACGGTCGCGTTGGCAAAACACGGTCGGAACGGGACGGCCTCTTGCGCAACAGTTGGGGTGGCGTGGCGATCTGCGATGATCGTGATCTGGTCATCGAGGAAGCCTCATCCGCGTACAAGGATGCGGGACAAGTGGTAACGGACCTGCAGGCCGAGGGGCTGATCGACAGCCTTGCGGCCATGCGCCCGCTTGTTACCTACAAAAAGGCAGTGGGGGAGGATGGCGTTACCCAACATACTGGCAAACCCGATCACCGTCGCAAGGAAGGCCACAAAAAGGGAGGTCATAAAGATGACCGCTATTGATCTGTTGATTACGTCAGGCAATGGACCGACGGAATGCCGCATCGCTGTCAAAGCGTTGCTGGATATTCTTCAGAGGCAGGCGCGCGAAAACAACTGCCTGTGTGAATTGAACATGGGGCCGATGCCTGACGCACATGGTCCCAAGTCTGCTCTGCTGAACCTTGAAGGAGAGGCGGCTGCACAACTGGCTGCGGACTATTGTGGCACTGTGAAGTTCCTGTTCAAGAGCCCTGTTCGGCCGGGCCATAAACGCCAGAACTGGTTTGTTTCGGTGCAAAAAATTGACCTTGATGTCGGCGAAGATGTCGAAATTGATGCCAAGGACCTACGCTTTGAAACGCTCAGAGCCGGAGGTCCAGGCGGTCAGCACCAGAACACCACCGATAGTGCCGTGCGTGCAATCCACACTCCGACGGGATTACGCGTCATTGCCAGAAATGAGCGGTCGCAACACCGCAACAAGGCTCTGGCGGTGAAACGACTGGCTTCCATGCTTCAGCATCTTCAGGACAGGAAAACCGTCACGGCAAAATCGGAGCGTTTTATTGCCAATCGTTCAATCGAGCGTGGCAATGCCGTAAAAACCTTCAGGCTGTAGCCGCAATATCTTGGCGCATCGGTAGGTAACTGGTGCGCCAAGATGACGGGTTTTGTGCACGGCCCAATCATCAGTATTATTTGCTTTCGAGAATATCGACGATTTGCTGATAACCCCGGGTTTGCGCATGCTGAAGCGGTGTTATGCCATCATTGTCGGCGATATTTTTATCGGCACCTGCATCGACAAGCAGTTTGACAATTTCGACGTGTTTTGGGCCGCCATCGCTCAGAATGATCGCCTCAAGCAGTGCGGTCCATCCGAGGTTGTTGACGTGGTCGATATCAACACCTGCGTCGATCAGCGTTTTCACTGTCTCGACATGACCGCGTTCCGAGGCTGGTATCAGCGCCGTTCCACCATAGCGGTTGGTGCTTTTCAGATCAGCACCATGCGAAAGCGTTAATCGCAGAATTTCCAGGTGCCCACGCGCACCGGCGTAGAGATAGGGGCTGTCCTGAATAGCGTCCTTTGCGTTGACGTCAGCTCCCGCCTCGATCAACATTTTCGCCGACTCGACATCATTGGCATGGGTGGCAATCAGTAACGCAGTTTGGCCACGCGCATCGCGTAGCTCCAATGCAGCACCGGCTTTGATTGTCGATGCGATGGCAGGATGGTCACCGCCTCGCACGAGTTCCAACAGATCTGGTTTTGTGTCCGCCATTGCCGCTCCCACCATCACGCTATAAAGAGCGATTGCCCGGATGACGACCCTTAGTGATCTCTGCATGAGCGGCCATGTCCTCAACAATCTAAGCACTCCCTTGTTTTCACTCCACCGTCTTACAGCCGTTAAAAAGGCAGAGATATGTCTCGGCTTGACGTGTCGGATCAATCTGCCGTGAGCATGATTGCCGGTGGCAGACACTTGATGAACCGTTCACTTTATGCCCTATGCTGTCACCAATGTCGCGCATGAGGGGTTGTGCAGAGGTGGTTAAAGGCACGTATTCCCGGTTGAATTGGATAATCAGCATTCTTGCTGTCTGGCTCGTTTGCGTCGGCCTTTATGGGGCTGTTTCCGTCAATATCTCCCTCAAACGGGCCACTGATGAGCTGAATGATGCGGGGTTTCTTCTGCATCGTCTGATCTCGCAGCGCGTGGCACAACATGATGCACATCTGACGACACTGGTATCGCTCATCCTCGCAGGTGACGGTGGGCAAATACAGCCGCTGTCACAGGTCAGCGAGAGCATCATTCACTTTTATCCTCGCATCACCGCTATTCAGGAAATTGAACTGGCATGGCAGGAGCCGTCTGCTGCTACGGATGTGCGACAGGTACTGTCGGTTCCGGAAAATGCCAGGGTTGCGGATTACGCACCAATTGCCAGCGCGATATTTGCGCAAAAGGCCGGTGAGGGGAAAAGTTATGTGTCTCCGTCGCTTGGCGACAATTACCTGCTGACCAAGAAGGTACGAGACACCAATCCCGCATTGTCCATTGTGCTGCAGATCGATCCGCAAAGGCTGGTGGATCTGGAAGAAGTACCGACCTGGCTGACCATGCGGCTGCAATTGAACGGCACCGTGGTCATGGAACGTGTCAGCGAACATCAGAAATCCAACTGGCTGTCTATGCCGTCGTTCAGCCGCATGATCGACAGCCGGTCGCAGCCTCTGTTGCTGACGATGGAACGTCCGATTTCGGTGTTTGACCTCGTCGATTTCGTTTCGCTTGCTGTGGTGGCCGCCATCAGTCTTGCCGCGCTTTTACTGCTCGCCTACATCATACGGCAGAGGCGGGAAGCTCAACGCCTGCAGGCAGCAGCGCTTGTGGCAGAACAGCGTAGCGCACTGCTGGCGCGTGAAACGCGCCTTGCCCACGCCGCCAGGGTCAATTCGCTTGGTGAGCTGGCATCCGGCATTGCCCATGAGCTCGCACAACCCTTGACCGCATTGATGAGCCAGAGCCGCGCTGCCGAGCGTTTGCTGGAGCAGGCAGGCATCGATAATACCCTCTTGAAGACGGCATTGGCGTCCAATGTGCGTGAGGCAAGACGGGCCGGCGATATGCTCAAGCGTATGCGGGACTATATCAGTAATCGGCCACCGAGACCGGTCGCGGTCGAGGTTAACCGGGTTGTCGCCGATACGGTTGAGCTGATGCGCGCCGAGCTCGACAAACGCCATATCGCGCTGCAATGGGAACTCGGTGCCGATTTACCGCTGCTGATGGCCGATCCGGTCGAACTTGAGCAGGTCTTTAACAACCTCATCCGTAACGCTGCCGACAGCATTGAACAACTGAATGGCGCTGGGTCTCAGATCACGATTGAAACGATGCGGGACGGTGATTGGGTAAGAATAGACATCCGCGATAATGGCCCCGGCATTGACGAGAAGGTGTTGCCGCATCTTTTCGAGCCGTTTTTTACCACCAAAAAGGATGGCATGGGGTTGGGTCTGGCGTTGTGCTCGACATTGGTCGAACGTGTCGGCGGACAGATCGAAGCGCAAAATAATGCCGCTGGCGGAGCCTGTTTCATTGTCCGGTTGCCGGTTCAAACACGGGAGACAGGCGCTTGACTGCAACACGCATCTATCTGGTGGATGACGACGAAGCTGTGCGTAACGCGCTGTCATTGCTGCTTTCAACCTACGCCATGCAGGTGGAGACCTTTGCCGACCCCACCACCTTTCTGGCGCATGTAGAAACGAGGCAGCCCGGCATATTGCTGCTTGATCTGCGCATGCCATTGATCAGCGGCTTACAGGTGCAGCAGAAATTGACTGAACGGAACATCGACTGGCCAATTATCATGATAACAGGTCATGGTGATGTGAACGCCTGCCGCCGTGCGTTCAAGGCCGGTGTCAGCGACTTCCTGAGCAAGCCGATCGATGAGGATGTGTTGCTCGATGCGATCCAGTCGGCACAAGGTCTTTTGCAGGCAACGCTGGAAAGACAGGAAGCCATAGGTCTTCTGGCCAGTCTGACCAGCCGGGAGCGAGAGGTGCTTGATCTTGTCTGTCAGGGTTTTGCCAGCAAGGATATCGCCAGCGCACTTGATATTTCCGCTCGCACCATAGATGCACACCGGGCCAATATTGCTGAAAAACTCGGAACCAGTTCGGTGGCGGAGTTCGTGCGACTGACTGTTGCCGCGGCCTCTCGGTAGAATTACCTAGGTGCACCTGTGGAACCGCGGATTCAATCAAACCCGGGCTGCCGTTAAAACCGGCGTCAGAAAGCAAGCAGCTTTCGAGACATGGTTTTAAGGAGACCCGACTATGAAGCGCATTCTTCTCGCCGCTACCGCTGCCGCCGTATTGACCTCGGTTGCTTCCGCCCAAGTTCTCGAAGAAAAGAATATCTCGATGGAACTGGCCAGCACCATTGCACGCGAAGCTGTCGCAGCCTGCTCGGCTGAGGGTTACAATGTTTCTGCTGCTGTTGTTGACCGCGCCGGTGTACTTCGTGCGCTTTTGCGGGCTGACAATGCTGGTTCCCACACCCCGGAAGCGGCGCGCCAGAAGGCCTACACTTCGTCGTCATCCCGCATGCCAACCAGCGCAATGGCAGAAAACATTGCCAAGAACCCAACCGCTGCTGAACTTGCCTCGATCGACGGTTTTCTGGTTCTGGCCGGCGGCATGCCGATCAAGGTTGGCAACGCAACCATTGGCGCAATTGGTGTTGGTGGTGCTCCAGGCGGCCAGTTCGATGAAGCCTGCGCCGTTGCCGCCATCAGCAAGGTCCAGGCTCAGCTGAAGTAATCAGGTCTGAACAGCAGCGCTGCCTCGTCCCCGGCGGCGCTCGCATGGCGCTTCAAACCAACGTTTGAAGCGCCAATACCATGTTGGGGGAACTTTTCTGATTTAGATCGGCTGTCCAGTTTGTTGAATAAAAAGCATTAATTTCTAGTGCAGTTATGCCTTGCCTTACGAGGTTCAGTCGTTAGCCAATAGTACTGTAAAAGACACGTGTTTGTTTTGTCTTTTGGAGGGAGTTATTTACAAAAAATTGGCCTAAGAATTTGATTAGGTATATTTTTTTCGAGCGTTTTTTTTGTTTGTAATAAACTGTTTACTCAGCTCATAACTTGCTCATCGTAACCTACGAAACACGATCTAAAGGCATTGACTGGCAGCGCGAGTCCTCTATTTTTTCACCTTATAATTGTGGAAAAGCCATGGAAGACCGTTCGCACACTCTAATAATATCTGAGCCTGCTACCGACTTAGCAGATTGCACGCAGGAAGCTTTTAAAAAGCGACTGCGGGAAGAGAGAACACTCAGCCTGTGGTCTCAGGACGCTGAAGGCGTAAAATTCAATATCCGGTCAAAATCAATTCAGCATGTAACTATTCGGCGAGCACCGCACGCCGAGGAACACATCGATGAGACTTTAATAGAAGGGGTCTACTGCATTGATCGTGTAGGGTCCAAAAAAGGTTATCTTATTACTGGGTGTAATACTATTCTTGGACATTTAAAGGAAATCTCGGAAGATAATTCCAGATTAAAATTTGAGGTTACCTTTCGCAAACCAACTGGTCGGGAAGTCGCCGAATGGCTGGAGGGAAACTTTGACCCACAGCGCAAAGCTCTCGGAGCGATTCTTGGTGAAATGTGCGCCGTCACTGAAGAGGCAAAGGCGGAAATCAGTGAGCTCCTGAAAACAACTGAGAACAATTTGAGTGAGCTTCGTACCCTCAATCGAAATATGATCCGCGAAGGACGAAAGGCGGAACAGCAGCGGATTGAAGGGTTCAAAGCAAAAAAAGTGGGCGTTGTTATTGCTGTGTCAGGCTTCGCATTGGGCTCGTTGTTGGATCTCGGCTTGTTGGAAGATCATAAAATTATTGAACTCACCAATAATCAGATAATTGGTGGGCTATCAGCTTCGATTGTCGTCATTACGTTTTTTGGACTACCCATAATGTGGAGTGCGTTTAGACGTAAATACTCTGGTTGATTGTGGAAGGTTTGAATTTTTAGATTACGCTGCATGTTTCCGGTATCAGGGTGACACATTCCAATCGAATTACTCTTGATCTGCAACCAACCGATAACCCACACCGGGTTCGGTCCTGATAATCGCCGGATTGACCGGGTTCTGTTCGATTTTTTGGCGCAGTTGGCCAATGAACACCCGCAGGTAATGCAGGTCGTCGCTATGGGCCGGTCCCCAGACGGAGGTCAGCAGGGTCTTGTGGGTCACCACCCGCCCGGCATGGCGGGCGAGCAGGGTCAGCAAATCATATTCCTTTGGCGTCAGCCTTATGGGCTGATCACCGCGTGACACGGTCCGTTTTACCACATCCAGTAGCAGACCATCCGCCTCGAAAACCGAAGGCATGGCGTCGGCCTTCTGGCCGCGGTGGCGCAGTGCATTGCGTATACGGGCCGTCAATTCACCGATACCAAAGGGTTTTTCAACATAGTCGTCTGCGCCGAGATCAAGTGCCGCAATCTTTTCATTTTCGCGGTCGCGGGCAGACAGAATGATGATCGGAATATCCGACCAGCCACGCAGACTGGCAATCACTTCCTTGCCATCCATATCTGGCAATCCAAGATCGAGAATGATCAGGTCAGGAGCGGCCGTTGCCGCGGCCTTTAGGGCGTCCGCTCCGGTCCCGGCTTCAATGACAGTGTAGCCTGCCGCCATCAGTGCCGGTTTCAGGAAACGCTGTATCTGCGGTTCGTCATCGACAACAAGGATATTGGCAATCGTCACGGTCATCTCGGTCAGTAGGCTTTCTTGTGTTTGGCCGCCGGAAAACGCATGACAATGCGCGTTCCTTTTTTCTTCACGGCCGGGCTTTCGGCATGGATGTGGCCGCCCATAGCTTCCACGAAACCGCGCGCAATGGATAGTCCCAAGCCAGTACCAGCGGCGCGTCCATCCGGTTTTCCACGACGGTAGAATTTCTCAAACACCCGGTCCAGATCCTCTGGTGGAATACCCTTGCCATGGTCAGTTACCGACACCAGAACGTCGTCTCCATCACGCCGGGCATAAATGTAGACCGGTTCCTTGCCGCCATATTTTACCGCATTGTCCAAAAGGTTGAATAGAACCTGCCCCAGCAAAACGCTGTCGCCTTCGATCAGAGGAAGGTCTGCGGCAATGCCGGTTTCGATCACGCGATCGGGGAAATATTTGCGGATACGTTCGGCGGAGGCATGCACCACGTCGGAAACATCAATCCAGTCATGACGCGGTTTGAGATTCCCGGCCTCAATACGGGTCATGTCGAGAAGGTTGGCCACAAAACGGCTCATTCTGCTGCCTTCCTCCTCAATGGATTGCAGAAGATCGTCGCGACTTTCCGGCGGCATTTTGTCGCCAAGTTCCCTCAGGCTGGTCACCGCACCGGTGATGGTGGCAAGCGGCGTTTTCAGGTCATGCGATATCGAAGACAACAGCGCTTCACGGTATTTCTCACCCTCCAGCTTGGCCGCCTGCGTCACGCTTTCTTCTGCAAGCCGGGCGCGATCCAGGGCGATTGCTGTCTGGTCGAGAATGGCCGAGAGCGCACGTTCTTCATTGATATGGAGCCGCTCGCTAATTTGCTCGACACCGCACACGCCAACCACGCCATGTGGTCCTCGCAAGGGACGAAACTCGAAACGGCTGTTGGGCAGCGTGCCGGTGCCGTGGCCTGCGGTTTCCTGTTTGTCGTGGCTCCAGCGGGCTGCGGTCAGATCGGTAATGTCCAGTTCCGTGTCCGGGGGCCATGCGGCAGCAACCTTGACGTCGCTGTTGTCGGGCAGCAACAAAACGACATTGCGCTTGAGGCTGGCCTGCAACTGCGACACCGCCAGCCAGATGGCGTCATCGGCCTTGGCGGTCGTCGAAAGTTTGCGTGAAAAATCGTAGAGCGACTGCAAGGCCGTGGCCCGCACACGCGCGACGGAGGCCTGCTCCTTGATACGAGAGGCAAAACCACCGGCTATCATCGCCACTGCCAGGAATATGAACAGCGCAAACACTTCATGCGGTGTGGAAATGGTGAAGGTCCGGAACGGGTCGATGAAGAAAAAATTGTAAGCCAGCGTGCACATCAGCGCAGCAAGAAAAGCAGCCATGTAACCGCCCGTGACGGACGCGCCGAGAACCGCAAGCAAAAATAACAAGGAGATGTTGGGCAGGTCGATAAAACGGTCAATAATCAGCGCGCTTGCCGTCGTTATCAGCGTAAAGCCAATGGCAAACAGTGCTGATTGCCGCAGCGCCACCAGATTTGGTAACCGAAAACGCAATTTTCGATCGCGTTTTTCGCTGCGTTCCGGTGTCACCAGATGGATGCCAAGCCCTGCGGCGCGCCGTGATAATGCTTCATGCAGTGATTGCGCCCCAAATTTGACCCAACCGCGAAGTTGCCCGGTGCCGATGACGATTTGCGTTGCATGTTCCCTACGAGCGCATTTGAGGATTTCTTCTACAAAGTCGCTACCGATAATGTGTTGTGTCTCAGCGCCCAGCTGTTCAGCCAGTCTGAACAGTGCCTCCATGCGTTGGAAATGTTCGGCACTGCTGACCTCTCGGTCGGCGCGTTCGACAGACACGACGATCCATGGCGCATTGAGACCGGATGCCAGACGGCTGGCGACACGAATGACCTTTTCCGAGAGATCATCGGGGCCGATGCAGACAATCAACCTTTCGCCGGTGGCCCAAGGTCCCTCAATGGCATTTTGCCTGAGATAATCAACCATCTGGTCGTCAACGCGGTCGGCGGTTCGGCGCAGCGCCAGTTCACGCAATGCCGTCAGGTTTCCCAAGCGGAAAAAGCGATCCACCGCCCGGCTGGCGCTATCGGGCAGATAAACCTTACCCTCTTTCAAACGCTCGATCAGTTCTGTTGGTGGCAAGTCGACCAGCAGAACATCGTCGGCCCGTTTCAACACGGTGTCGGGCACACGCTCACGCACGGTCACGCCGGTAATCTGCGCCACCAGATCGGCAAGGCTTTCCAGATGCTGGATGTTCATTGCCGTCCAGACATCGATGCCGGCAGCAATCAGCTCTTCAATATCCTGGTAGCGCTTGGGGTGCCGACTGCCATCCGGGTTGGAGTGGGCCAGCTCATCGACAATAACAATGCGCGGCCGACGCGAAAGAGCTGCGTCCAAGTCAAACTCTTCCAGCATGCGGCCACGATGAGCAACCCGGATACGCGGCAGGATTTCGAGCCCATCGATCAGAGCGGCTGTTTCACTCCGGCCATGGGTTTCCACCAGCCCCACCATGATATCACAACCGTCGGCCTTCAGCCGCCGTGCTCGCGACAACATGGCGTAGGTCTTGCCGACGCCGGGTGCAGCACCCAGAAAAACGGTCAGCTTGCCCCTGCGTTCTTTCTCCGCAAGGGCAAGCAAGGCATCCGGATCTGGTCTGCGCACAGGGTTGCGGTCAGTATCCGCCATGCGGTGCCTCACGGTTTCAGGGAATCGAGCGCCATATTGATGTCTAGCACAGTTACACGCGGTTCGCCGATGAAACCAAGATCACGACCTTTCAGATGTGTGGTGACGAGATCCGCCACGGTTTGTGGCGGTAAACCACGTGCCTTGGCAACACGCTCGATCTGTGCGCGGGCATAGTCCACCGAGATGTGGGGGTCGAGGCCCGACCCGGAGGTCGTGACAGCATCTGCCGGTAGTGGCATGCCTATGTCGGCAGTTTTGAGGTTTTCAACATCTGCAGCAACGCGGTCGCGCAGTTTGATGGACGTGGTGCCGAGATTGGAGCCGGAAGAGGCTGCCGCATTATAGGCATCCGGTCCAGTCGCAGAAGGACGTGGCCAGAAATATTTGTCAGAGGAAAAGTTCTGGCCGATCAGCTTTGAGCCGACAATGGTTCCGTTGTGTTCGACAAGACTGCCATTGGCCTCACTAGGGAAAACGGTCTGCGCAATGCCGGTAATGGCAAGCGGGTAGGCAAGACCGGTAAGTGCCGTCAAGGCAAACAGCAATGTCAGGGCAGGGCGAATATGGTTCAACATGGTTACACCAGATGGAGAGCTGTAATGGTGAGATCGATGATCTTGATGCCGGCAAAGGGCAGGAGAAGACCGCCAAAGCCGTAGATCAGCAGATTGCGGCGCAGCAGCACCGCGGCACTTGCCGGACGATAGGTGATGCCCCGCAGCGCGAGCGGAATAAGTGCGATGATGATCAGTGCGTTAAAGATCACCGCCGATAGAATGGCCGACTGTGGCGACGCCAGCTGCATGATGTTCAGCGCATCCAGTGACGGATAGGTCACCACAAACAAGGCCGGGATAATGGCGAAATATTTCGCCACGTCATTGGCAATGGAAAAGGTGGTCAGGGAGCCGCGGGTCATCAGCAGCTGTTTGCCGATTTCAACGATTTCTATCAGCTTGGTCGGGCTGGAATCGAGGTCAACCATGTTGGCTGCCTCACGCGCCGCCTGGGTGCCGGTCTGCATGGCCACGCCGACATCGGCCTGCGCCAGTGCTGGCGCATCATTGGTACCGTCGCCACACATAGCGATCAGACGACCACCTTCCTGCTCGCGGCGGATATAGGAAAGTTTATCTTCCGGCGTTGCTTGCGCAAGATAGTCATCGACACCGGCCTCGGAGGCAATGGCCGCCGCAGTCACCGGGTTGTCGCCAGTGACCATCACGGTGCGGATGCCCATGGCTCGCAAGGCGGCAAACCGTTCTTTGATCCCGGGTTTGACGACATCCTTGAGGTGGATGGCACCAAGCAAACGTTGCCCGTCTGTCACGGCCAGTGGCGTTCCACCGCTGCGCGCAATGGCATCCACGGACTGGCGAAATGCTGCGGGGGCTGCGTCCTCGCTCACGCCTGCAAATTTGAGGACGGAATCAACAGCTCCCTTGCGCAACCGGCGCTGGCCGATATCGACACCGGACAGGCGCGTTTCCGCAGAGAAGTGGATGATATTGTCAAATGTGCTGTTTGGCGTGGCAATACCAAATTCACCTTTCGCAAGGGCCACGATGGAGCGGCCTTCCGGTGTTTCATCAGAAAGGCTGGCCATAAGCGCAGCCTCTGCCAGCTCGGTCTGGCTGACACCGGGAGCGGCAAGAAAATCGCTGGCCATACGGTTGCCGAAGGTGATGGTGCCGGTCTTGTCCAACAGCAGCGTGTCGACATCTCCTGCAGCTTCCACCGCACGGCCGGAGGTGGCAATGACATTGAAGCGCACCAGGCGGTCCATGCCGGCAATGCCAATAGCCGACAGAAGGCCGCCAATGGTGGTTGGGATCAGCGTCACAAGCAGTGCGGCAAGTACGGTAACCGACAGCACTGTGCCAGAGTAACCCGCCAGGCCCCAGATGGCGACACATACGAACAGGAAGATCAGCGTCAGACCCGAAAGTAGAATCGAAAGCGCAATCTCATTTGGTGTTTTCTGGCGTTTGGCGCCTTCGATCAACGCAATCATGCGATCGACAAAACTGGAGCCGGGAGCAACGCCAATCCGGATGCGGATTTCATCCGACAGTACCTGTGTACCACCGGTGACAGCAGAGCGATCACCACCGGACTCACGGATGACCGGCGCAGATTCACCCGTTATTGCACTTTCATTGACGGATGCCACACCTTCAATCACATCGCCATCGCCGGGAATAAGCTCCCCGGCAGAAACGACGACGATATCGCCAACTTTGAGGTTCGTGGCAGGCACGGTTTCCGTTTTGCCTGACGACAACAATCTGCGGGCAACCAGTTCGGATTTGGTCTTTTTGAGACTGTCGGCCTGGGCCCGACCTCGGCCTTCAGCAACCGATTCTGCAAAGGTGGCAAACAGTACCGTAAACCACAGCCATGCGGCGATCTGGCCGGAGAAAGTTGCCTGGGAGGGGTTGTAGCCAACGTCACGCAGGAACAGCAGGGTCACCACCAGCGCAACCACCTCGGTTACAAAGATCACCGGATTGCGCACCAACTGACGTGGGTCGAGCTTGATAAAAGCGTCGCGCATCGCTGGCAGCACAATGGCAGGGTCGAAAAGTCCAGGAGCTTTATGGTCCTTTGACATGATGTATTCCTTTAGAAGCTCTGGTTGGCAAGCATCGCAAGGTGCTCGACAACAGGGCCGAGTGCGAGCGCAGGGAAAAACTGCAGACCACCGAGAATGAGGATGATGCCGACCAGCAGACACACAAACAGCGGGCCATTGGTCGGAAATGTGCCTGACGATGCTGGCACTCTGACTTTGCCGACCAATGATCCGGCAATGGCCATGACCGGCACGACATAGGCAAAACGACCAAGCAACATGGCGATCCCCAATGTCGTATTGTACCAGACGGTATTGCCGCTGAGGCCACCGAAGGCCGAGCCATTATTGCCGGTTGCCGACGTGTAGGCGTAGAGAATTTCCGAAAGTCCGTGCGGACCTGCGGTTCCAACACTTGCCACCGCAAAGGGCAACATGGCGGACACGGCGGTGAAACCAAGAATGACCAGGGGCAGTATCAGCACTGCCAGCATGGCAAATTTCATTTCCCGGCTTTCAATTTTCTTGCCCAGAAACTCCGGTGTGCGACCCACCATCAGGCCGGCTACAAAAACCGAGAGAATGGCAAAAACCAGCATTCCGTAAAGACCGGAGCCAACACCGCCGGGCAACACTTCACCAAGCTGGATCAGGAACATTGGCACCAATCCGCCAAGTCCGGTGAACGAGCCATGCATGCCGTTGACGCCACCGTCAGACAGGCCGGTTGTCACGGCGGCATAAAGCGCCGTCATGGCCTGTCCGAAACGGACTTCCTTGCCTTCCATATTACCGAGAGAGGGGTCAACGCCAAGGGCGGTCATAATCGGGTTGCCCTGCGCTTCCGCCCAGTAGGTGACGGTAACCCCTGCGATCAACAGCGCCGCCATGGCTGATATCAGCGCCCAGCCTTGACGGCGGTTCCCGACCATCTGCCCGAAGGTGTAAACCAGCGCTGCAGAAATCGACAGCATCGCGAACATGTTCAGGTAGTTGGCGTAGGTGGTCGGGTTTTCAAATGGATGCGCGGCATTGGCATTAAAGAACCCGCCGCCATTGGTGCCAAGTTGCTTGATCGCTTCCTGCGATGCGACCGGACCCAGCGAGATAACCTGCTGGGTACCTTCGAGCGTCGTGGCATTGACAGCGGCCTGAAGCGTCTGCGGCAGACCCATGGCAACAAAAGCAATCGCAACCAGCACGGCGATAGGCAACAATATGTAGAGAGTGGCCCGGGTCATATCGACCCAGAAGTTGCCAAGCGTCGATACCTTGGACCGGATGAAGGCACGTGTCAGCGCCATAGCAAGCGCCATGCCGGTGGCGGCAGAAAGAAAGTTCTGTACCGTCAAACCGGCCATCTGGCTGAAATGGCTGAGCGTGGTTTCACCAGCATAGTTCTGCCAGTTGGTATTGGTAACAAAGGAAACGGCGGTGTTAAACGCAAGATCAGGGGCCATGCCGGCAAAACCCTGGCTGTTGAACGGCAGATAGGCCTGGCCTCTCAAGATTGCATAAAGCACCACAAAACCTGCGATCGAGAACACAAGCATGGACAGCGTATAGCCAAGCCATCCCTGTTCCCTGCTGGGGTTAACCCCGGCGGTGGTGTAGAGACCGCGTTCCAGCGGGCCGAATATCGATGACAGAACGGTGCGCTCACCTGAAAAGACCCGAGCCATGTACAGGCCAAGGGGTTTGATGGTGATAAGCACGGCGAGGAAAAGGAGGCTGATTTGCAGCCACCCGATAATAGTCATGAGAATCTCCTGTAGAATCAGAAGCGTTCGGGCCGCAAAAGCGTGACCACGAGATAAACGCCGAGGGCGAGAGCGACGAGAAGGCCGAAAAGGGCTTCAATCATGGTGTGCCCCTTTAAAGCCTGTCGAGGGCGCGGGCATAAAGCGCCAGAGCCAGTAGGGTGCCAAAGCCCACTCCCACAAAGATGAGGTCGGACATGTCAGGTTCTCCTGTTGATATGGCTAAAGGGTAGAGCCGCATCAGGTCAGTTTTCGATTGGGAATTTGTCGCCACGACATAAGGAAAAGATAAAGACGAAAGACCTCTCTTATGGCTCAATTAAATCTTTGTCTGGGCGGTAAAATCTATAAGACTTTGTAATTAAATATATTTTAGGAATTTTTCTGCCGAGTTTTCAAGGTTTTTGCACCGCATAATGGCTTAAAATGCAAATTTATGACGAAAAGCGCTTGCATTCAGTCAGAGGACGTTTTAGAGGATCGCCACGCAAGCAAAACAAGTCTTCGCGTTACGCACCCGTAGCTCAGCTGGATAGAGCATCAGACTACGAATCTGAGGGTCAGGAGTTCGAATCTCTTCGGGTGCGCCATTTCTTCCTTTGTTAAAGTGAATATCTAATCACGTGGTCATTGTTATTTTGACTGCCTTTAAAACTATTTGTGTTTTGCTTGTCTGCCTGAGACAGGACTTGTCCAGCCAGACACAAGCATATTTTTATAAACACGCATAAATTACAGCTGTAGAAGGCCAGTTTTTATGCATGTTGGTTCCTCATCTATCTTTGGGCATTCAGATGTATCCCGCTATTCCGAGGGTGCTCCACATCGAATTCGCGTTAATCTCGAAGTACCGGAGGAGTGGTTTGGTAGCTCGCTTGATGGTGAGCGTCATCGACGTATGTTTACGTCGCTGAGCGCTGCTCTTGCTAAAATGCCGGTGACGATCGAGATGTCGATTGTACCGTGGGGATCTTATCGTGCACCGAGAATAGCGCCAGAAAATGGTGTAACATTTTCTTTTCATTCCATCGGCGATGTCGATAACGTTTGGCGATTGAAAGAAACGTCTATCATAGACTTTTATGCCTTCGACAGGCATGGATATTCTGGCTGGAGTTCACTTGCTCGCTTCCCAGAACGCTATAAAGCTCAAGTAGATTCCTACGATACGGAAAAGGCAAAGGGTTTTGTTGCGTCGCTTCGTGACAAACTTCGTAATGCCAATACATCTAAATATACTCAATCCACTGAATTTTTTAATCCAGGTCGGCCGTATGTTTATTTCCCAATGCAACTGCTTGAAGATCCTGTTGCCGAATTCAATCGGGTTCATCCTCTCGCGGCACTGGAAAAAGCAGCTGAAATAGCTCAGAAAACTGGTGTTCTGCTGGTTGTTAAGCGCCATCCGCTTTGCCGTAACGAAGCAGTTCGCATGGCATTGGACAAAGTTATTACCGGCAATAGCAACGTTCAGGTTTCGTCTGCCTCGGTTCACAATCATTTAAACGGATGCCAAAGTGTTTTGGTTGGTAACTCCGGCGTTGGTTTGGAAGCTTTGCTTTACGACAAGCCACTTTTCACATTCGCTGCAAGTGAATATGAACTCGCGTCAACACCATTGTTGACAGTTGAAGATATTGAGTTCGCTTTCCAAGGTAATTCCAAGAAAACCTCTGAGGACCGTGCTCGTTTTCTAGCCTACTATCTAAACGTCTGGTGCTTTTCGCCTGCCGACGCGCAGTCGGTAAATCGTTTTGTCACACAGTCTTTGGAAAATATTATGCCGACCCAGAGTTCGGCGTTTGTTGATCGAAGCACAGAGTTGATGAAGGCTCATGCTGAAGTTGAGCATTTACGCCGCGCTATTCTTAATTTGCAGACTGACAATGCTAAACTTAAGAAAATTGCGGACGATGCTCTCAAGATTAGCCAGCAGTTGAATGCGGCCACCAGTTCCACTGGGGAGGCAGCAACTGAGGCGGTAGATTTCGCCTTAAAGCTGCAGGGGGCAGGCTTCGAAAATCGCATTGAGTACAGGGCAATGGAAAAAATTGCCTGTAACGCGTTTTCATCTTATGCCGAACTGGCAACAAAAATGCGTCAGTTTGTTAATGTTGATGCAGAGCTCCTTAGATCGGGCTATGCAGCGGGCCTGGATTCATCCATTACACATCGCAATATTACGGCGTCGGATTATCAAAAGCTTCATGATTTTGATGCGGGTTATCAAGCTAACAACTGGCTGGTGGACCATTCAAACGTTATTTGGTCAGCTCGGCCCCGCACGATAGTTGAAGTTGGGTGTGGCAACGGTAGATTTTTGAAAAAGATTGCTGAGACCGTTGAAAAAGTTGTTGGCCTTGATTGGGCGCGTTCGCCTCTGCTTGGGCAACTTCCTCATAACGTTGAGTTTGTTCGTACCAACGTACTAACTGACGATATATACCCGGGTGACATTTGTTGCTCTGCAGACGTGCTTGAACATTTTGAGCCAGATGCTTTGCCTATGATACTCAGAAAGCTGCACAATAGCGCCCCAATAAACTACCATGTGATTGCATGTTACGATGATGGCCATAGCCATTGCGCTGTATTGCATCCTGGTCAGTGGCTCGGCCTGTTCCAAGCGCTCAGCAGTCAATATAGGCTGGCTGCCGTTATTCCACGCAGAAGCAGGCCGGACCAAATTGTTTGTGTTATTACGAATCTTCCTGGCGCTGCAAATTTCTTTCCTTCTGTAGGAAATATCGTTGGCACTTGGGCGACAAACTCTGGTCAGAAAGTTGTATTTGACCAAAACTTTAATGTGCTTATCGGAGGACAAGCGCAGGCAATTTGGCATAATCTAAGTGATGGGTCCGTATGCATTAGGTGGACGGAGAATAAAATGCTGGATATTGCAACGCTTTCTGGTGGCGGAAACACATTGGAAATTAAGAATATGAAGGGTGAGCAATTCACCGTTCAGAGAGCTACGTTCTAAGAATAGTTACTCTGTTAGAAAATATTAGGCGTTCTGACGTCATCGTCCGGAACGCCTTCTATGTGTTCATAGCCGTTTCTCATGCGTAACCAGACGCGTTCCACCTGAATGTTGCTGTGAGTTTACCCGGTCAATCCCACGATATGATATGCTGGCCGAAAGTAGATTTTATATTGGGGTTGGGTAAGCTTCATCCAAGGTTCTTCCCCGCAGCAAGAAAGTATGAAGGCCAGCTGATTATCAGATCGAAACTCCCGACTTGCATCGGCAACAGTGATCATGAGCCCCCAATATCATAAAATGTATGTCCGCACTGTTATATAGGTAAATAAATTATCCTTAGGCCGACTACTGCATCTAGTGTTGGTCAGTTCTGCCTGAGCCTCTGGAAAGCGCCAGTGCTCCGCTCCGCAATCAACTGAATGAGCTATATCACGTTGAGGACACCGAGTATGCCCTCGCTTTTTTCTGCGAATATAGAACGAAGCATCTCTACTCCACTGTTTGAACCGTTATACCGGCGTTAGTTCGTACAAACGCAATTTTTGCAGGAGTAAAGTCGTCAAGTTCTCGATCAGCTATCGCACGCTCTAATTGCCCTAACGCAGCGGCTGGATCTGCGTAACGAATTCCAGGTAGTTTGCTTTTGTCTAATACGTAGTTCCACCACTGTAAACGTTGCAAACGTTCGATTATAATGGCTGGAAATCGAGAACGAATTGGTTTGGCGGGGGAGCCTGCAACTATCATGTACGGCTCAACGTCCTTGGTTACCACTGAACCCGCGCCAATAATTGCGCCGTCTCCGATTTTGACGCCACGTCGAATGTACACGCCGTAGCCAATCCAAACGTCATTTCCTATAAATGTAACTTCTTCATTTTGTGGAAACTCTTCATTCGTGCATATCGCCTGATATTCTGGTAATGTCGAGAATGGTCCCAGATTACTATGTGTAAATGTGTGGGTACTCAACCAATCGGTTGGATGTTCCGTTGCGGCAATCATTACTCTATGCCCGATCGAGGTAAAGCGACCCAAGACTGTAGAATAAATGATGCTGTCTTGGTTCAAATACGTGTAAGCCCCGATGTAGTTTTGGCCCCTAAAGTCACCAAGATGCAGGGAGGATGGTCGTTCGGCTACAAGAATTTCGGAGAAACGGAGTGGACGTTGGAAGTCAGGCAGACTGTTCATTGAAATGTTCATTGTCGAGTTCTCCGAATCGTTGCAGCAATCATAAGATGCACGCAGGAGCTTATTAAGCAATTATTTCATACATTGAGGCCTTAGACTGCAAAGTCTCAACTCAAGTCCACACTATCATCGTGAAGTCGCGGACCTTTCTAATATGGCGGACGCAGCGATTCAAAACTCTGGATCCGGCACCGTAACCTCTTCGGTGGCAAGAGCCTGTCACCTGAGGACCAGTCGCTTGTTTCGCAGCTGCTGGAAGAGGTGAAAGTTAACAGCGCGGTTGGGGATGCCAATCTGGAGCGGCTCGATCGTCTGTGCTCCAAACTGCGCCTGTCAGGGGTGGATACCATTCTGCTCGGTTGCACCGAACTGACCAGCCTTATGCCGCGTTTTGCCCAGCATGGTCTGAAGGTTTTCGATTCCAATCAGGCACTGGCTGGCAGCGCGTTCAGGCTTGTCATGGGGAAACAAAACCAGACCAATTCCGACACGACACCTTCAGCGCTTTCCGCCTGATACGACAGCGATTATTCGACCAGCCTGACAATATGCTGGTCGAAAGCCACATCAGTTAGCCTGTCGCCAAAATGACCATCATAAGATGACACGATGATGCCCTTGGTTGCAGCGGCAACGCCTGCCGCCTCACGTACTGTCGTTGCCGACAGAACGCGGCCCGTCGCCTCATCAAGCAAAACTGCAGCATTGCCATTGGGTGAGGTCAGTCCCACCACTCCGTCACGGCGGTTCACCGCGATGGCTCCGACATAATTGGCCAGTCGTTCGGTCGTCTCCTCCGGCAGGTCAATGAAGGTGATATCCTCGCCCTTGGAGAAATATCCGACCAGCGGCGGCAGGTCGTTGCGCGGTCCTTCGTATTGGCAGGCAAACCAGATGCGCCCATCCTCACCAAGATCGACGTGACGCGTGGAAAGCTGGCTCAACTTCTCCGGCATAGTGTGTTTCTGCACTAGATGCCCGCTTTTGGCATCAAGCAGCACCAGAGATGGCTGCATGCAGTCAATATTGAGTTTGGTGCGCCCGAAGTCTGGATGGGTTTCAATGCCACCATTGGCGATAACAAGCAGGCGTCCGTCATCGCTGACGGTCATGTCATGGGTGCCGATGCCATGTGCATCAAACTCGGCAATGCGCCTGAAACCGTCCCGCGCATCATAAAGGCCAATGACACCACGATTGCCCTCAAAATCGTTTTCGCTGGCGTAAAGAATGGAACCATCGGGCGAAAATTGCCCATGCCCGTAAAAGTGTCGATTTTCCGGGGTGTGCATGACAATGGGCTCGACACCACCGCCGGGGTCGAAGGCCATGGCAAAAGTACCGGGCCGGCGGGCAAACGCCACCGTCATGCCTGACCTGTGGCAGGTAGCCATGCCATGGGCACGTGCTGGCAATTTCAGCCGATCGATGATCTCACCGCTCTCGCTCAATGTCGCAATGCCGTAGGAGCCATCGCGTGCCCGAAAGCCTGACGCAAATACCGCATCAGCCCGCTCGAGCGCATAAAGTGAGCGCGGGCCAAGGGCTGCAAGGAAGGACGCACCGGCGGCTTCGATGAAATGGCGCCGGTCGATCAACAGAGTGCTTTTCGCGCCTGTCATCATTGAGCCTCAGTCGCCATCAGAAAAAGAGAAACCGGAACTCAGACCGATAGCTCCGCCATACTGGTCGTTCAGTCGGTAGATGAAATCCCGGCCATTCAGCAGAAGGTAATCAACCTTGGCGCGTTGCTCGTCATTGGCCAAGGCCTTTTCGACATCGGGATCGATCGTGCCAGCAACCCGCACCATGGATTTGGCGAGAAAGTCGATGGAACCGCTGATCGAGCGTTGGTCGGATGGCAAAAGGTCAGCCATGCCGGCTGTTTTCATCAGGCTTTGCACGGCCGTGACGTTATCGGCGATGCTTTTCCATGTCTGCCCTGAGCGCCAGTAGATCGCAGTGCGCGGAAATTTCACCTTTTCCGGACCCTTGTAGAAAGTCTCGATGCGCTGGTCACGAATGGTTTCCGAGCCGTGCACCAGAATGCCGAGCAGAGCGACGATCGCTTCCCGCTCATCACGGAATACCGGATTGTCCTGACCCGGCTCCGTCCAGTTCTTTGCAGCACCATCGGGCTCGTCCCACACGGCCTGAAGATGCTTGGCAACATTGGCAATGTTGCCAGCAACCGCAGCACCGTATCTGCAACGGAAGCCGTCTTTTTCCTGTCGCAACGCTTGGGAACCGGTGCCGTAAAGAACAAACTCCAGTGCGCCCAGACCCTGCGCGGCAACGCTTTTGCCTTTCAGGGTCTCCGCATTTGTAACAGTTTCGTCTTTTTCGGTCAGGTAACGCTGAACTTGCTTGAGACCGAGGCCCTTGCGATCAGGGTAATACAGAATACGCTCAAATCGGTTCTGTTCAATGACCGGGCCAACACGGACGATTTCGATCGTCGACCACTTCTTGACTGTGTCGGCAAATGCAGCGGTAGCAGCGTCCAGCGTTTCCTTTGACGGTGCCGCACACAACGCTTTCATGTTGCCTTCCAACGACGTCGCAGACACCGCAAGCGCTGCATAACCCGGCCTGATAAAACCATCGACAGCCTTCTTCATGATGACCCGCACCTTGGCAGGATCAAGCGGCGGCGGTGGAGAGAGTTCCACATCCTGCGCTTTGGCGTTAAACGCCGTCAGAACCAGCATCATTGGCAGAAGGGACAAGGTTTTTCGCATGACAGGTCGCATCAAAGGGACTCCAGAAACGCCAGCAAAGCCTGCCGGTCAGATTTTTGCAAGGCTGCAAATACATCCCGTGCGGTCTGCGCTTCTCCGCCGTGCCACAGAATGGCTTCGGTCAGGTCGCGCGCGCGCCCGTCATGCAGATAAAACGTATTTCCATTGACGGTCTTCGTGAGACCTATGCCCCACAAAGGCTGTGTGCGCCATTCCCGGCCGTTTGCCTCGCCCACCTGCTGCCCATCGGCCAAACCATCTCCCATATCGTGCAGCAAGAAGTCGGAATAGGGCCAGATAAGCTGGAAGGCTTGCAACGTGTCGGTGGCGTCACGGCGCGTGACATATTTCGGCGTGTGGCAGGTCGTGCAGCCGGATGTGTAGAACATCTCCTTGCCGCGCAGAACCTCAGCGTCACTCACCTTACGCCGGGCAGGGACGGCAAGATTTTCGGTATAAAAGGTCACAAGATCCATAACAGGGTCCGGCGCCTCGGTCGTGCCCAACCGGGGTTGAACCCCGGTCGGCAAGGCAAGACAGTCGGTCTGTGCGGGTGTGCAGTCACCATAGGCGTTTGGTCTGTCCGGCGTGGAAATGCCGATGTCATGGGAGAATGCCGCTGCGCTCTGGTCACGCACATTGGCGCTTTGCGCTTTCCAGCCAAAACGGCCGAGTTTGAGATCGCCCGTTCTTTGGTCTCGCACCCAGGCAGGTTTGCCGGAAATGCCGTTGCCATCCCGGTCTTCAGGGTCGGCCTTGGCCAAAATATCGTCTTCGTGGATGGCTTCGATCAGCCCTAGACCAAGTGTTGGCTGCGCAATGCGTGCCGATAGGGTGGCGGCGGGATCAAGTGGACCATAGTTCAGCCCGTCAATGCCATAGGTCGGCTTGCGCAGTGTTATGACTTCACCGTCACCAAGTACAACCGGCATATCCTGATAGGTAACGGTCAGCCGTCCTTCGGATTTCAAGCCGGGAATGGCGAGGTTCTGTAATTGCCCGCCATAAATTGGATCGGGAAAATTCAGGACATCATGGCGAGCGATGGCGTCCCGTTCGGACTGACTTGATGCTGCGCGGGCCAGCCGCAGAAACATCGAAACGGCGTCCTCTCCCTCGCGGGGTGGGCGGCCGCGCCCGTCATTGACGTGGCAACTCTGGCACGAGCGGGCATTATAAAGCGGCCCCAGACCGTCTGACGCCTGTGTGGAGGAGGGTGAGGACACCCATAATTTCTGAAATAATGCGTTGCCCAGCTTGAAATCCTGCCGCCGCTCGAACGGCATATTGGCGGAAAAATGCGAAAAAGCGCCGCTATTTGGTTTTGCCCGGCTGGTGGTTGCTCCAGCAGACATCGCTTCAAAAGGTTCCGGCTTTGAAAAGTCCACCGTCGGTGCCGTGACCACACTCACGCGGTTGCGGTCTTCGTCTGAAAGATCGCTGCGCAACGCGGAGGTTTTGTCATCGGCTAAGGAAGGGCGCAGCAGGCTTGTTGCCGCCAACGCACAAAGAAGCAACCGGGAGGGCCGGAAATGGGGCATGGGGGGACCGGGCCGCACAGATATGTACGGCCCGCCTCATTCTTACTGGAAAACAGCGTTCGGGTTGTCGAGGCTGTCAGAGCCTTCCAACTCGATCTTGCCGAGGTCGAGGGCAGTGATCACGCGCTCGATGCTCTTGGTCTGATCAACGAGACCGTCGATTGCTGCCTGAACAACGGCATTGCCTTCAGCGTTGCCTTCACCAATCATCTGGTCATAGGCTTCGCCGGCTTCAGCGCGCTTTTCCATGGCATGCATGGCGTCCAGCGTCTTGTTCAGCTTGCCCTTAACCTCTTCGTCCAGCGCCTTGTCCTTTTCCGCGACCAGTTCGGAAACGGAAGGACCGGCCAGCTTGGTGCCGTCAACGCGGGTGTATTCACCGGTATAGGCCGAAGCGATGCCAATGGCGTCGTTCAGGTGCGAGGCATGGGTGTTGTCGGAGAAGCAATCATGCTCTTCTTCCGGATCGTGCAACAGAAGACCAAGCTTCATGCGCTCACCTGCCAATTCGCCATAGGAGAGCGAACCCATACCGGTCAGGATGGCAGTGATGCCCGCCTTGGGATCGGCTGTGACATTCTTGGTGGCTTCACCTTCCGGTGCCCAGGCGGTGACCATATCCTGCAGGTCAGCAACCAGCAGCGTGGTTGCAGCCTTGAGGTAGGCAGCGCGGCGGTCGCAATTGCCGTTGGTGCAATTCTTGGTGTCGTAGTCGGTGTAAGGGCGGTTGCCTGCACCGGGGCCGGTGCCGTTCAGATCCTGTCCCCACAGCAGAAACTCAATGGCATGGTAACCAGTGGCGACGTTGGCCTCAACTTCACCGGCTTCATGCAGGCTCTGCAGAAGCTCTGGTGTGATGTTGGTAGCATCAACATCTTCGCCGCTGATTTTCAGCGTCTTGTTGGCGATCACATTGGCAACGTAAAGTTCATTTTCATCGCTTTCAGTGCCGTAGGATGCGTCGACGTAATCGATCAGGCCTTCGTCCAGCGGCCAGGCATTGACCTTGCCTTCCCACTCGTCAACGATCGGGTTGCCAAAACGATAGACTTCTGACTGCTGGTAAGGAACACGCGCCTTGATCCAAGCGACGCGGGCGGCTTTCAGCGTATCTTCGCTTGGTGTCGCGATCAGCGCGTCTACAGCCTTTTCAAGTTCCTTCGCCGTGTTCAACGAGTCTTCGAATTTGGCATGTGCGAGCTCCGCATAATGCTTGACGACAGCAGCCGGGTCGGTCGCTGCACGGGCAGGAATAGCGGTAAATGTGGCCGAGGCGGCCAGAAGCGCCAGGGTGGCGCCGAGAATGGATTTGCGGATCATGGTCCCTCCTTTTGCGACGCTAATATCCTGCGCCGCGGGCAGCCGAGTTCTGAACCAATCACAAACCTGTGTCAAATTATCTAGTTTAGAACCTTTTCAAACAGAACGGTCGAATTTGACACCCGTCATTTTGACGGGCGTCAAATGCTCGAGGTCAGGCGGATTTCTGCATCGCGCAGAAAAAGAAGCCGTCCGTATCTGTTGAAGCAGGTGTCAATGTAATGGTGTCGCCATCGGACGAATGCGGGCGTTTGCCAGCCTTTCCAAACAGGCTGTCCCACTGTGGAAGTGCCGACTGAATGCTGAACTCCGGGTTCTCTGCGCAGAAATGCCGGACTTGGCGTTCGTTTTCCTGCGGCAGAACCGAGCAGGTTACATAAAGCAGGAAACCGCCGGGACGCACAAATGCCTTGGCCTGTTTCAGCGCATCATTTTGCTGTTCCACACGCTCGTCAAGATTACGGGTGGTAATGCGCCATTTGGTGTCCGGGCGTCTGCGCCAGGTACCGGTGCCTGTGCAGGGCGCATCGACAAGCACACGATCAAATTTGCCAAGGAATGAATTAAGGCCCGCGGCGCGATCATGGACCTGCACGTTGCGGGTTCCGGCGCGCTTGAGACGCTCGATAATCGGCGCAAGCCGTTTCCGGTCTGCGTCAAAGGCGTGAACCTGGCCCTTGTTGTTCATGGATGCGGACATGGCCAATGTCTTGCCGCCGCCGCCAGCGCAATAGTCGAGAACCTGTTCGCCCTCTTGTGCACCGGCCAGATCGGCAACGATCTGCGAGCCTTCATCCTGCACTTCGAACCAGCCTTTCTGGAAGGAAAGTTCGGCCGTGACATTTGGCAGACGCGATGGGCCTGTGCCTGCGGGAATTCGGATGCCCTGCCGTGCAATCAGCGTCTTTTCCGCCCCGGCGTCGTCCAGGGCCTTCAGAACCTTTTCACGGGTGGCTTTCAAGGTGTTGGCACGCAGATCGAGCGTTGGACGCTCATTCAGCGATTGTGCCTGCTGCAGCCAGCTTTCACCAAACGCTTCCTCAAACGAAGCCTGCACCCAGTCAGGAATATCACCTTGAACATGCAGGGGGGCATCGGAAAGGTTCCGCGATTGAAATGCATTGAGTGCACTGTCGGACAGCGCCTCTGGTGCAAACTTGTCGCCATCGAACTCGGCCCGCAATGCATCTGCGGTCATGTTCCATTGGCGCAGCATCACACCGTAACCCAGCGCGGTTGCGCTATCGTCGTCCATCAGCCAAGCGTGGGAGAGTTTCATGCGCAGGGCATCGTAAACGATGTTGCCAATGGCTGCCCTGTCACCGGAACCTGCAAAACGATGTGCAAGTCCCCAATCCTTCAAGGCATCGGCCACAGGGCGCTTGCGCGTCTCGATATCGGCCAGTACCTCGATTGCCCCGGCTAAACGCCCGCCCAAACGCATATGCTACCTCTCAACTATGATAGTCTGGTTGGTAGCGGTGAATGGCGGCGAGAGCAAGGCTTTCACGTTGTTTACCCGATTTCCGGGTAAAGCCGTATTATCAGGGCTTAGCTGATGATCTGGTAGCAAACTTTTGCAGTACCGGAGCTGACCATGCCGATATGCTGTGCGGCAGCCTTGGAAAGATCGAGAACACGACCCTTGATGAACGGTCCACGGTCGTTGATGCGAACGATCACAGCCTTGCCATTGCGGTTGTTGGTAACCTTGACCTTGGTGCCGAACCGAAGCGAGCGATGGGCCGCCGTCAGGTTGGATGGGTTCATGCGTTCACCGGAAGCAGTCTTCGAGGTTAGTGCGTACCAGGATGCCCCGCCGCAGCCATTTGCTGCATTGGCTTGAAGTGGAGCAATAAACGAACAGCAAACTATAGTCGCAACGGCGATAGTCTTGTGGCCGATCTTCATCAAATTGTGCTTCCCTTTATCATCAGCGGGCGCCGGTTGATCTGTGCGGCGCTTAGAAAGGGCGAAAAATGGCAAAAAAGAGCCTTTTTCTAATCACGAAATATAAATGACTGTAATAATCATGATTTTATCGTGATGATTGAAAATGTTGAGCTTTTTGAGAAACAGTGAAAAATTTCTTTAGAATCAACAGTAAATTGAAAAGCAATTGCTAATGAATTTTAAGTTCTGACCGTTCACAAAACTGTTATGAAAAAATTTTCCAAGACTGTGAATCTGGCGCCCTAAATCCGGTTTAACCAAATCTTAATGTGGCAAATTCTTGATAAATTCATCCGCTAAACTGGCTTTGGATGAATTTTTCATGCCAAAACAGCCACTGGATTCAGCCATCCGCTGCCCCTTGCCAGACCTTGTCGTCCCACATTTGCAGTAACGACATCCGGTAATCCGGGTAGCGAAATTCAAAGCCCATCTGTTGGATACGACGATGGGAGACGCGTTTGTTTTCGCCGTAGAAGGAGCGGGCCATCGCGGAGAGTTCAGCGGTTTCGAAATCCTGCTCTGGAGGTGGCTCAAGCCCCATCAGTTGAGCAGCGTAGGTCACAACATCCTGCGGCGGGCAGGGCTCGCTATCGGTCACATTGAAGATACCGTCAGCCTTCCGGGCAAAAAGCAATGCACATGCCGCACCGATGTCCTCCACCCGAATGCGATTGAAGACCTGATCCTTTTTGACCAGCCGGCGTGCTGTTCCGTTTTCCAGGTTTCGAAATGCATTTCGACCCGGACCGTAAATACCGGAAAGCCGCAAGATCGAGAGTGGCAGGCCGGAGGTTTTGGCCTGCACCATCCATGCGTCCTCTGCCGCCACTCTTTGAACTGAGCGAACCGAGACCGGACGGCAAGCTGTGTCTTCGTCCACCCATTCTCCGCCGTGGTCGCCATAAACGCCAACTGTTGACAGGTAGCTTACCCATTCCAGTTTCGGCATCAGGCTTTGCATCGGTGTGTTGCCGATAAGGCATAACAGCGGATCACCAGCGTCGTTCGGTCCGATGGATTGTATGAGGTGAGTTACACTTGAAAATGTGTCACGCAATGCGTCACTCAGCTCTTCTCCGTTAAAAATAAAGGGCTTTATGCCGTTTTTTGCAAGCTGATCGGCCTTGTCGGCTGTGCGTGTTGTGCCTGAAATTTGCGAGACATGGGCTTGAAGGTTGGTCGCTATCGCCTTGCCGGAATATCCGGCTCCCAAAATCATCGCATGCATTATAGTCTTATGCTCCTGCCAGTCGCCATTCTTCAAGCACGTCCGGATCATCTTCCGAACCGCGTGTTGCAGCGTAAGAGTGGAAGGCCTGTTTGTCCATCAGTCGCGACAAGGCCCAAACGGCCATGCCACGCACATCAGGCGAGGGATCTTTCACGAGATCAAGACATTGGTCGATAAATGTCGGGTCACCGGAATTGCCAGCGGCAATCAACACATTGCGAATGAAACGGTTGCGACCGATACGTTTGACCGGAGACCCGCTAAAGAAGGTGCGAAAGGTCGGATCATCAAGCGTCAGCAGGAAGGCGATGGATGGTTCGCTGAGGTCGTCACGTGCCTTCAGCTTCATTTCTGATGCACTTTGCGCAAACTTGTTCCACGGGCAGGCGGCAAGACAGTCATCGCAGCCATAGATACGGTTGCCGATCAGTGGACGGAAGTGAGGGTCGATGATGCCCTTGTGCTCAATCGTTAGGTAGGAGATGCAGCGGCGGGCATCCAGCTTGTAGGGCGCTGGAAAGGCGCCGGTTGGGCAGGCATCGACGCATGAGTTGCAAGACCCGCAGTGATCACGCTCCGGCCTGTCAAAATCCAGTTCTGCCGTGGTGAACAGGCTGCCGAGAAACAGCCAGGAACCATGCGTGCGGCTGACGATATTGGTGTGTTTGCCCTGCCAGCCGATACCGGCTGCCATCGCCAGCGGCTTTTCCATGACAGGTGCGGTATCGACAAACACCTTCACATCCTCACCGGCACGGGCAGCAAAGCGCGTTGCGACCTCCTTGAGCCGGCCCTTGATAAGGTCGTGATAGTCGCGGTTGCGGGCGTAAACGGAAATTGCAGCCTTGTCAGGTTTGTCCAGCAGGGAGCGCGGGTCTTCATCCGGACCATAATTCATGCCGAACATGACGATGGAACGTACGCTGTCCCAGAGGACACGTGGGTCGGAACGTCGTTCTTCCGTCTCAGCCATCCAGCTCATGGTGCCGTGGTAATCGGCCTCCAGAAAATCTCTGAGCCGTGCTGGCGCCTGCGGAATGCTGTCAGGCGCCGTGATGCGACAGAGATCGAACCCGACTGCCGCTGCCTCAGAGCGCACAAAAGCGGTCAGCTTCGCGCGGCGTTGGCTGTCGCGGTCGTTTGAGGTCGCTGTTTGTGTCACCGGGTCAGAAATCGAGGTCCGCATAGTGTGAAGAAGGTGCAAGGCCACGGATCCGTTCCCCGAGCATCGGGCGGAAGGACGGCCGGGACTTCAGCCTTTGATACCATTCCTTGGTAATGGGGGATTCGAGCCAGTCGATCTCTCCCAGATAATCCAGCACGGAAACACCAGCTGCCGCCGCAAGGTCGGCGTAACTCAGACGGTCTCCGGCAAGCCAGGTCCGTGAGCCGGACAGCCACTCGAGATAACGCATATGCTGGCGAATGTTGGCGCGGGCGGTGCGCAGCAGTTTGGAATCCGGGGCCCCACCGCCCTGTGCGGCGGTCATCTGCAGTTTATAGACACGTTCCCGTACCAAGGGGCGGGTGACGTCATTTTCCATCTTTTGAAGGAACCATTCGGTCAAGCGGCGAATTTCGGCGCGCTGGAACGGGTCTTCGGCCAGCAGACGACGATCTCTTTTCAGCACACCGTGGGTTTCGTCCAGAAACTCGGCAAGCACATTCGGGCCGCAAAGTGCTCTCATATTATCATCAACATACACCGGCAGCGTGCCGGCCGGGTTGAGCGCCAGAAATTCCCTACGCTTCTCCCACGGCTGCTCCTCCACCAAATCGCACTGAAAGCCGTATTCTGACAGAATAAGACGTACAAACCGGGATGCAGTAGACATCGGTGAATGATAAAGAGTAGGCATTGATGCTCGAATTTAGAGATTGGTGATTTGTGAAAAGCTCGTGCTGCAGTGCTGCAAATATGCGCCTGTGGCAAAAGCTATAAGAGCTTAGCTATTTCAAAACAAGTTTAAACCCAAGAGACCATCATCCACATTCTCCCCGGCATATAAAAGGATTGCACATGGCGGACCAATCGATCATCAGCGCGTTGCTGCTTGGTATCATAGAAGGCTTGACGGAGTTTATTCCGGTTTCGTCTACCGCACATGTGCTGCTTGCCGGACATTTCCTCGGTTTCAAGTCTCCTGGCAATACATTCGCAGTTTTGATCCAGCTTGGTGCGATCCTGGCCATCCTGCTGGTTTATTTCCAGAAATTGCTGTCGATTGCCATGGCTCTGCCGACAAGTGCCAAGGCTCGCCGCTTTGTTCTGGCGGTCCTGCTGGCTTTTCTGCCAGCTGCCATCATCGGTGCCTTTGCCCATGATTTCATCAAGCAAGTGCTATTTGAAACGCCGATGCTGATCTGTGTCGTGCTGATCATCGGCGGGGTTATCCTGCTGGCCGTTGATCGCATGACGCTGACGCCGAAATATACCGACGTCATGGACTACCCGCCGTCACTGGCCCTCAAGATCGGTTTCTTCCAGTGCCTGGCGATGATTCCCGGAACGTCGCGTTCCGGTGCCACCATCGTTGGTTCGTTGTTGATGGGGACTGACAAGCGCTCTGCGGCAGAGTTTTCATTCTTCCTGGCCATGCCGACCATGCTCGGCGCCTTCACACTTGATCTCTACAAGAACCGCGACGCACTGAGCTTCGATGATGGTGCGCTTATCGCCGTTGGCTTTATCGCGGCCTTCGTGTCCGGTCTTTTTGTGGTGCGTTCGCTGCTCGATTTCGTGTCGAAGCGTGGTTTCGCCGTCTTCGCCTGGTGGCGCATACTGATCGGCACCATAGGTCTGATCGCTCTTCTGACGGTCGGCTAAATTTTGAGAACATAACCAGGCTGGATGTGAAGATCATGTCTGGCCCGCTGGATACCAGAAATGCAAAAGCCTTTCCTGTTTCATGAAAACGGGAAAGGCTCAAAATGCCGTCAACGGTGAAAATACCGCGCGCTGGTCGTCAAACCTGAAAATCAGATGTGATTTAGTGGATTGCACCGGTTGCGCAGGGATCCACACCGTAAGCCGGGGCGCATTCACTCTTTCCGGCCGCCACAGTACCCGGCGCCATGAAAGAACCTGCCAGAACTACCAATGCCGCACACGCAAAAAACAGTGCGATAGACCTGCCCATTATATATGCCTTTCAAATGATATTGCCCACATGACGGGTCGTCCATCTTGGGGATGCGAGGCTGGGGTATATGTGTCCCACCGCCCATTATCAATAGTACAGCTTGCTGAATGCTCGGTTAATGCAAAGTCTTATTCAGCGTTGCGCTTGTGCCACGCTTTCGTATCTGACGATTGTTGGCCCAAACGAAAATCGCCCGGAAATGGTTCCCGGGCGATTGTCGATGTTTTAAAATTTTGAGCCTTGCTCTCAGGCGGCTTTTCCAGTCTTGGCGAACTGGCCGTGGGCGCGATAATGCACCATGTATGTCGGCAAAACGGACGAGACGCGAACAGGGGTAATGCCCATGGCAGCAAGTGTCAGGCCATTCTTCTCCGCGCTTTCGGAAACGACATTGTCCTTCTTCAACAGCGTAACCTGATCAGCGGTAAGTGCTGGCTTGATCAGTGGAACCATCGAGGAAATCTTGCCGATCAGCGAAGCGATCGGGAATGGCAGTGATATGAACGGGCGCTCACGATAGGTGGCAGCCAGAACTGCCTCAAGACAGTCACGGAATGTCATGACTTCCTGACCGCCGAGTTCGTAGATTGCGCCAGGCTTCAAGGCGCCATCAACGGACTTTGCAACAGCTTCCGCAACATCTTCAACATACACAGGCTGGAACTTCGTCTTGCCGCCGCCAATCAACGGCAGGAACGGCATGGTCTGCGCCATGCGAGCAAATTTGTTGAAGAATTCGTCTTCATTGCCGAATACGACGGAAGGACGCAGGATAACCGCGTCTGGCAGAATGCTCTGTACGGCAGCTTCCGCACGACCCTTGGTGCGGGCATAGGACGATGCAGAGTTGGCGTCGGCACCAATTGCCGAGAGATGGGTCAGCTTCGCACCGGCGGCGCGGCTGGCTTCGGCAATTGCGCGAGCACCAAATTCCTGCACAGCGTCAAATGTGTTGCGGCCGCTTTCAAGCAGCAGGCCAACACAGTTGACCACGTAATCGGCATCCTCGACAGCCTTGTCGATCGACTGGCGGTAACGAAGATTGGCCTGGGCGAAGGAAATCTGGCCAACATTGCCGAGTGGCTGCAAGAAGCCGGCAAGATCAGGACGGCGGACAGCAACGCGAATGCGGTAACCGCGCTTTGCCAGCGTCCGTACCACATGACGCCCGATAAAGCCCGAACCGCCGAACACGGTGACGAGAGGGGGAAGGTTTGCCAAGGTCATGACAGGCTCCTGCGAACGGAATTACTGAGGTTTTAATGGTCTCTTAGCTGAAAGCGGGCAGCAGGTGAAGAGAGAACAGCATCAAGGATTACCCTTTGATGAAAGGTTCTCCATTCACACTTGTTTTGCGTCAAATTCCCTCGACAACTACCAGCTCTGCATCGGAAACTTCCTGACGAATTTTCAGGGCTTCCTGGTACTCAGGGGAGTTGAAACAATCGACGGCCGCCTGTCTCGAAGGGAATTCGATTACCACGTTACGCTGGCGTGCTTTGCCTTCAAGTTCACTAAACTCACCTCCACGGGCGAGAAACACCGCGCCGAACCGCTCAAAGGCAGGTTTGGCGGTCGAAACATAGTCCTTGTAACGGTCGGTGTCGTGTACATCGATGCGGGCAATCCAATAAGCCTTGGCCATCAGTTCAACTCCTTTAAAGTGCAGTCTGCATTTCAGCGAGAATAGCGCGTGCAGCGGCTTTCGGATCAGCAGCTTTGACGATCGGGCGGGCAACCACAAGATGGCTGGAACCGGCGCGGATGGCATCAAGAGGTGTCATCACACGTTTCTGATCTCCGTGATCGGCACCTGCCGGGCGAATGCCCGGGGTAACGACGGCCATATCTGGTCCAAGAACCTCGCGAACGGCACTTGATTCTTCAGCAGAGCAGACAATGCCGCCCATGCCAGCTTCGCGGGCCTGTTTGGCGCGCAGCAGGACAAGTGAGCGGGCGTCGCCACTGTAGCCGGCTTCGATGAGGTCGTCATTGTCCATGGAGGTCAACACGGTAACGCCCAGCAGGCAGAGGTCGGAGCCCTGTGCAGCCTTGACGGCAGCCCGCATGGCCTTGGGGTAGGCGTGAAGCGTCAGCATGGAAACGCCCATCTTGGCAATGTTCTCGACGCCTGATGCAACCGTGTTGTCGATATCCAGCAACTTCATATCGAGGAAAACCTTCTTGCCGCTCTGGACAAGATCACGGGCAAATTCAAGGCCACCAGCAAAGGCCAGCTGATAACCTACCTTGTAGAACAGAACGTCATCACCAAGCTGGCTGACGATTGTTTCGGCTTCTTTTACTGTCGGAATATCAAGTCCGACGATCAGGCGATCGCGTGCGGTCATCTCGGCTCCCCGTTCGTTGAAAGCATTCCGCGCAAAGACGCGCGGCGCTGCGTTGCACCGGTGTGATGAAACACAATATGCTTGGTCGCGTCCAAGTCGCATGAGATGGGTTGTTCCGCAAGAAAAAACGGACCCCACAAATGGTGAGAGCCTTTTCATGTTCAATGAAAAGGCTCTGCGTGGCGTCTGTAGGTTTAGCTGCGGGTGTAACACCACAACTGTGCAGGCGGAATATTGCGGACGATGAAGTCGAAATGCCGGATATGGTAGCGCGATGGCTGCGCAATGATCGGCGAAACCGGGCCATAGGAAATCTGGATGACAGGACGGCCAACCGGAACGCGGTCCAGCAGCTGTTCCAGAAGGTTCGTGCGGGCCGACATCGGGAAGTTCAGCAGTGGCACAGCGGAAATGACGCTGTCAAAAATCTGGTCTTTCTGTTCGCCAAGCGTCTTTTCCAGATCAAACGCGTCGCCATTGATAAAATTAACGCCGGGGTAATGACGCAGAAGCTGGTTATAGAAATCGGTCGAAAACTCGATTGCTGTCAGGTTTTCCGGTTTGATGCCACGGGCCAGAATGGCCTTGGTGATAACGCCGGTGCCTGGGCCAAGCTCAAGAACGGGAAGGCCTGACTGCGGAGTGATGACGCTTGCCATCTTGCGTGCGGTGACGGAGGAGGTTGGAACGATTGCGCCAACAGCCTTTGGCTGGCTGACCATTCCCTTGAAGAAGCGAATTTCCTCTTCAAATTTTCTCCCAAAACGTTCCTTTAGGCTTAAACCCATCTGTTCCCTCTCCGTTTGACGGCGACAGTCATTGTCTGCGGTTATGTTGCGCTCGTTTGCCGCAAAAACAAGGCAAAATGTCGCAATTGGGTTCTTTGCAGATATTTTCTTTCTGCAGCTTATAGTGCCGAAGAACGCCACGGTGTTTTGATAACGACAGGCGATAACCTGATGGCCTGACGCTCAAGGCTTCTATTGCAATGCGTCTGGACGCTTTAAATCACATTGAATGAAAAACGCCGAAGGGGGTGAACCTCCGGCGTTTCAACAGATATGACTATATGTTGAGCCGGCTGTGTTACACGCGCATCGGCATCAGGACGTAAAGAGCATCATCGGCGGCAGTGTCGCGCACCAGCGTCGGCGATCCCGCGTCGGCCAGCAGGAAAATAGCGTCGTCGCCTGAAAGCTGCGAGGTGATATCAAGCAGGTACTTTGCGTTGAAGCCGATTTCCATCGAGTCGTTGTCGTAGTCGATCGCGACTTCTTCAGTCGCGCTGCCGGAATCGGGGTTATTGACGGTAAGCGTCAACTGACCACTGGTGATTGCCAGCTTCACCGCACGACCACGCTCGGAAGAAATGGTCGATACGCGGTCAACTGCCTGGGCAAAGCTCTGGCAGGCAACGCGCATTTCCTTGTCGTTACCGGTCGGGATGACGCGCTGGTAATCCGGGAAAGTGCCGTCGATCAGCTTGGATGTCATGACAATCGAACCGATCGTCAGACGGATCTTGGCGTCGGAAACTTCCACCGTCACGATCAGTTCAGGATTATCGACCAGCTTTTGCAACTCACCCACGGTCTTGCGTGGAATGATGATGCCCGGCATGCCTTCGGAGCCGGATGGTGCCTCGACATCGGCGCGTGCCAGACGGTGGCCATCGGTTGCGACAGCGCGCAGCTTGAGGTCGTTGTCGCTTTCAATCGTGTGGAAGAAAATTCCGTTCAGGTAATAACGGGTTTCTTCCGTCGAGATGGCGAACTGGGTGCGATCGATCAGCATTTTCAGATCGCTCGCCTTAAGCTTGAATGTATGGCTGAACGTGCCAGCTGTCAGATCAGGAAAGTCTGTCTCCGGCAGGCACTGCAGTGAAAACTTCGAACGGCCGGAGGTAACCGTCATGGAGGAACCGTCCGGATTGGTTGCCAACAGAACCTCGGAACCGTCAGGCAGCTTGCGCACGATTTCGTATAGCAGATGCGCTGGTACGGTTGTTGCGCCGGCCTGCTCGACCATGGCCGGTGTTGCTTCTGTTATCTCGAGGTCAAGGTCAGTTGCTTTCATGTCGAGGCTCGCACCGGAGGCGCGCAGCAATACGTTCGACAGGATCGGAATCGTATTCCGGCGCTCCACGACCCTATGGACGTGGTTTAGCGATTTCAGAAGGTTGGAACGCTCAAGAGTAATACGCATGGACACTACCGCTTTCGACCGCGCGAACCGGAAACCCGGATCGACAATTGTATGCATGTCTGGCTGAACCAGAAACTGTGGGACGGGCAAAATGGCAGAGATATACCGAAAAATGCAAGAGGCGAATGCGCACGGCGCGCTCCATTTTGGTGCTATACAACATGATCCACAGCCAAAAACACCTTGGTGCCCTTGTTCAGGCATCGTCTCTTTACCATAAAGGCAGGGAAGATGCGGATAATGATCGGAAATAAGAGTGACGGATAATGAAACGAGCGGCACGCCATCAGGTGGCGTGAAGGGATATCTGGTTGGTGGCGTGACAGTGCCGGCCCGCCCGCTGGATGTAGCGCTGTACCTTGTCGCCACTCCGATCGGCAATCTCGGTGATATCACCCTGCGCGCTCTCGAGACCCTGGCCTCGGTTGATGTACTGGCCTGCGAGGATACCCGCGTCACCCGCATCCTGCTGGACCGTTACGGCATTCGCAACCGGCCGTTTTCTTATCATGAGCACAATGCCAATGAAGCGGGGCCAAAATTGCTGGCAGCGCTCGAAGCCGGAAAATCCGTCGCTCTTGTTTCCGATGCAGGCACACCGTTGGTCTCCGACCCCGGTTATCGTCTCGGTCAATTGGCGCTCGAAGCCGGTTACCGCGTGGTTCCCATTCCCGGTGCGTCCGCGCCACTTGCCGCACTTGTTGGTTCGGGCATGCCAAGCGACGCGTTTATGTTTGCAGGCTTTCTGCCGGTCAAGGACCGCGGCAAACGCGATCGTTTTTCGGAACTGTCCAAAACGCCGGCAACATTGATCTTTTTTGAATCGCCCCATCGTATTTGCGCGACCATCAAGGTTGCGTCAGAAGTTCTCGGTGTAAACCGTCGCGCCGTTGTGTGCCGTGAACTGACCAAGACCTTTGAGGAGTTTCGTCGCGGCACCCTTGGCGAATTGACCGAGTGGTACAATGAGGACCGTGTGGTCAAGGGCGAGATCGTGCTGTTGATTGAGCCTCCGTCCTTTGACGAAGTGCCTGACATCGAGGACGTAGAGGATCTGTTGAAGGATTTGGCCTCCACCATGCCGACCGCAAAGGCAGCGGCCGAAGCGTCAAGGCTTACCGGCCTGCCACGCAAGGAGCTTTATCAGCGACTGCTCCACATGAAGAATGCCAATGGCGGTTGAAGGCCGGCTAAAGAAACGAAAAAGGGCTCACCGGCGCGGCCATCTGGCGGAATATCTCGCTGCCCTTTACCTTGTTCTCAAGGGGTACCGCATTCTGGCGCTGCGTTATCGCACGCCGCTCGGTGAAATCGATATCATCGCCCGCAAGGGTGAACTGGTGGCGATGGTTGAGGTCAAGGCGCGTAGAGCCGAAACGACGGCTGTGGATGCGGTCAGTTTTGAATCGCAACGACGTATCCGCGCGGCCGCCGATGTCTGGCTCGCCCGCATGCGCGGCACAGGCCACCTGTCGCTGCGGTTTGATATTGTCGCCATCCTGCCATGGTCATGGCCCCGGCATTTCCGCGACGCTTTCTAAAGGCGTTTCAGCCATCGGGAAGGGTTGGCGTCGCGCCTATGGCTGGGGCGGGAGCGGCGAACTCAGCTTCTGCTTTTTATTCGGAGTGCATCAATTGACAGCGGTTCAGCAATATTTGCATCTGCGGAGTGATTTATCGGCATAACGGCGCGCTCTAATAAAGACGTGCAATCAGCATCATGCACAACTGTAACAAATCTGACATGTAACTGTTAAAGTGGCGTCATGGAACGTCACTATTCGCATGCTCACCCCAATCAACTGGTGGAGAGGATCGAGTAATGCTCAAAAAGTTTTCCATGGCCGCACTGGCCATCAGCGTTTCGGCAACGTCTTCCATGGCGGCAACCAACATCACTTGGTGGCACGGCATGGGCGGTCGTAACGGCGAAGTCATCAACGAGATTTCGCAGAAGTTCAACGCATCGCAGGCCGAATGTGCGCTGACCCCGGTTTCCAAGGGCACTTATGAAGAAGCTCTCGCCAGCGGTATCGCAGCATTCCGTTCGGGCGAACAGCCAAACATCCTTCAGGTTTTTGATGCTGGCGCGGCCACCATCATCAACGCCAAGGGCGCAGTTATTCCTGCTGAAGACCTGATCAACAACGCCGGTTACAAGTTCGACCGCGAAGCCTTCATCCAGGGCGTACGTTATTTCTACGCGGATTCCGAAGGCAAGTTTGTCGGCATGCCGTTCAACTCTTCCGCTCCGATCATGTACATCAACACCGAAGCCTTCAAAAAGGCTGGCGTTGAAGTGCCAAAGACCTGGGAAGAATTCGAAACTATTGCACCGAAGCTGAAAGAAGCCGGTTACACCGCGCTGACCGCCTCGCAGCTGACCTGGCAGTTCACCGAAAACTTCTTCTCGCGTCATAACCTGCAGTTCGCAACCAACAACAATGGTTACGACAGCGTTGTTGACACCAAGATGAACCTCACAGACCCGAACCTGATCAACATGTTCGAGAAGCTGAAGTCCTGGGCTGACAACGGTTACTACGCCTATTACGGCGCTGGCTGGGCCGACAACCAGAAGCCTTTCGAAGAAGGTAAGGTTGCTATGTGGATCGGTTCTTCCGGTTCGTTCGGTGGTCTGCAGAAGACTGCAACCATGCCATTCTCGGCTGATTTCCTGCCTTACTGGAAGTCGGTTGAAGGCGCTGGCACCAACACCTTCATCGGTGGTGCAGCCCTGTTTGCGATGGCTGGCAAGCCTGAAGCAGAAAACAAGTGCTCTGCTGACTTCTTCCAGTTCCTGACATCGCCGGAAATCCAGAAGTTCTACCATGAAGCAACCGGTTATGTTGCCATCACCAATGCTGCTTACGAGCTGACGAAGTCTGAAGGCTACTACGAAAAGCAGCCTGTTGCTGAAGTTGGCATCAAGCAGCTGATGCTCAAGGGTGGCGATTGGTCCAAGGGTTACCGTCTCGGTTTCTACCCACAGATCCGTTCGATCATGGAACGCGAATACAACCGTATTTTCGCTGGCGAAACGACTGTGAAGCAGGCGTTTGAAACCATCGAAAAGGAAGGCAACGAGCTTCTCGCACGTTTCGCCAAGACGGCTGGCTGATATCAGCGATCCCCGATAGTCGAATGTAAACTGGGCCTCCTTTCCCTTGTGGAAGGGAGGTCCATTCAGCGATTACCCGTATTGCGCAATTCTAGAGGTTGTCCGCCATGCGGTTTGCCGGAATTGCTTCAGGAGCAACGAGCGTGGCTTACACATCCTCTCAACCTCGCCGCATCCGGTTTCTTCCCGGATTTATCACCAAGGCGAATAAGCCGGCTGTTTTGGCCGAACCGGCTGGCATGAAACGGGTGCAGTTTTCCTCGTCGTTTCTTCCCTATCTGTTTCTTGCGCCGCAGCTGGCGGTTATTTTTATCTTCTTCTACTGGCCGTCCGTGCAGGCGGTTCAGTCTTCATTCTATATTGAAGACCCGTTCGGTTTCGGTTCGACCTTTGTCGGTTTCGACAATTACACCGAAGCAGTTTCCAGTTCGGAATACGGCAATATTGCCAGGTTTACCGTAATCTTCACGGCACTTGTCACACTGTTTTCGTTATCGCTGGGCCTTCTTCTGGCGATCAAGGCCGACAAGATCATCCGTGGCAGTTCCGCCTACAAGACCTTGCTGATCTCTGTTTATGCGATCGCACCGCCAGTGGCGGGCCTGATCGGCATGATGTTCTTTGACCAGCACATCGGTCCGTTCGTAAAACTTGCCTCGTGGTTTGGCTGGGACATGAAAGTTGGGTTGAACTACTTCGATACGGCATTTGCGATGATTACCGTCGCTGTGTGGAAGCAGATCCCCTACAACTTCATCTTCTTCCTGTCGGGCCTGCAGGGCGTACCCGTATCTGTTCGTGAAGCAGCAGCCATCGATTGCCGTTCAGGTTTCCGCCGGTTCTGGACGGTTATCCTGCCATTGCTGACCCCAACCGCCTTCTTCCTTTTGATCATCAACATCACCTATGCGCTGTTCGACACATTCGCGATCATTGACGTGATGGTGAAGGACAAGGCCGCCAATAACCCCATTACCCTTGTCTACAAGGTCTTCATGGATGGTTTCCGTGGTAACGATATCGGTGGTTCGTCCGCCCAGTCCGTCATTTTGATGCTCGTGGTGTTTGCTCTCACAATCATCCAGTTCCGCTTCCTCGAGAAGCGCATTCACTACAGCTGAGCGGGGAACAGACATGTACAAGACAAAACCTCTCGACCATCTGGTGCTGATCCTCGGTTCGCTGTTTTTGATGTTACCGGTCGTGGTCGCTTTCATGACGTCCACCCATACGGCGGCAGAAATTCACAGCAACGGCATTACCATTCTGCCAGGTGACAACATGGTGGCCACCTACCAGAAGGTCCTGACGCAGAAGGGCGGTTTTACCGGCCAGATCACCGGCTTCAATATGGTCGTCAATTCGTTGATCCTCGGTGTCGGTTTTGCCGTCGGCAAAATCGTGCTGTCGATGATGGCGGCCTACGCCATCGTCTACTTCCGTTTCCGTTTCGCAACGCTCGCATTCTGGATCATCTTCACGACGCTGCTTTTGCCGCTCGAAGTGCGCATCATGCCGTCCTATCAGGTGATGAGCCAGCTTGGTCTGCTTAATACCTATAGTGGTCTGATCGTGCCGTTGCTGGCTTCTGCCACCGGAACCTTCTACTTCCGGCAATTCTTTAAGTCTGTGCCAGACGAGTTGCTGGAAGCGGCCCGCATCGACGGCGCCGGTCCGCTCAAGTTTTTCATTGATGTTCTGGTGCCGCTGTCGCGCACCATGATGGCCGCCATCTTCATCATCATGTTCGTCTATGGCTGGAACCAGTATCTCTGGCCCATGCTGATGACCACGGATGAGAGTTTCTTCACCTTGATGCGTGGCATCAAGTCCATTCTCCAGGTCTGGATCGGCTCCCAGATCCCCGATTACAACGAAGCTTTTGCGCTTGCGGTGCTCGCCATGCTGCCGCCGGTTCTCATCGTGGTGATTTTCCAGCGGTGGTTCATCAAGGGCCTCACCGAAAGCGATAAATAAAGGATAGGTAACATGGCCGAGATCGAAATCAGTCAGGTCTGCAAGGATTACCATGGTGGCGTACGCGCCGTTCACGGGGTCGATATCTCCATCAATGACGGCGAGTTCATCGTGCTCGTTGGCCCATCCGGTTGCGGCAAGTCCACACTTTTGCGCATGGTCGCGGGTCTCGAAGAAATCTCCGAAGGCACGGTGAAAATCGGTGGGCGTGTGGTCAACAATGTTGACCCTGCTGACCGCGACATCGCCATGGTATTCCAGAACTATGCGCTTTACCCGCATATGACTGTGTATGAAAACCTTGCCTACGGTCTGAAAAACCGCAAGACACCAAAGGCTGAGATTGACGCACGCGTGCAGGAAGCGGCGCGCATGCTGGAACTGCAGCCCTATCTGGAGCGCAAGCCGCGGGCTCTGTCCGGTGGTCAGCGTCAGCGCGTTGCCATGGGTCGCGCCATCGTGCGCAAACCGGCTGCCTTCCTGTTCGATGAACCTCTGTCCAACCTGGATGCCAAGCTGCGTGTTTCGATGCGCGGTGAAATCAAGCGTCTGCAAAAGCGTCTTGGCACGACATCGCTTTACGTCACCCATGACCAGCTGGAAGCCATGACACTGGCCGACCGTCTGGTTGTACTGAACGGTGGCCGTATCGAGCAGATTGGCGCACCTCTGGATGTTTATCACACGCCAGCCTCGACATTTGTCGCAAGCTTCATCGGCTCGCCGGCCATGAACCTCGTTGCCGGTGAATTACATGGTGATCGTCTCGCCATCGGCCCTGAAATCATGACATTGAAGAGCTTTGCGCCGGCATCCGGTGCTGTCACGGTTGGCATGCGAGCCGAAGATTTCCGCATCGCCGGGCCCGAGGAAAAGGGGCTGGCATTCCGTGTCGATTATGTGGAAGAGCTGGGTTCGCAGCGCCTCGTACATGGTTTTGTGGGCGATCAGGCAATGACGGCTGCCTTCCCGCCGGATCTGCCAGTACCGCTGGAGTTCTCGCTGACCATCGCGCCGGAGAAGCTGCACTTCTTCTCTGTTGAAACAGGAAAGCGGATTGAGCCGCAACATGCGCGTTTCAATGCAGAACAACAGACCGCTGCTATCCCTTTATTTGCGGGCTGAAACCTCTGCATTTGAGGCCAGATCGATAAAATTGAACGGACTGGATGAACGGTATCGTTATTTGTTTGCGCTAAACCCCAATCGACAAAACCGGTTGGGGAAAGCGTATGTCGATCAAGATCATGTTGGCAAGTTCGTTGGCTATGGCAATTCGTAGCGTGCCGCTTATTCCCTTGACGTCTCGTCGCGGCAATCTGGACGCCGTCGTTGCCGCTTCGAGCCATCGCATGGATATGAAGGACGCGCCAATCAATCCGGACTGGATTTTGTCAGGCACGCCACATGCGCGTGCCGCAGACCATTCCAGAAGTCGAGATCGCGCCTCCAGCACTGCAATGTGGGACTGCACAGCCGGTGAATTCCGCTGGTTTTTCGGTTGGGATGAGACCGTTTATATCCTGGAAGGTGAAGTGCATGTCACGGCTGAAAACGGTGTGGTGAGTGTGTTGCGCAGCGGTGACGTTGCTTATTTCCGCGCCGGAACATGGGCGACATGGCGCGTGGACAACTACGTGCGCAAAGTGGCTTTTATGCGCCGTCCATTTCCGACAATGCTGGCTCTGGCCTATCGTGTCTGGAACAAGATTTTCTCGGCTCGCTCCTACAGCCTTGCCAGGTAGAGTATCAATAAAACTCATAGATGCCGCATGTTGCAGCAGTTGCCTTTAAAGCCCCTCTATCCTAAATCTGTCGGGCTTTGAGAAAAGGGACTGCGCATGGCAAAAATCAAGAACGTTGCGATCCAGATGGATCATGTAGCCGGCATCAATATTGCCGGGGATTCGACCTTTGCCATGAGCCTTGAAGCGCAGGCCAGAGGCTACCGGCTGTTTCATTACACACCGGACCGTCTCAGCATGCGTGACGGCAAGATTTACGCCACTGTCGAGCAGATGGAACTGCGCGACATCAATGGCGATCACTATTCCCTGTCAGAACCGGAGCGCGTTGATCTGTCGACGATGGATGTCATTCATCTGCGCCAGGATCCGCCCTTCGACATGGCCTATATTACCTCCACGCATCTGCTGGAGCGCATTCACCCCAAGACATTGGTCGTCAATGATCCAGCCTGGGTACGCAACTCGCCTGAGAAGATCTTCGTCACCGAATTTGCAGACCTGATGCCGGCAACGCTGATCACCAAGGACGTGACCGAGATTGCCCGCTTCCGTCAGGAAATGGGCGATATTATCCTGAAGCCGCTCTACGGCAATGGTGGCGCTGGCGTATTCCATTCGACCCGTGACGACCGCAACTTTTCGTCGCTTCTGGAGATGTTCGGCCAGATGTTCCGCGAGCCCTATATCGCCCAGCAGTACCTGCCTGACGTCCGCAAGGGTGACAAGCGTATCCTGCTGGTGGATGGTGAGCCGGTTGGTGCCATCAATCGTGTGCCGGCTGAAAATGATGCCCGCTCCAACATGCATGCCGGTGGTCGCCCCGAGCCGACAGAACTGACGGCGCGTGAAAAGGAAATCTGCGAGCGGATTGGTCCTGCACTGCGTGAGCGCGGTTTCCTGTTCGTCGGTATCGATGTGATCGGTGACTACATGACCGAGATCAACGTGACCTCGCCGACCGGCATTCGCGAAGTGAAAAAATTCGGTGGTGCCGACGTGGCAAGCCTGTTGTGGGACGCCATTGAGCGCAAGCGCGAAGCGCAGGGCTGATTGGCCCTGTCTGCTTGGATGTGAAGGAATGGCCATTCCTTTGCATCCGTTACAACTCGAACACACCATATACGTGAAATTGTTCACGTAACGTTCTTGTTTTGCAACGTCTCTTGTGTCAGGCTGTTTGAGGCGGCCGGACAACGGGCAGATCATGTCTGGTGATGGCCGCTATAATCAGGTCTTCCGCCGGTCTCTAGCCATGAGGCTCCGGACCAGCGGATGCGGTTTACAGGAGCAGGCCATGGTGGCTCGGGTCAATACGGTTGCATTTCAGGGCATCGAAGGTGTGCCCGTTGAAGTTCAGGTCATGGTTGCGCCGGGCCGCGTCGGCATACAGATCGTCGGACTGCCGGATAAAGCCGTTGCTGAAAGCCGTGAACGCGTCCAGGCCGCCTTGCATGCGTCCGGGCTTGCGCTCCCCCCAAAGAAGGTCACCGTCAATCTTGCCCCGGCAGATTTGCCAAAAGAGGGCAGTCATTTCGACTTGCCCATTGCGCTTGCCCTGATGGCGGCGCTCGGGGCCATACCTGCTGAAGCGCTGGCCGGTTACGTTGTTTTGGGAGAACTGAACCTTGATGGAACGATTGGTGCGGTAGCCGGCGCACTGCCTGCTGCTATCGGTGCCAATGCCATGGGTAGAGGCCTCATCTGCCCGGCGGACAGCGGCCCGGAAGCCGCATGGGCCGGTGCGGATATTGATATCCTGGCACCGCGTAGCCTGATTGCGCTGGCCAATCATTTTCGCGGTACACAGCTTTTGTCGCGTCCGCAGCCCGCCATCCGCGCGACACCTGCCAATATGCCCGACCTTGCCGACATAAAGGGGCAAGAGAGCGCCAAACGGGCGCTCGAAGTTGTTGCCGCCGGTGGTCATAACATGCTGATGGTCGGGCCTCCCGGGTCGGGCAAGTCAATGCTGGCTTCACGACTGCCGTCTATCTTGCCGCCCCTGTCGGCAGCAGAATTGCTGGAGGTCTCGATGGTGCATTCCATTGCAGGCCAGCTTTCTGGCGGAAAACTGTCCGATAGCAGGCCGTTTCGGACGCCGCATCACTCTGCCACCATGGCAGCCCTTGTCGGCGGCGGTTTGCGTGCCAAGCCGGGTGAGGCATCGCTGGCCCATAATGGCGTATTGTTTTTGGATGAGTTCCCGGAGTTTTCACCGCAGGTGCTGGATGCTTTGCGCCAGCCGTTGGAAACCGGCGAATGTATCATTGCGCGTGCCAATCATCGCGTGAGCTATCCGGCGCAAATTCAGCTGGTTGCAGCGATGAACCCGTGCAAATGCGGTATGGCAGGCGAACCGGGCTTTACCTGTGCCAGAGGACCACGCTGCGTTTCCGATTATCAGGCCCGGATTTCCGGTCCACTGATGGACCGTATCGATATCCGCGTCGATGTTCCCGCTGTTTCGGCGGCGGACCTAATCCGCCCAATGGCGGCTGAAAGCAGCGTGGATGTTGCAAGGCGTGTAGCGCGTGCCCGTGAACGTCAGCAGGAACGGTATGCCAGTGCCGGTTTTGCCGAGATCAGGACCAATGCGCGTTGCTCAACCGCTCTGATTGAGCGTTTTGCTGAACCGGACGCGCCTGGTTTGCAGCTTCTGCGTGATGCCGCAGAACGCCTGAAATTCTCAGCGCGCGGTTATCACCGTATTCTCAAGGTGGCGCGGACACTTGCCGACCTTGAGGGGCACGACATCGTCAGCCGCATCCATCTGGCTGAAGCCATTTCCTATCGTATTGCCGGAGAAAGGCTCACCGCTGCGGCGTGAGGCTTAAAAACTTGGGTGTAGAATTGGCCCGCCGTGCGCGACAGCATGGCGGGCCTTTTTTTGTGTTAGAGACCGAGACCTTCAAACAATGCTGTCGAAAGATAACGTTCCGCAAAGGACGGAATGATCACGACGATGTTCTTGCCAGCGTTTTCTTCGCGGCTGCCAACCCCAATGGCAGCTGCAAGCGCAGCACCGGAGGAAATGCCAACCGGAACACCTTCAAGGCGCGCAACGAGGCGTGCCGTTTCAAACGCCTCGTCATTGGTGACGGTGATGATTTCGTCATAGATCGCGGTATCAAGTACAGCGGGAGCAAAACCTGCGCCAATGCCCTGGATTTTGTGCGGGCCGGGGTTGCCTCCGGACAGAACGGGGCTGTCAGCAGGCTCAACCGCAACCACCTTAAAGCCTGGTTTACGTGCCTTCAATACTTGGCCAACACCGGTAATGGTGCCGCCGGTGCCAATACCGGACACGAGAATGTCGGCAGAACCGTTGGTATCGTTCCAGATTTCTTCGGCAGTTGTCTTGCGATGAATATCAGGGTTGGCTGGGTTTTCAAACTGTTGCGGAATAACGGCGTCAGGCAGTGTTTCTGCCAGTTCCTGCGCCTTTGCAATGGCGCCCTTCATACCCTTCGGGCCTTCGGTCAACACAAGCTCGGCACCCAACAGCACCAGCATCTTGCGACGCTCGACCGACATGGTTTCCGGCATGGTCAGAATAAGCTTGTAACCCTTGGAAGCGGCCGCGAAGGCGAGCGCGATGCCGGTATTGCCGGATGTCGGCTCAACAAGCGTTGTCTTGCCGGGGGTGATCTTGCCCTGTGCTTCAAGGCTTTCGATCAGCGCTACGCCAATACGGTCCTTGACCGAGGAGATCGGGTTAAAGAATTCGAGCTTTGCCAGAAGGTTGGCCTTGACGCCTTTTTCCTTGGCCAGCTTGTCGAGGCGTACGATCGGCGTATCACCAATCGTCTCGGTGATCGACGAATAGATACGTCCGCGTCCGGGCTTTCGGGCTTCTGACATGATAGTCTCCTTTAATATGCAACCGGCAGAAATTACCGCGCAGAATAGGAGCAATCACGGTTTCAGGCTAGCGAACGTTTGTTCTTATGCGAGCCGTTACTTGGAAAATTCTCGTGAAATCTCCACTTTGGCCGAACAAATATTTCAACTGGCGCGGGTGGCAATCATTGCTGCTGTTCCCGCCAGAATACCGGCGGCTGTGCGGTTGAGAATTTGCAGTGCGCGGGGTTTCTTCAGCAGGGTGCGTGCCTTGGTGGCAAGCAGGATGTAGGGCAGAAGCACTGCCAACAAAACCACGAATGTAACGGCAATCAGCGTCAGATATTCCGAGATACCGATAACACGAATATCAATCAGTGTTGGAACAAGCGCCACGTAAAACAGCATGGTTTTGGGGTTGCCGAGCGTGATTAGAAGACCTGACATGAATGACATGCCGATGCTAGTGGATTTACGCGCTTTCAGGTCGGTCGACAAAAGCCCCGCCGTCCAAAGCTTCCATGCAATATAGATGAGGTAGGCAGCGCCCGCGAATTTCAGCACCAGAAATGCTTCGTGGAAGGTTTGCGCGACAAAGGCCAGTCCAAGAATAACGGCCGTCAGATAGACCATATCCCCGAGAACAAGACCGAGACCCATGAAGAAGGTTTCACGAAACCCGGAACCCAGAGCACGCGCCACAATGGCAGTCATGCCAGGGCCGGGAATGGCAGCGGCAATGAACAGGGCTGTGGCGTAGGCAAGCAGGGTGCCGATTGTCATGGAAGGCTCCGAAATCACATTCTGCTGTGCGGTGTATCCAACTGGCATGAACTTTTCAATCATGGACAATTCGGGCGATGCAGGCGCGCGCAAACCGATGCGTTTTAAGATCCCTCAGGCAGTCCCAGTTGAACCGAAGCCGCCCGTTCCACGGCTGGTCTCGGAGGTCTCACTGACCTCGGTAACAACAACCTGCGTCACAGGTGCAATCACCATCTGGGCGATGCGCATGCCGCGTTCGATGACGAAGTCTTCTTGCCCGAGATTGGCGAGAATGACTTTGACTTCACCGCGATAATCGCTGTCCACAGTGCCTGGTGAATTGAGGCAGGTGATACCGTTCTTGATGGCAAGACCGGAACGAGGGCGAATTTGCGCTTCAAAGCCAACGGGCACTTCGAAGATGAAACCTGTCGGCACAAGCATGCGCTGACCGGACTTCAGGATAACCGGGGCATCGGCATCCACGGCAGCGCGCAGGTCCATGCCAGCAGCGCCGCTGGTTTCGTACGACGGCAGTTCCAACCCCTCGCCATTGGCAAGACGGATGAGTTTAAGCTGCGGAGATGGGGATATATCGTAAGGCATAGTGCCATTTGCTTTGTCACCATGGTGCAGGTCAATTGCATATCGCGGCTTGAAACTGTAAAGACGGCGCCAATCAACAGGAATTTCTCAATGGCTGAAACACTCGCCGAGGCGGTATCCCGCCGTCGCACATTCGCGATTATTGCGCACCCGGATGCCGGTAAGACGACGCTGACCGAAAAACTGCTGCTGTTCGGCGGAGCGATCCAGCTGGCCGGTGAAGTGAAGGCGAAGAAGGACCGTATCCAGACCCGTTCGGACTGGATGAAGATCGAACGCGAGCGCGGCATCTCGGTCGTCACCTCTGTTATGACCTTTGAATATAATGACCGGGTGTTCAACATTCTCGATACACCGGGCCACGAAGACTTTGCGGACGATACCTATCGCACGCTGACGGCAGTGGATGCCGCGATCATGGTTATCGATGCCGCCAAGGGTATCGAGCCGCGGACGCTGAAGCTGTTTGAAGTCTGCCGTATGCGCGACATTCCGATTATCACCTTCATCAACAAGATGGACCGTGAAAGCCGCGACCCATTTGAGATTCTGGATGAGGTGGAAGAGAAGCTGGCGCTGGACACTGCACCGGTAACCTGGCCAGTTGGCCGCGCCAAGACATTCTCCGGTGCGTATAACCTGGCAAACAACACGTTCCGTGGTGTCGATACGCAGGTTGAATCCTTGCCGGTTGAGGGCCCAAGAGCAGTTGCTGACCGTCTGCCAGAAAATGAGCGTGAAGCCTTTATCGAAGAAACGGAACTGGCGAGAGAAGCTTGTCGCCCGTTTGATCGTCAGGCTTTTCTGGAAGGCCACATGACCCCTGTGTTCTTTGGTTCGGCACTGCGCAACTTTGGCGTTCGTGATCTCATCAACGCGCTGGGCGATTTTGCGCCACCACCGCGCGACCAGGTAGCAGATACCCGCACCGTTCACGCGTCGGAAGACAAGATGACGGCTTTCGTGTTCAAGATTCAGGCCAATATGGACCCGAACCACCGCGACCGTATCGCGTTTGCCCGCATCTGCTCCGGCAAGCTGGAGCGCGGCATGAAGGCGCGTCTGGCACGTACCGGCAAGCAGATGGGTCTCACAGCGCCGCAGTTCTTCTTTGCCTCGCAGCGCCAATTGGCTGATACGGCCTTTGCCGGTGACGTGGTGGGCATTCCCAACCACGGCACGCTTCGTATCGGCGATACGCTGACCGAGGGTGAAAACCTTGTGTTCCAAGGCGTTCCGAACTTCTCGCCAGAAATTCTGCGTCGCGTGCGACTGGAAGATGCGATGAAGGCCAAGAAGCTGAAAGAAGCACTGCAACAGATGGCGGAAGAGGGCGTTGTGCAGCTGTTCTCGCCAGAGGACGGCTCCCCTGCGATCGTCGGTGTGGTCGGTGCGCTGCAGTTGGACGTTTTGAAAGAGCGTCTGATGGGCGAATATGGCCTGCCGGTGTCGTTCGAAATGTCGCGCTTTTCGGTCTGCCGCTGGATTTCCTCCGACCAGCCTGCGGAAATGGACAAGTTCCTCAACGTCAAGCGAGGCGATATCGCCCGCGATCTGGACGGCGATCCGGTATTCCTGGCGCAGGATGCATTTTCGCTGCGCTACGAATCCGAGCGTTATCCGGCCATCAAGATGGTTGCCATCAAGGAATATCACGCTGCCAAGGCGGCGTGATAGCCGATCAATAGCATCCCCGGGATCAATGCCGAGAGCGCCGTGTGTCAAAGATGCACGGCGCTTTCATGCTTTTGAGGGATGTTTTGGACCTTGCGAAAATCGATTCCGATTTTGGTTGCGATGCGCTAGGGTCGGTTGAAACATCAATCGGTTACTTCGCGCATGACACTTTCAGGCAAACACATTCTTCTGGTCATTTCTGGCGGGATCGCGGCTTACAAGAGCCTTGATCTTATTCGTCGCCTGAAAGAGCGTGGCGCAAAGGTAACGCCCGTGATGACCGCAGGTGCGCAGGAATTTGTCACGCCGCTGGCGGTTGGTGCACTGTCAGCCACCCACGTCTTTACCGAGCTTTTTTCCCGGCAGGATGAGCAGGATGTCGGCCACATCCGGCTGGCGCGCGATTGCGATCTTGTTCTGGTTGCCCCAGCTACTGCAAATCTGATGGCCAAGATGACACATGGTCTGGCCGATGATTTGGCTTCAACCGTGCTGTTGGCCACTGACAAGCCAATCTTGATCGCTCCGGCCATGAACCCGAAAATGTGGTCGGCCAGTGCAACACAGCGCAACATCGTGACATTGAAAAACGACGGTATTCATTTCATTGGCCCGATGGCTGGTGAAATGGCCGAGAAAGGCGAGGGCGGCACGGGCCGTATGGCCGAGCCGCTGCAGATCGTTGAGGCCGTCGCGGTACTTTTTGACACTGCGCCAAAACCACTGGCCGGGAAAACGGCGATTGTGACCTCTGGCCCGACCCATGAACCGATTGATCCCGTACGTTATATCGCCAACCGCTCGTCTGGACGGCAGGGCCACGCCATAGCCGCCGCCCTTGCACGGCTGGGCGCCAAGGTGACGCTTGTTTCCGGTCCGGTGACTATCCCAGACCCGACTGGCGTGACGACCGTGCATGTCGAGCGGGCCGAAGAAATGCGCGATGCGGTGATTGGGCGTCTGCCTGCCGACATTGCCGTCTTTGTGGCAGCGGTTGCGGATTGGCGGGTGGCGACCGCGTCCGATCAGAAGATCAAGAAACAGCCGGGTGATGCACCACCGGCACTCATGCTGACAGAGAACCCCGATATCCTGAAAACTGTCGGCCACCATGAAAAACGTCCGACTTTGGTTATCGGTTTTGCGGCGGAAACACAGGACGTCGAAAATAATGGCCGCGCCAAGCTGGAACGCAAGGGCGCCGACATGATCATCGCCAATGATGTATCCCCGGAAACCGGTGTGATGGGCGGTCTGCGCAATCAGGTAAAGCTGATTTCGAAAGATGGCGTCGAGGCTTGGCCGGATATGGGCAAGGATGAAGTTGCCGACCGTCTCGCAGCGATGATTGCGGAGAAACTGGCATGAGCATTTTTGACCGTGATGGTTTTGATGACCTGTTGTCGAAATGGCCGGGTGTGACCTTTGTCGACCAGTGGGATTCGCACGTTGCCAAAGTCGGGGGAAAGGTTTTTGCTGTTCTCGGAAACAGCGATAACTGGCGTCTTGTCGTGAAGTGCTCCGAGGAAAGTTTTGAAATCCTCACCTCGCTCGAAGGCATAGGTCAGGCGCCCTATTTCGCCAAACGCAAATGGATATCGATCGCAGACCATTCCCCGCTGGAGCGCGAGGAACTGGAGCATTATCTGCGCCGCTCCTATGACGTGGTAGCATCTGGGCTAACCAAGAAGCTGCGCACGGAGCTGGGCATCGCTATCAGCTGATCCGTATTGCGATGTAAACCAGCACCAAAGCAATGATCCAAAGCGCGATACGGCCCCAGCGGGTGTGACGCGCTTCTGCCTTGCCAATGGCTTCTGCGGTCTGCGCGTCAAAACGTACACCGTTTTCGCTCATATAGACCAGTTCGCCATGCAGTTTTTCGGTCTTGGCGGCAATTTCCGGAATGGCCTCGGCCAGCTTTACAGCCGCCTTCATGCCGTCCTTCAAGTCAGTGACGATGCGCTTGGGACCGAGATTGTCGCGTATCCAGCTGCCAACCACCGGATCGGCGGCCTTCCACATGTTGAAACGTGGGTTGAGAATGCGAGAAACGCCTTCCACCACCACCATTGTCTTTTGCAGCATCACCAGCTCAGGCCGGGTTTCCATGTCGAAAAGCTCGGTAACCTCAAACAGCAACGTCAGCAGCTTGCCCATTGAAATGGTTTCGGCTGGTTGACCGTGGATCGGCTCGCCAATGGCTCGGATGGCCTGTGCAAAGCTCGCAATATCATGATGGCCGGGCACATAACCCGCTTCAAAATGCACCTCGGCGACGCGCATGTAATCGCGGGTAATGAAGCCATAGAGAATTTCGGCGAGGAATCGGCGTTCCTTTTTCCCCAACCGGCCGGCAATGCCCATGTCGACGGCAACGATCATGCCCTTGGCATCGACAAACAGATTGCCGGGATGCATATCGGCGTGGAAAAAGCCATCACGCAGGGTGTGGCGCAGGAATGACTGGATCAGCGTATCGGCCAGCTTGTCGAGATCGTGGCCCGCCGCTTTCAGCGCCTCCACGTCAGACATCTTGATGCCGTCGATCCACTCCATGGTCACGACATCACGGCCGGTCCGTTCCCAGTCCACGTCAGGCACGCGGAAACCGGGGTCGTTTTTGGTGTTTTCGGCAATCTCTGAAAGGGCTGCAGCCTCAAGGCGCAGGTCCATCTCGATCTTGGTCGTCTGCTCCAGCGCGCGAGTGACTTCAACCGGACGCAGGCGCCGGGCAGAACGAACGAAACGCTGCTGCAGGTCGGCAATCAGATACATTGCTTCCAGATCGTTCTGGAAGCGCTGTCGCACACCGGGGCGGATGACCTTGACGGCAACCTTACGCGGTCCCTGTGGCGTATCCACGATGGCCGGATGCACCTGCGCAATTGAAGCGGCGGCGATCGGATCGCCAAACTCGCGGTAAAGCTCGGTCACCGGACGGCCGAGCGATCCCTCGATATTGGCCTTTGCCGCGCTGATCGGGAAAAATGCCATACGGTCCTGAAGACCAGCCAGGTCATCGGCAAATTCGGCACCCACCACATCAGGGCGGGTCGCCAGAAACTGGCCCATCTTGACATAGGACGGCCCGAGCCGTTCCACCGCACGCGCCAGCCTGTCGCTACGCTCGCGACTTTTGGCACGGTTGCGCGCAAAGGGTTTCAGCAGCGCTTTGGCAAATTTTGCCGATGCGGGCAGATCATCGGACGGCAGTGCCAGAAACACGCCCTCACGCACGAGAACCCAGCCGACCCGTGCCAGCCGGAAATATGCACCCGGTAAGCTCATGCAAATGCTCTGTTCTGACGGTAGAAAGTCATTGGATTACAGTTTCCAGCCGGAATGCAGTGCAGCGATGCCGCCGGTATAATTTGTGTAGCTGACGCGCGAGAACCCGGCGGTGCGGATCATCGTCGCGAAATCTTCCTGCTTGGGAAATTTGCGGATGGATTCCACCAGATACTGATAGGGCTCGGCATCACCGGTAATCATCTTGCCGAACTGCGGAATGGCATTGAACGACCACAGATCATAGACCCGGTCGAGCAGCGGCATTTCCACTTCGGAAAATTCCAACACCAACAAACGGCCGCCACGTTTCAGAACGCGGTGGGCTTCTTTCAGGGCGAAATCGATACGCGGTACGTTACGAATGCCAAATGCAATCGTGTATGCATCAAAGCTGTTGCTTTCCAGCGGCAGTTCTTCGGCATTTGCCTCAACAAACGTCAAATTTTCGGAAAGACCTTTCTTGGCAGCCCGTTCCTGACCGACACCCAGCATGGAGCCATTAATGTCGAGAACCGTGGCATGCGCCAGCCGGTTCGAAGCCTCGACGATACGAAACGCAACGTCGCCCGTGCCGCCCGCAACATCCAGCACCTTGTAGGTCGGATCCTTGCGCGGATTGAGCGAGGATACCATCGCATCTTTCCATAGGCGGTGCAGACCGGCAGACATCACATCATTCATGATATCATATTTCTTGGCGACCTTATGGAAGACCTCGTTGACCATGCCCTGCTTCTGGCCTTCTTCGACCTTGTGAAAGCCGTAAGACGTTTCCATGCCGCCATCTGCGGTGGTGCGGGCCTCGGTCATTGTCTGTCTCCATTCTTTATTGCGCGGCGGACCATAGCGGAAACGCTTTCGCGACGCTATCTGTGGCGGTATCAAATGGCCGCGATATGTGCAGGTGGTCTATAGAGCATAAAGTCGCATCGATAAACAACTGGATGAATGCCATGCCCGAATTGCCAGAGGTAGAAACAGTCAGGCGCGGTCTGGCGCCCACCATGGAAGGCGCGCTGGTTGACGCGGTGGAATTGCGTCGGGCTGATCTTCGGTTTCCGTTCTCGGAAGGTTTTGGCTCTGATCTCGCCGGTCGCAAGATTCTGTCGCTTGGCCGCCGCGCCAAATATCTGCTGATTGATCTGGAGGAAGACCGCACGGTCGTTGCCCATCTTGGTATGTCCGGATCGTTCCGTATCGAGGCGTGGGGCGTTAGCAGTGGCAAGGGTGAACCTGAGACGCCGGGTGAGTTCCATCACCCACGTTCAAAGGATGAAAAGCACGATCATGTGATCTTTCATTTACAAACGGAAAGTGGGCCGCAGCGCGTGATCTATAATGACCCGCGCCGGTTTGGTTTCATGCATCTGATCAATCGGCGCCATATCGATCGCTATCCGGCATTTGAAAGCCTTGGCCCGGAACCCACAGGTAACAGCTTGAGTGCCGATTATCTTGCCAGCCGTTTTGCGGGCCGTAAGCAGCCCTTGAAGACAGTGTTGCTTGACCAGAAGATCATCGCAGGTCTCGGCAATATCTACGTCTGTGAGGCCCTGTGGCGGTCGGGCCTGTCGCCGGAGCGGGCAGCCGGTACGCTGGTGACCAAAGCGGGTGAGGCGAGTGACCGACTGGTTCTGCTGACCCAGAAAATTCGTGACGTGATTGCCGATGCCATCGCCGCAGGAGGATCGTCACTGAAAGACCATATCCAGACGGATGGTACGCTCGGTTATTTCCAGCACTCCTTTTCCGTCTACGACCGGGAAGGGCACGCTTGCCGCACACCCGGTTGCGCGGGTACGGTGACACGCATCACGCAGGCAGGTCGCTCTACTTTCTATTGCGCGGTTTGCCAGACCTGACACGAGCCCTAGGGAGAACGGCCATGGATTATGAAACGTTGCTGGTGGAAAAGCGCGATGAGGTTGGTGTCATCACCCTCAATCGTCCCAAGGCTCTGAACGCGCTGAACTCGACGGTCATGAAAGAGATGCGCCACATTATGCAGTCGTTCACGACAGACGATTCCATCGGCGCCATTGTCATCACCGGATCGGAAAAGGCATTTGCAGCTGGTGCCGACATCAAGGAAATGCAGACGCTCGATTTTGTCGACGCCTATCTGGGCGACTTTATCGGTGGCTGGGACGATGTTGCGGCCACCCGCAAGCCGGTCATTGCCGCCGTATCCGGTTTCGCACTGGGTGGTGGTTGCGAGCTTGCCATGATCTGCGATTTCATCATCGCATCGGATACGGCAAAGTTTGGCCAGCCCGAAATTACACTGGGCATTATACCCGGCATGGGTGGCTCGCAGCGGTTAACCCGCGCCGTAGGCAAGGCCAAGGCAATGGATCTCATATTGACAGGTCGTATGATGGACGCTGTGGAGGCTGAGCGTGCTGGCCTTGTTTCCCGCATTGTCGCGCGAGAGAAGCTGCTGGACGAGGCTGTGGAAGCCGCCACACGTATAGCCTCCCTGTCGCGTGCCTCCGTTCTTATGGCCAAGGAAAGCGTCAACCGCGCCTTTGAACTGCCGCTTGCAGAAGGTCTGCGGTTTGAGCGGCGTATGTTCCACTCGCTCTTTGCAACACAGGACCAGAAGGAAGGTATGGCTGCATTCGTGGAGAAGCGGAAACCGGCGTTTCGCAATCGCTGATATTTCGCGCAATGGAGTCGGAATCTCTGGTTTCGTTGAAAATGCGCGTTGACGGGCGCGCGCATTCGAGCTATATGCCCGCCCACGGTAAAGGATAGCCCGTCAGGCTTGTCCAAATAACTCCCGCAATTCTGGAACGTGAGGTCTTTGAAAGACTCTGTCCTGTGGTTGTGGAAATTAAATCGAATTCGAAGAGAGGCATACATGGCCAATACAACTTCGGCGAAAAAGGCGACCCGCAAGATCGCTCGCCGCACTGCAGTCAACAAGGCTCGTCGTTCGCGCGTTCGTGGCTTCATCCGTAAGGTTGAAGAAGCGATTGCAACTGGCGATCTCGCTGTTGCAACCGAAGCTCTGAAGGCCGCTCAGCCGGAAATCCAGCGCGCAGCCACAAAGGGTGTTCTTCACGGCAACACCGCATCCCGCAAGGTGTCCCGTTTGGCACAGCGCGTTAAGGCTCTCTCAGCCTAATATAATCCTTTTGGAATATAATTTTAAAAGCCTGGTCTTCGGACCGGGCTTTTTGTGCTTGTAACCGTTTATTAACGTCTCGGCATTTAACATGACAATCCCAAGTCAAGCTGATGACACAAAAAATCCTTTAAAATCAAATTCTTGCGAGAGGTCTTTATCAAGTAGCCTATCTTTCTCTGCGAAAGGTGGCAGAGGTTTCGAGTCAAGTTTTTTTTTAATTTTTTTATTTGGATAGCCTCGCGAAAGCCTAGAAATTTGAATCTCATTGATTCATAAGCGATTCTCCAAAATAGGCCCGGCGTGATGCAAAATGGTTAGTCAGAGTCAATGGCTGATCTTCGGCTTTGCAGAAAAATGACCATTGATCTCAACCTACGATCCTGCCTAAATGCACCTCGTCAGGGGGCACGGATTACAATCCATCAACTGTTTCGAGTATTGAATTCGAAGGTTCGATAGTTCCTTGCGGCGGGATGTTTTTCATCCCGTTTTTTCAGATATCGACACGATGCAAACTGCAACTGTGATGGTTGTAGAGCGGAATTTCTTTGTCTTGAAAAAAGTGATCTGAAGTTGAAACGAAAGGAGCACCGACAAGTGCATCGCAGGCCTCTCCATGATGAAGAGGGAAATGGGACAACCGGCTCGCGAGCAATAAACGAACTTTGAGCGATTCTTAACGAGGGG
>NZ_AP026440.1:0-675000 GCF_055381905.1 Agrobacterium sp. 5Ca50
ACTGTCGGTCGACGGTAAATTACTGACAATCACGAAAAAACCGTCGTGAGGCGAAATGACAACGAACCAACAGCGAATTCAACCAAAAGAATCGTCGGCAATGAAGATTAGCCGACAGGCTCAGCTGTTGTCTGCCCAGCTCCAGTCTATCCGCGAAAGACTGTATGAGCCAGAGATTGAAAAGAGCCTCAAGACATTTACCTCTCGCGAAGTTGCCAGCCTGTTGGGCATCGCTGAATCGACCTTGCGGCAAATGTCGCTCGATGGCGAAGGCGCAATCCCGGACCGGCAGGACAATGGCCGGCGGATTTATACGCTAGCCCAAGTCAACGAGATCCGTGAACACTTGGCACGTAAGCGTCCTAACGAGGCGTTGGAGTTTCTGCCCCGCCGTCGTGACGGAGAGAAGCTGCAGGTTATTGCTGTTGCGAACTTCAAGGGCGGTTCGGCAAAAACCACGACAACCCTTCACTTGGCGCACTATCTGGCAATCCAGGGCCTGCGCGTTCTTGCGATTGACCTTGATCCGCAGGCGTCTTTGTCAGCGATGTTCGGCTACCAGCCGGAATTTGACGTCGATGAAAACGAGACTGTTTACGCCGCTATTCGTTATGATGAGAAGCGCAGACCCGTTCGTGAGGTGATCCGAAAGACCTATTTCGACGGGATCGACCTCATTCCGGCCAATCTTGAACTCATGGAATATGAGCACGAGACACCTCAGGCGATTGCCGAAGGTTATGGTCGTGGCGACGAGATTTTCTTCCGCCGCTTGTCATCCGTCATTTCGGAAGTTGAGGCAGATTACGATGTTGTGCTGATCGATGCGCCGCCGCAACTCGGTTATCTGACACTTGGAGCATTGTGCGCGGCAACCGGTCTGTTGATCACTATTCATCCGGCAATGATCGATGTCGCGAGTATGAACCAGTTTCTGGCGATGATGAGCGATCTGATGGGCGTTATCGAAGATCGCGGCGGTACGCTTAGTCACGATTTCATTCGCTATGTCATTACCCGTCACAACCCGAATGATGGGCCGCAGGTGAATGTTGTCACCTTGCTGCGCTCTCTTTTCAAGGAAGATGTGTTGGCGCCGGCTGTTGTGGAAACCACGGCCATTGCGAGTGCGGGTCTGGAAAAAAAGAGCCTCTACGAACTGTCACGAGGCAGTGTCGGGCGCGACACGCTCAATCGTGCGATCGAGTCCGTGGATTCCGTGAACCGTGAAATTTTCCTTCACATCAAAGACGTGTGGGGCAGATAATGGCAAATCCCAAAGAACGAAATCAGCGCATGAAGAGCCTGTTCGCCAATGTCGACACGGCGGCGCTTGCAAAGCATACGCCAGTGTCCGTTGTCGATCATGAAAAGCGACGCGTCGGTTCAACGGCCGTCAAATCCATGGACCGTGCTTTCGTTTCGATAGAGGACGAGAATAAGCGCCTGCACGATCAGCTGCTGTCCGCGGAGTCGATTGTCGAGCTTGATCCGGACCACATTGTGGGTTCGTTTGTGAATGATCGCCTTGATATTGAAGGCGATGCAACGTTTCAGGCCTTCGTCGAGGGCATCCGAGATGCGGGTCAGAAGCTGCCTATTCTTGTGCGTCCGCTCGCAAACCGTCCAGGTCATTATCAAGCCGCCTACGGACATAGACGGCTTCGTGCCTGCCAGATTCTAAAACGGCCGGTCAAGGCGATCGTTCGCGATATGAGTGATGAGGAACTTGTCGTTTCTCAGGGCATCGAAAACTCTGAGCGTCTGAACCTTTCGTTTATCGAACAGGCGCTGTTTGCCCTTACTCTTCGCGATCGTAAATATTCCAGAGAAGTTATCTCTGATGCTCTGGGTCGGAAAGAGGGCAGAAACCTTGCCTATATTTCGATCCTGACAAACACCGCATCGTTGATCCCGGAAAACATTATCCGGTTGATCGGGCCAGCCTCGTCGATTGGACGCCCGAAATGGGAAAAGCTGGGCTCTTTCATAAAGGACCGTCGTCTGAATGGAGCGCAGGCCGCAGCGGTTGCCGAACTCACCACATCTCCATCCTGGGCTACTACTGGAAGCGATCAGCGTTTTTCATTGATCCTTGATGTTCTCGATCAATCAGCGAAGCGCGAACCGGTTGCAGTCGACGTGACGGTGGCCAATGGCGTCGTCATCGCTGCGAAACGTACAGATACATCGACACGGATTTCAATTCCGGACAATCGCCTTCCTGGGCTTTCGGACTGGCTGCTGCAACGGCTACCCGAACTTGTTGCGGAATTTCAGGACCAACAACGAAAGGATTCTGGGATGAGCTAGTCGCCAGAACGGAAAAGGGCCCATCGACTGCAATCGATAGACCCTTAAACCATTGGCCAACGGAACACGAAGCACCGTCAACATTAGCTGTAACGATCTGATTCTAAGACGGACGAACGCGTTAATCAAGTCTCTGTAACTGTCAGAGACCGTTTTTTTGCGTCTAAATTCCGATGGCTTCCTAAAAATCGACCGATTGGGAATGTGATCTTGCGATCGCAGCGGGTAAGCTATGACTGAAGCTTCTGCAGTAGCGTCCTTTAGACGCGTCACTCCTGGGATCGTTGCGAGCGCCCGATTGGCGATGGCAAACAACGTTCCAGACACTACAAAATCCGAAATCGCCCTGCTTTTGAAAAAGGCAGCGCCGGTGCTTGGCATTGATGGAACAACCTATCATGTGATGGATATCCTGCTTGGCCTGTCGCGTGCTGATGACTGGAAGGGCTCAGGTCGGCCGATTGTCGCCATATCCAATGCAAAGCTGGCGGAATACACCATGCGTTCGGAACGCACTGTTATCAGATGCATTCGCCGGTTGGTCGAAGCAGGCATCGCAGCTTACCGCGACAGTTCTACAGGCCGCCGTTTTGTTTATCGCAACGATCAAGGCGAGGTTGTCGCTGGATTTGGCATCGACTTCACGCCGGCGCGTGTAAGAGTTGAAGAGCTGACGCAGGCCGTCACCCATTACCAACATCGACTGGCAATCGAGCTTGCGGCAAAGCGCGACATCGCCAGGCTTTCGCGGGCCATTGAGGATATGTGCGTCGCATTTTCCGACGAAACAATTGATGTTCGTGCCGAGCTTGCGGCCATTAGCCTCCTGAAGGTCGATATTGTAGCAAGAGCAAGAGAGACTCAGTTGCTGCATGATAGGGTAGTAGAAAGTCTCCCATCCGAGCATATTCCTTTTAATATGACATCCGAGGGTGACATCAGCGTCACCGCTATTATTAATACAACCCTAGAATCTCAACCTGAAAGTAAGAATGAAAGGACGCGCTCTACCGAGCGCGATCATAATTTACATAACGACCGCTACGCGGCCGATCTAGCTTTTGAAAAAAAGCTTTCGGCAAATCCAGCAGTTGAGCAAGAAACTTTTGGTGTGGCCCAACGGGATGTTGATGCCGTTCAAGGTGAAATTCTTGGCTCCGTATCTGTGGGATTGCTCCAAGCCGCCTGCCCCGAAGCGCAGGCGATGATAGGTACTCAATTCGACTCCTGGACGACACTTTCTCGTTCGGGTGAGGTGTTGCGGCGAATGATTGGACTGTCAGAAGCAGGTTGGGCGGACGGCAAACAGAAGGTTGGCTCCTATGCTGCGGCGGCAATTCTCGCCACAGTGCTCGAAAAATCCATCCGTGATCCCGAACAAATCAGCAAACCGGGTGGTTATTTCCGAGCGATGATCGATCGTGCCCTTGAAGGGAAACTGAATCTGGAACGCAGTCTGTTTGGCCTGGCCGATAACCGATACGGCAAAACTCAGAAGTAACAGCTGTAACTTTTGAGCGGTGTGTAAAAACACCGATGTTGCACTCCCCTTCCCGGCTCAGGTTTGAACTTGATATCGGGAGGAACTGGGGCAGCATTCGGATCGATGGTCAGCAGAAGAGTCACATGTCGTTCAACTCGATTGCATGCTTGAAGGGAGGATGTTGAGCAATCTCGAAATGACGCAATTCTCGGCTGAGCTCAGTGTAAATTACAGAGGGCTGAACGAGGACGCCGTTTAGAACTTTGTCGCGGTGATCAGAGTGTAATTAGTGCCCTGCCAAAGTTTTGCGCCAGCCCCTGGATGCCTCACCCGGCAGCGAGTGAGCGGAGGAAAAGTTACAGCTGTTACTTTTCCCATGCGTGCCTTTCGGATGCGACTTACCCGAGACCTCACCGCGCTCATGTTTGAAATGGAGGGCACTTGCCCGACAGCCACTCGAAACGAGAACAATGGAAATATTTTGCCTGGGGCTGTCGCTGCGCATTGCTCTCATATACCGTGGTGAATGACTGCAGTCCCCTACCCTACTTTAGCGTCTCCTTCTCCTTTGCACTACTTGATGAGCAAATGAGCTAGCGAGCTCATTGATGCCGCAGCATCAGAACGGAAACCTGAAGAGTGCTAAAAGGACCGTCGATAAAACCCTTTGTCGCTTTTGATCCTTGAAATTTTGGTACCAGCGTCACTCATTGCTTGCGGTCCAGCGGATGCTTTGACACGTGACAATGAGACCGTTGGCTGGAATAAGGGCCACGTGGTGATCTCCAACAATTGCGGCAATATTCCGCGTCGGCTTGGTAGACGGCAAGACGACCTGGCGGCTTATACTCGAGCCGTATTGATAAGGGCGTGATGCTGGAGAATGCCTACTCCCCTGCCCTCGCCTGCGCCCTCAATTCAGTACGGAAATTTCCCGCTATCTCTCTCGGGCATATGTTAGGCGCCGAGTTTCCTTTCCAAATCCAAGCATGTTTACGCTCAGCGGAAACACGATGCTGAGACTGAAGTCGCCGAAGCCTCATATTCAACACTTCGCTATCTCAGAATATGTGCTTGAAGCGGAACACTCGCTTTGAGATATTCCCTCGCATATCAATTACAACCTGCCGGAACACTGATGTTTTTAAAATATATAGCAAATTCCGCCCGCCAGACGCTGTTTGCGCTTGCGACGATTTCCATGGGCATTGGCCTGCCGATGCCAGTTCGGGCCGAAAATGTCGCCACGTCTTGGCCGCAGGCTCAGAGTGATCTGACTGCAGATTCCGATGTCCAGTTTAGCGTGCTTGCAAACGGAATGCGATTTGCCATCAAGCGCAATACCACACCGCCAAATCAGGCGGCGATCCGCTTTCGTATCGGTTCCGGTTCGCTCGATGAAAAAGATAATCAGCAGGGCCTCGCCCACTTTCTCGAGCACATGGCCTTCAAAGGCTCAACAAATGTAGGCGAAGACGAGATGGTGCGTATGCTCCAGCGCAAGGGTCTGGCATTTGGGCCAGATACCAATGCTCACACGTCCTATAGCGAGACCGTCTATTCGCTCGATCTGCCGCAGGTCGACGCCGATACGATTTCGACCGGTTTGAAACTGATGCGTGAAACCGCGAGCGAGTTGAAGCTGAATGCTGCGGCGTTTGACCGCGAACGTGGCGTTATTCTTTCTGAAGAAAGGCTGCGCGATACGCCGCAGTACCGGACTGGTGTGAGTGTTCTCAATTCTTTGCTTGAAGGCCAGCGCGTTACGATGCGCTCGCCAATTGGCAAAACCGAGATCATTCGTAATGCGCCCGTCGATTTGCTGCGAGAATATTATACTGCCAATTATCGTCCTGATAACGCGACCTTGATCGTCGTTGGCGATGTTGATCCCGCAGCTCTGGAGGCCGAAATCCGTGAGCGTTTTAGTGATTGGAAAGCCAGTGGGCCAGAACAACCGGCACCTGATCTTGGTACTTTGAAAAGCAAAGGTGAAACGGTCAATGTCGTTGCGCTTCCGGGAAATATGACGCGCGTGCAGATTGCCTGGACACGTCCATTCGACACGACGAAAGATTCTGTGGCCAAGCGCCGCGATGATCTTATCGAAGATCTTGGCTTTCTGGTTTTGCAACGTCGTCTGAGTGTCATGGCTAGTAGAGCTGATGCGCCATTCATCAGCGCGAATGCCGGTACGCAAGGCCTGCTGAAATCTGCCCGACTTGCGGTGGTTTCCGCCAGTTCTGAACCCGACAAATGGCAGGCCGCGCTTTCTGCGATAGATCAGGAGCAACGCCGTATTCAGGAGTTTGGTGTCACAGAAGCTGAACTGCAGCGTGAGATTGTCGAGTTCCGCTCGGCCCTGCAAGCCGACGCTGCAGGTGCTGCGACACGAAATTCCACTGCCCTCGCCAACATGCTGGCTGGTAGTGTTGATGCCGATCAGGTTTTCACATCACCGAAGGACGACCTTTCGCTTTTTGAGACTATAACCAGTGACGTTACGGTTGATGAAGTCAACGCTGCGCTGCGCGCTGCATTTACCGGCAATGGTCCGCAGGTCTTGCTCCAGGCAGCAAAAGCCCCTGAAGGTGGCGAAGAAGCCGTACGATCTGCCTATAGCACAACCCGCGCCATTAGCGTTTCCGCACTCGCTGGCGCAGAAGATGTCGTTTGGCCTTACACGTCGTTTGGTGAATCGTCGGCCGTCGTTGAGCGCGAGGCCGTTGAAGATCTCGGGCTGACCATGGTGCGTTTTGCCAATGGTGTGCGCCTGACCGTTAAGCCGACAAAGCTGCGGGCCAATGAAGTTCTGGTGCGCGAACATATCAGCGGTGGCAGATCGCAAATCGCGCGTGACCCCTTCCCGCCCCTGTGGGCTTCTCCGGCCGTCATACTGTCTGGCACGGAGGATCTGGATTTTGAAAACATCCAAAAAGCGTTGACTGGAAAGATTTTTGGCATCGATTTTTCGGTTGGCGATAGTGCCGTACGGTTCGATGGGCGCACACGTACGGAAGATCTGGAGACTCAGTTACAATTGATGGCTGCCTACACATCTCGCCCAGCCTACCGCCCCGAAGTTTTCAAGCGAGTGCAGCAGGCATATCTGAGCAGCCTGGACCAATATGATGCCACCGCTGGAAGCGTTGTGCGGCGGGATTTTGCCGGCTTGGTACACTCCAACGATCCGCGCTGGGCATTCCCGAGCCGTGAACAACTGTCGTCCGCGACGCTTGGCGATGTCGAGGCGTTGTTCAAACCGTTGGTTTCCAAGGGGCCGATTGAAATCACCATCGTCGGTGATGTGACGGTTGATGACGCTATTCGCCTCACAGCCGGTACATTCGGTGCGCTTCCGCAGCGGGCAGAAACCTCACCGCAGAGCGATCAGACGGTCGTGAAGTTTCCCGATTCCAACGATAAGCCGCTGATTTCCACTCATACAGGGAGAGATGACACGGCCGCGATCAGTGTTGGTGTCCCGATCGGTGATCTTTTCTCGGACGTTCCGCGTTCCTTCATCGCAGATATCTCAACCCAAATTCTGCAAAACCGGTTGATTGACCAGTTCAGAATTGCAGAGGGTGCGACATACGGTTTGCAAGCCAGTGCTGAACTGTCGCGAGATTTACCGGGCTATGGCTTCGGTTATATCTCTCTTGAGACGACGCCCGAAAAGATAGGGAGTTTTTACACGCTGCTGGACAAGGTTGCTGCCGATCTGCGCACCAATCCCGTATCTGACGACGAACTGGCAAGGGCGCGGGAGCCCGCAGTTGAGACGCTCAAACACCAGCAGCAGACCAATGACTTCTGGGCACTTTATCTGCAGCAAGCGCAGACGGACCCACGCCGGTTGGAACTTATCCGCTATACCATGGAGGGCTATGGCAAGGTAACGGCGGATCAGGTTCGTGAATTTGCTCAGAAATATTTCCAAACGGAACACTTGTGGAAGTGGGAAGTTTTGCCTGCCGGCGTAAGGTGATGTTGAGAATGGCGGTCACTGTCGAAATGACCGCCATTTTTTATGGCTGCAGCATCTGGAATGGTGTTTTGGGTGAACGCGCAAGCCGGTCCTTGGTCCAAATTTCTCTGGGCGGAACGCGCTTCTCACTGCAGTTCACAGCACTATTGTAGCTGTTGCGAGCCCAGCTGATTTTGCCAGAAGGACACAAAGTCCTTCAAAAACGCTTCCACTCTTCGTCTGTTTTCCGCAACCTTCAAAATTTTCTGGATCGCTTCTGGCGTTTCCTTCATCACTGGCAGTCGGAAGAACAGCTCTTCATTGAAATTGCTGCTAATGGTGGACGCACTTTGCGCAGAGCCACCAGCATGTCGTCACCACGATGCGACGCGTGGACGAGAGCAATCGGCTTGCCGATGATCTGATCGCCAGACACCAACCAATCAATCGCGTTCTTCAACCCACCTGGAATGCCTCGGAAATATTCCGGGCTGGAGATCAGCAGGCCGTCATTTTGGGCGATCAAACGCATGAAATCTTGAACGCTTTCGGGAAGGTTGGGACCTTCAAGGTCAGGTGAGAACACCGGCAAACTCCCGATTCCGTCAAAAACAGTGATAGCAATGTCATTGGGGGAGGCGGCTTTTATTGCCATTAACAGAGCCGTGTTCGTGGCCTGTTGGCGGGTGCTGCCGGAAATTGCGAGTATTTTCATGGCCACAAATGAGCGTGGGGAAGTGGCCGTTGCAATTGATAGCTCGGAGTTGTTCGATCGGTGGCACAACGGGGAAGCTTTGCGTCTTCAATCTTGCCAAAAAAAAGCTGCCAAGCGGCTGGCTCAGATGGAAAACCAGCGCCGAACGAAGCAAGAAAAAACGGATTCAACCCTATAATCAGGGAGATCATATGCCAACATTCTATTTAAAAATATCAGACGGACTTGAAGTTCAAACGCCGATTGGTGCCCCCAATCCGCATGAGGCTCTGAGCCCTGCGTTGAATGCTCTATCGCAGTTCGCATGCAGCCATTTCCCCCGCCAGAAAAAAATCGTCATAACTGTAATGGATTCCGGAAGGCGCCGATTGCGAGGTTGAGTTTTTCCTTCACGATTGAATACCCGCCCGGTCTGGGAGTGTGACGCGAGAAATATAAATGCGTTACAGGATCCGCGCTGCGCGACCGCTTCTGCGTGTGGCATTGTTGTAGTAACTTGAAGCTTGCTGGACAGAGCGATGTTTGGACTGTTCCATGGCTTCGGGCAGGGGAATGCCTCTATTGGCAGCCTCCGTCAGATAGCCGGAACGCAGACCATGTGCTGAGATTTCTGTAGGATCCAGTCCGGCCATAACGGCGCGTTGTTTGATGATGGCATTGATAGACTGCGGATCAAGGGCGCGCCGTGATACCGTTCCCCACCTGCCAATCGACCGGAACACACTTCCACTTTCAATTTTCGCAGCGGCCAGCCATGCATTTAATGCTTCCACCGGCAGCCCGGTGAGATAGACAACGTCATCTTCTTCGCCTGATGTGGTCTTGGTGCGGCCGAGATGAATGGCAAGTGAGGGCAGCGAGCGGCCATCTTCCGCTGTGACAGGAGGCTCGGCGATCAATTGCTGGCAGCGCAGGGTGGCAACTTCGCTGCGACGACGACCACCTGATGCAAAGGCCACCATCAGAATTGCCCGGTCACGCAGATCCCGCAGACTTTCACTGCCACACGTCTCCAGCAGTTTTGACAGCACATCAGCTGTAACAGCCTGGGCGCTTTTGCGTTTACGGACCTGTGGTGTCGCGCGAACGGCCAACCGTATCGCTGACTTAAGCGCAGGGGAGGCGAAGGCACCGCTGTGGCCACGCCACTTCGTCAGCGTCGACCATGATGCCAGTCTTCGACGTACAGTGTCTGGTGCGTGTGGTCCCGTCGCGCGCAGAAACCCTTGGTCGCGCAGACTCTGGGACACCGGCTCCGGCATGCCATGGCCGGGATCGGCCATGCGCTTTTCCGGATCCCATAGATGGTGAGCAACAAACTTGAGAAGCAATGCCTCTGGCGCTGGCCAGGGCAGGGGGCTGCCGGTTGAAGCCAATGACCAGGCTTCGAGATAAGCAAGATCAGACGTAAGCGCCCGTAGCGTATTGTCTCCCATGCCTTGGTTGACGAGATGCCGCAACGTTTCGACATCTTGATCCGTTAGAAGCTCTGCGAGTTCGTCTCGACGCTCGATTGGCAGAACGGCTGCAATCGTGTCGAGTTCTTCTGCTCGAAGCTGGACAGCGGTTTTTTCCGGTCGTGACATCTACGGCTCCTGCTCCGGGTTAGGCTCGTACTTTCAAGACCCGCGATGGCGGTTATTTTCGATGATTTGCCATGACAGATCAACTCACCCGCGGAATGTGACGCCAGGTCTGTCACCGGCTCATTATTCAGACGAAGCTCGAATAGGCTCAATCAACCAGGTGCGGCAGAGTGTTTTTAGACATTTCACCATCAGTGGAGAACATCTCGTGATCTCAGCGTCATGCTAAGGGCGTTCAGTTTCGGCCGCAGGATGGCCCTGCGCGCGTTTTGGCGCTCGAGACGAGCAATTCCTCATCCTAGCCGTCTCTTCGTCTGTGCGGTCGAATTTGACGGTTTTTGCATGCGGCTGATGATCTCTGTTGGGCGTATAGGTAGTCTTGATCGACTAACTAGAATTAGGAGCCCATGAATTGATCACCGATGGCTGGAAATCTGGTGGTAATCGGGCTGCTAATGCGAAGGCTCATCATTTCCGACCTCCAGCATAAGGAGGTAATCCTGATGACGATCGGTAAGGGTAGGGGACCCCAGAGTGACGGAAATGATTGAATTGCCATTTTCGAGTGTCGAGACAGCAGCAAGATTGAACACCGATGGCCACAAGGATCCGGACTTTCCACCTCTGAACTGAGGGATGGAAAAATCTGGGAGTGCTCTGCGGCTTGAGCCTATAAAGACTGATCGTACGATAAGCCGCCGTGGGTTTGGCCCATTTATTTGAATTCCGTATTTTTCCAAATCCCAGACGCCACAAATCATGCTGTGCCGAAGGCACTCCAGAACCAGCAGCGACAAATCCCGAGCGGTTGAACGTTGCCCTTTGACCGCCAAACCGTGAGCATTCAGAAAGCGCGATGACTGCATCTGCAGGCGTGCCGCGACTGAATTCATCTCATCAATGAAACGGCTCTGGGCATCCAACGCGGAAGGTCCGATTGATCGGTCACTGAGAAGAATTGAGCCAAGCGAACGGGCTATGACATTGGCCGAAACGTTTGACGACGCCAGAAGGAGATTAATCAAAGCATGGCGAACGCTTAACCGATCATCTACGCGGAGATTGTTTCCGGATCCCTCTACAAGATCCTCTGGCAGGACTGATAACTCCTTTGCCAAGGATATATCCTTTGCGTGACATACAGTCAGCGCGGTCACTGCCGTGAGCAGCTTGGTAATCGACGCGGGTGACGCAGGTCTGTCAGCGTTTTTTTCGAACAGCGTGGTCAATGGACTTTCGAGGCCGCCTGCTAAACGAATGCAGATTGCGCTGATGGCCGATGGACTGACATTGTCGATTACGTCCTGATGTTCGGAACTTTCCATCTCTTCCAACCATGCGCTGTGAGCAAAATCTGTCTGTTGGGGAGCCTACACGAAGGACGATAAATGTCATCAAACGTGATTTAGGGGGAACTGTCTTCTCGGCGAGTTGGATTGTGTCGTTGGTGTCGACCGCCGGTCCTCAGAAACGAATGAGTGTCCACATGGGTTTCGGTGTGTCATTTCGTTTATGTGTCGCTCCGCAGAATGCCGATTGAGCGGGCAGAATGAGCCAGTTTAAACCTGTGCACGGCATGACCAGGCTGCGAGGCTTGCTGCGGTCGTGTTGGTTGACCCCACCTTGATTTGCAATGCTATCGTGGATGTGGCCTGCGGCGGCCTGCCGCTCGCTCAAACTGGAATGGCGAACGTACCCCCAAATGGTTTGACCCGACGGGGTTGTTGTCGAGCACTGACATCGATAGCGCCCAAAGAGGGATCAGACGATCGACATACCCAATTCGAATGCTATGGTGAAGGCGTTGCGCTCGTCATTGGCTGGGCGCAACATTGACTTTCGCGTAGTGACTGCCTGGAAATCATGTCGCAGCAACTCGGTTTCCCGAACTGGAATACTTGCAGGGCACTGCTGGAAGTGAAGACGACAGTGAGCTCGACTATCTCCGTGCACCACGGCAGTCGGCAAAGGCTGCTCTATTTTACAAACTGCGTTCCACGCGAAATTTTGAGAGCACCCTCATCAGGGTGAGTTGATTGCGGTCGATATCATGTTGCATGGTCTGGCCGTAAGTGCGGTCCGTTCAAATCCGCGACGTGAGGCTGAGCAGTGGCGCAGCGGCCCCCTAAAGTGCCGGGATCTATAAGTATCGGTAATACGGCTCGATGTAAAAATGCCGCATCAGCGGTCGCGGCCACAAAGCCACCGGCGCCACCGAACGTGATGAAGTGCAAATAGATGCTGAAGGTCATAAGGTGATCGTGATCTTCGATCACTTCGGGCACGCATGGTCGATCAAGCAACGCGATAAGACGAACGGCGGACAGGCGGCATAAATGCTTTCATGCAGCCGGTCACGTGGCGCGTTAGATTTCCCGACAAGGCGGCTGGCAGAGTTGGTTTTCTAGATAGTCCCCATCAATTCTCCCAGCGATGCAATCGACGTCGCCAGCTCTTGCCAAATCTCTCACGCTCCTCATCTCGCGATGGAAATTGGCGATAAACAAGAGCCATCGCGACCGGGAAGATGGTCGAAATCAGCAATCACTGACTCCACATGATCTATCATCGATAAGCGTTACTTATCGATGGTAGATAAACCAACTGTCAACCATACCCACTGGCGAACAGTAAATTACACATAGTATTCGTTTAACAAATCATTTATCATGATTTCAATGGTTTACGATCTCGCCAAATTGCCCATCCACACCCTTCTGAAACCGCTCAGCGACGCCACTGCAGCGTTTTGTCGTCTCGATGAGCGCATTGCCCGCTCATCCGTCGGAGCCGGCTGGTGTGAGCGCCAGAATTTCAGCGACGCCTGTGCTTCGCTATGGATCGATGGCGAACTTGTGCATCTCGAAGATCTGGTGCTGCACGACGCGACCCGCGATGTCCGCGCGCCAACCCACGAACTGACCATCGCCCGCGACGTTTTAAAAACCCGCCGACGGATTGTGGCGCAGCCGCCGGACTGGGCGTTGTCCCCAGACGGCATCAGAAGTTTGCGCCAAGACCGAACCGAGCAGGCGTGGTCTGTAGCATCGTCGGGCAAAGCAGGAACGGGCGTGGCAGGTGAGATCGTGGATGACGATCGGAACGATGCAGGGCAGGGGGCGTCTGAAGACGATGATCCAGATCTGGTGGATGAGTTCGCTGAAATTGATGCGCTACTCGCCCGATCCGAGGCCGCCATTGCGCAATCAAGGAAGCCAGGCCGGGCTCCGGCCGACCCACTGGTTTACGATCTCGACTGGGACGAGGACGCGCGGCTGGATGAATGGCGCACCGTGCTGCGACAGGCCAGAGATCTGCCGGCGATGCTGCAGGCAATCGTTGTTCTTGATGCCTGGAACAGTCTCGATGTGTTGCAGCACGCGCCGTGGTTGGGGCGGTTGCTGTCGGCCTCGCTGTTGCGCCAGGCCGGCATCACCACGCAAAACCATCTCGCCGCCATCAATACCGGCCTCAAAACCATTCCCGTTGCTCGCCGCCGCCATCGCAGTCGCGAAGTTCGGCTGCTGGCAATCGCCGAAGCGTTCGTCGCGACAGCCGAGATTGGCTTAAAAGAACATGACCGGCTGGCACTGGCCCGCCAGATGATGGAGCGCAAATTGTTGGGGCGGCGCACCTCGTCCAAACTGCCCGAACTGATCGAACTTGTCATGGCAAAGCCGCTGGTCTCCGCCGGCATGATTGCCAAAACCCTCGACGTCACGCCACAGGCCGCACGGCGCATCGTCTCCGAACTGGGCTTACGCGAAATGACGGGCAGGGGAAGGTTTCGGGCGTGGGGGATTGTGTGACGGAACAATCAAAGCGATCAGCCAGAATGAATTTGAACAATGTGAATGTAGAAAATGCACAGGCGAACACTGAACGACTGATGCGAGATTATGCCCGATGTCCGAAGAAGAGCCTAAGACAAATCAAGTTGAAATCGCTTGAGTCGCGTTTATTGCGGCCACGCTCATTGCCACTTCGGCATAAAGCTCGGCTTCGATTCCTTGGGTATCGATTTCAAGAACAAGTGCAAAACGTACCTCAGGCTCGCCATTTTTCAGGATTGCTTTTGACTTCCACCACCCGGCAACGGGATGAACTGCTACGAGATTGCGACGGGCAAGATCGGATGCCCTACATGTCAATTGATCGATATGGATGGAGCCAACGTCGCGCCGGTCGCTACCGTACTCCCAAAGATCGTCTTCCTCGACCTGTGGACCAGCAGGATCAGCAGCCTTGCTTATACGGGCCATAAATTGCTGCGCATTTTCACCGGCTCGGTTCAACTTGAACCTCAGGTTATGCGAGGCGTATCGATATCGCGAGCCGCGGGAGGCCTCCGCAGGATTTGGTGCTACGAAAGAGCTCAGAGCGACCCTGAGCGTCACATTCGTATTACCGAGCTTGCGCAGTTCTTCAACGGGCCATGGCAAGGTGAAGAGGCGCATCTCCTTGTGGACATCCCCACCCGTTTCCGCAGATATACCGTAGGGCGTGATAACGTCCTGAACGATCAATGTGAGGGCGTTTGATGCACTGCGGCGGGCGCGTTCCAGATCTGGCACGCCATAACCATAGCGTTGGAAGAGCCTAGCGTAGTGTCCCTTGTTAGGATTGGTGGGAAGATGCGATCGCATCTGCGGTGTCCAACGAGCGGATGCAACGTAGAGCGCGCGAATGCTTTCGGGCCACAGCAGCGGGTAATCAGACCAAAGCTCAGTGATCTGCTTTGCGGCGACTGCCGTCGCCGCGCTTGTATCATAGGTGAAACTAAACGAACGTTGTGGATAGGCATGGTGCGTTGTGAGCAGGGAAAGCCAGCCATGACGCATAGGCGGAGGGGTAGCGGCGGCAGCCCAATTACCGCCTTCGAGAACTACGTCGGGTTTGAGTGGCCAGGTTGAAGACCAAGATGCTGTTCTGGAGCTGGGCGAGAGGTCGCCATGGGGCGCAACGATGGTGAGGCGTTCCGCAGGCGGCAGCATCGTCTTTTCCGTAAAGGCGCCCACGCTTATCGCATTCCAAGCCTGTGCGGGCGACTCCAATTCATTATCGGCATGGTCGCAAGTGGTAAGATAGTGTCCCGCGGTGAAGGTAAAATTGTCGGTATTGCCTGCTGATACCAAAATCAGTCGGTGGTCGGAACGATTGCCCGATACCCCGGCTGCAAGTTGGTCGATCTCGGTCGACCATGATGTTGGCGCACCATCATGAGGCGTATCCTCATCTGTTGTTACCGCCATTGTGAAGGTGCGCCTGCGAACTATCTGTTCGACGCCATTAATCGCAAGGCGCGTTTTGACACCGAGAAGGTGATAAGGATTAGCCTCGGCGTCTGGCAGTAGTTTCACCGACTCCAGGCGATGCGAGATGGTGACCGGCAACGTTGACTGCAGGGGGGATGTCAGATCTCCAAATAGTGCCAAACCGGCAAGCTGTGTCCCATGACCTTTTAAATCGTCGAGCCCCCAGGCAGGTTCAGCGGCGTGACGATCTTCTGCCGTCAAGGCTGGTGCGATCGTGATCGAATGTGGCGCCTGTCAACCGACCTCATTCTTGTTGCGGATTTTAATGCGTTCATCACCGCTGCCAATCCCGCGTGGCAGCGAGTTTTTGGCTGGAATGATCAGGATTTGATTGGGCTCTGTTTCCTAGACCTTGTTCATCCTGATGATAAAGAAGCCACGATTGCTGAAGTCGGAAAGCTCAGTGAGGGTGCTACGACCTTTTTGTTCGAAAACCGCTATCGCAGGAAAGACGGAAAATATCGTGTGATTTCTTGGACCGCGGTTCCAGAGAACGGATATATCCATGCGGCAGGCCGTGATGTAACGGAAGAAAGAGAAGCCGCTGTCGCTCTGAAGAAAACGGAAGCGGCGCTACAACATGCCCAAAAGATGGAAGCGATAGGCAATCTCACGGGTGGTGTCGCGCACGATTTCAACAATCTGCTTCAGGTCGTTGCTGGAAACCTTCAATTACTCGCCAAAGATATTGCTGGAAACGAAAAGGCGCAACGGCGCATCTCCAATGCTCTTGCTGGTGTCGACAAGGGATCCAAACTTGCCGCTCAATTGCTCGCCTTTGGTAGAAGGCAAGCTCTTGATCCGCGCGTTCTCAATATCTGACGCCTCGTTCGTAGCATGGATGAAATGCTGCGAAGGACGATAGGTGAGGGTGTGGAGGTCGAGACTATCGTGTCGGCAGGGCTCTGGAACACCTTGGTGGATCCTATGCAGATCGAGAATGCGATCCTTAACCTTGCTATCAATGCACGAGATGCGATGGACGGGTTTGGCAAACTCACGATCGAAGTGGGCAATGCGTACATTGACGATGCCTATTCGCGCCTTCATGACGACGTGCAAACCGGTCAATATGTAGTTTTGTCGGTAAGTGATACGGGGACCGGCATGGCGGCCGACGTCATCGAAAAAGTATTTGAACCTTTCTTTTCGACAAAGCCTGAGGGTAAAGGCACCGGCCTGGGCCTCTCGATGGTGTACGGCTTTGTCAAGCAGACAGGCGGCCACGTCAAAATCTACAGCGAGGTCGGCCACGGAACGACGCTCAAGATGTACCTGCCGCGCTCGACGCAACAGGAAGATTTGGAGACCGCTCCGCTTGAGGGGCCGGTGGAAGGTGGGCAGAAACCATTCTGGTGGCGGAGGATGACGAGGGTGTGCGCGCAACCGTCGTCGAAATGCTGCAGGAACTCGGGTACCGGGTATTGAAAGCGCCTGATGCCACTTCCGCCCTGACGATCCTTGAGAGCGGTATTCCCATTGATATGCTGTTCACCGATGTCGTCATGCCGGGAGCACTTAAAAGTGCGGAGTTAGCTCGCAAAGCAAAAGAACGGTTCCCGCAAATCGCCGTCCTTTTCACTTCGGGCTACACCGAGAACTCTATTGTGCACGGTGGACGGTTGGACGCCGGCGTTCAGTTGCTGTCCAAACCCTACACCCGCGAGGCGTTGGCACGAAAAATCCGCCACGTCCTTAACAATGAACGTCAGATTGCGGTAGCGATCTCACGGGCGGAAACCGACGCACCAGACCTTGAACCCATGCCCGGAAAAGAGCAACGGCGAGTTCTGCTTGTCGAAGACGAGGCGCTCATCCGCATGTCGGATGCAGATATGCTTTCTGATCTCGGCTGCGAGGTTTTCGAAGCCGGCTCCGCTGAAGAGGCACTGGATATACTGGAAAAAGACCACATCGACATTGTTGTAACGGATCTAGGATTGCCGGGTATATCGGGAGAGGAATTCTCCCGCATGGTGCGTGAGCGCTGGCCTGATATTGGAATCGTCTTTTCCACCGGGATGAACCACACACCAAGCTGGGATGATGGAAAAAGAACGGCACTTCTTCCTAAACCCCACGGAATGGAAGAGTTTGCAGAGGCCTTGGATGCTGTCAGCTAAAAGCTGACATACTGGCTCCAGCCGGGCAACCACATGTCTGGACGCATTCACAATGCAACGCCCCGTGGTCAGGTGATCTAAGCTCATCATGCAATAATGAGTAACGACAACAGCAGACGGCCTTCAGAGTTTACTGCCCTCCGAGGGAGGCGGAGGGCAGTAAACCTTACTCAGTTGGTTGTTGCAGGCAAGGCGTAGGCAATAAAGTAATCACCGATCGGTGTTTCCATGAAGTCGTGGCCACCAGCGTTGATCACCACGATTTGTCGACCGTTGGCTTCATAGACCATCGGCGTTGCCTGGCCACCGGCCGGCAGTTTCTCCTGCCAGACTTCCTTGCCCGTACGGATATCGACGGCACGCAATATGTCGTCGGTCGCAGCGGCAATGAAGAACAAGCCTGAAGCGGTGACGACACCACCGCCATTGTTCGGTGTTCCGATATCAACTGGCAGCATGGAAGGAATTCCGAACGGTCCATTCTTACGCGCGGATCCAAATGGACGATCCCACAAAACCTTTCGCGTGTTGAGGTCAATGGCTATCAAACCGCCGTAGGGTGGCTGTTTGCAAAGCAGACCAGTCAGCGGTACTCGCCAGCCTGCGTTCACGCGAATTCCATACGGGGTAAGTGCCTGCGGGTTGATACTGCCGTGCGAGCCTGAACCTGCGTCTGGGTTGTAGTTTGGATCTGTAATCGGCAACACGCCCATGGCATCCACTTCTTCTCGCGGAACGAGCTGATTGTGATTGGGCATATTGTTATAATTGGCGATCATGATGTTTTTGACCGGATCAACGGCAACTCCGCCCCAGTCCGAGCCGCCGTTATAACCGGGAAACTGAATCCAGGGTCTGTCGACTGTTGGTGGGGTGTATACACCGTCATAGGCAGCTTGGCGGAACTGTATCCGGCACCAAAGCTGATCGAGCGGTGTTGCACCCCACATGTCGGCTTCTGTCAGGCGTGGTTTCAGGAGGTTGGGAAAGTCGGTGACAAAGGGTTGCGTGGGCGACAAACGGTCCGGCTCTACGCCGCCGGTGGGTGCCGGTCGCTCCTCGATGTTGACTAGCGGTTCACCGGTCTCCCGGTCGAGGACATAGAACTGCGCTTGTTTCGAAGGCATGATAATGGCCGGTACCGGGCCGTTGGGTGTTGGGAAATCTACGAGGCTCCCCTGTCCGCCTAAGTCATAATCCCATACGTCGTAGTGCACCGTTTGATAATGCCACGCGACCTTACCCGTCTCGACGTTCAAAGCTACAATCGCGGTGGAATAGGTATTTTCTTCCTTGGAACGATCCCCACCCCAATAGTCGACGGCAGAGTTGCCCATTGGAAGATACACCAATCCGAGCTTGTCGTCGCCAGATGCTATCGTCCACATGTTGGGCGTGCCCGGCGTGTAGATTTCTCCTTCAGGCGGAGCACCGGACTGGTCAGGCCGTCCCATGTCCCAGGCCCAAGCCAGTTCGCCGGTCACTGCATTGTAGCCACGGATGACACCAGAGGGCGCTTCGCGTGTTTGACCATCACTGACCTGACTTCCAACAACCAGAATATTGCGGACAAGCGTAGGGGGCGACGTCGGAGAGTAAAAGCCTGGCGCTGAATCGCCAATGCCGTCCATCAGGTTGACGATACCCTCCTTGCCAAAGTCGGAGCAAAGCTGGCCGGTTTCGGTATCGAGAGAAATCAGGCGTGCATCCAGAGTTTGAACAACGATGCGAGCAGCACATAGGGCGTCGGTCTCAGCTGCTGGGTTTTTGAAATAAGTAAGTCCACGGCAGGTCGCGTTATAGCCAATGGCATCCGTGGATACCTCGGGATCGTAACTCCAGAACTGCGTTCCTGTTGCAGCATCAAGTGCTGTTACCTTGTTTAGCGCCGAGCAGACGAACAGTCGATTACCAACTTTAACCGGCGTGTTCTGATTTCCGAAAGCTTCGCTTCCTTGTGGAAGATCGCCTGTGCGAAATTCCCATATTTTTTCCAGCTTATCGACATTCTCCGGCGTTATCTGATCAAGCGGTGAATACCGCTTTGCTTCATGGGTTCCTCCATAGGCTGGCCAATCAGCTCCGGCTTCAAGCACCTCATAGTTCGCCTCTATTGTCGACGGCCGAGCCGAATCCGCAGGGGGTGCCAGCACATCCTGCGCGCCCTGCGGGGTGGACGATTGGCGCTGTTGCTGGGGAGGAGAAACGTCTTGAGCAAGTGACGGTGGTGCACCGGCTTCTTTCATGAGAACCGCGCCACCGAGCAGGAAAAAACCAACACCCACAGACAGAAGGGCCGTCCTCAGTTTTGTGGGGCCACGTAACATCGGAAATGCTGACATTACCAAGAGAAGGACGACGGTTGGGGCCACAAGCCTTGGAACCTGTGCCCATCCGTTAAGACCCGCTTCCCAGAGAGCCCACACAACCGTAGCGGAAAAAGTAACGAGATAGACCCAAAACGCTGCTTTGTCGCGGCGAATGAGAAAATACGCGGTAACAAGCAATCCAAGTCCGGCAGGTAAGTAGTACCAGGATCCGCCAAGCGTAATAAGCCATATTCCTCCCGCAAGGATCGGCAAACCAAAGAGTATCAGGACAATTGCGACAGCGATTGGCCACCATGATCCATTGCGCTCGTGTTCAATTTTCCCTGCCACTCCAGACATCATCCACCTCCAGTTGTATCACTTTGGCGAACGTTGCTTGGGCTACATTGTTCCGAACAAAATGGGTTTGAAAAACTTCAGTGTAAATGTTGGGGCGCCCAATACCCGATACGACCATAATCTGATCATAAAAAAAGGGGCATTTCATCCTTCAATTGTCTGATGGCTCGTCAGACTAGTTCTCATCGTGTCTGGTTTTATCCAGCTCAGCAAACCAACTTGCGTAGGGTGAGTTTTTCACCAGATGACGGTTTAAATCTGGCTCGCCATCCGACCACCAGACCGGGCCACGTTCTCCCAGGGCGACCTTGGTGTCGTTTAGCCTGCGCCGGGCATCTGTGATATTCTCCGCGTCGTTCTGCGCATGTCGAACAGCACGCCGTGCAGACATCAGTTCCTTCACCAGCTTTTCCCTGGTTGCTTGATCCAGCGCAGGATTACTCTTACGCCACAAGCGACCGCGTACGACAAAGTATTTTCCGTCGGGCGTATCGGGATATTGTGTCCGGGTAGAGGATGGGCTCATAACAGTGTCCGCTGAACCGGTTCCACTATAGTCGGTTCGTCGAGTTCTCCACGCTTGGCCAATTCGATCTGCGCGCTGAAGCGGACGTCGATATCCCTATCCTTGAGAAATTCGCCAAGCGCTTCAGCGCTGATGCGGTCCCAGGTTTTACCTCTATCGGAACCTGCCGGAACGCGGGTAAAAGACCAGGCTCGGCACTCCAGGCGATAAGCTCCTCGAGTGATGCGGCGTTGAGCAAATCTCGAAGATGATGTGCTGTAACATAGGCGTCGGGCATGGCTCGGTGTGCCGGTAGGCCGATTTCATGGACGAGGCCTTGCGGCATACGAAGGTAGCGTAGCATTTGATTGGAAAAACGGGGGAGTTCAGGCCAAACGCGCAGTGCACATTTCCACGTGCAGATCCATGGCAAACCGCCGGTCAAGCGCGATGAGCAATAGCGCTGCTCAAAAGCTGCCCGGTGGGCGGCAAAAGCGTAAAGCTCACCACTCGGTCGCAAAACATGCTGTGCAATTTCTTTCCAATAGGGAGCACCGGCAACCTGCGCATCCAGGATATGGTGGATGGCCATTGTATCGGGCGAAACCGGACGACCGGGATTAACGAAGCGTGCTCCACGCTCGTCATTGACTGTCCAGCCCAACCTATTATCCAAAACAACATCCTGCCAGCCAATCTCGCAGACATCGTTTGGTCCGTTGCCGGCTGTCTCAAGATCGATGACACGAATGCGGAGTGTGGTCATAATGCCCTACATCTTCTGCAGATTTCTTCCAGGAAAATTCAGTTCTATAAGGGGGTCGTTCCAACCTCGTCGCTGACGATGAGATTTATCACTGATGTAACTACACCAAAACCGCGCGAAGAGATTTTTCGATCTCTCCTCCGCAGTAGGCATTTCCATAGTCCTGGAAACTTCTGCGGTTTAGGGCAGCGATGGCGTCCGTCGCTGCCACTCGTTCACAAAGACCCCATAGCGTCGGGGATGTATCAACAATGATCTGCCTCATAGCCGGCAAACGATCTGCGACCGTCACCCAAAGAATGGTGGTAACGATATCCGCAACACCAAGTTTTTCTGCATCAAGCATGAAATTCGAATCTGCCGTCAGGCCGTTCCGTGTCCCAGTATTCTCGAAAATGCGGATCCATTTCTGCAAACGGGGCACAAAACTATCCCATTTTTGAGCGGTCCACATGTCTCGACCGCCGCTGAGAGTGAGTTCATCAAGGACATCATTGGCATCGTTGTCGACTTTGTTCGTCAGGGATCGACCTTTCGAAGTGGTCGGAATGAGATCAAGGCGTTCGCCAAGATACATTGCGATTGCAGGAATTTGGGATAATGCGAATTGCCGCTCGCGGTCGATAAGCACCGGCGGTCCCATGAACGAGATTGGCTGCATGTCGACATCGCGGTTTATGATCTCTTCTATTGAGGCGCCATCGTGCTCACCCCAAGAACGTCCGCCATGTGCAAGGATGGCCCTGATGAACTGGCCCCGAAAAGGAACCGGCCAGTAATAGAGGTCAAAATCGGTCATGCCGCGCCTCCATGCTCGGCTATTTTGAGGCCGCGGATATATTTCGAAGGGTCAAGACCCACCAGATTGGCCTGCGAAAGATTGTCACGAAGATCTGCAATTTTGACGCGACGAGATAATTCCAACGTTAAAGCCCGTCTTACCAACAACTCGTCATTTTCGCCGGGTTTCAGTGTCATGGCGTCGACTGCTTCAACGATCCGATCATCAAAACCTTCATTGCGAAGCTTCTGTAACGTCCAGCCTGTTCCTTTCTCGACGACATCATGGAGGTAGGCGACAACCTTCTCGCGATTGCTGTCGACCGCTTCTGCCACTCTCTGACAATGCTCGAAATACGGTCTCCCGGTTTTATCGAACTGACCGGAGTGAGCGCGCTGCGCAATCTCCTGGGCACGCTGCAACAGCATGTGAGGACCCACTTCAGCAGTTGCGTGAGCCGATGGAGAGGTTGTGCCGGCTGACGCAACAGCAACGACGTCCTCGTTCATGTTGTCGCTGCTTTGAAATTGACCTTCGTTGTACATCTTCTCGTCACCGGTAACCTCTGCCAGCAATTGCTTGGCTCTTCCCACAAAGAAATCCATCTTCTGTCCCATTGGTGCACCTCCAGTGTCATGTCGCATGTAGAGGATAATGGGTAGTTGATTGATCTGTTCCGGGAATTTGGCCACGCGATCAGGGCAGACGATCTGTGCACTACCGTACCATTGTGATCATCAGGCAAGAATTCGACCCTCACAGCGGAACTTTGCGCGGTCTCCATTGTTACGGGGGACGCAAAATGGAGGAACAAGAATGCCAGTATTGTCGTGGGATACTCCCGTTGACGTTCATATGCCGCATAGCGGTAGACAAACGGTTCATGGGCCGTTCGCGGCTTTGATATTGCTTATGGACGAATGGCCCAACATGAGTGGTTTGGCTTATCCTGAGGCTCGCACAGGTTGCTGAGCAGCGCTTGATGGCCGTACTTCAACCGAGACGGCACGCGAAAAATTCATGGCGGCCGCGCGAGAGGCTGATGTGCTGTTTATCCCGCAACTCAATGTTGCTTAAAATAGAAAAGGGGCCGTCGACGCGGCCCCCACGTACGATGTCTACGTAAGCGCCCGTTAGCCGCAAAATCCAGGGCGGAATTTTCATCGGCCTCTTAAAACATTTGAGCGTTTCAATTGTATTGAGTGCGAGCCGGACAGGTAGACCGCTCCTCTGCCGTCGCTGGCCATCGCGGGAAGCCGCAACCTCGCGATCATCCCAAACCTGTCACGTCCGGTTAACACAACTCACTTTCACAACCTGAACGGATGAGACGGCTTCGTGGTTCCCAACCAGTATGTAGAAAACAATCCAAGCCGGCGTTCCGGTTCAAAGTGGTTCGCGGATCGGACAGCGATTAAACGCTTGGCGAAACTCTGCAGAATGCTGATAAGTCGCTTTGCGGGCACGGTTAATATTACCCAGTGGTTGGTGAGCGGCAAGTCCAGTCCATACGCTAAAGCGCATCATCTCGTCGACCTTCTGAACTTTCTCGGCACTCCAACTGTCCTGAGGGTCGGCCGTTACAGTGGCCACAGTTGCAAAAGGCGCATCCGCTTCGTTCCATTCCACAGTCGGATTTTCAATCGGTTGCTTCTTGATATCGCGACAGAGCTGGACCTGGAATTCCCATTGCGCGCGCGTATCCAGCATTTCGGCTTGAACGGTATTTCTGATCGCATCGTCGCTGATATTGGTGTCGACCTCCCGGCCGGACAACTCCACTAAGCTTGCTGAAATGGGCTTTAATCGGAACTTTGCAACGAAATTACCATATCTGAAAGGTGTCACACTGAAATAGGTCTCGCCGAGTGGATCAACGTTAGGTGCTCCTCCCAGGGACTGTATCGCAGGGCTCGAAAGTCCTAGCGCTTCCATTCCCTTGTTCACTGTTTGCAAAACGCTGGACACAACTTCCTTTGTACCTTCCAGCCTGTCGGTCGTCTTCACTAACAGTTTGAGATTACCGAGAAACTTCTCTGCATTTGGAGCTTGAAAGACCGGCCCATTGACCATGATGAAGTCTTGGGTTGCACCATCCGCTTCAGGCAGTCGCTCGCCAGGAACAGCCACAACCTTCATGGCTAGCCCGCGGGGCAAAGCAATCGTGTCGGGAAGGATATCGCCGGCATTCGTAGAAAGCCGCATGTGAACGTCGTAGATGCCAGGTTGGGAAAATAAACCTTGCGCCAGCTCAGGGCTCAGGTCCGCATGAATAGACATCTTCGCGCTCAAGATGCCGTGAGACTTGGCGTGAACAGACCGGACCGCGTGACCATAGTCATTTGCTGTTTTATTCATGATTGCATCAAAAGCATCATTCAGTCCGTCGACTGTTTCGCTTTCATTTGGTCTGAGGACTTCGAGTTCAGGAGAAAACAAAACAGGTGGAGCAAGTGTCATTGGATGAAACCTTATGTAGAGACATTGGTATTCGGTCTCGAACTACGGATTTGCCGCTTTGTTCCTCGCTTTGTTGCAAAGCGTTCAGAAAACGGTCTGCCGCACGAATCCGTAAAGCCCGCGCTAAAGGCAAACTAGTAGGAAACAGGATTCAAACGAACCCGACCGCTGATCTGTTGACATGCCGACGCTCACCATGGATACGACTGTGTTTTGCGGGGAACAAACGGGCGTGTCTTGGCGCTTATGAGTGCAGGCATTCCCCAGAGAGTAACTTCGTCTCACCAGTAGTATTTCTAGAATATTGCCGTGAGAGATTATAAACCAACCTAAACGCGAGTTTGCTAGGCAATATAGACAGCTACACTATCACCTGATACCGCACTGGTTGTATTTGAAGACCACTTATTGTGGAGCTTCGGCGTTTCTGCGTCTCGCACTGTTCATACGGAAAGAACATTACCAATGACCCGGACGGCGACACATATGGTCGGAGCACGGCAGCTTGCGCTTGTCTATGCAGCGACATTCATTGGCGGGTATCTGTTTTTTATCACCATGACATTCGTGCTTCTGCATATGTTCGCGTTTAGGTTTCCAGGGATCTTAACTGCCATTTTGGTGGTTTTTTTCGCCGGATATTATGTTGGGCAATTCTGGCGCTCAAAAGAACTAACTCAGCCTACTTCGCGACGCGTATGGAAGATGGCAGCTGTTTGCGCGATTGTTCCCGTAGCGCTCACCGCAGCGGTAATGTGCGGTATTCTCAATCTCTTCAGTGAAACAGACGAAGTCGATTTAACTCCTACATCTGGTTCGACAGCTCTAATGCTGGTCTTGCTGGCAGTTGTCTACAGCTTGCTCAATCTCGTGGTCATCAGACTTGGACTTGTGCTGGGGATAAAACTGGCAGCCAGATCGAATTCAAATTACATCGATAATCAGGCGTAAAACCGTTGAACCCAAATGTACCTGCGATTTCGGTGATAGCCACCTTCATGACGGTTGTCGTGTTGATGATAATTGTCCGCGTGTGGAGGTACCGAGTTCTCTGGAAAGGCATGGTCGGTAAAATCGGGCTTGTCTTCGTTTGTGTGACACTGGTTGATGCGGTAGTAGCAATTCTGTTCGAGCATGGTGTTCTTAACGCACGAGCATGGCCGGTAAGGTGCTTCGTAAAGTCTGCCTTGCCCGGCGTGCGGCTGGCCGACTGCTTGACACCCACAGGCACAAAACCCTCGTCTTTAAGACCGCGTAAAACTTCGATAGTCGGAATTGGCATGAAGCGTTCGGAACGGCTTTCGTGCGCGCTGGTAGCAAAAATGGATGGCGCCAACTTGCGCATTTCCATTTCAGTCAGTTCGCGGCTAGTGTCAAAACGAGCTGTGTTTGTGTAGATGGACATATCTCGGAACTCCTATTTTCCCCGTTGGCGCTCCCTCTCAAATTTGATTGGGAATACGTATGTATTCCCGGGCAAAGGGGGGAGGGTGAAGCCAGCCCACTGGCGGATTGGTCTGGCGTCACAGGGGTCATGGAGGCAACAAAAAACGGAAGGTTCGGCCGAAGGGTGAAAGCCTTTTTTTGCTGGAATGACAAGCGCGCAGCGCGCTTGCCCCTCGATCGCCGGAACGATCCGATTGCAGGGGGAAACCAGACAAACAGGAGAATGTGCGCCGCACCCGCGATTTATCGCGTGCGGGCGCGCTCTATTCGTCTTCAGCCGTGTCGGCTGACCATTCTATGTCATGCAATGACAATCCTTGGATCAAACGCTTGGCGAGATCCAAGAAGTACAATGATGAGTATCGGAGAAATCAGCAAAGCGGCCGGTCTTCAGGCGGGATTTCGGGAATTCTCGACACGCCAGGGTCGGAAAAGCGTCGCCGCAGGAGCCCCAACATAGTGGCCGCGCAGCGGGGGGCGGGACCGACTACGGCCGGATCGGGGCGTTCCGGTTTTGACCAGCGAAGAACATAGTGTTAATTCTAATGTATCGTGACGAGATTGTAGCTTCGACCTATCGAATGCAGATATGTGATAATTTCGGCTTTAAGGTGATCCCTTTCCCCAAATCTCACGCCGATGTCCTCAAGTTCTAGTTGCATCTTAAAGCGTTCTGGCTCTGGCAAGTCTGCATCGCCTATAGTGTACAAATGATCCCCGATAGCGGTTATATCACATCCCGTCGCAATGACCGCCTCAACGAATGTTGGGATATCGTCTTCCACCATTATTTTCATTGCTTATCTCCCCGGCAACCGCATGAAGGGGAACCTGTCCACAGCGCGGCCTATGAACAGGTTCTTTTCTGCGCGCTTTCGCAAAGCAACAGTACAGTGCGCTTGTATTAGCTTCTTTACAATGCCACCCGCAGTAAAAGGCGTGCCACACGAAGCCACGTGCTTTATTCAGTCGGGCTCATATTACTTTAGACTGTGCGCATATTGCGCCCACAGCTCTGGCTATGGCTTTTAGTCGAAGAATTCAGCTGCTACCTTGCCGCCATTTTCAGACAGCTTTCTAAGAAGCGCTTTATGAAGCCAGGTATTCATTTCCGTAGAACCATTGAGCTCACGGGTGTAGCCCAACTCTTCGGCCAATTCCTTACGTTCGGACAAACTAGCGTCCATGCCGAGAGCTTTCATCAGATCGACAATGGAGTGTCTCCAGTCAAGGTTCTGGCCGCTGTTGACCACCGCCGCATCAAGTTGCGCAGCAACGTCTACAGTCTGCCATGAAGAGAGAGCCGATGTCGCAGGTGTCGACGCGCCCGATGTCGACGGGACCGCGACCGCCTGACCGGTGCTTCCAACTGGGGATGCCGTCGTCGCGGCTGGCTCGGAAACAGATGATGGCGCCGCACTTGGCGACGCGGGTGCGCTCTCTGCATGTGCTGAGTGACCGAAAATAGCGTCCTTGATTTTGCCGAAGATGCTCATGTTTTGCTCCCTGTAATTTTTGGCCGTGAGGCGCGGGTTGCCGTTCAAAGCAAAAACCGCCGATCATCTCTGACCAGCGGTTTCGAATTATTGGGGTTTACTTACCAAGTCTGACGACCGTACCAGTCATCGACATCCTTTTTCGTCTGATCCTTTTCGTAACCATAACGCTCTTGAATTTTTCCCTCGAGCTGATCACGCTTTCCATCGATGACGTCCAGATCGTCGTCTGTGAGCTTTCCCCACTGCTCTTTGATCTTACCCTTCATCTGCTTCCAGTTCCCTTCGACGCGATTCCAGTCCATTTGCATGCCTCCTCCAGAATTGGGTTGCCACTAGCAACGTTGAAGGCTTTGGTTGGTTCCCCTGTACGAGATCTAAGCAACAGACGGGTCTTGTGTCTCATCCCAGGACGACAAACTTTTCGAGCGGATTACAGGTCAACCTTGATCTGCTTGCTTTTCGTCCCATGTGTTAAAAGGCCAGTGTTATTGAACGCGGTTGAATACTTGTACTTGACGTGCACCAGAACCTTATTGAGTTATATCACTTTGAAATTTTGAATAATTGCTAGGAATGACATGCACGGATCGAGACTACGTTGGCTATTGCCACCCGAAACCGATCGCTGGATCGGTTACCACGATGGCTCAGAAGCCGCGGAAGTTTGGCCAGAAGGGCTGTGCGGCAATCAAATAGCCAAATGGAACTGGAGGCTGGTCGATGCTCCATCAGCTGGCGTTGTCCCGGGTAGCGGCGACGACGACCGTGACCGACGAGCTGCTCAGAATGAAGCCAATACTGCATTTTATCTGAGGCGATGACTGGCAGGTTTGGGATATCGCGCAGAACGCCTAACCATCCGCTTGGATTAACCGCTTTAGTGGAATCCAACAACAGCTCGACGGCGTGCCGCGCCTAGAAGACGAGAGCCAAGCGATATCCTTCTGCCAAAGTGCAGGGCAATCGCCCATATTGCCATTGCAGCGTTTTTCCTTATCATTGACGAACTCTGGGGGGGAGAAAATGAGCAATTCTATCTCTGCCTTCATTTCTGAACTGATCAGAGACGCGAACCAGATTAATAGGCTTGGCGACTTTGAAAAACGCCGGATGCTTGAGCGCGCAGTGGCAACGATCAAGGACCTGCGCGAAGAGATTGGGTTGCAGCCAAGCGCAACGCTTCGTGATCCGCTCATAGACCTGCAGATAACTGCAGAACTGATTTCGAGAGGTCACGCAGACGACAGCAAGGTAAAAGGGGCGATGTTGGAAGCAGCAGACATGCTGCGTACGCTCAAGATTGTCATAGCAAAAGACGAGGTGACCGGCCTCTAGGTTTCTTTTTGAGAAGAACGGAACACTTGTCATGGTTTGTCGTTCGTTGCTTTGACGCACTCCCATTGCGTTACTCTCCTCGATGCTAACAGTATCGAAAACTCACAGCCCTCCATACGGAGGGTTTCTTTTTGATGCTCTGATATGGCATCGGGCGGGACCGACTACGCCCGGATCGTGGCGTACCTTGCAGCTTTTTAGTGCTTTGTCGAAATGTCAGCTTGCGCTTGGGCGATCTCCAGATCCGCTTTCATATTTTCCTGCTCCATAGCCAGATGCGCAGCTATCAATTCCCGCAGGGCTTCCATACTCTCTGATCTTGACCAACCCGCTTCTTCAGCGAGAGACAACAGGGTGTGCAACGGATCTTCAAGTGCCTGCTGACAATCCAGATCTCGATCGGGGTACAGGGTACTATAGCGTGGCATGGTCAACCTCAATTTCGGTCCTCCCGCCAACACTGATAGGGCTTGGCTCGTATCTTTAGAACGTTGCAAGGACAACATAAGTTGCTTCGGAACAAAAAAGGACTTTAGTCCTTTCTCGTCGAGGGTAGGCAAAGGGCGTGTCCACGCAATCTCACGAAAAGGGCGGCATAAAAATGCTTTCACACTCCGCGATCTGGGGCGCCGCCATTGACGCTCTCGCTGAACGTCATCAGTTGACCCCTTCCAGGCTGGCGTCGCGTGCAGGCCTTGATAAAACATCATTCAATAGATCCAAACGGTTCAAAGGCGGGCGAGAGCGTTGGCCCTCGACGGAATCCTTGGCGAAGGTGCTGGAATGCACAGGCGCCAGTGTCGATGATCTTCTAAGCGTTATTACTGACAGCAATAACGACAATGCCGAAAAGTGCGATGATCGCAGAGAAATTCCGTTGCTTGGGTTCGCCCAAGCCGGATCTGGCGGCTACTTTGACGAAGGCGGCTTTCCTGCAGGGCAGGAATGGGACGCTATGGCTTTTCCTGCGCCGCCGGCAGAACACGGCGTCTATGCGCTTGAGGTGCAGGGCGAAAGCATGATGCCGCTCTATCGAGACGGTGACAGACTGATTGTTGAGCCAGGCACTCAGGTGAGGCGTGGCGATAAGGTAGTTCTTAAAAGCCGCGATGGCGAAGTTATGGCTAAGGTTCTCGCTCGCCAAAGCCAGCGGTCAATCGAGTTGCTGTCCCTCAATCCGGAACACCCTAACAGGACGTTTGAGGTCAGCGACGTGGAATGGATCGCTCGCATTATTTGGGCCAGTCAGTAACACCACGATTCGACTATCGGACTAATATGGGATATCTTATCCCCATCGTCATCAATTTAACCTGTAGGCGCGAGCCGCTAGGGCTGCTGCGAGCTCTTGCCATTTAGGGAGAGCTATGATGCGCATAGATTCCAGTGACGGCATTCTATTTTCTGACATTCGGCGGGTTCTTTTTGATCGGGCATCCTTCTACTCGGCATCTGAAACCGTAAAAAAAGTCATCACTGAGCGGAGCCTATCGCTCGCGCTCGAAAAGCCCGACCTCATGCTGCAAGACGATATAGAAAGAGTATTGTTCGAGATAGTGCACAAAGTCGCACTTGAGGAGTTTCAGAAGGCGACTCGTTCCTTGGACAGCGATCAGACGTATTACCATGATCGTCTTTTTCGATAACAAAGTTTCGCTCACCAAAGCCCTCGGTCAATTAAGTTGCTCACCCTGAATCCGGAACATCCCAACAGGACGTTTGAGGTCAGCGATGTGGAACTGACTTGCCCACCGCGACGCACGCATTAAGCGCTTTTGGCGCTCCGAAGCTACGCAGCTTAAAATTACCCCTACCCAATACTGCTGTGCTTTAGGCCACTGGCTTTTTGTACAGTAACGGACGCAGCCGGAACCTTACGCAATTATTCTGGTTTCGGGTATGAAAGCGCAATAGTTGTACTGCGCACCGCCCCTCCGAGAAGTTCATGAAACCACCACCAAACAGTTCGCCACAAGCGACTGGCACAACACCGTTACTTGTTCTCGCTGACTTGATGCTTGAATGGAGTCACCTCCATGGTAAATCTATCAATGACCTTCTCATTCATAGACCGGTTATAGTGTCGCGCTTTGAGGCGGGTGAACGTCGGCCAGACTTTCTTTTCGCGAATTTGCTCTAACAGCAGCATTTCAGAATAAAATCGACTCATACGCTTCAAGCGTGTAGCATCTCTCCATTGTCAGCAACCGAAACGTAGGCGCTGGTGACTAAGGGTTCATACGTGCTCTTGCCTGCAGACAGGGAGAGCTACATGGCCTCGAACCCTTTTCAGCGCAGGTACCAATCTTTTGATGTCGTGGATATTCTTGAGAAAACGGTGAGCGCATACACATCGTCTCCAACACTAAAAGCAAGAATTATCGAGCGAACCATCTTGATTGTGAGCCAGGCGCATGCAGTGCAAACCGGGCAGATTGAAGACGCCATAATTGCTTGGTTGGACGAAGTGGCTCAACAAGAGATTCAAGCAAGATGTGAAAACCTAGCCGCGCATTCTTGCGAAATGAACGTAAAAAGCGTGCGTGAGGGCGAGACTAATGAAACCAAGGCTGGATGACTTAGCTGAACCAATCGACGTAGACGCACTTGAACTCCTTACCGACCTGCTCATGTTGTGGTGCGAGAAAAACAGTCGAAATCCGGAAGACTTTCTGCCCAAATGCGGTATCATATTGCAACGCTATCGCAGTGGCGAAACAAACGCTGATCGGTTGTTTCGAGACCTGTGAAGCTCTGCCCGAAGGGCGAAGGATCGTGACCCGCATGGGCGGAAACCCGTGAGGGGTTCCGTGGAGCGTAGCGGAATAGAGCCTGGTCGCGCAGCGGCGCCGCCAAATTCACCTATCAATCCCAATCTGACACGAAAAATGTGTAAGCGCTCATTTCCGCGCACCTTCACTGGCTCAAAGGAGTGGTGAAAGGGTGTCCACCGATTGAAAGGGTGGACACCGATGGGAATAATGGGAGCGGACGGAGCCAAGCCACATGTGCTGTTTGTGGACCGACAAGAGAACCATCACTATGATCGTGCATGGAAGCAGCACGTTGTTGAGTTTGTCCCACATCTAATCGTATTCAATCGATCCTTGAGCCCCAAAGCTAAGCAATAGTGTCTTGGCAGACGCCAAACTTACAGCGTACCGTCAATCAGCAATATTGCTGTCCTCAAGGTTGTCTCACGTTAGACGGGTTACATTCTTATGCTGAAATATCGTCGGGCATTAGCGACCTTGGCGGGTCAGCGCGGACACCAAATCCACCTCACTCACGGTATCAACCGGAATCCAGTTTTCGTTTGTGAGCATAAAACCAACCTCTTCAAGGTTGGCGGAACCGGCGCTGTTCAACGTCACGGTCGAAATCATCACCAGCTTGAACTTTTCATCAGACTTCCACAGCGCCAGCAAAGTTTCGTATTTTCGGGCGATGGACTTCATCGCCTTGTCTTCCAGAAACACTTGAAACCGCGGGGCATGTTTGACGATGATCTTTGAGTCGAACCGCGCCGCCTCGAACTCCTTGACCTCGCCAATGTAAATCAAGACTTCGCGTTTCGCAGCGGTAGCCGGCGTAAAACGCGCCACCATTTGCCGACGACGTTTCTCCAACTCTTCGGCTCTATCCTTGAAGAAGGCTTCCGGCACATACAAACGATCAATCAGCGCCATGCTCCTAGCGTGTTTGGACGCCAATGCATCCAATAGTCTGAGCCGGACGTGGTGCCAGGTTCGCTTTTGTGCACTGTGAGGGTTCCAGTGATCGAGCGCCGATTCATGCCAGAGAAAATGCAAAAGCCCGCTCAAAGACAGCTTAGACGCCTGAGCCTTCACGATGGAACTGGAACTTTCGCCGTCTTGGCGAGCAGCCGAAAGTTTGGTTTTAGTGTAGGCGTTTTTGCGCTTGCGCCTCAGTATGTGCCGCGGTTCATCAGCGACACAGAGAACCTAGGACAGGGAGTGGCAGAACAGTAGTGCGCCGATTGAACGAGGACACTAATCGCTATCCATCGTGATACAGATCAAGAATTTCTATCGACCTTCGACCTTTGACGAAAAGCTGGAACAAACAAGACAGGTCGCGGTTAGGAGACCAGCTAAGTGTTACTACGGGAGAGCGCCATGACTTCTGGTAAGTCGACAGACGGAAAGCCAGGCACAACGGAACAGTTGCCAAGATGGGAAGGGCCACCTGAAACAAGGCCCTCCGGTTATTTACCAGCTAAGGATGATCCAAACCGTGATCGGGATGCGATGGGGGAGAACCTCCAAGACCCACGCAAATTAAAAGTAACAGACGCTATGAAGCAGACGTCGGACGACGACTAACATCTGCTATTCAAAGACTTGATCCATACCTGCTCGTTCTCACTGCGGCAAACTCATCTCTACTCACCATGGCGAAGGAGCTGAGCATGCCAACTGACAAGCGCTTATTTATAGCCGTCATCAGTACAGCCGAAAATATTCCGAGGGATGTTGAGGTGGCGTGGACCGACGCAAACGTTTGCCTCGAGGGACCGTATGCCGCAAGCACTGTTCAAGATGATACGATTTTCAAATTTACATCAGCAATTATAGACGTGCGATATGATGCTGACGTGATCCTCAGCTTGACGCGGAAGCTTGACGTAAAGGCTGTGCCTTACCTATTTTTTGTTACTGAGAACTTGGCGCGGGCGGTAGAAGCCATTCGTACTCTCGGGGCAAACAGAGGACATCGAGGCTATTGTAGCCGCGCTAGTAAACCAAGGTGCAGGACTGAAACACTAAACAAAGAATATGTGGAGGTTGTTAGGACAGGTTGCGTTTTAAGCTCTCTCGAGCTCTGTTGACGCGGCTTTTTATTGTCCCTACCTTACAGTTGCACATTCTGGCTGCGTCAGCATAACTAGTCCCTTCCGCAACAAGCATTAGCGCTTGCTGCTGTCCGGGATCCAATCCTCGGATGGCAAGCATGACTTCATCATGCGCCAGCTTCCATTCCTGTTCTGCAGGGATTGTCATCCTGAGCTGGACAACATCTGGCAGACCAACGCATTCCCGCTTTGTCACCTTGTAGCGAGAGCAGAAGGTATTTCGTACAATGGTGAAAAGCCATGATTTGAGCGACGTGCCGGGTTTAAACTGATGAACGGATCGGAGGGCCCGGAATATTGCTTCTTGTACCAAATCTTCAGCGTCCTCGTCCTTTCTTAAAAAACGACGAGCAAACAACATAAGTACAGGGGTGTATGCTGCGATTTGGTCCTTAAGTATCGTAATGTCGTTTTCGTTCGAACTTACCGCTGCGCCGATTACTCTTGAATTATTCATCTTGGCGTCCTCTAGGGAAGGAATGCCTGAACGTGCGCTTCGTTGCTGTACGCCAACGTACGATGTTTGCTGTTTTGCGTCTGGAAATTTAGCCGATCAGGATCGGCATAAATGCATCAGCCGGAAAAAACCGACAGGTGGTAAGGCCCTGTTTTCCAGAAGTTTAAAGGCAGGGTTCTGCGCAAGCCAAGCCTCAACGGAAGCTGAATTGAAGGATGAGCTCAGCCCGCAACTTTGCGCGATGGGCGAAAATGCCCGTTGCAAACGGCCTATTGCGCCGTCAGTCTTGCTGATCTTGCTAACGATGACGATTTGCCCCTTCGGCTTCAGGACACGCGCGCATTCATCCAGCAGGCTTTCGGTGTCAGGAATGAGCGTTATGACAAAGGGAAGTGAAATCGTATCAAACGTTTCGTCATCAAACGTCATGTTGCACGCGTCCATAGTGTACAGCCCTGTGACGTTGTTGTAGCCATCGTCGAAGACTTTCTTTCTAGCCCGCGACAGCATTTCATCTGAAATGTCTATGCCAGTAACTTGGCATTCCTTGGGATATAGCGGCAAAACCAGTCCAGTCCCGATGCCTATTTCCAAAATGCTTCCCGCCGTCGCGCCGACGCGGTTGGCGAGTTCATGCTGTGCTGATTTGAGAAAAAAACCATAGACTTCGTCATATATTGGTGCCCAAAAACGATAAGCCTTTTTCTGTTTTTCGCTGTTAGGGTTTTCCTGCTCTACGGCATGCATGTTCATCTTTGTTCCCTTCGATCATTATCATTGCTGAAAGCGTCTGACATGGTCGAAACCGCGCAACGCCTATGGAGTTCCAAGAGAACTGCGCTTGCCCTCAGGCCTCGTTGATGAGCTATCTGAGGCTTGGGTGAGTTGAAACCAATCAAGCAAGCTGGCCCAAATTGGGTCGGATTCCAAGCCGGACAGAGGGCACGCGAATACCAGACATAACTTTTTTCGTGAGATTACTTTCGCGATATACGCGAACTGTTCGACGCCGAAAAAGTTGCAATGCGCTCAGGAACTTTCCACGACAATTGGGGTTCGAGTGGCTTGAATAACGAGGTCCGAAAACGAACCGTATCTAAAGCCGTGAGGGCTGGCCGCACTTTCGTTGTTCGACGCCGAGCTCGTAACCTCCATTCAGGAGATGGTGAACCATCAGTCAATATGCTGGCAGTTCCGAACAAGCTCGAAGCAGTGCCTGTCCCGAAGCCCGACCTTGTCATCTGATCTCAGGAGGTCCCCGTGTCAAATTACCTGTCTATACTTGCCCTATCCGCGACTACCCTTGCCCTGCCGTCTGCGGCTTTTTCCGAGATCAAAGGTACTGTCGGAGAAGCATCAGACGTAACGATTCAAGGCTCGATCCTCGAACCCGAAAAACTGGCGGTCACGGACGATGCCAAGTTTACGGACCTTATAAAAGCGCCTGCCGGGTTCAATGTCGATGTTTTTGCCCGAGACCTGATCAATCCGCGCATGCTCGCGGTTTCACGGGACGGAAACCTCTACGCAACCCGCAGAACAGTCGGGGACGTGATCATGCTGAAAGACGACAACGCTGACGGCAAAGCCGATGGCGTTGTTACGGTGGCAAGCCGCCCGAACATGCATGGCATCGCGTTTGACGGCGACAAGGTCTTCCTTGTGACGATCCACGATGTCTACAGTGCCGATGTCAAACCCGATGGCACGTTCGGGCCGCTGAACCGCATCATAGACGATCTGCCGGATGCTGGCCAACATGCCAATCGGACGATCGATATCGGTCCGGACGGTATGCTCTACATTTCTGTCGGCAGCACGTGCAATGAGTGTCAGGAAGACAATCCAGAGAACGCGACGATCCTGCGAGCATCGAAGGATGGAAAAACGCGTACAATATTTGTATCGGGCCTGCGCAACACGATCGGTTTCGACTGGGAGCCGATGACCGGCGAACTCTTTGGCATGGACCACGGGATCGACTGGCTGGGCGACGAGGTGCAGATCGAAGAACTAAACCGCATCGAACAGGGCAAAAAATATGGCTGGCCCTATGTGTATGGCATGAGCGGGATCAACCCACATATTAATCCGCCTGAAGGCATCACGCTCGATCAGTGGGCAAAGCAGTCGACAGAACCTCTCCTGGGATATACCGCCCACAGCGCGCCAATGCAGATGGCTTTTTATGACGGAAACGCGTTCCCTGCAGATTACAAAGGTGACGCATTTATTGCCATGCGTGGGTCATGGAACCGTCGTCCGCCGAGCGGCTACGAAGTGGTGCGTGTCGATTTTGAAAACGGGAGGCCAGTGAAGTTCGAGAAATTCCTCGAAGGTTTTCTTCTTCAGCAGGAGAATGGCAAGTTTGGATACCTTGGGCGTTTAGCTGGCATTGCTGTTTCAAAGGACGGGTCGCTGTTTGTCTCCGACGACAGCAATGGGGTTGTTTACAAGGTTTCCTATGCCAACGGCGACGCCAAACGCGTCGCTGAGACCGCGGCAACTCCCAATGTCGTGAAAGACATGCCAGCCTCACCGATTGCTATCGACCTCATCAATACCAAGAACGGCCAGCCGATCTCGGTCAAGGCTGCCTTCGAAAAAGATGGGCCAATCCCGGTTCAATATGTGGCTGATGGAGACAACGCCTCTCCACCAATCGAATGGAACACAGTGCCGCAAGGTACAAAATCCTTCGTGCTGATCGTCGATGACCCGGACGCCGCAAAGCCGAAACCCTTCACACATTGGCTGGCTTATGACATTCCGGTTGTAACCACAAAGCTGCGTGAAGGTATTCCTGGAACACCAATCCTTCAGGATCCGAAGGAGATGAAACAGGGCGCCAATAGCATGGGGTCGATTGGGTACACAGGCCCGAAGCCACCAGTCGGCGATCCCGCCCATCATTACCATTTCCAGATCTTTGCGCTGGATATCGAAACTCTCGATCTTGAGCCCGGAGCCAAGCGCGACGCTGTGCTGACAAGGATGGAGGGCCACGTTCTCGGCGTGGGCCAGATCGTTGGCACTTTTGAACGCAAATAAGACCAAAAAAAGAGGAACGAAGATGAAAGCATTAACCTGGCACGGCAAGCATGACATCCGGTGTGACAGCGTTCCTGATCCGCAAATTGAGGACGGCCACGATGCGATCATCAAGGTGACGGCCTGCGCAATCTGCGGGTCAGATCTGCATCTCTACAACGGCATTATGCCGGAAATGCACTGCGGCGACATCATGGGCCATGAGACGATGGGCGAGGTGGTTGAGGTCGGGAGGGACAACAAGAAACTGAAGGTGGGCGATCGTGTCGTCGTGCCTTTCACGATTGCGTGCGGGCAGTGTTTCTTCTGCCAGAGGGGGTTCTTTTCCGGCTGCGAAAGATCGAATCCAAAGCCTGAAAAAGTCACGAAGATGTGGGGAAATTCGCCTGCTGGACTGTTCGGCTACACCCATCTTCTTGGCGGATACAGCGGCGGGCAGGCAGAATACTTGCGAGTGCCGTTTGCCGATGTGGGTCCCATCAAGGTGCCGGACGGCCTGACAGACGATCAGGTTCTTTTCTTGTCCGATATCTTTCCCACGGGCTACATGGCAGCCGACTTCTGCAACATCCAGCCAGGCGATACGATCGCCATTTGGGGATGTGGTCCGGTCGGCCAGATGGCGATCAAATCTGCTTTCATCCTTGGGGCCGAACGCGTCATCGCTATTGACAGCGTGCCTGAGAGACTGGCGCTAGCCCAGCAATCGGGCGCCATTACGCTCGACTACCTGGATAAGGATATCTATGAGCGGATCATGGAACTGACCAACGGTCGCGGAGCGGATGCGTGCATCGATGCCGTCGGCACTGAGTCAGATCCGGCCGCGAGCTGGGATGCCCGTATCGACCGGATAAAGGTTGCGACCTTCATGGGCACTGATCGGCCGCATGTGCTTCGCCAAGCGATCCATTGCTGCCGGAATTTCGGAACGGTTTCTATCGTCGGCGTATACGGTGGGTTTCTAGACAAGATTCCCATGGGCTCCGCAATCAATCGCGGCCTGACATTCAAAATGGCCCAGACCCCGGTCCAGCATTATCTGCCGATCCTGATGGAGCGCATCCAGAACGGAGAAATCGATCCGTCCTTCATCATTACGCACACAGGCGGTCTCGAGGATGGCCCGGAACTCTACAAGACCTTCCTCGAAAAGAAGGACGGCTGCGTCAAAGTCGTGCTCAAGCCGTGAGGAGTAGGATACCTGACGATAACGACTGTTGAGGCGAAATCTTGGGCATAGCTAGCACATATAGGAGCTGGCGTTTTTGGTCCGATCCGTTCAAATGGAGCTGTCAGTGATCGAATGTGTCGATCGTCTGATCGAGGCTTTGCCTCTGACGGCTCTGTCGACTTCGTGTTGGCGAACGACCAGCTGCGGACGTGGCAACAGACGAAATCTTTCCAGAGAGCCCGCCTCAACGGGCACCTCGTTCTCATGGTGGGTAGCAAGAATTGACTATCGAAGTCAGGCCTTCATTTGAGCCATCTTTTCCCCCAGAACCCAAAGGGCTTTGTTTAGTTTAATGCCCTGATCGATGCCGTTGACGGCGCGGGATTTAACACGGCGCGGCCTTCCCAGATCGTCACGGCCTTGACCACGCAAACCACCTTTGATGGTGTTTTCCTGCACGACGTTCCATGTGGTCCAGAGGTCATTTGATTTGTCATCGGTGCGGCGAATTCCAAGCATCTTTTGCGGTTGGATTGGCGTGTCAACATTTCCATCAGCATCGCCAAAACGCAGCACGTGTGCAGCCTCAGCCAACGCAAGCTGCTCATCACGGTTCAGAATATGTGTCGACCAATCCTGTGGAGCAACTAGCGTGCGCTCTGCTTCATTCAAACTTTATACGTTCCTTCAATGACCTTATCTCGGACGTTGCCAGAGTGACGAACCTTGATAGCATCAATCGTGCCGGTCTGTGTCACAAGACTATTCAGGCAACGAATACGGAAAAGGCCTGCCAACAACTCATAAGCGGACGTTCCATCGTTGGCATTCTTCAGAAGGATTTCGCAAACGGTATCGCCAACATTGTAGACCTTGCCATCATCTACACGACGCATGCGGATAAGGTGCTTGGTAAAGTCAGCCTTGCCCGGCGTGCGGCTGGCGGACTGCTTTACACCAACAGGGACAAAACCCTCGTCTTTCAGGCCGCGCAAAACTTCGATTGTTGGAATTGGCATGAAGCGCTCAGAACGGCTTTCGTGCGCGCTGGTGGCAAAAATCGATGGTGCCAACTTGCGCATTTCGATTTCAGTCATTTCGCGGCCAGTGTCAAAACGAGCTGTGTTTGTATAGATGGACATATCTCGGAACTCCTATTTTCCCCGTTGGCGCTCCCTCTCAAATTTGATTGGGAATACGTATGTATTCCCGGGCAAAGGGGGGAGGGCGAAGCCAGCCCACTGGCGGATTGGTCCGGCGTCAAGGGGTCATGGAGGCAACAAAAAACGGAAGGTTCGGCCGAAGGGTGAAAGCCGTTTTTTTTGACGGAGTGACAGCGCGCAGCGCGCTTGCCCCTTGATCGCCGGAACGATCCGATTGCAGGGGGGAAACCAGACAAACAGGAGATGTGCGCCGCACCCGCGATTTATCGCGTGCGGGCGCGCTCAATTCGTCTTCAGCCGTGTCGGCTGACTGCAGTATTCGTAACTACTACATTTGATAGTTGTTCGTGGGGACGGGAAGTAGTGTGTTTGCTGAATGGATACAAAGCTCGAAGATCTTAACCTGCGACCGGGGCTGCTGTGGGAACTCCACGCCCTTGGTTATTACACCGTGGGCGATATGGCCCACCTCTCCATCGTTGAAACTCTTCGAATCCCAGGCATGGGGGCGTTTACTGGAGGCGCATAGCCAAAGCGCAGGGCAGGGAACCCTATCCAACGAAACGGGAGCTCATGAATGCAAGGAATGAAGTTGAGCCGCGCAGTTAGAATTTCAGATCAGAGATCGCTTAACGCTGTTGGAAATGGGTGTTTTCGGTTAGTAGAAATCCCAGCAGGAGCAAAAACATGATTTCGAACGCGCCGCCCTTCTGGTGGAGAAAACCGGGGTGGCAAGCATATGTGCTAAAACCGCTGTCATCGGTTTACGGCTGGATTGCTGGTAAAAGGATGAGGCGTGAGTATCGTCCATCCGTAGATGTTCCGGTAATCTGCGTCGGTAACTTCACAGTCGGGGGAGCCGGTAAAACGCCAACAGCTATTGCGATAGCTCAAGCTGCAATTGCAAAGGGGTTGCGCCCGGGCTTCCTCAGCCGGGGTTATGGCGGCACGTTGGATGTTACTACTCTGGTGGAGCCGCATCATCGTGCGAAAGATGTTGGGGACGAACTGCTTCTACTAGACCGCTATGCCATGACAGTCGTTTCAAGACGACGTATCGACGGTGCGCACCGCCTCGTTGAGGCCGGTGCTGACCTCATCATCATGGATGACGGGTTTCAAAGCGCGCGCCTGATGGTCGACTATACACTTGTCGTCATTGATAGCGTTCGTGGAATTGGTAACGGTTTCACAATTCCGGCAGGTCCGGTGCGTGCGCCAATCTCCGAACAGATGCGCCAACTTTCCGCTATTCTTAAAGTGGGCGATGGCGCGGCAGCTGATGAACTTGTTCGAACAGCTGCTCGGGCAGGTAAGACAATTTACGTCGCCGGAATTCAGCCAACCTTACCGGGTCGGCTTACCGGTACGCCGGTAATAGCCTACGCCGGAATTGCTGATCCAGACAAATTTTACAGAACCGTCGAAAGCCTGGGTGCGAATATCATGGAGCGGCGATCGTTCAGTGACCACCACACGTTTGAAGACGACGAGGTTGCTGACCTGCTAGACACGGCAGCAAAGCGACAACATTCTTTGGTTACCACTGCGAAAGATGTTGCACGCCTAAAAGGCGCTCCAGGCAGAGCCGAAGAGTTGCGGCGGCGTAGTTACGTCATCGAAATCGAAATGGTGTTCGATGATCCAAACACACCTTCTGAGATAATCGACGCAGCCATCGAGAACTGCCGCACACGTCGCCTCTGCGGTACGCCTGCGAAATAGGCTGAGTACTATTTTTACGTTGGCAGGGCGTTATTCTTGATACAACAACTATCGCATGTGGCGCTAAAAAGACGCCGCATGCGATGCAACCTCGGTCTACGTTCTGCAAGCAGCTAATAGAGTGGAGTTATTCAGGTACGACATTTTCCGCTTTTGACTTACCAGTTTTGCGGTCCTGGCCAATTTCGAAGTTCACTTTCTGGCCTTCCCGAAGTGATTGAACGCTTTGAACCGCTGATACATGAACAAACACATCTCCGGCGCCATTATCCGGAGTTATGAAGCCGAAACCTTTGTCCTGATTAAAGAACTTAACTGTACCAGTTGCCATCAAATTTTCCTCAAATACGCAGCCTCTAGGCCGCAAGTCGTAAGAATATGTATCGTAAGGTTAGACCGTAATCAGGCAACTGGCCACAGAGAAAATCTCTTCAAATCTAGCCATATTGATATTTTAACAATCTTCGGGCTCACTTGTCCTCATGACAAAGAAGCCACGCTCAAAACCTTTGTTGCGAGAAACCGAACCTCCTGTTCGGTCAAGGCCTCGGCGTCGAAGGAATCCGGAGCAACCGAACCTTCCCTTGGATCCAATGCCAGGACGTATTGAACCGTGTCTGGCTACCTTGAAATCAAAGCCGCCCGAAGGTGATGATTGGAGCTACGAGATAAAATGGGATGGGTATCGCTTGGCGGTGCACATCGAATTATCTGGCGTGCGTATTCTTACTAAAAGTGGTCATGACTGGACGAAGCGTTTTCCAGAAATCGAGCGTGGTGCTAAAGAACTAGACGTAGCAACCGCGATATTGGACGGCGAAGCTGTCATGTACGATGAGCAGGGTCGATCAGACTTTAACCTGTTGCAGACTTCGCTCGGAGGGCGGTCGGGCAAAAAGACTTCACCGGCACAGTTTGTCGCCTTTGACCTGCTTTATCTGGACGGCCATAACCTTCGAGAAACCGAGTTGCGTGTTCGCCGGCATCTTCTTGCCGATCTGATTGGTAGCACTGAAAACCCGCTCCAGTTTTCGGAAACGTTTGATGCTACGGGTGCTGAGATGTTGGAAGCCGCATGCATACATGGGCTTGAAGGCATCATCGCAAAGCGCCTTGATAGGCCATATCGCTCCGGCCGGAATGACGACTGGATCAAAATCAAATGTGTTGCGTCCGAGAGCTTCTTTATCCTCGGATATGAGCGATCAACCGTCGGCTTCAGTTCTCTCTTGCTCGGCGCTTACCACAACGGCCAGGTCGTTTATGTTGGATCAGTTGGCACAGGCTTCAAGCAGTATGAAATAGCAAAACTACTGTCACAGATGAACAAACTCATCTGGAAAAAGAAAACGCCGCCCGTTCGATACACTGGCAAACGTGATGTCGTGTGGATTGAGCCAACACTGATCGCGGAAATTGAGTATCGAGGTTGGACCAGCGACGTGAAACTGCGACATTCCAGCTACAAGGGTTTGCGCGAGCTGCAGGATAACGCTGAAGTATACCGCATCGAAGATTGATAGCATCGTTGTTGCCGCATGAGGCGATGGCGAACCGGGGATCGCGCGGCTGGAATCTTTCGCTATAATCTCAATCTCGCCTTCGAGGCATTTTTGTTTAGAAAGCCACAATGGCACAAGGAATTGGTATCGGTCTTTCACAACGCTTCTACGAGAGCCTCGTTGCACCCCTATTCAAAGAGCAATTCCCCGATCTTCCGTACTGCGCATGCAGGATTGGATGGGGTTCAGAGGTTCTTGGCTATGATACGAAGCTGTCAGCGGATCATGATTACGGGCCGTGTGTTCAGATCTTTCTGGCAGAAGATAGCTTTCCTTCGATGGCCGAAGCTGTCATGCACCGTTTTGACGAGGGCCTGCCCTCAACCTTTGAAGGCTGGCCTGTTCGCTTTTCCCGGAATGTTCGCCCGCCTAAGGCTTGTCCTGAACTTGGTTTGTTAGGCTCAGACCACGGTGTCGAGATTTATACGCTATCTGCTTGGTGCAAGCAGTTCTTGAGGCGCGAGTTTATTGTGGGCCTTACCCTGCGTGACTGGCTATGTTACCCCGAGCAATTCTTCTTGCTGGTGACGGCCGGGAGCGTATTTCGAGACGACTTGGGCGAACTCACTGCCCTAAGAGATCGTATGGCCTACTTTCCACGCGACGTGTGGCTTTACAAGCTTGCGGCTCAGTGGGGTCGTATTGCCGAAGAACGGGGGTATGTAGGCCGAACCGGGGATGTGGGCGATGAGATCGGCTCCCGTATAATTGCAAGCCGTATGGCCGAAAACATCATGCGGCTTGGTATGCTGATTGAGCGCCGGTATGCGCCCTATCCAAAGTGGATCGGTACTGCCTTCGCCCGTTTGGACTGCGCCACCGACCTGACGCCACTGCTCGAGCGGGTGCTATCTGCAAGAATTTGGCAAGACCGTGAGGACGCACTCTTGGAGGCATGTAACTTTATGGCCAACCTACAGGTTAGGCGTGACATCCCCGGTGCTATCACTCCAATCGCCGGGACGCTTCACGGTCGACCATATCGTTTCATTGATTCACTCAAAATCATTGACGCGCTCCGATCCGCGATTGCGGATGACGATGTTCGGTCGCTCCCGGAATGTGGGGCGGCGGACCAGTTTATAAACAGCAACTATGTTCTTGTAGCTCCCGATTACACAAGGGCGGCGACAACTGCTTTGCTCGACATGGGCTCCGATAACAAAAGCTGACCGACGTGGGATCTTCAGCACGTCTGATCTCTTTGATGGTATCAAATTCCGCCGCAAGGAATAGAGCGATTTCGAGGCTGATTGGGACGACGGGCGGTGTCCGCTTGGGGCCGAAGGCTGACTTCGCTCGTTAGAGTGTCATTTCGCCATCAGCCGAACCGACCCCAACTGGCGCAAACGCCAACGACAATCTTTCACAATCGTTTCCATCTTGACTCGCTCATGAACGAGAACATAATGAGAACGGAATTACCTGCCACTGAGAAGCCGACATTCCATGCTCCATGCCATTACCACCGTTGAACCTGTTTCCGTGGACTACATTGTCCGTGAGGTGAGGACCGCTGGACTGATGATATCGGCAGGATTTCCATCTCCTGCAGGTGACGATCTCGAAGACCTTATCGATCTAATCGCTTGGATCGTTCGGCGGGAGACTTCCACATTCTGGTACAAAGTTTCAGGAAACTCCTTCTGTCGTGCCGGAATCCTCGATGGCGATTTTGTAGCGATAGACAGGGCGGGTAAGGTTCAGTCCGGCCGCACAGTTCTCGCCCTCCACAATGGCGATATGCTCCTGAAGGTGTTGAACAGGCGCGACGGCCGAATGTGGCTCGAAGCAAGGTCTGACGACCATTACCCTCCGCTCCCTGTTCTCGAAACAACGGAAAGCTGGGGCGTTGTGGCAGGCATCGCTCGCCGCTATCCGGTCGAATGAGATGGCAACCCCCATAGCACTGATCGACTGCAATAATTTCTATGTCAGCTGCGAAAGGCTGTTTGATCCCAGACTTCGTGGCGTCCCAGTCGTCGTTTTGTCAAACAACGATGGATGCGCTGTCGCGCGCAGCGACGAGGCAAAAGCCCTTGGTATAAAAATGGGGGAGCCTGCTCATCTCTTTAAACAGAAGACGAAAGAGCATGGCATCCGCCTGTTTTCGAGCAATTATACCCTGTACGGCGATATATCCCGGCGCGTAGCAGCTACCATTTCCGACTTCAGGCCACGCACCGAAATCTACAGCATCGACGAAACCTTTGTGGACATGTCCGGCTTCGGTGGTCGGATGATCGACCATGCGGCTGAAATGCGGGGGACTGTGCGGCAAAACACTGGCATTCCAACCTGTGTCGGTATTGGTCCGAGTAAGACGATGGCAAAATTTGCGAACTTCATCGCCAAGAAAAACCCGGTCTTTAATGGCATTGCTGACTTGATGGACGAACAGATCGCCGGCTACTGCATGGCTCGCACCGATGTCTCGGAAGTATGGGGAGTAGGATCAAGAACGACTGAAAAACTCCGCGGCTTGGGGATTAACACTGTCGCCCAACTCCGCGATATGCCGCTGCCTCTTGCGCGGCAGATCGGAACCCTTGTGCTTGAGCGCACTGTCGCAGAACTTCGCGGAATACCTTGCATGGAGCTTCAGGACGTCGAGCCGACCCGCAAGGGGATGGCTGTGACCCGTCTGCAGGATCTCCGATGACATCTCTGGCTGTCCTTCAGCAGGCTATCACAGCACATGCGACGAGGGCGGCCGAAAAGCTGCGTAGTCATGGCCTCGTTGCTGCTCATATGACGGTTTTCTTTCACACGAACCCGCACAACGGATCCGCTCGGGACAGCTCGTCCAGAACCGCCAGGTTATCCCCGCCGTCAAATACGACCATGGCGCTGGTGCAGACAGCCCTTCGGTGCACCGATAAGGCATGGAAGGGAAATAAAGAGAATAACGGGTTTGCGTATACGAAGGCTGGCGTGATGCTCGATGACCTGGTGCCAGAGGAGCTGGCCCCGGTAGACCTGTTTGCACATGAGCAAGCCAAGTCCATGAAATTGTCGGCCGCACTGGATGCCGTAAACGACAAGAGGGGCAAGAAGACACTAATCCTCGCGAGTGAAGGCTTCAGACGATCTTTTGAAACAAAGGCAAGTATGCGGTCGCCCAGATATACGACGCGGCTCGCTGATCTGCCGGTCGTGCGGGCTTAGTCGGTCATGGAAACGAGCCACACTTTCCGCGTTGAAGTATGGGACGATCCGCCCGACGCGGGCGGCTCGATCATCGAAGTTATTTCATCATCATCAAGCTTTGCAGTCTCGATCGCTGCCTACAAAGCCGCGATCCGTGAACGTCCCGGCAAATACCTGACGCACATGAATGGACGGAGCCGAATGACATGCGAACTTGCGCCTGATCCACCGGAGCCAGTGAAGCAGCCAAAGGACAAGAGCCGAAAAGACCAATACCCCGACATTCTCGATGATCCGGAGTACACATTCGCCTCATTGCCAGAGTGGAAAACTCTCGCGATCCACTGCAAGAGCTGCGACCGGGTTGCGCCTGTCAACCGCTGAGAAATGGCCCGAAAACATGGAAAACAGTGCGTCATCACGATGTTGCTGCCGAAGCTACGATGCGAATGTGGCGTGAGAGGCAACAGCGAATGGCTCATTGGTAAAATGCCTCGTTGACGTAAAAGATAGTTAGGTCGCAGCGGGCCAGTCGTTGGCTGGTTCATCGACCATGCTATCGTCGTCAGCGGGATCTGGATCTTGCTGGTAGGCTTTATGCAGATTTCCTATCTCTTCGCTGACCGCCACGAGAACTTCCTTTTGGTCGACACCTTCCGTAACGAACCTGTCGACCAAATCTTCGAGTTTGAGCCGGAGTTCATCTCGCCATTGCGCTGTCATCTCTTTCTCCTTTTGATGGGCTTTTCTGCAAGTTCAATTCTGACAGGAGCATGATCACTCGTGTGGTCCCACCCGCGGACATGCTTGTCCACTTCCGCCTCCACTAACCGTTCGGCAAGATCGGGGCTGAGAAGGAAATGATCCAGACGGAGCCCAGCATTTCTTGCATAGGCATTCCGGAAGTAATCCCAGAAAGTGTAAATTGTCTCATCGGGGTGAAGTTCACGGATGGCATCCGTCCATCCTTGAGCAATCAGCTCGCGAAATGCATCTCTGACCTCAATGCGGAAGAGTGCATCGTTCTTCCATCTTTCTGGCTTATATACGTCGAGCTCGGTTGGCATGACGTTGTAGTCGCCGGCGAGAATGACGGGTACCTCGAGTTCGAGAAGCCCCGCAGCATAATCCCGCAAACGTTGAAACCAGCGGAGTTTGTATTCGAACTTCGGGCCAGGATATGGATTACCGTTCGGAAGATAGAGACCGCCGATTACGATGCCATCTACTATAGCCTCAATGTAGCGGCTCTGTTCATCCTCTGGTTCCCCAGGTAGCCCCTTACGGGTGAGTAATGGCATCTGTCCTCTAGCGAGTATCGCGACACCGTTCCACGATTTCTGACCATGCCAAACCGCGCCGTACCCAGCCTTTCCGATTGCGTCTTCGGGAAACCGGATGTCAGGTGCTTTCAGTTCCTGAAGTATGGCAATGTCCGGCTGCGCCTCTTCGAGCCATTTCAGCAAAACCTCAAGGCGGCCGTTTACGCCATTGACATTATAGGTCGCGACTATCACTTCGACTTGCGGTCGCCCTTGTCTCCTTCCCCCGGTTTTGCATCGTGTTTGGCGTCATGCCGCTTGTCTGCTGAGAGAGACCTGCCCACATCAACGGATTCTTTGAAGCGGCCGTCCTCATCTCGGCGGACGTACCGCTTGTCAGTTCCCGTATCAATCAGTTCGCGCTTGCTCATGGTATTCTCCTTCGTTAGCGATAACTCACTAACTCGCAACCTCATGAAAAAGATGCATCAACGGTTGATGGCGTCAGTCAATTGGAAGCGTAACACGACAATTACTCAATCGCGCTCTCACGGTAGGCGCGCGCGATGAACTCTGCAGTTTTTACGATCTCCACCTGAGCCGAGAACCGTCCACCGAGCAACGCAAGTGCAGCGTCGTGTGTTGAGTCCGCTCCACTACAGACCGCATCTTTGAGGATAATGACCTTGTAACCAAGTTCGATGCCTCCGATCGCAGCTGCTAGGACGCACACGTCAGTCTCGCCTCCAGTAATGACCAACGTATCCACGCCGTCTTTCGCTAGCGCTATATGTAGTTGTCCACTCGTCCACGGAGAATAGGTTATTTTGTCGAAGATACGGGCAGGGGGCACGAGGTGCGCGAGATCCGGCACAATGTCCAGTAGTTGAGTTCCTAGAATAGCGCGCGTCATCTCTTCCCACTTTTCGTAGTAGAATTTCCACATGCCGGGCATCTCTTCTGCTCGCTCGGGCGTAATGAACCGCGTGAATACGGTTCTTTCGGGAAAACGTTCTGCCAGCTCGAGAATCTCTTCAGACACGCGAGCCATCCAAGGAACATGCCACGGTGTATCCTCTGCGAACATACGTTGCATGTCGATGCACAAGTGGACCCAGTTGTTCATTGATCCTCCCAATCTCATTCGCTGCCGCCATGTCGCTCCTCAGGCGATCCCTTCAATCGACGGGACAAGGCGCTACAGGCAGGGCACGCTTATGACCGGACGTGCGATATGCGGCGATGATTTTCTGAAGCGCGAGTGGTGTAATTTCTTGTCCCTCAAGGAAGTCGTCAATCTGGTCGTAGGTGACGCCATAGACGTCCTCATCCGGCTTGAGGGGGGCATCGGTTTCCAGATCTGCAGTCGGAATTTTGAACACAAGTTCATCGGGAGCGCCTAAGTGGCAAGCGATGCTACGCACTCGCCGTTTGTTCAAACCAGCAAGCGGAAGTATGTCCGCCGCACCATCGCCAAACTTGGTATAAAACCCCATCAGAGCCTCAGCGGCGTGGTCTGTCCCAATGACGAGCCCCCTACTTGCGCCCGCAATCGCGTACTGCGCGATCATTCGCTGTCTGGCTTTAATGTTCCCCAGATGAAAATGATGGCGCGTACCCGAGACAATGTCCTTCGCTTCTGATTTGATCGCGTCCATCATCGCGTCTGAAGCTGGTTTTACATCGATAGTCACAGTTCGGTCAGGAGCAATCGGCGATAAACAGTTCTGGGCATCATATTCATCTGCCTGCTCACCGTAAGGAAGCCTTACCGCTATGAAATGGGCTTCGTAACCTGTACCGCGAAGTGCCCGGACCGCACGTTGCGCAAGAAGCCCTGCCGTCAAGGAATCGACACCGCCGCTAATGCCCAAGACCAACGTCCTCGAACCGGAAGAGCGAAGGTAGCCAGACAAAAATTCCAGCCGTTTCTCTATTTCGACCGAGACGTCAAACGTCCTTGCAACTCCTAGCTCTTGGATTATGTGCTGTTGCTCTTCCATCATGCGCGTCTTCCTTGCGGTGTTGCGTGCCGAACATGGATAGCCCGGGCCTCTTCAACCAGAACCGCGCTCAGCCATTTAAGTTCTTCGCACTCAGGACTTAGCCTCTGTTGATTCAGATCATGATCTCGCCACCTGTCACTGGAATGACGGCTCCCGTCATGTAACTTCCGAGATCAGACGCGAGTAGAACGTAAGCCCCTGCCAACTCTGCTGGCTGCCCGGCGCGGCCTATCAGAGTATTCTGTCCAAACTTGGCAGCCTTCTCGGCCGACATTGTGGAAGGTATAAGCGGGGTCCAAATTGGACCAGGTGCCACCGCGTTCACGCGAATGCCTTTTTCTGCAAGCATCTCAGCCAGACCCGCGGTGAAGTTAGAAATAGCGCCTTTGGTGGACGCATATGCCAGAAGCTGAGGCGAAGGCTGCCGCGACTGGATTGAGGTTGTGTTGATAATTGAGCTGCCAGGCTTCATATGGGGAGCGGCTGCCTTGGATAGAAAGAACGGCGCGTAGATGTTCGTACGGAATGTTTCGTCCCATTCTTCAGCGGTAATGTCAGCAATATCGGAATAGGTGCGCTGGAACGCGGCATTATTGACAAGGATGTCGATGCCGCCCAGTTCGTCGACGGCGCGCTTCACGATATCGTTGCAATGCTCCTCGGATTTAATGTCACCGCGAACGATAACAGCTTTGCGTCCCGCTTCCTCGATCCACTTCGCCGTGTCGCCGGCGTCGTCATCCTCATTGAGATAGGAAATGACGATGTCAGCCCCCTCTCGGGCAAAGGCAATGGCGACGGCTTTCCCAATCCCGGAGTCCGCGCCGGTAATGAGCGCGACTTTGCCCGTCAGCTTGCAGTTGCCTTTGTAGGAATTTTCACCATGGTCAGGGACAGGTTCCATCTTGGCAGTCTTGCCCGGTGGCTGCTGCTGCTGTTTTGGATATGGCGGGGTAGGGTATCGCTCGTTTTGCATCACTGCTCTCCTTTTTTGGGATCAGTGCTGTCAACCTAATAAGAGCTCGTGGGGTTCCAAAGTATCGCTTGTAGAGACACCCGATAAACATGGCACGGCAGTGCTTTGGCGTTCCACCAGAGAGGTGGAAGACGCGACGCCCTAATTCCAGTCAGGCCTGTCATCTGAAATGAGTTCACCAGATCTCCCTAAAAAAACGCGCCTCCGGAGAGACGCGCCAAAATTCCAACGGGTGCAAGCCATCTCTAGGCTTCGCATAGTCCCTAACCTTCCCACGTTAAATGTGTTCCAAGAACCTTGTTTGTCCAAGCGGTGGACTGAACGAACCGTCAAACAACACAACAGCTGTGTCCTCAAAGGAACTTTCGTACGTCCTCTGGGTTCGAAGGGACAGAGAGTAGAGGAAACGCATGTCAGAGAACGAAACACGTCACATTTTTATCGCCGGTCTAAAGAATGCCCACGCGATGGAAAAGCAGGCCCTTTCCATCATGAGGCCGCAAGTGAAAAGGATCGAGAACTATCCGGAAATCGCGGAGAAGCTGGAAACCCATATTATCGAGACAGAAGGTCAGATCGAACGGCTTGAGCTAATCCTCACATCCCTTGCGGAAGAACCCTCCTCATTGAAAGACTTCACCCTCTGGGTGACAGGCTCGATGGCGGCACTCAGCCACGCGGCGGCCGCTGACGAAATCCTCAAAAACAGTATGGCTAATTTCGCCTTTGAGAACTTAGAAATCGCTGCATACAAATCTCTTATCACGATAGCAGAACTTGGCGGATACGAGGGCTTGATTCAACCTCTTCAGACAAACTTGGATGAGGAGCTCGCTATGGCCAGTTGGCTACAAGACAATCTTCGGGCAACGACGATCAAATTCGCCAAACTGAAGGAATCTGGCCAGTCGGCGAAAGTTTAAGCGCAACTGCAACATACCCAAAGAAAGTCAGCCGAATTTGGTATGCAGGAGAGGTGCGCCAGTTAGTGGTGCGTCTCTACGGCACTGTCGTCATCATCAAAATTACCGTTACTGAGAGCATCATAAGAATTGACGCTTTCTCCACCGCCGCGAGTACCAAATGCAGTTAATTGCACCATCACAGCGCGAGCCCGCTCGACGACATCGATCTCGTTGAGATCGTTGTCGCCAGCGACTTTGACGATCACTTCATCGCCATCATCACCAATGAATTCGATCTTCCAGCCATCATTTGAGTGTTCAATGTGTGTTTCAGTCAAATGCATATCAGCCAGCCTTTCTTCCGCCGTTGAGCTCTTTGGCCAACGACTTCTTCAGTGCATCCATAATGTTGACGACGTTGTTAGGTTCCGCTGGTGCATTTCCTTTGCGACTATTGCTTTTGGGTTTCAGTGATTTCTTTTTCTTCGCAATCAGTTGCAGCAGCGTTTCCTGAACAGGGTCGCTCACCATCTCAGGCGACCATTTCTCGGTTTTTTGCTTGATGAGTTTCTGCATCAGGGGGACCAGTTCAGGGTCAGAATCGTCCTCGATATTCTCGAAGTATTCTTTCTCTGGCCTGACCTCGTCACCGAAACGCAGGGTCCACAAGACGATGCCATCATCGCGGGGTTCCAGCACAACCGCACGCTCACGGCGGCCCATGACGAGTTTCGAAACTCCAACGACTTTGTCAGATTTCATGGCATCGCGGATCACGGCGAATGCCTCGTTGCCAACCTCGCTTTCCGGCATCAGATAATGCGGTTTTTCGAGATAAACCCATTCGATACTATCGGCTGGTACGAACTTCTCAACGTCGATGGTTTTCACCGTGTCGAGCTCGACAGCATCGAGATCATCGTCCGTAAGGATGACGTAGTCGTCTTCTCCCCGCGCGTAACCGCGAACATCGTCGCCTTCTTTTACCGGCGTGCCCGTCACGGAGTCGATGTACTGGGAAACGACACGGTTGCCGGTTTGAGAGTTTAAAGTGTGAAAGCGAACCTTGTCACTCTCCGATGTAGCCGGTGACATCGTAACAGGGCAGGTCACAAGGCTGAGTTTAAGATAACCGCGCCAATAAGGTCTAGGCATGATCAACCAGCCTTTCTTGGTGCTGAGGACGATGACGAGCTTTTAGCAGCCCCTCGGGCGGCGGGTTTTCTGGTCGTTGTCCTGTTGGCGTTGGCCGCGGCGCGTTTCGGTTTCGCTTCACCACCTTTCGACATGCCAGCACTTTGACGAAGCGCTTCCAGCAGGTCATTCGGTTTTGAAACCTCGACGGCCCTTCGCTTGGGAAGCGCCGTACCGGAGACCTTCGCTTTGACGAGTTCAGTGAGGGCAGCTTCGTAGCGATCATCGAATGTCGCCGGATCGAACGTGCCTTTCTTGGTTGAGATGATATGTCGGGCGAGATCAAGCATTTCGGCCTCAAGCTTAATCTTCGGCATTTCCTCGAATGCTTTTTTCGACGACCGAACCTCGTAGTCATAGTTCAATGTGGTCGCGATCAGGCCCTTGCCGTGAGGACGAATAAGAACCGTCCGCATGCGACGGAAGAGGACCGCCCGTGCTATAGCAGCCACCTTTGATTTCTCCATTGCGTCGCGCAGCGCGGTGAATGCATCGGACCCGGTCTTATCCGGTGTCAGATAATACGGCTTGTCAAAGTATACGTCATCCACATCAGAGCAGGTTATAAACGCTTCGATTTCCAGGGTCTTGTTGCTATCAGGAATAGCAGCTGCGATCTCATCTGGGTCAATGATGACGTAGTGACCATTATCGACCTCAAAGCCTTTCGTCTGCTGTTCGCGAGGAACAACCTCTTCGGTGCTGCTGTCTATGAAAACGCGATTGACGCGATGTCCGGTGGCTTTGTTGATGGTGTTGAAACTGATGCGATCTGAGGTGGACGCCGCTGTGTAGAGCGCGATCCCACAACTCACTTCACCAACCTTCAAGAGGCCTTTCCACTGTGCTCGATGCGCTGCCATACGAGATACTCCGACTGACGCTTGAAAGCGAATCAACAGTTACGCATCCGATTCGTTCCGATGGAGAACGAAACGGTTCTACCTCCTTCCAAGCATCTCGGCCGACCGTGGAAGCTCGTCCCACTCATTAGGGGGACGGCAGCAGGACACCAGCCATGGGCGCTTCGAGATGCGGATGAGACTTCTATTGGTGAAGGAAATAGGCAGATCATTCTCCTCATTGCTGACAAAAACGCAAATGGCGAGACTTGCCCGAGAACAGCCCTTTTACGCCCGCGACTGACGTTATTGCTATTTTAGTGTCTCCACGACCTAGCCTTGAGCGATACAGGCTGCTTCGTCCTCCATCGCGGCGGTGACAGGAGACAGCATTGGGAACATTTTTGTGAACTCGAAGTTATCTAAAGGCTAAATGTTTCCCCTACAAAGGAAGAATATAATGGCCGAGAAAACATTGGACGATCTTTTCCTTGATACGCTCAAGGACATCTACTTTGCCGAAAAGCAGGTTCTCAAAGCCTTGCCGAAAATGGCTCGCGCCGCACAGTCAGAAGAAGGCAAAGCGGGTTTCTTGCAGCACCGCGATGAAACGCAGGGCCAAATCGAACGCCTTGAGGAGGTATTCGAACTTCTTGGCAAAGCTGCCCGTGGAAAGACTTGCGAGGCGATTCAGGGGATTATCGCTGAGGGAGAAGAGATCATGGAGGAATACAAGGGTTCCGTGGCTCTCGATGCGGGCTTGATTTCCTCGGCACAGGCTGTTGAGCACTATGAGATTGCTCGCTACGGCACGCTGATCGCTTGGGCTAAGCAACTCGGCCTCAAGGACGCAATCCCACTTCTTCAGGCAAATCTCGCAGAAGAAGAAGCTACCGATAAGAAGCTAACTCAGCTCGCTCAAGCGTCTGCAAATGCCAAGGGCAAGAAAGTTGCCTAATCAATCTACAGTCTCCTAAAAGGCCGCCCGCTGGGCGGCCTTTTCTCTGTGCGCATCAACCCTCATGAGGAGAGACCGATGACCAAGAAATCCGCACCGTCCAAAAACACAGCTCCTTCAACCAAAAAGTCAGCGTCTAAAAACTCGTCCACCCCAAACCAACCGATGGCCAATATTGTAACAATCCATGACCAGCAGCTCCATCGTGGAGAAGGTGGCGAACTCCACCAGTTCGCTGAGGACGGGCACGACGTGTTGACGACCGCTCAGGGCGGACCAGTTGCAGACGACCAAAACACGCTGCGCGTCGGTGCCCGAGGCCCTGCACTTATTGACGACTTTCACTTCCGTGAGAAAATCTTCCACTTCGATCATGAGCGTATCCCGGAGCGGGTCGTGCACGCGCGAGGCTATGGGGCGCATGGCTTCTTCGAAACTTATGAGTCACTTGCGGCCTACACAAGAGCCGATCTTTTTCAGCGGCCAGGGGAAAGGACGCCAGCGTTTGTGCGGTTTTCGACTGTGGCGGGAAACAAAGGCTCTGCTGACCTTGCGCGTGATGTGCGCGGCTTCGCCGTCAAGCTCTACACGCAGGAAGGTAACTGGGACTTAGTGGGCAACAATATTCCGGTATTCTTCATTCAAGACCCGATAAAGTTTCCAGATGTCGTACACGCCGCAAAACAGGAGCCAGACCGTGCGTTCCCGCAAGCGCAGACTGCCCATGACAATTTTTGGGACTTTATTTCGCTGACGCCTGAAAGCATGCACATGGTCATGTGGATCATGTCGGACCGTACTATTCCACGCTCCTTCCGCTTCATGGAAGGGTTCGGCGTACACACCTTCCGGTTTGTCAATGCGAAGGACGAGTCCACTTTCGTCAAGTTTCACTGGAAACCAAAGCTCGGGCTGCAGTCGGTCGCCTGGAATGAAGCAGTCAAAATCAATGGCGCTGATCCAGACTTCCACCGTCGCGACCTTTGGCAAGCGATCCAGTCCGGCAATTTCCCTGAGTGGGAACTGTGCGTTCAGCTGTTTGACCAGGAATTCGCTGACAGCTTCGACTTCGACATCCTCGACCCGACGAAGATCATTCCCGAAGAAATCTTGCCGGTTCAGCCGATCGGACGACTGGTCCTTGATCGAATGCCGGACAACTTTTTTGCCGAAACCGAGCAGGTTGCGTTCATGACCCAGAACGTGCCGCCGGGCATCGATTTCAGCAACGATCCGCTGCTGCAGGGTCGCAATTTCTCCTATCTAGATACGCAATTGAAGCGACTTGGTGGACCGAATTTCACGCATCTACCCATCAATGCGCCTAAGTGTCCCTTCCACAATTTTCAGCAGGATGGCCACATGGCTATGCGCAATCCGGTTGGCCGAACGAACTATCAGCCAAATTCGCGTAACGAAGGCCCCCGAGAATCGCCGGTGAAAGGCTACAGGCATTTTCCATCAGAAGAGCAGGGGGCGAAAGTGCGGCTTCGTCCGGAGAGTTTTGCCGATCATTACAGCCAGGCTCGCCAGTTCTATATTAGCCAGACCGCGCCCGAGCAGCGCCACATCGCCATGGCGCTAACCTTTGAGCTCAGCAAGGTAGAAGCGCCAGTCATTCGCGAACGCATGGTATCGCATCTGCTGAACATCGATGAGACACTGGCAACGACCGTTGCGCAAAAGCTCGGCTTCAAATCCATGCCCCAGCCCGCGGATGCGGCCATTCCGACGCGCCAGGACCTCGAGCCATCGCCAGCGCTTAGCATCGTGGAACGCGGTCCCAAGCGTTTCGAAGGGCGCAAACTTGGAATTCTGGTTACTGATGGTGTCGATGCCAAGCTTTTGAAAGGCCTGACTACGGCAATCACTAAAGAGAAAGCCGTTTTTGAGCTGATCGCTCCGAAGGTCGGTGGCGTGACGGCGTCCGATGGTTCGCGGGTCGAAGCACACCACATGATTGACGGCGGGCCGTCGGTTCTGTTTGATGCCGTGGCCATTCTCACGTCGACCGATGCGATTGACGATCTGGTGAAAGAGGCGACTGCCAGAGACTTTGTGTCCGACGCTTTTCAGCACTGCAAGTTCATCGGTTATGATCAAACAGCTCTGCCACTGCTTGAAAAAGCGGGAATTGCAGGTGATCTCGATGAAGGCGTTCTGGCTTTGCCCGGAGAAGGGGGCCTGTCGGCTTTCGTTTCGGAACTTGGCAAACTTCGTGTCTGGGGCCGTGAGCCGTCAGTAAAGCTTGGTAAGGCATCTCTGCCAATCAAGTAGCCTAGATGGGCGCGGTTATCCGCGCCCAATCAAGCATCGTGAAATTTCGGCAAACAATTATCCAAGGTGTCCCAAGAAGAAGACACATATAGAATGCCACCTGTACACGAAGCGAAACATGGTCATTTTGGGAGAGCTCGCGCAACCATGCCCGGCGCTTGCTCGATCATTTTAAGCAGTAGGATTGCCGTTCGATCCGGTTTCCAGCGTTTCTGCTCCCAATCCTTGATTGTGTCTGTTGGCAAACCATACTGCTTAGCACAGCAGCCCTTGAAAGGCCCTTGCTGATGGCTGCAACATCCATAGTTTTAGGGACGAAAAGGGCACTGGGTTCCGCGCGTCCGAGCCTACGCCCGAAGTATATTCATTGAAGTATACCTAACATTACTTCTAGACCATGTGCGCATGCAAAGCTCGATGCTTACACAGAAACCGGGGGAGGCTTCCCGGCCAGTTTTAATTCAACCAGCGACCACAGCATGGTTGTCCGTGCCGGTGTCGATGGCGTTCACGCATTCCACGACAACATTCGCCTGCTGGCGCGCGCCTAAGCGGCTTACCGGTTCGAGGACGAAACCGCAGTCACCAGCGGTACCATCACCGGTCTTTCCACTTCCAGTTTCGACGAGCAGGAAACCAACCAGTTCTGGCTGCGCGGTGGTTTGGGTGCGAAGTCGATGTTGCTGGCGGCACGGCCTCGCTCAACGTTAACGTGACAACCCAAGGCGACGACCCAATCGTCTGGATTCGCTCCGGATGGAAGTTCAAGTTCTGATTCTTTCTGTTCAAGTAAGTGTCGAGTGCGAAGCCGGACAGGTGGGGCGCTCGTCTGCCATTTCGTTGGCCATCGCGAGAAACCGGAAAAACCGCGATGTTCACCATCCCTGTCGCGTCCGGTTGACACGGCCGCGCGCTCTCTAGTTGAACTCAATCAATTGCAGTTTGTTCCGAAATGATCGGCGGCCCAACGGTCTGAGTTCTATCAGGCTGTACGGTGACGGTCCAAGCGCTCTGGTTTACGAGTTGTCCTTACCGCCCAAGGGCAAGCTTCACTCTTGTCTGCGCTGACAGTAGGAAAACATAAGCTGCAGTCTCTGACATTTCTTCAAGTATCTGCATGTGGCCCCAGTCGCGAAGATTCAAACCCATATGTCCTTCGGCACCAGCGGAGACAATCATTGCGACAATAAACAGAAGAATGTCGACAAATGGAAAGCGCCAGGTGACAATCAGAAACCTGAGAACGTAAATACCCTTGCCCTCAATGGAAAATGCCGCGCAGATCAGGCCTACGACGATGAGTGCAGGCGTGATGTAAGGCTTGTACCAAAGCTGCGACGAAGAGAAAAAGGGTCCCTCATCGCCCTTGGACAACGGAGGCATGAAAACTCCACCCCAACTGAGCTCGCGAAATGCCAAGATCGCCCAAACGATAGAGACGGCAAGCCAGAACCATCGAAGCTTTGTGTGATTTTCTACCGCGAACCATAGCGCCATGGCTGCACCGCCCAGCAATATGAGAACTTGGCCAACTTCAACAGGGCCGTTTTCGAACCCCGCCCAAGCAGGCAATATTCCAGCTGCAGGAAAGCCGAGGGCTAATAAAGCCACTCCAACCCACCTCAGTTGCTTCATCACACTCATCTTGCAGATTCCAGTCACCCTTATGACCATTTCATTTCACTGAAACCGCAGTGTGTCCACGCCATCGCGCCATATTTGGAGGTCTTCCGGCAGTTTTCCCTACTGCTTCGTCGACATAGCGATTGCTGTTTTTCCCTTCTCTTTGACAAAGTTTAGGAGGAAATGAGCAACTCTGTTTCTGCCTTCATTTCTGAATTGATCAGAGACACTAATCAGAGTGAATTTGAAACACTTTTGGATTCTCGGACGCGGCACTGGCTCTCCACACGGAACGCAATCGTAATTTCGCGACCATCGCGCGTGGCTACCCAGCCGGATTTGTGAATCGGGACTAAGTCGCGACGAAGGTTTGACACGCCGAACTGTCCCGCTATCGGGGGTCGGCCTTTGCCGGAGCCCCAACTATTGTTTTTAGACCAACCGCTCGTCACTCGACGAGCAGCCAATCATTGCCATTGTTTTTCGGCGGCAGAGCTGCAACTAAGACGATTGGCCCGTGCGTACTGGGTTGGACCGTTAGCGGTCAACTACCGCTCTAAAAGTAACTTCTACCAGTTGTTGCGGGAACGCCAGACGCGTCACACCAATGATATTGCTGGCGACCTGCGGGACTTCTGAGCCGTATACTTTCTTCCTGATGTCAGCGGCCGGACCAAACGCAGCGTCTACATCGAGAACGTAAATGGTTTCTTCGACCACATCAGCAAACGAAGCGCCGAACCGCTCTAGCAAAATACGCCCATTTTCATAAGTCTGGCGGATCTGATCCTCCATCGTCTCAAATGACATCGGTTTACCTGCTGAGTCGATTTCGGCTGGAGCAACCAAATTGCCAACAGCGTCATGACTTAATTGCCCGGAAATGTAGATCGTATCTTTGACTTTTACTGCCTGGGCATAACCAAATGTCTTTTCCCAAGCCACGCCGTGGTTTTCAGATTGCACGATCGGATTTTTTTCATTGGATGTCATGGTAGCTCCTCGCATTGTTCGATGAGCACAGTCTCTCTCAACGGATCAGCACCGTGAATTGCAATAATTCTCAAGAGTGAGTTGTTGTTTTGTCAATGCTGTTGCTTTTGGCCTCAGGCCGCCACATAACGCCCGTGCTTGAACGGAGTGCACAGAATGAACGATTACAGGGCATTGAAAATTTTCATGATGGCGGCGGAGAAGCGCAGTTTTGCACAGGTCGCGCGAGAACTTGATATGACCCCTGCGGCGGTTACAAGATCAATTGCCGCGTTGGAAGAGGATCTAGGCGTCCAACTGTTCGTGCGCACGACAAGGCAGGTGTCACTCACAACCGATGGCGCTGTTTTTGCTGCTCAAGTCCAACCCGCTTTGGAAGCCTTGGAGAATGCACGGCGAGAAGTGAAGAATGCTCATAAGGCAGATCAGGGACGTTTACGTATCAGTGCTCCGACATGGCTAGGAAAGACGGTCTTGCCGCCGATTATTGCGGGCTTTAAGGAGCTGTATCCGCTGATGTGTTTCGAAATATCGCTTTCGGACGGGTTGGTGAACATTGTTGACGATGATTACGACCTCGCGATCCGTATATCTTCACAGCCATCCGACAAGTTTACCATTTGGCGGAAGATCCGGCCCGTTCCAAGGGTACTCGTCGCAGCACCTGGATCGAAATTTACTGAGATGATCCATCCAAGCGAATTGTCAGCAGATGATTGTCTGGCCTACAGCGGTGAAAGTCGACGCGAGTCTTGGATGCTGACCGAAGGCAATTCGACCATTACCGTATCCGCCGGACGATCGTTTAGCGCAAACAGCGGAGAGGTCCTAGCAGACATGGCCGCAAACGGTTTTGGCGTCGCACTCCTTCCAGGGTTCAACATTGCGGAGCACATTCAAAGCGGTCGACTTGTTCGCGTGTTCCCGGGTTGGTCTCCGCCAGAACTTTGGCTCACGCTCTATTACCCGCCTTATCAAGCGTTGCCTCCAAGAATTGCATCGTTCTCCAAATTCTTTGAACAGCAGATCGCGGCTCAAATGGTGTCGTTAGATTAGAAATCCAGCAACACGAATGTCGCTAAGCTAGTTTTCAGGTAATGCCGATTATTAACTACTCATCCACAACGCGTTTCACCTCGAGTTGCGAAGCGAGGCGCGATTTTCGTCTTGTATTAATTTTTCTTTTCGAAAGTCGGCTCGATTTTTTTAAAGAGCAAATCACTGATGCTTACCATAAGCAGCTCTCCACTCTTTCCGTCTTCAATCGCCAGACGCTCTTTTCAATTTTGGCAGGCTGTTCACAGTCACGGTCCTTCCATTGTCGAGCTGAATGATACCGCTTGCTCTCAACTTCGTAATGTTACGACTGACCGTCTCCACTGTCAGCCCAAGAAAGTCCGCGATTTCAGTTCGCGTGAGTGGCAGGTCACATTGATAACCAATCCCTGAAGCGGGACCGGCCTTCATGACAAACATCAATATAAGGCTAGCGACTTTTTCAAGAGCGGTCTTGCGTCCGACAGACAACATCCAATGCCTGGCCTGATCGAGCTCATCTAAAGTTTGTTTGTACATCGCATCTTCCACTTTGGGATTACGTCCCAGTATGTCAGTGAGCAATGCGTTCGGAATCGCGCATAATTCGCTGTCGGTGGCAGCTTGAGCTGTCACTTGGCTGATCCTTGCGGGCAAGAGGGCAGACGAAAACTGCAGCCCAACAATTTGTTGGCGTCCATCCGATAGTCCCTTTGACAGATGGACCACGCCTTTCACAATATTCTTGGCACGCACATTGTCGCCTTCAAAGAAGATCGGCGTGCCTGCCTTGAACGTTCGCCGGATCGTTTTCCTCCCGACCTCGCTCAATTCTTCAAACGACATGACAGCGCAAATTCCGGTATATCTGATGTGACATGCCAGACATTTCGCAGCTATCTCGACGGGTTCGGTTGCTAGCTTTGTCATAACGCTTTCCACCAATCGTTTCGTTGACGGATCACACACAATCTGACTGACAATTGTCAATTGTGAGAAAGGATCCATGCAATTTATGGAGGTTGTCTGGCGCAACGAAGCGGTGGTGGTTTTGGTATCGGGCTGCGACTGTTGCGTCGTGTTAAACGGCTCGTCGCCTCTGAAGAGGGATAAATCGAGGGACGTGACGGATTGCGCCCATCCTTGTCGGATTTAACTTCCTTGTACCCACTGAACAATACCATGTGGGTCTGCGTCTAGCCGCTCGGCCATCCCACCAGAAAATGACAGAAACGCATCGAGATTAAGACCGTTGACGCCGATGACCACGGGTTTGTCGTTTTCCATGGCTTCGACGATCAGCGGTACGAAACCACGGCCTTCGGCTTCGTGTTTGCCGAACTTATTGACGACAAGCACTGTGGCACCATCTGAGTGTGCAGCAGCCTCTGCTGTTGCTGCTTCGAGAGCTGCGCTATCCAAACGGCAGCCGGTTGAAAGTTCGCCCAAGTCCTGGCTGATACGAAGAACAGGTCCATCGGGCAATATTTTCAGATCCATATCGCATTTGCTGCGATTGGCCCCTTTATATGGCGCATGGATGGCGCCGGATGGCTTGATGCCGGCTTCTTCGAACAGCGTGACCACTTGTGACAGGCACAGGTCCATCTCTTCACCGTCGGTCATGTTGACGTATCCAAGCGGCATGTTTTGCCCTCATATGCTGTTTCTTAGCACTGGAAACTCAGTGAACAGATTGGTGTGCATCTGCCATGGCACGTTTAAGGTCGTCAATTGCGGAAGCAGACGGCAGTTGTTCGCCCTGAAGTTCAGGTGGCATTTTCCAACCGGGATCAATACCTTCCATGCTGGGAAGTTCATGAGCGATACCCTTGTGGCAATCGATGCATGTCGCCTTGCCAGGGAGCAAAAACCTGGAATGGATGTCAGCCGCACGTTGTGTCTGCTTGGTGAAATCCATAGCAACTGATGCGTGGCAATTGCGGCATTCAAGGCTGTCATTGGCTTTTAGACGAGCCCACTCGTGCTGGGCAAGTTCAAGACGATGGTCGAGAAACTTCTTGCGGGTATTGATGGTGCCAAAGATTTTGCCCCACACTTCCTTGGAAGCCTGCATTTTGCGGGCAATCTTGTGGGTCCATTCATGTGGTACGTGACAGTCAGGGCACGATGCCCTCACGCCTGAACGATTGGAGAAGTGCACCGTTCGGGTCAGTTCCTCGTAAACATTGTCCTTCATCTCGTGGCAGGAGATGCAGAATGCCTCCTTATTGGTCATTTCCAGCGCAGTATTGAACGCACCCCAGAACATGACCCCGCCAACAAAACCGCCAAGCGTCAGGAACGCCAGGCTGAGTGTCGCTGCCGGTGTTGAAAGCACGGTCCATACCCAGAGCAGCAGCTTTTTGACACGGGAAAACATCATTCGCTTCCTGCTTTTTTGACACCCATCTCGCTCATGTCCTGGAAGGTATTTGGCACGAGTGGGCGCGTGTCCGCCTGAGGCACGTGGCACGCTGTGCAGAAATAACGGCGCGGTGAAACGTCAGCCAGCATCTGGCCTTCGCGCGTCATGTAGTGGGTGACGCTGATCATCGGCGCACCGGCATCCTGAGAGAATTCACGCTTGTGACAGGACAGACAGCGGTTCGCGTTCACTGACAGCTGGTAGCCGTCGATTGAGTGCGGAATGACCGGGGGCTGTTCGGGATAAGCGCGCATCCGTCTCAGGTCGTCAATGATCCACTTTGGAAGCGGCTTGGCCGCTTCCGTCCGCATTGGATCGCCACTAGGACCTGAAAGTTCGGGCACCATCTGGGCAAAAGCGCCTGTTGCAATAAGCGCAATGGTACTGGCGGCGACAATCCAGCCGCGTCTCGCAACTATGCGACGGGTTCTAGTTTGACTGCGCATTTTTTGTAATCCGTTTGTTTGGAAATGGGATCGGTTGCATCCAGCGTCACCTTGTTGATGAGCTGGCTGGCATCGAACCACGGCACAAAGATCACGCCGGGCGGCATGCGGTTACGGCCACGCGTTTCAACGCGGGAGCGTATTTCACCCCGCCGTGAGATGATGCGGATTTCTGAGCCCTGATTGAAACCACGTTTGCGCGCATCCTCTGCATTCATGAAACAGCGTGCACCCGGGAATGCCTTGTAAAGTTCCGGGACGCGCATGGTCATGGAGCCAGAATGCCAATGTTCAAGCACACGCCCGGTGACCAGCCATGTGTCGAATTCGTCATCAGGGGATTCCGCTGGTGGCTCGTAGGGCACGGCAATGATTGCCGCCCTGCCATCCTTGTTGCCGTAGAATTTCACGCCTTCGCCCGGCTTCACATAGGGGTCGTATCCCTCGCGGTAACGCCAAAGGGTTTCCTTGCCATCGACAACCGGCCAGCGCATGCCGCGCACTTCGTGATAAGCGTCGTAAGGCGCCAGATCATGTCCGTGACCACGGCCAAAAGCGGCATATTCCTCGAACAGGCCCTTCTGCAGGTAGAAGCCGAAGTGTTTGGCCTCCTGATTTTCATATTCACTGCTGACTTCGCTCAACGGGAATTTGCCGACATCGCTGTCCTTGTACAGGACGTCGTACAATGTCTTGCCGCGGTATTCCGGGTTGGCATCCAGAATGTCGGCGGGCCAGACCTCATCTGTTGTGAAGCGTTTTGAAAACTCGACCAGTTGCCAAAGATCCGACCGCGCTTCGCCGGTTGCTTGTACCAACTGGTGCCAGACATGGGTGCGGCGTTCGGCATTGCCGTAGGCGCCTTCCTTTTCCACCCACATGGCCGCGGGCAGAATAAGGTCGGCACTCATTGCGGTGATCGTAGGATAGGCATCCGAAACAACGATGAAATTCTCTGGATTGCGATAACCGAGATAGGTCTCGTTGCTGGTGTTGGGGCCAGCCTGAACGTTGTTGTTGACCTGAACCCAGTAAAAATTCAGCTTGCCATCATGAAGCATGCGGTCCTGCTGAACGGCATGGTAGCCGGGTTTTTCAGGAATGATGCCATGCGGTACCTTCCATATTTCCTCGGCATGTTTCCGGTGTTCGGGATTGGTCACGGTCATGTCGGCTGGCAGACGGTGAGCAAATGTACCAACTTCACGAGCTGTGCCGCAGGCCGAAGGCTGGCCAGTCAACGAAAACGGGCTGTTGCCCGGTTCGGAGATTTTACCCGTCAGCAGGTGAATATTATAGACCATCTGATTGGCCCATACCCCGCGCACGTGCTGATTAAAGCCCATGGTCCACAGCGACATGACCTTGCGGTTCGGGTCGGCATAAAGCTCCGCCAGTTCTTCTAGAAAGCTTGCTTCGACACCGGTCATCTTCACCGCTTTTTCCAGCGTATATTCGGCAACGAAGGCTTTGAATGTCTCGAAGTCGATTGCTTCCGTCTTGGCCGGATCGGCAGAGTTGGCAGCGTTTATCTCCTGTGGGTCATCAGGGCGTCTGCCATAACCAATGTCAGTCACACCTCGGACGAATTTGGTGTGTTTCTTGACGAAGTCCTCGTTGACGCGACCTGTCTGGATGATGTGGTTGGCGATGTAGTTAAGGATCACCAGATCCGTGCCCGGCTTGAACACCATCGGGATGTCGGCTAGGTCCATACTGCGGTGGGTAAAGGTCGACAGCACAGCAACCCGAACATGTTCGTGGCCTAGACGACGGTCCGCGATGCGCGTCCAGAGAATGGGGTGCATTTCAGCCATGTTTGAACCCCAGAGCACAAAGGCGTCTGCGTGTTCGAAGTCGTCATAACAGCCCATCGGCTCGTCCATACCGAAAGTGCGCATGAAGGCGTAGGCGGCTGAAGCCATACAGTGGCGCGCATTCGGGTCGAGATTGTTCGATCGAAAGCCGGCACGCATCAATTTGGTTGCCGCATAACCTTCAAATATCGTCCACTGACCGGAACCAAACATGCCAACGGCTGTCGGTCCCTTTTCCTTCAGTACGCGCTTGCACTGCTCGGCCATCACATCGAAGGCTTCATCCCAACTGACCGGTTCGAACTCGCCGTCCTTGGCGTAAACGCCACCCTTCTTGCGTAGAAGAGGCGTTTGTAGACGGTCCTTGCCGTACATGATCTTGGACAGGAAGTAGCCTTTGATGCAGTTCAGGCCGCGATTAACTTCCGCCTGCATGTCGCCATGCGTGGCAACGACCTTACCTTCCTTGACACCAACCATGACACCGCAACCGGTGCCACAAAACCGACAGGGTGCCTTGGACCATTTGATTTCCAGCGCACTAACGCCGCCAGACACAGGTTGCGCGGAGGCCGACAATGCAATACCTGCCGTTGCGGCTGCAATGCCTGCGGCATGCGCCTTTATTATATCACGCCGCGTTAATTGGCTGCTCATCGCCGCTATTCTCCTCTGTGTCGACCTGTTCAAAAACCATGTTGGCCGAGATCACCCCGTCGAGTGTCGAAATATAAGTCAGCACACCGCCCATCATGCCGCTGCTGGTACCTTCGATGACGATGACAATCTTGCCGTTGCCCTCGCCATGAATTTCGACATTTTCCAATCTCTGCAAGGTCGCCACAACTGATTGCGTCATCTGCGGCAGCGTGGCGACGACAGCACTGGAAACGTGATATCGCTCTGTATTTTCAACCATATTGAACCTCGGCAGATCGTTCGTTGATCTCGATCACGTTGGCCGGACAAACGGACACACATGCACCGCATCCCGTGCACAGCGTCTCGTTCAGTTCGGGAATGAAGGGGCCACCAAGCCGTGGCCGAAAACGGATGGCTTGCGTGGGACAAGCATCACGACAGGCCTGACAGTCCACTTTCCTGAAGGCCAGACATTCGTCTCCGATCACCATCACATGATTAAAATGCGCGGTTGGCTCGGACTTAAAAACCGGTTCAGGGCATGCAGCGTCGCATTGACCGCAAAATGTGCACTCACCTTTCGCAAAGTTTAGCGCAGGTAACCCATCAACCATATCAATGATGTGGTTCGGACATTGCTCCACGCATTTTCCACAGCCGCTACACGCGGTGAGATCACTCAACGTGACCCCGGGTGGACAGATACGTTTTATCCGGGTCTGGCGACGACCTCTCAAAAGGTCACGTCTGGAAATGAGGTGCGACATTATCAGAGCTCTCAGTGACCTGGAGGACCCGGAGGCCCGTAAATGATCTGGAATGCCCAGACGATGAAACCATAGGCACCGACAAATCCCACAGCCAGGACCGGCCAGATACCGAAGGCAAGAATGGCAAAAGTGATCAATTCTCTCGCCCGGCTTGGCTTGGCTTGCTCGGCCTCGGCAGATACAATTTTAGGCATTGCCGTATTCCCTCTCAGATTCACGAGGGATTATAGCAGCATGATTTATGTGCTCAAGTCTTTGAATTTATTAATTATTTGTCAAAAATGACGAAAATCAAAAGATAGGGTCCAAGCCATTGATTTTAAAATAGGCAAGCGCCATCAAAATGGGCGAGGAAAGATTGCCGCAGCCTCTTTTGACAGCAGTTCGACGGTCGTGATGTCTCAATAAAGGACGTTTATCACAACACGAATTATCGCGGGAAAATGCCCTTGCTAATAAGAGATTATTTCCACTTAGTTGGCGGAAGGGTACACCCTACGGAAATCTGGAAATTGAGGCAGCACTTTCGCGTAATTTTGAAAATTGGGGTCCGTTATGGACAAGGGGGCGCTCGATACCGCCGTTTTTTATTCGAAGGCGAAGGACTACATCTCTACCAGCCGCTGCGTGGCTGTGAAGACCTACTGCCTGACAACGAGGGCGAGTTCGCCTCCTTTATCAATCGCTGCCAATGCAGCTAAGGCTAACACATTCGGGCTGGAGCTCCTCGCAGAATATGCAATCGGCGACCCACGGTTTACACCCTATGTCAGCGGCACCTGGATACGCCGTGAACTCCACGAATTTTTCGATCTACAATATTGATAACCCCCAAATTTTGGGCAGACTGGGCGTCAAGTGTGCCTCGAAGGCAAAACGATACGGCCGTGTCGCAGGGACCGAGTTAATCTCAATACAAAAGCGAGACAAAGACGCCCAAGCCAGTGCAATTGGACTGGGATTGCATGTTGACTGTTTCGTTCGACCCTAAGCAGCGTCGCAAACCAGTTATAAGCCCTTGCAGTTTGGGCCTCGGCCGTCGCCGATTAGCTATGTCATGGCTGGATGATCGTGGCTGACCATAATATATTCCAGCGCAACGCGAGTTGGAGCAAAGACTAATACACCAAGCGGTGTGGAACATCGCAGCGACAGCCGTAAAGGAGGCGTTTTCCTTCTCATGTCTTCGCTTAATAACCAGCAACACCACGCTTTGATCTTGTCTGTGATTGCGACATAACTGCCTTTCAGCGTCGAATTATCATTTAACGTGAGCTAGTTTTACGAGAACTGAGAGACAGCGCACCAATTGTGACGCGGCATTGGCACAAAACTCGACGATCAGCTCGTTTTTCTCGCAGCTCATATGGTCTAAGTAATAATCAAGCAAAATTCCGCAGAGCGTGGCCGGCTTGCCGAGCGCTAGATCGAGTTGGCCGGACAATCGCGGCTTGATGCGAAACGCCAGTTCGGAAACGGTCGAGATGCGCGCCTGTGTTTCTTCTGCAAATTCTCGTACCGACCCTGCGTCCCGCCATTCGGGCAGGCTCTTAAGCAATTTCAGGAAATGTACCTCTAGCCCAAGGATGTCCGGTAATTCTCCGGGGAAAGCCGCGATCCTCGATCTATGAAACGCCATCCGCCTTTCCCGTCGCAACGTCGCAATGTGGCCGAGTTCCTCGCGGGCCATCCTTTCTGCGGCATGCTTAATATCCGCGGTGGGCGCCCGAGCTGCCACATAGCTCCAGAAGACGAATGCTCTCTCTTCATTCCTGACCGCGACAGAAAACGCACGGTAGGCGTCGAGCGTTTCCGGCGGCACCAAATCGGCGCCTTCGGCGTCGAACATGGGTAACAGGTCTGGAGCGGATAGGATGCCCTCTGCGTCCGTTGACCCCACCTCGGCAACCCATACGTCGACTTGACGCAAATGCGTTTCCTCCTCGGTGATCAGCCGCTCGAACACGGCCGCAAGCCCTGGCTGGCCTTCATCCAGCATTCGTTGTCTGAGGGCGACATAGCCTTCGATGGCTTCTTGTTCCATGCGGGCTGCGGTTTCCAGCACAGCGTGCATCGTCGTCAGAACGGGCGGTTCGGCATTCAGTACTGGCATGGGTTTCTCTTTAAAATTCCTTGTCCCACACTGCCACATTAAACAACGCAGTATTTGTTGTAGATCAATGAGCCATTTGGCCATGAGACTATTTTGCACTCCAACCACCGAGTGCCCGACCGATGTGACATGGCCAAGCGTGGGAGTTAATGTCTGGTCGCACCCCGCTGGAATGCCAATGCCAAAACATAATCATGTGGGGAAACACGGTCTGGCTGTTTTTCTTCCTTTCTTGATCGCGCTTTTCACCCTCGCGGGCCAGGCCTTCGCTGGCGGCAATCTTGGCGACTATCTCCCCAAGGTTCAGCCGGGAGAGTTGTTCGCTGCGGCCGACCGCTTTGGCGACCCAGTGGGTGAGCCGGCTATCGTGCCGGTCTACAAGGGCAACGATGTTGCCGGTTACGCTTACCTCAATTCGGATTTCACCAGTTCCACCGGCTATTCAGGAAAGCCGATTCACATCGTTGTCGGCATTGACAAGGCTGGCGTCGTGCGCGGCCTAAAGATTGTCGATCACAAGGAGCCGATCGTGCTGATCGGGATACCGGAAACCCGGGTCGTCGCAGCGCTCAATTCGGTGATCGGCCGCGATCTTGCGAAGGTCGCCATGGGTGCGGAACGTCCGCCACAGGTCGACATCGTCAGCGGCGCCACGGTGACCGTTCTTGTGATGGGCGACAGCGTCGTCCGCTCGGCGGTCAAAATCATTCGCAGCGGCAGGCTGGGAGATGGTACAGCCGCGCTGGCGGATGCGGTGCCGCAGTCGGTCAAAAATCTCGATCTTTCAAAACAGGATGTTTCCGACTGGCAGACGCTGCTTGGCGACGGTTCAATTCGCGCCCTGCGCCTTAGTGTCGGTGAAGTCTCTGATGACTTTGTAAAGGCCGGCCAACTCGATGCGGCCCGAACGCCGGAAACGCGCAATCCGCAGGATCCGTTCATCGATCTCTATGTCGCGCCGGTCAGTGTACCTACGATTGGCCGTAGTCTGCTGGGTGAAGAAGGGTACGGACGTCTGGTAAAGCGACTGAAACCAGGTCAGTCCGCCATTCTCGTGGCGGGTGAGGGCGCTTATTCATTCAAGGGATCGGGTTACGTGCGAGGCGGTATTTTTGACCGTATCGAGCTTCTTCAGGACGGGCAGGGTATTCGCTTCCGCGATCGAGATCACACGCGGCTGACACAGATCGCGGCTGGGGGCGCACCGCATCTGCGTGAAATCGCACTCTTCGTGATCCCCGACAATTTCACCTTCGACGTGACCGAACAGTGGGATTTGCAATTGCTCGTGCAACGCAGCACCGGGGTGCGGGATAAGGCTACGATGCCTTACGACCTCGGCTATACGCTGCCGGACAACTATTTCAGCATCGAGACACCCGCAGCGACACCGGCAGCCGCGAAAATTGCGCCGGACGCTGTTGGGTTCGATATGGAAAACGCACCACTCTGGATCAGCATATGGGAAATGAACCGCGTCGCCGTTGCTATCACATTTGTCGGGCTCTTGGTTCTCACCGCTATCTTCTTCTTTCAGGACTGGCTGGTCAAACGTCCAAGGCTGTTCGGTTGGATCAGGCGTGGCTATCTGCTTTTCGCGCTCACCTGGCTGGGCTGGTATGCCAATGCGCAGCTTTCCGTGGTCAATGTCCTTACGTTCATCAATGCGCTTATCTCTGGCTTCCACTGGGATTTCTTCCTCTCCGCTCCGTTGATTTTCATTCTCTGGGCTGCGGTTGCGGCGGGTTTGCTGTTTTGGGGTCGCGGCCCATTCTGCGGCTGGCTCTGCCCCTTTGGTGCGCTTCAGGAACTGACCAACGGTGTCGCAAAGTGGCTGAAGGTGCCCCAGGTGAAGCTGCCTTGGGGGCTGCATGAGCGGCTCTGGCCAATCAAGTACATCATTTTCCTCGGTCTCTTCGGCCTGTCGCTTTATTCTGTCGCGCTTGCGGAGGCCTTCGCCGAGATCGAACCTTTCAAGACGGCGATTATTTTGAAATTCGCCCGCGAATGGCCGTTTGTGATTTTTGCTCTGACTCTGCTCGCTGCCGGTCTTTTCATCGAACGTTTCTACTGCCGGTATCTCTGCCCACTCGGAGCCGCGCTCGCCATTCCAGGTCGATTGCGCATGTTCGAATGGCTGAAACGTTGGCCAGAATGCGGCTCCCCCTGCCAGCGCTGCGCCAAGGAATGTCCCGTGCAATCGATCCACCCTGAGGGGCAGATCAACGTCAACGAGTGCATCTACTGCATGCATTGCCAGGAACTTTACCAAGACGATCACCGCTGTCCGCACATGATTCAAGTGCGGCTCAAGCGGGAGAAATTCGTGGCGCTTTCCACCCCTCCGGAAAAGGGGAAAGAGCGTCCGAAGACCGTGGTTACCCACAAGGGCAAACCAATCGGTGGAGATGAAGAGATGGCGGGCTGACAGGCCTGAGCGACCATCAAAGGAGAGAACACATGTCAGATACAAATACCGAAAATGGCCTTAGCAGACGTCAGTTGCTCGGCTCCACGGCAGTTGCTGCTGTCGCGGGCGCGACAACAGTCGGCGGCGCGCTTGCGATTTCCAGCATTACGGCAGCACCGGCACTCGCCGCAGGAGGTCAATCCTTTGAGGTCAAGCCGGGAGAACTTGACGAGTATTACGTCTTCGTCTCGGGTGGACAGAGCGGGGAGCTTCGCATTTTAGGCCTGCCGTCGATGCGTGAGCTTATGCGCATTCCGGTATTTAATCGCGACAGCGCCACGGGTTGGGGACAGACGAACGAAAGCCGCAAAATCCTGACGGAAGGGCTATTGCCTGAAACCAAAGAATTTCTGAAAGACAAGGGCGGGATTTACCTCAACGGCGACCTGCACCACCCGCATCCTTCCTTCACGGATGGCACCTATGATGGCCGCTACCTCTTTGCCAATGACAAAGCGAATACACGCGTTTGCCGCATCCGTCTCGACGTTATGAAATGCGATAAGATCATTCAGCTTCCGAACCAACACACGGTTCATGGCCTGCGGGTGCAGAAATATCCACGCACTGGTTATGTCTTCGCCAATGGTGAGGATCGGGTGCCGATCCCAAATGACGGTTCCATCCTCGATGACCACAAGCAGTATCATGCAATCTTCTCGGCCATTGATGGCGACACGATGAAAGTCGCCTGGCAGGTGATGGTCGACGGCAATCTGGATAACGTTGATGCCGACTACCAAGGCAAATATGCCTTCGCTACCTGCTACAATTCCGAAGAAGGTGTGAACCTTGAGGAAATGATGGCGAAGGATCAGGATTGGATCGTCGTCTTCAACCTGAAACGCATTGAGGAAGCTGTCGCTAAGGGCGAGTTCAAGGAAATGGGCGGTGTGCCGGTGGTCGACGGGCGCCATGGCTCGCAATTCACACGCTACATTCCAGTTTCCAATGGCCCGCACGGCATGAACACTGCGCCGGATGGCATCCATATCGTTGCCGCCGGCAAGCTGTCTCCAACAGTTACTGTCTTCGACGTCCGGCTGTTCGACGACCTGTTCGATGATAAGATCAAGCCGCGCGATACCGTTGTTGCGGAACCGGAACTCGGGCTGGGCCCACTTCATACGGCCTACGACGGGCGCGGCAATTGCTATACGACGCTGTTCATCGACAGTCAGATTTGCAAGTGGAATCTTGAGGATGCGAAAAGTGCCTACAAGGGCGAGAAAGTAAACCCCATCCGCCAGAAGCTCGATGTGCAGTACCAGCCCGGACACAACCACACATCCATGGGCCAGACCAAAGAAGCCGACGGCAAATGGCTGATCTCGTTGAACAAGTTCTCCAAGGACCGGTATTTAAACGTCGGTCCGCTTAAACCAGAAAATGATCAGTTGATCGATATTTCCGGCGACGAAATGGTTCTCGTTCACGATAATCCAACATTCGCCGAACCGCACGACGCCACGATCGTTCACAATTCGAAGATCAACCCGGTGAGCCTCTGGAGCCGCGAGGACAGCTTCTTTGCCGATGCTGTAGCCCAAGCGAAGGCCGACAACATTGATTTGCTGATGGATTCCGAAGTCATTCGAGACGGCGATAAGGTTCGCGTTTACATGACATCAGCGGCCCCGGCCTTCGGTCTGGAGAGCTTTACCGTCAAACAGGGCGATGAGGTGACAGTCTACGTCACAAATATCGATGAGGTCGAAGACCTCACCCACGGCTTCTCGATTATAAACTACGGCATCAACATGGAAGTGGCGCCGCAGGCCACCGCGTCCGTCACATTCAAGGCCGATAAGCCAGGTGTGTGGTGGTACTATTGCTCCTGGTTCTGCCATGCCATGCATATGGAAATGAAGGGCCGCATGCTGGTGGAGCCGAAAAAGGCATGACGCAACTCCATGATGCGGCGAGATGGGGGATGGTGGCGATAACCGCCATCATCCCCGGCCTGGCGAGCGCGGAAACCCTCCGCCTGTCTCCTGTCGCGATCTCTACACTTCAACAGGCCATCGACGATGCCCGGCCGGGCGACGAGTTGGTGCTGGAAAGCGGCGAATATACCGGGCCGGTAACGATTGGAAAGTCGCTCAAGATACGCGGCGAGGCAGGTGCTGCCATTCGCGGCACGGGTCAGGGCAGCGTCGTCACGATCACTGCCGAGGACGTGATCTTTAGCGGGATCATCGTATCCGGCTCCGGCGATTCGCTTGAGGATATGAATTCGGGCGTCTTCGTTGCCCGCACCGCTAAGCGAACCATCGTCGAAAAGAGCCGTTTTGAAAAAAATCTGTATGGCATTTATCTGCACGGCGCGAACGATTCAGTCGCGCGCGACAATGTCATTATTGGTACAGGCGCGGGGCGTTTAAGCGAAACAGGCAACGGCATTACAATTTGGAATGCGCCTGGTGCGCGCGTCACCGGGAATGATATCAGTTTCGGTCGCGACGGCATCGCCACCAATGCCAGCAAACGCAATGTGTTCAGCGGCAACCGGTTCAGCAATCTTCGGTTCGCTATCCATTACATGTACACAAACGACAGCGAAATCAGCAACAATGTTTCCACCGGCAACTCGGTGGGATATGCGATCATGTTCTCGAGCCGACTAAAGATTATCGGAAACATTTCGGATGGTGACCGGGACCACGGCCTTTTGCTGAACTACACCAATAGTTCGGTTATCACCGGCAACACAGTGCTGGGTTCCATGCAGCCGGTATCTCGCTGGAGCGAACGCGGTGTCCGCTCGCAGGAACATGGTTTGCCGACAGACGATGACCAGTCCGCGGCGGATACCTCTGGAACGCGGCCCGGCCCCGAAAAATGCGTCTTTATCTACAACGCCAACCGCAACAGGTTGCGCGACAATCGTTTCGAGGGCTGCGATATAGGCATCCATTTTACCGCCGGCTCCGAAGGCAACCTGATGAGCGGCAACGCCTTCATCGCCAATCGCAACCAGGTAAAATATGTCGGCACGCGTTACGTTGACTGGTCGGAAAACGGCCGTGGGAACTATTGGAGCGATAACCCCGCCTTCGATCTTGATGGCGACGGCATAGCCGACAATCCCTATCGCCCGAACGACCTGATTGACCGTGTGCTTTGGACCACGCCACAGGCGCGCGTACTGATCAGCAGCCCTGCCGTGCAGGTCGTGCGCTGGGCGCAGGCGCGGTTTCCAGCCCTTTTGCCGGGCGGGGTGACCGACAGCCATCCGCTGATGTCACCTCCAGTTCCATCCCACCAGTCTCCCACGGAGCCAAAATCATGACTATAACCGTTAGCGTCAGGAACGTGACGAAGAGATATGGCGGAAAGGTCGATGCCTTGCGCGAGCTGACATTCGACCTGCATGAAGGCGAGACGGTAGCGCTTGTCGGTCACAACGGCGCTGGAAAAACGACGCTGATCAAACTGCTGCTCGGGCTGATACGTCCGACCTCGGGTGATGTACAAGTTTTGGGCGAGGATCCCGCGAGCGGCAATTTCGGCGTACGAAAAGTACTGGGCTACCTGCCGGAAAGTGTGTCGTTTCATCTGGCATTGACCGGGCGGGAAACGCTTGCGTTTTACGCCCGTCTTAAACGAGTTGATATGCAATCCGCTGCCAGGTTGTTCGAGCGCGTCGGCCTGACTGCCAGCGCCGCCGATCGGCCTATCCGAACATATTCTAAAGGCATGCGGCAAAGGCTCGGGCTTGCCCAAGCATTGCTCGGTGCACCCCGTGTTCTGCTGCTAGACGAGCCAACCAGTGGCCTCGACCCAGCGCTGCGGCGCAATTTTTATACGCTTGTCAACGAGTTGCGCACAGGGGGCGCGACGGTGCTTCTATCGTCGCATGCGCTCGGCGAACTGGAGGATCGGGCGGGACGCGTCATCATCGTCAATCGCGGTCTGCGGATCGCGGATGGGACGCTGGACGATCTGCGACGCATCGCCAGTCTGCCGTCACGAATCCGGGTGCGTCCACTTGCCGGGGAGCACCCCGTCTCGTTTGCTTGTCATGGGAAACAATGGCTGCCGACTGGTGAAGGGTCATATGAAATGGAGGTAGCGCATTGCGAAAGGTTGCCGATGCTGCATCGTCTCAGCGACCCTGACGTAGGTATTGACAGCCTGACCGTCATCGAGCCGACGCTGGATGACCTTTACGCTCATTTCCTGAACAGCCAGGAGGCTGCGACATGAACAATATTCTGATCATCGCTGCAAAGGAAATCCGTGAAGGCATGCGCAATCGCTGGGTGCTTGCCACGACAATGCTACTGGCAACGCTTGCTTTAACACTGACGTTTATCGGTAGCGCTCCGACAGGCAATGTCGGTGCCAGCCGCATGGACGTGGTGATCGTCAGCCTCTCCAGTCTGACTATTTTTCTCGTGCCTCTGATCGCTCTTATCATTTCCCATGATGCGATCGTGGGTGAGGTTGAGCGTGGTACTATGTTGTTGCTGCTTGCATATCCGGTTGGTCGCAGCCAGATTGTGTTCGGCAAGTTTGTGGGCCACATAGCCATCCTCTCCTTTGCTACCACTTGCGGATACGGAACGGCGGCCGTTGCGCTCACTCTGTTGGGGGGGGGCGCCGGATTTGACGTGTGGCTGTCATTCTTTTTTATGACCACGTCCTCCATATTGCTTGGGGCAATATTCGTCGCGATTGGCTACCTGGTCAGCGTGCTTTCAGCGGAACGAAGCACCGCAGGCGGCATTGCCATCGGCATCTGGCTGTTTTTTGTGCTCATCTACGACATGGCCCTCCTTGGCGGACTGGTAGCCGCGCAGGGCCGCGCGTTGCCCGCGGGATTGCTGGATGTGCTGCTGCTGGCAAACCCGACGGATGCTTATCGGCTCCTCAATCTCGGAAGCGGCGGCGCGGCGGCCCTCTCTGGCATGGGCGGACTTGCCAAAACCTCCATCCTCACCAACGAGATTCTGCTCGCCGCTCTTTGTGCCTGGACGGTCATGCCGCTCGCTTTGGCTTCACTGTATTTCTCAAGGAGGGACATATGAGACAGATCACATTATCCCTTATTCTTGCAGCGTCGCTGCAGCTTGCCGGTTGCGAAAAGCAGACCCATACGGAAATGCCGCCGCCCTTTTCCCTCACCGCCGAGGCGATGGGCCGATACTGCGGCATGAACGTGCTTGAACATTCGGGACCCAAGGGTCAGGTCATCCTGCAACAAATACCAGAGGCCATATGGTTTTCTTCGGCGCGTGACGCAGTGGCCTTCACAATGCTGCCGGACGAACCGAAGGAAATCGCGGCAATTTACGTGTCCGATATGGGTAAGGCTGCAAGCTGGGAAAAGCCCGGCGCGGATAACTGGATCGACGCACGCAAAGCCTTCTTCGTGATCGGCAGTTCCCTTCGTGGTGGGATGGGCTCGGAGGAAGCGGTGCCCTTTTCGGAGGAGGCTGCTGCCCGGCAATTCGTCGCCAAGAACGGCGGCGAAGTTGTAACATTCAACGACCTGCCTGAAGGTTACATTCTCGGCGCAGCAGAGGAAACAGCGGACGATACTCTTCCGGAAGGAGCGCATGATCATGGATAAAAGACCCGGCCGCCGGCGCTTGCTCAAGTTAATGGCCGCTTTCGCAGGGCTGCCGCTGCTGCCTGGCAAGGGCCTAGCTTCTGGTTCGCCTGTTGTCTGGCATGGGCAGGCTCTTGGCGCGCCGACAACGCTTGTCCTCAACCATGAAAATCCCACAGAAGCGAAACGCCTGCTGCGTGGGGTTGTGGCAGAAGTGGCGCGTCTTGAAGGTATTTTCAGCCTCTTTAGGCCTGGATCGGCACTAAACGAGCTCAATCGCGCTGGCGCTCTGGCGGCACCGCCTTCTGAAATGGTCGAAGTGCTGGAATTATGCCGCACATTCCATAGACTTGGAGACGGGTGCTTTGATCCAACGATACAGCCGCTCTGGCTACTGCACGCCCGGCACTTCTCGGTCGAGGATGCCGATCCTGCTGGCCCGTCTGCGGTTGAACTAAAAAAAGCGTTATCGCTGGTAGGCTTCGAAAGGGTGCATTTCGACGCGAACAGGGTTGCACTCGGGCAGCGCGGCATGGCGCTGACGCTGAACGGTATAGCTCAAGGCTACATTACCGACCGCATCGTTGCCCTGCTGCGTGATGCTGGTGTGACTAGCAGCCTTGTGGATATGGGCGAAAACCGAGCCATCGGCGCCAACGCGCAAGGCGCGCCGTGGCGTGTTGGTCTCGCGCAATCCGAAGATGCAGCCTACCCTGATACTGTGCTCGAAATCACCGATCGTGCCGTGGCTACCTCGGCAGGCGCGGGTTTCCAGTTCGACCCCGCTGGAAATTTCCGCCATATCCTGGATCCGCGCACGGGCCTGAGCGCGCGCCGTTATTCGCGTGTTTCCGTGGTAGCTGAGGATGCGGCTACGGCCGATGCGCTATCGACCGCCTTTAGCCTTACAGATAAGGCGGACGTGGAAACACAGCGCGCGTCGCTACGCAATGTTGAAGTCTACCTGCGCGCTTGAGCGCGCAGGTCTCAGGTTCTCATAGAGATCCAACCGGTACGATGACTGGAAAGCCGTCTGAGAGGACGATGTTTGCCTCAATGCGGTAGGTGTCGCGAATATTATCGCTGCAAAGCACCACATCATGGGTACCGCAAGCCACCAGCTTGCCTTTTCTCAGCAAAAGCAGATGTTGCGTGTGTCGCGCCGCAAGATTGAGGTCGTGCATCGCCATCAGAACCAGCGCGCCGGTTCTCGCCACATAGGCGGATAGCAGTTCCAGGACACGCACCTGGTGGCGCAGGTCGAGGGCGCTTGTGGCTTCGTCAAGGATGAGCAGCTCCGGTTCGCGCATCAGGCGCTGCGCCAGAAGTACAAGCTGTTGCTGCCCGCCCGAAAGCGTGTTCATCGCCCGGGTCTCGAGGCCCTGCAAGCCGAATGACTCGAGTGTTGCTGCCGCAGCGTCGAGGTCTGAGCCGCTCACCTGCCAGCCGAGTTCTTCGCGCCTGCCGAGCAGCAGGACCTCCAGCACTGATAGCGATGAAAGTACGGTACAATATTGTGGCATGAAGCCAAGCTTGCTGGCCTCAGGACGACGGCCATTCCACGCTATGCCGCCGCTGAATGCGAGGTGACCGGCAATCGCCCCGAGGAGTGTCGATTTTCCCGCGCCGTTCGGTCCGATCAGGGCCGCGATTTGGCCGCGCGCAATGCCTGTGGACACCGATTGGATGATCGGCGTCTTTCCGCGCCAAACATCAACGGCTTCCAAGACTAGTCCTTCCCTCATGAGATGTCTCCTCGGCCGCGTCTGGCAATGACCGCGAACAGGATCGGCACGCCTGCCACAGCCGTGATAATCCCGACGGGAATAACCGCCGCAGGTGAGATGATTTTGCCGAAAACAGAAGCGCCAATTAGAATGATCGCACCAGTCATAGCCGAAACTGGGAGAGAAAATCGGTGATCCTCCCCGACAACGGCGCGGGCCGCATGCGGCGCAATCAGTCCGACGAAACCGATGGTGCCGACAAAGGACACGGCTGCGGCGGTCAACACAGCGACCAGCACGAAGCTGCGCCTGCGAAACGCATCCACGTCCATGCCGAGGCTTGCGGCATTGGCGTCGCCAAGACGCAGCGTCGTTAGTTGCCAAGCGCAGCGCATTAGCAACGGCAAGCAAGCAACGAGAATGACCAAGACGACGAGGACGCTAATCCATGTCGCTTTTAGAAGGCTGCCGAAGAGCCAGAAGACGATCTGCTGCAACACCTCAGGTGAGGCCAGAAACTGCATCAGTGATTGCATGGACTGGAAGAAAAACAGCACGGCAATGCCCGCCAGAACCAGAATCTCTGGCCGCGAACCGCGTAAGATGGCGATGGAGTAAACCAGGCCGCAGGCGAGCAACGTCATCAGGAAGGCGCAGATCGGCGTTATCAGAAATGCCGGTGCGGGAATCCACGCGCCGAACATGATGGCCAGGGCGGCACCAAAACCCGCCGCAGCGGAGAATCCTAGCGTAAATGGACTGGCAAGCGGGTTAGCGAGGATGGTCTGCATTTGCAGGCCGGCAAGGCCGAGGCACATGCCGACCAGCGTGCCCAAAACGGTTTGCGGCATCCGCAGTTGCCACAAAATAGTGGCCGCCGTGCGGTCCTGGCCATAGGGTCCAGCTATCAGCGCCTGCCAGAGATCAGCAAGCGGCATACCGGAGGGACCGCTGGTCAAATCAAGCATGACCAGAAGTGCAAGACCGACAGCGCAACCGGTAACCGCGAAAAGGCGGCGTTTCACGTCACGGGCATAACTGGAGTGAACACCGCTCACTGTTGTTGTCATGACCATGGTCATTGTCCGGACTGGCGGTGCCGCAGAACAAATACGCCCGTTGCGGGAATCGGCAACCATTTTTCGTAAAAATGACTAATCTCCTGGCCGGGATCGATATCGCTGAATGCTTCGGGGTAAAGCAGCTTGGCGAGATATTGCACGTAAACATAATCGGAGAGCGTTCTTGTTCCGCCGTGATAGATGGCATGGACCTCACCGTTGCGGACAGCCGGTAGATCGGACCAGCCAGGTCTCTTCAGATAGGCACCAAGGCGTTCGTTCGCCAATCTCTCATCTGAACCAAAGCCGAGCAGAACGGCAGAGGGCGAGCCCCTCCATTCAGAGCCGGTGATGACGACGATGTCTGGTGCGGCCGAAAGTGTGTATTCCGGGCTGAGCGGACCCCAGTTCTCGATCTGCCCTTTAGCAATATTTACGCCTCCCAACTGGTCGATGACGCCACCCCACATGCCCTTGCCATAGGTGTTTCCGATCTCGTCGGGACCCTTTTTGCCGAGTTCAACATAAACTTTTTTCGGTGATGGCCCGGCCTTCGCGGCACGCGCAAGAATAATCTCCATTTTGGTGCGATAATCGTTGGCCAGTTGTTCTGCCCGTTCATTTTGGCCGGTCACTTGGCCAAGAACTAATGTCGAGCGCACATGTTTATCAACAGTTTGAGCATTGTAATCAATGACGATCACGGGAATGCCAGCAGCCTCAAGTTGAGCCGCGTTGGCCCCTAGCGCATCATATTGCCAAGCCGCCAGAATGGCGAGATCGGGCCGTGCCGCGATCGCCTTTTCCACCGAAAAGGTGCCGGTTTCGGTATCCCCCACATTGATAAGACCGGCAATTGACGGCACGGCCTTTACATAGGCTGCATATTGTTCGGGTCGCCAGTCTTTCCAAGGTGTCAGCGAGAGTGCCACGACCTTGTCCATCGCGCCTGGCCCAGCAACTGCGATATAGTCTTCATAGTTGAAGCCGAGGAGGATGCGCTTTGCTGGTTCGCGGATTGTCACTTCACGGTCCCGCAAGTCTTTCACAGTAATATCGGCCAATGCTGGGAAGGCGAGGCCGGAAAACAGGCTGGCAAGCGCCAGCCATAGGAAACTACGCATTTTATGATCCTGAATGCTGAGGCAGCCACTGGTACGCGGTCCGGCGCCAGTGAGCTTATCTGTCATGCTGCCTTTAGGCTGGAATACTCGTGTCACCTGCCAGCCCTTGCGATCCAGCCGCGTCTCCGCATATGAGTGCTGCGGACAAGGCTGGAATCTGGGACCGTTCCGGAAAACGGCGCCAGTGGCCGACCTTGAGCCGACAGCGGGGGGAGAAGGAGAGAAAAACCCGTCTGCCGGCCCAAAGGCCTAGGGCTGTCGCAGGGACACGCCTCTTTTGCGGTCAGGCATTAACAGGTGGTGCACGCGGCGCGGCGCTCGCCACAAGAACTGGCGGTCTCACTTCCGCCGTATCCGCCACAAACCCTTCGTCGGTGTCAATGATGAACGGAATGCCGGTCATATCGAGCGGCTGCGGTAGCAGGATGCCGACCGAGATTCGGCAAACCTCGCAAACAGGGGCGAAGGCATGCCGGTCGGGGTGAGACTGTCCTTCGTCGAGAGTGAAAGTGTGGCAAAGATCCGGCAAACTGCCGTCGGGCAATATATAGGCGGAAATTTCAGTGCCGACGTAACCGGCATCGGCTACTGGTACGCGATGGGCGAAACCGATGGCAAGCAGGGCCAGAGCGCAAAGAATGCGCACCCCTTTCTGCCATCTCGTCACCCTCGCTATCATCGCCGGAATCCTCGCCCGAACAGTGTGTGAAGTTCACTTCGTATTGCTGCGTGCTCAATCCACTCAAAGCAGAAAAATTGCTGCTGCGTGATGGAGATGACGTTACGAATTCACTCTGTAGCACCGCGAGTTCCTCGTCTGTGCGATAGATCAAACAGCACGACTTTAGCGATTACGATATCAATTTATTTTTTCGCAAAAGGGACATGCCCGCCAAGATCGTAGAAGTTTCAAGACATATCACTGTGGGACGCTGCGAAGCAGACAAACGTTGATCACCGATCAGCGAAGCAATATCGATAATATTGACTACTCATCTGGAGCGCGAAGCGAAAACACGACGTTCCGGGCCAAGATTTAATCGCATTCCAAAAACACGGGTTCAGTTGCGTTCAAACCGAGTGTTGACGAGTGGACATTAATCGGTGACATCGGACAACCATGTGATGGATAACTCGAGAAACTGATGCGCCTGAAATCTCCCTGGAAGGCCCGCCTTAACGACGGTTATGGTAATCCCTCAACCCGCTTGCTGGAAGCCCTTTCAGAAGACATCTTGTCCGGAATATTGGCAGGTGGTGACCGGTTGCCGCCGCATCGTGAGCTTGCATGGACCCTGGGCCTTGGTGTTGGCACCGTGACCAAGGCTTATGCGGTGTTGGAACGGCGTGGTTTGGCAAGAAGCGTCAAGGGAAGGGGAACCTTTGTTGCAACATTGCAGTCTCAAAGCCAGGCAACCATCGACTTTTCCGTCAATACCATCCCGCCGATGTTGAGCGATCGATTGCTAGCGCGAACCTTGTCCACGGTCTCTCGCAAGATCGATACACAACATGTCCAACTAAGGCCGCCACTTGCCGGGCATGATGCGCACCGAAGAATCTTTGGAAAATGGCTTGAAAGCCTCGGGATATTTGTTGAGCCCAACCGCATCATCCTGACAGGAAGCGGCCAGCAGGCGCTTTGGCTGGCATTCGACACCTTGTGCGGTGGCAGAGGCCTTATCATCACTGAGCGACTGAGTTATCCCGGTGCCTTAGCGCTCGCCCGCCACCGAGGGCATCCGATTGCAGGTGTGGAGATTGATGCAGAGGGCATGATCCCATACGATTTGGCACGGGTTCTGGACAACGAAAGCAATCAGGGACGGCGAAGGCTGGTTTACCTTACGCCTTCTCTCCATAATCCGACCACCGCAACGATGAGCCTTAGCCGCCGACGAGACATCATCGAGATTTGCCATCAGCGTGACGTGCCAATCGTAGAGGATGGCGTCTATACGATCGGGTCCGCTCATGACCATCCGCCTCTGGTTACATTGGCTCCAGAGTCCGTTTTCCACGTAACCAGCCTTTCTAAAACACTGACATCAGGTCTTCGGTTAGGCGTTCTGGTTCTGCCTGAAAAATGGGTCGCTTCAGCGGAAGAAGCTCTGCAAATCATCCCATTGGCGGCATCGCCACTGGACTATTCTTTACTTGAAGAATGGTTCAGCAGCGGGGTTGTTGAAGCCACGCGAGCATCGCTTCGAGCTGAAGCCAGCCGGAGAGCACATCTTGCTGCTTCGCTGTTTTCTGACAGGAAGATCGTCACCAATCCTGCGGCGTTTCATGCATGGATACCAATGCCGCATACACAGGCGGAGGCATTTGTTTTGTCAGCCGAAATGATGGGGGTTATCGTCACGCCACCGGATGCAATGCGCGCGGACCACCAGGATAAGTTGACGGGGATACGGCTTTGTCTCGGCGGTCCTTCTTTTGATGAATTATCGCGCGGCCTGTCAATACTGGCAAAATTTCAAAGCGGCCCTGTGTGAGGACAGGGCCGCTTTGAAGCTGTTACCGGGTGTTGCTGTCCTCTTAGGTTCGATCATAGCTACCAACGGATCCGGACGGAAGCCATGACTTCCCTGTCGTCGCCATATTGGCAGGAGGAAAACTCGCAATTGACGTAATCTTTTCCAAACAGGTTGGTGGCGTTGACCGAAAGTGTCACGTTCTCGTTGACATCGTAGCGGACTAGCGCATCGACAACCGCATTGGCTGGTATCCCATGATCGATACCTGAAGCGCGGGTTGTTCCTTTGTAACGCACACCGCCGCCAACACTCAAACCTTCGACTCCCAGTTGCGCAAGATCATAGGTCATCCACAAGGCGGCTTGGTGATAAGGCGTGTTTTCGCTGCGTCGACCAATTTCTGCAGCGACCTCGCTCTTGGTAATTCTTGCGTCCGTATAGGCGTATGACCCAACCACAGTGAGATAGTCTGTAAGCTCAGCTTTCGCTTCCAGTTCCAGGCCCCGTGCACGTTGCTGACCAATCTGTGTGAGGTCACCGGCCAAATTGGCGGAAACAACATTATCCTGAGTCAGTTGATAGACGGCTGCACTGAACAGCATGTTGGTTCCCAGCGGCTGATAACGGATACCGGCCTCAATCTGTTCACCAGTGGTGGGGTCGAAATTTATATCGCTGGTGAAAGCACCAACGGATACGGGGAAGAACGATTGCGAATAGCTGATGTAAGGTGCCAGTCCATTGGCCGCCTCATACACCAGTCCCGCACGCCATGTCGTTTTCTGCGTATCGCGGGTAATGATTTGTCCGGTTCTATGGATTTTAAATTCCTGGTCCGCCCAGTCGTGGCGCAAGCCTAGCAGCACATTCCAGCGTTCGTAGAAGTTGATATTATCCTGAAGATAAATTCCGTGCTGCGTGGTCGTGGTTTTCCCACCACGATTGAGAGCAGGGTTTTTGTTCACCACAATGGGTGTTCCGTACACCGGATTGTTTAGATTGATCGAGCCAACCGCTGCGCGGAAATTGTCAGAGTCATAGGATGTGTCATAAAAATCATATCCCACGACGAAGGAATGTGACAGTGGGCCTGTATCCTGGTCAAACGCAACATTCATATCATGTGTAAAACCCTTGGCGCGATCTTGGCGGTCGCTGTATTGCCGGGCCAGAATACCGGTCGCAGCCGCGTGGTTCACGGCCGCAGTACCGGTCTGGGCCATCAGATAGCGCCAATCAAGGTCCGATTCATAGTAGCGCGATTTTGATGAGAACTTCACATCATTATCAAAACGATGCGTGAACTCGTAGCCAAGAGCGCTCATGTCGCTCTCCATTCCGTCGTAACCGGGCTCGCCAATAAATGTGTCCCGTCCCAGGAAGAAGGGGCCAGATCCTATACCGTCAATGATCTGGTACGGGATTGATGCTGGAAACCGCGTGCTGCTTCGTTGGTAGAAACCGAGGACCGACAGCGTTGTATCGTCGTCAGGGCTCCATTCCAAAGCTGGCGCAATGTAGAAACGGTCGTCATTGATGTGGTTTACCGGCGTATCACTATCCCGTCCCATGACGGTGAGGCGATAGGATAATGTATCGGTCAGGGCGTCACTGAAATCAGCAGTCACCTGTTTGCGCTTATGCAGTCCGCCTTCAATGCCAATTTCACGAAGCGGCTCGTCGGTCGGGCGTTTGCTGACTCCATTGACAAATCCGCCGGGCGAAAGCTGGCCGTAAAGAACAGAGGATGCGCCGCGGACAACGTCCACGCGCTCTAAACCGAAAGGTTCCTGAGTTCCGTCATAGGAATTGTTTTGCAGGCGCATTCCATCGCGCAACAAGCCGCCCGTGCCTGGCTCTACATCAAAACCCCTAATACGAAAGCGGTCAGCTACACGGGAGAAGCTACGTGGTTGCGCGGTAAAACTGGGCGTATAGGAAAGAACATCGGCAAGGGTGCGCGCGTCGCGATCCTTTATTTCCGTTGCAGACACCACCGACAGCGACTGGGGTGTCTGAAGGATAGGGGTGTCGGTTTTTGTGGCGCTATTGCTCGTGCGCGCGACATAACCATCGATTGGTGCCGTCGCGTTTTCTTTGGCATCTACGACGATGGATTGCAGGACGGTTGCACTCTGACCATCCTGCGCGATGGCTCCACCCGCTGACAATACGGCCCATGCCAAAGCAGTTGTCGGGATCAAAGCCGAGTTGCAAAGCAGGCGTGTGGTGCTGAATTTCTTGAGATGTCGGCGCATTGAATCCCCATAGTCTTGACCTTGCCGCAGAAACATGACAGTCGCGGTCAACAAAGATGGGCGTCACTACCATGTGAGGCACTTTGGTTAAAACGTTATAGTGTCTCAATACACTTTTAGCGTTGTGTGTGGTTTGCGATCCGGTGTTACAGGTGGCCAAACCGGAACTGAATATTGGTCTCGTCGACATGAACCCGACGGCGGATAGCACGCATGTTTTCGATTAATGATTTAAATGTATACCACGGTGACACGCATGCGCTGCGCGGTATCAACCTGACGATCAAGGAACGCTGCTTCACTGCCTTGATCGGTCCCAACGGCTCAGGGAAATCGACGCTACTGGACACAATGGCCGGCAATGTGCGTCCTAAAAAGGGTAGCGTGCGCCTCGAAGCAAAAGAGGTCTGGTCCTTTCCGAAGCGTGATTTTGCCCGTCTCGTGTCATTTCTTCCGCAAAGAACCCATACGCCAACCGGCATAAGTGTTCGTGAATTGCTGGTACAAGGGCGTTTTCCCTGGCGCAACTGGCTGGGGAGATGGTCAAACGCGGACGAGGAGGCTGTTCAACGCGCAGCATCGCTGTGTGAGGTTGAAATATTGCTGGACAGGCCGCTTTCAGCGCTCTCGGGTGGCCAACTGCAACGCGCATGGATTGCTATGACGCTGGCGCAGGAGGCACCAATTGTCCTGCTTGATGAACCCACCACCTACCTGGATGTCGCCAATCAGTTGAGCCTCCTTGATCTGCTGACCGTACTGCGAAATGCTGGCCGTACGGTTGTCGCTATTCTCCATGACCTCAATCAGGCGGCCCGATATGCGGATCAACTTGTCATGATGCGCGACGGCCATATTGTTGCGCAAGGGGAGACCTCGCAGGTTTTCACCGACGGCAACATCGAAACCGTGTTTGGCGTGCGTTCCAGAATGTTGGTGGACACCGTGACCGGGGACATGATTTGTATCCCTTCTGCGCAACAGGCTTAGGCGGCGGACATGTTATCCGCCAGACGTTTAATCCCTTTTACCGCACTCACGATTGTTCTTGCCATCGCTGCATTGTTGCATCTGGCACTCGGGGCACGTGCGCTTGAATGGCATGTCGTATGGGACGCCGTGTTGTCTTCTGATTACGCAAATCCACTCCACAACATTGTCCTCGATATGCGCATGCCGCGTCTCTTCAGTGCGCTGATCGTTGGCGGTGCATTGGGTTTGGCCGGTATATTGCTGCAAGGACTGACTGAAAACCCGCTTGCGGACCCGGGCCTGCTTGGCATCAACAGCGGCGCTGCGTTTTTTGTGGTTGGCGGGTTGCTGCTTGTGCCCAATATGACGCTGGCGATGATCCCGCTTCTGGCATTTTCCGGCGCTGTTGTGGCGACATCTTTTGTTCTTCTCAATGCAGGGGTAGAGCAACATCGGGCGCGGCTTATCCTTTCCGGCGTTGTCATCAGTGCACTGTTCAGCGCTTTGACATCAACCATTCTTTTGATGGATCAGCAAGGACTTGATACTCTCAGGCGTTGGCTTGTTGGTTCGCTGGCGTTCGAAACCAGCGAGGCAAGATGGCACACCTTGCCTCTGCTCATTCTTGCCTGCGGCATCGCCGTGTTCAATATTCCTGGTCTCAATCTTTATCGCCTGGGGTCACACAAGGCATCCTTGCTTGGACTGAACATTGGGCGTTTTCGTCTGTCCATTTTGCTGTCAACGGTCCTGCTTTCCGCGTCATCAGTAGCAATCGCCGGACCCATCGGCTTCGTTGGTCTGGTCGCTCCGCACGTTGGCCGATTGTTGTTTGGTAACGATCATCGCACTCTCGTCGTAGCCGCGCCACTTCTCGGCGCTCTGATGGTGGTGATCGGCGACACTGTCGCGCGCGTTGTCGTACGGCCGCTCGAACTAAACACTGGAATTGTTACGGCGTTGGTTGGTGCACCGGTATTCATTGCACTGGTATTGCGGAGGCTGAAATGATCTCTGCTCTTCACAATTCAGGTACGACCCTTAGGGACAAGCAGGCGCGCAACATCGTCGTTTTCGTCTTCATTTTCACGCTTTTGTTTGCTTTTCTATCGATCACTTTTGGCAGTTATTCGATGACGGTGGCTGACGTGGTCACCACCCTGTTGACCGGCGACGACACTGGCATACTGCGCACCATCATCTACGAAATACGTCTTCCTCGTATCTTGCTTGCCATTTTATCTGGCATGGCGATGGCCCTTTCAGGCGTTGTGCTTCAGGTGCTGACCCGTAACTCTCTAGCCGCACCCGGTCTTGTCGGGGTCGAAGCCGGGGCGGGAACAGCGGTGCTTCTGGCCATGATCGTCTGGAGATCGACTCTGACTGTCGAGTTCTATCCGTTGGCAGCTTTCGTTGGCGGTGTTTCGGTTGCGTTGCTGATAACAGTGTTGTCCTGGAATAGGGGCGTAAATCCTTTACGCCTAATTCTGGTTGGCGTCGGGATAACTGCAATTTTGAGCGCAGTGTCCGACACAATGATAACATATGGCCGCATCGATCAGGTCGAATCTGCCCTGCTGTGGCTGGCCGGCAGCCTTCGTAATGCAGGTTGGGCAAATGTGCGCGGCCAATTTGTCTGGCTGGTGATATCAGGTATGCCTGTGGTTCTGCTTTATCGTCATTTCGATCTTTTCCAGCTTGGTGAGGCAGTCGCAGGTAGTCGGGGGCTGGACATTGGCAGGTTCCACCTGGTTGGATTGCTGCTGAGTGTGATGCTGACCGCCTCCGCTGTCGCCAATGTTGGAACGATGAGTTTCATCGGTCTTCTCGCGCCGCATGCATCCCGACTTCTTGTCGGGGACCGCCATCGATTTCTGTTACCTTTAACGGCCCTTGTCGGCGCTTGTATCGTGCTGGTTGGCGACACGATCGGTCGAACACTGTTCGCGCCGTTGCAGATACCGGCTGGATTGGTCGTGGCGGTGATCGGTGCACCATATCTCCTTTTCCTGCTCTCGCGCAGAGGACATATCTCATGAGAATGCCAGCAGTATTTGTAACATTGTTATGTTTTGTGAGTGGCGCGTTCGCTGAAGCAGGTGAGCCGACAAGGATGTTCACCAACCAGTTCGGAAAAACAGAAATTCCTGTGTCACCCCGCTGCGTCGTGTCTTTGCATGATTTCAGCCTGACCACGCAATTGCTGGAGTTTGGCGTTACACCCTGCGGCTCTTCTGGCCGCAAGCGCCTATTTGAGGAAACGGTTATTCGTGGCGCATCGCAACGGTTCGATACGTCCGCCATCCGTTATGTCGGCACCCATCAGGCACCTGATATCGAGACTATCGCGGCCCTCAAGCCTGACCTGATCGTTGGCCTGTCCTATCACGCAGCCCTTCGCGATAAGCTGTCGTCGATTGCCCCAGTGGTTCTTTTGCCGGTCCACGAAAGCGGAATACTCGAATATGCTGAACAATTGGCAGATATCGTTGGCAAGCAGGCACGCTACAACGAGTTGAGCATGGAGTATCAAGGCATCGTCAGCGCGTTCAAACGCCGTGTTAGAGATCCTGCAACAATCACTGTTACGCCAATGGAGATTTATCGCGATGGTTTTCGTATCATCGGTCGTGGTGGTATGGAGCAGGTGATTTCAGACTTCGGTCTTGGTCACGTTGCAGCCTACACCAACAGCTCGCGCGACATACCCTACAGTCTGGAACGGTTGTCCGATTTTGACAGCGATGTGATCATCGACACCTATGAAGAGATGCTGAATGAAGAAGCGGAGACGAAGGCATTTCGCTCGACCGCGCAATGGCAAAATCTCTTCGCAGTCCGCAACCGCCAGTTCCTGTACCTTAACCGTAGCCGCTATGCCGAAACGATGAACGGCCTGATCGGATCCGCGACGTTACTTTTTTCGCATATTGGTGAGCGGGAAGTGCAGCGGCAAGCCGACACCGATGAGGCACCACAACCCCACTAAACCTATCATCAATCGATGGGGTTCACCGTTACAACCTGCCAGCAGTCAACCTCATCGCTTGATCCCGCTTTGATGATATCGCACCGGGTACTGACCGCAAATGGATGTCGAGCCAGTCGAACGCGCAGACGGCGCGATGACACAACAGCGATGAATTCAGCTTCGTTTCCCGTGTCGCACGAAAATTCCGCGTTTTCCTGTAAAGTCACCTCCGTTACTCCGTCGTCGACTGCGTAGGTAAGCGCAGTGTGCTCTGCTACCTGTCTTGCTGCATCAAGCGTCGGGTTGCCGCGATAGGCCGGTAGATATGGAACTTCTCCGGATAGGCTCTCCAAAAATGCAGGGACTGCTTGTGGTTCAAGCCGCCCATATCTCTGCCTTGCAGGTAAAACAACAAGGGTCGCCGCGAACCGACAACCACCCAGATGGGTCGATTGCAGCACTCGAAAATTGGCAGGATCGGCTTTTTCTTTCAATGCTTTCCAGGTGGAAAATCCGTATCTGGCACAACAGGGATCCTGTTTGCTGTCCGTGCAACAGAGTATCGTGATCCGCGCGTCAGCCTCACCATCCAGTGTCCCGCCGGCGGCGACCTTTAGTAAATTTTCTGCGGCCAGTTCCTGAGATGCGACGTGTAACATCTTTCCGTCGACCGACAATGCAATGTCATCGCCGTCAACCAGTGCAACATGCACACCCGCCTCGTTTGCTTTGACAATTGCCTCCGACAGATTTTCCGACATTTCAGCGGACTTCGTTCTGGGAACCCGCCAATGGCGGCGAGGCCAATGTAACAATGCATATCGATTTGCAGCCACGCCCGAACCCGGCAAAGGTTCTCCACGTTCAATGCTGATGTCCCGGCAAAACTGATGAGAGCTCATAGGAATTGACTTACGGGATAGTCGAGGCATCAGACAAGAAAAAATCGCGTCTCAAGTTACCGAGCACTCATAAGGCATCGTCACCGTGTGTGGGCAGTTGTACGCTCGCCCGCGAAAATCATGCACGGCTTTCCCGTTTCGTTCACATAACGGCTGTTGGCTGTCCCGCTCAGCAACATTGTCTCTCGCCAATCGGATAGGAAGTCTAACGTGGTACGTGACCTTCGTTGACGATAGTTTGGACAGAGGTGCGAATGACTCCTGAAGGCGAACATTGATATTATTGACTACCCATCAATAAAGTTAAGTAGCTGGTTCGATGCCCATCAAGGGGGGGGCTAAAGGTCGCTTGGCAATGGCGTGGACCTGAGTTGTGATCTTTGTTCAACTGTGGATTCGCGATATGAACTCCGCCATACACCGGACAATCGAAGCCGTCCCTTTGGCGCGTGTACCAATTGATCCAATAAAGATCAGCCCAACGGGAACGGTGTTGTCAAAGACGATCTGCGTATGAGGTGATGCGGGCCACGATCTCTCTCAGGGTGGGCCGGCCATGATAATATAGCGCCGACGTTCACTCGTAAGCGCGCTCGTAAAGTCCGAACGTCGCTGGGTCGGGTAGGCTGAACGCGGGATTGCTGCCGATGTCCTGATTGTCTGCCTTCGGGAAGCGCTTCTGCTTGTGGGAACCATACGCGTTCGAGCCGACGAAAGCTTGCACGTCCAGTTGGCCTAGCAGGCAGTAGACGTCGTAATAATGCCGGAGGAAATTGGCGGGGAACTGGCCGGTTTCGTGCTGCTTGCGATATTTGGTGGAGATGGTCTGGAGCTTCTCGACCAGCGTGTAGCCGGGCTCGTAGCAGGGCACGGCCAGTGCACGATTATCGATCAGCTCGACGCGCGATGCAGCGTAATCATAGGCCCAGGAGCTGATATCCTTATCGATATTGGGAGCCACCGTGTCGAACCCGGCTTCGAGCAACACGCCATCCTTGAGATCCGATTTCGTGCCCGTCGTCTCGGGGTAGTAGAGGCGGATGCCGCCACTGCGGTACGCTTCATTGTCGAATTCGGTATCGCGCTCTATTTTTTGGATACCGTCGATCGTAATGGTCTCGGCCAGCCAGTCATAGAAGGCCTTGCGGCTTTCACTATGTGCCGCCTTGTCGTGATTGGGGCCGTATTTTACCTCCATCCCCTTCGGCGGTTCGATACGGATATCGATATCCTCCGAGAAGCGGTTGATGATGCGGTATCCTTTCGAGAGCGAAGTGCCGCCCTTCAACTCGAACGCCATCTCCAACTGCTGCAGACCGTACAGGCAATGCATGATCCAATAGTCTTTTTCGACCAGCACCGGCTGCACCTTCATCTGGTCCGCGACGATGCGCAGCAGGGAAGCAAAATCCTTGTGCCTATGGAGAAAATCAGCTGGCATGCGGATCCGCTGCGATGGTGTTGAAGAATTTCCGCGTGCGCACCTTACCGTATTCCTTGGCGGCACGGGTGAGGGCGGTGCGATTGCCTTGCAGGGCACGTTCCTTCACGCGGGCCAGCACCTGATCGCGGTCCTCGGCCAACTGGTCGAGATTGTTGACCAGGTCGACCAGCAGGAATTCTTTGGTCAGGGTTTTGGGGAAGGCTGGCTTTTTTCGGAACTCGAACTCTCGGCCGCCCAGCATGAAGTTGCCATGGCGCTTATGGTTATAGACGACGGTCTTGTTATAGAGCTGCGTCGCGCCGACACCCAGGCTGTTATAGGCATTAGGTGAGGTGACGAGGTAACGGTCATCCTTCAGGAAAGCCTCGACGAGCGCGCCATCCTCCGCGGGGGCTTTGCCGAATGCAGTCTGTTTTGGCCTGTGATAGACGCCGGTCGATAGCTTGGTCAGGTACCCTTCTGCCAGTAGCTGCCGAAGATGCCGATCAACAGACGACGACCACTGGGCGAGATCCTCTCGACGGTAGACCTTGCCGGACCGTAGATGCTTTTTCAGTTCCTGCAACTTCGTCATGGGATAGCTCCTGCACTCACTATAACGATATATGGTCGTGAATGCAATTTTTTCCAAATTTCATGCAAATATTGGCCGCAGTTCAGCATCTATCTTAATGAAATAATTGAATTATATAGGGGGAAATTCCGAAATAAATCTACTACTCGAATATCGAAAATCCCGGAACTGACTGGCCCTCCGGAAGGTCATGGACGATAGCCGATGCAGATATGCGAACCACCTAAAATGTTCCCCATGGCTGAGGCGTAACCGTGGCAGGTAGAGAACATGCACTATTACACCATGTAATTTTGTAACCCATTGAAGAATTGATGTAAATCAGAAGAACTGTCACTGGTCGTCAGTTCGAATCAGTTCAAGAGCTGTAATTGCGACCTCATCATTAGTTTGACAAACTTTGCCATCGGCGAGTATGTTGAGGCATTAAGGAGACTCGAATGGCGACGATGAATGTATCCCTGCCAGACCCCATGAAAGATTGGGTTGAAGCACAGGCCAAGACTGGTCGATACTCGAATGCGAGCGATTATGTCAGGGACCTGATCCGCAGAGACCAAGCGCGTACGGATAAGATTGCCGAGATGCAGCGATTTGTCGACGACGGGATCAGAAGCGGAGTTGGGAGCCGTTCAACGGAAGAGTTGTTTGCTTTAGCCACTTCTCGAGCTGACATCAGCCGCGGACGCGCTTAATGCCATTTAGCCTATCTGTCCAAGCGGAAGAGGATATTATTTCCATTGCAGAAGAAGGCATCCGCATCTTCGGAGCACTAGTCGCCAGACAATATCACGATGAGCTTTTTGCCTTGCTTGAGCTCATCGCCACCAACCCAAGAATGGCACGCGAACGCCATGAGATTTCTCCTCCTGTCAGGATCCATCCTTTCAAAGCTCACCTTGTCGTGTACCGCATCATTGAAGACGGGAGCGTATTCGTCATCCGCATACGGCACGGCCATGAAGATTGGGCGGGAGATTCTTTCTAACCAACCACTTCGCCGAATTTATAACATATTGGTCGTAAGTGCGAATCTCATCAAGAGCTAGACTAAGCAAGACGTTATCGCATGAGTTGCCCTATCAGCATTTGAAGCCGACATTTCTTTTCGACCGCGTCGCGTTGTTAAGCGGTTATAGAGCTGTCGTTCCCACGGTCAAAACGTACGCGCATCAACGCCAAAGGTCGACAGTCTTGACCGTTCAGGAAGACTTCATACCCAGAAGGCAGCTTCTTGAAGTTGATCTCCATCCATTCTCCCGGCTCTACATTACTTAGATAAACTACATTCCGTGAGGCGATCATCCCGGTATGCGTCTCTCCTGCTTGGAACAATCCCCGGTCAGCTAAAGCGCTGTAGCTCGGGAAATAAAGAAGTCTGGCGGCATTGAAGTCTGTGGCCGGGCACGGCAGGACCATCTGTGTCTGTGACATCCCGGAGATTTTAAAATGGTTGTTGCGAATGTCTCGCGTGGCGGCCGAGGCCATCTCGTCAACGCGACGAACCGTGAGGGGCGCCTCGGGCGGCATCGCTAGCGCTCGCGGGCTCCGCCGGACGACAGATCGGTTGATCCGCGGTTCGGAACGTCCCACAAAGGTCGAGACCAAAATCATGCGGCCTACAATATCGCCGCCAGCGGTGACGCGGATAAGTGACGCCAGACGCCCGTGGCCGACGCGGTAGAGATCCGCAGCCAGTGTCATCTCCCCGCCCAGATGGGGAAGATGAGGTCTTACGAGCTGCAAGCTGGTCGCACAAAAAGCCGCATAAAGTGGTGCGCCCTCTGAGCAAGTGAAAACAGCATCCCGCTGTCCCGTGGCGCGCGCGATGAGCCGCCAGTGCAAATCACCGGCGCGTCGCTTGAGCCATTGCTCCGAAATGCCGCTGTAGCCCATTTCCGCCATTCCTAGCACGTGGCATTCGATTAGCTCCGACCCCTCGTGCCTGGCGAGCTGAACAGTGCTCATGCAGCCAGCCTGTTCTTTTGGAGTGCTACTATTTGTTCGGCGAGATACCGGCTGTCCTCGTCGATGCCAAGAAATCGGCCGGAGCCCCATGTGTTCAGCCAGCCAAGACCAATAAAATACAGACCAGGTGCATCGGTTACACCGCGACGGAACACCGGCTTGCCTCGCTGATCCAGGCAGTCGACCTTCAGCCACGAATAATCCGGGCGGAAACCGATCGCCCAAATGATCGACGTTATGCCTGCCTCCGTCAGATCAACTTCGGTGATTTCTTGAGCGGGACGCCAAACCTTTTCAAATGGGGGCTCCTCTGGAGCACTAATTGCGTGTGTGGCGATCCAGGCATCGATCTGCTTGCGTATACCCAGGTAGCTCTGATCAGCATCATCAAGGTTCTTCTCGAGGTCGGGCAGGAACATGATCGTTGTGCCGGAACCACCCGCGACCGATCCGTATAGCCGAACGCCCTCCAGGACGTATTTGCGCAGATCGATCTCCTTCCCACCGTCTCGGCCAGACATGTAATGGTTCGTCTGGGTGAGCGCTTTTACAGGATCGGGATGGCTATCGATCGTGACGGCATATGTGCCGGCGTCGTAAAGCCAATCTGTCGCGTCGCGCCCGCGGTATTTGCGCGGGCTGCGCGGAGCGGGGCCTACTGCCAGGTGCACTGGACGACCTTCCAGATGAAAGTCGTCCATGATCTGCACGCCAGATTGCCCTGTGCCCACAATCAAGGTTCCGCCATCTGGTAGTTGCGAGGGACGCCTGTAATCGCGCGAGTGCATCTGTAGGATAGAAGCGTCCAGATCTGCGAAGGCATCGCATTGGCGCTGGTCACTGCACCGCTGAGCGGCTTAGCGCAGTCCCAGGTCTCGAAAATTGTTTCGCAACCAACGACTTCATCTCTAATTGCGGAGCGACTTGCGACGGGCAATTTTGGAGGTGCTTCTGCGCTCGCTCCTGAGGTTCCGCCACCGACACTTCTCGCAAGTTACGGTGAAGCGTTTGGCACGCTTACGCTATGCCTGGCCGCCGTCACACTCATAACGGCGGTGGTCGTATTCGTCTCGTTGCGGCGACCGGCAGTCGCCCAAGGGTGAGTGCCGCAGTGGCGCGGCCTCACTGGACACAAGTTGGGTGAAAGCCGCGCTGCTACGATTGGACAGAAATCCCTTTGTGCCAGCTCCTTTAGGCGACCGATGTCCATCGTCAGAAGATGGAAATTACGGCGCTCCCATAGGCCGTTTCAAACCCGGTGAGACCTACAGCATGCACGAAGTGCGTGACGAGTTTGTTCTTTTCGGTCCGGGAATATGCCGTTTTTTCAAGGGCGAAACAAATATTGTGCTCAACCGTCATCCATTCGAAGAGGCTGTAGGCATGGAAGTCGAAACTCCTGTCGCGTTGCGGATCTGACAGCTTGCCCAAATTATTGACTAAAACTCAATCGGCTCTGGGAACGCGGGCTCACGTCCCCTCAAGCGCATTAAATTTAGACAGACATGGTGTCACTCCTCGTTAAGGAACGCCTTGAAGTTTGGCATCACTCTACATATATTGACATCAAAGCAATCATTTTTCTGGAGGTGATATCAATGCCTGCGGTCACCATTCGAAACCTTTCTGACGAAACACATCGTGCACTCCGGGTGCGAGCTGCTCATCATGGCCGGAGCACCGAAGCAGAGATCCGAGACATTATTGAAGCCGCTGTTCGTCCCGCTGAACGTGTTAAGCTCGGTTCCTTGTTGATGGCCATTGGTCGCGACGCCGAGCTTACCGACAGCGACGTTGAAGTCCTACAGACAAGTCGCGATAAGACACCTGCCGAACCAAAGGCTTTTGAATGATCTTGCTGGACACCAACGTTGTATCCGAGCCTTGGAAACCTGTTCCTGACGAAGCAGTAATTGCCTGGTTGGACGCACAATCTATTGAAACGCTTTTTCTCTCCACAATAACCGTTGCTGAGCTTCGCTTCGGGATTGCTGCTATGCCTTTAGGGAAACGGCAGAATACCCTTCGCGACCGCCTTGAGGGTGAAGTGCTGCCACACTTTTCCGAGCGCGTCCTCTCCTTCGATCTGGCTACTTCTCAGTCTTATTCCGAGCTGATGGCGCGCGCTCGCGTATCTGGGAAAGCGATTGGCACCGCTGATGGCTACATTGCAGCTACGGCGGCAGCAAATGGCCTCGCGATTGCAACTCGCGACACAAGCCTCTTCGAGGCTGCTGGGCTGAAGGTGATCAATCCCTGGTCCAAGTGACTACAGTGTGCGTGTAGGTATCGTGAACTCAGATCCCATCAAGGCGAGATATTCCCCGCTTGCTATCCGGCCTTCAAGGGGAGGGTCGATCTATCTGTCGTGATGAAAACGGACCCGCATCAAAGCCAGTAGTTTTTCATCCGCGCCAAATCGAGCGACATCATGTCCCCACTTCAGCCTTCGGAAGTTAATATCCGTCCACTCTCCCGGCTCCACATTGCCAAGATAGACTACCACCCAAAGACACTTCTCCATCACGAGGCCTGGATCAAAAAACCTGTTAGCCGAACGTGCATTTGCAGGCCGGGCGGAGCTCCGCGGAAGCACCATCATAAAAAAGTGTGATGACCTGGACTGCAGATCGTCCGCCTCAGGTCACAAAACGCCCGCCACTTGGTGAAGAAGGTCGGAACAGGCCGACATTTCGTGGGGTCAGGGTGTGAATACTGGAGGTAGTCACATGTTACTCAACGTACTGCCGAGTTGACGCCACGAAGCCGGAACAAGTCCGACGCTGTTGTGTTCTCTAGTAGCTGAAACAACCTGTCAGGATGTCGACGAATGAAGCTAATCGGTCTTGCTTACGCTGGAACTCTGATTTCCTTTCTTTTGATAGATGCCATTTGGCTAGGTTTTGTAGCGAAGAACTTTTATCGGGACCAACTTGGCCACTTGATGCTTCCCAAATTGAACTTTGCAGTTGCGGCTATTTTCTACGCGTTTTTCGCGGTGGCAATCGTCATTCTCGCAGTTCTTCCCGGACTTGAAGCTGGCTCACTTTGGGTTGCCATTTGTTACGGAGCGGTGCTTGGATTGGCCGCCTATGGCACTTACGATATGACGAACCTCTCCACCATCCGCGGGTGGCCAGTGTTGATGAGTGTCGTCGACCTCATTTGGGGGACAATGCTGACTGGCGTAGCCAGTGCCTGCGGTTACCTAGCTGCACGTCATTTTGGATAGCTGAGACGTGTCTTAATTTCTGCATTACAAACCTACCGGCCGGCCACTCGGCGTCAGCTAATTTATCAAACCTAAGGAGAACATTACTATGGCTATACAAAAGAACGGTTCGGCTCACTGGAAGGGCGGCATCAAGGACGGAAAGGGCGAAATATCGACAGAGAGCGGCGCTCTTAGTTCGCATCCTTACGGGTTCAACACTCGCTTTGAAGGTGTAAAGGGAACGAACCCAGAAGAGTTGATCGGTGCAGCTCACGCAGCCTGCTTCACGATGGCCCTCTCCAAAATGCTTGGAGAAGCCGGATATACTGCGACCGATCTCGATACGACGGCCGTGGTCACCCTTGACAAGGTCGGTGAGGGTTTTGCGATCACCGAAATCGCCTTGACGCTCCGTGGTTCTGTTCCAGGCGCCGATTACGCCGTCTTCAGCGAAATCGCGAATAAGGCCAAGGAGGGCTGCCCGGTTTCAAAGGCTCTGTCTGCAGTGCCAATTACCTTGGAAGTGTCTGTGTCATAACCAAAATTCCTTTTTGACAGTGGAAGCGGGTATGAAACCAGCTTCCACACTCTTCACTGGCGGTTTTGGATAATCCCGATTGAACGGGTTAACTTTCAGTTGCTACGGGATAACGCTAAGTTCACGTCGCTCCCGGTCAGTCACGATTGACAGATCAAGTATTTTTTGGAGGTTCGCGGCGTGTCGAAACGTAGGATCCGCCATCCCTCCGTCCATGACGATTGATGCAAACTTTTCATAGTTGGTGGGTACGGGCTCTACTTGGAGGTCTCTCCAGATGGCCTTGTCCACATCGTCGCCCAGACAACCGCGGAGCGTGGAGTAATCGGGAGTGTGAATGACTTCCAGGGCTCCCTGGTCACCGTGAAGACGAAGACGCAGTTCATTTAGGTGACCGGTTGCCCAGCGTGTTGCGTGGATTACACCCATGGCTCCATTTTCAAATTCAGCCGTCATGGTGAAGCTGTCATTGGCATCCAGATCGTAGGCGTCTATTCTGTTGCCTTCATATTTATCGAAGGTCTTCAAGCGCGTGAAAATTCGCTCCACGTCGCTGCCTGCTCCGTACGATGCGAAATCGAGAATGTGGATGCCGACATCACCGAGTACACCGTTAGAGCCATGTTTGGTGGAAAGACGCCACAACCATTTGCTCTCCGTCATCCAATCACCCCAGGCTTTGGATACAAGCCAGCTCTGAAGATAGGAAGCTTCGAGGTGCCTTAGCTTACCGATCCGGCCTTCCATCACCATCTGCCGTGCCGCCTGAAGCGGCGCGACGTCGCGGTAGGTCAAATTGACCATTCCGATAAGCCCCGCTGTTTCGGCGGCCTCCGCCATTTCCGCGGCCTTTGCGTAAGTTTCCGCCAGCGGCTTTTCGCAAAACACATGTTTACCAGCAGCGAGCAGCTTCAACGTCGTGGGGTGATGGATCGCATCCGGTGTGACATTTGCCGCTGCGTCAAATTCACCCCAGGCCAACGCGTCGTCGAGCGATGTGAAGGTGAGAGGAATATTATGGCGCAAGGCAAAGGCGCGAACGACGACGTCATCAACATCGACCGCCGCAATCAACTCCACTCCTGAGATCTGCGAGAAATGCATGACATGGCTGTTCGCCATTCCACCGGTTCCAAGAATAAGAAGCTTCATAATTGATTACCTGTAACCTGCTTCACCCGCCTTGTGCAGTTTGGGGCCACGTTCCTCGATTGGCTCGGGTGCCTGATCGACGGGGACGTTCGGCGCATCGTGGATCGTCTTTAACGCGCCTGACGGATTATATGCCCACTTGACCGCATTGCCGATCACCTTCTGGACATTGGAGTCGTGATAGGTGGGGTAGGTTTCATGACCCGGTCGGAAATAGAAGATGTTTCCCGCGCCCCGCCGCCAGGTTAGGCCGGAGCGGAACACCTCACCACCCTGAAACCAAGAGATAAACACCGTTTCTAACGGTTCTGGGACCGAGAACTGCTCACCGTACATTTCCTCGTTTTCAAGCTCGAAATGTTCCGGCAGCCCTTTTGCAATGGGGTGACGGGGATTGATGGACCAGACACGTTCGCGCTCGCCGGCCTCGCGCCATTTCAGCGCGCAAGGAGTGCCCATCAGGCGCTTAAACGGCTTGGAAAAATGACCGGAGTGAAGAACGATTAAGCCCATGCCTTCCCACACGCGTTTCACCACACGTTCGACGATTTCGTCCTCAACCGCTCCGTGATCCTTATGTCCCCACCAGATAAGGACATCCGTCTGATCAAGCCTTGCCTGCGGCAGGCCATGTTCATTTTCCTGAAGGGTGGCAGTGGTCGCAGTGATATCTGAATGCTTGTTGAGGGCTTCGGCTATGGCGGAGTGCATGCCGTTTGGATAGATCGAGCCAACAGTTTCATTGATATGCTCATGAATATTCTCGCCCCAGACGACTGTATTTATTTGCATTTAAACGTTCCTTGATGAGTTGGCTCGCAATTTGACACCGGTAAAAGAAGGCTCGGTAGTCATTTCGACTAGTCGATAGATCACGATAATTGGTCATCGACCGTGAAACGTCGGTGTCCCGACTGCTGGTCTTCCTACACGGCGTACAAAATCCAAACTCAGCAGTTTACGATAAGTTCCGCAAACACAGGATCGGCAGACACCTTAGTAAGGGTATGCGGGTGCGGCTCACGTATGCTCAACTCATCCCTCTGTCGGGGCTGAACCGCAGTCACCTAACTCCGATCGCTGGGCCTCCGAACCGACTCCTTTCAGAAGCTTATAATTTACAATAATCACTTTTGACCCAAACCCGTCATCTAAGAAGCGCAAGATGCCGAAGACGTATTCTAGATGACGCACCTGAAACTTAACTTCACGAAGGAAATGCGTGCTTTATGACAGCATCGTCAAATTTTGAAAGTATTGGTCTACAGTCTGCATCTGTAAGGTTCAGAGCCAGCCGCTTTTACGGAAACGGTAATAGAGGGTGCTGCACAAGACGATAATGACGCAGATGACAGCTGGATAGCCGAACTGCGATTTCAGTTCCGGCATATATTCGAAGTTCATGCCATATATACCGGCAATGGCTGTCGGAACCGCCAGTATCGCGGCCCAGGCGGCGAGTTGCCTGGTGATGGCACCCTGGCGTTGTTGTTCCAGCAAATTTGACGCTTCGAACACCGACGTCATGATTTCGCGCAGACCACCAACGAGGTTTTCAACACGACGCATGTGATCATAGACATCCTTGAAATACGGCCGTGCGTCATCATCGACGCAGGGCATATCGAGGTGAGAAAGTTTGCCTGCAACTTCGGCCATCGGGCCAAGAATGCGCTGGAATTTGATGACCTGTCTGCGCATGCGGAAGATGCGCCTGATTTGTTCGGGCTGAAGGAAGGAGACAAGGACATGTTTTTCCATGTCCAATACCTTGTCTTCCAACGTTTCGACCATTGGGAGGTAACCGTCGACTATGAAATCCAGAATGCCGTGCAACACATAATCGGGGCCGTGGCTCAAGAGCTTCGGTGACTGCTCGAGTTGACGCCGCAGGTTCTGGTGGGATCTGGCTGAACCATGCCGAACCGAGATCAGGTGGTGCCTGCCCACAAAGATGCAGGTTTCTCCATAAGCAATCTTGTCGCCTTCGAGATGAGCGGTCTTGGCAACAACAAACAGCTGCTCGCCATAAATATCGACTTTTGGAACCTGCTTGCCATTGATCGCGTCCTCCACCGCCAGCGAGTGAAGACCAAACATCTTTTGCAGGCTTGCCATTTCCTCAACGCTTGGATCTGTCAGGCCAATCCATGCGAAGTCGCCATCGCTTGCTTCGAAAACCTCATCAGTCAGCGCGATTTCTTCGGCACGCACACCGTTTCGATAGAGGTAAGAGCCAACAACTGTCATGAATGGTCCGATCTAAACTGGCAGCTGGAATCGCGACGGGCATGCCATTTTGGTGTTTATGGCACAAAAACCTTGATTGCTTTTTCGAAAATAGCAAATTCGACAGGTGTTTGTGTCTTCAGTTCGCCATCAAGGTTTACGGGGCGGGGTCTGCTCGTTCTGATCGTCAGTGCCTTGGTGGAAAAGGCGCGGACATCATGCCAGTTTCCATGAGTGCCACGCCGGATCGCGGGAAGCAGGCCAAGCAGGCGCCACCAATGGTCCACTTCAAGACTATAAAAATCGAGCATTCCATCCGTTGCGGTGGCGTCCGCATGCACAGACATGCCGCCGCCATAGAACCGGCCGTTTCCGACAGAAACCTGCAGGGTCTTGAGAGTTTCTACCTTTCCGTCGTGGTCGAGATCGGCGGTAAAAAGCTGTGACTTCGCCAGTAACTGGGCGGCAACGATCGCATACCCCAACTTACCCCACCGCTTCTTTGCATCCTGGGTCAGCGATGCCGCGAGGTCAGCACTGAAACCGATGCTGGCAACGTTGAAGAACGCATGCCCATTGGCTGTGCCAAGATCCACATCGATGGTCCGGCCACGAGAAATCACTTCAATCGCTGCACGAAGATCCTGCGGAATGCCCATCGTCCGGGCAAAGTCGTTTGCTGTCCCAAGAGGTAGAACGCCCAAAGGCAATCCGGCTTCCAGCAAACCCGGTGCTGCGTTGTTGAGACTGCCGTCACCACCGCCAATAACAACAAGATCGACGCTGTCCCGATGAGACGCGATAGCCTCCGATGTGTTTGTGAAATCCTGTGATGGTTCAACCACATCAAAGCCAGTCTGAAGGAGCAGTTGGCGTGCCTGAACAAGGCTATCACGCCCACGTCTGGCGTGGGGATTAATCAGGAGTAGTGCTCTTTTTAAGCGTGTTTTATCTATCATGGTCTCTATGCTCATGCGTTTCATATGTGTGGTGCACCACAAAACCGCAATGAGCACCGACGTCGTTGAGACCAACTATGCGATAAACTAGATGCCGACCTGCTCTCCCAACTCACTGACGCGGTTAGGTGGAAGTGTTTCCGACATTGATATGGTGGAGGGATTAGCAGCACTCAATGAAAAGAGTAAGGAAGATCACGGTGGACATATACATTGGCTTTCGCATTAGGGCGCGATCCTTGCTATTCCGAGATAGTGCAACTTGGCACCCTGGGTGTGAGATCGGTCCTGATCACACATCCTCGTCCGTGCATGTCTAGTCTGCATGCCTTCAACCGTTTGGGTAGCGTTGATTACGGCAGTGAGGGTATTTCGCCATTTTTGACGACTCATCAATCGACTTTGTGACTGCAGGACGAATCCTTTCAAGGCGAAGAACTCGCATGCGTCTTGCGAGCTCTCCTCTAACGCTGGGGTCGAGCTCATGCGTAGACACTTTGCTCAACTTAGCCAGTTATTCGCGGTCGGCGGCCAGCATCGGCCGGGTTGCGCTATTGAACTTTAGCAGGATGAGCCAAGTTTCCATTCTGGGTTGGTTCAGGAAATCGAACGTAACCAATCGTCAGAAAACAACTGTTTCGGTTTTGACGGATTACTGACAATGGAAAACAGGATATCACTGATCCGGCAACCAACACGTGGTGCTATGATCGCTGGCATGATTGGCTCACTCGGATCGGCCATGGAAAGCTGCTACGTTCCACGTCCCGCAAGGGCGATCAGACGAGAACCTCGCAAGTCAATCCTTTTCCTTTCAGTTCATGGCAGAAGGCTGTGATCGATTTGCGCAAGATTGCCTCGAACTGCAGAACCAAACGCGAGACAGGACGATTGCGGGAGTAAAGCATGGCAAATGTCAAAGGCACGTCTCGTTCGTAAGGTACTGCCACGACCTGCCCAAGCGGATCGAACGGCAGAACCAACGGATGCGCAAAAGCTATACCCATGCCGCATTGAACCATATGGAGGGAAGCGACCGACTGGTTTGTCGTTAGTATCTGGAAACTCTCGACTTCAGTTCTCAAGCTTTCCCGCAGCACAAAACCGGGGGTCGTCTGCGCGCCGTGAACAATGATGGTTTCATTTTCCAGATCACCTGCAGTGATGATGGATTTTGAGGCAAGGGGATGTCCGACCGGTACAAGGCACACCATAGACATTCGGAGCAAAGGCTGGACGGCTACACCCGCCTCGTCCAGTGGCATGAACGCAAAGCCGATATCGCAATATTCCTGACGGATCTGCCTGACGACATCACTTGCGGTATAGACCTCAAGCCGCAATCTGACTTGACTGCGTTCTGCCCGAAAAGCTCCAAGTGCGGTTGGCAGGATTCTGGCCGTAAAGGACGGCACTGAAGCAATCGACAGTGCGCCCGCCCGCATATCCTTAAGTTCTTCGGCTTTTCCCCTCAACGTCGCCATCTGCGCAAAAAGCCGCTCTACATCCGGCAGAACATTATTTGCTTCGATTGTCAGACGCGTTCTGCCATTCGAGCGGACGAATAACGCAAATCCAAGCTGCGCCTCGAGTTCCTTCAGCGTCTGACTCACTGCCGGTTGTGAAACACGCATCAACCGCGCTGTTTCCGTTACGCTCTGGGTCCGGGCGAAGAGCCGAAACGTCTCCAGCTGACGTATCCCGAGGTTCATAATCTTTTCCTTATGTCACTATAGAGCTTTTGTATTAGTTCTAATGTTAAAACTCTGCAATTCTCAATCTCGGGAACATAAGAGCATAAAGCAGGACCGGAACACGTTGGATAATATCCTTGAAATAAAAGGCCTTGAGGTCGACATCGCCATGAAGGCGGGCATTCTTCATGCCGTCCGGGGCGTGTCATTTTGCATCGCCAGTGGAGAAACCCTCTGCCTCGTTGGCGAATCGGGTTCCGGAAAGTCACTCACGGCACTTTCAATCCTTGGTCTATTACCGCCAAACGCATCCCGCCGTACGAACGTTGCGACTTTTGTCGGACAGGATATCGCGCATTTGTCGGAACGGCAGATGCAGGATCTTCGCGGGCGATCCATTGGAATGATTTTCCAGGATCCGATGATGGCCTTCAATCCGACAATGACGGTCGGAAGGCAGTTGGAGGAAGTGTATCTGCGCCATATCAAACAGGACAAGAAAGCCGCCCGTGCGAAAGCTGTCGAACTGCTGTCGCGCGTTGGAATGACGGAGCCTGAAGGCCGGATGACGCAGTTTCCCCATCAGTTATCCGGTGGACTTCGCCAGCGTGCGATGATTGCCATGGCGTTGATGTGCGAACCGAAACTCTTGATTGCCGATGAGCCGACCACCGCGCTCGACGTGACGATGCAGGCTCAGGTGCTGTCTTTGCTGAAGTCCGTTCAGGCTAGTTTTGGCGTCTCCATTCTGTTCATCACCCACGATCTTGGGGTGGTGGCGGCGATTGCCGACAGGGTTGCCGTCATGAAGGCCGGGCAGGTCGTGGAAATTGGTGACGTCTACCAGGTTCTGAAAAGCCCACGCGACGATTACACCCGAGCGTTGATTGCCGCAGTTCCGAAAGCCAAGCCGCTAATTGCGTCACAAGCACGCAGTGTCATTGGGAGTGTGGGTCATGTTTGACAAAGCCCGCAACATTTCCATGGAAACAGCGATGGCTACCCGCGAATTCGCGATCAATGGCAAGAAGCAGCCGTTTGTTGCAGTAAATGAAGTCAGTCTCAGGTTGTACGAAGGAGAATCGCTTGCACTTGTCGGAGAGTCCGGTTCCGGCAAAACAACACTTTCACGCATGATGCTAGGACTTCTGGAACCCACACGCGGTGACGTTCAGGTATTCGGGCGCGATATTTCGACTTATTCCCGTTTGCAGCTTGCGGCGCTGGTGCAGCCGGTTTTCCAGGATCCCTATGCCTCCCTGAATCCGCGCAAGCGTCTCTTGGATATTATATCGATGCCGCTTCGGGCGGCACGCAAAGTTGGTCACGATGAAACGCGGCATCGTGTTGAAGACCTGTTACGCAAGGTTGATCTTCCTGTTTCCTTTGCCGAGCGGTTTCCACACGAACTTTCCGGAGGTCAGCGCCAGCGTGTTGCGATTGCGCGTGCGCTCATCAATCAGCCACGAATCCTTGTCTGTGATGAGCCGACATCGGCACTCGACGTCTCAGTACAGGCCCAGATACTCGAGCTTCTAAAAACACTTCGGGTAGAGATGAACCTCTCCTACCTAATCGTGACCCACAATATCGGTGTCGTAGCCGAATTGTCCGACCGTGTGGCCGTCATGTACAACGGGCGTATCGTTGAGGATGGCCCTGTTGACGATGTTCTGTCGTCACCCACTCACGACTACACCAGACGGCTTCTCTCGGCTGTTCTGCCGGTAGACCCGGATCTTGCTCGACCGCTTGTGTCGCCAGATTTTATTCCTCCCCAAACCAGCATATCTTGAATCGGAGATACTCCATGTTGAATTTAGCTCGAAAGAGTACCCTTGCTCTTTTTGCCGCAAGCATAGCCTTCACGCCTGTAGCTGCTTTCGCTGGCAAAGATGACGATACCCTAGTTGCCGCGTTCCAGGCCAAGCTCCCAAGTCTGGACCGCTATCATTCGCCCGGCCGCGAGGGATTTCTCCTTGGTTTGCTTGCCTATGATGCGCTTGTTTATCGCGATCCGAATACCTTCGAGCTGAAGCCCTTGCTGGCAACTGCGTGGAAGCAGGTGGATGACAAAACCTGGGAATTCGACCTGCGTCAGGGCGTGAAATTCCACAATGGCGATCCGATGACCGCCGAAGATGTTGCCTACAGTTTCATGTATGCCGCCGAGCCTGAAAACAAGGTCTTCAACCGTATGACCGGTGGCTGGATTGAAAAGATCGAAATCGTCGATCCTTTCAAGGTTCGGGTGGTTGGCAAGCAGGTAACACCACTGGCTCTGGAATACATTATTCAGCTCCCGATTGTACCCAAAAAATACCGGGAAAGCGTTGGCTTGCAGGGATTTGCCGAAAAGCCTGTGGGTACGGGTCCTTACAAGATCAGCGGCGGTAGCGGCAACGATGTGATCTTCACACGTAATGACGACTACTTCGAAGGCGGTGGCAAGAACAAGCCGCACATCAAGACCTTGGTGTACCGGGCAGTTCCGGACGTGAACACACAGGTTGCCGAGCTCATCAGTGGCGGCGTTGACTGGGCTTATTACATTCCGGCTGATCAGGCCGATCGCCTGAAGATGATGCCGATGGTGGATGTGGTGAATGCAGACACTTTCCGTATCGGCTTTCTTACTCTGGACGCTGCTGGGCTTTCCGACGCGAAAAGCCCTCTCAAGGATGTTCGTGTTCGTCAGGCTATCGCTCATGCGGTTAACCGCGACGCCATGGCAAAGTCGCTGGTTGGCGGGGCCTCCAAGACAGTCCCTTCGGCGTGCACTCCATCGCAGTTCGGTTGCTTTGCCGATGTCACGCAATATGGATATGACGTCGAAAAGGCTAAAGCTCTGATGGCTGAAGCCGGATATGCGGATGGTTTCGATATCGATATCTACGGTTATCGCAGCCGCCCTGTCGCGGAGGCCATCATCGGTTATCTCGGTGCCATTGGCATCCGTGCCAACCTTCATTGGCTGCAGTATTCGGCCGTCATCCAGCAGCGTCGCGATCACAAGACTCCAATCGTCATCGATGACTTCGGTTCGGCGGGTGTAAATGACGTGGGCGCCATCCTGCCGTTCTTCTTCGCTGAATCCCCGGATGATCAGTCGCGTGATCCAGTCGTGACGCAAGCGGTGAAGGATGCCGGTGCGATTGCAGATCCTGAAAAGCGCAAGGAGCTTTATGCAACCGCTCTGAAGCAGATTGCAGATCAGGCCTATTGGGTGCCGATGTTCAGCATGCCGGTCAACTATGTGACGGCAAAAGATGTGACGGTTCCTGTTCCGGGAGACGAGAACGTCGAATTCTGGCGCGCCACTTGGAAATGATTATCTTTTCGCTCCGGCGCCACGACTGCCGGAGCGGAGTTTCGCATAAGGACGAACAGAGATGGCTTATTACATCGCCCGAAGACTAGGCCTTGCCATACTGGTGATGCTGACCATTTCCTTCCTGAGTTTTGTGATGCTCAAGATGTCTGGTGATCTGGCGATTTCACTTGCAGGCGAGGGAAGTGGTGCCGACTATGTCGACTTTCTTCGCAAGACATATGGCTGGGACAAGCCGCTGATCGCGCAATACTGGGATTGGCTTCTTCGGGCACTGCAGGGTGATATCGGTACTTCGTTCTATTACGGCAGTCCTGTCGTCACACTGGTCCTCGATAGAATGCCAGCAACTTTGGCACTGGGAGCCATTGCGATCGTCATGGCACTGGCCATGGCTATTCCTCTTGGCATGGCCGCCGGTCGTGCGCCTGGCGGGATGGTGGATCGCATAGCCTTGTTCATTGCGCTTCTCGGCGTTTCGACACCGATTTTCTGGCTCAGCTTCATCCTTATTCTGGTGCTCGGGTTACAGTTCGCTGTGCTGCCGATCTCAGGCGGCGGTTCGTTCAAGCACCTGCTAATGCCGGCAATGGCGCTTGCGTTCTACTCGATGCCTGCCATCATCCGTATTTCTCGCGCAGGCATGATCGAAGTGATGCGTTCCGACTATATCCGCACCGCGCGCGCCAAGGGCCTGCGCCCGTGGCAGATTTATCTGCACCATGCTCTTCGCAACACGCTGGTTCCGGTTGTCGCTGTAGCCTCCGTCCAATTCGGCTTCCTGCTGGGTGGTTCTGTTGTCGTAGAGAATATTTTTGCAATTCACGGGATCGGATACCTGACCTGGGAGGCCATCAACCAGAATGACTACCCCGTCGTTCAGGCAGCGCTTCTGGCAGTGTCCTCCGCTTACGTCGTCCTGACGCTTCTGGCCGACCTCATCAACGTGATGATCGATCCCCGTATCAGATTGGACTAAACATGCGCCTGCATATGACTGAAAACACACCAACAGCGCGCCTCTGGAAAGGTCCCCGTATTCCTGTCGGTCGATGGGGTCTGACAACGGGGGCGGTCATTATCGGGCTGATTGCCATAGTCGCAATCCTAGCACCATGGATCGCGCCTCACTCACCATATGAGCAGTCGTTGACCGACCGCCTTATCCGTCCTGTCTTCATGGAAGGTGGCAACTGGAACCATATTTTGGGGACTGATCACCTCGGCCGGGATTATCTCAGCCGTCTGATCTATGGAGCAAGGCTGTCGATTATCATCGGCTTTGGTACCATCCTGCTTTCGGCGGTCATGGGCATCGGTCTTGGCCTTTTGGGCGGATTCTTTGGTGGCCGTATCGATATGGCCGTCATGTTTTTGCTGACGGTCCGCCTCAGCCTTCCCATCATGCTTGCCGCGATTTCGCTGGTCGGCCTGCTTGGCAATTCGTTGCCTCTGATGATGCTCATTCTCGCCTGTTTTCTGTGGGATCAGTTTCTTGTGGTGACACGGTCCCTGACCATGCGTTATCGCAATGCCGAGTTTGTTCTGGCGGCACGCGCTGCTGGACTATCCAATTTCCGCATCATGACTGGTGAAATCCTCCCAAACCTTGTGAGCCCGCTGATTGTTGTCGGCACGCTTGAGATGGCCCATGCCATTCTTCTTGAGGCGGCTCTTTCGTTCCTCGGTCTCGGCATTCGACCACCCGACAGTTCTTGGGGCCTGATGATCGCGGAAGCGAAAGACTTCGTGTTCTTCGAATCCTGGCTCGTCAACATTCCCGGTCTGGCAATTTTTGTGCTGGTCGTTGGAATAACCTTTTTAGGCGAGGGATTGCGCAGTCTTCTTGCACCCGATGCCTCGCAATAACCGTCAGATCAGAGTGAACAGTATGACCAAAGATATCTATCGCATGACCCTTCGGGAAATGGGTGAAAGCCTGCGGGATGGAAGCCTGACCGCGATTGCAGTCGTGGATCATTATCTTGAGCGGATCGAGAGGATCGATCCTGCACTGAATGCTTTCGTTTATCTGGATAAAGACAGTGCACGCGGCGCAGCCGCGCAAGCCGATGTGCGGTTCAGCGCCGGTGAGCCGCTTGGTCCGCTTGACGGCATTCCTGTTGCAGTCAAGGATAACCTCCTGATCGCTGGCATGCCATGCGTATGGGGTACGCGGCTTTTTGAAAACTTTAGCGCAGAGACCGACGAACTGCCCGTTCAGCTGTTGCGTGAGGCGGGCGCGGTTATTCTCGGCAAGACGAATGTCCCGGAATTTACATTGCGCGGCTTTACGGGAAATCCGGTCTTCGGCTCGACAGGCAACCCGTGGAACCCGGCGCTGACCCCAGGTGGATCCAGTGGTGGATCGGTGGCAGCGGTTGCTGGCGGACTTGCGCCCTATTCCATCGGCACCGATGGCGGAGGCTCGATTCGACGTCCTGCCGGTTATACAGGGATCGTTGGCTTGAAGCCTTCAATTGCCCGTATACCACGTAACAATGGCCTATTGCCGCTGCTTTCCGACTGCGAGGTTGTTGGGCCAATTGCTCGGACAAGCGATGATATTCGCGTAATCATGAGTGTGATCGGTCATGCAACCAGTGAGGATCAGCGGTCATATGGTTTCCGGCCAATATCTCTGGAGGCAGAAGAACCAAAAGCATTGCGTATTCTGTTTGTAGAACGTTTCGGAGAAGCACCTGTCGATCCCGAGATCGTTGCTCTATGCTCAGCATCTGTTGATGTCATGCAACGCCTTGGCCATCAGATAACACGTGGATCATTGCCACTGGACCTTGGGCCGATCTCAAATGGCTGGCAAATACTGGCAAATGCAGGATTGGCCAAGCTCGCGCAGGACATGCCATGTTTCTTCGATCTGGTCTCACCGGCATTTGCAGATCAGGCAAGGGCAGGTGCCAAACTCTCTGCCAGCGATTATGTCGGGTTTATTGAAACGATCAATGTTTTCCGCTTCGCGGCGGGCAAATTGTTCGAAGATTTCGATGTCGTCATAACGCCGTCCTCTGCTGCTCATCCATGGCCGCGAGACACGCAGTTTCCCCCCGTTATCGATGGAAAGGATGCGGGTCCCCGTGGTCACGCAATTTTCACCAACTGGGTGAATGCATGCGGGCATCCGGGCATTTCGCTACCCGCAGGCTGGAACAGCGACAATATGCCCGCGGGCTTGCAGGCTGTTGGGGCCTATGGCGCGGATGATCTGCTTCTGGATTTTGCAACACAATTCGAGAAGGCTCAGCCCTGGGCTGATCGCTGGCCAGCATTGGCAACAGTCTGATGTCATCCATCCGTACGAGTTTGTTCGACCGGAAATTGATTGTCCGGGTGTTGGAGACATTGGCTGTAGGTGCATTAGGCGGGGGGCTTCTCGAGCTTTCCGGCTTCCCTGCCGGATGGCTGTGCGGCTCTATGCTTGCAGTCATCATCGCCGTGTTCGCAGGCAGACCTTTACGAGTTCCAGATGGATTTCGTGGTGCAGCGTTCATCTTGCTAGGCTCCTCCATGGGGGCGGGCATAACACCGGAAATGCTGGTCAAACTCGAAAAGTGGCCTGCCAGCATAGCCCTCTTGGGTATTTCGGTGGCGGCAACCATGGTTGTCGGGACACAGTATCTCATCCGTCGGCATGGCTGGGATCTGGCATCGGCGCGATTGAGTTCTGTCCCGGGGGCACTTTCGGCTGTTTTGGCAATTGCAGGCGACAGCAAGGGGGATCTTGTCAAGATCACCATCAGCCAGACTTTGCGGCAAATCGTTCTGGTTTCACTTGTGCCGTTGCTGATCTATGTCAGTCCGGCAGGGCCTATGCAAGTCGACATCCGGCTGGCCTCGGTATTTGATATCGGAGTGATGCTTGTGGCTGGCGGCATTGGTGGTCTCATCTGCGCCAGATTACGCATTCCCGGTGGCCTCTTGCTTGGCGCTCTTCTGGCCAGCGGTTCATTGCATGCAACCGGGATCGTCGAAGGCGTACTTCCTGCTCCAATATTGATCGTGGCCTATATTGTCGTTGGCTCTGCCATCGGTGCAAGACTTCGTGGTACAAGCCTGCCAGCTATCATAGCACTTTGCGGACCGGCACTTGGAAGCATTGCTTTTGCGATTGTTATTGCTGGCTTTTTCGCAGCGCTGGCGGCTTTTTTGACAGGATTGCCATTCAACGAGATCTGGCTGGCTTTTGCACCGGGTGGCGTTGAGGCCATGACCGTGCTTGCCTTTGCCCTCAACCTGGATCCGAGCTTTGTCAGTTCGCATCATCTCATCCGGCTTGTCGGTCTGATGGTGTTGAGTCCCGTCTGGACAATTGGACTAGGGCGCGGCGGTCAATCCTGAAACCGCCACGCCCGCTTCTGTTTTTTCGTGATTAGATATTCGGCCAGCGAGCCGCCCAGGGGAACTCTTGTTCATAAGCTGCGGCCACCGAGAGCAGGTCCCAGTCACCGCCGAAGGGTGCGATGACCTGGAAACCGATTGGCATGCCATCGGATGCAGGATCGCATGGAATACTAATGCCTGGAAGACCGGCGGAATTCACGAAGCCTGTGAAGGCCCGGTGATAAGGTGGTCCGAATTCCTCTGCTTTCCATGGCATTGCGCCTGCAGACGGGGTCATGATGAAGTCATAAGTTTCGAATGCGACGGCGAGCTGCGCGTAGATTTCCCTGAACGCCATCAGTGCATCGACATAGTCGATCGCAGAGAGCGACTTGCCTTTTTCGATCATCGGCGGATAGGCGGTCCCAATTTTACCTTCCCAATCCGTATCTTTCAGCAGCCATGCAAGTCCGGAACCGCCGATTGCCGGCCAATGTTTCTCGAAGAGCGCAACATCGAAGGGAGCCGCGCCGGTTTCGACTTTAAAGCCAATCGACGCCAGATTTTCGGCTGCCTTGGCACAGGAAATACGGATGGGTTCTTCAACAGGCATGTCGGCTAGCTGTGGGACATAGAGGACTTTCAAGCCCTTGCGCGCAGGTGTGAGTTTACCCTTTGTAAAGCCGTAGGATGACCGGTCGTGCGGGTGCGGTCCTTCGACAGCCGATAATGCCAGGGCGACATCTGCGACCGTGCGCGCTATGGGCCCGATGATTTCGAAGTCATGCAGGATTTGTGGCAGTCCGTTGATGCGCGCGACGCGACCGGTCGAAGGTTTGAGGCCAACAAGTCCGTTATGGGCTGCCGGACGGCGAATGGAGCCACCGCCATCGGTTCCGAAAGCAATTGGTGCGACACCGGAAGCCGTTGCAGCAGCGCCGCCGCCTGTGGAGGCACCGCTGGTTAGTTCCGGGTTCCATGGGTTGCGCGTCGTGCCAAAAGCCAACGTGCTGACATTGCCGCGGCCGAGTGTGAACTCCGAAACATTGGTCTTGCCAAGAATGACAGCGCCCTGTGCTCTGATCCGTGCGACGGGCAATTCATCTTCAGGCGAAATCTGATCGACGAACAAATTGCTGCCCCAGGCACAACGCAGGTCCTTCACATGGATATTGTCCTTGATAGTGACTGGAATACCGTCGAAGTCGCCGAGTGGTTGCCCTTGCGCAAAGCGCTTGTCGCTTTCAGCCGCAGCCTTTCTTGCGCCATCGACGTCCATCGTTGCGAACAAATTAAGGTTGGGATTGACGGTTTCGTTGCGCTTGAGAACCTCTTCAAGAACGGCGGTCGGTTGCAGCTCGCCTTTTCTGTATGCCGAGTGCAGCTCGGATGCGGAATAGGACCATAGCGGTTTACTCATTTTTTCTTCCTCAGAAATGCCGGTTTTTGATGTGGCAAAGCTGAAGGGGAGCGGGGGGGATGTCCAATAAGAAACGCGGATAAAGGCATAGGCTATTACTAATGTCGGATTAGTTCGGTTTTGCGGATATGCCAAGTTCGTTCAGGTGTTTCGCGAAACCACGCATCTCTTCGCGAACCTGGGTAAGAAAAGATTTGGCCAGAGGCGAAAGTCCTGGTTTTTTCAAATACACAGCAACCAGTGATCTGCGGATCTCCGGCTTGAAGGCGGCGACGGCAAGATCATCGTTTCCGCGTGGAGACAGTACGAAAGGTAGGGTGATGGCTATGCCCAGACCCTGCCTTACAAGGTCCGCTGACACCACGGAGAGGTTAGTGGTCAGAAAGCTGCTTTCATTGGTGTTACGGTCGAAAGACATGCGTACATCGAATTCCTGACGTACCTGCTGACCGAAAGTTATGACAACTTCGTCTTTCAGCGCTTCCGGTGTCAACACTGGAGTGCCTGCCAATGGGTGATGCGCTGGCATTAGGCATATCATTTCCGTTGCCATCAACGGTCTCACAACCATGTCAAGATGTTCGACAGGCAGAAAGGTAAAGCCGATATCGGCAGAACGATCCTGAACCCGTCTTGTAACTTCACGGCTGGAATAGGCCTCGATGCTGATGCGCGTCTGCGGATGGGCGTCCTTCAGCCGGCTCAGAGACTGTGGCAGAATCCATCCAGTCAGGGGGTGGACCGTTGCAATCGAAAGACTGTTATCCTGTTCTCCGCGCAGTCTTGCGGCACGCTCTCGCAGGGCCTGCATATTATCGAGAACGTCTTCCATGTTTTTCAGTAGCAACTCTGCATTCGCGGTCAGCTTTAGCGGACCGTTCCCACGAATGATTAGTTCAACCCCGAGCTGGTTTTCCAAATCCCTTAGCGCTTGACTGACCGAGGGTTGGGTTATGCGTAAGAGCCTCGCCGTCTCGGTGACGCTCATGACGCGGGAGAAAAGCCGGAAAACTTCCAGATGCCGAAGATTCGGGTTCATGTGCACTCCAGAGCAATCGTTGCCTCCCGCTCAGACCATAGGCATTTTCCTATGAAAATATAGAAGGAAAATATTGGACGCACAGTAGATCATGGTCTCCAATCCGGTCACGGGAAGGCGCCATGCAGCAAGAGATGCACACCGTTAAAGGTCTTGGCTCTGGCTTTTCCTCAATAACAAAACAAGGGAACTCCATTCATGCTTCCACGACTATTCGCTCTTGCTATTCCTCTTTCTACGTCCCTGGCGCTCGCGTCGACCGCTTGCGCGCAGGAACTTGCCTATGCTTCCAAACTTGTTTCGCCGGGAACGATTACCATTGCCACGACCGGAAATGCTCCTCCCATGACCACGATGGGTGGCGATGGTACGCTTACCGGTTTTGACGTGGAGCTTTGCCGCACAGTGGCCACCGGCCTGAAGCTGAAAACTGAGTTCGTGCGTGTCGATTTTGCCGCGACAATCCCCGGCCTGAAAAGCGGGCGGTTCGACATGATCTGCTCTGCGACTGCCCGTACCCCACAGAGGCTCGCATCGCCCGATCTGTTCATGACCGAGCCGACGGTCGAGAATTTTTCAACCCTGCTGGTCAAAGCTGAGGGTGCAACGATTGCTGCGGTCGGTGACGCCAAGGGCAAGACCATCGGGGTCGTGCGTGGCGGTCAGGAAGGCAAGCTGCTGTCCGATTTATTCGGTGAAGACGTCACGGTCACGACGTATCCCGGGATTGCCGAGGAAATACTCGATCTCAAGAATGGTCGTATCGATGCCGTTGCGATCAACTACGTCACCGCCAGCCATCATGTTCACGGTGCTCCGGCGCTGAAGATTCTTGTACCCGGTTTCGAACGTGATGGCGTTTCTCCTTACACCCATGCGTTGATCGTTAGCCGTAGTCAGCCAGAACTGCTGAAAGCGGTGAATGGTGAACTGGCGCGAATGAAACAGAGTGGTGAACTCGCCAAGCTCGAAGAGACCTGGATTGGTCGTAACTGATAGCGGGCAACGATCATGGATTTCGGTTTTCTCGTTGAGAGCCTGCCCATCCTTTTGCGGGCAGCCTGGACAACTGCGTGGCTGACAGCCGCTACGCTCGTCTTGTCCACGATCGTCGCTCTGCCTCTTGCCGTATGCGGTCTTCGCAGACCCGGACGGTTGTCGCGCGTCATTCAGGCCTGCAGCACACTGATGCGTTCTGTGCCGACACTCGTGATCCTGTTTCTGGTCTATTACGGCCTGCCAGAGATTGGAATTGTTCTACCCGCGCTGGTCACAGCACTGGCAGGACTTATGCTTTCGGCGGTTGCCTATACGATGGAAATATTTCGGTCAGGATTAAAATCGGTCGATCCTGGGCAATACGAGGCAGCAAGTGCGCTTGGTATTCCTGCATGGAGGGTATGGATTTGGATCATCTATCCTCAAGCATTGCCTGTTGTCGTTCCCACATGGCTTTCGAACGCAACGCTAATCCTGAAGGGTACATCGGTCGCCTCGATCATCACAATCCCCGAACTCACAGCCAAGGCCAACGAACTCGTCGCCGAGAGCTACCGGCCATTTGAAATCCTGCTATCGACTGCCGCAATCTATATCCTGCTTGGTGGTTTTCTTTCCCTAATTGCACGGGCCTCCGTGCGCCGATGGAGTCCAAAATGAGCGCCAGCCAACTAAATCAACCGAAAATAGGTTTTGTTAGTCTCGGGCAGGGGCCGCGTCTTGATCTGGACAACTATCACCAACGCCTGCTGGAGCAGACGGGTATCAAGGCACGCGTCATTTGGAGACATGTCCTTGATGGGCTTTCTCACGAGGCGCTGGCGTCTATGGCTGCGAAAGATGGCACGCCTGCTATTCGCTCCAATCTGCGGCAGTCGGGTGAGCATGGCGCTCTGGGTCCGGGTTGGACTGCACGTTGGTTTAACCGTGACAGTTTCATACCGCTGGTTCAGGACGCCATCGATGATCTGGAAGTAAAAGACGGTGTTGATCTGACCATCATTTGTGCTGCCGAGGAGTTTCCTGCTGCAAGCTTTCGATCAAACCGTCCGGTTGTCTTGCCAAGCATTGCGATGGCTGCCTATGGGCAATTACTGGCAAACACCAAACCAACTGCAACTTTAGGACTTCTTGTTTACGGAGACCGCCAACGCCAGCAACAACAGGATGGATGGGCAGCCAAGACCTGGGCAGGTGACCTTAGTCTCGTCTTTTGCGGTCATGGCAACAACCTCGACGCTGCTGCCGAAGAGTTCCGGTCAACCATACCTGATCTGATCCTGGTCTGGGCTTATGGCGCCGGTGTCGGGCAAGGAAAAGATGGTGCTGAAAGTCTCTCGCTGAAACTCGGCGTTCCCGTTATTTCGGCAGCCGTTGCGTCGATTTCAATGGCCGCAAAATTGCTTCCGAGGGCGAGCGAGAAGGTCAGTTCATGATCGCTATATGGTCAACAGTTCTCAATCTTGCACCATCAGTGGCGAGTGCAACACTCAATGCCTTGTTTCTCTTGGTGACAACCGTATTTCTATCAAGCTTTTTGGCTGTCTGGTTGACGGTTGCGGATATTGCTGCGCCGAAAGCCCTGCGCCTTTTTATTAGGCTTTACAGCTGGCTTGCACAAACTACGCCACCACTCATCCTGCTGTTTTTGGCGTTTTATGGATCGACCGCATTTGGATGGTTTATCTCGCCAATGACGGCTGCTGTCATTGCCTTCGTGCTTTTTGCGACAGCTTATTATTTCGAGATATTCCGAGCGAGCTATAACGGCGTTCCGCAGGACCAGTTCGAAGCTGCATATGCGCTTGGCATTCCTCCGCTAAGCTTTGCCATAAAGGTAATAATTCCCCAGGTCGTCAGGATTGCCGCCGCACCGTTTATGGGGCGGACGACCGTTCTGTTCAAGGAGACCTCACTGGCGTCGGCGATATCGGTAAGCGAAATCATGAGCACTACCAGTGCCTTCATCTACTCGGGAGAGAACCCTTTGCTAATGGTCGCTGTCGCCGGTGCAATCTACGCGATTATCAACACATTCCTGATCACAATTGAAAAACGCTGTACTCGAAGGATGGCAATCGCATGAGTTCTGTTCACGCAATCGCGCATTCTTACACACCACGCTGGCCAGAAAAACCGGACCCTGTTCATGCTGTCGAGTTGCGCGGTGTCGGGCTTTCAATTGGCGAGCAGGGAATTTTGAACAATATCGATCTTGCCATTCGCGAGGCGACGACCACGGCGATCATTGGTCCCAGCGGATCAGGCAAGACCACTCTCCTGCGTTGCATCAATTATCTTGCACGGCCAACGACAGGTGAGGTCTGGGTTGGTGGACAGCTTGTGGGACATCGTGAGCGCAATAACAGGCTTGTTCCTGCTGGTGAGAGATTATTGCGCCACCACCGGCGACAGACAGGAATGGTTTTTCAGAAATTCAACCTGTTCCGTAACATGAGCATTCTTGAGAATGTCGCTTTTGCTCCTGTATGTTCGGGTATTTGCACCCGTGCGGAAGCCAACGATCGAGCGCGGCGTCTTGTTGCCCGCGTTGGATTGGCGCACAAGCTGGACAGCTTGCCTGAACAGTTATCCGGTGGCCAGCAACAACGCATAGCCATTGCACGTGCTCTTGCGATGGAGCCGAAGGTCATGCTCTTCGACGAAGCAACATCGGCTCTCGATCCAGAATTATCGCGAGAGGTTCTTCATCTTATGCAGGAGCTTGCAGAAGAGGGGATGACGATGATTGTTGTCACCCACGAAATGAGTTTTGCCCGCAACGTCGCCCACGAGGTGGTCTTCATGGAAAACGGGTCGATTTACACCAAGGCACCCCCGGCTGAATTGTTTTCCGAGCTTGCGCCGGAAAGGGTGCAAACGTTCCTTGCCGCATGATTGTGCCTGTTAAAGATCAATTTCCACCCAATGAAAGAATGGAAACATGACATTTTCTCTCGTTATCCGTGGCACTGCAGTTTTACCCGATGGTCTGCTTGAGCATGGATGGGTCGGTATACGCGATGGGAAGATCGCTGCACTTGGAACGGGCGAGGTGCCGGTGAGCGACGAGGTTTTCGACGCTGGTGACGATCTGATCATCCCGGGCGTCATCGACGGTCAGACGCATGCCTGCAGTTATGGTGGCTTGCCGGGCATTGCCTCTACGACGCGGTCTGCTGTCGCCGGTGGTATCACCACGATAGTCGACATGCCCTATGACAATCCCGATCCGCTCAACTCACTGGCAACGCTCAACGCCAAGATTGCCGCCATTGGCAAGCATGCCCACTCCAACGTTGCGCTGTATGGCACCGTCATGCCGGGTCAGTCGACGGATGAGATCGCCGGTCTGATTGCGGGTGGCGTTGTAGCCTTCAAGATTTCGACCTTTGAAAGCAGCCCGACGCGCTTTCCGCGTATATCTTCCAATCAGACGTTGGAAATTTTCAACGCGCTGGCGGATACTGACATTCCGCTTGGTGTCCACAATGAAGACCAGGAAATCGTGCGTGCGCACATCGCCGCAGCAAAGGCTGCAGGCCGTGATGGCATCGAGGCTCACTCGGAAAGCCGACCCGTGGCAGCCGAGATGGCGGCCACAGCGCAGTTCCTTGAGCTCGGTGCCGCCGCTGATGCCCATGCGCATATCGTGCATTTGACAACGACACGCGGGTTCGACATCGTCGAGAACTACGTCTCTGATGGTTATCGTTCAACCGGCGAACTGTGCGTGCATTATCTCTGGTTCGACCCTGACGCCGACGGACCGGCACTGGGCGCTAAGATGAAGGTCAACCCGCCGATCCGCCCCGGTCAGATCGACGCCCTGTGGGGCGACGTCATCTCCGGCCGGGTGGCTTTCGTCAGTTCGGATCATTCCTCCTGGCCGATCGACAACAAGTTCACACCATCGATCTTCGAGGCGGGCGCTGGCGTTCCCGGTCTTGAAACCCTGCTCCCGGCTTTCTTCACCGGGGCAGAACTGCGTGGCTATGATGCCGCCATGTTGACCGTCGAGCAACTGTGCGAACGCCCTGCCAAATTCTTTGGCCTGTGGCCCCAGAAAGGCACCTTGAGCGTTGGCGCTGATGCCGACATCGCCATTCTGAAGGCTGAACCGCAAGTATGGGACGCCGCCAAGGCGCATGACGAGTTGAACTGGAGCCCCTTCGACGGGCGTGAGTTCTCCGTCAAGGTTTCGCGAACATATGTCGGCGGAAAGCTGGCCTTCGACGGGACAAACGTCGTCAACGCAGCCGGCGACGGGCAGTATGTCGCCCGCGGCACATCCAGCTGGTTCTGAGCTTCGGAGAGACAGATATGACACTGATCAACAACGAGACATCGGGCGTCTTCGTGATTGCCTGCACACCGTTCACTGACAACGGCGCCATCGATGTGGCGAGCGTCGACAGAATGGTGGACTTCTATTACGACAAGGGCGCTGATGGTCTGACGATCCTCGGCATGATGGGAGAAGCGCCGAAGCTGACACAGGCAGAATCCATCGATATCACCCGCGAGACGATTGCCCGGTCGGCCGACAAACAGGTGGTGGTTGGCGTTTCCGCACCGGGTCTGGCCGCGATCGGCGAACTGACCAAGGCGGTGATGGACATGGGCGCTGCCGGTGTCATGGTCGCACCGCCATCCAGCCTGCGCACCGACGAGCAGATCATCGGTTACTACCGCAACGTCATCGAGACCATCGGCACCGATGTGCCCGTCGTGCTGCAGGACTTCCCGTTGTCTACCGGCGTGCAAATCTCGTCGCGGACACTTGGCGTGATCCTTGAGGCGCATCCGAGCATCGTCATGCTCAAGCATGAAGACTGGCCGGGTCTGCAGAAGATCACCGATCTGCGCGAGGCAGAAGCAAAGGGCCGTCGTCGCACGTCCATCCTGTGCGGCAATGCGGGCGTTTTTCTGCCGGAAGAAATGCAGCGCGGAGCCGATGGGGCGATGACCGGGTTTGCCTATCCGGAGATGATGGTCGAGGTCTGCCGCCTTTGCGATGAAGGCAAGCATGACAAAGCTCAGGACCTGTTCGACGCTTATCTTCCGTTGATGCGCTACGAACAGCAGCCGGGCCTTGGCCTTGCTATCCGTAAATATGTGCTGGCCAGACGCGGTGCCATCGCCAGCGCTGCACAGCGCCGTCCCGGCGTTTCTCTTAATGCCAAGGCCATCGCTGAAGTCGAACGACTGATCGAGCGTCAGGCACGCAAACTAGATGAACTGAAGTAAGGCATCGATACCATGGACTTTATGATTTCCGGCAAGACCGCACTCGTTCTCGGTGCCAGCCGCGGCCTGGGGGCCGCCATCGCCAAGGGACTGACCGCAGAGGGCGTCAAAGTTTTTGCCGCCGCCCGTAATGTCTCGGCGATGGAGGAGACCGAGAGCTTCATTCCGGTCAGCGTTGATCTTTCCGACGCCGCATCAGTGGCAGCGCTGATCACCACGATCAAAGCTGCCGGTGGCGTCGATATACTCGTCAACAACTCCGGTGGGCCGAAGGCTGGTCCTGCGGTCGGCCAGTCGAAAGACAGCTGGACAAACGCATTCGAAAGCATGGCGACTTCGATCTTCGCGGTCACCGATGCGATGCTGGAAGGCATGATCGACCGCAAGTGGGGCCGCATCATTACCATCGGGTCTTCCGGCGTTGTACAGCCCATACCCAACTTGGCGCTTTCCAATGGTGTGCGCGCCGCCGTGTCAGGCTGGTCGAAAACGCTGGCCGGTGAAGTTGCCCGTCACGGCATCACAGTCAACATGATCCTGCCCGGCCGGATCGACACCGACCGCGTGCGCGAACTGGATGCCGGCAAGGCCGAGAAGACCGCCAACACGGTCGAAGCCGTGCAGGAAGCATCGCGCGCCGAAATCCCGGCCGGTCGTTACGGAAAGCCGGAAGAATTCGCAGCCGTCGCGGTCTTCCTCGCCAGCGCACATGCAAGTTATGTCACCGGCTCTGCCATCCGCGTTGATGGCGGAATGATTAGGGGCACATGAAGAGTGCCGACTGAGTGCCTTCATGCTGAACGGTGCTGATCTGAGCCCTGATCGATCCGTTGGCCCCTGATGTTTGAGCCGTGAATTCATGTCATTTCATTATACGACCTCTGTACGGGCAAGAGTGCCTACACGGGAGCGTTCCATAAACAGTTTAAACATCAGGCGCTAATTATCCACGTCGGATGTCCAGGGTAGTGGCGACCACTCGATCCGGCTTTGGCAATGCGGGTTTGTACCTGTCAGAGGCGGTCGACTCTAAGGGGGGGGCGGATCGAGCGGAATTTCGTGCATTTCATGGTTCGCGGGGATTGAAGCTGGTCGCCATTCCGTTCAGAGCTGGATGTGCGCGCTTCCCGCGCATACCATCACGCCCAACCCTTCAAGGCTCTACCTGAGTAGTAGCTTGGCGTCGTCGCGCGGTAGAGTGGAATGGTCGCGGCTCCTAAATGCGGTACTTCGCTTAACTCCGATTTGCGGATTTCCGGTGGCTCAACGAAAAAGTCCTCACCGAGAGTTTCCAGCGATCCAAGCCTTTCGACAATTTCCGCTATGAGCCAGGCCGGCAACGACCCGCCAAAAACAATCGTGGAGGGATCGAGTGTTCTAGCAACAGTAAGCGCCAGGCTTCTAAGCTGATCCGTCGCGCGCTCCAACCACTGCATCACGACAGGGTGATCAGCGTAACTTTCGTCAATTTCACACAGCCGCTTAATGGTGATGCCATTGCTATCCAGAAGGTTGCAGAGGTCCTGCCCTGAGGGACGGTGATGTGATTTGGGAAAAAGGCCACCAAATTCGCCGGCATTACGGTTGCTACCTCGGTAGAGATGCCGCTGCACGACAACACCGCCTCCGATGCCATATGTCAGCCAGATCATTGCGAAGTTTGCGAGGTTACGGCCAACGCCGTAATAGAGTTCAGACAGTATCACCGCTTTACCATCATTCTCGTGATGTACCGGGTGATCGAAGAACGGCTGGAAATCTCTATCTACGTCAACGTCATGCCAGGCAGCAAACTGTGGGATCTGAAAAACGTGGCCCGGGTTGCGAGAGAAATGACCAGGAAATGACAGGCCGCAACCAAGAATTCTCCGCTTGTCGACCTTTGAAGTCCCAACAACCGTTCGCGCTGCCGGGGCTGCGATGTTCATAATGTGACGGAAGCTATGATCGCTCAAATCTTCGCGAATCTCGGCTCTGATTTTGCCATTGAGATCCGCCACGCAGATCCTCAAGTCGTCCGGATTGAAGTATACGCCAATTGTAAACAGTCCGTCGGGATCAAGCGTTAGTACGGTAGCTGGTTTACCTCTGCCGGAGCCAGGCCGGTGGGTCTCTGCCTCACGAATAAGGCCTTCTTCGAGCAGACTCGACGTAAGTCGTGTGAGGGTTGGAGCGGAGACGTCCATGTCCCGCGCGAGCTCGGTCCGTGACATGCCGCCGCGGCCGCGCAACATTTCGATCAATCGACGTTCGTTATAGCCGAGGTTAATCAAATCTGTCCCCTGTCTCACATCTCTTAATTTGCATAGCTTAGTTCACTAGACGTAGCATCTGATTTCTTTTTGCCCCTGCGTGGACCCCCACGAATTCGGTGGGGTGGGCGGGCTTTAAAATAGCAATAACAGCCACTTATTCAAATTGTGACAGTTTTGCGAAATCAGTCTTGACATATTTAATTACGTAATGAAAATTAATTGTAGCGCTGAATACGATTGATAGATCCAGGCAAACTGGACGCGGCAAATCGACATGCGCTTTCGGGAACCAAAACAATCTGGAGGCCACATTGGGCTATGTTCGTAATTTTGTGACCGCTCTCGCCACGAGTGCGGCTATGTTCGCTTCGCTGTCGGCTGCTCACGCTGACGGGACCGTTGTGGTCTACTCTGCAGCTCCCCAGCAGCTGATGGACGATTTGCTGCCAGCATTCGAGAAAAAGACCGGCACCAAGGTCGAACTCGTCAAAGCCGGTTCCGGTGAGTTGATGAACCGCATCAAGGCGGAGAGCGGCAAACCTGCAGCCGACGTTCTGTGGAGTGTTGATGGCACCGTCATCGATTTTTCTGCCGATCTCTTCCAGCCCTATGAGGCGAAGGAAGCTTCGGCAATCACTCCCTCGCTAGCGCCGAGCAAGAACTGGATCCCTTTTACAGCTGTTGTCACAGCATTCATCGTCAATCGTGATGCGCTAAAGGGTGCCCCGGCGCCCACGTCATGGGAAGATCTTGCCAAGCCGGAATATAAGGGACTGATCTCATCGGCTCGCGCCGACCAGTCCGGCTCGGCATATATTCAGCTATCGACCGTGCTTCAGCTTTTCAAGCCTGAAGAAAAAGGCTGGGAAATTTACAAGGGCATTCTCGCAAACACTGTCTTCTCAACATCCTCCGGTGCCGTACCGCGTTTCGTCAATGATGGTGAGCAGGCCATTGGCATTACCCTTGAAGACGCCGCGCTTCGTTACAAGCTTGGCAACGCACCGGTCGATATCGTCTATCCGAAGGAAGGCACAGCAATTGCTCCTGACGGTATGGCCATCGTCAAAGGGGCGCCGAACGCAGCAAACGGCGAAGCCTTCATCGACTTTATCGTCTCGAAGGAAGGCCAGGAAGTCGTCGCAAAGCATGGTCGTCGGCCGATCCGTGGTGACGTCGCAGCCAATGCTGCCCTCGTGCCGTTGTCTGAAGTTCCAGATGCAAAATACGACTTTGCATGGGCCGCGGAAAACCGCGATCAGGTCATGAAGGCCTGGAACGATGTCATGCTGGACATCCAGTAACATCAATGGACGGGCATGGCATGCTTGCCATGTCCGCTTCTCCCATTTGATCCGCCATTCCCATTCGTTCGTCCGCAGGCATTAAGACACCTGCCGGTCTACGGAGACGCTTTATGTCCGCTGTCGAAATCTCAAACATCCGAAAAAGTTACGGGGCGACCATCGCTCTTTCGGATATCAACATTTCCATTCCATCCGGCTCATTTTTCACACTGCTTGGTCCAAGCGGCTGTGGCAAGACCACACTTTTGCGCACAATCGCCGGGTTTCATCAGCAGGACAGCGGCAGCATTGCGATTGCCGATCAGCGCATTGAGAACGTGCCCGCGCACAAGCGCAATGTCGGCATGGTTTTCCAGGATTATGCGGTTTTCCCGCATATCAGCGTCGCTGACAACATCGCCTTCGGTCTGAAGCAACGTAAGGTTTCACGCAGTGAGATCGAGCGTCGCGTTGCAGACATTCTCGATGTCGTGCAACTGAAGTCCTACGCACAGCGTATGCCGCACGAATTGTCCGGGGGCCAGCAACAGCGTGTCGGCCTTGCACGTGCTCTCGTCATAAATCCGCAAGTTTTGCTGATGGACGAGCCACTCTCCAATCTGGATGCCAAGCTGCGTGTAGACCTGCGCCGCGAACTGCGCGCCATTCAGCAGTCGATGAATATCACGACCGTCTATGTCACCCACGACCAGGAAGAAGCGCTGGCGATGTCCGACTTCGTCTGCGTCATGTATGGTGGCGTCATCCAGCAGGCGGCGGCTCCCTGGGAAGTTTACAACAGTCCGGCCAACCGGTTTGTTGCGTCGTTCGTCGGCGCTAACAATTTCATGGCGCTGGCGGTAGAGGGTGCACAGGCAGCCATAGCAGGTACTGCTGTCGTGCTGCCACAACTGACAGGTGTTTCGACTAGCAAACCACTTGTCGCCTCAGTGCGTCCGGAATTCATCTCCGTCAATGCTCCAGCTGGCGATGATCTCATTCATCTCCCTGTAAAGATCCGTCAGGTCAGCTTTACTGGCCGCGAAATGGCTGTCGCTGCGGTCCTTGCCTCCGGCGAGGAAATCGAGGCAATCACCAAGCCGACGCCGGATATCATCGCGCTACATCCAAACGACGATGCCACGTTTGCATTCAACGCTCGCAGCGTGCAGCTTTTTGAGGACGGCGTGACCGGGGCGAGGATGTTCTGATGACTACAGCAACAGCCATATCCACTCCTGCTAGCCGCTTTAGAATGCCAGGTTTCTGGACGGTGATTACCGCGCTGGCCGTTATTCTTCTCGCGGTCTTTCTACTTCTGCCGATTGTCAATGTGCTTGCGATCAGCTTCTTCGATGCCTCAACCGGTGATTTCGGGATCTCCAACTATGTTCAGGTGCTGACCCGGCGCTTCTATACACTGGCTTTGTGGAACACGATTGTCATCGGCCTCTTGGGCATGCTCGGAGCCTGCCTGATCGGCATACCGCTCGCGTTTTGCACGTCCCGCTACCGCATTCGCGGCCGCGCGGTAATCGCGACCTTCGCAGTTCTGGTACTCTGCGCTCCACCGTTTATCGGCGCCTATGCCTGGATCATGCTGTTTGGCTCAAACGGTGCGGTTACAAACGCTCTGCAGGCTATTGGGCTACCCGCGCCGACCATTTATGGAATCCCTGGTATCGTTATGGTCTTCAGCCTGAAATTTTTTCCATACATCTACCTGATGACGGAGAATGCGCTGAACACAATCAACAAGTCTTACGAGGATGCCGCCGAGAACCTAGGCTGTACCGCGTTCCAGCGCTTCTACAAGGTTACGTTGCCGTTGATATTCCCGGCTGTGAGCACTGGTGCGATCATATGTTTCGTGCTGTCGATCGCCGATTTTGGAACGCCTGCCATTCTCGGTCGCGGCGTTCGGACGCTGGCAACCATCGCCTATGCGCAATACACTTCCGAAATGGGCGGTACGCCAACAATGGCGGTCACGGTATCGATGCTGATGATCGCAATTTCGATGATAGCACTTCTGCTGCAACGCCGTATTCTTTCCAAGCGTCGTTACGCCAGTGCCCTGACCAACCGCCCCGTAAAGAGGGCAATGTCGCCGCTGAAATCGCTTTTCGTGCACGGCTTCTGCTATCTGGTCGTCTTCATCGCCATGCTGCCAGCATTTACCGTTGTCTACACCTCGTTCCTTGAGACAAGCGGACCTGTTTTTACCGGCAATTTCGGGCTTGGCAGCTATGAGCGTATTCTTCGGGATTCTCCGCAGGCAATCTACAACAGTTTCCTGTTCTCGTTGGCGGCCGTGGCCATGATTGCCGTCGTCTCGGGCCTCTTGTCCTTCATCGTCGTTCGAAAGGATAATGTCGTCTCAGGTTCGCTCGATCTCGTCCTGATGGTGCCTTACCTGATCCCGGGTGTCGTCATGGCGATCGGCTATGTCGCGACGTTCCGTCATCCGCCGTTCGACATCACCGGCACTGCATTGATCATCATCCTTCTGGTCTTCATCCGGCGCCTGCCTTACGGCGTACGCTCAACGACATCGATCCTGCGTCAGATTAAACCTTCGATCGAGGAAGCGGCCGTTAACCTCGGAGCATCGCCAGCAAAAACCTTTGCCTCGGTGACCGTGCCGCTAATGATGCCAGGCCTCATCATCGGCTCGCTGATGAGCTTCATTACCGCCATCAACGAACTGTCGTCGACGCTCATTCTTTACACGTCGCGAACCGTCACTATGCCGGTGCTGATCTATGTACAGGTGATCGACGGTGAGTTTGGCACGGCCGCGGCTCTGTCAACCCTGCTGTTAGCCTCGACCGGACTCTGTGTCTTCATCGTTTTCCGTTTCTCGGATCGTAAGGAATCCGCGTTCGTCTGATCCCCGGCCTCGGCCAATCGACAGATCTGACCGACGTCTTGGGGCGCCGGGCGGACTGCTGTCGCCAACAGGACCTGCATTTATGAATATCGAAGCATTTTCACGCTCCAAATATAAGAACGGAACCAAGCCGGGTGATGATATCATTCTGATCGAGCCGGATACACTTCTGGCGGTCTTTGACGGCGCAACTGATCCAACAGGTGCGTTTTACAACGGGGAAAGTTCTGGCCGCATCGCAGCCCGAAGCGCTGCAAAATGCACTGCGCGTCTTGCCGCTTCAGGCAAGCTTGTTTCGGCCGCCGGCCGTGAGATATTTCAGGCGCTGAGCGACAGCGTCCGAGATGCAGCGATTGAGCGCAACATTGCCCATCCGCCATCGACGACGGCGGCAATCGTCGTCAGCGCCGGCGATCACTTTCGTCTCTTGGCACTCGGGGATACCGGCATTCGCATCAACGGTGAGACCATCTATCAGCATCACAAGCTGATCGATACGGTCAGTACCGCGGCGCGCATCGCCGTACATAGAGTTTTGTCGAACCGGATGCACGACAGCGACGAAGTCGAGATGGCGACGCGCAAGGTTATTTTTGACGGTCTTGATGCTGCCGTGCAGACAGGGCGTTTGACGGCGCAAGAGGCATCAACCGCCATCGCCGCCTCTGTCGCTGCTGCCGGGACAGCCCCCGAAATCGCCGAGACGTTTCTCAAGGGCGGCATCCGTACGCAATTCCATTACGCAAATAGCACGCAACCGCTTGGCTATGCGTCGATAAATGGCAAGGGCATCACAGTCGATGGTTTGACCGATGTCCTGTTATCCAAAAACGACGTTGCGAGCATCGAAATCTTTTCCGACGGCTATGTTTCGATCCCAACCAGTGGAATCCGGGTGGGTGACTGGGAGAAGGAATTCGAGCGGGTCGAAACCGTCGATTTTCACAAGACTGGTGCTTTTCCTGCGGTGAAGGGCTCCACCTCCGTCGAAAGCTGTGACGACAGGACAATTCTCTGCGCCATCCTTCCCCGATCTCTCACGAGTTGATCCGAAGAGCATCGTTGCCACCGGGCAACCAGGATGGCCTTTAAACACATAGAACAGGAACCTATCATGCGGGCCGAAGACAGTCAGACATGGAATGAAATTTTCGCACAGCCGCTCATTTGGAACGAATGGGCCCCGACGCTTGCTGGTAAGGCGCTGGAAATCAGTGCCTGGATCAAGGAAAAGCAGATTACCGAGATTGTCTTTGCCGGTGCGGGAACATCTGCCTTTATTGGTGACGCATTGAGCTTTGCGCCGTCCGACGGCTTTCTCATCAAGGCAATCCCGACGACCGATATTGTGGCGTGCCCTTTCGAGTGCCTGCGCGATGACCCGCAGCTTCTCGTCGTGCAGTTTGGTCGCTCTGGCGACAGTTCTGAAAGCATTGGCACGCTCGATCTTCTCGACCACCAGTTTCCCAAGGTGCAGCGGCTGAATATCACCTGTAACCCGAATGGCGCGCTCGCCACGCGAGCACCCGCCGGAAGCGGAGAGCAAAAGGTGATTGCGCTGCCCGAAGCTACGCATGACAGCGGTTTTGCAATGACGTCCAGTTTCACGACGATGCTCTTGTCGGCACTGGCGTGCCTCGATACTGGGGCGGATGTGGCGGGTAATCTCAAAAGGATCGCCGACAAGGCGTCATCGTTACTGCCGGCGCTGCACTCCATGACGCCGGCTCGGCCCGACCGCGTGGTATTTCTCGGCTCAGGCGCGCTGAAGGGCGTTGCGCGCGAATCTGCGCTTAAAGTGCTGGAACTGACAGCTGGCCAGACCATGACCTCTTGGGACAGCACGCTCGGATTTCGACATGGTCCTAAGGCGGTCATCACCGGCCGCGACCTTATCGTCGTGATGATCCATCCGAATGCCCACACTTCACTATATGATCACGATGTGGCACGCGAGATCAAGGCACAGTACCCAGAGGCCACAGTGCTGACACTCGGCGGAGAGGGATGCGATGTGGATCTGCGCACCCTGGGTGATGCCTGCTGGGAAGCGCCACTTTACGTGCTGGCGGCCCAGATCTGGGCCGTTGCATGGTCCGGGGAACTTGCGCTCAATATCGACAATCCGTTTGCGGGGCAGGGTAATCTGTCGCGTGTCGTCTCCGGCGTGACGCTTTATCCGGTGCGGGCATGATCTGCGGCGGCATCGATATCGGCGGCACCAAGATCGAAGCGCGGCTGTTCTCCAACGATCTGGCGACCGTCGAGATGCGACGCATCCCAACGCCAAAGGACCGGCTCGCCGATTTCATCGATGCCCTCGCCGAGCAGGTCCGATGGCTCGAGCAATTCTCGCATCAGGGCCAGGACTTAACCGTCGGAATGGCCATACCCGGTCTTATCGATGTGCACACGGGGCGCGCTTTCACCTCTAATCTGCCAGCCAGTGGTCACGATATCGCCGCCATACTCGAGGAACGGATAGGTCGAAGGCTACCATTAATGAATGACTGCCAGGCATTTGCGCTGTCGGAGGCAAATGGCGGAGCCGGTGAAGGGTTCAAGACTGTTGTTGGACTCATCATGGGTACCGGCGTTGGGGCCGGTCTGACGTGTGACGGTCACTTACCGCCGCGCCTCAATGGTTCGGCACTGGAAATTGGCCATATCGGCATCCCGGCCCATCTCCTGGCGTCCCGCAGTCTGCCGTTATGGGATTGCGGTTGCGGGAAGAGAGGGTGTTTCGAACGCTATGTCTCCGGCACGGGCCTGGCGGCACTGGGCGCGCACTGGCTGGGCCGGCCGGTGACTGCCGAAGAGATCGTAGCTTCGGCCCAAGCCGGGGGCACGCAACACCAGCAGGTACTGTGGCAGTGGGCAGAGATCGCCTCAGAGCTGTTACTGATCATCCAGCTCATGCATGATCCCGACTGCATTGTCCTCGGTGGTGGACTGTCCGGCATTCCGGATGTCGTGCCGCTGCTGGAAAAACCGTTTCAATCCGTAAAGCTCGGCGAAATGCGCATGCCGGCCATCCGATGCGCCATCCATGGTGACAGTTCGGGAGCACGTGGCGCCGCGATCATGGCCAGCAGAAAACCACTCTAACCGTCCGGAGTCCCATTTTCATGACCCAACTCGTTGCCGCCGATTTCATCTGGTTGGATGGTGCCATGCAAACCGGGCTTGCGGCTGAGCTGACCAGCGGTGAGCTCAGAAAAATCCGCCCGCTTGAAAGTGGTGAAAGCCCGGACGTGCGCCTCAGTCTGCTTGGTCCGGCGTTGACTGATCTGCAGGTGAACGGTAGCGGCGGAGTGATGCTGAATTCCGATCCTTCGGCAAAATCAATTTTGCGCATTGTCGAGACGCAGCGCTCTCTCGGCACTGGCTGGGTAATGCCGACCCTTATTACCTGCGAGGCTGAACGTATGCGCACGGCCGCGACAGCAGCACGCGATGCTTGGGGAACGGATGGCTTCCTGGGTCTTCATGTGGAGGGACCGCATCTCAATGTGTTGCGCAAAGGCACGCACAATCCTGCGTTCATCCGCCCTATGGATGAGACGACGGTTGCCATCCTTGAAGAACTGCGTGGTGCTGGTATTCCGGTGATGCTGACACTTGCACCAGAGACAGTCGATTTTGATACGATCCGCCGCATTGCAGATATGGGCGTGATCGTCTCTGCAGGTCATTCTGCGGCGACCGCTGAGGAAACCAGAGCTGGAATAGAAGCGGGTGTTAGCTGCTTCACCCATCTCTACAATGCAATGCCACCTATGAGCTCGCGCGAGCCCGGTATCCTTGGTGCGGCTATTAATTCGGATGCCTATGCCGGGATTATTGTCGATGGCCATCATGTTGATTGGTCGATGGTGGCTCTGGCCTGCCGTGCGCGTCCATCGCCAGGGCGTATGTTTATGGTTTCCGACGCTATGGCGACGATTGGCGGGCCTGATCAATTCGAACTTTATGGTGAGATCATAAGGGTTCGGGATGGGGCACTCATCAATCAGGCAGGCTCTCTTGCCGGAGCGCATGTAGATCTTGCCACATGCCTCGCAAACGCCGTCCTGCATGTCGGGCTCTCATTGGCGGAAGCATATCAGATGGCAGCCATGATCCCTCTGGATGTAATGGGCCTCACGCGGCCGTCACTTCGGCCGGGAACGCCTGCCAACGAAATCATAGCGCTCGACGATGCACTAAAGCGTGTTGTGATTTGACCCCTGCAGAGCATTTGCGTCGCACGACAGGACCAGTTAAAGGATTGAAATAATGAACCTTTCATTGCAGAGGACAGCTGTCGGCGATGGTTGTCTGCTAACGGTATTTCCGACGGCGAATGATGCTGCTGATGCGGTTGCAGATCACTTGATCGCAACAGTCAGGCGTGACCCCAAAAGCGTTCTGGGTCTTGCAACTGGCCAGACGCCGCGCCGCGTCTATAAAAGTCTCGTCGATGCATTTCTTGAGGGCGAAGTTTCGTTTCGAGATGTCGCGACTTTCAATCTGGACGAATATTGTGGCCTGGCTGCATCCCATCCAGATTCCTTTGCCGCGTTCATGAAGCGCGAACTCTTCGGTCTTGCCGATTTCGATCCTGCCAACCTCAACCTCATCGACGGTGCCGCAGCGGATCTCGCGGCCGAGGCTGCACGATATGCGACTTTGCTGCACAAAAGCGGAGGTATCGACGTACAGCTTCTTGGCCTGGGGACAAACGGACATATCGGTTTCAATGAGCCCGGATCGGCACCTGACAGTCATGTACGGATCGTTGATCTCTCCCATGAAACCCTCTCGGCCAACCAGCCTGGTCTTGTGGAACTGCGCTCGGTACCCTCGCAGGCCATTACCTTGGGGATCGCCGATATATTGAATGCGCGTGAAATCATCATGCTGGCGACGGGACCGGCGAAGGCGACTGCTGTTCGCCGCAGCCTGCGGCACAGACCCTCAACCGACTGCCCGGCTTCGTTGCTGACGTCTCATGCAAATATCCACTGGTACCTCGACAGCGCTGCCGCCAGCGCACTTGGATGACAATTAGAACAGCTTCGGTGCCGCTGAGCATCGCTGCTGTGGTCTGAAGCACTCCAAACCTAATGGCGAAGAAGGACAACGAGATGCTTGAAATTACCTTTATCAATCAGGACGTTCGGCTTGTTCTCGGTAAATCGCCAATCATGTATCCAGATGGGTATCGCTCCAAGGTCGAAACACACTGGGCCCGCATCAGTAACAACGGGCGGTTTTTTAACGGCCCGGTTCTTGCCGCATCGTCAATCGCTACGGATAGTTCCCGTGTTGTTGTCGAGGTCTCTTCGACCGACTATGCGCATTATCTTTATGCTGCTCAAGACCGGGATCACGAGTTCGATTGCCGGGCTGTTTTTTGCGCGGCCGCCATTGTGACCTCCGATAATTACCTCTTGCTTGGTGAAATGGCGCAGCACACGTCAACACCCGGTCAGATCCAGTTTCCGGGAGGCGGCGTCGAAATGGGCGCCGATGGTGAACTCAACGCACAAACCTGCTGCCAGCGCGAGGTAACTGAGGAACTTGGATCGGATTTTTTCAACGACGTGGCAAGGTTTCATCCCTTTGGTCTGAAGTGTGGAGGAAACCTTTCCACCATCGGGATATTCCACGCCCTGTCTCTCGATATGACCGCCGGGCAGGCGCAAAATTCTTTCGCTAGTTATCGATCGGAACAACTGGCCGCCGGGCAACTCCCCGAGTTTGATCATCTCCATGCCGTGACGTTCGACCTTAAAACACTCAGCCAATTCTTCCGCGTGAACAAAGGCTGCGTTGTTGATTATCTCGCACCGCTTTTGGAAGACGGTTGGGATGAAGCTTCTAAGGCTGTGCGTTTCTGCGCAACAGAACCGCCGTCGCGGGACACGGGGTCTGGACCATATGCCCTTAAATCATGCTGATGACTGCGCAACGATATGTAGTCATCCGTCCGCGCAATTTTTTGCCCGCAATTTGAGAGATCTACATGAATACCTCTACACTCACGTCTCTACGATCGCGCCGCGATCGTGGTGAGACATATGGCATAACATCCGTTTGTTCGGCGCATCCCGATGTCATTCGCGCAGCTTTGATACTTGGTCGCGACATTGATCAGCCGGTCCTGATCGAAGCCACTTGTAATCAGGTGAATCAAGACGGCGGATACACGGGTATGACACCTGCGATATTCCGGACGTTTGTTGGGGAGATCGCGTCCAGTGTGGGCTTCAATACCGAAAGCCTCATCCTTGGCGGAGATCATTTAGGTCCCAATCCCTGGAAACATCTGCCTGCGACTGACGCGATGATCAAGGCCAGAGAGATGGTTGCAGCATACGCCAGTGCAGGCTTTTCCAAGCTGCATCTCGATTGCTCAATGGGATGTTCCGGCGAGCCCGAGGCGCTCGAGGATGAAATCGTGGCCCGGCGCGCAGCGCAGCTGGCAGCAGTTGCCGAAGACAACAGTTCTTTTTCACCCGTCTACATTATCGGAACGGAAGTGCCTGTTCCAGGTGGTGCTTCTCATGCCGTTGATGATCTTGATGTGACGGATCCGGCTGCGGCGCGCAGGACGTATGATGTGCATTTCAGGTCGTTCGCGCAAGAAGGCCTGGAGGCGGCGTTTCAGCGGGTGATCGGTTTGGTTGTGCAGCCCGGTGTCGAATTCGGCAACGCAAATGTTGTGGCTTACCAGCCGGAGCAAGCAAGGAACCTCTCTCAATCGCTTACCGACATGCCGAATGTGGTCTTCGAAGCACATTCGACTGATTACCAAACTGCTGCGGCGCTCTCGTCGCTCGTGGGCGGCGGGTTTGCCATTCTAAAGGTTGGGCCCGGCCTGACGTTTGCGTTGCGGGAAGCGCTCTATGGGTTGGATTTGATTGCGTCGGAACTTGATGGTGAAGCCCCGATGCTCAAGCAGACAATGGAAAACATCATGATGGGAAATCGCAACCATTGGGCTAAATATTATTCAGGTACTTCGTCGCAACAGCGCCTCCAACGGCATTTCAGTTATTCGGACCGCATTCGCTATTATTGGTCCCAGCCCGCTGCGCGACAGGCAGTAGACGTTGTGAGAACCCGCCTCGGGAATAGGTCCATACCTGAAACACTGATCAGCCAGTACCTCGCTCCTTTGACTGCGAAAGTGCGATCAGGCGACGTCGTGGCTGATTTCGATGGGATAAAGCTTGCCTGTGTCCAGGCGACGTTGCGTGATTATGCTAAAGCGTGCGGCCACTGATAGGACTGTCACTCGAAAGTTTGAGGAACCTGACGTGCGCTGGTCTATTCTTTCCACCAGCGCCCGCCTATCGAGGTCTGGCCGATGGTCTGGCGTGTGTACCGAAGAATTATACGGAACGTGTACTCAAAACTGCATGCGAATTCCTAGCCGACGAAACCAAGCGGAACACCGAATTAAGACTTTAGATAAAATGAGACGTTCCCCGCCCCCCAATGATCGATGAGGGTTGAGAGGCAAAATTGACATTCTGACGTCGCGTGGCCAGGGCAGCGCACGGCTCTTTATTTAAGCGACCTGCAATTACCGATTGCAAATCACTCGGCTTTGGGACCGTTGATTCAGATCTTTTTAAGACGGCTACACTCCACCTTTGACTGGCAAAATATCGCTCCGGGCGGACCTGCTGAATGCGGTAGAGGGGGTCAACTTCGCTCCGCGACAGCGGTTTTGTTGGCGTTGATTCAGCCGATGTAAAAATAGCCTTTACATCTAACTAACATAGTTGCTAGGTTGCTCAGTGCCGGTGTGTTACGCCCCTGTAACATCTTACGAGACCGTAAAGAGGAGACCGAGTATGCCAGTGAAATATGCGACTTTTGCGGATAACTGTTTTGCCGACAGATCGGTATTCATAACAGGTGCCGCTAGTGGAATGGGTCTCGAGACCGCCCGTGCTTTCGCCCTCAAGGGCGCGGAGGTTGTCATGGCAGACCGAGACGAGGCCGGGCTTGAGAAGTATAGTGCTGATTTGCGGCAATCGGGAGCCAAGATTCACACTGTCAAGGTGGATGTCAGCGATCCAGCGAGTATTGCGGCTGCATTCCAATATTGTGACGCCAATCTAAAGCGGCTCGACAACGTGGTAACCTGTGCGGCAATCATTACCGCCAAGCGTATCTTGGAACAGGATTGGGCGCATTGGCGCCGCGTGCTGGACGTCAACCTGCTTGGCACCTTCTTCACGGTTCAGGCGGCAGTCGAGCGAATGCTCCATAATCCTGAAGGTGGCAATATCGTGTGCACCGCTTCCGATGCAGGGGTCCATGGCGGTGGCGGGCTCATTGCCGATACGCCCTATGCTGCATCGAAGGCGGCCACCCTGTCGATGGTCAAGTCTGTCGCGCGAGAGTTGGCGGGTAAGAAAATCCGCATCAACGCACTGAACCCCGGGCCGACGGATTCGCCGATGCATTCCCATATTGATCCCGAGCTGAAAGTGCGCATCGCTGGTAACCTGCCGATGCGTCGCATGGGTCGACCGGATGACATGGCCGCTGCCATTATGTTCCTTTGCTCCGACGCCGCCAGTTTCACCTACGGATCAGCGCTCGATGTCGATGGCGGATCGATGTTCCGCTAAGTCAGTCTGGGAGGACAAGATGCATCAGACAGAGTTGCGTTATGCCTATTCGGTCGACGTTCCCGAACTCGATGAAGTCGACGTACTCGTCATCGGTGGCGGGCCTTCGGGAATTTCAGCAGCGGTAGCGGCCGCCCGTCTCGGTGTGAGGGTACGACTCGTAGAGCGTTACGGGTTCCTCGGGGGCAACCTGACCGCAGGTCTGGTCGGTCCCTGCATGACGTCCTATTCGCTTGATGGCAAAACACAGCTTATCCGAGGCATATACGAGGAATTCGTACAGGGTATGATGGCGATGGGAGGCGCATTGCATCCGGGTGCCATCCCTGCTGGTTCGGCCTATTGCGGCTTTATCGTTTACGGCCATGACAAGGTCACCCCTTTCGAGCCCGAGGCAGCGAAGGTTGTCGCCCAGCGCATGTGTCTTGAGGCAGGCGTCGAACTTCTGCTTCACACAATGGTGGTAGATGCTATCGTCGGCGACCGCGATGCCGACAATCCCAGGGTGCTCGGTGTTGTTTGCGCAGGCAAAGGTGGCTTGAGAGCCGCTCGCGCCAAAGTGGTAGTCGATTGCTCAGCCGATGGCGATGTCGCTCATTATGCTGGCGTCCACACCCGGCAGGGGCGTGACAGCGACGGGCTGTCCCAGCCCCAGACCCTGTTCTTTCGCGTTCAAAATGTCGATGATCAGGTTGTCGAGGAGTATGTTCGATCGCACCCGGACGACTATCGCCCGTTTTCGTCGATTGTCGCCAAGGCGACGGAAGAGGGGCGGTTCCCTGCACCTCGTCGTGGCATAGGTCTCTATAAGACCATGGAGCCGGGAGTCTGGCGTATCAATACCGGGCGGGTGCTTAAACGAAACGGCGCCGATGCGCTCGAACTGTCACTGGCCGAGGTGGAGGGTCGTGAGCAAACTGTGGCTCTTCTCGATTTCTTCCGCAACGAGTTGCCAGGTTTCAAAGAGGCGACGCTGCGCGATACCGCAACGCAGATCGGTGTGCGGGAAACTCGCCGCATCGAGGGCGACTACGAGTTGACGCTTGAGGATCTGCATTCCGGTCGCGCCTTTGAGGATGTCGTTGCACTGTGTGGCTATCCGCTGGATATCCACGATCCGACGGGTTCGGGTGGTGGCACGGGTGGAGAAGGGCCGGACGCCGCCAATATCTATCAGATTCCGTATAGAGTGATGGTACCGCGCATCCACGATGGTCTTTTGGTCTCCGGTCGTGCCGTATCAGCAACGCATGAGGCGCTAAGTGCCATCCGCGTCATGCCGCCCTGCTTTGCGCTTGGCCAGGCTGCCGGCATCGCGGCTGCGCTTTCCGTGGGTAATCGCGCCAGCCCTCGCCATATCGAATACGAGGACCTGCGCCGGGAATTGCTGGCGCAGGGCGCTTATCTGGGGTGAGGTGAGGGGCGGATATATCATTCGCCCGTTTCACGTTCACGCCTTCAAATGCAATGTGATCAGCAGGGTGCATTCCGCGCCTTCGGCAAAGTGAGTTACGACGCGTAGCCAGTTACCGAAATGTTGTACCCGTGCAGATGTCAGTCCATCTAACTCGGTCGGCATATCGAACTCAGTTCCCTCGCGCACCCAGTGCATGCCATCGGGTGAAATTTCCACCCATCCGCGAGGCGATGCGCCAACCGGCTGTTTTAGCGCGCGGATGAAGAAGACTGCTTCGCGCGCCCAGCCTGCCTCATAGGGTTCACTGGCGGCATCACCACTCCAGCGTTCGTTGCGGGCAATGATCGCTGTGATGTTTTCAGGCAGCATCAGAAATCTCCCGAAATGCAGATCGAATCGACATAGAGAAAGGCGCGCTTGGCGACGTCCGTTTCCGCGAACAAGCAGAAGTTCAGCATGCACCAGAGGTTTTTCATTGCCGGAATACGGATAGGCTCGAAGCCCGATACATCGAAGGTGCGATCGTTGCATTGCATGCCGGTGGCCTGCATTTTTTCAAGATCGAAATCGAACCGCAGATAACTCCAGTTCACTTTGGTCGGGATCTCGTTGTAGCAAAGCTTTTGTTCGCCATCTGGCAGATCCAGCCAGCCTTCCGGTGCAAGGTGGTAATGACTGACCGTCTTGTTGTCCGTTCCGAGAGGTTTGATTTCGGTCGTCTCACGCTTATATTGCCACTTCTGCAGGAATTTGCCGTTTTCGGCATTCAGAAACCTCAAATGCGGCATCACCCGCTCGCTATCGCTGTCACGGTCGCCGCCTTGCAGATCGAACAGAAACCCGACGGAACGCACGTCGGTTTCCGACAGCTTCAGCTCGGAGGCTTCCGGTTTGAAGGTGAAGTAAATCTCGAAGCGGATCGGCCCTCTTTTGCGAAACGTGTGACGCTTGATCGCGACATTCTGTGCGCCCGGCTTGGGCCTGGTTGCGATCTTGAGCGCATAGGACGAATCCATGCCGCCATGCGACCCGGCATCCCAATGCCCAAGTGTGGAAATCATCGCGCTGGAATGCTGGGCGTAACCGGGCAGCATGGCATCCAGCGTGTCCTCGTAATTGCCGACCAGTTGCGACCAGCCGCAATGGCCGCGCGAAAAGTCGTCGAACGAGAGAATGCGCGGCAATGGGTCAAAACGACTGAGAGCTGGATCGGCCCGCAACAGAGCGATGCGTAAGCTTTCCGTCATGTCTGCCATTTGGCTCGGTGTTGATGATGCCATCGGGTTTTGCCTCACTGTGTTCAGCGGCCTGCTTGTATGCTAGTTCTAGCCACATCGTATCATCTTGGCAACTGATAAACCTAGTTGCTATGTTGTAAACTGTATGCTAGCTTTTGATCATGAGGAAGCAAACGATGGTTATGTCCCGCAAATCCGTATTCGATGCCAAGCTGTTGAGCCCTGTCAGGCTCGCCGACGGTGTGTCGGATGCTATTGCTGCCGCTTTGTTCGACGGCCGTATTCCACCGGGCGAGCCTTTGCCGCCCGAGGGAGAAATCGCCAAGGAATTCGGTGTGTCGAAGCCGATTGCGCGTGAGGCTCTGCGCCAGTTGACAGCTGCTGGACTGATCTTCACGCAGCAAGGAAAAGTGGCCCGCGCCAAGGCAATGAGCGGCGAGACGATGGACAAGATCTACGGCTATGCGGTGCGCTCGAGCCTCAAGCGCCTGCAGGAAGCCAATGAGATGCGCCGGGTCATCGAGACCGGCATTGCGAGACTTGCCGCCGAGCGTCGAGACCCCGAAGGCCTGGAGATTATGGAGCAGGCGTTGAAAGACATGAATGCAGGCGTCCATGATCCCGCCAGTTTCACGGCTGCGGACATTCTGTTCCATCTTGGTCTGGCGACCGCGACGGGCAATGCGATGATCCGCGTTCAGATGGAAGGCATGCGCACAGTGCAGCGGGAAGTGTCGGAGCTTTTCTCACGGCGGGCCAACCGTAGCGAGGCGGATTGGTATGAGACGATCGCACGGCACGCTGCAATCTGCGAAGCCATCCGTTTGGGCGATGCCGACCAAGCCGAGCAAAGGATACGCGCGCATTTCGATGCTGCCGATATCGCTTCGCTAGAAGTCGCTGACAAGCTGGATGGCGCAGAGGGATGACGAGCGTGCGCTTCTCGCTCAAAGGTCGGCGTGCCTTGGTGACCGGTGCCAGTTCTGGTATCGGCCGCGCGGTGGCTCTGGGGTTGGCAGAGCATGGCGCGGAACCTATCCTTCACCATTTCGGGAACGAGGCCGGCGCGAGGGAAGTGGCAGAAATGACGGGCGGCAAAGCGCCCGTCATTGAGGCAGATTTTACCAGGCAGGGCGCGACGGAAGCATTCGCCCGCCATGTACTTGATCAGTTTGGGCCGATAGATATCCTGATCGCCAATGCTGCTATCGAACGGCGCATGCCATGGAACGATATCGATGAGGCGCATATAGCCGCGCATGTGGCATCGAACTTCGCGGCACTTCTGGCCCTGACGGGGAGACTGATTCCGCCCATGGTCGAGCGTGGTTGGGGCAGAGTGGTTGCTACCGGCAGTATCATGGCGACCCGACCGAGGACTGAAACGATCGTCTATGCATCCTTGAAGGCAGCGCAACTGACGGCGGTGCGGGCCATTGCCCGCGACGTCGCGCCGCGTGGCGTTACAGTCAATGTCGTCTCGCCCGGCGCCATCGAGATCGAGGCCAACGCGGCCCAGTACAGCGACCCTGCTTTTCGCAGGGCCGTGACGGCTAAAATCCCTGCAGGAAGACAGGGTCAGCCCCAGGATCTGGCAGGTGCGTTCGTTTTTCTGTGCAGCGACGCTGCCAGCTACATTACCGGAGCAAATATACCGGTCGACGGAGGATGGTCGATCGGTGATGCCCCTGGTGTCCTTCCGCAGGTTGCTGATTAGACGCCTGCGACAAGGAGTTACAGCGAATGCCAGTGGCATCGCTGGAGGAGTACTGTTTACGAAGCGACCAAACGGGAGGAAGCCATGAGGACCGCACTAGCAGGTATAGCAGCATCCGCTTTAGCACTATTGATGTCGACATCTGCCGCGCTCGCTGTGGATCTCCGCATGACGGTGTGGACCGGTAGCGAAGCCCATCTGAAGATGCTGAATGCCATCGCAGAGAGTTTCAAAGCCAAGAATCCGGACGTAAACGTCAAATTCGAGACAGTTCCGGTCAACGATTACACCCAAAAACTGACCTTCCAGGTGGCGGGCGGAAATCCGCCCGATGTCGCCTGGATGATGGAAGATGCGGCCCCCGCTTTTGAGAACGCCAAGCTTCTCATGGATCTCGGGCCAACACTGAAGGCTACGGAGGGCTATGATTTCGCGGACTTTTCTCAGCCGGCCATGGGCCTGTGGCAGCAGGGTGAAACGGTTTACGGGATACCATTTTCCACCTCGCCATTCCTGATTTACTACAACAAGGACATGTTCGACAAAGCAGGCCTTGAGGATCCGCAACAGCTAGCGGCCAAGGGCGAGTGGAACATGGACAAGTTCCAAGAGGTCTCCAAGAAGCTGGTAGAAGCCAACCCCGGTAAATGGGGTTTCGAGTTCAAGGACGGTGAAGGTTATGCCTCGCGCATGACGCATGCTTTCCTGCCTCCCATCCGCGCCTATGGCGGTGATATCTGGTCGAACAAGCAATGCGGTTTTGACAAGCCTGAAGCCGTGAAGGCGATCAAGCAACTGCATGACATGGTGTTCAAGGACAAGTCGATCGTGCCGCCTGGCACTCAGGGCGACTATTTCTCGGGAAATTCAGCGATGACCGTGAACCAGATTTCGCGCGCATCGAAAATGCCGGAGGCGGGTTTCAAGTGGGGTATCGCACCCTTGCCGACGGGTCCGGGAGGGGAATCTCCGGTCATCGGCCAAGCTGCGCTCGTCGTTTTTGCCAAGGGCAAGAACACCAAGGTTGCTGCGGAGTTTGTGGCGCACATGACCAGTAAGGAAAATGTCGCCACCATGGCGCAATTTTTCCCGCCTGCCCGTAAGAGTGTTCTGCAAGCGCCAGCTTTCATCAACGGCAACAAGCTGATTTCGCCGGAGATGATGAAGAATGTCGCGGCGGCGATTGAAAAGGGCCGTGTCGTTCCCGGACATGAGAAGGCGCCACAAATCCTTGCCGCAATGATGCCTCGTGTCGACGCTCTCTGGAAGACCGATGCGAATGTCGATGCCGCCATCAAGGACATCTGCGCGGCAATTACACCACAGCTCTGATGACGCCTCTTCGTCACCCGACCTTGTGCCAACATGAACGCAGTCAAATTCTCGGCGCAAGGCGGAGGATGACGATGGAGTGCTTGGATCCGTGAGAGTAAACAACCAAAAGCCCTGGCTGAGTTTGAAGGCGAGAGAAATGATGGAGGCGTGGCTGTTTGTTAGCCCCACCTTCATCGGCTTCCTCATCTTTTTTCTCGGGCCGCTCTGCGCCATCCTGTATTATTCGACAACGGAATGGAACCTGCTGACGCAGGAGGCAACCTTTATCGGCCTGGCCAACTTCGAGAATGCGCTGCTCGAAAATCCGGATTTCAGGCTCGTGGTGCGCAACTCGGTTATTTTTGCAATCGGGCTCGTGCCGCTCAATATGGCGCTGGCTCTCATGCTGGCGCTCGCGCTTTCACGGCCTTTCTTCGGCGTTGTGTTCTTCCGCACGGTGTTCTTCGCTCCGGTTATCACCTCGGCAATCGCCTGGGCGATAGTCTGGAAGTTTCTGTTGCAGGGAGAAGGCGGCTTTATCAATCAGGTGCTGGCGATTGTCGGCATCAGTGGACCGAACTGGTTGCGTGAGCCGAACTGGGCGATGGCCGCTGTCATCGTGACGCGGGTCATCAAGATGGTGGGACTGAATATGATTCTCTACATCGCCGCCCTGCAATCCATTCCGCGGGATTACGAGGAGGCAGCTCGCCTTGAAGGCGCCTCGCGTCGGCAGGTTTTCAAAATGATTACTTGGCCGCTGCTTGCGCCGACGACGCTCGTCATCATGGTCATCACCACGATCGGTTCGTTCAAGGTATTCGATCACATATACCAGATGACCGGAGGCGGGCCTGAAAACGGCACGCTGGTCTTGGCCTTCTACATTTACCAGCAGGGCTTCAAGTTCTTCAATATCGGGTACGCATCTGCACTGGCGATGATCATGTTCGTCATCGTGATGGCCCTGACACTGGTCCAGGTCATGCTGAGACGGAAGGGCATGCAATGACGCAGCGTCAGATCCAGATTCTTTATCGCACCTGCTGGACGATTGCGCTTTTGATCGTCGCCATACCTTTCGTCTTTCCGTTTATCTGGATGGTATCTGCGGGCTTTAAAAGCGTGACCGAAATCTTCGGCACGCCGACGCTCATTCCGCGTGTCTGGCGTTGGCAGAACTTTGTCGAGGTCTTCACCTACCAGCCATTTGCCCGACAGTATTTCAATTCGATATACATCGCCGTCGTTGTGACCGTGCTGACGCTGATAATCGCTTCGCTGGCCGGATATGCGCTGGCGCGGATGCGATTTGCAGGAGCGGGGCTGCTGATGGTCTTCCTGATTTCGGCGCTGATGGTGCCGGAGGAAGTCACGATCATTCCCAACTTCTTTCTGATGCGCGGGATGGGCATGGTGGATAGCCACTGGCCTCTCATCCTTCTGCCGACCTTTGGTCCGCAGGGCGTGATGGCGACGTTCCTGATGCGTCAATATTTCCTGGCGCTGCCAAAGGAGCTGGAAGATGCGGGCAAGATGGATGGGCTTTCACGCCTTGGGGTCTGGTGGAAGATTGCGATACCGATGTCGCGCCCGGCACTGGCAGCGGTTGCGATAATCACCTTTCTTCATTCGTGGAACCTGTTCCTCGAACCGCTGATCTTTGTCAGTTCGCTCGAAATGTTCACGCTTCCGCTCGCACTTTCCAACTTCAACGACAGCTACGGACTTCCTTTATGGAACCTGCAGCTTGCCGCAACCAGCCTTGCCGTGGTGCCGATCCTGATCGTCTATCTGATCGCCCAGCGGCAGATCATTGAAAGTTTCGCGCTTTCCGGCGTCAAAGGGTAAGATATGACCAGTGTTACGCTAACGGACATTAAAAAAAGCTTCGGGGCGGTGGACGTCATCCGCGGTGTCGATCTGGAGATTGAGAACGGCGAGTTCGTCGTTTTCGTAGGCCCCTCCGGATGCGGAAAATCCACACTGCTCCGGCTCATCTCAGGGCTGGAGTATATCACTGGCGGCGAGTTATCGATCGGCGGGCGCGTGGTGAACGAGGTGCAGGCATCGCAACGTGGCGTGGCGATGGTGTTCCAGTCCTATGCACTCTATCCGCATCTGACGGTTCGCGACAATATGGCTTTCGGGCTGAAGGTGCGGAAGGTACCGACTGCGGAGCGCGACCGGCGCGTTGGCGAAGCGGCGGCAACGCTTAAGCTGGAGGCTTTGCTGGATCGCTACCCGCGCGAACTTTCCGGTGGCCAACGTCAGCGCGTAGCCATTGGTAGGGCCATCGTCGGCAATCCCGACGTATTCCTGTTTGACGAACCCCTGTCCAACCTTGATGCAGAACTGCGGGTGCACATGCGATCGGAGATCGCCGCGCTACATAAGCGTCTTGCCACCACGATGATCTACGTGACCCACGATCAGGTCGAGGCCATGACGTTGGCCGATAAGATCGTCGTTCTGCGCGACGGGCGGATAGAGCAAGTGGGTTCACCAAGGGAACTCTATGAACGGCCGGCCAACATTTTCGTGGCCCAATTTATAGGGAGCCCTAAAATGAACGTGATACCGGCAGGTGAGGCAAGTGCATTGCTGAGCGGACAGCATCCTGCCTCCACCAAATCTCTAGGCGTACGACCCGAACATTTCATCATTTCCGCCCCAGGAGAGGGCGTTATGCGTGGGATTGTCAATCTCTGTGAGTATACGGGCGCAATATCTCTGCTGCATATCGCGTTGCCCAGCGGACAGATTTGCCTTGTCACCCACGACAGGCCGGAAATGCCCTCTGTGGGAAGCGAGGTCGGATTAACCGCCGATCCGTCAAAACTCCATTATTTCGACAGTCACGGAGTTTTATTACTCTAGTGTCGTAAAAACCCGCTTATTAACCGCTCCAGATCATGAACTGTTCGGAATATCGATAAGCGAGTTTGCAGAAAGCATGTCTCAAAATCGCACGACCACCGCGCCGTCACAGTCTGCCACGTTCGCAATAGTCTTTCTGTGCGATAGAGACAGGCGCGGGTAATAATCGCGCCTGATTTGAGAATGCAGTGGCTCGGTTCTGGCTCGATGTGAATGTTCCTTTTTAGAAATCGAACGATGCCGAAAGTGTAAAGGTACGAGATGCGCCAGCTGCTAGGAAGCTGCGAGCCGACGACGCCCAATAGTTCTCATCAAAAACGTTTTCGACATTGGCGCGGATTTCGATAGGCTTTCCGTTTTCGCGCTCGAATTTGTACCTTGCACCAAGGTCAACGCGTGTCCAGTCGTCGACCTTCAGGGTATTCGCCGCGTTGAAGTAAGTGCTGCCGCTGTGAACGACGCGACCGGTGGCTGTTAGGCCTTCAATCCATGGCAAATCATATTCGCCATAGAGGCTGATCGAAGTCTTCGGGATGCCAGCAGCCACGTTGCCATCATTTCCTCCGCCATTGGTGCGGCTTAGCTCTGCATCAAGAAATGTGATTCCACCAAGAAGTCGCAGGCCATCGATTGGCTCTCCGTAAGCCGTAAGTTCTACGCCGCTATTGGTCTGTAGACCATTGAGACCATAGGTGTTCCCGACCACATAAGCGCTAGGCTGCTTTATCTCGAAAAGCGCGGCCGTGAGCATGAGCGAACCGGTGTCATATTTCACCCCAACTTCTTTTTGTCGATTGACCGTAGGAGGAAGTACTTCGCCTGGGTTACTTAACGTTGGCGTCAAAGGAGCGATTGCGCCTTCCGTCAACGCCTCTACGTAATTTGCGTAGATGGATAGGTCTTCGGTCAACTTAAAGCTGGCTGCAACCGCTGGACTAAACCGTGACTCATCATAAAAGTAATTCTGTACTCCGAGAGGTCCACGATCTGGGCGCACATTGAAGCTTTTTTGGCGGACACTTTGAAAGCGCCCGCCCAAAGTCAGTTCAAGTCTGTCGTCTAGGAAGGAAAGCGTATCCGAGATTGCAAAGCTGGTAGACAACAGTTCTGAAAACGGGTTCAGGTTACCAGAACGGGGCAAGCCCGACGTATTCACCAAGCTCCCTGAGATATAAACGGGATCGTAGATATTGGACACGTAGCTTGGGAAACCCAAAGCAGATGGGTTGAGGTAACCGCGATTATTTTCCGTATAGGCTAGTTGGGCGGATATGTTCAGTTGGTGGTTTATCTCACCCGTTTCGAATTCTGAACGAATCCCTGTCTCGCCGGAATAGCTGATAATTTCTTGCGGATTGTATCCGAAATCGATCCGGGCATCACCGCTGTTGTTTAGAATTGTATAGGACGATGTCAGAAAGTCCTCACGGTAACGATATGCGCCAGCCGCAGCATAGATCGTCGTGCTGTCCAGTATATCGTACTCAATCCGGCCCGTAGCCATATTGTATGAGCTATCAAGATATTCAAACGGATTGCCCGTATTCACCTTGCCATTTGGAGCTCGCGGTATCTGCGTTACCAAAGATACAGGTCGTGTATCTACGGTGTTAAACAGTGATGTTGGCGAATCGAGCTTTTGTGTCGAGTGGCTCAAATCTAACGAAGCACGAAAATCATCACCACGATAGTCGATGCCGAGCGTTGCCACGCCAACTTTGGTATCATTGTGATCAAGAGCGGTTTCACCGCCCTTGATTGAGCCATTGGCGCGAACGCCCCATTCATTTGCTGGACCAAACCGACGGCTAACGTCGGCGTGCGTCCAGAATTGTGAATCGCTGCGATAACCAGTCGTGAGGCGGGTTAATGGTTCATCTGCTGCACGCTTTGGGATGAGATTGATCGTTCCGCCGACGCGACCCAGCCCGCCGTTCGCAAAATTGCTCGGTCCTTTCAAAACTTGAACCTGCTCAATGCCTTCAAGGAAATGACGACGCGGGTTGGCTATATACGGAAGTCCATCGTAAAGAATATCGAGGTTGACCACCGAAAAGCCGCGGATGAAGAACGAATCGCGCTCGCTGTTTGCAGGCGCATCCGCGCGCACGGACGGGTCGTTGAGTGTAATATCAGCAACAGTTCGCGCCTGCTGATCACGGATGAGCTTAGCTGTATAGGCCGTGATACTGAAGGGCGTGTCTTTAACAGGACGGTCTCCAAGGGAGCCAAGTCGTGCTCCTGTCGAAAGCTGTCCACCACTGAACGATGCAGGAGGCAGTCCGATGGTGCTTGTCTTCGGTTTGTTTTCGTTTTGAGATTCGATCAAGATGGGGGCAAGTACTGTTGCGGAGGTGCCTGGACCGCGTTCAGCGCGATTTGCTTCTTGGCCTTGCGCTAAAACTGGCGTTAGCGCGAGCAGCGAAACGCCAGCAAGTATCGCGCAGCCGTAACTACGCAGGCAGAACTGGTGTGTTCCCTTCGACATGTACCCCATCCCCATTTCAATAGAATTCTGTTTGATGATTAGAACGTGTTGCCGGCAGCGTCAGGTTTGCGGCTGCCAATCGAACTCTAGCGTCTCCCGGAAGGCAAAGCGCTCGATATGCGTTTGAACGACATCCTGTAAAACTGAAAGGTCTTCGCTCTTATGTGCAGTGATTTCGATGTGTAGGCTTCTATCGTCCGCCCGCAGTCGGGCTTCTCCTAGCGGCAACGCAATCTTTGCCGAAACGGGCGTGGCCTCCGTTTCAAATTTATGTGCCCAGTGCTTGGAAAGTTGTTGTAGATAGCGACTTCCATATTCCGTCGAAATGATCGCCTGCCTGCTGGACATGAATACCTCGGATCGTATCACTTGAGTGCGTTTTGTCCGCGTCTTCTAGAAAAAAACTTGGAACGTAGAGACGCAATCTCAAAGATGACTATTTGAGTCAAGTCTTAATAACGATTTAAAGTAGAATATCCTTGGAAATATCGAAGTGAATTAGTCGATTTCGAGCGCTAGTTGCATTTAATAGCTCTTAGGAATTCACGATTGCGAATCTTGAGTTCTCTTAAGACACGTCGAATGAGCGAAAAAAAATGTTCGCCATTGTTTTGAATGTCTTGTCCTTGAACCGTCATGCGCGGTTGTTATTTCTGTGTTTTCTGAGATCCCAGTCATGGCTATGGCGTCTGTTCTTTCATGACTTGCCAGGCATGTTCTGCAATCGCCGAACGATCAGGAAACGGGCTGCTGGGCTGCCATTTGGGCAAACCTCAGGATAGGTTTCTCGTATCCATTTCCCATCTGCAGATTGTCGCTAGTGCCATCCTTGATTGTTTCCTGCAGCCTTGAGTCAAAAACAGCCCCAGATTGACAAGCCAGACGTTGCCCTGGAGCGGGCAGGGCGACGTCGCCACGTCGCCCTCGGCTCAGTTTAAGCCTGCATGGCCTCCTGCAGGTGTTCGTCGATCTTGTCGAGAAAGGCCGTGGTGGAGAGCCATGGCTGGTCCGGGCCGATCAGCAGCGCAAGATCCTTGGTCATGAAGCCGACTTCGACAGTTTCCACGCACACTTGCTCAAGCGTGTGCGCGAACTTTGCAAGTTCCGTATTGTTGTCCAGCTTGGCACGATGGGCAAGGCCTCGCGTCCAGGCGAAGACCGAAGCGATCGAATTGGTTGAGGTTTCCTCACCCTTCTGATGCTGCCGATAATGGCGGGTCACAGTGCCATGGGCAGCTTCCGCCTCGACAGTCTTGCCATCTGGCGTCAACAGAACGGAGGTCATGAGGCCGAGCGAGCCGAAGCCCTGTGCAACGATGTCCGACTGCACGTCGCCATCATAATTCTTGCAGGCCCACACGTAGCCGCCGGACCACTTGAGAGCCGAAGCGACCATATCGTCGATCAGGCGATGTTCGTACCAGATGCCCGCTTCCTTGAAGCTGGCGGCAAACTCCTCGTCGAACACGGTTTGGAAGATATCCTTGAAGCGACCGTCATAGATCTTGAGAATTGTATTTTTCGTTGAAAGGTAGACAGGCACCTTGCGCTGCAGGCCGTAATTCAACGAAGCGCGGGCGAATTCGGTGATGGACTCGTCGAGATTGTACATGCCAAGTGCCACCCCGGCGGACGGAGCATCGAACACGTCACGCTCAATCACAGTGCCGTCGTCGCCGACGAACTTCATCGTCAGCTTTCCCTTGCCGGGAAATTTGAAATCGGTTGCACGATACTGATCTCCGAAGGCGTGGCGGCCAACGATGATCGGCTGGGTCCAGCCGGGCACAAGGCGTGGCACGTTTTTGCAGATGATCGGTTCGCGGAAGATCACACCGCCCAGGATGTTGCGGATTGTGCCGTTCGGGCTCTTCCACATCTGCTTCAGGCCGAACTCAGCGACACGCCCCTCGTCGGCGGTGATGGTCGCGCATTTGACGCCGACGCCGTGCTTGCGGATCGCATGTGCCGCATCGATTGTCACCTGGTCATTGGTCGCATCACGGTTCTCGATGCTCAGGTCGTAATATTCGAGATCCACGTCAAGATAGGGGTGGATGAGCTTGTCCTTGATGAACTGCCAGATGATGCGCGTCATCTCGTCACCGTCGAGTTCGACGACGGGGTTTGCAACCTTGATCTTTGCCATTGTGTTCTCCCATGAGACGACGTTGCGCCGCCCCTCCTCAAAGATTTTCGTGTCAGCGCATGTCGCGCATATGGCTTTCCACGCTGCGCAAGTGCTTGCGCATCGCATCCGCAGCCCCGGCGCCGTCGCGATTGGCAATGGCCTCCACGATGCGTTCATGTTCCTCGAATGAATGGTGATTGACCGGCGGGCGCACCGGCGTGTCACGCAACCGTCCCCAGGTGACGGCGCGGCGTACCGCATTCAACGTGTCGAGCAACCCAAGCAGCAGCGAGTTCTGCGAGGACTCGCCAATCAGCCGATGGAGCCGGTTGTCCCACTGCTCATAGAGCCGCCAGGTTGGCGCCTGCTGCGCCTTCATCATGCAGCTGCGCAGCTCGGCAATCTGGCTCGGTGTGGCGTTGAGCGCGGCACAACGGGCAACCTCGGGCTCGAAGGCGATGCGGGCTCCCATCACTTCGAGCGGATTGGTCCGATGCACCATGGCGTTGATGTCGGCCACCGTGTCGATCGGCCGCTCGCCTGTAAACGTGCCCTTGCCGACATGTCGCCAGACCACCCCTTCCGCCTGCAGGGTTGCCAGCGCTTTGCGCAGCGCACCGCGCCCGATCTCCAGCGATTCCGCCAGCTCCCGCTCCGGCGGAAGGCGTCCGCCATCCTGCAATTCCGCGGTTGTGAGGAAGTCCCTGAGGCGCGTGAGAACCGCCCCATCCGAAAAGTCTGTCATGCTCAATTTCCGAACCAATTTACGATTGGTTTGCTTATATCCGGCATATTGGTGCATGTCAACGCACCCACTCACGGGCAAATTACGATAATTTTAAAACCATAAATAACAATAATTTATCGCACAAATAGCCTATTTTTCGACCTTTTCTGTCGCGCCGCAACATGTTTCATTGGTTGACACAATTCATAATTAATGAAGAATTGGTTTCAGATTGGGTTGAGAAAAACACAATTTTGGGAGGAATGAGCATGAACACTTATCTCAGACGATTGAAGGCATCGGCCGTGGCCGCCGCCTTCTGCCTTTCAGCAGCAATACCGGGCCTGGCGCTTGCCGAACCCATGCGTATCGCGTTCGGCGATATCGCAACCGTGGAATCCGTCCATCTTCTCGCGGCGATCGAACGCGCCAAGGAGCAGGGCGTTGATGTGCAGGTCACCTTCCTGAAGAGCGAGGATATCGCGGCGCAGGCGGTTGTGAGCGGTCAGGCCGACATCGGCATCGGCGGCCCTTACTCCCTCCTCCAGAAGGTGAAGGCGCCGATCCGCATCTTCATGCAGCTTTCCAAGCTCCAGTTCTATCCGGTGGTTAACACCGAGTTCTACAAGGAATGGAAGGATCTTGATGGCCAGGAAATCGCGGTTCACTCCCGCGGTTCCGGTACCGAGGCGATCATGCGCCTTATGGCCGACAAGAACGGAATCAAGTATTCCAACATTTCCTACGTTCCGGGCGCGGAAGTCCGCACCGGCGCCCTGCTTCAGGGCAATGTAAAGGCAACGATCGTCGATTCCTCCGGCAAGCGCGTGCTGGAGAAGGAAGCGCCAGGGAAATTCGGCTTCCTGCCGCTTGGCGAAGTCAGCGCGACGGACGAGGCGCTGTTTGCCAACACTGACTATCTCTCGAAAAACCAGAAGGATGTCGCAATCCTCGTCGAGAGCATTCTGACCACTTGGCGGGAGGTCGCATCGGATCCTAAGGCGGCCGTTGCGCTGCGTGAAAAATACAAGCTTCTTCCCGATGCGACGCCGGACATGTTAGCCGACATTGAGCCTTACTTTAGCGAGGCGGCATCTACCCTCCCGGTCAATGGTGGCGGCGAGGACGCCGCACGCGACGACTTCGACTTTTACACGGTCTCCGGCGCGCTCGAAGGCAAGTCGGCCGACCTCAAGGTCGAAGACTTCTGGGACCTCACCGCGCTCAATGCAGCACTTGCCAAAGTCGGAACGAAGTGATGCACATGACCACTTCACCCCATAGGGCGAGTGCAACGGAGGGGGCCGCCACCGGCTCCCCACGGTTCGCCGAAACGCTCGCCGAATTCGCCAGACGCCGTAAATCCTTCTGGGTGGTGGCTTCTCTTGCAACTCTTTTTACAATCTGGGAAATCGCGGGAGGCGTCCCGATCAGCTTCGCCTTCCCCACCTTCTTCGACACGCTTTTTGCGCTGTTCGAGATGGCATTCGACGGCACCCTGCTGCGCGCCTATCTCATCACGTTCCAGCCGCTGTTGATCGGCGTTGCCGTCTCAGCCGTGCTTGGCATAGGGCTTGGCATCATCATGGGCCTATCGGACAAGGCGGAATGGCTTCTGGCCCCCGTGTTCATCGTGCTCCAGGCCGCACCAATGGCTGCATTGGTTCCTTTGGTCACCTTCATCTACGGCATTGGTCTGGTCGCCAAAACGCTCGCCGTCATTATGCTGGCCCTGCCGGTGATCGTGCTCAATTCCTACAAGGCGGTTCGTCACGTCAATCCGTCGCTGGTCGACATGTGCCGATCGTTTCAGGGCAATCGCCTCCAGCAGATCTTCAAGATCATCATACCCGACGCTACGCCGGTTCTGTTCGCGGGCTTACGCCTTGGCATAGCCGCCGGCTTCATCGGTGTCATGCTTGCCGAACTGCTGATTACCCCGACCGGTATCGGCGACCTCATCACCTATCACCGCTCGATTGCCAACTACGCCCACATGTACGCGGCCGTCGCATCCATCATTGCCGTTTCGACGCTGACACTCGCTGCCTTGCAATATGTCGAGGTCAACTTCCTGCGTCCCGAAAAGAGGAGAAAATAAGATGGCTCTTTCCATGACGGCCCGCACCATCGATCCATCGCGCTCAACCATGTCCGACGCCATTGTCGAGGTGCGCGACATCTGCAAACGCTACGGTGACATCGAGGCGCTCAGAAACATCAATCTTCAGTTCGAGCGCGGTAAGCTTACCACCCTGCTTGGTCCCTCTGGCTGCGGCAAGACCACGCTCCTGAAAATCATCGCGGGCCTTGTGCCTTCAACCTCAGGGGAGATCCGTGTCAACGGTAAGGTCGTCACAGGCCCCGGCCCGGAACGTGCCTTCGTGTTCCAGGATTTTGCCCTTATGCCCTGGGCCACCGTGTTGCGCAACGTTGCCTTCGGCCTTGAGCTCAAAGGCGTTCCGCAGGCTGAACGCAACCGCATCGCCAAGCACTATATCAGCGAGGTGGGCCTGACCGGTTTCGAGGAAAAGTATCCGCACGAACTCTCGGGCGGTATGCGCCAACGCGTCGGCATCGCCCGCGCCTTCTCGGTCAATGCGGATGTCCTGCTGCTCGACGAACCCTTCTCAGCCGTCGACGAACAGAACCGTCGAAAGTTCCAGGAAGATTTGCTGCAACTGGTCGAGAAGGAGCGCAAGACTTTCCTCTTTGTCACCCACTCGATCGAAGAGGCGGTCTACGTCTCCGATCGCATTGTCCTGCTTTCGCCGCGCCCTGGTCGCGTCTCCCAGATCATCGAGCCCAACATCGATCGCTCCGCTGCACCCGATGTCATCCGCCGCGACAAGGGCTATCTCGATGTGGTCGAAGAGATCTGGCAGGGCCTCAGGCAGTATGCGGAGTAACCGGCCATGAAACTTTTTGGCATCAAGATCCCCATGATGACATCGCTTATCTTCTGGGCGCTGATTTGGGAAATCGTCGGTCGGATGGACGTGATCTTCCTGGTCCCGCCGATGAGCGCGATCATCTCGGCCGGCTTTGAGCTGGTCGCGACGAACTCGTGGCAGAATGCATCACTGGTGACGATCCGGTCCTTCGTGTTGGGCATGGCCCTGGCCATCGGCATCGGCGTGCCGCTCGGTATCGCCATGGGCCGTTTCAAGGTCGTCGACAACATCTTCGGCCTTTGGGTCAACATGTTCGTCAGCGCGCCTCTTTCGGCTCTGGTTCCGGTTCTTATGATCCTGTTCGGGCTTGGCGAGACCACGGTGTTCGTCACGGTGTTCCTCTTCGCAGTCTGGATCATCGTGCTTGATGCACGGGCCGGCGTGATGCAGGTTCCGCCGTCGCTCATTGAGATGGGGCGTTGCTACGGTGCGTCCCGGTTCACCATCTTCACCAAGATCATTCTCTTCTCAGCCCTCCCGGAAATCCTGGCAGGCATCCGCATCGGTCTCATCCGTGGCGTGAAGGGCGTGGTCATTGGCCAGATCCTCGTATCTATCATCGGATACGGTGAACTCTTCGAGCTCTACTCCCGCAGCTTCGACATGGAGCGCTTCTGGGCTCTGACAATCATCCTCTTCGCGGTGGCAATGCTGCTGTCCGCGGCCGTGGAACTCTTCGAAAAACGCATCGAATATTACGCAGGAGCACGATAATGAACGACATGACCGCAACCAACCCCGCCTACGTCATCAATCCGGCCGCCATTCCGACCCTTCCGGTCGCCGGCAGCCAGGCACTTTTCCCGGTGCACCGCATCTACTGTGTCGGCCGCAACTTCGCCGACCACGCGATCGAAATGGGCCACGACCCAAACAAAGAGCCGCCGTTTTTCTTCCAGAAGAACCCGGACACCTTGGTTCTGTCGGGTACGGATTTCCCTTACCCGGCGCGGAGCAAGGACGTGCACCACGAAGTAGAGCTTGTCGTGGCGCTGAAGGGTGGCGGCAAAGATATCCCGCTTGATAAGGCACTGGACTGCGTCTACGGCTATGCCGTCGGCCTCGACATGACCCGCCGTGATCTGCAGAACGAAGCAAAGAAGCTCGGTCGCCCCTGGGAAACTGGCAAAGCCTTCGAGGCTTCCGCTCCCTGCGGCCCGCTGCATCCCGTGTCCAAGGTGGGACATCCCTCCGCCGGCGCGATCTGGATCAAGGTCAATGGCGAAGTGCGCCAGACGGGCGACCTTAACCAGATGATCTGGAAGGTTCCGGAAATGATTTCCTATCTCTCAGGTTTATTCACCCTGCAACCAGGCGATTTGATCTTCGCAGGCACTCCTGCCGGCGTCGGCGCGATCGTCAAGGGCGATGTCATGGTTGCCCATGTGGACGGCGTCGATGAACTGACCTTCAAGGTTGGCTGATCGCTATGAGCGGCGCGTCACCCGCGCCGCTCATTTTTCTGCCTTTCGACGTCGTGGTCGGCATCACGTCCACTTGGGAACGTCGATGCGTTGGTATGCGTGTAATTTGCCGATCAATACCTCTGCATCCGCATCGACAAAAGCCGTATGCTGGTGCGCAGGTGGCAGATTTCTCAGCGACCATATGATCGATGAGGCCGATAAAAGCATGAAGCACTTTCGTCGTGCCACCGTAGATCAGCTTGGATACCGGCCTTACCCAGCGCCATTGGCGACGTCTCCCGAGCCGCTAAATTGGAACAGCAGAAAACGGCGATCGATTTTTATCGCACGGTGGGTCATGGCATTCTTTATTCAGGCCTGGCCGGTGGGAAGACGGATTTGGGGATCATCACGTGAGCCCCCGTTGTAACGTTGACGAGTTGGGTAATCCGCACGTCGGCGGCGACGCTGCAGAGCGTGTAGGCATTTGCCGCACTCATGCCCGTTTGATTGCAGATGAGAGAAATGGCGCTGCGCAGGGCTTCACGAACGGCGAGGTCGAGGTTCTCGCCAAAGCCCATGGTAATCATATGGGTTGGTGTCTCGGCGTAAGGTAGCGGCATCAGTCCAGCTTTGATAACCGTAAAACGGAAACGTCCGGTCAACGCAGTTTCAACGGCGGTAAGGCAGACCTCGCCGTCGCCCTGCGCTGCGTGTCCATCTCCAATAGACACGAGCGCCCCTGCAACGGACACCGGCAAATAGAGTGTGGAGCCGGCGGTCAGTTCCTTGTTGTCTAGGTTGCCACCGAAATATCCCGGCGCAACCGATGAACGACGACCATCTTCGGCATTGGGAGCCGTCGCCATCACCCCGAAGAATGGCCGTGCTGTTAGTGCGCCACCCCAGGGAGTCGCGATGGCTCCTGTTTCCAGATCGATCCCGAAATGCACTGTATGCGGCTCTCCGAATTCTTCATGCAGCATACCCTTGCCGGGACGAATGATGTTGTAGCCCCAGTTGTCGCGTAATCTGACGTCAAGAATGTCGATCCGGAGGGTATCGCCAGGCATTGCCCCTTTGATTTTGATTGGCCCGGTCAAAATATGAGGGCCAAGCTCCGGCGATAGTGCCTGTTGGATGGATTTGAGTTCCGGACGCACGCAATATCCGGCGACAGGAGTTTCTTCCGCCGAGCCACTGACGGAGTGGACTGTGACGATATCACCATCAGCAATCTCCAGCGCCGGTGGCAGGGTCGCGTCGAGATAACCCCAATGGACCGTATCGATGCCTGGAAGAAGCTCGTGCTCGGCCATGGGTCAAGCCAGCTCGAAACGGATGGGCTGTGCGCCCTCCCATAATGTCGTCTTTCCGAGTGCGGGCAAATTCTCCAATCCCGAGGTCAGCGTGATGAAATGGTTTCCGGCAAGCTGCCCCATTTTCGAGGAAAAGTCGACGCCGCCATAGGCGAGCAGGATTTCGGTTTCACTGATGCCACCCGGATAGAGGATGATGTGACCTGGAGCCGGGTGGCTGGTGTGGTTTTCGTAGCCGACGCCGAAGTCTTCGTCGCCCAGCGGCACCCACACGCCTTCGCCACTCCAGCGGACATGGACGATTTGGCTTTCATAAGGAAGGCGTTTGAGGAAAGCGGCCGATGTTTTTGGCGCACTTCCGGTTTCGAGGCGGGCGTCGAAGGTAAACGGGCCTGCCGTTATTTTGAGCTTGGTCATGGGATTGTCCCTCTGAGGTTCGGCTCCGTCGTGGTAGAGGAGGCGAGGATGTGATTTTTAGGAAAGATCAGCCGTTGGCGGCGAAGTTATCGTTGCGCACTGCCCAACCAGTGACCCGTGCCTCTATGGCAGAGAAGATGATGTAGAGGGCGACGCCGAGAGCTGCGAGAATGAACAGCCCGGCAAACACCAGAGGCACGTCGAAGCTGGAGCTAGCGATCATCATCAGGTTGCCGATGCCGCGATTTGAGGCGACGGTTTCGGCGATGACCGTTCCGACGAATGCGAGCGTGGCGGCGACTTTCAGCGAAGCGAAGAAGTAGGGCATGGTCCGCGGCAACCCGATATTCCAGAGGATTTCGAGTTTCGTCGCCTTCAATGTCCGCATCACGTCCTGCAACTCGGGTTCCGTCGAGGCAAGACCGGTCGCCACATTGACGACGATCGGGAAAATGCACATCACCATCGCCGTCAGGATCGCCGGAACCGTTCCCGCTCCAAACCAGAGAACTAGGATCGGGACGATCGCAACCTTGGGGATCGAGGAAAAGCCGACCAGCATTGGATAAGCGACGTCATACGCAAGCTTTGACGATCCAATGAGCATGCCGAGTAGCACACCAATAATGATGCCGAGACCGAGGCCGACCAGCGTCGTGTAAATAGTCTGAAACGCATGCGGCCAGATCGACGGGAACTGGCTTACCAAGGTGTAGATGGCCTGTGTCGGACGGGGCAGGACCATTTCTGAGATCCCGAAGGCGAGGCAGATGACTTCCCAGGCGATGAAAAAGCCGAATATGCAGCAGGCGGAGAGAAGGCGACGTCTGGTATCCGGCTTCATGACTGATGCTCCTTGACGGCCCGTGCCGCGACGATGCGCTCGCGAAGCCTTTGCGTGAGGGAAACGAATTCGGGTTCGAAGGAAACATCGATCGTGCGCGGCCGGGCGAAAGGCACGGTGCTGTCTTCGATGATGCGACCCGGGCGCGCTTGCATCACGCAGATGCGGGATGCGAGGTAGGCGGCCTCCTTGAGATCATGGGTGACGAGCAGCACCGTCGGTTTTTTGTCGATCCAGAGGTTCTGCATGATCTCCCAGAGCTCCTCGCGGGTGAACTGATCGAGTGCGCCGAAAGGCTCGTCGAGCAGGAGCAGGGTGGGATCGTGGATCAGCGCCCGGCAGAGTGAAGCGCGCTGTTGCATGCCGCCCGAAAGCTGCCAGGGAAATTTGTCTCCGAAGCCAGTCAGGCCGACCTGCTTCAGGAGCGCCTCGGCACGATCCCGATATTCACCGCTCTTCTTCTTCGAATAGGTTTGTTTAAACGGAGAGACGATCTTCAGCGGCATCATCACGTTGTCGCGGATGTTGAGCCAGGGCAACAGTGTCGGGTTCTGGAAGGCCATGCCGATCCGAACGTTATTCGCACCGATTTCACGGCCGGCAACGAAGATGTGTCCCTGGGATGGCGAGAGCGTTCCCGCCACCAGCTTGAGGATCGTCGACTTGCCGCAGCCAGAGGGACCGACGAGAGCGACGAATTCGCCATTCTCGATCCTAAGCGACGTTTCCGCCAGTGCTACGGTCTTGTTCTTCTCGCCACCGAAGGTGACGTTCACCCTTTCCAGATCGATAATAGCATTACGGACTGCGATTTCGGTAGCGAGAGCTGATGTCATGCCGCAGCACTCCCCTTGTTCGTTGCTGTTTGAGACGTGACGGCTGCCATCGTCTGATCTGCGTGGCGGACGTCTGGCGTCGGCATCGCCTGAATGTCGTGGACCGAGCGCCCCCAGCCTCGTGCGTCTTCCTGAAGCTTGCGGTCCTTCATGGCGAAGCGGCCGCGGACGATCGTATGGATCGGAAGAGCGGTTGTCTCCATGCCGTGCCAGGGAGAAATCTTGGCGGTGGACTGGATCAGGTTGTCATCGACTGTCCAGGTGCGGTTGGTGTCGACAATAGCGATATCGGCGTCGGAGCCGACCATCAGCGCGCCCTTTTTCGGGAAGAGACCCCAGCACTTGGCCGGGTTTTCCGCGCTCCAGCGAACGTAGTCCGAGATGCTTGCGTTGCGGCGCGCGACTTCCGTCAGCATCAGCGGCATTTGGGTTTCTACGCCCGGGAAGCCGCAATCAACTGTCCAGATGTCTTCACGTGTCTTTTCCTCGATGGAATGCGGGGCATGGTCGGTGGCAATCATGTCGATCGTGCCGTCCACTAGCGCCTGCCAGATCGGGTCCTGGTTTTCCGCTTCTCGGACTGGCGGATTGACGCGGATCACGCCGCGCTTTTCCTCATAGTCGTCGGCTGAGAGGACCAGATATTGCGGGCAGGTCTCGCCGGTGATGTCAACGCCACGTGCCTTGGCTTCTGCGAGAGGCCGTAATTCGGCCGCAGAGGAGATGTGAAGGATGTGGATGCGGGCACCCGTCCATTCGGCGAGGATCGCAGCGCGGGCCACGGCCTCGGTGGCGACCACGGCCGGACGCGCGGCAAGATGCGCAAGCGCATCGGTGCGCCCCATCTGGCGAAGGCGTGCCTCGCGACGCTCCATGATCGAGTTCGTCTCGGCATGAAGCGAGATGCGCTTACCCGTAGGAGCGACGATCTCGAACAGTTCCAGCATTGCACCAGTGCTTGGCGACGGGATGCGGCCGAAGGTGTTGCCCATGTAGCATTTGAACCCGATGACGCCGCCATCGACCAGATCATGGATGTGCGGCAGGCTGTCTTCGCCGAGCACGGCGTAGAGGCCGTAGTCAACATGTGCCTTCGCGCTGGCGATTGCATGCTTTTCCTTAAGTGATTTCGCGTCGGAGATCGCTGGCAGGGTGTTCGGCATGTCAAAAACCGTGGTGACGCCGCCGAATGCCGCGGCCGCCGTGCCACTGGCGAAGTCTTCCTTCTGGGCATAGCCCGGATCGCGAAAATGAACATGGACGTCGATTGCACCGGGAAGAATGTGGAGGCCGGTTGCGTCGAGCGTTTCCTTCGCGGCAGGCATGGCACACTGCTCGCCGATGGCGAGGATTGTGCCGTCCTTGATGGCGATACTAGCCTTGTATTCGGTGTCCGGCGAAACGATGGTGCCGCCGTGGATGACGAGGTCTGCGGTGGTATCTGCGGTCATGACTTAGAACCTTCCTTAAAGTGCTGCCCAGCCGCCGTCGACCGGGATATCCGCGCCGGTGATCTGGCGCGATACGTCGCTGGCAAAGAACAGGCAGGCATTGGCGACATCTTCGTCGACGGTAATGCGCCTCAGCGCGTAATCCTCGGCGTGACGGATCGCGGCTTCCTCTTCGGTGATGCCGAGCTTCTGCGCCATGGTCTTGCAGACCTTGTCACGGAAGCGGGGCCCATCGACCATGCCGGGTGCGACGTTGTTGACGTTAATGTTGTGCTGGCCGACCTCAAGTGCGAAGCTTTTGGTGATGCCGCGCAGACCCCACTTGGATGCCGAGTAGGCCAAGCGACCGGAGCGTCCCCTCATGCCGAAGGTGCCGCCCACATTGACAACCTTGCCATAGCGGTTCTCAATCATCGACGGCAGGACTGCGCGGATCGTATGGAAGCAGCCGTTCATGTTAAGCGTGACGATCTCGTCGAATTCTTCCGGCGTGGTTTCGACGCCGGTCTTGCCCATAGGACCGGAGCCGCCTGCGACATTGACCAGAACGTCGATGCGGCCGAAAGCCTCGACAGTTTTCTCAGCCGCCGCATCGCATTGGCCCGCATCGGTGAGATCGCAGTCGATAACGATGACGGAGCAACCCCTGGAACGGGCGTCTTTAGCCACAGGTTCGATCGCTGCCGTGTCGCGACCGACAAGTGCGAGCTTAGAGCCCTCCCGGGCAAAGGCCAGCGTGATTGCCGCGCCCATGCCCTTGGCGGGGCCGGTGATAAAGACGACCTTATCCTTCAGCATCAAGTCCATGATGTTGCTCCGTTCGTTGTGTATGGAGAAAGGGGGACGGCGCACTGCGCCGTCGGTTACTTGACCGAGGTCAGAAGCTCGCGCTTGGCAGGCAGGAAGCTACGGTCGAAGACCTCGCCGACCGTCGGGCTGCGCGGCAGGCTATTGGCGTCTACAAGGATGTCGATCGACTTCGCCAGACGTGCTTCGTCGATATCACCGAGGCCGACGGTCGCAAGTTCCGGATGCGCCATCTCATCGGCCAGGGTCGCATCAAAGCGTTCGCGTTCTACGTCGGACTTGATCAGCGGCTCGCGGGCTTTCACAGAGGCGATGGCAGCCTCGGGATCTTTGATCGCGTCCTTGATGCTCTTGTTCAGCGCGCGCAGGAAACCCTTGATGGCATCGGGGTGATCCTTCATGAAGGTCTTCGAGACAATGATGGCGTTTGAGTAGAGGTCTATGCCGTAGTCGCCGTAGTTTATGAAGCGGATATCCTTGTCCGGATTAACGCCGATGAGTTTGGCGCTGAAGCGGATGGTGTTGACGTATCCGAAGACGCCGTCGACCTGGCCTTTCATCAGCATCTGCTCGCGCAGGTTCGGCTGCATGTTGGTGATCTCGACCGTGGAGCAATCCGTCTTGGTGATCGAGCAGAGAGCCGGGAATAGCTTCAGCGCGCCGTCGTTGGCGGCTCCGCCTAACGTATGCCCCGCGAAGTCGGCAGGAGTCTTGATCGGACTGTCGGCCTTGACGGCAACGGTAAAGGGCGGCTGATTATACATCATGAAGACGCCGACCGGGGCATCCTCCGGCTTCTTTGCCGCAAACTCGATTAGCGCGTTGATGTCGCCGAAGCCCATGTCGTAGGCACCATTGGCTACCAACGGGACCGCGGCACCCGAGCCATTACCTTGGTCCATCGTGACGTTCAGGCCTTCTTCCTTGAAGTAGCCCTTGTCCTCTGCAAGAAACAGCAAGCCCTGCGGTCCCTGATATTTCCAGTTCAGGACCAGCTTGATGTTGGTTTCCGCATGCGCGACCGCGGAAGCGCCAACCGTAGCAAGCGCCGTCATCGCAGCGAGTGCAACCATGCGGGCGTGTGTCTTCATCTGATGGTGAGCCATTCTCTGTTCCCTTGATCTGGTGGTTGGGGGCCGCCTTGTCCGGCTGCTCTTCGTCTGTGTTGCAATGCAGAAGTGCCACTATTCAGTGAACACATCTACCGCTATTATCGTGCATCAGCGGTGACAAAAAGGCCTCACTGAGGAGGAACGCCATGCGACATCTCAAGCTTTTAGAGCAAGTCTCGGAAATCGCCCGTGCTGGTTCGATCCGTCAGGCGGCGGAAAAGATGAACATCACGGCATCAGCGATGAACAGGAAAATCCAGGACCTCGAGCTTGAGATCGGAACGCCGATTTTCGAACGTCGAGCGCGTGGCGTGAGGCTGACGGCCGCCGGAGAGATGTTTGTCCGCTATGCACGAAGCCAGATCGCCGACGCGGAACGCCTGAGCTCCCAGGTTGAAGACTTGCGAGGATTGCGCCGTGGTCCCGTGAAAATCGCCTGCAGCCAGGCACTTGCGCTCGACTTCCTGCCCTCCCAGATCGGCGAGTTCAGAAAGGCCAATCCGCGCCTGGTGTTCAACATCAAGGTCATGGATCACAATGCCGCGATCAATGCTCTGATCGACTACGACGTCGATCTCGCGATCGTCTACCGCGCAGCCATGCGCCCCGCAGTTCGAATTCTGGCCTCGGTTCCACAAAGACTCGTCGCGATCATGCGCGATGACCATCCGTTGGCTAGCAAAGAGGTTTTGCGCCTATCCGACTGTGTCGGGCATCCGTTGGCATTGCCGGACCAAAGTCTTGGCGGACGCCAGGTTCTTGATGAAGTTATTGCAAGGCGCGACTTTCGGTTCGACGTCATGGCCGAATCCAATTCCTTTGAGATGCTCCGCGGCCTTGTGCTGCGCGGCAACATGATCTCCTTCCAGATTGACGTTGGCGCGCCGCGCGAAGAGTTCGGCATGGGTGTGGTTGGTCGGCCAATCGATGAACGCGATATCCCGCGATCCGACCTCGTGATGTGCCAGTTGCGCGGACGCATCCTGCCACTTGCCGCGGCAAGCTTTGCTGAGCGCATCGTGAAAGCGACAGCCAAGTAGAAATTGTCCGCTAATGGCGCACAGTGGCCGAGAGCTCATAATTGTTGACTGCTCAACAATCGGCTTTGGGGCCGCGGGCTTATTTTTGTACCCGCTGGTGCAGGCTACCGTTGCGTTAAGTTAGGTGGCCAGACTTGGTGAGTTCAATATTGGCATGATACCGACAAGAGCTTCGGCTTTACCGCAAAGCACCGCGCTCAGCGAAGACGCGCGTAACCTCGGCCATGTTGTCAGTGCCCCAAGAGCAGAGCGGCACTAAGGCTTCGGCCAAGCTCCTGCCCAGTGGGGTCAGACTGTAGTCGACGCGCGGCGGGACCTCTTTGTAGTCAGTCCGCCTCACGAGACCGTCAGCCTCCAACTCCTTGAGCTGTTGGATTAGGACTTTGTCGCTTACGTCGCGCACTGCGCGCCGAAGCGCACCGTAGCGGGTCGGGCCACCCTGGGCGACGAAGTACAAGATCAACGGTTTCCACTTCCCCGATATGACACGCAAGGTTGCGTCAAGTCCGCAGGTGAAGCCGGCCAGCGTCGGGGTGCAGGTCTCCGAAGGTGGTTCGGCCGCCGTCGGTGATACGGATGGGTGTGATCGATTTGACATTTCTAGGTACTTACCAAAAGGTGCATACTTGTCAATGGGTGCGTAGGTCGCCAGCTTAGTGTGATTACAACAAAGGAGCGCGACATGGGCAGACTACAGGGTAAGACAGCAGTTATAACGGGTGGCGGAAGCGGTATAGGTTTTGGAGCCGCCAAGCGGTTTATCGAGGAGGGGGCATTCGTTTATATTTTTGGCCGTCGGCAAGAAACGCTTGATGCCGCCGCTGCGCAACTTGGATCTTCAGCGCAGGCGGTTCAGGGCTCAGTGACCGATCTCTCCGACCTCGACCGTCTTTATGAAAAGGTAAAAAACGAGCGGGGCGGGCTCGACATACTCCTTGCTAATGCAGGAACCGGAGCGTTCGCGCCGCTCGGCGAGATTACGCCCGAGCACTATGACCAGATATTTGACCTCAATGTAAAGGGCACGGTCTTTACGGTACAAAAGGCACTGCCACTCATGACGGCGGGTGCCTCGATTATTCTGACGGGTTCAAGCACGGGTGTGATGGGGACACCGGCGTTCAGCATCTATAGTGCGACCAAAGCCGCGGTTCGAAACCTAGCGCGCAGTTGGGCGCTAGACCTGCGAGGTACCGGCATCCGTGTCAATGTGATGTCACCTGGCCCGATCACCACAGAGTTGGCACTGGAAGTTCTCGGTGACGAGGGGATGAACGCAATCGGAGCGACGACGGTGCTTGGTCGTATGGGCGAGCCATCTGAGACAGGCGGTGTTGCAGCATTTCTGGCATCTTCAGATTCCAGTTTCATGACGGGCGGCGAAGTCTTCGTTGATGGCGGCTTAGCGCAGGTCTAACACCAAGCCGCTGATGAATAGCGACACTGTTTCGTGAACGTGCCGCAGCGAAGGAGCGCGTTCGGATAATCATGCCGTCTGCGCGGCTCGGAAAGAAACGCAAACTTTATATCTCCTCCACTGTGTCAATTGGCGAGCATCTTGGATGCTCGCCAATTGACGTCTGCGGACACCTTCATTTGCTTCTATTCACGAAGATCCTGCCAATCGTGTTGAGCAGCAGCTGAGCCGCAAGAATGGCAGTGGAACCAGTGTGGTCATAATCCGGCGCGACTTCGACAAGATCGACGCCGACGATCGTACCGCGCTTCGCAAGCCCTGCGATCAATTCCAGCACTTCATAATAGATAAAGCCGCCATGGCTCGGTGTACCGGTGCCCGGTGCGATTGATGGATCGAATCCATCGATATCAATGGTCAGGTAATAGCGTTTGCCGGCCGGAATGCGCTCCAGAACGGCGTCGACACCGAGCTTGCGGATCTGCCGCACAGAAAGAATGTCCGAGCCCTTTGCGCGCGCATCGTCATAACCTTCCTTGGCAGTGGAGGAGACGTTGCGGATCCCGAGCTGCGTCATGCCAGTGACCCAAGGTTTTTCCGAGGCTCGGCGCAGCGGACTGCCATGGCCGAAGCGGACACCGTGGCGCTCATCGACGAAGTCCAGGTGCGCGTCGAACTGTACGACATGGATTGGCTCCTGCTCGCTGAAGGCGTTGATGCAGGGGATGTTGATCGAATGGTCGCCGCCGAGGACGACAGGCAGGGCGTTAGCCGCCAGAATTTTGCGCACGCCGTATTCGATATTGGCATGGCTGCTTATCGTGTCGGTGTGGATGATATCGGCATCGCCGAGATCGACCATGCGAACGCCTTCCAGGTAGGTGACGTCGTCCTCGTGGTCATAGGCTCCGGCATGGCCGAAGGCAAACAACGTTGAGGCTTCCCGGATGCCACGCGGCCCGAAACGGGCGCCGGACCTCCATTGTGTGCCGAAATCGAAGGGCGCGCCGAGGATCGCGACATCGGCTTCGATCTGGTCCCAGTTTTCCACATAGGGGCTTTTGGCGAAGGTCGAGATGCCTACGAACGGCAGGTTCAGCCGTCCGGAATCATATCCGTGGGAGGCCATTACAGTTCCTTTCAAAATGGTTAGGGCACAGGGGCCGTGAATTTTCAGGCAATCGGTGGGAAGCGACCGCTTATGCGAACCGGGGTGCGCTGAGCTCTACCGGCCCGTCATATTGCGGCATCGGGATTTCCCTTGGTGTGTAGAGCCCCTTGGCGATGACGTCGCGAACATGCGCGGCGATCTCTTCCATTGGCGCGAACCAGACATCGCCGCGGGCGACGACTTCTTCGAGATATTGGCTGACGACATGCCAGCGTGCCAGGCGGCCGGTGGCGAAGGGGTGGACGACAGGAATCCACAGACCGCCATAAAGATAGGCCGCCTCGAACTCCTCGCGAAAGATCTGGAAGCCGTGGCTCGGCGAGCGGATTGGCATCATGTAATCAAGGTCCATCGACTGCACATATTGCGGCCAGTCGTCGACGCCCCAGTGCGTTGGTAGCTCGACGAAATCGCCGCCCGCGGCCTGGACCAGATACGGCACGTCATCGGCCATCAGCGAACTGTCATATTGGAAACCGCGCTCAACCAGGAGCCGCGCCGTCTGGTCGGAAAAATTGTAAAGCGGCGCGCGAAAACCGCGCGGCGCCTTGCCGGTGACCCGTTCGATCACGTCACTCGATCGGTCGAGCCAATAGGCCTGTTCCTCTGCGCTTTGCTTGACCGGATTTTCGTGCAGGAACCCGTGCTGGCCGATCTCGTGGCCACCGGCGAGAATGGTTTCGATTGCCTGCGGATAGCGCTCTATGCACCAAGCCGGGATGAAAAAGGTCTGCTTTAGGCCGAGCCGACGATAGGTCTCGACGATGCGAGGAATAGCGACGGTCGGTCCGTATTGCAGCATGGAGAGGGCTGAAGCGCGTTTGTAGCCGTCTTGCGGATGGTCGATGTGGATGAGGCTTTCGGCATCCATGTCGAAGGTGACACAGGCTGCGCATTTGGCACCGTTCGGCCACGGAACGGGATTGGTGATCATGTCTATGCCTTTCATTTGCCGCTGCGCTCGAATTTTCTGCCGACGGCGGCTGGCGCGTGGACCTTGCCCGAGAACAGGACCAGGGCTGCGAGGGCCGCGATGAAGGGCAGGGTGGAGAACAGCTGATAGGGAATTTCGGGGCTGCCGAATTGCAGCCGCAGTTGGGTAGCGTCAGCCATGCCGAATGCGAGGCAGGCGATGGCTGCGCCGAGTGGGTTCCACCGCCCGAGGATGACGGCGCCGAGCGCTATGAAGCCTTTGCCCGCGCTCATGTGCTCGGTGAAGACATGGACCTGCGAGAGAACGATATAGGCGCCGCCGAGCCCGCCCAGCATGCAGGAGCCGAGGACCGAGAGGAAGCGAAGCCGTTGCACGTCGACGCCGGCCGTATCGACCGCCATCGGCTGGTCGCCCGCAGCCCGCACAAGCAGTCCCCATGGCGTGCGGTAAAGCAGCATCCAGCCGAGCGGCACGATGACATAGGCGAGATAGGCAAGCGGCCCCTGGCTGAACAGGACGGGGCCCACGATTGGGATATCTGACAGAAGGGGAATCGGCATGACGGCGAAGCCAGGCAACGGCGCGGTCGCGTTGTTGCCCATGATCTGGCGGGCGAGGTAGGCTGTCATGCCGCCGACCAGCAGATTGATTGCGATGCCGGCCACCAACTGGTTGATGCCGAGGCCGACCGAGAGCCCGCCTAGCAGAAGGCCGAGCAGGCTGGCGATGACCAGGGCCATAAGGAGGCCGCCCAGAGGGTCGCCGAACCACCACGTGCCGATTGCTGCGCCGAAGGCGCCGCCGAGGATACAGCCTTCGATGGCGATGTTGAACACGCCGCAGCGCTCCGACCAGACGACGCCGATCGCGGCAAAGATGAGCGGGATCGACAAGCGTAGGGAGGACGAGAGAAAATCGGTGAGGAACGCCGGATTCATAATGTAATCCATCACTTGGCCTCCTGCGATTGAACAGCAAGCGCAGCGTTGAGCCTCTGGCGTCTGGCAAACCAGGCGCGCCACTGGTCGGCCTTGAACGTGAAGGCCTGCGATGCGGCGACGCAAATGATGACAATGCCTATTACCGCGTCGACAACGGTGCTTTCCAGTCCTATTGCGCGCTGCATCATCAGTGCGCCACTTTTCAGGCCACTGAGGAAGAAGGCGGCGATTACCGACATCAGCGGATTGAGCTGTGCCATGAAGGCGACGACGATGCCGTCAAAGCCGAAACCAGCAGAGAACAGGTGGTAGAGACGGTGTTTCAGCCCAAGAATTTCGAAGCTTCCAGCCAAGCCGCCGAGTGCGCCGGAAAGAAACATGGTCGAGATCACGGCGCGCCCAACGTCGACGCCCGCATAACGCGCCGCCTGTGGATTGCGGCCGACGAGATCGAGCGAGAAGCCGAGCGTTGAAGAACGGAGCAGAACCCATAACAATATGGCAATCAGTAAACCGAGCACCACGCCGAAATGAGCATCCGTCATTGGCATGATAATCGGCAGAAATAGGCCTTCCGGAATTTCCTCGGAATAGGGATAAGGCGCACCGTCCTGCATCATCGGCCCGCCTGCGAAATAGCTGACGAGATTGATGGCAACGAAATTAAGGAGCAGCGTGACGATCACCTCGTTAACGCCCCGCTTAGCCTTCAACACGCCCGCGATCATGCCCCATGCCCCGCCGGCGAGCGCACCGCTGAGGATGGTGAGGATGAGATGTAATGTTGTCGGAAGCCCGGTGACATAGAGCGCAACGATCGAGGAGAACAGACCGCCCATGTAGATCTGCCCCTCAACACCCAGATTGAGAAGGCCGCCGCGCAACGAGAGGATGACGGCGAGGCCGGCGAGCAGGATCGGCGACATCTTTACAAGCGTGCCGGATATTCCCCAATAATCGAGAAAAGCACCGTTGATCAGCGCGGAGTAGGCGGCAAGCGGATTGCCGCCGGAAAATAGCATCAGCAGTGCGCCAAGCGCGAAGGCTATACAGAGAGCCCAGACGGTGCGCAGGGCATAGAGCGTTGCGACGAGACGGATCATGGGGCCTCCGGTGTTTCACTGATACCAGCCATAAGGCTGCCGATACGCTCAACCGTCGCCTCGGCGCGCGGCAGCATGCCGGTGAATTGGCCACCGCAGATCACTGCGACACGATCGGCTACGGCGAGGATGTGCTCGAGTTCGGTCGAGATATAGAGGATGGCAACACCCTCGGCGCGTGCCTTGAGAATGGCGCGCTGGATAAGTTCGATGGCGCCTACATCGACGCCTTTGGTGGGCTGCATGACCACCATAACCGCGGGTCTGGCCTCGATCTCACGTGCAAAGATCAACTTCTGTTGATTGCCGCCAGAGAGGAAGCGCACCGCTTGATTGAGACTGCGCAGCCGCACATCGTAGCGCTTCACCCAGTCGGCGGCGATGTCGCGCATGCGTGTTGGCTTGAGCCATCCCCTCAGCGAAAATGGTTGCCGCCGGAAATCGCGTAGTGCTGCGTTCTGCCAGACAGAGAGATCCAGAACGAGGCCCGTATGCTGTCGGTCCTCCGGAATGGACGAAATCTTTGCGTCGTGGCGGCGCTGGTCGATGGTCATGGGCAGAATGTCTGCTCCGTTAAGTGTTAGTGTGCCGCCTTCAGGGCGCAGTATACCTGTCAGAACCTCGGCCAGTTCGGATTGGCCGTTGCCATCGACGCCGGCAATCCCGAATATTTCGCCCGCCCTAAGCTCAAAGGAGACAGCCTTGAGTGCCAGGGCGCCACGGCTATTGCGAGCCGCGAGTCCGCGGGCTTCGAGGACGACAGGGCCGGGATCCGGGCGCTCGACGTCGTAAGATGATAGCGCGACATCGCGCCCGACCATCATTCTCGCCATGTCGGACTTTTCGAGACCAGCGACATCCTGCTCTGCCACGACACGGCCCGATCGCATCACAGTGATGCGATCCGCGACGGCGGCCACTTCCTCTAGCTTGTGGGTAATGAGGACAACAGTCTTTCCCTCTTCACGCAGGCGCCTAAGTCCCCGCAGCAGTCCATCGACTTCCTGTGGCGCAAGAATGCTTGTCGGCTCGTCGAAGATAATAATTCGCGCCTCGCGATAGAGCGCCTTTAGGATTTCGACCCGTTGACGCATGCCCATGGGCAACGTCCAGACCGGTGCGTGGAGATTGACGTCGAAACCATAGCGACGCGACAGCGCGTCAATCTTTGAGGAATGCTCGTCAAGTGACAGACGCATACCCTGGCCAGGAAGTCCCAGAATAATGTTCTCAACCACGGACAGTGTATCCACCAGCATGAAATGTTGATGGATCATGCCGATGCCGTGGTCGAGCGCTGCACGTGGCGATGGGATACTGACGGTCTGACCGAAGACCTCCACCTCGCCTTCATCGGGCTGGTAAAGACCGTAGAGGATGTTCATCAGTGTCGTCTTGCCGGCGCCGTTCTCTCCGAGGATCGAGTGGATAGTGCCCGCGGCCACCGTCATTTCGATCGCGTCGAGCGCGCGGAATTCACCGAACAGTTTTCCGACTCCGTGAAGGCAAAGGGCAGGAACCACCATGCGACCAACCTTTCTCTGGCAACCGAGGCCGCCGGCAGAAGGCAATTCTGCCGGCAATCGGGCTTACTTTACGGAGATTTCGCCGGAAGCAAGCTTCGGAAGCAGTGCATCCACTTCGGCGGGCACGGACGCCGGAACCTTCGGCCCGTAAGTCCCGATGCGCGTCGCATTCTTGTGGTCGAAGCTGAAAATATAGGGTTTAGGCTCAAGCTTGCCGGACTTCGCCAACCCGATGACTTCGCCGAGCGCGCCGCGCATGTCAAAGACCGCTGACTGAATGACCGTATCCGGCCAGTCCTTGATCGCATCATAATAGATGCCGATCGCCATCTTGTCCTTTTCCTTGGCTCCCTGAAGGCTGCCGACGACCGCATTGTCCATGGACGGAAAGATCACGTCGGCGCCTTGGCCGATCAGATTGAGCGCAGCTTCCTTGCCCTTGGCGACGTCGTCCCAATCATTGGTCCACGCGGTCATGACCGCTCCGTCGGGGCGGGCGGCCTTGAAGCCTTTCTCGAAGCCTTCACCAAGTTCGACATAGAATTTCAGCTTCTGCGCGCCGATATATCCGGCCTTGCCGGTCTGTGATGTTTTTCCGGCGACATACCCCATTGCATAGCCCATGGACGGGAAGTCATAGCTGACTACGGAAACGTTCTTGCCGGCCTCGACACCATTGACGACGAGAAATTTAGTATCCGGGAAGCGGCCTGCAACGCGGTCGACAGCATCCTGAAATTCCCCTCCGTGACCGATGACGAGATTGTAGCCACGGCGCGCGTAGTCCGCCAGCGCTTGCGGTTGGTCAGGTTGCGCCGTCTTTTCGCTATAGGCGAACTCGATGCCAAGCGCGTCGGCAGCTTCCTTGACGCCTTCATAGCCTGACTGATTGAAGGAATTGTCGGTGATAACGCCAGGAAGCACGATCGCGACCTTGAAATCATCAGCGGATGCAGGCGTGATAAGGCCACCGAACACTAGCGCGGTGCCGATTAATCCATTGCGCAATGACTTAATCATGTAGATAGTTCCCTTTGGTTATATTTATAAAAATTTTTATGACATAAAATATTTTTGTCAATTAAATATTTAGCTTAGTTATTAATCGAACCAGACGAAAAAACGGATAAAAAACAGGCAGATAATGACTGAAACGGGACTTAGAGAACGCAAAAAGGCAAAGCGTCGCGAACTTATAATGGATATTGCACGCCGTAAGTTGCGGGACGAACCCTATGGTGACGTCACAGTTGAATCGATTGCCTATGAAGCAGGCATTTCAGGCGTGACTGTTTACAATTATTTTGGTCATAAGGCTGGTCTGTTGCTGGCACTTGTCGAGGAAAGCGACCGCAGCCTTACCCGACGACTGATTGAGGAGCAGGCGGTGCTGGCGCATGATGCACCCGATTTCGTGGGTTACTGTGCCGACTTCGCGCAACGTCTTCGTCTTCACGCTACCGGCAACCTTCCCAAGCCGGTCTGGCGCGAAATTCTGGCTGCGTCGATCCAGAGCGGAAGTGAAGAATTCGGGCGCAGCTACCGGGCCCTCGACGTGGCGTTAACGGATTTCCTGGCTCATTGGGCGCGTATCTGTATAAAAGCAGGCACGTTGTCGGCTGCGATCGATCCCGACGCGCTAGCTGACACGATCTTTCAGCTTCAGAACGCACGGTTTCAACAGTTCATGAGCGATGACGGAATTTCAGACCTCGAGATTGATAGGCTAACGCGTAGAGACTTTGCTCAACTTAGCCAGTTATTCGCTGTCGGCGGCTAGCATTGGCCGGATGGCGCGAATAGACCTGATTTCTAATTCTATAGTCAGTCAGGCGCGTTTATAGGTGACCATTGCCTTAAAAGAGTGGCAACAACAATTTCCGCATCCATTAGACGCCCGGCTGACAGCTGCGCCCGTTATGGTGGCGAAGAGTTCGCCGTCGTTCTCCCGAACACGAACGAGGAAGGTGCGTTTTTACTTGCAGAAACGATGAAGCGGGCCGTCGCAGACCTCAACATTTCGCATGAAGACAGTAGCTTCGGGCACGTAACGATCAGTATTGGGGTCGCAACAGACATTGCCAACATTGATCAGTTGAGCTTGTTCAAACTAACAGACGAAGCGCTTTATCGAGCAAAAGCCAGTGGCCGCAACGCTGTAGTTGCGTCCTCCCACGGTGGAGAGCAAAAAATAGAAGCTTAGCCATGTCAGGTTGTTTTATACTCAATACTTAAAATTAGCGCGTTTGTTAGCTCGATCTAATTAATTGATTTCGATGGCTTTTCTGCCGTTTTAGTGTCTTCGATCAATGATTTTGAAACGCTCTTCCAAATATTGTGGTCGTTCAAACGAGGGCCACTCCATGACCGGCATAAAAATCCGCCTGGCTGAAATTATCGAAGCGTTGAGCAAGGCGCTCGATATGACAGAAGGGCAGCCGGAAGGACATTGCATTCGGTGCTGTTACATTGGAACGGAAATCGGGCGCGAAATTGGACTTGAGGACAGCGATCTCCGCGACCTGTATTATACTCTTCTGTTGAAAGACCTTGGGTGCAGCAGTAATGCTGCCCGCATTTGCGAACTCTACCTTGCTGACGATCTGAGCTTCAAACACGATTTCAAACTGGTCGATGGAAGTCTCGGCCAGGTGCTGCGTTTCGTGATTGGTCACACCGGGATGAAGTCGGGTTTGGCCGAGCGCTTTCGTGGAATTCTGAACATTCTTCAAAACGGCGGCACTATATCCGCCGAGCTCATCCAGACGCGATGCCAAAGAGGCGCAGACATTGCCCGTCAGATGAGGTTTTCTGAACAGGTGGCAGACGGTATTCTTGCCCTTGATGAGCACTGGAATGGTGGCGGAAAACCAAACGGCGCTGCAGGTCTGACAATCCCATTATTTGCCCGTATTGCGCTCTTATCACAAGTCATCGACGTGTTTCAGGAATCCGGCGGCCCCAACAGTGCGTTGAGGGAGATAAGGAAGCGTAGGGGAGAGTGGTTCGACCCCGATTTGGTAGATGCTTTCATCCGGCTGTCATCGCGCTCAAATTTCTGGGAGACTTTAGTCTCGCCTGATCTTGAGGCCCTGGTGCTTGCGTCGGAGCCCGGACAGCAGGCCGTCATGGCTGACGATGATTATCTGGATGATATCGCCGCCGGTTTTGCGAAAGTCATTGATGCAAAAAGCCCCTACACGTCAGGCCATAGCGATCGTGTTGCGCTCTACACGGATTTGATTTCTGAAGAAATGGGTATCGGTTTTGAGGATCGTCGGCTTCTGAAACGAGCTGCTCTTCTTCACGATATAGGCAAACTCGGCGTGAGCAACAGCGTGCTGGACAAGCCGGGGAAGCTTGACGATCAAGAGTGGCTGCAAATGAAGCGCCATGCGGAATTCTCCGAGCGGATTCTGTCCACAATCGGAGCGTTTTCAGAGGCAGCGTTAATAGGGGGCGCTCATCATGAACGGTTGGACGGTAAAGGCTACCCGCGGGGTTTAACCGCGCAAGAAATCCCGATGGAAGTCCGAATTGTTTCTACTGCTGACGTGTTTGACGCACTTACCGCCGATCGACCCTACCGATCTGCAATGCCGATAGACAAAGCCATAGGAATCCTGCGAGAAGGAGCGGGAACATCGCACGATCCTATTTGCATCGAGGCATTGGAACGGGCCCTTGACAGAGCAAAACTGGGCACGTTTACGAGGCCAGCACTACAGCAAATAGAGGCTCGTTACGCAATGCCGTCTCATCAGCGCAGTAGTCAACTTTCGGCTACGTCCGCCCGAGATCGTCGACGTTGGTAACGCCTGGTCGAGCTTTAGCCGAAGGAGACGTTGCAAATTTTGTTGGCATTCAGTTACGGGCCTGATTCAGAAGAAGGAAATGTTACGGTCAACGCGTACGCCTGACCCAAGCTAAAATTGCAGTTCGGCTTTGAGCCATTCCACGAATGCCTCGATAGCGGCGGCATTTTTTGAGTTTAGATCACATACCGCCCAATAGGCTGCCTTCTCTGAGCTGAAACTGACTGGAAACGGCTGAATCAGCCGCCCCTTTCGCAGATGTTCCTTGACGAGCAGGTTTCGGCCCATGGCTATACCCTGTCCATCAAGTGCTGCCTGCAGGACGATATTGTAATCGGTTAGGCGTATGTGTCTGGCTTTGTCGAGGGAGAGGTTCGCGCTCTCGCTCCACAATTGCCATTCGAGCCCGCTTTTCGCCTGCAATATGGGGTGAGGCAGCAGATCATCGGTAGACTGGAAGCGGGATCCGTCTCCGAAAAGAACCGGGCTCATCACAGGTGAAAGCTCCTCATTCGCGAGATGAATGCCTCCCTGCTTATCCGCACTAAAGTCACCGAAACGGATTGCGACGTCTGCTTCTCCGCGATTTATGTCCACCACATGCAGAGTTGGGTCTAGATCCAGCTCTATATTCGGATATTGCATTTCAAACCGCTCAAGGCGACTGATCAGCCAGTTTGCAGCAAAAGATGGTAAGAGGCTGACGCGCAGATATGTCTGGCCTGAGCGTGCGCGCAACTGCGCAGTCCCTGTCGCCAGCAGGGACAATGCCTGATCCACGGTGTCTAGAAACATCACACCCTCGTCAGTCAACCCGATGCTTTTGCTTTTGCGTTGGAAAAGCTGCGTGCCCAATGCGGTTTCAAGCTGCTTGATATGATGACTGACGGCGCTTTGAGTAATCAGCAACTCCTCACCAGCCAGCCGAAAACTTAAACGGTGGGCTACGGCCTGAAATACCCTGAGAGCGGGCAGTGGAGGAAGAAGGGGGGAGCTGCGCAAATCTGGTCTGCCTCACGAGTGTTGTGCGTGACATTAACAATTTCGATCGCAGGCTGCAAAGCTTTGAATTGGTCGATGGCACGGATTTCTTCCATGAATTAAAAAAAGGAGAAACACATGTCGATATCCATCAGCGAAAAGCTCAAGACTCTCGGAATTGAACTGCCTGCTCCAACTGCGCCTGTCGCAAGCTACGTCTCTGTGACAAAAGCGAACAATCTCCTGTTCATTTCAGGTCAGATCAGCAAGGCTCCCAACAGTGAGGTTCTCGCGGGAACACTTGGTAGGGATTGTGCGGATGATCAGGGCACCGAGGCCGCCCGCATTGCGGCCATCAATGTTCTCGCTCAGATCGTAGCCCATACGGATGGCCTGGTTTCATCCGTGCGCCGTGTCCTCAAGCTCGGCGTCTATATCGCTGCAACACATGAGTTCAAGGATCACTCCCAGATCGCAAATGGCGCTTCAGACCTGATGGTTGCTGTCTTCGGTGATGCTGGCAAACACGCAAGGGCCGCACTCGGAATGAGTTCGCTGCCCGCCGGAGCTGCTGTCGAGATCGATGCGATTGTTGAGTTGGAGGAAAGCAGGTGCTGACAGACGCCAGGGTCAGGAGCTTACGAGCTGACACCCCAGGCTGCGCCGAGCTCATCCATTTCAACCATGCTGGCGCATCGCTTTCACCAAGGGCTGTCGCGGAGGCGGTGACACGACACTTGGCACTTGAATCATCACGTGGTCCGATGGAGGCTGCAGCCGTTGTCGCAGATCTGCTTTCAACCATACGTCACAATGCGGCAAACCTGATGGGTGCAGAGCCCGAAGATATCGCATTCGGATCGTCGGGGTCCTCCGTGTGGGGCATGGTTTTTGCGGCACTGCCACCGCTGCGCGAGGGCGACCGCATTCTTGTCGGTCGCCACGAATGGGGTGGAAATGTCGCTACGATGCAGCGCGCGGCAAGCAGAAGCGGCGCCCGCATTGAGGTCATTCCCTGCCGCGAGGACGGAAGTGTCGATCCGGATGCGCTGGCCCACATGATTGATGATACGGTAAGGCTGATTTCATTGACCTGGCTTCCCGCGAATGGTGGCCTGATCAACGATGCCGTGGCCGTTGGCAAGATAGCCAACGCCGCGGGCATTCCCTATTTGGTGGACGCCGGGCAGGCATTGGGTCAAATCCCGATTGATGTAGCAAAGATCGGTTGTGACGTGCTCAAAAGTGCCGGACGGAAACATTTGCGAGGACCGCGTGGGACCGCGCTCTTGTATATTCGGCCCGAATTTCTCCACAAACTCGATCCGCTTTTTGTGGATGTAAGTTCAGCTCCTCTTGTGAATGGTACGCCATTCCTGCGGTCAGATGCGCGTCAGTTCGAAATGTCGGAGACATCAATCGCATTGCTTATGGGTTTGGGAGAGGCGATTTCCCTTGCTTCGGAGTTGGGTGTGGCGGCAATTCGGGACCGCATCGGCGTGGTTTCCGCAAGCCTTCGGGAGAGATTGCGGTTTGTTCCCGGGGTCGAAGTGCGTGATCTCGGATCGACATATTCGGGACTGGTTTCATTCACGGTAGACGGCATCCTGGCCTCAAACGTCAAAAGTAGCTTAGCCGAAAAAGGCATCAACATCGGTGCAAACGGGGTGTCATACACGCCTTACGATATGACAGCTCGCGGTTTGCAGGAAGTGGCCCGCGCTTCGGTCAGCTACCTCAACACCGAAGATGAGATCGTCCAACTTGTTGAAGCGGTTGAAGCAATCGCCCGGATGGCCAAACGATAGAAGGAGAACGCGCAATGGATCTTGGAATAGCTGGCAGACGGGCAATCGTCTGCGCAAGTTCAAAAGGGCTTGGCAAGGGTGTCGCGCAGAAACTCGCGGAAGCGGGCGCCATCGTCACGCTCAATGGCCGGAACCCTGAAGCACTTGCGTTGACTGCAAGCGAAATTCGAAAACAGACCAATGCCGAGGTTCACATGGTCGTTGCTGACGTGACCACGGCGGAAGGTCGCGCGGCACTTCTGGACGCGGAACCATCACCGGACATCCTGGTCAACAATGCTGGGGGCCCACCGCCGGGGCTTTGGTCCGACTGGACTGAGGATGACTGGCTCAAAGCTCTTCACGCGAATATGCTTGCGCCGATATTGCTGATGAAAGCGGTGCTGCCGGGCATGATCGACAGGAAATGGGGAAGGGTGATCAATATCACCTCCGCATCTGTCAAAGCGCCGATCCCCGAACTTGGGCTTTCCAACGCGTCGCGCAGCGGGCTTACCGGTTTCGTTGCCGGAACGGCTAGGCAGGTGGCAAAACACGGGGTCATCATCAACAATCTTCTACCCGGTTCACACGAAACAGATCGTACAGAGGGTTTAATGAAGAGAACCGCCGCAGAACAAAGTATCAGCCTCGATGAGGCTCGACGCAAAGCACATGCGCTCAATCCGACAGGCCGGTTCGGCACGCCAGAAGAGTTTGGTGCCGCCGCCGCCTTCCTGTGCAGCCAATACGCAGGCTATATCGTTGGACAAAATCTTTTGCTCGACGGCGGGGCGTTCCAATCCACTTACGGATAGGGTGGTGAAAAGACGCGTGTCTTTACCGGTATGAGATAGGCAATGGCGGCTTCTCGGCCGCCATATCGTCAATAATAGTTCGGCTCCTCATAGCACCACATGTCGACGCGATATCTGATGGACGAACACGGCCAAACGCTGGAATTGGAGAAACAATATGGACAAACCAGAAACTCAGGTTCGGCTCTCTGGCCTCCTTCGCTGCGCGACCGTTGATGAGGTGGAGATCGTCAAAACGCACCTGCCTGATCATATCCGTCTGACCAAGGCAGAGCCGGGTTGCCTCTCCTTTGAGGTGTCGCAGACTGAAAACCCTCTCGTCTGGTGCGTTGAAGAAGTGTTTTCGGACCGAGCCGCCTTTGATTTTCATCAGCAGCGTACTCGCGCATCCGAGTGGTTCACAGCCACGTCAATGATCCAACGGGACTACGTAGTCACTGAATAACTGTGGATCGGCCATTTAACGCAGTTTTCCCGCAAAAATGCGTTTCCGCTACGTTGCCGCATCAATGTTTTACCAGGGGTCAAAGCATTAAATCGGGGCAGGCAACGCGCAGGCAATCTTAAATCAAGCCTTGAGCGCGTAGTCTGGTGGCCAATAGTCAGCGACGTCGGCCCCGCTCCTCTGCTTCATCATCGAAGCCAATTGGTTTTGTTTTTACCCAACTGACGAACTTCTGAATCGCGGGGTCCTCGAGAATAGCTGAGATCGTGGAGAATTTCTTTGCCAACTGGGCGTCAGTGAAGCCTGCATGTATGTGGCTATGGCATATCCGATGCAAAGGCACCGTGACCCTGCCACCCTTACTCCGGGGAACAAGATGGTGGTGCTCGATCTGGTCGTCAGGTATCACCCGCTCGCAGAGCTGGCAGATGACGGGCTCCGCCTCCACATCTTGCGTAGTAAAATTGTCTCTCTGCTTGCGTGCCATTGATTTGGTGCCTCTCTATCGGCTGTCAGACTGCGTTCGCGCCGCATCGATAGACCAACCCAAGCATGCCGACAACGCCAAGCCGTTTTCGACAAGGCACTGGCGTGTGCATCGGAGCAACATCGGCGACTAAGTACGATCAGTCGATCCTCGTGACGAGCGATAGGATATTATAGAATATTGCCCATGATTGGCAGTCTTTGCTTTGGCAGGTTGTCGGTTCACATCTATTCGAGAGCACATTAGTCTTGATGGCCGAAATTTGCCCAAACCGGTCATATAAAAATAGCCGCGACGCAGATCCTAAACTGTTCGCAGCGTTGTTAAAGAAGCAGCTTCAGGTCCCTTTCAAATCGGTGGGTCAGCACAAAGAACCTTTCATTGCTAGTCGCTGGTGTCCAAAGCGCGTCTTCGTAGGAACCAGATAATTCCCACCCCTGCCGCGCATAAAACCGCTCAGCCCGAATGTTGCCGGCCGTACAGAGCAGCATCGCTCTTGCTATCCCGGACTCACTCAGAAGTTTCTCAGCGAAGGATAGTAATGTCTGGGCCACGCGTGTACCACGAGCACGGTCGCTGACATAGAGTTTGACAACCTCAGCTCCCTTTACGGAGACGAACCCGACTATGCCAATGTCGTCTGCTGCGACGAAGAATGCGTCCTCCGCTTCAGTCAGCCAGAGACTGAAATCGTCCTTAGACCGATAAGGCAGCACCCCATCAGGCACAAGGTTAGCATGGGCATCATGCCATCCTTGGTGCCAGAGCTGGACAATCTCCTCATAATCAGCGGCTTTTGCGGGGCGAATTTCGACCATCTGTTCACTCTCTGGTTTTGTCCGTACAGCTGATCTGGGAGTTCTCCGAGGGAAGCATCCTCCGATGTCGGCGCAATACTGTCATAAGGCCCCAATTTTTGGCTTATCATCAACGTCGCTTTCGAAGGAAGATTGAAGCCTTTCAATGTGCCTTAGTCGAAGGGGACGTTCGCGGTTTGCCATAACTCTGAATGATGGGAGGTAGACTTGTGGCATCTTCTCAAGCCGCCTGCCAAAACCTTATCGGGAACTCGGTCTGCCAGCACTGTTTTATCCTGTGGCAAGAATCGCCCTTAGTGATGCTACATCGTTCCTGCTGTGACCTGGAGAAGCCGTTTGCTGTTACATTGTATGTCGCAACGACAGCAACGTCATCACAGTTGGTGCCGCTTAGGCTTATCGAGCTCTCGGTGTTTCCAAATGAAATCAATATCTGTGTCGATTCTACAGGCCGTTGTTTGTTGCGAGACAGTTCGATCTCTCCCACATCTTAAAAGAGCCGTCAGCAGGATTATCCCGCCGTTAAAGTTCATCCAGAAGATGTCATTCAATTGCATTACTATTCCGACAAATATGGAGATAGTCATGGCCGCAAACGCACTTGTCCAAACACGTATTGATGCCGAGGTTCGAGACCGTGCCTCCGCCGTGCTCGAAAGTATGGGCCTCACCGTATCTGATGTGGTTCGTATCTTGCTCACGCGGACTGCCAACGAGGGGGCGCTACCGCTTGAACTTCTTTCGGGCAGTGAAGCGCATGATGCCTGGTTTCGGACCAAGGTGCTTCAAGCGTTGAACGATACTCGACCGGATCTATCAGACGAAGAGGTTGAGGCGCATTTTGCAGAACGGCGAAAAGCCGCCCGTCTAAAAGCAGGCGCACCAAAATCGTGAAACTTGCCTGGTCTGCATTTGCGCTATCAGATCGCGATGCCATCTTTACATAAGTCGAAATTGACAATCCCGCTGCCGCAGTTCTGATCGATGAACGAATAGTCGCCGCTTCTCGTCGTTTACTCGATTTCCCGGCGAGTGGGCGCGTGGGCAGAATTGCCGGGACACGCGAACTCGTTATCAATGGCACGCCTTACGTCGCGGCATACACTATTACCGAGACGAAAGTTCGGATCCTTCGTGTGCTTCATGGGGCGCAGGAATGGCCGGAGTATCTGCCGCCCAGTTAAACGACTCGTGACGTGGAGATGATGGATAAAATTGTCAGGTCCCCACATCGAGATGGAACCCACATGTCGCTCTTCATCGAGCGCGATCATTTGTGACTCGCCCTCGGTCTGACTGTCGAAATCATCAAGCGTCGGGTCCGAGCACCGCTCCCATACGAACGCTGCACGGCGTGACCGTAGAAAGAGATCACGAATGGCGGGTACATCGACGGGCAGGATGGGTCGAATGTTAATCGCTTAGTTTTGCTTTCGAGTTTTTCGCGCGCGTAGGCGGATGGTCACGAAGAGGTGACGCTCGCGCGCTTCTTTTCAGGAGAATTACGCGTGATCTCGTTGAGTGGTGCTGTTCTTTGTCGTAAGGCCTCGGCTCAGAAATCTTTTTAAGTTCAACAGGGATTTTCAGAAAAGCGGCTGTCAACAGCCACTCCATCACATCAAGGAGCTTATATTTGCCGGAATTTGAACAGACATTATCCGCAGGCACACTGATTTCGATAGCGGTTGGCGCTGTCGCGCTACTATTGTTGCTCATCATCAAGTTTCGTGTCCACGCCTTCGTTGCCCTTATTCTCGTCAGCTTCCTGACGGCGCTTGTCACGGGCATCCCGATGGCAAACATCATGAACACACTGACAAATGCATTTGGCTCTACACTTGGCGGCGTAGCGCTGCTTGTCGGACTTGGCGCAATGCTGGGACGCCTGCTCGAAGTATCTGGTGGCGCACAAGCTCTCGCCGATGATCTTGTCCGGCGTTTTGGCGAGCAACGCGCGCCAATGGCCTTGGGCATCGCCTCCCTCTTTTTCGGCTTCCCGATCTTCTTTGACGCAGGCCTCGTTGTTATGCTGCCTGTGATGTTCACGGTTGCGCGTCGCCTGGGCGGAAGTCTCCTGCTGTATGGTATTCCTGTTGCGAGCGCGTTCTCATGCATGCATGTCTTCGTGCCACCGCACCCAGGGCCGGTTGCCGCCTCTGAGTTGCTCGGTGCGGACGTTGGTCTACTCGTCATTGTCGGTCTGGTTGTTGCCGTCCCGACCTGGATCATTGCTGGTCATTTCTTCGGCAAATGGATCGGCAAACGAATCCTTTTACCCGTTCCCCAAGTCGTTCAGAAAGACGAAACGCCTGAGGACGAGGCGTCCCTGCCAAGTCCCGGACTTGTCGTCGGGCTCCTGCTTTTGCCGCTTGCGCTGATCTTCATGAATACAGGACTTGATTTCGCCCGGGCTCAGGACTGGGTGGATAAGGATGCAGGCTGGTTTCAGTTGTTACGCGCGATTGGTTCGACGCCTATTGCCCTCTTAATATCTGTTTTGGTCTCGGCCGTCGTTCTTGGACCAATGCGGGGTCGTGATCCTATCAAGGTTGAGCGCATCGTCGACTCCGCTCTGGGTCCGGTTTGCTCCGTTATCTTGATTACCGGCGCAGGAGGCATGTTCGGCGGTGTCCTTCGTGCCTCGGGGATCGGCGATGCTCTGTCGAGCGCATTGGTCGATATCGGTATGCCAGTTTTTGTGGCAGGTTTTCTGGTTGCAACGGCATTGCGGGTCGCACAGGGTTCTGCAACAGTTGCCCTGATTACAGCTGCTGGACTGATCCAGCCTGCTGTCCAGGCTGCCGGTTACCAGGGCATTGAGCTGGCGGCCATCGTCATTGCGATCGCGTCCGGTTCTGCTGTACTTTCACATGTCAACGATTCCGGCTTCTGGCTGGTTGGCCGTTTCTTTGAAATGGACATTAAAACAACGTTCAAGACCTGGACTGTTATGCAAACGTTAGTCGGCCTTGTGGGCTTTGCTATATCGGGTTTGATTTTCTGGTTGGCTTGAGCGGTGCGAGTGCGCAGATCAGGAGGCTGACTTCAGGTCTCCGATAAGCGTGGGCACGTGCCGAGCATTAAAAGGGTCGGTTATGGGGGGGGCAGGCGTTCATTGCATCCATACTTTGGATTGCCTCGTCCCCTCGATGCCAAGGATAGCTGCTCTGAGGATTTGTCGGGTTTCGGCATCTGCGATTAACTTCATGAAACCCGGTGTCTCATCTTCTCAACGGCTCCGCTGACATGGCTCATGTAGTCGTGTCGGTGTGAGGATGGGGCGGGCCCCCCCATGCTCTTGCCTAGCGCGCCGTCGTGTGCCGCTTACGGCGCCGACTGGAGAAACAGCTAAAAACAAACTCTGGCTGTGGGCTTACTGTTCCGCCGATCCTCATTGCCGTTCAGCCACTGATTACCCGGTCTTTGTTGGAAAGACCATCGGTCGAGAACCTGCCTTTACCGTAAGCAAAATTCCCGACCATAGTTATTTCAAAGTTTCGTTAAGGGCTGGACGAATAAGCGCCCCTAGCAGCAGTCTTGGATGTCAGAATTCTTCCCACGAATCCCGTGCAACGGCAGCAGCAGAGCCACCACCAAATGCGCCCGCGATCTTGCGGCCAAGCGCACGTGCTGGAGATGGCGCTGGTATGGACGCGCTTGACGCAGAGCGGACAGGTGCGGCAGTTGGAGCCGAGCTGCTTGCACCCGCGCCGTTGCCCAGATTGAAGCGTGACAGCAACTGGTTGAGAGATGCAGCTTCCTTGGCAAGGCTGTGGCTAGCCGCGGTCGACTGCTCAACCATGGCTGCGTTCTGCTGCGTGCCCTGATCCATCGTGTTGACGGCAGTATTGATTTCCTGAAGGCCAACCGACTGTTCGCGTGAGGATTCCACGATGGCATTGATGTGCCGGTTGATTTCCTGGACTTCAGTGACAATCACTTCCAGCGCGCGACCCGTTTCACCGACCAGATTCACGCCTGAGCGAACATGTTCACCGGAAGTGGTGATCAGTGCCTTAATTTCTTTCGCAGCCTTTGCCGAACGCTGCGCCAGTTCGCGAACTTCCTGTGCGACGACTGCAAAGCCTTTACCAGCTTCACCAGCGCGTGCAGCTTCGACACCGGCGTTCAAAGCAAGAAGATTGGTCTGGAAGGCAATCTCATCAATAACGCTGATGATGCTGGTGATCTCACCGGACGAGCGCTCGATCTCGTTCATGGCCGTCACGGCCTGACGCACGACTTCACCTGACTTCTCCGCCCCATTACGGGCCTTGGCAACGAGGTGGCCGACCTCTTCGGCACGGTTGCTGCTATCCTTCACTGTGGTGGTGATCTCTTCCAGCGCGGCCGCTGTTTCTTCGACCGATGCAGCCTGCTGCTCGGTACGCTTTGACAGGTCGTCGGCCGCAGAACGGATTTCATTGGCACCAGCGTCGATACCGCGGGCATTCTGGCCGACGGCACGTAGTGCGTCATTCAGATTGGCAACCGAACCGTTGAAGTTGTTGCGTAGCGTATCGAGATGGGCAACAAAAGGTGTTTCGATGCGGTAGGCAACATCACCATCTGCAAGGCGATCGAGACCCTTGGCCAGTTGATCGACGGCGAATTGCGTGTCGGCAGCGTCCCGCGCCTTCTGGGCCTCTCGTTCCAGGCGTTCCTGTTCGGAAAGGCTGCGGTTCGCGTCAGCTTCTTTTTCGAGGCGAATTTTCTCAAGGGCGTTGTCACGGAAAACGGAGACAGCCTTTGCCATCTGACCGACTTCGTCCTTGCGGTCCTGCCCATCTACAGGTGCAGTCGTCTGCCCCTGGGCCAGCGAAATCATGCGTTCACGCAAGGCTGCGATTGGAGTGGTAATGCCTTTGGCGGCAACGATGAGTGATGCAATGATGCCAAGCGCGAAGGCCACGCCGACGACCGTCAGCGAGGTGAAGATAGTAGAATTTGTCTGGTTGGTCAGTTCGTCACTTCTCACGGCGACCGTTTTCAATATCTGATCCAGAAACGTTGCGCTGTCGGTGGTCAGAGGCAGGATCAGCGTGTCGGCTTTCGCGAGAGCCGCCCTTGCAGGGTCGTTCTGGTCCGCTTGCCCCAGTTGTACGGCCTCGTCGGTCAGGGCGACGACGTCTTTCGTTCTCTCTATGATTTTGTCGATCGCAACACTCTCGCTGGGAAAGAGTAGTTTCGTATTCTGAAGACGCTCAAATAGCTTACTTTTGCTATCGTTGTAAAAGTCCACCGCTGTTTTCATCGCTGGATCTTCCTGGCGATAAGTCAGGATTTGATAGGCGGCATATGCGGTTGCCACGACATTTCGGTTTGCGCGCGACATTTCCACGCTTGCCGCAGCGTCATTTGAGATAAAGTCGGAATAGCTTGTATCTGCTTGTTTGTACCGGGTGGAGATAAAGGCTGTGGCGCTCAAGCCAACCACACACAGGGGAAGGATCAGGGACAGAATTTTCGTGCGAATGCTCGCATTTTTAAGAAATGACATATTTCCTCGCGGTTCTATTTTGAAGTCGCGAACACGAAGCAGGGAGCATTACGACCGAGGCCGGTCGAACGAAAAACTCTGCTGCAGGGGATTCGGCGTGGATATGAAGAATAACAGACGGTGCGTGCCATCATGGCGACCTGATCGATGCTCTGTCGCGCCTATGCTTAGTTAGTTATGGTTTAAATATAATTAAATATCATTTCTTGAGGTTTATCGAAATTATTTTGATCTATTTTGGCAACTTGTAGTATATTTTTTCTCCTTGCCTGCGGTGCAATTTCAACCTGTGTGCGATGATGGTTTGCCGTCGCGCAATTTCATAAACGCCCGCGTGATAGTTGTTGTTATCGCCGCTGGTCCCGAGCTGCCGTCCCGACGATAGCCAGCCGTCGAACGCCCGGTTGCCTTCTCGTTACCGTGGGCGGGTTAACAATACTTGTCTTCAAATCGCCGATGGAAACAGTCCCGCCGCCTCGGCACGGGCTGATATCAGGCAGATGATGTCCTTAATCTTGGGATTGGATCTGCTCTCCGGCAGAAGGTAAAACCCCATCACTGCCAGGCGGCGAGGACTATTCGGGCAAATCTTCACCTCTCGCAGACCCTTTTCGACAAAATAGTCTCTCAGGACATCGCTGTGGATCAGCACTGCGTCCGTACTCTGCGCAAAACCGATGCAGGCATCCATCGAGTTGCATGCGAATGCGTGGCCAGTGCCGTCGAGGTTTTGAGCACCTGTCCCTGAGATGAGGCGCTTTTGACGAGCCTCTGCCGGATTCGCCATTGTCGTTGGATAGTTACGGATTTCGTCAATTTTACGGGTTCCTTCAAGAAGCGGATGCCCTTCACGGACGAAATATCCGTCGGTCGCTGATCCCAACGGAATGAAATCGACCGCAAGCCCCGGCTTTAGATGGTCGATGCGATGTCCCATGAACAGGGAAATGTCGCCAGCGACCAGCTGGTCCATGCAGCGCATCATATTGCCTATGCTGACATTGATTGGTGCTGCCGGGTGGGCTTTGAAGTGTTCGATCACAAAATCCTTCAAAAGCAGAATCCAGGTGGAATAGCCGGTTCCGATACTGATGCCTTCTTCCAGCTCCGCTTTCTGCCGGGCGATTGTTGTAAGGGCGTTCGTGTGTAGGCGGTTCATCAGGATCGCGCTGTTGTAGAGCGTTTCCCCATAAGGGCTCAGCTGGACACCGCGTGCCGAGCGATAAAAGAGTTCCACACCCAGTGACTGTTCCAGTCGCTTGATGTTGTAGCTCAGTGCTGGTTGCGAGATGTGCAGTATCTCTGCCGCTGCCATGAATGACCCAGCTTCGGCGACCGCCACAAATTGCTCAAGTGCTTTGTTCATGTCCGCCTTCTCTTCTCCATAAAGAAATTTTATGAATGGTCGGAAATATTATATTTGTCCATATACCTCGAGAGGGCTAACTTCGCCGTGCAGAGCACACTTAAGGAGGAAAAGTGGGGACAATTAATAATCCCACCGGCCAGTTTGTTGGTTGATAAGCTGACCCCTGGCACCCGGCGTGCCCTGCCGATCTGCCGATCGTGCCGCATCGCGGACTGATCCGAAATATTGCACCTATTCGATGCGGAAGGTTGCGCCCTGCGCCGGTAAAGCGAAGTAGCGTCCTTCTCACGGGACAATCAGAAACACGTGGCTGCGTCAGATCGGCATCATTGATCGAAGCGGTTTGGCGTGAATGGAAGAGGAGATAGTCGATGGCCAAGAAAAAATACGTCATCGTTGGCACAGGCGCGCGCGCCCGCATGTTTTACGAAGCCATTGCGCGTAATTTCAGCGCGCAGAATGAACTGGTAGCACTTTGCGATACCAACCAGACGCGCATGGATTACACCAACAAAGTGCTGATCGAGGAGTTCGGCCTTAGCCAGTTGCCCACCTATAAGGTCGAGGATTTCGGTCGCATGCTGGATGAGACAGCTGCCGATGTCGTGATCGTCACCTCGATCGACCGTACACATCACACCTACATCATCGCGGCGTTGGAAGCTGGCCGTGACGTCATCACCGAAAAGCCGATGACCACGGATGTGGTCAAATGCCAGCAGATCATCGATACGGTCAAGCGTACCGGTCGCTCGGTCCGCGTCACTTTCAATTACCGCTACGCGCCGCACAATGCGGCTGTCCACGAGATCATCGCTTCAGGCGGAATTGGTGATGTCTATTCCGTCCATTTCGAGTGGTTGCTCGATACCAAACACGGCGCCGACTATTTCCGCCGCTGGCATCGTGACAAGCGCAACAGCGGCGGGCTAATGGTGCACAAGTCCACCCACCATTTCGATCTCGTCAATTTCTGGCTGCAAAGCCAGCCACAGACCGTGTTCGGAATGGGTGATCTGCGCTTTTATGGCCGCGCCAATGCCGAGGAGCGGGGCCTGTTCACGCCTTACAACCGCACCACCGGAGTTGCCGCCGCTAAAACCGATCCCTTCGCCATCGACCTGACCGAAAGCCCGGTCCAGAAAGCGCTCTATTGGGATGCCGAACATGAGGACGGTTACCAACGGGATCAGAACGTCTTCGGGGATGGCATAAGCATCGAAGATACGATGCAGGTCATGGTGCGCTACAAGAGCCGCGCGGTCATGACCTATTCGCTCAACACCTATGCGCCCTGGGAAGGATTTAATGTTGCCTTCAACGGGTCGAAGGGGAGAATCGAACTCATGGTTCGCGAAACCTCCTATATCAATGCCGGTGGTTCTTCACACGAGGAAGGCGCTGCAAAGGGTATCCAACTCTATCATTTCCCGCTGCACGGCGAACCGCGTATCGTACCTGTCGTGATGGAGGAGGGCGGTCATGGCGGTGGCGACAACCGCATGCTGGCAGATATCTTCGGTAGTTCGAATTCCGGCGGTGCCTTCGCCGCAGATTTTCGCGATGGTGCCATGTCAATCCTGACCGGCCTTGCCGCCAACCGGTCGTTCCAGACGGGCTTACCGGTCGAAGTCGACGATATGGTCCAGTTCTGAGCGGTTTTTCAAAGCGCGTGCAACGTTTTCGGCGGCACGCGCAATGCTTTGTTGGGACACGTCGGCGTGGGCGTGTCCAGCAAGGTTATCGTCTGGAGAGCAGCGCACCCCTAGAGAACTGAGTTTGATGTGCCGATATTTTGCACGAGGCTCCATTCGCGGTAGCGTTTTCGACAGACGGTACACGTCCGCGCCAACGAAGCATGGCATGGTTGGCTTGGAAATGGGGAGCTCCACCCAGGCCATGAGGGGACCATCCAGGGCAATACAGTTGAGGCGACTGCACGGTGAAATCGGTGAAGACGAGATTAGCATCCTTTCGGATATAGTGGCCGCGTTCCGCGCTTTTTTTCAATAGCGAGGCCCCCGGGGAGGGCATTAGTTCGAACATGAGAGCTTCTGGAACCTCTCCGTGGCATTGCATCGAGTCGAAACTTTTTGCACTTCGTCGCGGTAGAACCCGGCTCTTTCGTTTTTCAACACTCGATAGACCAACTCCGCCATCGAACGCTCGTCCACGACACGCCGGTTAACCAACATCCCGTATTTACTATGCATTAAGCATGGTCTAAGCGGCGCGGGAACCTCCAACTGAGCGCGGGCATTCCGATTACGGTGTTGCAGATGAGGATAGAATGACCCCCCAATTTCATGAGCGCTACATAAGCCGTGCAGAACATAACGCCATAGTCGCATATTACAAAAAGCTTGTCGTGCAGCTTCATCAGAACCGGCAAACAGCGAAGGACGAAAGCCACCTCAACAATTCGACTTGCACGTCAAGTAGTGAGGAACTGACAGTTTATCAGAGCTGTGAAGAGGTAGGAGGCGTCGATCTAAGCTCAGGCGGCAATGTTGTCGTGGTGGATTTCGCTCGCTGTTCGGCGATGAACTCCCAGCGCAACGAGTAAGCCATGCACAATGTGGCTGACGCAACTCCGACCGGCGCGACGCGGCAGGCCTCTTCGGCGGCGTAAGGCTCGAACTCACCCCACAGTGCCCGAAGCTGCTGGGCCCGTCCATTTGGAGTAAAAGTTTATTGGCGTGCGAACGGGACTTGGCTTTGATGATCTTCGGGTCTGGCAACCAGTCAGTCTGACAGGACGTGCAGTCCGAAGTTAGAAAGGTCACATCTTTCACCCTCATGCTGCCTCGCCCCGAAGATGCTAAAGTCGCTGGTACAGACGCCACTCGAAGCTTGCTCGTCGAAAATCGGCCTGAAACGATCGAAACAGTGCTCGTCATTGATGATCAGTCACCGGTGCGTATGTGGATTGTCGATGTGCTGGAAAAACTACGCTACAGGTCTATCAATACTCGCGACGGTTCTACGAAAATGGGTTTCCTGAGATCAGATATCCACGTTGATTTCGTGATCGTTGAGATAGCGAGCGCAAAGTAACATTTGCGCTCGCCCGTTTTTGCTTAAGACAGAAACGCAATAAGGTCCTGGTTGAGGCGATCAGGGACCGTTGCGAACAGGCCATGGGGTTCGCCATCATATTCGATCAGTTTCGCCCCTGCGATAGCCTTCGCGGCAGCCCGCCCAGTGGGATCAATGGGGACGGTTTTGTCGCCTGTACCGTGAATCACCAGTGTTGGAACCGTGAAGGCAGCAAAATCTGCACGGAAGTCGGTCTTACCAAATGCATCTACGCAATCGATTGTGGCTTTCGGGCTCGCCATCACACCCAGCACAAACGACCAGTCCAGCACACCTTGGCTAACAGGCTTAGTGACATATCCGACGCCGTAAAACGTCTTGGCAAAGCTTTGGAGGAAAGCAAAGCGATCCTCTCTGATGTCTTTTTTCATTCCCTCAAAGACGCTTCCATCGACACCGTCCGGGTTCGTATCATCCTTGAGTAAGTACCCCGCGACCGATGCGACGAGCACGGTTTTACAAATCTTGGATGCGCCGTGTCTCGACAGGTAACGGGCAATCTCGCCTCCACCCATGGAAAAACCGACAAGCGCAGCACCTTCCAGATTAAGACCATCAATAACTGAGGCCAGATCGTCAGCGAAGACGTCGTAATTATAGCCACTTGCGGGGTGACCAGACTGTCCAAATCCACGGCGGTCATATGTGATGACTCGGAAACCGGCCTCGAGCAGAGCAACCGTTTGATATTCGAACATGTCGCCGGTCAGGGGCCAGCCATGGATCAACACCACAGGGCGTCCTTGACCCATGTCTTTTACGTGCAAGTTAGTCCCGTCTTTTGCTTTTATAAATGCCATTATGAAACTCCTTGGATAATGCCAATAGTAAAGCTCACAGCAGACATCTTGTTCCTCGAGATCACATTCCAGGAATCTCGTTTGACTGATCGTTGCGCCGACCAAGCTCTTCATCGAAAGGGCGAAGACGCGTCATATGGGCGCTTGTGAAAGACATCACCACTGTCAGACGCAAATCGCCGACGGCGTTTTAGGCTACTGAAGACTTCTATGAGGTCATCGCGCACTGGCCCAGATGTCATGCGTTCTCTTAATCGTGCGGCAAAACGTCGCCTTGAAGGATACGTTTCCTCTGCTTACCTAACTGTCATGCGAAATACTTGGGTCATTCAAATCTCCTGGCTTACCGATCAAGCACGCTCCGTCACCCGGAGCTGGCAGCATTGATCCTGTAACGCCGCCACAGACCCAGCCGCTCCGGGCACACACGTAATAGAAAATGCGGTTTCGTTACACGTCGTTGAGGCGTGTCATGGAGCGTATCATGTCCCTTTTTCGACACCATCCCACCTGCGTCACATGCAACCGAAAACTGCCGGGTGCTGCGGCCCGTTGCCCATGGTGCGACACCTTTGTTCCGTCCACAATCGACCGCCGCTCTGCCGTTCGTAAGCAACAGGCGTCTCTAGAGACATTCCTTTTGCTCTCGGAGGATGCCGGACTATGACTTGCGCGATGACCTTGAGCGGTAAGACCCTAACAGGTGGCGATACGGACGAGTTGCAGCTGGTCGGGGTCTTTCCGTGGCGTATCGGGCGTGATGGCGAACGGACGGTGCTGCTCATCACCTCGCGCAGGCAGGGACGATGGATCATGCCCAGGGGGTTGCCCGTGAAGGGAGAACCGCCCTTTGTTGCGGCGTCCCGGAAGGCTTTCGAGGAGGCGGGCATCATCGGTGAAATTTCCACCGTCCCGGTGACAACCTACCAATACATCAAGGTCCTTGACGAAGGATCGCAGGTTGCCTGCCGCGTCACTGTGTTCGGTATGAACGTGCGTGGCACGTTGACCCACTGGCGTCAGAAGGAGCAAAGACACCGACGGTGGTTTTCCCTCGAAGCAGCGGCGGACAAGCTTGATGATATCCAGCTTGCCGAGTTCGTAAGGACAATCGACTCGGAGCCGGGTCGCCTTGAGCAACACAACCGTTCCGAGGGACTACGCGACCACCATACGCGAGGTGCCTGACGTGCCGACGATATTTCTGACAGGCTTCGCAGGTTGGATGCCTTCTGTCTTTCCAATTCGAAGGACCAGTGCCGGACGCTAACTGCCTGGCGCCAAGAGCTGCGATTGCAACATTGGCGCCAGGTGTTTCCCAATCCGTGACTGAAACTGTGGGGCAAGCCTGGCCCTTTGTGCCAGCGCATAATCCATATCCAGAAAGAGCCACCAATGACTTTTAGATACACCCATACGTTCCCCATCAGCGGCCCGAACAAGTTGCCTCGTTTCAGGCGGTGGGCGGCCGAAAATATTCCGGGCGTCGCCGTGTCCCTGCCGCCCCAGGTGCCGGTCAAGAGTGAGGCCCTCACGGTGCGATTGAAGTCCCTCGAGGATCGCAACACGCTGATCGAAAAACTGCAAGGTGTGGACTTGTAAGGTAAGCCTTCGCGGCAAGCGGCCGGTCGGTGATTGTCCTGTAGAAAGACTGTCACGCGCGTAAGGTCATAGGGAGGCCGTGCCGCTTACCGCATTTTTCAGGCATAAAAACCCTGTCAATGCATGTTTCTGGTATCTTGTTGCCGCCGAGCTTGCGAAAGGGAGGGCCATAGTCGGTGGCGCCATGCAGAATATGAATGATGACTACTTTTGCATTGTCGACGCGTTAGAAGATCGGATAGTCGGGCAAACGCTTCACAGAATACTGTGATGTTCGTTGCGAACCACCAGGGTAGAGCGACTGGTGTGTCGTCGATCCCCATCGAGAGTTTTCGTCACCGACAAGTAGCAGCTAGAATCCCTGAACACTGATATGCGTGTCTTGTATAACGAAAGTGTTTGAAGCCTGTATGGAACTGGAGACCTAGCGCCCCGGCTTGCGCGGCTCACCGCCTTGAGCGTAGGCTGTCTTTTCCACAAATCGGAACTGGTTGCCGCAGTGCGAGCAGCGGATCATGAATTCCGAGGGAATGCTGGATGGACGCTCGGCACGAAATCCGCGCGGCATCTCGTCGACGCGAAAATCGACATTAGCTGAACGCTTATCGTCGGTTTCCGAGACTTCTGCAAAGCCTTGGTGACCACAGTTTGAACATTCAAGCTTTCGGGAATATCTGTCGCGCGCTGCCATCTGACATCCTGTTATTTTTGCGATCAGGTAACAACCAACGGAAGACATTTCAATGTGCCAGATCCGGAATTCATTCAATCCATTTGTTTCGACAGCCAGTTTACCGGAGGGCAGGGCGATGGTGCTGTGGCCAACATCGAATCTCAGGACAATTGCGGGGACTGTCTCGCATTGACTATAAATCGATTTTTTGAACGCGGGGTCGAATTCTTTCGAGGTGAATAATTACTGAGGCTCTACCGTTGTTGGAGCTTCACGTGGCATCAGTGATTTAGATTCTAATGCCAGGCGACATCTTGTTTATGGGCAATTCTGGGGCGTCGACGCGCGACGCCTACCCGGCATAGTCCTGACGCATCGAAAACGATTACGCGCTCAGCCGTACCGAAGCCCGGTTTCCGCATTGAAGAGGTGAACGGCTTCCGGATCAAAGAACAGCGATATGTGGTCGCCGCTGGCCAGAGCTGTTCTTGGTGGTAGGCTCGCTGTGACGCGCTGTGTGCCGACGGATGCGGTAACGAGCAGCTCCGGACCGGTCAACTCGGCCACATCGCAACGCGCGTCGATGGTATTGCCATTGCCGGCGAGCGAAAGCGCTTCCGGGCGAATGCCGAGGATGAGCTTCTGCCCATCTGCTGGCGCAGTCTTCAGTGTTGACGGCAAAGGCACACGGCCGTCTCCATTATCGATCGCCAGAGCGCCATTCTCGACCGTCACCTGCAGCAGGTTCATCGGCGGTGCGCCAACAAAAGTGGCTACATACAAGGTTGCCGGTCGGTCGTAGATTTCTGCAGGTGTGCCAAGCTGTTCGACGCGTCCGTCTTTCATGACGGCGATCCGGGTCGCAAGTGTCATTGCCTCGATCTGGTCATGCGTGACATAGACCACCGTCGTTTTCAGTATCTGGTGCAGCCGCTTGAGCTCTGTGCGCATTTCCATGCGCAATTTGGCATCAAGGTTGGACAAGGGCTCGTCGAACAGGAAGACTTCAGGCTTTCGCACCAGCGCACGACCGATCGCGACGCGCTGGCGCTGTCCACCGGAAAGCTGAGCCGGCTTGCGATCCAATAACGGCTCGATCTGCAGCAATCTGGCAGCCTCGTTGACCGCTCTGTCACGCTCCTGCACCGGTACCTGACGCATTTCCAGTCCAAAACCGATGTTCCGCCGCACTGTCAGGTTGGGATAAAGCGCATAGGACTGGAACACCATCGCGATATCGCGATCTTTTGGATGCACGCCCAGCACCGAACGATTTCCAATCCGGATATCGCCGCTAGTCGCTTCTACCAACCCGGCAATGATGTTCAGAAGCGTTGATTTGCCGCAACCGGACGAGCCGAGAAGGACAAGAAACTCGCCGCTTTCAAGCGAGATATCGACGCTCTTCAGTGTTTCGACTTCACCGTATGTCTTGCGAATACTGTTGATCTCAAGCGCGCTCATCGAACGGCCTCCTCGGAAGCAAGTGGTCCGCCATAATGACGGGGAAGGGTGGAAATTGCGCGCGACGCGACTTGTGTTCCAGCAATCAAGCAGGCTTCAACAGATTTGGAATCGGCAAGCGCAGCCAGAAATGCGGCGTTGAAAACATCACCGGCGCCGATCGTGTCGACGACTTCGACCTTGGGTGCTGCAACTGTAACCAACGAGCCGTCAGGGCAAATGGCAACTGCGCCATCAGGACCGCGTTTGACGACGACAATCGCTCCTTCAGGCATGTGCGAGCTGATTTCGCGTGCAGCCTCGATCGGATCATCAAGGCCAGCGAGCGTTGTCGTCTCAATCTCATTGAGCAATGCAATACCACAGCGGGAAAGCCAGCGACGTGTCTTCGTGCAGTTCTTTTCTGTCCACCCGTCCAGCGGCCAGCCCGTGTCGAGTGCAAGGGTGATTTGGTGGGTCGCCGCCCAGTCGAACAGTGTGTCATAGTTATGAGCCAGGTCGTCGGTCAGGAATGAGCCACAAACCAGTGCATATCCACCCGCCATCGCCGCGCCGTCGATCGTGGTCAGGACATCGGATATTCCGAAGCGGGGCAAATGACCACGTGTCGTGAAGAAGGTTCGTTCGCCGTCCGGATGTGTAATGCCGACCGACAGCGTGGTGCGCTCCGAGCGGACAGACCATTTGGCGGCGCGCTCCCCGAAGGCCTCACGCAGCCAGCTGCCGAACTGGTCACTGCCGACATTGGCGGCGATCGAGAACTCCACGCCGAGCGCTGCCCAGGCCAGCGCACTGTTGCCGGCGCTGCCGCCGACACGAAGCTCGTCGTGATCGACAATGATTTCGGTGCCAGCCTTTGGCCATGGAGCTGCAGGCCCCAAAATAAGATCGACATTGACGTTGCCGATGACTGCGAGAGGTCGCATTTATTCGCTCCTGGTAATCTTGGTTGAGCGTACAGGCGTGCCGGCATCGTCGACGCGGGCATCGGCAAATGCGATCATCAGCCGCTGCGCCGCAGGCAGCATTGCGAAGATCGCCGCAAGGCCGTTGGCTGGGGCAAAGCGGATAGAGACCGTGCCAGCGACCGGTTCGTCGCCCGAAGCGTCGAACATGATGACAGGAGCGCCCGTTTCCACCGCGGAGACGGCCATGGCCGTCACGAGGCCGGCCGTACTGTCGTTGCCGCGGAACAGAACGACGCCAATATCCGCGCCGAGCATTTCCATCGGACCATGCCGCAACTGGCCGCCTTCGAGCGAGAAGCATGGCAGACGCGACAGTTCGGTGAGGCCGAGTGCGAGCGCTTCGGCAAGGCCCTGCAGGCGGCGGCCGGAGGTGACGACGGTACGAACCGTGGCGAGAGCAGCGAGTGCCGGCGCGATGTCGGGCTCCTCTGGTGCATTCAGCACGGCGAAAGCCGCTGATGGATCGTCTCCGAACGCTGACAAAATGGCGAGGTGCAAGGCGAAGGTTACCGTGAGGCTGCGGGTCGCGGCGAAGGCAAGCTCGGTGCCACCGGCACCGATCAGTGATGTCACAGTGCGTGCCAGGAAGGATCCGCCCTCTAATGTCAGCCCGAAGGTCTCGGCATTGCCGCCTGTCTCTTCGAACCAGCGCACGACCTCAGCGCTCTCGCCCGACTGCGAGGTGACCAGAACGGTGCGACCTTCGAGCGCCAGTGGCTGGCCCAGTTGTTCCGAAAGAGGCGCGGCAATGGCGTCAATTCCAAGCGCCCGATAGAGTGGTTCGACGGCACGGCCTACCGCGTGCGATCCGCCCATTCCGAGCAGCAGCAGCTTCCTTGTCTTTGCCAATGACGCGGCAATGGTGTGGGCTTTTGTCTTCGCTGCTTCATACGAGGCGAGCGCATCGGCATACTGCCGGGCCATTTCGCGGTCAATGGCGACGAGGCCGACGGGTCTGTTCTTTTGCTGGGTCATGATCATCCCTTGACGCCACCGCTGGTAAGCCCTGAGATCAGGGCGCGTTGCATGACAAGACCGACCAGCACCGGGGGCAGGGCGGCAAGCACTCCAGCGGTTGCAATCAGTCCATAATCGGAGACACGGCCACCGGCGAGATCTGCGATGGCAACCGTGAGTGTCTTGGCGCGCTGATCGGAGGTGAACAGCAGCGCATAAAAGAATTCGTCCCAGGCCAGCAGGAAGGCGAATAGGGCCGACGTCGCCATCACGGGCATGGCCAGTGGTAACGTGATGATCTTCAGCGTGTGGAACAGGCCCGCGCCGTCGATCATCGCCGCTGCCTCGATTTCCTTCGGGATAGAATCGAACCCGGATTTCATCAGCCAGGTGGTAAAGGGAGCGAGAATTGTCAGATATACCAGTGCCAGTCCGAAGACGTTGTTGAGCAGGCCGAGATGGGCAAGACCCATATAGAGCGGCACGGCCAGCGCCACAGGCGGAAGCATGTAGGTGGCGATCACCATTGTGAGCGACCAGCCGACCGTTGGTGTCCTTGACACAGCCCAGCCTGCGGGGATGGCGAGGGCGATCGCTGCAATAGTAGACAATGCGGCAACTTCGATGCTGTTAACCAGCGACGACGTGAATGCCGCGCCAGCGCTGTTTTCCAACGTCGACAGCAACACACCATAGCGCGAAAAGTCTGGCGATTGCGGCCACCACCGCAATGGCTTGGCGGCAAGGTCGGCAGCTGGCGAGATGCTCATGATGAACAGCCAGAGGACCGGAGCGAGAATGACGGCGCCAAGCAACAGCGCGCAGCCGTAGATAAAGATGTTGAACACAGGATTGCGACGTTCCATCAGCTTGCACTCCCTGCGGTCTTGCGAACAAGTATGGCGTAGGCGGCCGCAAGCACGGTGACCAGCAGTGTGACGATCAATGCCAGAGAGGCCCCGGACCCCGCCCGCTGAAACGAAAATGCTTCCTGGTAGACGAGGATCGACAGCGTGCGAGTGCTATTGGCAGGTCCGCCACGGGTCATCACCCATATGATGTCAAAAACCTTAAAAGCTTCGATCGTGCGCAGAACCAGCGCAACCATCAGCGGACCAGCGATGTAGGGCAGGATGACAAAACGAAAGCGGGAGAAAGGCCCTGCACCATCGACCAGCGATGCCGATGTTATATCGCGGGGCACGGCCTGCAGTGCGGCAAGGGCGATCAGTGCAACAAGCGGAAAGTTTTTCCAGCAATCGGCGACGATGAGCGCTGCAAGCGCAGAGCCCGGCTCGCCAAGCCAGGAGCGGTAGGCATCGAGCAATCCGAGCTGGGTCAACATTGCATTCAACGCGCCATATTCGGGATTATAAATCAGCCGCCAGAGGGTGGCATTGACCACGGTGGGCAGCGCCCAGGGAAGGATCATCAGCGCACGCAGCAGGGTGCGGCCGTAGAAATTCTGGTTCAGCAGCAGCGCAGCAAGAACACCGATCACCATCTCGGCGGTCACCGAGACAATCGCGAACACGAGGGTCGTTGAAAGCGTGCGCTGGAAATTAGAGCTTGTGAGCATCTTCACGTAGTTATCGATACCGACAAAATTGCCTGCGGTGCCGACCAACTTGGCGTCAGTAAAGGACAAGGTGACGGTGTCAATCAACGGCCATCCGATGACGGCCATCATCACCGCGAGCAGCGGCAACATCAAAAGCCACGCACGGGTAGTCATCCAGGTGCCGGACATGGGGCGCCCTTTCAATTCATCGGTATGGAGATGGCAAGCCAGGCGGCGCTAGTGGCCGCCTGGTGGTTCACTTGCTTAAAGGCCGCTGTTTTCTGCAGCCGTATTCAGCGCATCTTCGGGAGAAGACTGGCCGAGAAGGGACTCCTGGATCGCCTGCTGAAGGGCGGTCGAGAGCTCCTGATATTTCGGTGTCGTGGGTCGCGGATACATGGCGGCGAGACCGATTTTCGCAGCGGAAATCAGCTCCTCTTGGCCTTTGGTGACGGCAGGATCATCATAGGAGGATGCCCAGATTGGCAGGCTCAACTTGGCATACTGGTTCTGCGTCGCCTGCGACGTCATGAATTCAATGAACTTCCAGGCTTCGTCAGGATGCTTGCTGGCCGAGGTAATGCCGAGACCCATCGAGCCATTCACCGCAGATGCTTCGCTCTTGCCGGATACACCGGGAGCAGCCACGACACCGACCTTGCCGGCAACTTTGCTTTCCTTGGGGTCGTTTGCCATGTTGTACATATAGGTCCAGTTCAGCGCGAAGGCGGCGTCGCCATTCTGGAAGACCTTGCGGACGTCCTCTTCGAGGAATTCCTTGGAGTTCGGGTTGGTCAGGCCGGACTTGTAGCTTGCGACCATGTAGTTGAGGGCATCAAGACCGCCGCCGGACTGGAAAGCCGGTTTTCCGTCCTTCAAGAAGTCGCCCTTATAGGCGCTGACCAGCGTCGTGTAATCGCAGATCGCAGCTTCGGCCTGCGCCCAGCTCCACGCGATCGGGGTGTCCAACAGTCCTTTGTCCTTAATTACCTTGGCCTGTTCGGTAAGTTCGTCCCAGGTCTTTGGCGGTGTTTTGATGCCGGCCTTTTCAAGGATTTCCTTGTTGTAGAACAGGTATTTGGTGTCGAGGATCCAAGGCATCCCATAGTATTTGCCGTCGTTCTGAACGGTGGTCCAGGCTCCCGGCAAAACATCCTTCTTGGTGTCGTCGGAAATGCGCGATGTGACATCCACGAGTACGTTGTTGGAGGCATATTCCGATGGCCAAATCACGTCGAAGAGAACGACGTCATAGCCGCTGCCGGAACCCTGTGCGAGCACCGTCTTGTCGTGCAAGCCTTCATAGGGAACAAATTCGAGATTAACCTTCACCTCGGGATTTGCCTTGCTGAAAGCCTCGGCCATCGCGCGCACGTCAGCTTCACTATAGGCCGCCTGCGCCATGAAAAGTGCATTGATCGTGGTTTCTGCAAATGCATGTGGTGCAAAGGAAGCGCCGAATAGTGCAGCTCCAAGCAGTGTCTTATTTAATGAGTTCAACATTTAGCCAGCCTCCAGCTTTTTGGCATTCACGCGTTTCCCGGGGGCGGCTGTACGTCGCCTCCGGCCTTTAAGGCATCCAGTGTTTCAGATGCCGATTTCGGAGCGTCGTGGAGCCGTTTTGGGCTCTCTGCGTTCCCCGGAACTCTGCGGTTCCTTATTAAGTCAATTGCATTGACTTTATTTCTTGTTCAATATTCTATTGGTGTCAAGGGGAATTGCAGATGCATGACAGACGTCCGATAAGGGCCAAAAGCGGGACCAACCAAGAAGGCACCAGTTCGCATAACAGACGGGTGATGATTGATGCGTTGCGCGTCAACGGCGCGCTCTCGCGGGCCGATCTTGCCCGTGCCACCAGACTGACGAAGCAAACCGTATCCAACATCATCGATGAACTCGAGCGCGATGGGCTTGTGGCCGCGCATGATGTGATACGAAAGGGCAGGGGGCAACCTTCGACTCCTTACAGTCTGGTCCCGGCAGGTGCATTCGCTATCGGCCTGCAGATCGACCGGCACATCACCCGCGCGCTAGCAGTCGATCTCATGGGCACAATTCTGACCCGCGCCGAAGCGCCGCTGCCGGCGAACGGTCCACAGGGGGGCGTGAAGGTCATCCTGGATCTTGTCGAGGCCGTCAGACGGGAACTTGGTCAGATGTTTAGCCAGTCTGAGCGACGCTTGGTCGGCCTTGGCGCGGCGATGCCGGGGCCCTTCGGCACAGAAACCACGACAGACGATCCCTGGATGATGTCGGCATGGCAGACATTTCCGCTGCTGGAAATGCTGGCTGCAGGCACCGGCCTTGAAGTAGGGTTGCAGAACGATGCGGCAGCCTGTGCGCAAGCGGAGCGCATGGTAGGTGCGGCCCACGGGCTCGACCACGCCGTTTGCCTTTATCTCGGCTATGGTATCGGTGCCGGTTTGATTCTCGGTGGTGAATTGTACAGTGGCGCAAATGGCAATGCTGGTGAAATTGGTATGGCTCTGTTGTCGCCGGGAGGACGTGCTGCTCCCCTGGAACATCGAGCGTCGCTGGCAGCACTCTACCAGCATCTTGAAATCGATCCGGCCGACCCCAGGGTTTACGCCAAGGTGAACGAACTTGCATCGACGGATGATCCGAGGGTCCAGCTATGGCTTGATGAAGCGGTGATGGATCTTCGCTGGAGCGTCCATCTCATTGAAACAGTCTTCGACCCACAAACAGTGATCTTGTGCGGTGGTGCGCCCGAAGCGCTTGCCTGTCGCTTGATGGCAGCGATGGAGCCGCTGGTTCCGTCGGTTGCGCAGCGCTCCGACCGCAGCGTTCCAAGGTTTCAGCTGGGAATGACAGATCCATGGGCGGTAGCACTGGGGGCGGCGGCAGAACCCATCAGTCGCGCTTTCGACCCTCGATTTTCAGCGATTCTCAAGCAGGCAATTTGAAGCTGGTTCATGTCCGTAAAGTGGTTGCAGAGCTATCGCGACGGGCATTTGACGACGATTTGGCAGAAGACTTAATTCCAATGGCATGGTTTGTGGCGGTCGCAACTGGGCTGATTGTCGGCTCCTCTAATCGCACCGCCGTTCAGACAGTGAAAAGTAAGCGGATCCTATGGGCTTTCGGCCTACGCCGACCGCTCCGTCTCATTAACCCCTTTTCAAAGGTTGAGACTGTTGATCTGCAGGTCCGGGCATGTGCGCATTGGGAAAGTGCCAGGTAAAAGCAGAAGAACTGCTGTGGTGCAGTCAAAACAGCCGGTGGATAATTCGAACAAGGCGTCCATGATGTTTCATGCGGCAATGGAAATTGCCGCACGCTACTAATCAATAGAAATGAGACGCTCTTACCAGAGTAGGATCACTGCGCTGGCGACGATGCGTCGGCTATAGGACGCATCGCTGGGGGTCAGACAGTCGTTGGCTGATCATCGCCGGGTATCCTCCCATCCGGTGTCAGTTCATCGACCGCTCGTGGCAAATCCTTGCTAAGACGTGCGAGGATTTCCTCTCGCGACAGACCGGTTTTTTCAGTCAATTCGTCTAGCACGTCCGGTCCAATCGCCTCTGCAAGTTCGTTGTCATCAATATCGTCATTTGTTCCAGGCTTTACCCAGGAATCAGCTTTTTGTCCAAAGCCGTTCTGTTGGAACGTTTTGAGTAGGTCGCTCAGGCCACCGCTCAAAATTCCCCCAGAGGTCAGGCCGCCGAGAATAGACCCGAGTCCCCCCGGCTCATTGCCTCCACCGAGCTTGCCAAGCAGATCGTCAAGGCCACTTGTCTGGCGCGATCCAGCGTCTTGACCTGTGTTTGCGCCCTCCGCCTGCGGCTTGTTCAATCCGCGCAGGAGGTCCGCGATCTTGTCCCTGTTCTGATAGCCAGCGACGGCAAGTACACCAAGCAATGCTTTCAGTTGACCACTTACCATGTTCTTCTCCTCCGTGGGCCTCGAAAACAACGTGGCGACGCGGCCCTGTTCGCTGGACTGAAACGGTTGGTTGGCCATGAAGTTCCGCCTCCACAGGTACAACGAACGCCGCGAACCCGTGCGCGCCGCCGGCCGTACGGCGGGCCACCTTTGGCAGCCTTTCTCTGTTCGGCAAAAGGAAGGGATGGAACCCTTCTCACCATTTGCCTGCTGGGTACCCCTTCGCTTTCCATGCGCAGATCAGGAGGCTTACCTCAGGTCTCCGATGAGCGTAGGGACGAGTTCCGACACGGTGGGATGTATCGGTACCGACCATTGGAGAGCCGGGTAGGGGGTGCGAGCGTTCATTGCATCGATAATGCCATGGATGGCCTCGTCGCCCTCTATGCCGAGTATAGCCGCCCCGAGGATTTGTCGGGTTTCGGCATCCGCGATTAGCTTCATGAAGCCCTGTGTCTCGCCTTTCTCAACGGCTCGGCCGACACGGCTCATGGGCCGTGTCGATACGAGAATTTGGCGACCCGATGCTCTTGCCTGGCGCTCCGTCACGCCGACCCGTCCAAGCGGAGGATCGATGTAGAGAGCGTAGGCCAGAATGCGATCGCTGAGCTTCCGGTCGCCTCCATCGAGCAAGTTGGCGGCGACGATCTCGAAGTCGTTGTAGGACGTGTGGGTAAAAGCGCCGCGGCCGTTGCAGTCCCCCAATGCCCATATGCCGCTGACATTCGTGGAGAGGCTGTTGTCTACGACGATAAAGCCTTTGTCGTCGGTCTCGACACCAGCCGCTTCAAGACCCAGATCATCGGTATTGGGTCGTCTACCTGTGGCAACAAGGACGTGGCTTGCATTCATGGTCCCGCTGTTTGTCGTGACCGCGATGTCATCCGCAGTTTGTCTGAACGATAGCCCGGTTACCCCCGTATGAACTGCAATGCCTTCTGCCCGTAGGATGTCAGCGATGGCGGATGAGACATCGTCGTCTTCACGGGAGGCGAGGCGGGTGCCACGCTCTAAGATGGTTACGCTTGCGCCGAAACGGCGGTACATCTGCGCGAACTCCAGGCCGATGTAGCTTCCCCCGATCACAACGAGATGACGCGGAACCTCCGCCAGCTGGATGATCGACGTACTTGTCAGGTATGACACGTCCGCAAGCCCAGGGTAGTCGGGAATAGACGGACGTGCACCAACATTGATGAACACCTGCGGTGCTGTCAGACGCGTGCCATTGACCACAACCGTATTGGGATTTTCGAACTTTCCTTGTCCGTAGATCACCGACATGCTGTCGAGACTGTCAAACCAGGTAGCAAGGCCTTTGCGGGCATCGAGCGTGACCTTTTCAGCCCGGCCTCGCACGGTCTCCATGTCTATACCGATCTCGCCGGGGACAACGACCCCATATTCGCCAGCGCGCCGGGCGACGTGTGCAGCCCGTGCGCTGGCGACCAATGTCTTGGTTGGCATGCATCCGGCGTTGACGCATGTGCCGCCAAGATATTTGCGCTCGATCAGCGCGACCTTGCGTCCAGCCGCCGCCATTCGCGCCGCCAGAAATGGACCGGCCTGTCCTGCACCGATGAAGATGGCGTCGAAGGAAGTCATGATACGGCCGCTACAATCAGCAGCGCTCCAACGACGGCGACAGCGTCTTCGATCAGGGCGGCGGGCAGGTCGCGCCCGAACGAGGTGGCAAGTCTGGCGCGGACGGCTGCTCCGCCGTAGGTACCGATGATCGCTCCGACGATCCCGGCGACCAAGCCTAAAGCGAGCAATCCAGCCGACGCACCGATGGCTGCGCCTGACAGAGCGCCTGATGCCAAGCGGGTTCCGAACTGGACCAGCACTTTGCGGGATGGCGTGCCTGGGAGCTTGTCGGTGATCAATTCACCAAGTGCCAGAACGCTCAAAATCAAAGGTGTCCACTTGTAACCTATGAAGGCCAGAGGTGTCTGGGAAACATCCAGCCAGCCAAGGCTTGCCGCCCAAGCGATGGCAGCTGGAGCTGTCATCGCTCGTAGTCCGGCGATGACACCGATTAAAAGCGCGAGAAAAATCATCATGCCATTCCCCTTTTTTTGATCTGGCGTGGTGCCTGTCGCTACTGCGCCATCGCGTGCAGCAAATGAGAGTCCAGCCTTCGATGAAGTCAAGCAGGTCAGTGTCACAAGACCCCTGTCTGGGAATAGATTTCCGTATCGTCCAATTATGTGCGGACGACATCATCTGGTTCCCCGATGCGAGTGCCAGCGTGCGATCGCTGATAGCATCCTCCTCTGACGGCCTTTGACGAGATGACGTTACCTGACTGATTTTTGTTTGGCGAGTTAAGCGTCGTAAATCGATGCAAAGGGCGAAGCCTGCCGACAATTAGTCAGGCGGCGCAGTGCAGCATTCCGTAACGATCGCGGGCTGACCGTGTGCAGCCAAACGGAGGGCTGGCTGGTAGTCCGGAAATCAGGAGGCCATCTCTACGGTGTGAGGAGTACCGCGACGGTGTTGCCGACTATGATGGCGACGGACTTTTTGCCTTGCAGTAGCGCTGTAATGGTAGCGGTTACGCCGCCGTCGTTGCTCCGCATCGTAGCGCGGGGCTTCAATATTTCTTCTTGCGAACACTCTTGTTGCCACGTGCTCCGCTGATGACAGGTGTTCTCGCCAGATTTTCAGAGACAAGCCTGCGCCACCGATCAACGCGTTCGGCGGCCAAAGCTCCGCTTTTGACGGCCGTCTGAACTGCGCAGCCCGGCTCATGCGCATGGGTGCAATCACGAAATCGGCAATGTGGTGCAAGCTCAACGACGTCTGCAAAAAGTGTGTCAATACCGTCGGTGACATCACTGATGTAGAGTGTCCTGATCCCAGGGGTATCAATCACCCAGCCACCACCGGGAATGGCATGCAGGGATCGCGCGGTCGTGGTGTGACGGCCTTGCGCATCATATTCGCGAATAGGTCCGGTTTTCTGCTTTAAGTCAGACGCTGGGCCGATCAGCGTGTTCACCAGCGTCGATTTTCCTACCCCTGAGGATCCAACCAAAGCAATCGTTTGGCCAGCACCGCACCAGGGACTTAAAAGAGACCTTGCATCGCCGGATCGACCATTCAGCGCAACGACAGGCAGATCACGCTGCAAAGCCTCTGCCTTGGTCTGAAACAGGCCGACATCGTCGGCGGTGTCAGCTTTTGTTAGCACGATTACCGGCTTACTCCCAGCCTGGTTGGCCATGATTATGTAGCGTTCCAGCCGATCACTATTGAAATCGGCATTGCACGACGTCACAATCAGCAGCGTATCGACGTTAGCAGCAACGAGTTGTTGGCCACGTCCGACCTCTGTACGCCGCTGAAACACCGCTTTCCTATCAAGCCGACGGACAAACATTTCAGAGTAGGGATCGGCTAAAACCCAATCTCCGACCGCAAATTCCGCCGTATTGGCATTGGCCGGAAGCACCAGCTCGACAGGCCCTGCGGCACCGATCACGTCGATGCGCGCGCGGTGGACCGATGCGACGCGCCGAGGCAAGAGGCCAGCTTCACCAGGCTTGATCTGATCTGCGAAGAAGTCTGACCAACCAAGCGATACCAAGGCGGTGTGAAGATGGGATTCGGTCAAATTTCTTATCGCATTCGCTGTCGGAGTTTACAGAGGTTTGATGGTTTCCTGCCTAGGTGCGCTGCTGTTCTCGCCTAGGCAAAGAGGTTGCGTAAGCAGCAGCTTCGCCGGAATATGGAAATGGGTCTGACAACTGACGGTCGCCGTCGTAAACCTGGAAGGCGGGTCCGTCGATTTCGACGATTTTATATCCATTCACGTATTCAAACTTTGTCGTTTTCCAACCCATAGAATGGTCTCCAATATCGGTCCGATGTTCTTAAACTCTGAAGATGATGTTCGACCGTCATACCCATCAGCCCATGGGTGTATCAGGTGTTTGCACAAAAGACGAATTGATCAGCACCACGTTGCGCATCTAGCGAAATACACCCACACGTCGGCGCTGTTCGGGCGGGACCAAACTGCATTGGGCCAAGGAGCTTCCGCGACCGTGGTGGTGCCGAGCGGCGGCAGGACCGGTGGATCGTGGGTAATCCATATTTCGTTCAGCGCATTTCAGACAAGCAGCGCGATACGCGCATAGCTGAGTTGCACAGTAATTGTTTTCCAAATGGTCAAAAATCGGGCATAACGACTACAACCGATGCACATGGCGACCTCCTCCCGGGATCGCAGCGTCGGTTGTTCCCCTCTGGAGGTTTTGAACCTTCAAACTTATAGGCCGCGACTTTTGTCGACGGCCTTTTTTCTTTCTCATTCCTGTCGGACGACTGTGCGTCATTACTGGCGCCGGAAAGCCACCGTGTGCGACTGAACCAATGGTAGAGAAATGGGCTTAAATTTCTTCTGTAGATTGTTGATTGATGCGTCTTGACGCGCGCTGCCAGACAATGGACTTGTTACGAAACGACTGCGGAATATCCATGCCATTCTATCTTGTCACCCAGACCACTCTCATTGAAGCGGATGACCCACAATCTGCGGCGCAAAACGCAATCGATTTGATCCGTTCAGGCTCCGAAGTGTTGGTTGCTGTTAAACGCGACCATACAGACATCTCTCATGTGGTTGTGGGTGCTAAGACACTACCATCAATTGTATCTGAAGAAACGACAGTCGGTGAGCTATCTTTTCCGGCAGAGCACGTCTCTGAGGTTATGTCACAACCTGGCAAGCTGACGTGGATGCACAAACTGGCCGATGCAATTTCGCTCAGAAGCTGGCGGCGTTGAACCAAATGCCATTCGGCCTCCTGATGGCAGGAAGATAATTTATCCGGAGCGCCGGTGGGACGGGCAATCAAATTGTCTTTTGTCAGCTTCCGTATTGCAAAAACTCACAAGCCGCCATCGGCGCGCTTTATGGCGGTTCGTGCGTCGGCTTACCGATAAGTAAGAAAAAGGTCGATGAGAACCTTTTTCCTATCCGACGTTCGAAGGCGCTTGGCGATCGGACCATGACCGGTATGGTTGAATTTCCAGCGCAGACGCAGACATTGATGGTTCCTTCATTCTGGCCGAATGCAGCCTGTTGTGGCGATCCCCATCGATCCCATCTCGGTCTTCAGATAGCGAATGCATGAAACCCGGAGGCCTGAACTCTGGCTTCTAGAGCCTGAAACGGGACTACGGGGTAGAGAGGCCCGCTCAGCGTGATGCCGTCACGCGTAAGTCGTTGTCGCCCAGCCATGTTTCGCCAATGCCGATCTGCAAAATGCAAGCCTGGGCTGCAATCCAAGCCGTCATAACATTTAAGTATAATGCGATGACGCAATTTGATTTGATGTTATGCGCTCATAGTGATCATCTGCAGACGAACGCGGCGAAGATCGCAAGGGGACACATATGAAGTTATCTGATTCCGATAGAGCAGCAGGCCTGCTCTACCTTATTCTTGCCGTCTGTTTTGTCGTCCCGGCAATCGGGTATGGCTTTGGAAGCGTGCGCCGCCTAGGCGCGGGCGTATTTCCGCTGGTGGTAGGTCTGCTTCTCGCGCTTGTGGGCCTGCTACTCGTTATCAGGTCGCTATGCGGCCACAAGGGGGCTGCGGTAGCAGAGATGAACCTGCGTACGCCAGCATATATTGTTGCAGCGTTGGTTTTTGCTGCAGCAACTTTACGGGTTGGAGGCATAGCGGTCGCTGTGCCAGGCGCCGTTTTGATTTCCAGCCGTGCCTCGCGTGATTTTCCCATATCGCACGCTCTTGGACTGGCTGCGCTTTTGACGGTGTTCGTCTGGCTTGTCTTTGTCGTTGGCTTCAGCGTGCGCCTCCCGTTTCTGGCAGGAGTTTTGTAATGGATTGGTTTGCAAACCTCGCGGGCGGTTTCGAGACAGCCGTAACGTTAAATAACATTATGTTATGCTTCATCGGTGTTTTGCTTGGGACCGCAATCGGTGTTCTTCCGGGTGTGGGACCGCTTGTCACAATAGCGATATTGCTACCATTGACATATTCGTTGGAGCCAACGAGTGCCTTGATCATGCTCTCGGGCATATACTACGGTGCCCAATATGGTGGATCGACCACAGCGATCCTGGTGAACCTGCCAGGGGAATCTGGTTCCGTTGTTACCTGCATTGACGGCAATGCGATGGCCAGAAACGGCCGTGCAGGATCAGCGTTGGCGATAGCTGCGCTAGGATCGTTCTTTGCTGGCACCGTTGGCACACTTATGATTGCGGCGTTCTCGCCATATCTTTCAAAGATAGCACTATCCTTCGGGCCGGCAGACTACTTCTCGCTCATGGTTCTTGGTTTGGTCGCTGCAATCGTGCTTGCATCCGGTGGCCTGCTGAAGGCGTTCGGAATGATCCTTGTGGGAATTCTTCTGGGTTCGGTCGGTACCGATCTCACGACTGGCACGGCGCGTTACACTTTTGGTACTTTCGAGCTTCTTGACGGCTTGGAATTTACCGCGCTGGCGATGGGCCTGTTCGCGATCGGCGACATTATCGCCAATGCGAGCAAAACCCATGACCGCAGTATGGTGAAGGGCAAGGTCACGGATCTTTGGCCAAACAAGCAAGAATTTAAGGAAGCCTGGCCAGCTGTCCTGAGGGGCACGGCGCTGGGATCACTCCTTGGATTGCTCCCTGGCGGTGGTGCCACGCTGTCCTCCTTTGCGTCCTATTCGATTGAAAAGAAGCTTTCAAAACATCCGGAACGATTTGGCAAAGGGGCACCTGCCGGCGTTGCTGCACCTGAGAGTGCCAACAATGCTGGCGCCCAGAGCGCGTTCATCCCAATGTTGACGTTAGGTTTGCCGTCGAACGGGGTCATGGCCATGATGATTGGCGCGATGATGATCCATAACATCGTTCCCGGTCCCGAGGTGATGACACGCAATGCAGATCTTTTTTGGGGTTTGGTCGCCTCAATGTGGATCGGCAACTTTCTGCTCGTTATTATCAATCTGCCACTGATCGGCATTTGGGTCCGCTTGCTTCGCCTGCCTTACAATATGCTCTTCCCGGCTATCCTGATATTTTCCTTGGTAGGCCTGTACTCCATCGGAAATTCGTCTGCGCCGATCTTGATGGCGGCCGGTTTTGGCATCCTTGGTTATCTGTTCAACCGCTTGGGTTGTGAGCCTGCGCCTTTGTTGCTCGGATTCATTCTCGGCCCGATGATCGAAGTCTATATGCGCCGCGCGCTGCTGTTGTCCAAAGGAGACGTCAGCGTTTTTGTAACGCAACCGCTTTCGCTCGTTCTTTTGCTGACCGCGCTCGCACTCCTGATTTCCGTTCTTTCGCCCGTGGTGCGCAGGAAACGAGAAGAAGTCTTTGTTGAAGACTAAAGCCTGCCAAAAAATACAAAAGGGAACTTTCAGAATGTACAAAATCTCACGCAGAACTTTCGCAGCTTTAACCTTGGCATCGTTAATCCCAATGACGACAGGTGCGTTGGCGGATGAATTCCCGTCACGCGCCGTCACAATCATCGTTCCTTATGCGCCGGGTGGCCAGGGTGATATCACGGGCCGCCTGATTGCGGAGCACTTGTCACCACTGATCGGGCAGCCAGTGACCGTCGAGAATCGACCGGGCGCCAATGGCGTTATCGGGATCTCTGCGATAGCCAATGCCGAGGCCGATGGCCATACGATTGGTGTCGTTGTTGCGTCTCATGCGATGGCGAAGGCTTTGGTTCCCAACCTGCCCTACGACCCTGTAACAAGTTTCACCCCCATAACCACGACTGCAAGAACAGACATCGTGATGGTTACCACGCCATCGATCGGTGTAAAAAATGTCGAGGAGTTTATTTCCTACGCAAAAGAACATGCCGGCGATGTCGCCTTCGATTCATCCGGTCAGGGCAGCAACACACATCTGTTTGGAGAGTGGTTTGCAGATGCGGCAGGCATCGAGATGATTCATGTGCCGTACCAGGGCTCTGGGGACGCAATGCCGGACCTGCTGTCAGGCGTTATTCAAGTTGGCTTTAAGTCGGTGCTGGCGGTCCGTGGATATATTGACAGCGGTCAGCTCGTAGCGATTGCCGCTGGGGGTCCTGAACGTACAGCCGTTTATCCTGACCTTCCTACCGCTGCCGAACAGGGTGTCACTGGCTATAGTGCCAATACATGGGGCATGGTTCTTGCTCCAGCCAACATTCCTGCAGAACGCGTCCAATACCTGAACTCAAAGATCGTGGAAGTTCTGAAAAAACCGGAGGTGGTTGAAAAGTTTTCTTCGATGGGGGCAACGGTCGTTGCCGATAGTCCTGAGGCGGCGAGATCCATGCTGCAAAGTGAGGAGAAGACCTATTCCGATCTTATCACCCGCCTTGGCATCAAGTTAGGCCAGTAAAAGATTTGCCCCTCGCGACATCGCGAGGGGCAACCATCGTCGGGTCTATAGGGGATGATATGGGAAACAGATCGCTAAATCCGCGCCAGCTCGAGGCGTTTCGCGCCGTCATGGTATCTGGAAGCATTACCAAAGCAGGGCTTCTTCTTTCCATTTCGCAGCCTGCGGTGACACGGCTCATACGTGATCTTGAACTTGATCTTGAAATGCAACTGTTTTCACGCAGTGGTGCGACAGTCAGTCCTACTCCAGAAGCAAGAGAGTTTTTCAACGAGGTGGAGAGGCATTTCATTTCGACTGAAAGATTGCGGGAGAGCGCCTCCAGCATTCGGGAGTTTGGAACAGGAAGGCTTAGAATTGCGGCAATACCTGCACTTTCCGGCCATTGCTTGCCGGATGCACTTGCTCGTTACGCCTCTGATTTCCCCAATACGATAGTATCTGTGCACAACGGCGCATCGGTTGACCTCATCGATCTTGTTGCCGCCAGCCACGTGGATGTCGCCATCATTGCGCGTCCTGCATCTCGCAACGACTGCTCATTCCGGCTTCTTCCGGAGGCAGAGGCTGTGTGCATACTTCCCCGCACCCATCCACTTGCCGAAAAGAAGGTCATTAGTCCGGCAGACCTTGATAAACAGGACTATATCGCGTTGGGCCACGGCAGCCTGATGCGTATGGAGTTAGAGGCGCTATTGCGCGCGGCTGAGGCGCATCCACGCTTGCGCGTAGAAAGTCTGTTTTCAGGAACCGTTGTCCACTATGTCAATCGTGGACTGGGGCTGGCGATTGTTGATCCTCTGGTCGCGTCGATGGTCGATACATCGAGCACAGTGGTGCGCAAATTCTCTCCCAAAATTCGCTATCAACTGTCCGTTGTCTACGCGCCTGAAATCGTCCGAAGCCCGATGCTGGAGCGTTTTGTGGAAGTGTTTACCGAAACCTATGAGCGATTGACACGATCACTTCAGGCGCATGTCGCATGACCTTGCTCTAAACTAAAACACCGAAAGGAACTGATATGAAGGACTTCGAGGACTTCCTCGTTGCGATGGATGCTGCCGTTGCGCGGGTCGCGCAGGAGGAGCCTGAGGAACACCGCAAACTTCGAACCGGCAAGCTTGAGGCTCGGCCTGGTGGTAAGGGAAGTTATTTCACGACGCTCGACATCGCCCATGGAATGCTGCGAGATTTTACAATGTACATTGTCTATCCTGGCCTTGTTCTGCACCGCCAGCGGCAAGACCTGGATGCATCGCGAGCAATGATTGCAGAGATGTTCCCCACGGTTTTAAACTATCTCGGCTACAGTGGTTTTGGCGAATTGAAGGTGCTCGGGCATAGGCTGTTGCGCTTGGCTCCAACATTGAACAACGAGCAGTTTGATCAAGCGCTCACTCGGTTTCTCCGTTATACAAACCTACTCTATGGCTGGGCATATCACTGGTTCCCTTGGAACATCGGTGATGCCATGCGTTATGAAGAAGGGGGCGAAATCGAACTTCCAGAAGTCGTTGACAGCCTCGAGCCGACAAGCACGCTGATAAAGTTGAGGTGGGACCCAATTGGTATTGAAGTCAAAGCATTTGTAGTAACTGACGGCAATGCGGAGTTGTGCAATGAGCTAATGGCCATCATGCCGTTTAAATGCCTTCAGACGCATGCGATGGTCGCTGGCGAGTCACTTATGGCTTACACACCTCTGGTATCAACCGCACCCACGCCCTTCAAAGAGGAAATACGTCTTGCCCCTCCGGGTCGCATAAGGTTTAACCCAAGGACCGGGCAGAAGCTGATTGTGCAATATGGGCGCACGACAGAAGATATCCTCGCTCCGGTTATCGGCTCCGTTTTGCCCGAAGATGTTTCGAAGCTTGCCAAGGTCGGCGCAGCTGTATGGGAATCCACCTATCTCCACAAGGAGCCGGTCTGGTTGACCGTCGAGCGCTTGAGGTAGGCTTAAAATCCATATCGGCTCAGTATCCAGCCTGTGTATTGAGCCGATATTGTGAAACTACTTCGCCGGTCCTCCACTCCGTTTCGAGGGATGCGGCTGCTGCCCACGGAAGAATAAGCGGGACTTTTGACACTAGGTTTTTAGATATATTGCAAACGATTAATCGATCAGTCTTGGAAACTCCGTGGCCTAGAGTAGGTCATGCCAATAAGGCAACTACACAGGCAAGGCTCGTATTACAGACAGGCAGCGAGCCGCGGATGCTCTTCTGCCTGATCCTCATAGTCTTGCATTATGTCGCGAATACGTGGTTTTGCGAAGGAGAAGGCGACCACGCAGGCGGGATCGAAATGCGAGTCAGCGCATGAAACGATATACGCGACGGCATCTTCGAAACTCCATGCAGGCTTATATGGCCTGGCGACGGTCAAAGCATCAAACGTATCGGCTATTGCCACAATCCGGGCAGATAGAGGAATGTCGAAACGACGCCTCTGCTGCGGATACCCGGTGCCGTCCCATCTTTCATGGTGACTGCCTGCAATTTCGGCTGCAAGCTGCAACAATTTGGACTGAGATCCGGCCAGGATTTGGTAGCCTATAGATGCATGTTGTTTCATTTCGTTGAACTCTTCGTCCGTCAACTTGCCCTTTTTCAGCAAGATTGCATCTGGCGTAGCAACCTTGCCAATGTCATGCATTGGAGCGGCCCAGCGAATGTCTGTTGCAACTTCTTGATCAAGCCCATACGCGAGAGCAATGGCTTCGGCGTACGCGCCGACACGTTGCGTGTGTTTTCCTGTTTCAGGGTCTTTGTACCCGGCCGCCATGGTCAGTCGATCAATAATTTCGTGCTCGCGGTCTTTCAGCTCTGCAGTTGCCTTGTCCACTTCGGATTTAAGCCACGCGGCGCGATCGGCCAGTTTGTTGCGCGCGTCGGCCAAAGCTACGAGGTTGCGCACGCGCGCGCTGAACTCCAGTGGATTGATTGGCTTTGTCAAATAGTCCATCGCACCGCAATTGAGTGCTGCCATGCGGGTATCAATATCAGTGGCGCCGGTTACAAATACGAAGGCCTTTTCACGGTATTGCTCAAGGGACACCAGCGCTTTCATCAATTCAATACCGTTCATCCCGGGCATCTGGAAATCAAATATCGCAATATCGAAATTAAGCTGTGGCACCTGTTCAAGCACAAGATCCGGCCGGAGAAATGGCACGGCCTGGCAATCTGCCAGGCGCTCCACCAAATGCGTAAGCAGTGCGAGATTGGTTTTGTTGTCGTCTACCAGCAGAATGCGCATCAATTCACCTGACAAAGTGTTTACGGGATTCGTTGATCATGTCGGAGAGGGCATTTAATTCAGAGACGTCATTCCAGGCGCCACGCAATGCCTGCGATTTGTGGGCGATGCTGTCAAAGCCCAGATTGGCGGCAGCACCTTTTAGTGTGTGAAGACATGCATCCATGCCAATGTGATCAGCTCTTTTCAGCGCTGTGCAGGTATCGTCAAGCAATAGAACCGCATCGTCAAAAAATGAGAGAACCAGTCCGTCGAAGGTGGGTCTGCCAATCACTGCGATCAACTCCTGCGCGCGTGGTGACATGTCATCGCTTTCCACCTTGTCGGCTATTGCGATTTTTGACTGGCTTTGGGAGATCAGCTCGTGAAGTTGTTGCAACTTGATGGGTTTCAATTGGAACCCGTCCATGCCTGACTGTAGACAGCGCTCACGATCCTGATCAGACGCGTTGGCGGTCATGGCATAAATTAGCGCGTTGGCGCATTGCCCAGTACCCGACCGGATCATTTGTGTGGCTTCGATACCATCCATCACCGGCATCTGCATATCCATGAATATCATGTCGAAGTGCTGCGACGCCGCAACCTCGACAGCGATCGCGCCATTTTCAGCAAGCGTAACATTTTGTCCAAGGTGTTTGAGAAATTGCATTGCGACTTGCTGATTGACGAGGTTGTCCTCAACCACAAGGATGTCGAGCCGTGGAAGCGATGGCTCAAGGGTTTCGAATGCTTCAGGCGTAGCCGGGCCGGATGCCATGGCGTGCTCAACTGGCACTTCCAGCCAGAATGTGCTGCCCTGTCCCAAAATGCTGTCTACGCCCATCTCGCCATTCATTGCGGCAACAATCTGCTTGCAAATTGTCAGGCCTAAGCCGGTACCACCATATTTGCGGGAAATACTGGCGTCTACCTGGCTGAAAGGTTGAAACAGCCTGGCCATCCCGTCAGTATCGATACCAATGCCTGTGTCGCGCACTTCAATGCGCAGTCTGAGGCCGTCGGATGTCTCTCGCTCCTTCACCACCAGCGTGACCGAACCATTGCTGGTAAACTTGACAGCATTGCCGAGCAGATTCAGCACAATCTGGCGCAATCGCGTAGGGTCGGTCATGATATTCGGTGCAGGTAAATGGACGGGCATATCGACGAGCAGCGTGTTCCCGCCATCAGTCGCCCGGCCACGCATCATCTCGATGGTATTATCGATAAGTGTAACAAGGTTGACAGTCCGATACTCCAGTTCGAGTTTGCCATGCTCGATCTTTGAAAAATCGAGTATTTCGTTGATGATGTCGAGAAGTGCCTCACCCGAGCGCTGAATGGTCTTGATATTGGGAACGACATGATCCGGCAGTGTTTTGAGCTTCAGCAACTCAACCATACCCAAAATGGCGTTCAAAGGAGTCCTGATTTCATGGCCTATGGTTGCCATGAATTGTGATTTCGCGCGGTTTCCTGCCTCGGCGGCATGGTATGCGTCATTGATCCGCCGCGCCATCGCCTCCAAGCTTAGACCAGCTTCACGAACGTTCTTGAGCTGACGCCTTAGCGTGTAGATCAAAAACACCACACAGACGATAATAAGCACGGTCAGGAGCATGGACGCCCGTGCCAGTTTGCTCAGGATTGTACGGTTTTCTGCGCGGGCTATGCTGAGTGCATTGTTGCTGTAGTTGAGCAACTGTTCGCTGCTCTTGGTCATCTGCGTCACATCATCCAGCAACAGCTCCAGACCCTGCATGTCCGGATTGCTGTTGGCGGCAATAGCGTCAAATAACGGCGCGTTGGCAAATATCACCGATCGAATGGTTTGCAGATAGGTCTGAACCGTTGTGTCGGTTGAAAAATAGTACTCAAACCGAGCCTGATCGAGCATTACCATTCGCGAATACAGGATGTCATAACGCAGCGACAGCTTCTCAACGACCGCGTCTGATGTGTCCAGCGTTAATATCATCCGCGTCAGTTCTTCCTCAAACCTGCGGGATTCCCTTTCCAATTGATAGACCGACCACAGGGCATTTTCCTTGATGCCGTCCTGAAGTTCTGCGTAACGTTTGGATATGTCAGAATAGACCCATGCCAGCAGCGCCAGGAGAATGACAGCAAAGACCTGAAGGACGGCTGTCGATTTGCCAGCCTTGCGGATTACTTCGCCACTGGCATGGGCGGCATGAATCATTACCGGACCTCAATCGACTTGATCTGCCAGACCGAGCGGGAGAAGTACTTTTCGTTATAGGTTTCCGGCCTGAGATCAAACGGATAGATAAGAAAAAGCGGACCTTTTTCCCGGACGTTCATCGGCGCGCCATTCATGCGCGTGGCAAGAATAGTGTCGAGATCGTATGCATCGGAAAATGGGACGTCCGCTGCGTAGTCATTTAATGCGACCACTTTCAAGTTGCCACCCTTGGCACCTGCCGCTTCAAGAACCGACCGCAACAACGGTCCGCTAAACTTTACGGTTCCCTCTGTCCATGGTGTTTCCATAGTGCCGCTGCGACCCGCCAGCGCCTCAAGCATGGGAAGGTCAAATTGCGCAGTATCGCCGACATTGGCTTGGGTTACATGGCCCGAGATGGTCAAAACCACCTTGCCCTTTGGCATATCAAGACAGAACGCATGCTGCGCTGTCATTAGACTGATGGCAAAGCCGGTAAGTAGTGCAAGTCTCATTACGGTTCCCTCTGTGCGATTTTGAAGGTGGGTCCAAGCCTTGGCCAATTATGGTCAAAGTCGGGTTTTCCATTTGCTTGGCGTGTCAGAACTCTTCCCAAGATGCGTCACGCAGAGCAGCCGCCGGCGCCGCGGAAAAGCTCGATTTTACAGCCCTGACAAGCTGATGTGCTGGAGAGCGAACGGGTGTACCGAGAAGACCAGTCAAGCCTGGCCGACTGCTGGCCGGATGGGTTGGCACCTTGAAATCGGCGACAAGTCTCTCCAGCTTGATTGCTTCATCCGAGAGTTTAGCCGTTGCCGCCGAGGACTCTTCCACCATGGCGGCGTTTTGTTGGGTGATACTGTCCAGACTACCAATAGCCGCATTGATCTCCGCAATGCCGGTTGCTTGTTCGTGCGATGATTTCGAAATGGATACCATGTGATCATTGATCGAACGGACTTGATCACCAATGCTTTGCAAGGCTGACCCGGTACGATTGACCAAGCCAACCCCACGGACGACCTCTTCCGAGGATTTGCCAATTAGGGCTGTGATTTCTTTGGCCGCCTTGGCTGAGCGTTGTGCAAGTTCGCGAACTTCCTGCGCCACAACAGCGAACCCTTTGCCTTGATCTCCGGCGCGCGCTGCCTCGACACCGGCATTCAGTGCCAGGAGATTTGTCTGAAAGGCAATCTCATCTATCACGCTGATGATCTCGGTCATTTCCCTGGACGAGCTTTCAATCTGGCTCATGGCGGTAATGGCCTGTTCCACTACCAACCCGGAATCGGTCGCTTCCATGGCAGATTTGTGCACAAGACCCTGAATTTCATTCGTCCGGTCTTGTGCCTGGCGGGAGATAGTGCTGATTTCTTCGAGTGCTGCTGCCGTTTCCTCAAGGGCGGTTGCCTGCTTTTCCGTGCGGCGCGCCATCTCATTTGTCGCTGAGGATATTTCGTGCGACTGCGCAGATACCAAAGCGACTGCCCTGTGAATTTCAGAGATTGCTGTACCCAAGCCCAGTAGGGATGAATTGTAATTGTCCTTCAAGGCGGTGAAATTTTCGGCCACTTGTTCGGTCAGTGGTGATGTGAGATCACCGGACGCAAGCGTTGCCAAGGCACGGTCGAGCGCATCTATTGCAACATCCTGGTCCTGCTTGAGCAACGCCTGTTGTTGCTCAGCCTTTTTTCGCTCCTGGTCGAGAGAGTCGAGATAAACTGAAATGGCGTAGTCCATATCGACAAGTGCAGCCTTCATGACTGCAGATATTCCATCCGACACCTTGTCTCGCTTTTTCCGCAACAGGCGACCCGGCATTTGGGCAGCAATGACACGGCGCACGATCTGTTCCAGGATGAGAGCGTAGCCGCCGATGTACCAACGCGGCTCGAGACCAAGACGGGCGTGGGTTCGTCCAACTGTCGTCACTGCCTCGACATAGGTGTCGTCAAACCGTGCGGATGCGATATTTTCCCAATGGCGAACCTGGCGTGATTTGGCGTGCTGAATGTGGGACTCGCTCGAGAAGAATTTCGCCGTGTCGGGATGAACTCTGGCCTTGCCATAAAAGATGTCGAGCGCTCCGTCGAGCGACGCTGCAATGACAGAAGAGAGGTCGGCCAACGCCGTCCGTTGGCGATTGTCCAGCCCTACAAAATCGAGCCGTTCCTGAAGCTGGTTCCGAGCATGATGCTGCATTTTACACGACTTTCTGTTCGGCGAGCAAATTGGCACGCGCGCAACGTTTGCGTTGGTCATTGGAGAGAATACGGAAAATGGGCTGCATCATGCAGGTAACGTCACTGCTCCCCGTCGACCATCAGTCTAGCAAGGGGCGTTTAGTGGAGGCTTTATATTTGCTTATTTAGAAATGCTTATTTAGTGGACCAAAATTGCCCAGAAATGCAAAATGAGCCAATCTGGCTCACCTCGCAGAGATATGTTGCCGTTTGTGGGCGAAAATCGCTCAGCGGACGTTCTACCCGCCCGAGTAGAATCTATTGTCGCTTAGAACGATTGACAGGCTGCCTTCATTTTGAACGAAGAGAACACCGTGAGCCTCGAAGGCAGTCCGCACTGCGGCCACCGCTTCAGGCCGAACCGAAGTCGTAGATGCTTCCATGCGCCGAACAGTAGAAAAGGACACGCCAGAATGATTTGAAAGATCCTGGGCCGACCAGTTTAGAAATCCTCTTGCGGCCCGAACCTGTGATGCACACAAAGCTACAGGCGTACGCTGTGGCAACTGGCTTGGCTCTACCATAACCGAATGACCAACCCATTGTTCGATACGGCCATGGTTTCCCAAAATAGGCATGGCTCGGTTGGCAATATGCACATAGTGTCCGGCCACGGTTCTCACGCGGAATGTCAAGACATATTCCCCCCGAGTATCTATCGCCTGCTTCCATGCTGCGCGAAAGGAACTTCTATCTTCGGGGTGTATTGCTGCAAGTGTTTCCCAGTCATGAGCTTGCGCGGCGGTTTCACCGGTTAGCTTAGTCCAGTCTGCGGTTTCAATCAGTTTGCCATTGGGATAGGCTCGCCAGACCTTGCCTTTGAGAAGCCCCGTGAGCGCTGTGTTAGTACGCTCTTCTGCAAGTAGGGCAGATCTTGTTTCTTCTTCCTGGGTAACATCGGCGATCACGCCAAAAAGAATCATCGTGTTTCCATGGCGGTCGTGGTGCGGTTGCGCTTTGCTGAAGAGCCAACGCAGAGTGCCATCAGGCCTGATAATACGAAAGCGCCTGTCCTGAGTGCGCTTGTCGGATGCGAGCCCTACCGCATTGTCAAAGTCCCATTGATCATCGGGGTGGACGAGCGATTGGAAAAGGTCCAGGCTGGGAACCACGGACGTCGGCTCGCAACCCAGCATTCTGAACAGACCATACGACCAGACGAGTTCACTTGTAGCTAGATCCCAAACCCACGTTCCGACATTCAACTTTTCTTCCAAAAGACGAAGCTTGGAATCTGCTGTTTTCAGCGGGCGGATTTGCGTCATAGATGGTCGTCCCGGTATAGTTCTCTCGCGGTGTAATTTTGAATTGCAGCTGCTGAATTAGGCGAACCCTCGCAAAATAGCAAAGGCTTGCACGAACTGTATGTTCGCACTTTAGTATATGAGAATAAGCATTGTGATATTGATCGAAGTCAATTTCGCAAAATATTGTTGCATGGACCCGCCTCAACCAGGTTTCGACTTGCTTACGCGCAAATTTCCAAACTGCTTGTCGACGCATCGCACCCGTCGCTTTATTACTTCTGTCGTAGATGTGAATAAAACGAATTGCGGTGCAAAACTCCATACTTGGCGTGGCAGGATTTCCGTAATCTTGCCCCGCAACATCACTGCAAAGCGATCACACATATGATCGACCACGGCCAGATGATGTGACCATGATGTAGGTGACGCCACAAGAGCGTTAAGTTGCTTCATTCACCGCTGCCCGTAGGGCGTCATTAATACGGTCCTGCCAGCCTGGGCCGTCTGCTTGGAAGTGCGCCAATATATCGCTGTCGATTTTCAGCGACACCAACTCCTTGGCATTGCGGATAACCGGACGTTCAAAGACCGGCGCCGTGACTTTCTTGGCCGGTTTGAACAGCGCCTCGGCTGCGTCTTTAGGATTGGACGGTCGTCGTGGTCTCGTCGCCATTGTTATTTCCTTTCGTGCAAATCTGGTGTGCACGTTTTAATTCAGCTTGGCCAGAGGGGGCGCAATCTCTGCTCGAGTTCTTTCTCGACGAATTGATCAGAATCGTGCAGCAAACGCAGGTCACCCTTACGCTGAACAGTCTGTAAGCGACACCCCGATCAGCTCGTGCTGAACTGCGCGCAACTGAAGCTCTCTTCAATGTACAGCCTAATCGTGAGCTGAGAAACCTCTCGCCGTTTGCCGGTATGATGGTGTTTCAAGGCATCGCAGAGTTGTCGTCATCTTTTGGAAGACCTGACCGCTTTGAACACGCTATCTACTCGGCAAGAAATTCCATTCGAGTACAATAAGGCGCGCTGTCGTTTTCGCTAATAATTGACAGCGAACACGGCTATTAGACTTGAAAATTTTCAGGCGTTTTAATGTGCGCCTTCATACTCCAGAGATGCACCAATCAGTTCACGCGCATAATCATGCGTGGCACCGTTTCCAGCGATGGCTTGGCGCGGCAGGATTTCGGTAATTTCGCCCCGCAACATCACCGCAAAGCGATCACACATATGATCAACCACGGCCAGATCGTGTGTGACCATGATGTAGGTAAAACCACGCTCTTCGCGAAGACGCTGCAGCAGGTTGAGAATTTCCGCCTGAACAGACACATCCAGTGCCGAAGTTGGTTCATCCAATAGCAGCAAGGATGGCTCCAGGATCAGCGCGCGGGCAATAGCAACGCGCTGGCGCTGACCGCCGGACAGCTGGTGCGGAAAACGATCAAGGAAGGACACCGGCAGCCCCACATCGGTGATGGCCTTGCGCATCCGCTCTTCCCTGTCGCCCAGCTTGTGGATCACCAGCGGTTCATTCAGAACTGTGCGCACCGACTGGCGCGGATGCAAGGAACCATAGGGATCCTGAAACACCATTTGCAGGATGCGGCAACGGTCGATCAGCGGCATATCACGCACGGATTTGCCCGCGATCAGCACCTCACCCTTCCAGAAATCCGTCAGCATGGAAACGCAACGCAGAACGGTGGACTTGCCAGAGCCGGATTCTCCCACCAGTCCGAAACATTCTCCCGGCTGAACAGAAAACGATACACCGGGCAGAACCTTGACCGCATTGGGTTCAGTACCGAAGGAAATGGAAAGATCGCGAGTTTCGACAGAAACGGACATCAGACAGTTTCCTCCAGCCATTCAGGACGACGGTCAAGCACCGCAAGCGGCGCGCGCGCGCCGCCAATACGCGGCTGTGCAGCCAACAGACCACGCGTGTAAGGGTGTTGCGCATTATCGAGATTACGTGCCTCAAGGGTTTCCACAACGCGACCGGCATACATGATAAGAACGCGGTCACAGAAATTGCGCACCAGATTAAGGTCGTGACTGATCATGATCAGGCCAATACCGCGATCGCGGACAAGACTGTCGAGAATATTGAGCACCTGAAGGCGCACGGTCACATCAAGCGCCGAGGTTGGCTCATCGGCAATCACCAGATCAGGATCGGCCAACAGCATCATGGCAATCATCACGCGCTGGCCCATGCCGCCAGAAATCTCGTGCGGATACTGCTGGTAGACACGCTGTGGGTCACGGATCTTCACCGCCTCCAGCATGGCCAGTGCCTTGTCTTTCGCTTCCGACTTGGCGCATTTGAAATGCCGCAAATAGGTTTCAGCCACCTGATCGCCGACCCGACGGATCGGGTTCAACGAAAACTTCGGATCCTGAAGGATCATCGACATACGACGACCGCGAACCTTGAGCATCTCTTTTTCCGAGAGCGATAGAAGGTCGAGTTCGTCGAAACGCAACGTGTCAGCGGTAATGGTCGCACCGGGCAGCAGTCTCAGCAACGCACGCCCTACGGTCGATTTACCAGAGCCACTTTCCCCAACGATACCGAGACGTTCGCGTCCAAGGGTGAAGGACACTCCGCGCACGGCTTCCGTGGCGGAGCCACCATAACGAATGCGGAGATTTTCAACGTCAAGAATGGTCTTTTCCATCGTCTTATCTCCGGTTCATCTGCTTCGGGTCGAGTGCATCACGCAGACCGTCGCCCAACAGGTTGAAGGCAAGACTGACCGACAGGATGGCAACGCCCGGGAAGGTCACCAACCACCAGCTATCCAGCATATAACGCCGTCCCGTCGCGATCATTGCGCCCCATTCAGGTAATGGTGGCTGTGCGCCGAGGCCGAGAAAGCCAAGACCGGCAGCTGTCAGGATCACCGTTGCCATATTGAGTGTCAGGCGGATGAGAACAGATGGCAGACACATCGGCATGATCGACTTGACGATGATGCGCATGGGTGACGCACCCTGAAGACGTGCGGCTGCGATGTAATCGGCATTACGGAATGTCATTGCTTCAGCGCGCGCCAGACGGGCAATCGGTGGCCACGAGGTCAAGGCAATGGCGATGATTGCATTGTTGAGGCTTGGCCCAAGTGCCGCAACAAAAGCCAGTGACAGGATGAGGCTTGGGAAAGACAGGAAGATATCGGTAATACGCATCATCACCGTATCAAACTTGCCACCGAGATAACCGGACGCCGTGCCGACAATCAGCCCAATCGGGCCAACGATGATCGACACAAGAAAGATGATGGTCAGTGTGATACGGGCGCCCCAGATCAGGCGGCTGAAAATATCGCGTCCCAGCTCGTCCGTACCGAACAGATGTCCGTTACCGGGTGCCTGCAGGGTGTTGACCAGATCCTGAGCATAGGGGTCATGCGTTGCAATGAATGGCGCAAAAACCGCCGCCAGAATAAGTAATCCCAGAACGATCAGACCAAAGGTCGAGGTCGGACTTTTCAGCAGAAAAACAAAGATGTTTTTCAGGGCATTCAACCAGGCGGGAAGACGCACTGTGCTTTGTGTTTGCGTGGTCATCAGCGTGTCCTCGGATCAAAGAAGCGGTAGAGAACGTCAGACAACAGGTTAAGCCCGATGAAGATGACGCCCACGATCAGAACACAGGTCATAACCGCGTTCATATCGCCGATAATCAGGTTGCTGGTGAGGTACTGGCCAAAACCGGGCCAAGCGAAAACCGTTTCAATCAGCACGGCGCCTTCAAGCAGTGAGCCATAGGCCAGCGCCACGATGGTAACGAGCTGGACGCGGATGTTGCCAAAGGCGTGTAACCAGACGGTCTGTCGGCTGGAAAGGCCTTTCACTCGTGCCGTCGTCACATATTCCTGACCCAGCTGATCCAGCATGAAGCTGCGGGTCATACGGGTGATATAGGCCGATGACGAATACCCAAGCAGGCTGGCGGGAAGAATGAGGTGGTTTACCGCCGACCAGAACACATCCATGTCACCGGCAAGCAGGCTGTCGATCAGCAGGAAGCCCGTGCGTTCATCGACCAGACCGATATAGAACTGGTCCATACGGCCACTACCGCCGACAAGACCGAGATGGGCATAAAACACGATCAGCGCGATCATGCCGGTCCAGAAAATCGGCATGGAATGGCCGAACAGACTGACGACACGCACGGCATGGTCCTGCCAGCGATCCTTGTTCACAGCCGCAAACACGCCAAGCGGCACACCAAGGCCAGCACCAATGATGATGGCAAAGGTTGCCAGCTCAATCGTCGCCGGCATGACATGCAGGATATCTTGAATGACCGGCTGACCGGTGCGAATAGACGTGCCGAAATTACCGGTCAGCACATCGCGCAGATATAAGAAGAACTGCTCCCACACGGGGCGGTCGAGACCGAGCGAACGAAAGACCTGCTCATAGGTCTCCCGTGTCGCATCTTCACCGACAATAGCCCGCACCGGGTCGGCGGGCATCATGCGGCCGATAAAGAAAGTTAGCATAAGCAAGCCGAGCAGGGTGACCGCTATCGTACCGAACTGGTCGGCAAATCGCATAAACCGCAGCCTCCACATGGACATGTTTCCTCCCGCCTGCCTCCCGAGCAGGTTCTTGATAGAATTATGGTGAGTTGACGATGCCTGAGCGCATCGACTTTGCCTTGCTACATCGCGATGCGAGCCAGGAGCAGATTTTTGTAACGTTCGAGACTGCCTTCCAGGTGAGCTCGCATGGCGGCACGTGCATCTTCGGACGATCCACGCAATATGGCATTGACGATCCGCCCGTGTTCTTCCTGAAGATGGGGATTTTTAGGAAGCAGCGAGGCGGAATCCTCCGATATGGCCTTCGGCCCTGCCGCCACCATTCCTGCTTTGACTAGTAACATCAATTCAGGAAACCGGCTGTTTTGCGTGGCTTCGGCAATCTTCAGGTGGAGATTGAAATCTGTGTAACGTGTCGGCTGCTCCTGTTCGATATCTTCAGCCACTCGGCGATGCGCATCGAAAATTGCTTCAAGCTGGGTCGCCGAGCGTCGCGTAGCAGCGAGCGATGCCGCCTCCGTTTCAAACCCAAGCCGCAACTCGATCAACTCAATGACCGACGAAATTCGCTCCAATGACAGGTCAGCAAACGGGACTGGTTCTTGAACACGCTCCGCTACGAACGCGCCAACGCCTCGCCTGACTTCGACGAGACCCTTTGATCTCAGGATTGCGATAGCTTCTCTGACGACTGCACGGCTGACTGAATGCTGTCGAGCGAGTTCAGTTTCGCTCGACAGGCGGTCACCAGCCTCAAGATCGCCGTGCTCAATGCCTTCGCGCAAAGTATCCGTGATGCGGGCAACAAGAGGGCGTGCATCCGTGGCGGCCAATGACAGGCTGTCAAGCGATGTCGTTTTGTTCATTCCGGTCCTCCTGATCTCCTGAATTCTTCATACTACGTGACAATATGTATGACAAGTAATGGCTGTTGTTCAATCGTAGTAGGACAGCAAAAATTTTATTTTCGTTTTCGTCTAGCGGAATAAAGGTAGAAAAAACAATTTTATAGATGTTGTATTGAAATCCGAAGAAGTGTCCATCTTCTCGATGCGTTGAAAAAAAGCACTGAAGTCGTGTTTACATGTCCTACTACGTTGTGGAATTGTTGTGCACGTGAAATCTGTGCCGGTTGCGTCCAGCCGCCAGGGTCAAATGAATGCTAGGGAGTTGAAGAATGAAGATTGTCGATGTGCATGTCCGCACGTTTTGGCACACCACCCATCTGCAAAAGGATACGGATGGTCACGATCACCCGGGGCCAGCAAAGCGGGTGAGAAAATCCATTCTAACGCTGGTCGCCGAAAATGGCATGGAGGGACACGCGTTTGGCAGCCCTGAACAGGTTCGTTCGCATCTGCTCGACAACTTCATCAGGCCAGTGCTGTTACATCAGGACGCATTTGCACGCGAACGGTTGTGGCAGGATCTGGCACACTGGCAACGGGGCAGTGGTGGCCAGTTGAGTGACAGAACACTTGGCGTTGTGGATGTGGCACTTTGGGATCTGTGCGGGAAACTGGCGAACATACCGTCCTACAAGCTGGCAGGATCGTACAGGGACAAGGTGCCGACCTATGGTTCGATCATGTGCGGTGACGAGATTGAAGGCGGACTGGCGACGCCTGAGGATTACGGTCGCTTTGCTGAATGGCTGGTTAAACGCGGTTACCGTGCCATCAAGCTGCACACTTGGATGCCCCCTGTAAGCTGGTCTCCCAATATCGACATGGATTTGAAAGCCTGTGCTGCCGTGCGCGAAGCTGTCGGACCTGCGATACCGCTCATGCTGGACGCTTATCACTGGTATTCGCGTGAGGAGGCATACACGCTCGGTAAAGGCCTTGAGAAGTTGAACTTTACATGGATTGAGGAAGTAATGGACGAGCAGTCCATGTCCTCGTACGCATGGCTTGCCGCCGAACTGAAAATCCCCGTGATTGGTCCTGAGTCCATGGGTGGCAAGTACAAGCACCGGGCCGAATGGGTAAAGGCGGGTGCCTGCGATATTTTGCGCACCGGCGTTGAGGACGTCGGAGGTATTACGCCTGCGTTGAAGACAATGCATCTGGCGGAGAGTTTTGGCATGAATTGCGAGGTTCATGGTCACGGCGCTGAAAATCTTCTGATATCTGCAGTCAGCAAAAACTGCCGCTGGTACGAGCGTGGCCTCCTGCATCCCATGCTGGATTATGATGCATGCCCCGAATACCTCAACTCCATTGATGATCCGATGGATTCTGAAGGCTACGTGTCGCTGTCTCAACAGCCGGGGATCGGCGTCGACATCAACCTTGATTACATCAACGACAACCTGGTGAAGTGAGAGAGTCTTTGCCACGTAGGCGCCCTGAGGAGGAAACGCCATGGGAGGAAATATTATGAAAAAGTTGAACCGGCGAGGTTTTATCGCAACCACGACGGCTATGGTTCTTCTGGCTTTGCAGCCATGGACGGCCGTCGCTAAAACACCGGAAAACCAACTGGTCGTCGGGTTTTCGATGGCTAACGTTCTGACGCTTGATCCGGCTGGCGCAGGTGGCAAAGAACGTGTCCAGATCATCACCAATCTTTATGACAATCTCATTGCTATTGACCCGGCCGACCGTACCGCACTCAAACCAGAACTTGCGGAGAGCTGGACTGTTGCGCAGGACGGAACATCCATACGTCTTAACTTACGACCCGGGGCCGCTTTCGCTTCTGGAAACCCTGTTACCAGCGAAGATGTCGTCTGGTCCTTCAAGCGCGTCCTGAAACTCAACCTTGCCCAAGCCACGAATTTCAAGATTAGGGGTTACACCGCGCAAAATGCTGACGAAAACTTCATAGCAATAGACCCGCAGACAGTTGAAATTCGCATTCCGCAAAAGACCGACCCGAAAATCATTCTCCTGACGATAGCAATGACCGGTCCAGGATCCATCCTGGATATGAAAACGGTGCTTGAAAACGAAAAGAACGGCGATCTCGGCAGCGCTTGGCTTGCAACACATGCAGCAGGGTCCGGTGCATTCGACCTGCAGGTCATGACGCCGAACGAGATGGTGGTCCTGAAGCGCAATGAAAACTACTGGGGCGCACCCGCGACTATGGACAGGGTGATAATGCGGCATCTGCCGGAATCTCAGTCTCAGAGATTGCTTCTTGGCAAAGGTGATCTGGACATCGCCTATTCACTGAGCGCTGGAGACCTCAGTGCACTGGAAAAGGACAAGGACGTCAAGATAATCAATGAGGTCGGTAACGGTCTCTATTATCTGGCCATGTCAGTAAAGGATAAGGCGCTGTCAGACCCCAAGGTCAGACAAGCAATAATCAAGCTCATTGATTTCAAAGCGATCAACGATGCCGTTATGAAATATTACGGGGTCCTTCATGTCGACCCGATCCAGATTGGTCTGGGTGGTGAAAACAATGACACTCCGCCTGAGCGGGACGTCGAAGGCGCCAAGTTGCTCTTGAAAGAAGCAGGATATCCAGACGGCCTGCAACTGTCCTTACACGCCCTGTCGGAACCACCGTTTGACAATCTATCAGTCGCCATTCAGGGTGCGTTGTCAGATGGGGGCGTGGATGTAAAATTGATCACAGGCGGTGGAGAGACTGTTTACGGACCAATGCGCAAACGCGAATTCCAGCTGCTGGTAGGGCGAAGTGGCGGCCAGGTTTCTCATCCAGACGGTGACCTGCGCAGTATTGTCCATAATCCTGACAATAGTGACGAAGCGCAATTGTCAGGTCTTTTGAGCTGGCGGGTTTCTTACCGCGACGAAGAGCTCAACAATAAGATTGATAAGGCGCTGTTCATGGCACCCGAGCAGCAAAAAGCCGAATATGCCAAAATCCAGCAAATCTATCGCGATCGAGTGCCCGCGATCCAGGCAATCTCTCAGGTCACTGACTCCGTTGCCATACGCGCAGACATCACCGGACTGACCATAAGCCCTGTCTGGCAGACAAGGCTCTCGACTGTCGGGAAAGCAAGGTAAGGGAGACGGCGATCTGAGTGGATAATTGATATATTGGCACGGATCGCTCAAAAACATTGACCCGGCTAGCAGGTACAAATCCTGCAGCCGGGTAAAATCCCACCTCGTTACAACAGCCGTTTTCTTGGCTTAATATGCGACAAAGCGCATTTCTATCGATTTGTCGAAATCTTCGCAGCGCAACTCCGGTCGCGTCTGTCGGCGCGTTTCTCGATCAATTCATATTTGCGTCGCCCAGATATTAGCCTTTGCGGGTGAAAGCAGCGTTTGATTTTATCATTGAAGCGGTGCGCTCCGACGCACTGATGGGACCGTGACGGCTAAGCGTCCGCCTGGTCTCGGTGTAGGCTGCGGTAGCGCGCGGGAGACTGCCCAACAACGCGCCGGAATGTGGCGGCAAAGGCACTGTCTGAGTTGTAACCGAAGGATTGAGCGATCCGTGACAATGGCTCATTGCCACGACGCAGCCTTGCTGCCGCAAGCCGCATCCGCCAGTTGGCAAGATAATCTATCGGTGAGGATCCAACAGTAGCGCGAAATCTCTCGGCGAAGGCCGAGCGTGACAGTCCTGCAAGTTCGGCCAGTGCATCTACTGTCCATCTGCGCGCCGGTTGCGAATGGATCGCCCGCATGGATGGCGCAAGGCGTGCGTCGGCAAGTCCAGCAAGCCAACCCGGATGCTGCGAGGTCTGGCGTGCCAGGTAGGCGCGCAGAACGTGGATGAATACCAACCGCAGCAGATCGTTGCAGGCTATGCGCGAGCCAGGCGCTGCACCGTTCCATTCGAGATCAAGCTGTTCGAGTAGGAAAGTGATGGGACCAGTCTCCTCGCGCTCGATTACGACGACCGGTGGAAGGGCATCGGTCAACAGGGAGCCATCGACCGTGTCGAGACTGACACTGCCGCCAAGAAGCACAAAATCTCGACCATCTCCGACACAAACGTCCAAAGCACCGCCCGCGAACACTTCGCTCGCGGGGATGGGCTTCGCCTTCGGATTGCCACAGAGTGTAAAGGCCCTGCCGCTCACCACGAGACAATCTCCGGCTTTTACCCATATGGGCGCCTCACCGTATGAGAGCAACCATGCGCCGCCTTGGCGGATAGCATTGAACTTGACATATCCGGGTGGTGGGAAGGCAACTGACCAGTTACCACCTGCGGCAAACCGTACCGTAAACAGAGCTTGCGCATCAATCACGCTTAGCACATCGGATAGGGCATCCTGATTATATTGGACGATCACGACAAAAATCCGGCGTTTGCGAACTGGAGGCTCCGATATCTTATCCGATATAAAAATCAGCACAAACAAAAAAGGAGTGCCGATATGTCCGAGCAAAAACCAATTGGGTCCCGTTTTAACACGGCAAGCACGGCGCATGATGTGGTGGCTGAGATGGACCTGTCCGGCAAGACGGCGGTTGTCACGGGCGGTTATTCGGGTCTGGGAATCGAGACCACACGAGCGCTTGCCGGTGCTGGCGCCACCGTCATTGTGCCGGCCCGAAACGGCGAGAAGGCGCAGCGCACGCTTGCCGGCATCGACAGGGTGATCATCGAAACCATGGACCTCGCGGATCCGGCATCCGTCGCGGCATTCGCAAACAGGATGGTCGCGAACGACACGCCGATCTCGATTCTGGTTAACAGTGCGGGTATCATGGCGACGCCGCTGGCCCGAGATGCGGATGGACATGAGAACCAGTTCGCGACAAACCATCTCGGGCATTTCCGGCTAGTGGCAGGGTTATGGCCCGCACTCCTTAAGGCGAATGGTGCGCGTGTGATTTCCGTATCTTCGAGAGGTCATCAGATTGCGCCGGTTGATTTCGACGATATCGACTTCAGAAAACGCGCCTACGATAAGTGGCAGGCTTACGGACAGGCTAAAACAGCCAATGCGCTCTTTGCTGTCGGACTCGACCGGCGCGGTGAACAACACGGTGTGCGGGCATTCTCTCTCCACCCCGGTGTCATTCTAACAGATCTTGCCCGGCATCTGAGCGCAGACGAGATTAACTCATTCGATGTGTATGACGAGAAGGGTAACCGTCGCGTTGACCCATCACGCGATCTCAAGAGCCCGGAACAAGGCGCTGCGACCAGTGTCTGGGCAGCAACCCGTCCTGAACTCAATGGCATTGGCGGCGTTTATTGCGAGGATTGCGAGATTGCTTTGCCGCAGAGCCAAGCTGACGGGAACAAGGGCGTCGCGTCTTGGGCCATGGATGTTGAGGCGGCAGAGCGGCTTTGGACATTGTCCGAGCAACTGACGGGGCAGCTGCTAGACACGCGTGAGTGACACGTGACCCTTGGCCCCCAGAACGAAGCCCAGCTGCGTGCGCGTCGGACCCGACGAAATCCTCGGTAGAATTTCACTTGATGGGTCACGATTGCGCATTAAGGATTTTTACGAAGCGGCAAGTCTTTTCGGATTAAGGCTGGTTTCGGTGGGGCGTTTTTTTGGCAGACATTAAGGATTTCAGACTAATCATCTCGACGGTCCCGGCACATGTCGTGCTTAAGGTAATTCCGGTCTCCAATATCGCGAGGTACGGCTTGTCCATAATTAACATTCCACTGCCCATGGACAAGTCGAGCCGCGTTATGTTGATCGAGTTGCTTAACGAGGCAGAGGCATTCCTGTGCCAACTCGTTGTTTCCGGCGAGGATAGTCTGGGTGTGCGGTTATTCGCGTCCAACCTGTATGATGCTATGATCAATGCATGGCGTGGAGATCCAGCTGTCCCTGGTAGTAGCGCCGAAGAAAGATTTCGCGCCGCGCGCTTAAAGGTCGCGTCTACTAGCGATGCGGCTTTAATCGCAGCCGGACTAAGTGGAATTCAGTTGCAAGCCGAGCTATTTGCGTTGATGAAGCGAGCTGACGACTACAACGAGTTCGGGGGAAGACAGCATCTGGCAAAAGTCGTCCGCCATCTGGATGGATTGTTGAAATCGGCAGGGCTTGAGAATGTAATGGGTAAAGTGCGGGACTATCTCTGGGCTTCGCTTTTTGACAGTAGTCGTCCTAACCGACGAATGTATCACTAGCTCGCGCCATCTGCGTTGCTCTTTCATGAGTGAATGAGCGCTGACGAACCTTGATCTCGTCGTTTGGCAGTGGCCTGATGCAGGCAACCACGTTTTGCCCGAAGCCATTTCGTTGAACGTTCTTAGTGGCTAACTGGACCGTAGGACAAAAATCCCAAAGGCTGGTCCACCGAATTGGCCCGATTCCGTATGCCTATTTCACTTCACCCAGATGCTTAACGAAATCGTCAAGGCCATTTGTTCTCAACGAGCGTGTGCACGTGCATTTGCTCCTCAGCATTAGTCGCTCTCTATCAGAGCAGGACATCCGCAGTCTTCTATCATTCATGATAACAAATCACGCAAATACGCAGAATACGTTCCGGCACGGACAATTTCCAGTCTCCGTGCATTCGGTGGATGTTGAGAATATGGCCACCGCTCGAACAGACTAAGGCGCTGGATTAAAAAAATGAATAGAGATGTGCCAGATGAGGCGGGAAATACATACTCAGTAGAGATCTCGCTTTAAGGTCTCTCGAGCTCTGTTTACGCGGCTTTTTATAGTGCCGATCTTACAGCCACAAATCTCGGCTGCGGCGGCATAGCTTGTCCCTTCCGCAACGAGCATAAGGGCCTGTCGTTGCCTCACGTCCAGATCCCGGATCGCGAGCATTACCTGATCATGTTCTAATTTCCATTCTTGTTCTGGTGTCGTTGTCATGCATTGATGAACCGATAGTGGGAGACCCACGTGTTCCCGCTTTGCGACTTTGTAGCGACTGCAAAAGCTATTTCGTAGAATGGTAAAAAGCCAGGATTTGAGCGACGTACCGGGAGTGAAAAGATGCGCGGACCGAAGCGCCCGGAAAATTGCTTCCTGTACCAAATCTTCAGCGTCTTGGTCCGTTCGCACAAACCGGCGGGCGAACACCAGAAGTATAGTGGTGAATCCCGCGATCTGGTCCTTGAGTAAACTGATCTCGTTTTCGTTCGAAACCCTTAGCGTAGCGCCGACTATTTTAGGATTACTCATCTTGGCTTCCTCACATGGGATAGGAATGCCTTTACGCGTCTATGGTTGCCGTACGGCACCGTACGGTGAGAAGTCTCGGGGTCAGCCCTTTATAGAAAACAGGTTCTGTGCTGGTGACCAAAAACCGGTAAACTTTTGCTTTCGTTTCCAGTTGGGGGCTGGCAGCTGTCATGCATGTTCATTCTGTTCGTCGTCCTGGTCACTGAAAAGGCGGGTTACCTGTTAGGACCCGCGCTCATCTAAGGAGGGTACGAAGAAAATCAGGAACAACGTCAAACGATCAGAGTTAGGGGGGAGTGGAGGAAGTACACATGACGAAAAAAGACAATATTGAGCAGATTCATCAGGACAGCAAACCGCAGTTTGCCCGTGGTAAAAAATCATCCAGAAACAATGGAGTGTCTAGCGCCAAACCCCGAGTTATCACGGGATCAGACGATGCGACCGTAAATAAGGCGCCGCCTGGGGCCAAAAAGCCCAGCAAGGACTGGGATATAAATTACGATCCGTAACGCGTGTGGAAAGTTTTTGGGTTGTTTGCGTATAAAAGCGGAATTCGATGTTCCACAAGCCCCACAGTGTCACGTCATGACTGGAAAATAACCGTACTTAACGGACCAGCACGATACTGCGAGGTGGTAATAAGGTAACCCTGGACCTTGGCATCGCGGGAAAATCGTCCTGTGGGCATACCATTTCTGCATGTCCCGCGCGCTCAGACAGGAAATTAAGCGCATTTGAGCGCCACCTGAACGTCTAATAAATCTCAGCTGGTGGCAGCTGAGGCGACACCCGCGCCAAGATGACGATGTCCGTTTACTTTCGCTTTCAACATCTGCGTTGGCGCGCAATGTCAATGAGGTGGTTACTAATCCTCTGTTCATACTCCCCCTGCTAGCTCCGCGCTATTTTGAAATCGCAGAAAACCATGCGGCGTAAGGTGTTTTTCTGACAAGCTGCCTATTGAAATCCGGTTCCTCGGCGTTCCACCACACAGGACCGCGCTCGCCCAGCGCCACCTTCGCAATGTCGACACGGCTGCGTGCAGCAGCCAGACGGTCAGGATCACCCTTAGCCTGCCGAACCGCACGACGCGCTGACATTAACTGTTTGACCAGATGTCGTCTCGTTTGCTCATCGAGAAATGGGTTACTTGCTCGCCACAAACGTCCGCGCACGACAAAGTATCTTCCATCCGGCGTGTGGGGATATTTTGATGAAGGCGAGTGCTCGTTCATAACAAAGTTCGCTGAACTGGTTCCGACACCACGGGAGGCTGCAGTTCGCTTCTTCGCGTAAGCTCTGTCTGAGCACTGAAACGCACATCGACATCTCTGTCGTGGAGGAATTCAGCCAGCGTTTCGAGACTGAGACGGTCCCACCTCTTGCCTCGGTCACTACCGGTAGGCACCCGTGGCAAAAGCCCAGGTTCATTGCTCCACGCGAGCAACTGTTCGAGCGATGTGGCGTTCAATTGGTCTCGCAGGTGGTGAGCCGTGACATAGGCGTCCGGCATGGCCCGGTGCGCCGGAAGTCCAAGCTCGTGGATAAGGCCCTGAGGCATACGTTGGTAGCGCAGCATCTGATTGGAGAATCGTGGAAGTTCCGGCCAAATTCGGAGCGCGCATTTCCATGTGCAGATCCAGGGCAGGCCACCGGTCATGCGCGGCGTGCAATATCTCTGTTCGAAGGTCGCGCGATGCGCAGCTAAAGCATCAATTTTACCGTCAGGACGCAGTATCGATCGCGCTATTTCTTTCCAGTAGGGCGCATCGGCAACCTCACGGTCGAGAATGTGATGAACAGCCATCGTATCAGGAGATATAGGCCTACCCGGATTGACCAACTGCGATCCACGTTCGCTCGACACGACCCAGCCATTGGCGCTGTCGAAAACCACGTCCTGCCAGCCGATCTCGCACACATCGCTTTGGCCGTTTCCTGCCGTCTCAAGATCAATCACGCGAACTCGAAATGTTGACATCGCACTGTTCCTGCAGATCAGCCTGACCACTGAACCATCTTATGAAGCGTTTGGATTATTGAGGCGGTTGGCCATTGGAGGCCGACATGCCACCATCTACGGGTAAGTTCACTCCAGTCACAAATCTCGCGTCCTCGCTCGCAAGAAAGGCGATGACCCCGGCCACATCCTCCGGCTTTCCTGGCCCATTCAACGCGAACCGCTCATTAAATCTGGCGAGAAGCTTTTCATCACCCATCATATCCTGGGTCATTCCAGTGCTTGTGAAGCTCGGGCAAACTGCGTTTATCCTCACGCCGTCCTTGCCATGATCCATCGCCATTGCTCGCGTCAGGTTCGTGACACCGCCTTTGGCTGCGTTGTAGGCAGCCATACCCCAGTCACCACCTGTCCCGGAAACCGAACTGACATTCACTATCGAACCCTTTGACGATTTGAGATGTGGCATGGCTGCACGCGACGCGAAGAAGACACCATCGAGATCAGTGGCCATCACATTGCGCCAGTCATCAGTAGAGAGCGTCTCGACGTCGCCCTCGGCGACCACGCCTGCATTGTTCACAAGAATATCTATGCGGCCAAACTTCTCTTTGGTTCCCGCAACAAATGCAGCTACTTCAGCTTCATTCGATACGTCTGCTTCAACGATCAACACCTGATCGGGCGAATATCGCTTCGCCACCTCTTCCAACTTTGACATGGTGCGGCCAACGAGTGTGACTTGGCCCCCCTCACTCAGAAATCTCTCTGCTGTTGCCTTGCCAATTCCGGATCCAGCTCCGGTGACGATGATAACCTTACCGTGGAAGCGCTGCATGAAATTCTCCCGACATGTGTGATGACTTCTCGTCCGATAACGATGGTCTAAATCGAATGTTCCGAACACCATCAGGCCTGCGTCGTCGTGCCAACTAAAATAAGCGATATGTAATCACGCAGTTGTTAGCCATGGTAACGGCGGAACAGGGGAACAAAGGCAAGTCAGACTGGTTTCGATAATTCCACGGGACCGTTTATGATGTCATCACTCGCCGTATTCACCTTCGTCACTTGCATGGTCTTTTCAGTCGGTTTCTTGGGGGTGGTTTCATCCAACGCAAGCGCGTTGGAGCGTCCCGGACGAGTTGCAGTCCACGGCCAAGTTCTCCAGCCAACCGCTTTTCGAACCCATGAGCTTTTCACTGCACAGATCGCTCAAAGCTCGGCCAACGCACAGAAAAGCCGACAGTTGGTTATCTTTTTCCACGGCATCAGAGGAGGGGGGAGTCAGTTTACCACGATCGGAAAATCGTGGGAAAAGACCTTGGCGAATACGAGCTTCGTGTATCCCGATGCACCCTTCGTTCACAGATCGGGTGGGAGGCAGTGGTTCGTAGTGGATGACCAAGTTATGCGTCCCGATCGCATCCAGGGAGCGCGACAGGCATTTGACGAACTGGTATCGGAGATCGTGAGAAGAGAAGGTTTCGAAGGTAACCTTCGTAACGTTGCTTTCGTGGGTGTGTCGCAAGGCGCAATCATGGCTTTGGACGCAGTCGCCAATGGGAGATGGAAAGTAGGCGCCGTCGTTAGTTTTGCCGGCATGCTGCCATTAGCGATCTCTGCCAGTAACGACACACGCGTTCTGTTGATCCATGGTCGCGCCGACAAAACTATTCCGTCGGCTGCCTCGGTAGCTGCCGGCACGCAGTTGAAGGCTGCTGGGTTTGATGTTTCAGTGACATTGCTTCCAGATGTTGGTCACACGATCTCCTCATCCGGAGCGCAGAAGGCGTCTATGTTTCTCCAGAACTATTTCAATCGCTAACCCGACCACAAAGCCCATGTCCATCAGTTGTGGCAATGAGTTGAGGTCAGTTGGTAGGCTTTTCGTTCAGCGACTGAATTTGCAGGTTGACTGCTGCTCCCGACTCGATCGATCCTGATATCATCACGTCGCAGTAGACACCGAGTGTCCTGCGATTTTTTCGGACGATATTGCGCAATATTTCTGGTTCTTCCTCAAGACCCGGCTGGCCAATGAAGGTCATTCCACAACGTTTCGTGGGCTCTGAGACATTCAATGTGGTGGGACCAATACTCAACTTCGCGCCGAGCCAATTTGTCTCTGCAAAGCTTGCTTCACAATCTGTTTCAATCAAGATATTTGGCCGAAAGCGCCGTGGATCGTTAGCACTTTCTGGAGCTGTTTTTACAATCTCACAAAGCGAGGCAGTGGTCAGCAGGTGTAGGGGTGCTAGATCGTATCGATTACTTACCTGTGGAAGCGAAACATTTTGTGCGTTTGGTTCATCGTACTGGCCTACAGCCACGTCAAATCCGAAATGATCCCTCAAGTATGGCAGCAACCCTGGTTCATTGACGTCCATTCGACGCCCGTCGGGAAAGCAAATCTGGGTAATGTCATTATCGCAGGTGCGGCTGCTCAAGAACAGGGCAGGGCGCCACCGGCTGTCCTTCTCGGGCGCCGCCACAGCCCCTGAGCGAGCATCGAACAGAGCATACTGACGGTCTCCGCACATCCCTGAGCCATTCACCTCCGCCCGACGACACCGTTCCCCGCCGATTGAACTGATCGGGTAGCGCCAAATCTCTTTTACTATTCCGATTTTTTTCATTACCAGCCAACGCTTGACGAATTCAGCTGTTCCACAGCCTCTGTTATGCCATGCGAAGTATGGGCGGCTGATCCACAGCAATATCCGCCAATATAGCGTTTGCTGCCGTTTTTCCCAGTTCCGCTGCACTTGTGATGCCCTGAACGAAGGGACGCTTGTGCAAGAGGAATGGGATTGCCACACAGTAAAGTCGGTTTGAGAGTGCAGTTGCTCCCCGTGGTCGGTACGCCTCGTCGATCTCGATGCCACCTGTCTTTTTAAAGTTGGCACTTTCGCCATCCATGAAACGACGTGCTGGCTCAGGCGTGTTTGCCGCCTGGATTCCGCGTTGCTTTAACAGTGTAGGGAAAGGCAGTTCACGAACAGACAAACTGCTTTGTCCGGTCGCGTCGATGAAACTGCTGAACTGTTGTTCTCTATCGCCTGTCCGGATCCGTGCTCCGCGTTCGAGCCCCTCGGTCTCAATGTCATAGTCCGATCCGAGCTTAATAATGTCTAATCGGCCAGCGTTACGCAGTGCCAAAAGCCGACGAATAGAAAGATGTGGAACCGTCGCATACTGATCGATAAAAATACCCTTGAATGACCGGTTAAAACGCGTGAGATCGGTTGTGTCGAGGTGTGGTATGGCTTTCTCTATAATCTCATGCGTAATGAGAATGGCGTATCGCCAGGGAATGGTGAACTGCAGCTCGAAATTAAGGTGCGCTTCCGCAAGGTTTGCCGCCGCCCATACGAATGGATCGGTGTCTGAACGCCGCCCATAGTAAGCGTCCGCAAATGTGTCAACCGACAGGTGACTAAGACCGATTTCAGCGGAATAATCAGGGTCAGCTGCCAACAACTCTCGCTGGAACAGATCAAACACCCGATCCAGCAGGCCCTGAGAACCGATATTGACTTCGTTTTGGATGGCTTCATACGTACAAATTTGTGGTTCTATATAGGGAAGTGGGCAGTAGAAGTCAGCTTCGGGCAATAAGCCCTTCCGGGACATCATTGTTGCGTGAAAGTCCTGGTGTCCTGCACTTGTTACGTACTGCAATGTTCCTCCGGCGTCACACACGAATGAACTACAAGAGGTCGCAACTGTTAGAAGTGCATCGATACCGCTGAGCGATGTACCAAGAATGCCAAGTCTGCCATCGCCGATCTCTTGCAGTTCTGTGGCGGGCCACGGCGACGCGAAATATCCGGGTTTGACCTGAGTGTTTTCAGGCCAGTTGTGACCCGTGGCCATAACGACATGGTCGAACACGGCGTCAAAATCCCCGTCGAAGCTGGAGACTTTAAGACGGATATCGGTTGTACCGAGCTCAATGTCGGTAACCCTATGGCCGGGATAAACCTCCACGCGATGGCGGTTGATTTTTCCAACGGAGAGGATCGCCTGAAATTGATCGTGAAAATAGTCTCCGATCACTAAACGCGGATAAAATTCGCGATCATTTATTGATGATCGGTTTATGTTGAATGTGCTCAGATAGTCGTTGGACTGACGGTTAAGCCAATCCACGAGCGTTTCCATCAACGGCGGTATCTCGATGCTGGGAATATTTGACAACATAACCGGATCATTTGCCCCCGGCAGGTAGGGTGTTCCCTTGCCGGCGACAAGTTCGGCATCAAACACGCTGATTATCAGCGGGACTGGAGAGGCAACCAGCGTCTTGAGTGTAAAAATTCCGGTTGGGCCTGAACCGATGATGCAAATTCTGGTATTCATGCATTTACTCCACATCGCCCACTGCGGCGGCAGTGTGTAATGGTAACGGTCGCTATTGTGTTCCGCTAACAAGCTCTGTGTACGTTGACGGACTAAGCCATGCATTAGGTTAGACACCACCGTGTCGAAGCCCGCAGATTTCTCAAGTTAGTGCCCGTTTGGTCTACATGAGTTACGCCGTATGGTTTTCGCGGCCTTGGTGCGGTCGAAAAGAGAGGTTTCGGCCCGTGCTGCTTACCACTCAGCTCTATTTTCTGAGAGCCAAGCAGATGTTTTCAGGGCCAAGCTGTTAGCCTTGGCTCAGGGCGACTGATCCGGGGAAGCTCAAGAAAATTGGACGAGGCCATTTTTCCCCGCTATCCACCATCTGGCTACAGATAGGCAAATATTTTTAGATAAATTGCGTTTTCGCTACGAATTTGATTCTAATCACTATTTGCCGACATTCTAGCAAAAAGGATAATATTCCCAATTTCTACAGCGCTTGACTCTTCGTTGCCTTGGGAACAAACAATGAACAAATGAACTCTTGCGACGTAATGTCGACTTGCAAACACACGTCCGAAGGGAGCTGTGAACGATGACTGCTGCCTGCAAACGGGTGATCGCAGATTTGCGTGAGCGTATAGCGTCGCTTGAAGGCGCATCCATGCGCAAAGCCGGAGTGTTACCGTTTGGCGTCGCTGATATTGATAGGGTTTTGCCAAGTGGTGGCCTCGCCTTTGGTGCGCTTCACGAGTTTGCAGGCGGCGGGGCAGGGACGGTTGATGGCGCAGCCGCAGCCCTGTTTGCGGCCGGTATTGCTGCCCGCACCAAGGGCCCTATCGTCTGGTGCCTGACGCGACCTGATCTGTTTTTTCCAGCCCTCGCACAAGTCGGCCTCCATCCGGATCGAGTGATTTTTGTGGAATCCGACCGTGAAGAAGACGTGCTTGCCAACATGGAAGAGGGATTATCCTTTGGCGGGTTGGGGGCTGTCGTTGGTGAACTCGTTCGTTTGCCGATGGTCGGTTCACGTCGGCTTCAACTGGCGGCCGAACGAACTGGCACCATGGCCCTGGCAGTCCGGCGATGGCGTCGTCAAACGGAGGCCAATGATTTCGGCCAACCAACTGCGTCAACAACCAGATGGCGCGTCAGTGTGATGCCATCGCAAGGACTTCCGGTACCCGGGGTAGGCAGTGCCCAGTGGTTTCTGGAACTGATGCGCGTGAAAGCGGGCGAGTGTGCGGAGTTTTTCGTGAGGGCGTGCGATGACACGGGTCGTATCCATCTATCTACCGGATCTGCCGACGGATCGCATTCGTCGCGCCGATCCTTCAATTTCGGCTGATCAGGCAATTGTGGTGATTGCCAGAAGCGGCTCCAAACGCTGGGTATCTGCCACTGATCACGCGGCCCGAAAAGCTGGCGTCTACGTCGGCATGCCAGCGGCGAAAGCGCAGGCTCTGTTTCGCGAATTGCTGCTGGTCGATGCTGATCTTGAAGCTGACGCGGCTGCCTTGGAACGTATTACCCTTTGGGCACTCACCATCTATTCGCCAGTTGTTGCGGTCGACGGTTTAGATGGCATTGTCATGGATACGGAAGGGGCTGATCATCTGCAGGGTGGTGAACTGCCGATGGTTACCAGAATCACCAACCAGTTTCTGGCAAAGAAGCTTAACGTCCGTGTGGCGGTGGCTGATACCTGGGGTGTAGCCCATGCCTGTGCGAGAACCATCAATCGCGGCACGGTGATTGTTCCGGTAGGGGAGAGCGTGCGGGCCGTGGAGAAACTGTCTGTATCGCTGCTGCGTTTGCCACCAAATGTCATCACTGATCTCAAGACCCTCGGTTTCCAGACGATTGGCGAACTTGCCAACACACCACGCGCGCCACTGACCTTACGCTTCGGGCCTGAAATTGGCCGTCGGCTTGATCAGATGTTCGGTCGGGCTGCAGAACCCATTGATCCAATCAGAACACCTGATTTGATCGAGGTCAGCAGAGCATTTGCCGAACCGATCGGAGCTGCAGATACCATCAACAAATATGTCGGCCGACTTGTCGTCCAGTTGATAGATGAATTGCAGAAAAGGGGATTGGGTGTCAGGCGTGCCGACCTGATCGTCGAAAAGGTAGATGGCACACGACAGGCGATCCGTGCCGGAACCGCCAAACCAGCGCGTGATATCGCCTGGTTGACAAAGCTGTTTCGCGACCGCACCGAAAAGATCGAACCAGGTTTTGGTATCGAAAAACTGACCTTGGTCGCGGTGATGGTCGAACTTCTGGAAGAGACGCAGAAAGTGTCCTCACTGGTTGAGGACGACGTCACCGATGTCACGCCGTTGATCGACATTTACGGCAATCGCGGGAATCGGGTCTATCGTGTGGCCCCTGTTGCGTCTGACGTGCCTGAACGCTGCGTGCAGAGGATTTCTGCGGCGGCTGATCCTGTCGCCAATGCTTGGGTCAGTCATTGGCGAAGGCCTGTTAGATTGTTGCCAAAACCGGAGTTGATTGAAGCCATTGCCTTGTTGCCTGACCGCCCACCAGTCTCGATCGTCTGGCGTGGCAAGCGCCGCAAGGTGAAGCGGGCTGATGGGCCGGAGCGTATCTTCGGTGAGTGGTGGCAGCGCAACGCGGAAATGGAGGCGGTCCGCGATTATTTCCTGATCGAGGATGAAACCGGCGAGCGTCTGTGGGTGTTCCGCTCAGGCGATGGCGTTGACCCTGAAACCGGATCCCATCGCTGGTTCATGCATGGGATATTCGCATGAGCTACGCCGAGCTTCAGGTCACCACACATTTTTCCTTCCTGCGTGGTGCCAGTTCTGCGCAGGAACTGTTCGAAACTGCCAAGGCGCTCGGTATCGAGGCGCTTGGTGTTGTCGATCGCAATTCGCTGGCAGGCATTATCAGGGCACTGGAGGCGTCGCGATCAACGGGCTTGCGGCTTGTTGTAGGCTGCCGACTAGATCTCCAAGACGGCATGTCGTTGTTGGTCTATCCGGTAGACCGAGCAGCCTACTCTCGATTGACCCGTCTAATCACGCTTGGAAAATCCCGTGGCGGTAAGAACAACTGCGTTCTGACCTGGAATGATGTCATTGCCTATTGCGACGGCATGATCGGAATATTCATTCCTGATTTGCCGGACGATGTCTGTGCGGTGCAGATGAGGAAGATGGCCGATGTGTTTGCAGATCGAGCCTATGTATCGCTCTGTTTGCGCCGACGGCAGAACGATCAGATGCGACTGCATGAGATTTCCAGTCTGGCAGCGCGGTTCAATGTGACAACCGTCGTCACCAATGACGTGCTGTTCCACGAGCCTGGTCGTCGGCAGCTACAGGACATTGTCACCTGCATCCGGAACAACACCACCATTGACGAGGTAGGCTTCGAGCGCGAACGTCACGCAGATCGCTACCTCAAACCACCAAAGGAAATGCAGCGGCTGTTTTCGCGCTACCCTGAAGCGCTGGCACGCACCGTGGAAATTGTCCGGCGCTGCACCTTCTCGCTTGAAGAACTGACCTACCAGTATCCTGAGGAAGCAATCGTACCGGGCAAGGATGCCCAGGCGTCGCTGGAACATTATGTCTGGCAGAGTGTGCCCGATCGTTATCCAGAAGGATTGCCGCCGGAAGTTCTGAAGACCATTCGGCACGAGCTCAACCTTATACGCACAATGAAGTACGCTCCGTACTTTCTGACGGTGTTTTCGATAGTCAGATTCGCCCGCAGTCAGGGCATTCTCTGTCAGGGGCGAGGGTCAGCGGCCAATAGCGCGGTTTGTTATGTTCTCGGTATCACGTCGATTGATCCCTCAACCAACGATCTGCTGTTTGAGCGCTTCGTCAGCCAGGAACGGGACGAGCCGCCCGATATTGATGTGGATTTCGAGCACGAGCGACGGGAGGAGGTCATCCAGTGGATCTACAAGACTTACACCCGTGAGAAGGCGGCGCTGTGCGCCACTGTCACCCGCTATAGGGCACGGGGTGCGGTCCGGGATGTCGGTAAGGCACTTGGTCTGCCCGAGGATGTCATAAAGGCGCTGTCATCGGGCATGTGGTCCTGGTCGGAGGCGGTATGCGACCGAAATGTCCGCGAGCTCAATCTCAATCCCGATGATCGCCGGCTCGTCCTGACCCTGAAGCTTGCGCAGCAGTTGATGGGTGCCCCCCGGCATCTTGGTCAGCATCCCGGCGGATTTGTGCTGACCCATGATCGGCTCGATGATCTTGTCCCGATCGAACCGGCGACGATGAAGGATCGTCAGATCATCGAATGGGACAAGGATGATGTCGAGGCGCTGAAGTTCATGAAGGTCGACGTGCTGGCGCTTGGCATGCTGACCTGCATGGCAAAGGCCTTTGATCTGATCCGCGATCACAAGGGGGAGGACATTGACCTTTCAAAGATCACGCAGGAGGATCCTGCGACCTATGCAATGATCCGCAAGGCCGATACGCTTGGCACTTTCCAGATCGAAAGTCGGGCACAGATGGCAATGCTGCCGCGCCTGAAACCCCGCACCTTTTATGACCTCGTCGTGCAGGTTGCGATTGTTCGGCCCGGCCCGATCCAGGGCGACATGGTGCATCCGTATTTGCGAAGGCGAGAGGGCAAGGAGCCGGTCGAATACCCCACACCAGAGCTTGAAGCCGTCCTTGGCAAGACGCTGGGCGTGCCGTTGTTTCAGGAAAGTGCGATGCGGGTGGCGATGGTGTGCGCCGGGTTCACAGGCGGCGAAGCCGATCAGTTGCGCAAGTCGATGGCAACATTCAAGTTTACCGGCGGGGTGTCGCGGTTCAAGGAAAAGCTTGTGTCCGGTATGGTGACGAACGGTTACACGCCGGAATTTGCCGAAAAGACGTTCTCCCAGCTCGAGGGCTTCGGCAGCTACGGCTTCCCGGAAAGTCATGCCGCTTCTTTTGCCCTTATTGCATATGCCTCGAACTACATCAAATGCCACTATCCGGATGCATTCTGTGCCGCACTGTTAAATGCGCAGCCGATGGGCTTTTATGCGCCGGCCCAGATAGTTGGCGATGCGAGAGCGCACGGTGTCGAGGTGCGACCGGTCTGTGTCAACCGGTCGCGATGGGATTGCACACTGGAGAAAGCGGGCAACAACGGCCGCCATGCGGTTCGGCTCGGTTTTCGGCAGGTCAAGGGGTTGGCATGTGTCGATGCTGGGCGGATCGTTGCGGCGAGAATGAATGTGGCGTTTACATCCATCGACGACATGTGGCGGCGATCAGGCGTACCGTCGGAGGTATTGGTACAACTCGCCAAGGCTGATGCGTTTCTGCCCTCCTTGAAACTTGAACGCCGTGACGCATTTTGGGCAATAAAGGCGCTGCGCGATGAACCTCTGCCCCTATTCGCCGCGGCAGCAGATAAACTGATGACAGCCATAGCGGAACAGCAGGAGCCTGAGGTGGCATTGCGGCAAATGACTGAGGGACACAATGTGGTCCAGGATTACAGCCATGTGGGGCTGACGTTGCGCCACCACCCAGTCAGCTTTCTTCGCAATGAACTCTTAACCCGCAACATTATCACCTGCGCGGACGCGATGAATGCTAGGGATGGGCGGTGGGTTTATACGGCAGGACTGGTTCTCGTGAGACAAAAGCCTGGTTCTGCCAAGGGCGTGATGTTCATTACCATCGAGGATGAAACAGGTCCCGCCAATCTCGTCGTCTGGCCGACGCTGTTTGAGAAGCGTCGGCGTGTCGTGCTCGGATCCTCAATGATGGCGGTAAACGGTCGTATTCAGCGGGAAGGCGATGTCGTCCACCTTGTGGCACAACAACTGTTTGATCTGACCTCTGATCTGTCAGGTCTGGGGGACAGGGAGACTGGCTTCAGGCTCCCTACGGGAAGAGGCGACGAATTTTCGCATGGCGGGGGACCCGATTCCCGAGACAGACCTAAGGTGGCGCAGCCAAGGGATATGTTTGTCCGCGACCTCCATATTGATACGCTGAAGGTAAAGAGCCGGAATTTTCAGTGACGCTCAAAATTTCGTCTGATTGTCTCAATGCCGCGGAAAAGACGGGACGCCATTTTCACGGATCAATGACCTGCCGCCAACATTGAGCTGCTTCTCCATCTTCAAAAATGCGGAGGAATGTCTCCGCAGGAACTACGCGATAAGTTCCAGCGAGCGATAACCTTGTGGCAATATCAAACAAGCCTCCGCTCGAGCTTAAGTGGTTAGAGGGGTGACACCTCGTCCGCCAGAACAACAAGGTATGCGATGCTGAAGAGTGTCGGTCACTGATAGTTTTGGTAGTAGACCTAATTTTGACGCTCCGGCAAACCTGAATGCGTGAACAATGCAAGGGAGATTTGCTTGATGCGCGTTGTCGCAATTAAGAACCCAAAAAACGCATTCGATATTCGCTTGGTTGAAGAAATGCATCGTCTCCGCACACGCATTTTCAAAGGCCGCCTAGCGTGGGACCTGGACTGCCACTCGGGTCTCGAAATCGATCAGTTCGACGCGCTATACCCAACCTACATTCTCTGTCTTGACGAGTCCCAGACAGTGATTGGCTGCGCACGTCTTCTTCCGGCGAACCAGCAAAATATGCTGCAGGAAGTATTCCCGCAACTTCTGGAAGCCGGGCACCTGACCGCCCACAAAAGGATGATCGAAAGTTCGCGCTTTTGTGTCGACACCGAAGCCTCCGCAGGTCGGGAGCAGGGCGGTCTTCACCAGGCAACTCTGACTATGTTTGCCGGGATTGTCGAGTGGAGCATTCTCAACGGTTATAGCGAGATTGTGACCGCGACGGATGTGCGCCTTGAGCGAATATTTCGGCGCGTTGGATGGTCGTTGCGCCGCTTAGGTCCTGCGATAACGATAAACGAGACTAAGAGCGTCGCTGGTTTGTTACCGGCGGATTGGGGGAGCTTCGATCTGCTCCGGCCAAGCACTTACTCGTCAAGTTTCATGGGAGAGACAGAGGAGCCTGATAGACTATGATCAGCAAACCAAACCGATCATTTCCAAGGCTCGTCAATAAGCTGCAAAACGCTCTGGGAGACCACCTGTGCTGCGCCCTTGACGATCCTGAAGTCACTGAAATCATGCTCAATCCAGACGGAAAACTGTTCATTGAGCGGCTTGGTGTGGGAATGTCTCCAGCGGGTGAGATGAACCGTTTCGACGCAGAAACAATAATAGGCAGTGTCGCCCACGTATTGTCTACCGAAGTGGACGATGAATGCCCGATCATCTCAGGCGAACTCCCAATCGGAGGACATCGATTTGAGGGATTGCTTCCCCCGATTGTCTCAGCTCCTTCCTTCACAATCCGTCGGCGCGCTTCGCGCCTTATCCCGCTCGATGACTTTGTTTCGAACAAAGTCATGTCCGACAGACACGCTGAAGTTATTCGCAGCGCCGTGGCATCGAGACTCAATATTCTTGTGTCCGGTGGCACTGGCTCGGGTAAGACCACGCTTACCAATGCAATCCTCGAGGAAATTGTAACTAACTGCCCCCACGATCGGCTCGTCATCCTAGAGGATACCGCCGAAATCCAATGCTCTGCCGAAAATGCGCTTAGCCTGCATACCAGTGATGCCATTGACATGTCACGTCTCCTAAAAAGCACGATGCGCCTTCGGCCGGATCGGATCATCGTCGGGGAAGTCCGAGACGGTGCAGCGCTTACGATGCTGAAGGCCTGGAACACCGGCCATCCCGGAGGCGTCGCAACAATACATTCGAACAGCGCACGCTCCGCACTTCAGCGTCTCGAGCAACTGACCGCCGAGGCTAGCCATCAGCCGATGCAAGCGGTCATCGGAGATGCAGTCGACCTGATCATCTCGATCGAGCGAACGGCCAAGGGTCGGCGCATCAGCGAAATCCTTCACGTCACCCGCTTTGCAGGCGGCCAGTACCAGACGGAGCCCTACGCAGAGGAGAGCCGCGATGCAGCATAAGAAATCCTTCCTGACACTGACCGTGATCGCCTTCTCTGCCGTCGCCGCCGTGTCGCCCGTCTTCGCAAGTTCTGGCGGAAGTCTTCCTTGGGAAGGGCCACTCGAACAGATCCAGGTATCCATCACTGGTCCCGTCGCAGGCTACATCGCACTGGCAGCTGTGGCGATTGCCGGCGGCATGCTGATCTTCGGTGGTGAGCTCAACGATTTCGCCCGCAGGCTGATATATGTCGTCCTGGTTGCCGGCATTCTGCTCGGCGCGACGACGATTGTCGGTCTTTTTGGTGCCACCGGCGCGTCTATCGGCCTGCCAAGGGATCAGGTCACAGAAGTTTTTTCGGACGGAGCGGGGGAGGGGGCGTCGTGAGCCTCCACCGCAATCGCATTCATCGCGCGCTGTCGCGTCCGAATCTCCTGATGGGTGCCGACCGCGAGCTGGTGCTGATCACCGGGCTTGCGGCTGTGATCCTGATCTTCGTTGTCCTGACGGTCTACTCGGCGCTCTTCGGTGTTGCCGTCTGGATCGTCATCGTTGGCCTGCTTCGCATGATGGCCAAGTCCGACCCTCTCATGCGGCAGGTCTATATCAGGCACATTTCCTACAAGTCCCACTACCGGCCGACGGCCGCGCCGTGGCGAAGATACTAGAGGTGTCCAATGGCTGCCCTCAAACGTTTCCGCGCGACCGGTCCATCGTTCGCTGATCTCGTTCCATATGCCGGCCTGGTTGACAACGGTGTACTGCTGCTGAAGGACGGAAGCCTGATGGCTGGCTGGTATTTTGCCGGTCCTGACTCCGAAAGCGCCACCGACCTCGAACGCAACGAGCTTTCCCGGCAGATCAATGCAATCTTGTCGCGTCTGGGAACGGGCTGGATGATTCAGGTCGAAGCCATCCGAGTACCGACGATCGACTACCCCACACCGGACCAGTGCCATTTCCCTGACCCCGTTACCCGCGCGATCGATGCCGAGCGCCGGACCCATTTCGGGCGGGAGCAGGGGCATTTCGAGAGCAAGCATGCGATAATTCTGACCTACCGGCCACTCGAGCCGAAGAAGACCGCGCTCAGCAAGTACATTTGCGCCCTTCGGATCCGTCCTTCGAACGGTCGGGATGGTGCGCAAAAGCGTAGGCTGCGCCTACTCGCATTTCTGTCAGTGGATCGGCGCGCCGATCTGACAGAGCATGATGGCATAAATTACGATCAATGCCGTCAAGGGACAATCGGAAATGAAGAAACCATCATCAAAGATTCGGCAGGAAATCGCCAAGCTGCAGGACCAGCTAAAGGTAGCCGAGACGAGAGAGGCCGAGCGCATTGGGCGCATTGCACTAAAGGCTGGGATTGGCGACATCGAGATCGACGAGACACACCTGCAGGAGGCCTTCGAGGAATTGCGCAGACGCTTTCGCGCGGGAAAGCCCATTACGAGCGGACGGAAAGGAGAAGGGACAGACTGTGAGGGCAGCGAGTATCCCGAAGCGGTCACGCCTGGCGCGTCTACGGGCAGCACTGATGAGGTTTGAGCGGATGAGGAGAAACGCAATCTCGCATGCGCGCAAGAAAGACACCCGTGACAAGATCGAGCTTGGCGGCCTGATCGTCAAAGCAGGGCTGCGTTTTGAGAAACGGGCTCTGCTGCTTGGCGCTCTGATCGAGTTGCGGCAGAGATTGGCGGTCGATGAAGGTGAGCGTACTCGCCTGACGGTAGTCGGTGCAAAGGCGTTTGGTCATGAAAGCGACTAAGATGTTGCTCGCTGGACTTCCCGTCACAATGATGATCGTCACAGTGTTGTTCCTGACGGGGATCGAGGTGTGGCTTGTCGGCTTTGGCAAAACCGACGCGGCGAGGCTGACTCTGGGGCAGATCGGTATCGCAGCACCCTATGTGGTGGCAGCAGCAACCGGCGTGATCTTCCTGTTTGCAACAGCCAGTTCATCAAGCATTCGCGCCGCCGCCTGGGGAGTGATCATCGCAAACATCGGGACCATTGTGATTGCGGCCGCGCGAGAGACCATGCGGCTTGCGAGCATCTCAACGCAGCTCTCTACAGGGACATCGGTGATAACGTATCTCGACCCGGCGACGGTGATCGGTGCGGTCGCGGCAATGATGTCCGGCTGTTTTGCCATCCGCGTCGCAATGCTTGGCAATGCTGCCTTTGCGCGGGCAACACCAAGACGGATCATCGGCAGACGTGCCCTGCACGGGGAGGCCGATTGGATGACGCTTACTCAAGCTGCAACGCTGTTGCCTGATACCGGCGGTATTGTGGTTGGCGAACAATACAGGGTCGATCTTGACAGTGTTGCGGCGGTGCCATTCCGGAACGATAACAAAGAAACCTGGGGGGCAGGGGGGAAATCACCACTGCTTTGTTTTGATGGCTCCTTCGGTTCATCTCACGGCATCGTGTTTGCCGGATCAGGCGGGTTCAAGACGAGCTCGGTGACGATTCCAACCGCACTCAAATGGGGAGGCTCACTCGTCATCCTAGATCCATCGAACGAGGTCGCACCGATGGTGTCAAAACACCGTGAACGCGCCGGTCGGCGGATCAGGATGCTCGATCCGCGCAATCCCACGACCGGATTTAACGCGCTCGATTGGGTCGGCCAGTACGGACGAACCAGAGAGGAGGATATTGCATCGGTTGCATCATGGATCATGAGTGACAGCGCAAGAGCTACCGGTTTACGGGACGACTTTTTCCGTGCGTCCGCCCAGCAGCTTCTGACGGCAATCATCGCCGACGTTTGCTTGTCGGGCCACACACCAAGAGAGCAACAGACGCTTCGTCAGGTGCGCACAAATCTCTCGGAACCTGAGCCCAAACTTCGCCAGCGGCTGCAGGACATTTACGACAATTCCGGATCGGACTTCGTGAAGGAGAACGTTGCTGCCTTCGTCAACATGACTGCGGAAACATTCTCCGGTGTTTACGCCAACGCCATCAAGGAAACCCACTGGCTTTCCTACCAGAACTACGCGGCACTTGTGTCAGGTGCGACATTTCGCACGCACGACATTGCGGAGGGAAAGACCGATATATTCGTCAATATAGACCTGAAGACACTGGAAACCCATTCCGGTCTTGCGCGCGTTGTGATCGGATCATTGCTCAACGCCATTTACAATAGAGACGGCCACATGGACGGCCGCGCCCTGTTCCTTCTCGATGAGGTCGCCCGGCTTGGTTACATGCGCATTCTGGAGACGGCACGTGACGCAGGTCGCAAATACGGCATAGTGCTGACGATGATTTATCAATCGATAGGGCAGTTGCGCGAAACCTATGGCGGGCGTGATGCATCAAGCAAGTGGTTCGAAAGCGCCAGCTGGATCTCGTTTGCAGCGATCAATGATCCAGAAACCGCCGAGTATATTTCCAGGCGTTGCGGTATGACCACGGTGGAGATCGACCAGCTCAGTCGCAGCTTCCAATCCCGCGGATCATCTCGCACCCGCTCGAAGCAACTTGCCGCCCGGTCACTTATCCAGCCGCACGAAGTCCTGCGCATGCGTGCCGACGAACAGATAGTGTTTACCGCCGGCAACCCGCCGCTTAGATGCGGTCGCGCGATCTGGTTCAGGCGCAAGGATATGATGGCATGTGTTTCGCAAAGAGGGTTGAGCCGTGAGACCAGAGCGATCGGATTGCCTACGAAGGTGCGGAGTGATGATGAGGAGAGATCGTGACCCAAATGAGCGAGGACCAATACGGCCCTTGCTCATATAGCGCATGGATCTGTCTACCCAAGATGGAACACCGGACTAGTGACTTCAATAGACGGGTGGATTGTTCATATAGAACACGAATATCCACGATGACAACTATCGTTTCGCCCTGTCCACTGAGCCGGATTAGTTTGGCAAATGTCTCTACTACGGAGTTTAGACCTATCGGAACCAGAGGCACTTAAAGGTTCATCACATCGCCGTCGAAAGCGACGCGGTCAGTCCGTTTGCCCACAGCTCTCACGAAAGCGTCGTCACGGCTGTTCATTCGTCTTACCTGCCACAGGAACCAGTCGCTAATCAGAGGCAGTTCAAAACAACTGTGGGATGGCAACATGTGATTACAACACCGAGGTAATAGTCTTAGTTGGTCTTTTACCAACTTGCGTACCAAATCGGTGCCGATGTCGGTGATGACTGCATTCGCTGTCATTAGCTTGATCGTTAACAGTACAGCAGCGCACACGACCAAGGTCAGACCTTCCCAGATCATCCGAAACTGCGAGACCGGCAACCGTACAACATGTGTCGTTCATGGTGATACGATCTGGCTGGATGGCCATAAGATCCGTATCGCCGACATAGATACGCCTGAGGTAAGAAGACCAAAATGTGCCTCCGAACTTTCACTCGGAATCAAGGCCACGGGACGATTGATGGAACTCATCAACGATGGTCCGTTCGAGCTTCAGGCATGGCCCGGTAGAGAAAAGGACCGATACGGTCGCAATCTTCGCGTGCTGGTTCGGGATGGCCGCAGGCTCGGTGACATCCTTGTCTCCGAAGGCTTTGCGAGAACCTGGAGCGGCACGCGTGAATCTTGGTGCTAAACTGCGACATATGCCCGGCGGGTGATGTGGCGATAGACCCAATCTTCGTATTGTATGGAAGGCATAAACTCACGAGGGGAAGGGTCACCTCCGACTGCAATGCTTTTGTCGTCACGATAAAGACCGAAAGCGACCTCAATTTCGGTTAAACGTTAGTGTGCCAGCGTGTTTTCGGTTTTCGACCAAAAGCCGACATGAGGCTCCGCCATTGACGGAGCCCCTTGATCTCGTCAGTCGCGTCCCGGACGGGACCAAATGAGCTGGAGGTCATCCTCACCTTCGACCTCAGCCAGTGTTGCGTAGATCGGAGCCGGGAAGCTAGGATCGTCGAGCTTGACCGACAGGTAATCGCGGCCTTCGCCGGAGGTCTTCTGCCAAGCGGCACCTAGTTCAGCGCTACCTACGTAAACCCGGAACTGAGGGCCCTTATCGGAGGGGTTCTCGACGCGCGTGATGCGTGCCTTGACATTGACGGCCAGAGTGTGGATGGAGCCGGTGAAGCCGTTCTCGGTGGAGGCGAATTTACCGATGGTTGCCATGTTCATATTCCTTCTGGTTATTCGGGCCGCGCCCATCGCGGCCTCGATGGCTGTCGCTAAGACCGGTGACGATCGGACCGCACCCAGCCGGGGCCCCATCGCGTGCGATGGGGTGGCAATTGGGCCGTAATATAATGGAGGACGGCAAGTCGCAGATTTGTTAGTGGGAGAGGAGGAGACCGGAGGTCTCTGGGGTAAGAAATCAGAGCTGCCGTTGCGGGAAGACGATCGAGGCGAGGCCGGTCTCCGGTCAGACATGCCTCATCGAGCCCGCAGACGGGCTGCCGGAAATGAAGAGCAAGGGATATGAAACCAGCCTACCGGAATGTTAGCGGCTTGAGCAAACCGCACCTATCCTGTCACGTCTCTGTGAAGGTTCACTGTGATATGCATCAATCACTGACAGAGGTGTAACTCAGCAGTGGTGGGATCGCGAGCCATCCGCAAAGCTCTTTCCGACGGTAGGATGGCGTTGAACTGGGACGGCTCGATGCTGATAGTTCGCTGCAACTTAATGGTAAGCGGTAAGAGGATTATGCGACTGTAACCCGTCTCGACAACTGCGACTGGAAGCGAGCCTGTGATGGGCGCATCGGGGTTTTCAACCGCCCGAACGAACGGCCTCCAGGGTTCGCCAACGAGTTGATCATAGGCGGCCCGCACCCTCTGCTGCCATGCGAAGTGCGTGGGACTGGACGCCTATATCGGCCGCGAACTCGCTCTTGCCCCGTGCGGTGCTGTCATAGCCGACAGGACCGCCAAGATATTCGTAGCGCGCGCAGTTCGACGGCTTGGCCGTTGCGTCACGCGAGACGGTGACGGCGCAAGAGTGGAACAGACCGGCGTCGTGCGCCGATCCAACGGAGGCACCTACGATGCGCTGCAGATGGATCTGCATTGCCTTCGCGCCGAGGTTTTCGGCGGTTTCGACGAGTAATCGCTCATGGAGATGGCCGATGCCATCGCTGTCGACAACTGGCGTGCTGAAGCTTTCTGCGATCTTGTTGGCTTGGGTGGAGGCCAACCACTTCGAGGATGGTGCCGCGGCGAGATTTCACTGGGCCCGTGTTAAAGCGGTTGCCTTGACCATCTCTGTTCCTTCCTTAGCTGCCAAAGCCGTTAAACCCATGCTGGTCTGCGCTTCGTTGCCGATGACGAGAACCGGCAAATGACGAGCGCTGCACAGGTTCGATCCGTCTGAACCGGCAGGGCAGGTTTGCGTGCTTGCGGGTTTCGAACTGTTCGGGAGTGCGGACCTGCCTTGCGCAGGCAGGCTAAGTCGGCCTCACCGCGGCCTTGAAACGATCGGCCGGCGGTTCCCAACGCTGCGAACAATAAGGGCGGTGCGGCACAGATCGCGCGCCACGAGAAGGCAGACTGGTCAAGCCCCCCATGCAGTTGACATCAAAACCAGACAAGTCCAGCACGCGCTTGGCTACAGCTTGGAAACACTTGACGACGGCGGGCTATTGAGTTCATCATCTTGACCCTTTCAAGGGCTGGAAGTGAAGGTTAAAATGTCATTTAAACGTGACTATCGATCGCAGCCTAGCACCCCTCGCGCGTTGCCGACGTGGTGTCGGGACGGGTCAATGATGGGCGTCTGTCGGAGGATGCCTCTCTAGATGCGGCAGGCCCCAGCTTTTTCTTTGCCTTAATATCTTTCATATTCTGGAGAACGTCGTTCCAGTCGTCCGCAGGTGGGCGGAGCCGTTGCCAGTCGCTTCCCGTACTTTGAGCAATGAGACGCAGACGTTCCGCATAGACATCCCCCTGTGGATCGGAATCGGTCGCGGCGATAATTTGACAGCCCGGCCTCGAGGCGATTACGTTAAGTGCGGCTTCTGTTGCCGGAGACCAGCCGCCGCCTGTGCTGACGTAAAGCGTTTGATCCCGCAGACCTTCAAGTGCGGCCAAGCTTAGCGCGTCGACTGCAGCCTCCGTTACGCAGAGACGGGAAGCGCGGCTTGAGCCAATGCGAAAAAGGACCTTCGAGCCCCCTTTGGAAAAACCTCGCCACTCTGGACCACGCTCTTCCCAGCCGACGGTGCGGCATCCGTTGTCGAGATGTGCCGCCCAGATACTGCCGCACGGTCCTTCCCGAAGGACGCCGGCCTGTATGGCCGTGAGGGCGATGGCTGTTGGGATTTTGCGCACCGAGCATAGATAGTGCCATGCGCTGGAGCCCCTCGATGGCGCGCGACGACTTTGCCAGCGCTCCACGATGCCTTTGATTTGCTGCTTCGGGTGCGATGCCTTACATTGCAGCCGTGAAGGTTCAAACCCGACCAATGACGCAATCATGTCCACGGCAGTCGGGAACGGGATCCTTTCGAGAAACATTACAAGTTCGAAGACATCACCCTTGTTGTCACTAAGCGGATCGAACCATCCTCGTCCATCATGGGTTACGATGGCGATGTTGCTGCCATGCCGGTACTTTACAGCCCGTCGCGTGCTCTGTTTATGGTCTATCTCGTATCCGGCATTCTCGAGCGCAGCTTCGCAACTGACCTTGGCGCGCAGCGCCTCTAAGTCTTCTCTTTTCATACTGTCTCCGGCCGTGTCGCGGCCGCCCCTTTTTCCTTTTCGTCAATTTGCAGAACGTTTTGCAATCAGCCGCGAAGAGCGGAGGGTAGAAGAGCGCTGCTTGCAACTGGTAAAAGTTGCAGGGCGGTGCTGCGGCGAAGTTGCCTTGAGGCCAACTGCTTGCCAGCGGCACGGATAAGTGGGTTTCATTGAGACCAGTGCGGAAAATATTCACGGCTTCTAGCAAGTCTTCGCCATCGAGTTCGTTGGACCAAGGACGCCAAATTTGAAAGGCGTGATGGGCACCATCAGATCGCGAGAAAGCTGGAAAGCATGGGACTGTGCGAGAGAAAGTTTGTGCAGGCCAATTCCCGCTCGATCATTCCACTGTAGACTTAGGAACGGGCGAGATCACCGCCCGATGGTCTCGACTCCGAGCGCAACTGAGGCGATTATGAGGGTGGTAGTCAAACTCCTAACCCAAAGTGACAGATATTTCGATCAGCACCTCGGGAAGCATTTAAGTGCGCGAAGGTAGGTGGTTGCGCAAATTCAAGACTGTCCAAGCCCTATTTTAAGGATCCGGTTTAATGGGGAAATATGAACAATCTAAGCTTTCCCGGTCTCTCAGAAAGCTGCAGTCAGCAAAAAGCTGGAACGGGCTCGAACAAGCGTTCTCCGGCATCAGGGATATCTACGAGTTTAATCATTTGACGTTCCTTTCTGTACGTAATCCAGGCAGTGGAAATTCTTCGCCCGTGTACTGCACTACCTATCCCGAAGAGTGGACTGCACACTATGTCGTAAACGACTACTTTTCCGTGGATCCCGTTGTTCAAGTCCACAAAACTGATCTACTGCCAGTCGACTGGTCTTCACTTGACCGGACATCTAAGCCGATAAAAAACCTGTTCCGCGAGGCGAATAGTCTGGGCGTCGGACGCCACGGCCTTACTGTCCCAGTGAGGGGGCCGTCAGGTGAGCGAAGTTTGTTTTCAGCGACATCAGACAGATCACGGCGAGAGTGGACATATCTCAAAACGCGATCCAAACCCGACCTTATCCTCATTTCGCACTATATGCATGAACGTTTTGTAGATGTACTGGAAGCGCGAAATCATGATTTTCGCCACCTCTCCAGACGCGAACGCCAATGCCTACAGATGTTGGCTCAAGGCGTTGTTCCCAAGCGGATCGCGTCGAGTTTACACCTATCAGAAAGCGCGGTACGCCTCTATATCAGCACCGCCAGAAGGAAACTGCGGGCAGCGACGGTGTATCAGGCGATCGCGCGAGCGACCTGTTGCGACATGATCGATATCTAGTATCCAAGCTTTGGCCGGGACCGGCAGGTGTCCAATAAGGCTTGGCGTTCATTAATGCATCGCCAGTACAGCTGTCATTATCGGAATTTCCGATACTCCCTCAATCGTACAGTTTAACGCTTTTATAACCGCCTCGGGTGCCAGGTGCACTTAACTGGATGATGCCCGCCTATGCCCGCGGCAAGACCCAAACGTCATCCCGCTCGTCATTTAAGGGGGCAAATTATGGTCCGACGCTAGGTTTCTGCAGTGCAAAAGTGTGAACTCTGTCGACGTCATCCACGCTAACGGCGACAGATCCTGTAGTACAGGTTCGTGACAGTGGCCGCGCTTGACATTGCATCGGCAGCCAGTTGTCGATTAGATCATGATCTCGCCACCGGTAACTGGAACCACGGCCCCCGTCATGTAACTGCCCAGCGCAGAGGCAAGCAGGACGTAAGCGCCGACCAGTTCTGCTGGTTGCCCGGCCCGACCGATAAGGGTGTTCTCACCAAATCTGGCTGCTTTTTCAGCCGACATTGTCGAGGGAATAAGCGGAGTCCAAATTGGCCCGGGCGCAACCGCATTTACACGTATGCCTTTGTCTGCAAGCATTTCGGCCAGACCCGCGGTGAAGTTAGAGATGGCGCCTTTGGTGGACGCATAGGCCAAAAGCTGCGGCGATGGCTGCCTTGACTGGATCGAGGTCGTGTTAATGATTGAACTGCCCGGCTTCATGTGAGGAGTAGCAGCCTTCGAGAGAAAGAATGGCGCGTAGATGTTGGTTCGGAAAGTTTCATCCCACTCATCACCCGTAATATCGGCGATGTCATCATAGGTTCGTTGGAAAGCGGCGTTGTTTACAAGGATGTCGATGCCACCGAGCTCGTCGACGGTGCGTTGTATAATGTCGGTGCAGTGTTCCTCGGATTTGATGTCGCCAGGAATGACAAGGACCTTCCGGCCGGCGTCCTCCACCCATTTTGCGGTGTCGCGGGCATCATCGTCCTCGTTGAGGTAGGAAATAACGATGTCGGCACCTTCCCGGGCGAAAGCGATGGCGACGGCCTTGCCAATCCCCGAGTCGGCTCCGGTAATGAGCGCGACTTTCCCTGTGAGTTTGCCATCCCCTTTATAGGAATGCTCGCCATGGTCTGGGACAGGTTGCATCAAGGCAGTTTTGCCCGGCGGCTCCTGCTGCTGGTTAGCATATGGTGGATTAGGGCGTCGTGTTTCGTCGATCATTACTCTCTCCTTTGGGCTCAACTATTCAACCCTGGAGTATGGTGTGGGTTCCATAAAGATGATGTGCTGCCAGGGGAGCGCAATCGCTGGCCCATATTTTCTTATGTAAGTGCGATGACGCAGAAGCTCACTCATGAAATTGCACGGGTCCCCAACATATGCGCCTGCGGACACAGCGTCGTTGTGTCCTGTCCTCTTTACTCTGACGCATCCTGCTCGGCGTTGAAGGCGGGGATTGTGCACGTCAACGGCAAGCCGTGAACGGTGGCCAGTATGTTTGAAATCCTTCAAGCCGAACCATCCGCAGGTGCAGCGCAGTGAAAAGCTGTGGGCTAATAAGCCGCCTGTTATCGAAATCAAATTTTTCAAATTCTGCTTTGTGGTGAAACTTGCGACCCTCTTACTTCTGGCATCTTGAATTAGCCTTGGATTTCTCTTGCAATCCTCGGCGCTGGTCGCCCACTCGAAATATCCATCGGCAGGAAGTGCAGGGCGTTACGATTTGAACGGCTCACAAAACGCGCCCGACGTATCGACGGTTTCAATACTGGCATTGAACATCGCCGCTTTCGGCGGTACTTTTTTGTGAAGAACGGCACCAGCCAACAGCGATCATAATCGACTATCAAATGACCTGTCCCGTCCTTGGACGCGGTGCTTCAAGTGAACGCGGTGTTATAACGCGGCGGTATGTCTAAGAAAGCCTTTCTATGCGATAGCAAGAGGAGGCCGCGCCAAGTCGGTTCACGGGTACAGCCACGGCAAATGGTGCCTCCTGACCTCGACTTACGCGCAATTGATATCTGTTTTGGAGATGTGACCACCATAGAATGCGAGGAGACTGCCCCCTTATTGTCCTCGTTCGTCAGGATCGAAGCCGTGGCTGGAGCATCATCAAGCTACATGTTGCAGACTTCATCAGAGATATTCTTCAAATCGATAGGTTTCGGGGTTGGTCCACGTTTCGCAGTGACGGCTTCTTGAAGCTTGCGCATACCCTCTCGCAAAGGCACGGTTTCCCGTGCGCGTTGCGACTGACGAACAACCTCCGTTTTGTTATTGTCGCCGGTAGCCTTCATCACAGCCATAGCCAATTCACGGATATATTTGTTCCTGATACAGAGTTGGCCCATCTAAGCATCTCAAAAACTGGATACCGTCCTGCATACCTGGATGTTTAAAAACTTGCCAGAGCTTTCGTGCATGACGATCGCGGTGACGACTCAAGGCAAACTTGCCACATCCGAAAGGATGTGACTGAGGCCTTCAATTGAAAACATCTACCCAAGGTGCGCCAACGCATCATGCTCCCTCTTCCACGCTACTCCAGAAATTTACGGTATGTAGAGATAGGGATTTCAGAATGGAAATATTGGATCGTTCCAATAATATCGGGGGTTTTTGTTCGTCTTGAGCACAGCGTCGCAGAGATTAGATTGATTTAAAACAATGTGATGTGGGGGCGCTTGTGGTTTTTAAGATAAGACCAATGATATTTAAGTTGATTTATTGGAACGTTCCAATTAATGATCGCTTGCGGCTGAAGATTTTGGGAGGGTCTGATGGCAAAGTCACGTGTTACCGTCATCGATATCGCGAGGGCTGCGGGCGTTTCGAAGTCGACAGTGTCGCTTGTGCTGCAGGGCTCTTCGCTTGTTGGTGATGCCACTCGCGCCAAGGTTAGTACGGTTATGCGCGAGCTTGGTTATGTCTATAACCGTGGCGCCGCGAACCTTAGGCAGTCAGGTTCGAAATCGATGATCGTTGGCGTCGTTGTCAACGACCTGACAAACAGCTTCTTTGCTGAGCTTGCAGTCGGCGTCGATGTGGTTGTCCAATCCGCCGGGTTTGTTCAGTTTCTTTCGAATACGAGCGAAAGCCTTGATCGCCAACGCGAGGTCATCGCCTCCATGCGAGAGCATGGGATCTCAGGTCTCATTCTGTCTCCATCGCGCGGAACGGAAGCTGCAGATTTGAAGCCACTGGTTGCTGCAGGCATTCCTGTTGTGGTCGCTGTACGAAACGTGCCGGGTGCAAAGGTCTCGTCTGTCGCCTCCGACAACCGCGAAGGTATATTTGCCGCCGTAAAGCACCTTGTGTCGCTTGGTCATCGCCGGATTGCTTTTCTCGGAGGGTTTCGCGACACGGCGGTGTTCAGTGAACGTCTGGAGGGATATCGCGCTGCTGCTGTTGCCTGTGGCCTCAATCTGGATGACGAACTAATCGTCGATTCTGCGCCGTCCAGGGCAGGGGGGGCGGAAGCCATAAATCGCGCGCTTGCGATTTCAAATGGGCCGACCGGTGCTGTGTGTTTCAACGACGCCGTTGCCTTTGGTGCATGTGATGGTCTTCGCGCCAAAGGTCTGGAGCCTGGGCGCGACTTTGCCGTGGTTGGTTTCGATGATGTGATTGAGGCAAAAACCGCTGTACCAGCCCTCACGACAATATCAGTGGATCCGCAGGGCATGGGACGCAGGGCCGCGCAATTACTGTTGAAGCAGATAAGTGCCGGCAAGGCAGAAGCCGAGACGATTGTTTCATCGGTCAGACTGGTGGTGCGTGAAAGCTGCGGCGCTTCGAAGGACGCGAATGCAGGGGAGGGCCGGGTATGACAATTCGCTGGGGATTGGTCGGCGCAAGTACGATCGCAAAGGAATGGGTTATCGGTGCGATCCGCGCAGCTGATGGCGTCATCGTGTCTGTCATGAGTTCTGATGAGGATCGTGCACGCAGTTACGCAGCAGCCAACGGTATTGAGGGTTATACCACGAGCCTCGAGCAACTTTTGTCGAATGCCAATATCGACGCCGTCTATATATCAACAACAAATGAACTGCACCGCGATCAGGCCATTGCGGCGGCAGGTGCTGGGAAGCACGTCCTGTGCGAGAAGCCTCTGGCTCTTTCCGTCGAGGATGCCCGAGCGATGGCTGACGCCGCCAAAAAGGCAGGTGTTGTTTTTGCGACAAATCATCATCTGCGCAATTCTGCGACCCATAAGGCAATCCGTGACGCAATTGCAGCTGGCAAGATTGGTCGCCCGCTTTCAGCGCGCGTGTTTCACGCAGGATATCTGCCCAAACACCTGCAAGGCTGGCGTCTCGACAAGCCAACAGCCGGCGGTGGCGCCATTCTCGATCTCACCGTTCATGATGTTGATGCCTTGCGGTTCGTCCTCGGGCGCAACCCAATAGAAGTCGTGGCATTCGCGCAGTCTGCGGGGATGACGAGTTCCGGTCTCGAGGATGCGGTGATGTCAGTCGTTCGGTTCGATGACGATATCATTGCCCAGTTGCACGATGGCTTTACAACAAGCTTTGCCGAGACCGGCCTTGAAGTGCACGGGACTGAAGGTTCGCTTATCGGGCGCAATGTCATGACCCAGCGTCCCGTCGGTAGCGTTGTGCTGCGCACAGCGGCCGGAGACCAGGAACTCTCTACCGTCGGCGGCAATCTTTACGAGGGCGTGATCCGCACATTCCATGCAGCAATCAAGAACGGCTCTCCCACGGCAACTGCCGAGGACGGGATCTGGTCGTTGGCCACTGCGCTCTCCGTGAAAAAGGCGGTGGAAACGCGAATGGCTGTAAAAGTTGAAACAGGGCTTTAATCGCACATGAGCAAGCACATTACTCCGGCCGAGGCCGCAGCTCTTATACCGGACGGCGCAGTCGTTTCCGTCTCATCTTCGAGTGGCCTTGGCTGCCCCGATTTGATGTTGAAGGCAATTGGTGAACGTTTCGATGCGACCGGTCATCCGCGCGAGTTGACGACCCTGCATCCGATCGCTGCTGGCGATATGAGCGGTATCAAGGGCATCGACCACATCGCCAAGAAGGGGCTGCTGAAGAAGATTATCGGCGGATCGTATCCTTCGGGACCATCGAGTGCAGAGCCGCCACTTATCTGGCAGATGATCACAAACAACGAAATTCCTGCCTACAATATTCCGTCCGGCATCATGTTCGACATTCATCGTGAGGCCGCTGCAAAACGGCCGGGTGTCCTCACCAAAGTCGGACTCGATACCTTCGTGGATCCAAGCCGGCAGGGTTGCGCAATGAACGCGCTCGGCTCCGCAGAGCCGGTCGTGAAGCATGTTTCATTCGAGGGTGAAAACTATCTCTATTTCGCAGCCATGGCGCCACAGGTGACGATTATTCGCGCCACGACCGCTGATGAGCGTGGCAATCTCACCTACGAGCACGAAGGTGCATATCTCGGTGGTCTGGATCAGGCGCTCGCCGCGCGCAACAATGGCGGGATCGTCATTGCCCAGGTCAAACGCATAACCAAAGAAGGGTCGTTGAAACCCCATGACGTTCGTGTCCCCGGCATGCTCGTCGATTACATCATTGTCGATCCGGACCAGAAGCAGACAACGCAAACAATTTATGACCCTGCCATCTCCGGCGAAATCATGAGGCCGTTGGACACCTTCACGGTGCCTGAATTCAATATTCAGAAGGTTATTGCCCGTCGCGTCGCACAGGAATTGCAGGCAAACAGCTGTGTGAACCTTGGCTTCGGCATCTCGGCGAATGTTCCGCGTATTCTCATGGAAGAAGGTTTGCACGGCGCTGTGACCTGGGTCATCGAACAAGGCGCGGTCGGCGGCGTTCCGCTACTTGATTTTGCATTCGGCTGCGCGTCGAACGCCGATGCATATATGCCCTCGCCGTATCAGTTCACCTATTTTCAGGGCGCCGGGTTTGACGCCTCGCTTCTCTCATTCCTTGAGATCGGCAGAGATGGGTCGGTAAATGTGTCAAAGCTGTCATTTCGCCCGCACGTGACCGCAGGGGCAGGCGGCTTCGTCGACATTACGGCTCGCGCCAGAAAGATTGTTTTCTCAGGCATGTTCAATGCCGGTGCCAAACTTGCAATGACAGATGGAAAGCTGGTCATCGAAAAGGAAGGCAAGCTCAAGAAACTTGTCGAGGAGGTCGAACACGTGACGTTCTCCGGCAAACGCGCTGTCGAGCAGGGCCAGGACATCACCTATGTCACTGAACGCTGCGTCATGAAGCTGACGCCGAAAGGTATCGTACTGACCGAGATTGCTCCGGGTGTTGATCTCCAGGAGCACATTCTGAACCAGTCCGAGTTTCCATTGATCGTCTCCGAAAACCTCAAGACGATGGATGCGAACCTCTTCGCCGAGACAAATATCGGTCTTACGCTTTCAACGAAACCCGTCCGGATTCTGGAGGGCGTGTTTAATGGCTAGCGGCACTGTAAAAGTCGATGTCGAGGGGCACGTCGCGATTGTGACACTCTCACGACCTGAAAAGTTGAATGCACTTGATCTGGACATGCTGAAAGCGCTGGTCACTGCTTTCGATGAGGTTGAAGCCAATACCCATGTGCGGGTCGCTATTTTGACCGGCGAAGGCAAAGGATTTTCAGCCGGCGGCGATATCAAGGCATGGGGAGGTATGCGGCCGGAAGAATTTGGTCACGCATGGGTTCGTCACGGCCACCGGGTTTTCGAGAGATTGGCCACTTTGCGAGTTCCCCTTGTTGCTGCGCTGAATGGCCACGCCTTGGGCGGCGGTCTTGAACTCGCTGGTGTTGCCGACATTCGAATTGCGGAAGAGCAGATCAAGATCGGTTTGCCTGAAACGGGACTTGGCATGGTGCCGGGCTGGTCAGGCTCGCAGCGTCTGGTCAAGCGTTTTGGCGCACAGGTTGTGCGCCGCATGGCGCTCGGCGGCGAGATTTTCACAGCTCACGAAGCGACCAACCTTGGCCTGGTCGATGCCGTGACCTCAACAGGCAATGCTGTGAATGCGGCCATGGAATATGCGCAAAGAATTTCGGCGCGGGGCCCGGCAGCACTCGAAGTCGTGAAACTGATGATCGCTTCCGCGAACGGCGAGGATAACGGCACGGCCGTCGAGGCACTGGGCTCAATTCTTGTCGCGAAAACAGGTGATCTCAAGGAGGGCGTCTCATCCTTCTCGGAGAAGCGCCCAGCACAATTCAAAGGAGAATGGTAATGACGGTTCTGGTTACTCCCAAGGCTCTTGCCGATCACAAAACCCGCGACTTCAAAATGTTGATCGATGGGAAGTGGGAAGCCGGTGGCGCACAGCCGATTGAGCGCGTGGCACCGAGCCACGGCGTCGTTGTCAGCCGTTATCCCAAAGGCACAAAGGCCGACGCGGAGCGCGCCATTGCAGCAGCACGCAAGGCTTTCGATCACGGCCCATGGCCACGGATGACGGCGTCGGAGCGCTCAACTGTTCTGTTGAAGGCGGCTGATTTGATCTCCGCTCGCGCCGAGGAGCTCGCTTATCTCGACGCGATTGAGGCCGGCAAGCCAATTTCGCAGGTTCGCGGAGAAATCGCAGGCTCCATCGATATCTGGCGTTATGCTGCCGCACTCGCCCGTGATCTCCACGGCGAAAGCTACAACACGCTTGGTGAAGGAACGCTTGGTGTCGTTCTTCGTGAAGCCATTGGTGTTGTTTCCATTATCACGCCGTGGAATTTCCCGTTCCTGATCGTCGGACAGAAGTTGCCATTTGCAATCGCTGCTGGTTGCACCACAGTCGTAAAGCCTTCCGAGCTGACGTCCGGATCGACGCTCTTGCTCGGCGAAATTCTCCAGGAGGCTGGCGTTCCGGATGGTGTCGTTAACATCGTCACCGGTACTGGTCCGGAGGTCGGTGCAATCATGACGACGCATCCGGATGTCGATATGGTGTCTTTCACGGGCTCGACAGGCGTTGGCAAGCTGACCATGACCAATGCTGCGCAGACCTTGAAAAAAGTTTCGCTGGAACTCGGCGGAAAAAACCCGCAGATTGTCTTTCCAGACGCGGATCTCGATGCCTTCATCGATGCGGCCGTGTTTGGAGCCTATTTCAACGCAGGTGAATGCTGCAATGCAGGCTCACGACTGATCCTTCACAAGAGCATTGCTTCGGATGTTGTAAAACGCGTCGCTGAACTCGCCAAAAACGTCAAGGTCGGTGATCCGCTTGACCCAATGACGCAGGTCGGCGCGATTATCACGCCCCAGCATCTCGAAAAGATCAATGCTTATGTCGCCGGTGCGACCAGCAATGGCGCCCACGTTGCCCATGGCGGTGAAACGCTCGATTTCGGCATGGGCCAATTTATGGCACCGACGATCCTCGACGCGGTCACACCGGAGATGGCGGTCGCTCGTGAAGAGGTTTTTGGCCCTGTCCTTTCCGTTTTGACTTTCGAGACGACTGCACAGGCCATCGAGATTGCCAACTCCATCGACTACGGCCTGTCGGCGGGCGTCTGGAGCCGCGATTTCGATACGTGCCTAACCATCGGCAGGAAAGTTCGTGCAGGCACGGTGTGGATGAATACCTTTATGGACGGCGCCTCCGAGCTTCCGTTCGGTGGCTACAAACAATCCGGCCTTGGTCGTGAGCTGGGTCGTCATGCGGTCGAAGATTACACCGAGACCAAAACACTCAACATGCACATTGGAGCACGTACGGGCTGGTGGATGCCGCAGAAATAAGCCGGTCCATCCGGTAATGAGACTGCCCGAGGAGGGCGGGTAATCGGTGCGGGAATGGTCCTGCATCTGGCAAGTCGAACTGGGAGGTTCTCATGCGCAAGTTTTTGACAATGACTGCAATTGCCGCAGTGATGGTGGGTACAGGTGGCATGGCCGCCAAGGCCGCAGAGAATGTGGAAGTTCTGCACTGGTGGACATCTGGTGGTGAAGCGAGCGCACTGGATGTTTTGAAAAAAGACCTGGAAACCAAAGGCATATCCTGGACCGACATGCCGGTAGCAGGTGGCGGCGGTACCGAAGCGATGACGGTTCTTCGTGCACGCGTTACCGGTGGTAACGCACCGACGGCTGTTCAAATGCTTGGTTTCGATATTGTCGACTGGGCAAAAGAAGGCGCATTGGGCAATCTGGACGAGGTTGCCGCCAAGGAAGGTTGGGATAAGGTCATCCCATCTGCGCTGCAGAAATTCTCCAAATATGACGGCCACTGGATTGCTGCGCCTGTCAACGTACACTCCACCAACTGGGTCTGGATCAACAAAGCTGCCCTCGACAAGGCAGGCGGCAAGCAGCCGGAAAGCTGGGAGGAACTGATTGCGCTGCTCGACAAGTTCAAGGAGCAGGGCATTACCCCTATCGCCCATGGTGGTCAGCCTTGGCAGGACGCGACCATCTTTGACGCCGTCGTGTTGTCGCTCGGCAATGATTTCTACAATCAGGCTTTTATCGAGCTCAATCCGGATGCGCTTGGCGGTGCCAAGATGAAGGAAGCCTTCGATCGTATGACGAAGCTTCGCTCATATGTGGACGATAACTTCTCCGGCCGCGACTGGAACCTTGCCTCGGCAATGGTCATCGAAGGCAAGGCCGGCGTACAGTTCATGGGAGACTGGGCAAAGGGTGAGTTCGTAAAGGCGGGCAAAAAGCCAGGCACCGATTTTGTCTGCATGCGTTTCCCTGGCACTCAGGGCACTGTCACCTTCAACTCCGACCAGTTCGCGATGTTCAAGGTTTCCGCAGAAAAGACCGCCGCCCAGCTTGTGATGGCATCAGCCATCGAAAACCCGGCCTTCCAGTCTGCCTTCAACGTGGTCAAGGGCTCGGCTCCAGCCCGCACCGACGTGTCTGATGCGGCGTTTGACGATTGCGGCAAGAAGGCCATCAAGGATCTCGCGGAAGCCGATAAAAATGGCACGCTGTTCGGTTCCATGGCGCATGGCCATGCCAATCCTGCATCCGTGAAGAACGCGATTTATGACGTTGTGACACGTCAGTTCAACGGCGAGCTTTCCTCAGACGAAGCTGTCGAGGAACTGAAGGCTGCCGTTGAAGCGGCAAAATAACGACTGCACAACCGGCTCTCTCCTTGCGGGGAGAGAGCCTCTGGGGGCAGCGGATGCGTCTCTTTCACAGGAAAGAGAGCGATCAGGCCAGAGTAGGGGGTGACGCGCCCTCAACCAAGATTCAACGGTGGTATCGACCATGGATAGCCGAAGCCGGCTGCAAGAGCTTCTGCCGAAGCTTGTGTTAGCTCCAAGTTTTCTCATTGTACTCGTTTTCGTTTATGGCTTCATCGCCTACACGGGTATTTTGTCGCTGACGGACAGCAAGATGCTGCCGTCCTATAATTTCGTCGGCCTCAGTAATTATTCCAAGCTGTGGGCTCTCCCGCACTGGTGGCGGTCGATCAGCAACCTTGCAATATTTGCAACGCTTTACATCATCATCTCTTCGGTGCTTGGTCTTGGCCTTGCTATTTTGCTGGACCAGAAAATTCGGGCAGAAGGGTTGCTGCGGCCGATTTACCTCTACCCAATGGCACTGTCGTTCATCGTGACAGGTACGGCTTGGAAATGGTTCCTCGATCCGGGCATCGGACTTGAGAACACCATGCATCTGTGGGGTTGGGAAAGCTTCAGCTTCACCTGGATCAAGGATCGAAACTACGCCATTTATTGCGTTGTAATTGCTGCAGTGTGGCAATCGTCTGGATTTGTCATGGCGATGTTCCTTGCAGGTCTCCGCGGTGTCGATAACGAGATCATCAAAGCGGCCCAGATTGACGGCGCATCGACCCCGACGATTTATCGCCGCATCATCATTCCTCTGATGCGCCCCGTGTTCCTGTCAGCCTTCGTGGTTCTCGCCCACCTCGCTATCAAGGCGTACGACCTTATCGTCGCGTTGACCGGTGGCGGCCCTGGTCAGGCGACCGAAGTTCCCGCCACCTTCATGTACTCCTACACCTTCACCCGCAATCAGATGGGAATAGGTGCGTCGTCAGCAATCATCATGCTGATCATGATCTTCTCGATCATCGTTCCCTATCTCTATTCTGAAGTTCGCGGAGGCAAAAGCCGATGAGCGTATCCAGCCCCGACAATGCCATATCGCATAACCGACTGACACGCGCACTGATCTACTCGGCGCTTCTGCTGTTTGCGATCTACTACCTGCTGCCACTCTACGTGATGCTGGTGAACTCACTGAAGCCACTGGATGAAATCCGCCAGGGCGGCATGCTTAACCTGCCACAACAGTGGACGATCGAACCGTGGATTACCGCCTGGTCGTCCGCCCAGATCGGTGTGCAACCAACCGGTTTACGTCCGTTTTTCATCAATTCGATCATGATGGTGGTTCCAGCCGTTGCCATCTCGACAATCATGGGCGCTTTGAACGGTTATGTACTCACGAAATGGCAATTCAGGGGATCGAATATCTTTTTCGGCCTGTTGTTGCTGTCGTGCTTTATTCCGTTCCAGATCGTTCTCATTCCGATGGCACGCATCTTGGGCATGATGGGACTGGCTGGCTCGATTTGGGGGCTGACCTTCGTCCATATCATTTACGGTATCGGCTTCACGACGCTCTATTTCCGGAATTACTACGAGTCTTTTCCGACGGAACTGGTCCGGGCGGCACAGATCGATGGTGCCAGTTTTTTCCAGATATTTTACCGCATCCTGCTGCCCTCATCGGGTCCGATCATCGTTGTTTCCGTCATTTGGCAGTTCACCAATATCTGGAACGACTTCCTGTTTGGTGCCACGTTCTCGGGTGCATCCACGACTCCGATGACTGTTGCTCTTAACAATCTCGTTCAGTCTTCGACGGGCGTGAAGGAATACAACGTCCATTTTGCAGGCGCGATTCTCGCCGCTCTGCCCACCCTCATCGTCTACGTCGTCTCAGGACGATATTTCGTGCGCGGCCTGATGTCCGGCGCAGTGAAAGGATAATGCCACATGTCGTTCCTCAAGATCAGCAATCTGCGCAAGTCCTATGGCGCACTCGAAATCCTCAAGGACATCAATATAGAGATCGAGCAGGGAGGTTTCCTGGTTCTCGTCGGCCCGTCCGGTTGCGGTAAATCCACGTTGTTGAACACCATCGCCGGTCTTGAGCCGATCACCTCAGGTGATATCGCCATCGACGGCCGTTCGGTGTCGGACTTGCACCCATCCAAGCGCGACATCGCCATGGTTTTTCAGTCTTACGCACTTTATCCCAATATGACGGTTGCCGGTAACATCGCTTTCGGCATGGAGATTCGCGGCATCGCAAAGGATGAACGGGAAAAATCCATCAAACAGGTGGCCGAGATGTTGCAGATTTCGCATCTGCTCGATCGTAAGCCCGGTCAGCTGTCTGGTGGGCAACGTCAGCGCGTTGCCATGGGGCGGGCACTCGTTCGCGACCCCAAACTCTTTCTGTTTGATGAACCTCTGTCGAACCTAGACGCAAAACTGCGTGTCGACATGAGAACGGAAATCAAACGACTGCATCAGCGCATGAAGACAACCATCGTCTATGTCACGCACGATCAGATCGAAGCTATGACACTTGCGACCAAGATCGCCGTGCTGAAAGACGGCGTGCTTCAGCAGTTTGGCTCACCCGCGGAAATCTACAACAACCCGGCCAACACTTTTGTCGCTGATTTCATGGGTTCGCCAGCCATGAACCTATTGAAGGCCAAGGTTACGGCCAATGGCTCGGGTCTTGCCGTTTCGCTTGCTCGCCATCAGGCTGAACCATTGGTGCTGGCGGTGCCGAATGCACCGGAAAGCCTTGCTGCATATCAGGGTAAGGACGTCATTTTTGGAATTCGCCCGGAGGCGCTGACCGATCCCGACGGTGCTGACCGAAATGCACGCACCGTTGCGGAAGGTGATTGCCTGATCGAGGTCGTGGAACCCGCTGGTGCCGATACATTTGCCGTGACCCATCTTGGTGGCAAGGAAATCGTCGCACGACTGCGCGCCGACGTCAGGATATCCGCCGGCCAAAACGCGCGTCTTGCCTTCAATCTGGACAAGGCAGTGTTTTTCGACCCTGGAAACCAGCTTCGCATCGCGTGAGAGTTAACGAGATCCTTGAAATGACACAGGCTCCTGACATCGTCATCATAGGCTCGGGTATTGGCGGCGCAACGATTGCTGCCGGGCTTGCTGGGTCTGGCGCGCGTATCACCATTCTCGAGCGTGGTGAACGCCTGCCCGACACGCCGGAGGCGCGCAGTTACCGCTCGATTTTCGTCGATGGCCATTTCAGGCCAAAGGAAACCTGGCGCGAAACAGACGGTACAGAATTCAATCCCGGCAACTTTTATTACGTCGGTGGCAACTCCAAACTTTTTGGTGCCGTTCTTCTGCGCTACCGCTCGCAAGATTTTACCGAGATGCAGCACCTCGGTGGTGTCTCGCCTGCCTGGCCATTTCCTTATGAAGAATTGGAGCCTTGGTACGGCAAGGCCGAGCATTTGTTCGAGGCCCGTGGCCGGTTGGGGGAAGACCCAACGGAACCGGTCCACTCTACAGCCTATCCTCACGCTGCCGTGCCGGATGAACCGGTAATCGCGCGTGTTAGAGCGGAGTTGAAGGCACAGGGATTACACCCGGCAACATTGCCGCTTGGCGTTGATATCGACGCCTGGCTGGCTGGCGGACGCACACCCTGGGACGGCTTTCCCAACACGGGAAAGGGCAAGAAGGATGCTGAAACGGCATCCCTCGAGTTGGCGTTGAAAGACCCCAACATCGAACTCGTGACGTCCGCCCATGTCGATACGCTGGAAGCTGGACGGGACGGCCGGATTGAGGCGATCCACTACACGCATCGAGGTGAGCGAAAGCGCCTGGTGGCGAAACTTGTCATCCTGTCTGCCGGCGCAATCAACTCTGCAGCCATTCTTCTCCGCTCAGGGGAGGGCAAGGGCCTGGCAAATCGCTCCGATCAGGTCGGGCGAAACTTCATGAACCATAACTGCAGCGCGATGCTGGCTATCAATCCGTTCAAGCGCAATGACAGCATTTATCAAAAGACCTTGATGGTGAATGACTATTATCTGTCAGGGGGGCGCGATAACCTGCCGCTCGGCAATGTTCAACTGCTCGGCAAAATCAACAGTGACATCCTCAGGGCAAATGCGCCGCGTTATGCGCCGCGTTTTGCTCTCGACTTCATGGCGGGACACGCCGTGGATTGGTACATGATGACAGAGGATCTACCGAACCCGGAAAGCCGCATCATGGTCGACGGCAAAGGCATCATCATGCAGTGGCGGCGGTCGAACATGGAGGCGCTATCGGGCCTTGAAAACAAGATGCGAGAGCATTTCAAGGCGGCCGGATATCCTGTGGTCCTCTCGCAAGCCTTCGACAAACGCACCCCCTCCCATCAATGCGGCACGGTGTGCATGGGTCTTGACCCTGCAACATCGGTTCTTGATCCGTGGTGCCGTGCCTGGGATCACTCCAATCTTTACGTGGTCGATGGCGGATTTCTTCCAACATCGGCCGCCGTCAATCCTGCCTTGACGATTGCCGCTCAGGCACTGCGCGTCGCCGACCACCTGGTGACGACAGGATTGAGTTCATGAATTTCGCAGCCGTTTGTCAGATCTCCGTCGCGCCCGTCGGATTCGGCCTCTTTATTTCAAGGAGCTATAAATATGAGCTTTGATTACATCATCACAGGCGCAGGTCCGGCTGGCTGCGTGTTGGCAAATCGTCTGTCAGAGGATCCGGACGTTCGTGTTCTTTTGCTTGAAGCGGGCGGCGGGGATTGGAACCCTCTCTTCCATATGCCAGCGGGCTTTGCGAAGATGACAAAGGGCGTCGCCAGCTGGGGCTGGTCCACCGTGCCGCAGAAACACATGAAGGGGCGGGTACTTCGCTATACCCAGGCAAAGGTTATCGGTGGCGGGTCTTCCATCAATGCGCAGCTTTATGCGCGCGGCAATGCAGCCGACTATGACATGTGGGCCAATGAAGATGGCTGCGAAGGTTGGGATTACCGTTCTATCCTGCCTTATTTCAAGCGCGCCGAGGACAATCAGCGCTTCGCGGATGATTATCACTCCTATGGCGGCCCACTTGGCGTCTCCATGCCAGTTTCAGCGCTGCCGATTTGCGATGCCTATATCCGGGCGGGGCAAGAGCTCGGCATCCCCTACAACCATGACTTCAACGGTCGGCAACAGGCTGGTGTTGGCTTCTATCAGCTGACGCAGCGCGACAAGCGTCGTTCGTCGGCATCTCTTGCCTATCTGTCTCCGATCAAGGATCGTAAGAACCTGACAGTGCGCATAAATGCTCCCGTTTCGCGCATTGTGTTGGAAGGTAACCGTGCTGTCGGTGTCGAAATCATCGGTAAAAATGGTCCTCAAATCATCCGTGCGGAACGTGATGTCGTTATATCTTCAGGTGCAATCGGCTCTCCCAAACTTCTGTTGCAATCGGGGATCGGACCGGCTGACCATCTCAACTCCGTCGGTGTGAAGGTGCAGCACGATCTGCCGGGAGTTGGCGGAAACCTGCAGGATCATCTCGATCTTTTTGTTATCGCCGAATGCACCGGAGACCATACGTATGATGGTGTCGCAAAACTCCATCGAACGCTTTGGGCAGGTCTTCAGTATGTCCTCTTCAGGTCCGGGCCCGTCGCGTCTTCGCTTTTTGAGACGGGTGGTTTCTGGTATGCAGACCCGAATGCCCGCTCACCGGACGTCCAGTTTCATCTGGGGCTCGGCTCTGGCATTGAGGCGGGTGTTGAGCGCCTCAAGAATGCCGGCGTCACCCTCAACTCGGCCTATCTCCATCCGAGATCGCGCGGTACGATCCGTCTATCATCGTCAGATCCGTCAGCCGCGCCGCTCATCGATCCCAATTATTGGGCTGATCCTCACGACAGGAAAATGTCGTTGGAAGGCCTCAAGCTGGCGCGCGAAATCATGCAGCAGGCGGCTCTCAAGCCGTTTGTCCTTGCAGAGCGTTTGCCCGGTCCGAAAGTGATGAGTGACGATGAACTATTCGAATATGGCTGCGCTAATGCCAAAACAGATCATCACCCCGTCGGCACGTGCAAAATGGGGACAGGGCCTGAGGCTGTTGTTGGGCTCGATCTGCGAGTTCACGGGTTGGAGGGATTGCGGGTCTGCGATTCCTCGGTCATGCCACGAGTCCCGTCGAGCAATACCAATGCACCTACAATCATGGTCGGTGAAAAAGGGGCGGACATCATCCGAAATCTGCCCCCTCTGCCCTCTGCAGTCTTCTCTTACGAACGCAACGATGCACGACCAAGAGCGCGCGCCGATATTCGTTAACGGAAACACTTTTCCCAGCCCAAGATTGCTTTCATAGGAGTGCTCGTAATGACTGAAGTAAGAGTGGCTGTTCTCGGTGGCTCGGGCTGGATGGGCAAGGTACACACCATGGCCTACCAGACCTTTCCACACTTTATCGGCACGTCTGGCGGGACTGCTCGCGTCGTTGCAATCGTCGAGGCTAATCCGGCTGCTGAAGACGATCTTTCCCGCCGTGCCCCCGGTGCGAAGATACTGCGGCACTGGAAAGAGGCCATAAGTGATCCTGAGGTCGATCTCATCGATATCTGCCTGCCGGACAGCCTTCACTACGAGGTCGCAAAGGCAGCACTTCTTGCCGGCAAGCATGTCTATTGCGAAAAGCCTCTTGCGGATACCGCGGCAGAAGCCCGCGAGCTTGCCGACATCGCCAAGGAAAAGGGTCTGATTACCAGAGTGGGGCACGCCTTTCCGCGAAACCCCGTGCATGATCTCGCCAAGGAGATCATTGACGCTGGTGAGATCGGCGACATTAAGATGTTCAAGGGGTGTCAGCATATCGACATGTATGGAGATCCCTTGGCTCCATACATGTGGCGGGCTGACGGCAAGTTGGCTCCCACAGGCATTGTTGGGGACACCGGCTCGCATGTTTTCAGCTTCATGGAGTTTCTGGTTGGCCGCGTTACCGCGCTGGTCGCCGACAATTTGATCCTCACTCCCAAGCGTCCAGTTGTTGAAGGTCTTGGTTATGGTGAGAAGGTAGCTTTGACGGGTGACGAAAAATGGGCCGAGATTACCAATCCGGATGCAACCCATCTGATATGCCGTTTTCAGAACGGAGCGGCTGGTATCGTAGACTTCAGCCGTGTTGCCACAGGCCGCAAGTTCATGCAGACCTACGAGATTTATGGCACCAAGGGTAGCATCGTCTACAACTACGATGAGGTTAATCGCCTGCGGTTTTATTCAGGCGATGATAAAACAGGCCGCGCAGGATTTCGCGAAATCGACGTAGGTCCCGAGAATGCGACGTTCCGCGCCTTCCTACCGCTGCCGAACTTTGCGCTTGGTTACAACGAGAGCAAAATTATCGAAGCTTCAGAGGTCGTGAGAGCAATCACCACGAGAACACCGATGTGGCCGACGTTCGAAAACGGTCATCATATTTGCCAGATTGTCGATGCCTGCATGGAATCGTCCCGCACCAGGCGCTGGGTCGACCTCCCGTTCGCCTGAATAGCCTCTAAGGACCAGTCCCATGACGATCAAAGTTCCTCAACATATTCTGGACGCGTTGACAGATGTAGAGATGCCCAAGCTTGCTCCAGAGGCATTGTCGGCAGAAAAAATCCGCATTGGTGGCGTTGAAATGCCCGTGTACCGGCCGGGATGTGTGGTCGTTGGATCCGGGGCGGCGGGGCTGCGCGCTGCTGTCGAACTCAACCGCCGCGGCGTTGACGCGGTGATCATCAGTCAGAGTGCATGGGGCGGGACATCGGCCTGCTCTGGGTCTGACAAACAGACCTTGCATACGGCCAACACGGCTGATCAGGGAGACAATTTCAAAGCAATGGCGCGTGCCATCCGCGCTGGTGGCGCAATGGACGAGGATACCGCATATGTCGAGGCCGTTGGTTCTCCTCGAATGATGGCCTCACTGCAGTATCTTGGCTTGCCGTTGCCGCAGGATCCGCTGGGAGGCACCCTACGCTATCAGACTGATCATGACGAGGTTGGTCGTGCGACAAGTTGTGGGCCGAGAACATCGCGATTGATGGTCAAGGTACTTGCCGAAGAGGCGCTAAGGCTTGAAATTCCATTCTATAACCAGACAACGGCTGTAAAACTTCTAAGCGACGGTCAGCCCGGCATGTCGCGTGTGACTGGCGTACTCGTTATGATGGCCGCCGCGCGCAGCGATGAAAATCCAATGGGGTGGGCCCTTTTCGTCTGCAACGTTGTGGTGCTTGCTGCAGGTGGCCCTGGGGAACTCTATCGCGATAGCGTTTACCCGAATGGGTGTTTTGGTTCGCTCGGCCTAGCATTGGAGGCAGGTATCCAGCTCGTCAATCTCACTGAAAGTCAGTTTGGAATTGGCACCCGCCGCGAAGGGTTTCCCTGGAATCTTTCGGGTACTTATGTGCAGGCAATGCCTCACATCTATTCGGTCGACGCAGACGGAAAGGAGCGCCATTTCCTTGGCGACTATTATCGTACCACGCAAGAATTGGCATCCAATATCTTCCGGAAAGGGTACCAGTGGCCCTTCCACTCGACCCGAATGCTCGACTTCGGCTCCAGCCTCGTTGATTTGGCAATTTATCGCGAAAGCGCGGCAGGTCGCCGCGTATTCATGGATTTCAATCGTAATCCTCAGCAGGTTCCGGGAGATGTCCCATTCTCGCTGGAGCGGCTCGACCGTGATGCCAGCGAATATCTGTCCAACGCTGGTGCTGTTCAGGACATGCCGATTGACCGCCTTCGGCAAATGAACCCTCTGTCGATAGAATTGTATCGTCGCTACAAGGTCGACATCGCATCACGGCCGCTCGAATTTGCTGTCAACAATCAGCATATGAACGGTGGTGTGATGGTCGATACCTGGGGCCGCAGCAATCTCGCCGGCTGCTATGCGGTCGGTGAGGCGGCAGGCACGCACGGTGTGACACGGCCAGGCGGCGCTGCCTTGAATTCCGGCCAGGTGTTCGGCACACGCGTCGCTGAACATATTTCAGCCAGTGGGAAAGCGAAAGCCGTCGAAGACAAAAACGTGCCTGCGTCCGCTGCCGATGCCTTAGACCAGTTCGTTGGTTTGCTCCGACCAGACAGCCCGCTTACGGTCAGGCATATCCGCTCCGAAGTACAGACTAGGATGAGTGAGAAAGCGGGAATGATCTGCGACGCGGAAAGCGTTGCCGGCGCGCTACAGGATGCCAGACATCTTAATGCCCGTATTCGTACGGAAGGAATTGGGTACGAACGAGCCGCAGAAGCGGGAAGGGCGCTACAGTGGGCGCAGATGGCAGCAGCGTCAGAAGCCGTCCTCACAGCGCTGCATTATTTTATCTCTGCTGGTGGTGGAAGTCGTGGCGCGCGAGCCATCTGTGATCAAGACGGCGAGGCACTGCCTCAGTCGCGATCTGGTGCTTTGGAAGAATTTCGCTTCCGCAAGGAAAGAGATGAGCACCGCGATGAACAGATCATCATCCAAAAGGTCGATCAGAGCATGGAAGTTCAGGTGCGGCTGAACAGGTCCTTTGATGAAAATGCAAAGTCCTTTTTTGAAAGGGACTGGCCAGCCTGGCTGACCGCCGAGGTCTATCATTTCGATAAGAATTGAGTAGATAACGGATACGCTGACCGTAAACCTCATCACCACCGAGAAGACTCTACACGCTCACCAAAAAGCCGCAAACTGGGCCTGCTAGCGTCCACAAAACAACGAGGAACTGTACGGGCATCCGGTCTGTGTAAACGGGTCGCTCGTTTGAAGAGTTCGAAAGAAGTCATGAACAGTCACACTGTGAGCCTCATCGTAGCAGATCCCGCCGATCTCCCGGACTTTAGAAGGGAACTCCAAGAGGCGTTCGCCGTCGCGGTTATAGAAAAGTACGGGGAGCTCCCCGATGGTCCCATTCCTTCCGACGAGGATATCGACAATTCAATCAATGCTCCGAACGCGGTCGCCCTGCGGATTCTCTCAGACGGCAAGAAGGTTGGTGGCGCGGTTGTGACCATCGATGAGGAGACCCACCACAACACGCTCGACCTGTTTTTCCTTAAGGTCGGGGAGCATGGCAATGGTCTCGGTCACAAGGCTTGGCTTGCCATTGAAGCGCGCTATCGGGAGACCGCCACCTGGCGAACGCACACGCCATACTTTGAGAGGAGAAACATCCACTTCTATGTCAATAAGTGTGGCTTCAAGATCATCGCGTTCTTTCATTCAAAGCACCCCGATCCAAACCATCCCGGTCCTAACGATTTACCGGACGACGAAGGGTTTCTGTTCGAGAAGATGATGAGATAGCGGATGTTTGATTTCACGGCTGGCTCTCGCGTGCAAAGCATGCGCTCACAGCTTCGTACGTTACAAGGTCTTTACTGTTTGCGTTGGCTTCTTTAGGCAAGTCTAACGGTTTAGATGAGGCTTGATAAGCATGAATACGTCCGCGGGTGCCGACACGGCGTGGGTTCAAGAAATGCTAGGTGGACTTCCCACCGCCCACATCAGCGCTTTTGAGCAATGGCCAGCGGATTTGAGAACTACGTTTCGGACGATAGCGGCGTCCCCACACCAGATTATTTTGTTTTGGGGTAGGGAATATGTCGCTCTCTACAATGAAGCATACGCTCCATCCATTGGCCTGAAGCATCCAGATGCTTTCGGCCGTCCCGCGCGGGATTATTGGAGTGAGCTATGGGAAGATCTCAAGCCGCTCCTCGATCAGGTTATGGAGAGGGGCTTGCCTGTTTTTCTCAAGGATAGACCCTTTTATATCGAGCGTCATGGTCATCCGGAAACGGTAACCTTCGACATTGCTTACTCAGCCGTAACCATCGCCGATGGTTCGGTTGGGGGTGTATTATGTATCGTGAGCGAGACGACAGAGCGCACGAGAGGCGAACAGCAGCTTAGGGAAAGCGAAGCGCGTTTTCGCAATATGGCAGATCACGCACCGGTTATGATGTGGGTCGTCGATGAGGCGGGTGCATGCACTTACCTCAATACCAAATGGTACGATTTTACGGGGCAATCCCAGGAGCAAGCCGAAGGTTTCGGTTGGCTCGACGCCACGCATCCTGACGATAAGGAACTGGCGACCCGAACGTTCATGGAGGCGTTGGCTCGTCGGGAAGGCTTTCGACTCGAGTACCGTCTTCGCCGTCACGACGGCATTTACAGGTGGGCTATCGACGCGGCGGAACCCCGCTTTTCTGCGGATGGAACATTCCTTGGTTATATTGGCTCGGTCATCGATATTGATGAGCGACACGATATGGAACAAAAGCTCTGGGCAAGCGAGAGCGGCCTGAAAGCCCTGACCAACTCGATTGACCAAATGGTTTGGTCGACCCGGCCTGACGGTTTTCACGACTTCTACAACGAGCGTTGGTATGAGTTCACTGGTGTCGAGCGTGGTTCCACGGACGGCGTTGGGTGGAATGAGATTTTCCACCCGGATGATCGCGAAAGAGCATGGGCTGTATGGCGCGAATGTTTGCGAACTGGCGAGCCCTATCACATCGAGTATCGTCTGCGACATCATACCGGACATTATCGCTGGGTTATTGGTCGAGCAAACCCGGTCGTTGACGCCCAAGGTCAAATCACGCGCTGGTATGGCACTTGCACGGATGTGCACGAACTCAAAATTGCCGAGATACAGCGAACGGCGATTGTCGAATTTAATGAGCACGTTGCAACGCTGCGTGATCCCGGCGATATCGTGAAAGCAGCACTGCAGACGGTTGGAAGTCTGCTGAAAGTCAGTCGCGCAGGTTATGGGACAATCGATGAGGCCCGCGAGACAATATTGATCGAACACGACTGGACGAGTGGCGGCACTGGTAGCCTAAGCGGACTACGACGTTTTCGCGACTACGGCATGTTTGTTGACGACCTCAAGAAGGGTGAAATCGTTGTTATATCCGACGCCGAGGTCGATCCTCGAACACGGGAGCGCGCCGCAGCATTAGACGTGATTTCCGCGCGTGCAAGCGTCAATGTTCCGTTGAGGGAGCAAAGTGGACTTGTCGCCGTCCTGTTCGTCAATAACTCGAAGGCAACAGCATGGCGCAACGAGGAGCTGACATTTTTAAAGGAGATGGCGCTGAGACTGCGCAATGCCGTGGAGCGCCGCCGCGCGGAGAACGACCTTTTACAGCTCACTGAGGGTCTTGAACAGAAAGTCATTCAGAGAACAGAAGAATTGCGGGCCTCAGAAGAGCGACTGCGTCACAGTCAAAAGCTTGAGACCATTGGTAAGCTAACGGGCGGGGTTGCACATGACTTCAACAATTTGCTGCAAGTTGTCTCGGGCAACCTCCAGCTTTTGCAAAAAGACCTCTCTGGAAACGAGAAAGCACAGCGTCGCCTGACAAATGCAATGGCTGGGGTCACTCGCGGTGCCAAATTGGCAAGTCAGCTGTTGGCGTTTGGGCGACGCCAGGCCCTTGATCCAAAGGTCATTAACATTGGGCGGTTCCTGCGCGACATGGACGACATGCTGCGGCGGTCGATTGGCGAGGCCGTCGAAATTGAGACAATTATAACTGGGGGGCTCTGGAACTGCCTTGCGGACCCGGCTCAAGTGGAAAATGCCGTTCTGAACCTGGCGATTAATGCCCGTGACGCGATGAATGGGCAGGGTAAGTTAACAATTGAGGTTGGAAACGCCTTTCTAGATGACGACTATGCAGCCAAGCATGACGAAGTCGAAGTCGGCCAATATGTTATGGTCTCGGTGACCGACACGGGCACGGGTATTCCGGCCGATATGATTGAACAGGTATTTGAACCATTTTTCTCCACGAAGCCGGAGGGCAAAGGAACAGGACTTGGCCTGTCCATGGTGTTTGGTTTCGTGAAGCAGTCAGGTGGCCACGTAAAAATATATTCTGAAGTGGGCCACGGAACGACTGTTCGCATGTATCTGCCGCGGGCGCTTGCGAGTGAAGATCGCGAAACTCCCATTGCCTTAGGGCCGATTATGGGAGGCTCGGAAACCATCCTGGTCGCTGAAGACGACGATGAGGTCCGTGCCACCGTGGTCGAGACGCTCAGTGACTTGGGATACAGTGTCTTGAAGGCGTCCAGTGCGGAAGCGGCACTAGTGATTGTCGAATCTGGAATTTCGATCGACGTTCTATTCACTGATGTTGTCATGCCTGGCGGCATGAAAAGCACCGAACTGGCAAAGCGGGCCAAAGAGCGTCAACCGGATATCGCCGTACTTTACACGTCCGGATACACTGAAAATTCGATCGTCCACGGCGGTAGACTTGATGCCGGCGTCGAACTTTTATCGAAACCGTACACCCGTGAAGCCCTGGCACGAAAGATGAGACACGTCCTTGGCAATCGAGCTCAACGTGTACAAGTTCGGACACAGAAGACAACAGTTCCCAAAGCTCCAGAACATCCCAACCCTACTCTCAACGTTCTATTGGTCGAAGACGACGCTTTGATACGCATGAACACGGCGGAGATGCTTACGGATTTAGGGCACAGTGTCTTGGAGGCGGGCTCAGCAAAAGAAGCACTCATGTTGGCCCAGAAAAGCTTCGATCTTCTTGTGACCGATATCGGCTTACCCGATTTATCCGGTTATGAGCTTGTTCGGGAGCTTGGAAACGCAGGTCGAGTCTTCAAAGTTATATTTGCGAGCGGTCAATCGCGCCAAATTGAAGAAACATTCCCTGGCGCTTTCCTAGTGACAAAGCCTTACAGCCAAGAGGATTTGACCAACGCGATTAAGGAGATTTTCCGTCAGTGAAGCTCATTGTCGCGGAAGCAACTCGTCGCGCTTGATGGGCAGCAGGCCAACTGCAGAATGCCGCAATTCGTTGACGTCATCGCGCGTCAACGGTTCTGAGGCGCGGACAACCGCGACGACAAAGTCACGTGTCTAGCAGGACTTGCGGTCATGTCGGGTCTTCATTGATTTCTCAGTGATAAGACCACGGCGAGCAGACTGGTTCGTCCAATTCGCGTGCTAGTTGAAGCCGAAGATTTGATACCGCATTTCCCTTCAGTAGCGAGCCAATGCGCTGTTGTTTCGCGCCGTACCAGGTGTCTGGTATTGAACCGGCTTGGGTGCCACTGCGTTTGATTTTCGTTTCCACCAGATTGGGAGGTCTCAAGCCGGAACCGGCCTGCTTTCCGACTTACTCCGCCGACTCAGGGCCAAGGGCGCTGTGCCTTCATTAAAAACCAAGGCGTCACGAGCGCTGCGATGATCTACCACAGACGGCCCATCATCGATCATTTTTGCAAATTCGATGACGGACGCATAATGGGAGCAATGGTCGTTAACGGCGACGACCGCTTTTATTTCTTCGAGCTGGAGTGCGGTGAAGAAGTGTGATCCCCGCAATGCACTGGTCATAATCCGCTCAACGAATATGGGGGTCGCTGTTGCGCTTTTTACTCTGCGCCACCAGACTGTCAACGTCCGGCGCAAGGAGATCATGTCGTTCGGCAAAGGCCACAAAAACGGCTCGTGCGGTCTGGGCATCGATTTCCCCCTTGATCGCAGTCTTGCACGCCTTGAGCGCCAGCTCGCGCTCAAGATCCGCAGGGTTTCGCCAATCCAAGAGTATCTGGTAGGCATGCATGACCGATCTGACTTTTGTTGGCATGCCTAGACCCAAAAGAATGGTAACGGGTTCCTCGAACATATCGGGTTTCATCAGCTTTTCCTTTCCATCTGCCCCGATTGTGTCTGTATGAGAGATGAATGCGGGAAGCGTGGTCCGCTTCCCGCTTATGATCAAGTTCTTACAAGCCGCGTCTTCATGTCGGGCGCCTTATGCGACCTGTCGTTCCGCTTCGATTTGTAGCGGGGCTGCCTGATTACCAGCCGGGCCGATCGTGATTTTGCGCGGTTTCAGGGCCTCGGGAATCTCTCGCCGCAATGCAATGCGTAGAAGTCCATTCACCAAAGTGGCTTCTTCTACCTTCACATGGTCGGCAAGTTCAAAACGACGCTCAAACGGACGACCGGCAATGCCGCGATGGAGATATTCGCCGTCTCTGTCCTCGGCCCTTTGGCCTTTTACAACCAGTACGTTGCGCTCCTGCATGATGTCGAGATCGGCTTCGCCGAAGCCCGCGACCGCCATTTCGATACGGTAATCGTCGTCACTCGTTTTGACGATGTCATAAGGAGGCCAAGGGTCAACTGCCTGTAGACGCTGAGCGTTGGTCAACAGATTGAACACGCGGTCGAAACCGACGCTGGAGCGATAGAGAGGTGCAAAATCGAGTTCGGTTCTCATAGCCAAATCCTCCTTGAAGCGAGATGGAATGGGGACGCGGAAACTCGCGTCCCCGGTTCTGTCAGCCCCTGTCGGCGACTGACGAGAATGATCTAATTTTGGGAAAAACAGTTTCAAGATATCCGTCAAAATTTTTTTCGTGGCGTTGAAGATGCCCGCATTCCGGCGATGGGCCCGACATCGCGTAGCTTACACACGCTGGACGTTCAATGGACCCGGTCAAACGTGGGATACTATCAAATTCACCGCGTCCGGTTGCGTACCGTTGAAGCCTGACTGGGAACAAGACGAGCCAGTCGACGTTTTCGAGGTCCCATAACAACAGGAGCCCTGAAAATGGTTACACTGGTTGGCAACGAAGGCAATATTGAAAAGCTCGTCAAAGACCTTCTCTATTTGGAGCATGATGCAATCGCCGCATACGATTCCTGCATCGAGCGGCTGGATGACAAAGCACTCAGTGCGAAAATTGCCGAGTTTAGACAGGACCATCTCCAGCATGTTTCCGTCTTGAACGACATGGCTCGAGAGCTCGGCATCGAAGCCCCGACCGAAGGCGACATGAAACAGATGCTTACGACAGGCAAGATCGCACTTGCGGACCTGATTGGCGACTCAGCGATCCTGAAAGCCATGAAGACGAATGAAGATGATACCGTCACTGCTTACGAGCGAGCATCGCGTCACGAGGATGCGGTTCCCCAGTCGAAGGCATTTTTCATGAAGGCTCACGAAGATGAGGCCCGACATCGTGCCTGGATGGAAACGACGGCCAGCGCCATGTGATGTGATCTTGAATATCCGTTTCGACATCCTCATCTAAGGATAACCTCCCGAACAAACTCAGCCTGCAGCGATCGACGGTCGCGCTTGTGCTGTTGACGGGATGGCGAGGGCGCTCCCCGTAAGCGGGTCGAGCGCCCTCATTTCTATCCCTTGCCAGGAGGGTGTACCAAAAGCTGGATTCTTTTATGCATCGATATGCAGAGAATGTTTTCGAAAGAAACGCTGTGGCATATTTCGTAGATGCTAACGTCATTGACCAAGTGCGTGAAATAGCGGAATTTCACTCGAAACATACGATGTTTGCCAGCTTGTCCCATCTCGGCATCCCACGGATGTGCCAGAGTTGTGGGAAACCTATTACGAGAATGGCACGAGAGCCTCAATCCTGGCATTAAACATTGCCGCTTCCGGCAGCTCTGCTTTGCTGAACCGCATCCCCCTTTGGCCATAATGGACCACAACATCCATTGCCGTCCTTGTGCGCGAGATCAAAACTTTGGGTAGGCGCGATATTACAGCATGTGGCCTGTTTGGGGCGAGGGGCGTTTCTCCCGCATGCCTGCCAAAACAATAAAGCCCCGCCATCCGGCGGGGCCATTTTGGGTCAGGCGCTTGCCCGGATACTGGTATCTCCTATGCCTCGGGGGGCGGTCATTACCAGCGGCATGCCAGCCTCAAGGCATGCGGAAATAAAAGCCTCGCGGGCAACCTCGACTGGCGCGAACCAGGAGAGTGCTGCGCGACACTTGTCTACCGCTTTCTTATATCGTTCGCCGCGCCGCAGGGGCCACTCATTTTCAAGATAGTCCAGCGCGTCATAGACACTTAGAAATGTTCTTTCGAGCCCGCACTGCAGACGGACACGAACAGGTGAACGAAATAACACGTCTTGGCTGTCCATTTCATACCTCCAATCTAAACAACCAGATCTAGAAGCGAAAATGATATTGGGATGGACGCGACATCGTTCAAGACTAGGCAAATATTTTTGGGGCCGATTAAGCCCTAACGAGTGAGCTATGTCTGCTCAATATCGTTTTCGGTAAAGTCATTGACCTTGAGCCGCAGCGGCAAATGATATTCCGTTGCCAGCGCATACACAGAGCAATCGCACATGTTCGATCGGACCAGTTCAGTAAAAACTCTGGAAATGACTTTCCGGTGACCGGGAGCCTTCCATGATCCGCTCACGTTTTAGCAGAGGCACATGATAATGCTCGACACGGGTGTGCAAAGCCATCGGGATCGGAATTCGAGGTGCGTCATGAACTGTCGCCGGGCTGCTCGATAAGAGCGCAACGTGTCAGTGATCATCCGCTTCCAGTACGATACCCTGCTTTTTTCAGTAGGTGCGTCACCGATGTCCTAGGAGCTTAAGTGGTGCGGCGGTTATGGACGATCTCGTCTAGCACATACCCATCTTGATCGCCGCCCCGCCATGGCCAGTGTTTCCGTCCAACAATTGTGATGACGATCTCGTCGAGTTGCCAAAAATCGTTACCACTGGGAGTTTTGCGCCGAAGGCGCATATAATACGGGTTCCCTCTACTCCTGTGCATGCCCATGTTACAATTGCAACCTGTGGTGCGGTGACTGTAACCAGTGAGCAATGCGGGGTCTGCAAACAGGGTCTCCTGATACGCAGGCATAATCTACACAGAGGTCAATCCGCATGAACATCAATGCTACGCCCAGAACCAGAACTCCTCTCAATGAGTGGTGGGAGGTCACCCCCGGAGAAAACTTTACAGTCCGTGCGTCCGTCGAGGACACGGGCGGTTTCTGCACCATCATCGAAATGACTGTCGAGCCACGTAACGCTGTGCCGGTTCACACTCATGCCAACGAGGAAGAACACTTCATCGTTCTAGAGGGCACGTTTCAGATGGTGAATGGTAACGAGAGCGTGACGCTAACACCTGGCGATTCCGTAACTGTAAAGAGGGGCACTCCCCACAGCTGGGCTAATCTCTCCGACGCGCTGGTGAGGGTTCTGATTATCTTCACTCCAGGCGAAATGGAGGAAACTTTCAGATTGATCGGTTTCAGTGACGGCGGCAATCTGGCCGAAATCGCGGAAATGGCCAAGAATGGCGGCTCGGTGATGGTTGGTCCTCCACCATTTGAAAATGTCTACTCTGTCATGTCTCCCCGGCCGAAATTCTGAGTCCGGGAACTCCCTCGCTCAAGACCGCCCGCAAGCGCAGCGGTGCCACCACGCAGCAAGAACCGTCACAAGAGGCTCAACGCCGTCTGGAGGATGAAACAGTGCTGCTGGTCGCCTCGAGTGGGGCTTACGTCGTGCAAGACGCATTCTCCGAGCCGGAGAAGCAACGTGAGGTAAAAGAGATGTCCGATACGTTTATGCTGAAGATCCAAGAGCTCGCCAAGTCTGCGAGAATGCTGTCGCTTGTTGGCGCCTCAATCAGACTGCGATCCGACGCTTCAGTCATGTCGGCAATTCGCGAGCAGATCGAACTTGGTGCGCGGATGGCCTTGGGTGACGGTTTGAATGAAGCCAATGAAGAGGAGGCATCCGTGGCCCTGACGATGGTCGAAATGGCGCTGAGCGAGGCTGGCGAACTTTTTCGCAATCCGGACCGAGGTTCGAACTGGGAAATTACGGATGCGGCGGCAATGCAGGCTATGGGTCGTTCGTCCAAAAGCGCCTTCATACGGATGAAATCAATTGCCGAAATGTATCCAGCAATGCGTGAAACGTTTAGCGGCACATTTCTGGATGTTGGCACCGGGGTCGCAGGCATCGCCCTCGAGGCAGCCAGATCCTGCCCTGAAATCAAGGTTGAAGGGATCGACATCTGGGAGCCGGCACTGGAACTAGCCCGGAAAAACATCGCCGAAAGCGGTTACTCGGACCGCGTGAGCGCGCGCAATCTTGATGTCTGTGCATTAGACGAGCAGGACAGGTATTCGCTAGTATGGTTGCCGACGATGTTTCTGAAACGTCCAATCGTCGAGGCAGCGTTTGACAGGATTGTACGCGCTTCGGTTCACAATGCCTATCTCGTCGCGGGGATATATACCCAGCCAGCAGATCCATTTCTGGCGCTCATGGCAAATCTAAGAACGCTCCGAAGCGGAGGTGAAATCACCGACCCTCTCGAAATAAAAACGATGATGGAAGCGCGAGGATATGTCGAAGTCGAATTGAGCGTGACGCCGATTGCAACCTTTGTGTTCGGACGGCTACCCTGACGCATTGCAGGAAGGTGTGGCAGCCTCGTGGCATCAGCGGACACGGGGCATACCACGGGCGCCCGGTGTGCTAAGTAGATACTAATCTCCCTTCGAAGGAATACCTCAAGGAGTTGCCTGATGAAAGCTATTGTAGCGACCCGCCCTGGCGGTACCGAAGTGATGGAAATGGTCGACCTGCCAGAGCCTGTGGCAGGCCCTGGCCAAGTGGTCGTTGAGGTTGCGGCTGCCGGTGTCAATTTCTCGGACATCGGCGTGCGCCGTGGGATTATTGGGCACGATATCCAGTTCCCGCACACACTGGGCGTCGAGGGGGCAGGCCGTGTCATCGAGATCGGTGGGGCTACGTGTGATTTTGTGATTGGCCAACGTGTCGCCTGGGCGTATGGACCGGGCAGTTATGCCGAGCGCGTTGCAATCTCTGCCGACGCACTTGTCCCCGTGCCTGACGAAATAGACGATCAGCAAGCCGCGGCGATCATGATGCAGGGACTGACCGCCAGCCACTTCGCCACCGATTTCTATCCTATCCAACCTGGCGACATTGCGCTGGTTCATGCCGCAGCCGGCGGGCTCGGTCAGTTACTCACCCGGATTATCAAGCTGCGAGGGGGGACGGTCATCGGACGCGTCTCCAAGGCCTCCAAGGTCGATGCCGCACGTGCCGCCGGTGCGGACCATGTCGTCGTCGATGATGGAAGCAATTTCGCCGACGAGGTCATCCGTATCGCTGGAGGAGAGGGCGTTCATGTCGTTTATGATGGATCGGGTCCGGCGACTTTTACGGGCTCGGTCGCAGTGCTGCGTAGATCAGGAACCTTTTGTTGGTACGGTCCGGTTCTGGGTCGTCCAGCGCCGGTCGATTTGATGATCCTTCCCAAGAGTATCAAGATCGGTTTTGCTGTCTTCTTCGATCACATCTATACACCGGTATTGTTGCGTCGACACGCTGCACAGCTGTTCGACTGGCTGAGCACAGGGGATGTCAGCCTTGATGTCAGCGCCAGCTACCCAATCTCCGATGCAGCGCGTGCCCATGCCGCCACGGAAGATCGCTCCACCACAGGAAAGCTACTACTTATTCCGGGACAGGTGAATGGCTAGGCGAGAGGGATCACTGTGTAGCTCATCATTTCTGGTGTGGGACGAGATTTCGTAAATACGATCGCCGTTGCTTCAGATATGATCGTCCTTGCACCGTGATAGCGCCATCTTCAGCCACAGCATCTCAAATAAGGCTCAGGGCTCACGACACACGCCTGTTTTAGCTGGTTGCACGCCCTCTCAAATTTGATTGGGAACACGTATGGCTTCCCGGGCAAAGCGGGGAAGGGCGAAGCCAGACCACTGGCTCAGATAGTTAGGTCGCAGCGGGCCAGTCGTTGGCTGGTTGATCGACCAGGCTATCGTCGTCAGCGGGATCTGGATCTTGCTGGTAGGCTTTATGCAGATTTCCTATCTCTTCGCTGACCGCCACGAGAACTTCCTTTTGGTCGACACCTTCCGTAACGAACCTGTCGACCAAATCTTCGAGTTTGAGCCGGAGTTCATCTCGCCATTGCGCTGTCATCTCTTTCTCCTTTTGATGGGCTTTTCTGCAAGTTCAATTCTGACAGGAGCATGATCACTCGTGTGGTCCCACCCGCGGACATGCTTGTCCACTTCCGCCTCCACTAACCGTTCGGCAAGATCGGGGCTGAGAAGGAAATGATCCAGACGGAGCCCAGCATTTCTTGCATAGGCATTCCGGAAGTAATCCCAGAAAGTGTAAATTGTCTCATCGGGGTGAAGTTCACGGATGGCATCCGTCCATCCTTGAGCAATCAGCTCGCGAAATGCATCTCTGACCTCAATGCGGAAGAGTGCATCGTTCTTCCATCTTTCTGGCTTATATACGTCGAGCTCGGTCGGCATAACATTGTAGTCGCCGGCGAGAATGACGGGTACCTCGAGTTCGAGAAGCCCCGCCGCATAATCCCGCAAACGTTGAAACCAGCGGAGTTTGTATTCGAACTTCGGGCCAGGATATGGATTACCGTTCGGAAGATAGAGACCGCCGATTACGATGCCATCTACTATAGCCTCAATGTAGCGGCTCTGTTCGTCCTCTGGTTCCCCAGGTAGCCCCTTACGGGTGAGTAATGGCATCTGTCCTCTAGCGAGTATCGCGACACCGTTCCACGATTTCTGACCATGCCAAACCGCGCCGTACCCAGCCTTTCCGATTGCGTCTTCGGGAAACCGGATGTCAGGTGCTTTCAGTTCCTGAAGTATGGCAATATCGGGCTGCGCCTCTTCGAGCCATTTCAGCAAAACCTCAAGGCGGCCGTTTACGCCATTGACATTGTAGGTCGCGACTATCACTTCGACTTGCGGTCGCCCTTGTCTCCTTCCCCCGGTTTCGCATCGTGTTTGGCGTTATGCCGCTTGTCTGCTGAGAGAGACCTGCCCACATCAACGGATTCTTTGAAGCGGCCGTCCTCATCTCGGCGGACGTACCGCTTGTCAGTTCCCGTATCAATCAGTTCGCGCTTGGTCATGGTATTCTCCTTCGTTAGCGATACCTCACTAACTCGCAACCTCATGAAAAAGATGCATCAACGGTTGATGGCGTCAGTCAATTGGAAGCGTAAAACGACAATAAGGTTTGGCGCCCGTTTGGAAAAAGGGCCGCCCATTGGCGACCCTGCACGAAATCCAAAACACGAGTGAAGGTGAGGGGCAGTCAGTGGTGCGTCTCCACGACACTGTCGTCATCATCAAAATTACCGTTACTGAGAGCATCATAGGAATTGACGCTTTCTCCACCGCCGCGAGTACCAAATGCAGTTAATTGCACCATCACGGCGCGAGCCCGCTCGACAACATCGATCTCGTCAAGATCGTTGTCACCAGCGACTTTGACGATCACTTCATCGCCATCATCTCCAATGAATTCGATCTTCCAGCCATCATTTGAGTGTTCAATGTGTGTTTCAGTCAAATGCATATCAGCCAGCCTTTCTTCCGCCGTTAAGCTCTTTGGCCAACGACTTCTTCAGTGCATCCATAATGTTGACGACGTTGTTAGGTTCCGCGGGGGCACTCCCTTTTCGACCGCCGTTCCTTGGTTTCAGTGATTTCTTTTTCGTCGCAATCAGTTGCAGCAGCGTTTCCTGAACAGGGTCGCTCACCATCTCACGCGACCACTTCTCGGTTTTTTGCTTGATGAGTTTCTGCATCAGCGGGATTAGTTCAGGGTCAGAATCGTCCTCGATATTCTCGAAGCATTCTTTCTCAGGCCTGACCTCATCACCGAAACGAAGGGTCCAGAGTACGATGCCATCGTCGCGGGGTTCCAGCACAACCGCACGCTCACGGCGGCCCATGACGGGTTTCGAAACTCCAACAACTTCATCAGATTTCATGGCATCGCGGATAACGGCGAATGCCTCGTTGCCAACTGAGCTTTCAGGCATCAGATAATGCGGTTTTTCGAGATAAACCCATTCGATCCTATCGGCTGGTACGAACTTCTCAACGTCGATGGTTTTTGCCGTGTCGAGTTCGACAGCATCGAGATCATCGTCCGTAAGGATGACGTAGTCGTCTTCACCCCGCGTAACCGCGAACATCGTCGCCTTCTTTCACCCACCTACCCGTCACGGAGTCGATGTACTGGGAAATGACGCGGTTGCCGGTTTGAGAGTTTAAAGTGTGAAAGCGAACCTTGTCACTCTCCGACGTAGCCGGTGACATCGTAACAGGGCAGGTCACAAGGCTGAGTTTAAGATAACCGCGCCAATAAGGTCTAGGCATGATCAACCAGCCTTTCTGCGTGCCGAGGACGATGACGAACTTTTAGCGGCCCCTCGGGCTGCGGGTTTTCTGGTCGTTGTCCTGTTGGCGTTGGCCGCAGCGCGTTTCGGTTTCGCTTCACCACCTTTCGACATGACAGCACTTTGACGAAGCGCTTCCAGCAGGTCATTCGGTTTTGAAATCTCGACGGCCTTTCGCCTGGGAAGCGCCTTACCGGAGACCTTCGCTTCAACGAGTTCAGTGAGGGCAGCTTCGTAGCGATCATCGAATGTCGCCGGATCGAACGTGCCTTTCTTGGTTGAGGTGATATGTCGGGCGAGATCAAACATTTCGGCCTCAAGCTTAATCTTCGGCATTTCCTCGAATGCTTTCTTCGAAGACCAAACCTGGTAGTCATAGTTCAATGTGGTGACGCCGCTGTGTAGAGCGCGATCCCACAACTCACTTCACCAACCTTCAAGAAGCCTTTCCACTGTGCTCGATGCGCGGCCACACGAGATACTCCGAGTGACGCTTGACAGCGAATCAACCGTCACGCACCCGGTTCGTTCCGATCGAGAACGAAACGGTCCTCCCTTGTTCCAAACAACTCGGGCGATCGTGGAAGCTCGCCTGGGGGAAAGGTCGTTGACGGTGGTTTGGCAATCTCGGAAAAGGTCTCCTGAAAGCAAACATGTAATGAAGCGTCGGCAATTTCGACCAGGCTCTTAGACGCGCTGATAGCTTCGGATGGCGGTTTTTCTCTCCAGCGGAACCAAGCATTTCGACAATGGACAGGGCAATATCCCCAAATTGAAACTTTCTGAACGAAGTTCAGAGTCAAACGTTCTTTAATCTGTCAGATAAAGGCGAGAATCCGCTGACGAATCGGCAAAGCTATTAGCAGCAGGATCACACACATGCGTCGCGCTTCTGTCATTGATTCAAGGATTTCTGGGAAGCTTGCAAGCGGAGCGATGCCCATCACTGCCACAGTCGTTGGGCTTGTTCTTTGCGTCGCAATATTCCTATCGGTTTGGATAGCCTCAGAAGACTCGGAGGCAGATCAGGCTTTCCGAGTAACCGTTGCATACCAGAACGGTGTCGCTGATCTGATGTCATCCATTCAAGACGCGGAGATAGGGCAACGAGGGTATCTTCTTACGGGTGATGAACTCTATTTAAATCCTTACAACGTCGCTATGGCGTCGTTGGACAACATCATTGACAAACTCGCCGAGGTAGATAGCACCCCTGTGCAGACATCAAATATCGCAGCGCTTCGAAGTCTCGTTGCGCAGAAGAAATCTGAGCTCCAGCAAAGCGTCGAGCTTCGTCGCTTGAATGAGGCAGCATCGATTGCACTCATGAGGTCCGGTCAGGGCAAAATCCTGATGGATGGCATACGGGCTGTTATCCTCCAAATGAAAGAAGATGGTGTCGCGCAGTTAGCCACGCGGCTGGACGCGGTCGCTCTCGGAAAGAGGCGAATGCAAATCCTGCTCGTACTATTCGCAACTCTCGCAGGGGGCTTGAGTATTCTCGTCGTGCGCGCGACGGTCACGCGCGCAAAAGCGGCCGAGAAGACGAGAGATGAGCTTCTGGGGCACGCCGATCGACGCCTGATGGCGGTCATGGCGGCGGACTTGGTCGGCTACAGCAGAATGATGGAAATTGACGAAGCAGACACACTCAATCGGCTCAAGTCGGCCAGACACGGCATTGATGCGATCATTGAGGACCACAGTGGCGTCATCATCACGACTGCCGGAGACAGCATCGTAGCGGCTTTTTCGAGTGCCCTGTCAGCAATCGATTGCGCTATTGAAATCCAAAAGCATTTGGGAATTCAAAACATCGACAGATCAGAAAATGATCAGCTTCGGTTCAGAATCGGGATGAATGTTGGCGACGTGATTATCGACAATGGGGATATTTTTGGCGACACGGTGAACATAGCGGCGCGGTTGGAAAGCATTTCAGAGCCTGGTGGAATATGCGTTTCACGATCAGTGAGAGATCATGTCAGAAAGCACCGAAAGCTAAAGTTTGAGGATGCGGGATTTCAACGGGTAAAGAACATTTCCAAACCCATCAGCACCTTCAGAGTCTACGCTGAAGATTGATGTCCTTTTCCTTCCGTACAACCTTGCAAGGTCGGCCACTTTGTATAGTATCGAGTGCGAAGCCGGACAGGTGGGGCGCTCGTCTGCCGTTTCGTTGGCCATCGCGAGAAACCGGAGAAACCGCGATGTTCACCATCCCTGTCGCGTACGGTTGACACGGCCCGCGCTCTGAAGGTGAACTCAATCAGTTGCAGTTTGTTCCGAAGTGATCGGGACCCAAGGGCCTGTGTTCGATTAAGGCCGTACGGTTACGATCTGAGCGTGCTTTGGTTTGCGAACCTGAGATGGTCCTTACCTCTGAGGGGAAGGTTCACCCTTGCGTGCGCAGACAGCCGAAAAACGTAAGCTGCTGTTTCAGACAATTCTTGGGCTTTCCCCTATGGCATCTAACGCCTAATTTAGGAGCTTGGTAGAATGTACTCAAATACATCAAAAGCCCGGTTGCTGACCAATCTTTCAAACGCTACGCGGCTTGAAATGCTCTCGCTCATGACTAAACGAGAAGTGTCTGTTGGTGAGCTTTGTTCAAAAATGACCATAAGCCAGTCTGCTGTATCCCAGCACCTGGCAAAACTGAGGTCGGACGGTTTGGTCAGCACACGCCGTAAATCTCAAATTGTCTACTACACCTGCACAAACGTAGGAGTGCACCGTGTTTTGAATTTGCTTGACGAAATTTTCAGTCCGGAATTTGCGGCTAAGAACATGTATGTATTTAAAGACACCACTACGAAAGTTGAAGCAAAACTCGACAGTCGGGACTTGGCGCGCGACCGATAACAGGCCAGTTTGCGATAATCAGTTCTTCGCGGATCTTGCCGCTGACCAGACGGCGTAAATCCTTGTGCGTTGGTACCGGATTGAACACATAAAGCCGTCTCGATGGCACGTTGCGGATGCGCAGAACGACGCGATAGTCGAGTTTGGCACTGGTCCAGGAAACCAAACCCCCCGCAGTAATCGGCGTATTGTGATCTGACCGCCCGCAAGAGTAACATGAGAGCCAAGGTGAGCTGAAGCAACGAACCGGGCAAGTTGCTGCACATCATCATCCCGACCTAGATCAACGGGTTTGCACCCCCTCTCGAAGGGACTACTGCGCGGTAAAGAAAGTAAGAAGCACCTTGCCCTTATCTCCAATAAGGCAAACAAAGCGATCCGGCTTTCCAGTCTGACCACCGCGAGCGATGTATGCATCGCCCATAATTACAGTCTTCACAGCAACGTCTTCAACTTTCGTGTCGGCCGCGCTAACTGCGAGCGTTTCCATATCGAAAACAAGGTCTGTTATCTCGGGCGCTCTCTGTTTGAGCGCAATGAGCCCTGTGGACTGGCAGGCTTGCACGGCAGCGTCATTGCTCGTCTGTGCGAAGCTTGTTAACGCGGTCATGCTGACGACGCTATAGACTGTGAGAGCTAGAATAATCTTCATAGTGATAACCCCAAACCACAAAACTGTATGTGGTCACAAGTCACTGGTCCGTTGTTGGTTCCCTAACCAATTGAACTTTACAGCGATACGCAAATTTGGAGAGCGGTGTAGTTGGGAAGCAATTAATACCGCCAGCCCTATCTCGCTTTATGCCTGCTCGATATCGGTTTTTGTAAAGTCATCGCCTTTGAACAGCAGTGGCAAACGATATTCCTTTGCCATCGCGTAAACAAAGCAGTCGCCCATGTTCAGCCGTGCAGGGCTGGCGACAATCTTCCCGTATTCTCTCGCAGCAGCGATCGACTTGACGTGGATCGACGCGTTCATGCTCATCTCTTTGACGTTGAGGGTCTCGAGCAAAGATGCGACGTCGACCTGTGCGTCATCGATACACTGTTGGGGAATAGGCGACTGCGCGCCGACAGTCTTGGTCGCCTCGTTGCGAGCCAGGCTTATTACGGCTTCATAGACAGTCAGGGGTGAGCAGAAAATCTGACGTTTGCTGTCCTCCAACTTGGCAATGTAATATCCCGCGTCTTCTTCTTCGGCCAGAATAGCTACGATAGCGGATGCGTCCAGGTACATTAGATTTCCCACTGCTCATCTAAGAACGCCTTCATATCGAAAGGCTCTGATTTTGGATTAGGGCCAATTCGGCTGCGTACCCGATCCTGAATTTCCTTGATCCTCTCTCTCAAAGGCACCGTTTCCTTTGCGCGATCAAGTTCATGCTGAAGCGCTCGGCGCACAGCCTCGGTTTTGTTCGGGGCCTTCGTGATTTTCATGACCTCGACGGCCAGATCATTCACGCTGTCATCTTTAATATAGAGTTGGGCCATGCCAATTACTCCTAATTTGTATATACGGATATATGTCATAGGATATCCGTATATACAATAATGGATTGCTAGAACAGGCGAATTTGCCCCGTTTTTTCAACCGCATACTCCTGCGTTGGTAGGTCGTTGGTCGTGAGGGACACAAGCGACACAGGCGGAGGGACGGACGAACAAAGCTCTTTCATCTTGTCGATCTGATCCCACAGCTTAAACTTTGCGTCCCGGCGGGACGTAGGAGGCGGGTTAGTCAATCGCCTTCATAATATTGCGGAGACTTTTCAAGCTCCTGCGCGATGAACACGACCGCGAACAGGGGAAACTTGACCGTCACGCGTCGTTCAAGGTTCTTACGACGCACCCTTCCTCTTGCTTCCTTGCTCCAGCGCCGAATAGGCCGCTGTCACCAGTTCCCACGTCACCGCATAACCACAACCCGGCGACCAAAGATCGAGGATTTCTTGAGGGCACTTTTCACCCCGCGTAACGAGTGCCGCATGCAAGACACGCGGTCCCGATGGCTGTGTATGGGGATTTCTCCAAGCCAGCAAGTAGCGGACCATTTCGGGTGTCGGACTAGATTTCATAGGTACGATCGCCATTGGGCAGATCACAAGCGATGTCGATGTGCATGTTCTTGACCTCAAAATCGGTATAGCGATCCGTAGCCACTTCGCCGCGACCCTAAAATCAGGGTGGCTGAAGACATCCTGTTCACCCTGATAACCCGCATGTTCGACCACAACATATTTCAAAGAAGGCTGAGGGCTCACGAAACACTCCTAATTTCCCCGTTGGCGTTCACTCTCAAATTTGATTGGGAATAGGTATGTATTCCCGGGCAAAGGGGGGAGGGTGAAGCCAGCCCACTGGCGGATTGGTCCGGCGTCACAGGGGTCATGGAGGCAACAAAAAACGGAAGGTTCGGCCGAAGGGTGAAAGCCTTTTTTTGACGGAGTGACAGCGCGCAGCGCGCTTGCCCCATGATCGCCGGAACGATCCGAATGCAGGGGGGAAACCAGGCAAACAGGAGAATGTGCGCCGCAGTCGCGATACATCGCGTGCGGGCGCGCCCTACTTTCTTCAGTCGTGCCGACTGACTGCACCAGTGACTACTACATTTGATAATTGTTCCTGAGGAATGGAAGTGGTCTGTTTGCTGAGTTGATACAAAACTCGAAGATCTTAAATTGCGACCGGATCTGCCGTGGGAACTGCACGCCTGTGGTTAAGCAAGCGCCGCGACATCACGAATGCTGAATGAAGGCTGTCAGGACGGGACTATTATCATACCATTCAGAACAGAGAGAATATCATCATGCTGGCGAAGGCTATAAGCAGTATTATGTAAAACGGACGAAACAGATAGAAGCGCTGCCAATTCGTGAGGCCGAGAGCATTGATATAAACACGTTCATCAAGCTTAACATTGTCCGCGCCGCTATCGACGGAAAAGTCACCGCCGTTACTCTTATAAAATCGGTATTCCTTGATCTGCGCGACAATTTGGTGAGCCGCCAGAAGAATGACCGCCAAAAACGCTGCTGAAAAAATCAATATCTCCAATAACATAACTCGATAACGCCTCTCTAATTCGCAGGGCAGGGATAAATAGCAGCCAGCGCCTCAATCACCAATGTCGATCCTCTCCCTTTAAGACGGTCTGGCGTGACGCTTCGAAGATGCGTGTACACGCGGTCTGTAAACTCATGGGGGAGAACCGATCCGGCCCCACACCACCCCGTCCCGCTGGTAGCATCAGCCACCCCAGCTATATAAGCACTACCGCGCGCGCCTGACATGATACGATCAGCCTCACTGTGCAGAGCGCCATCATCGGACTTTCCTTCGAGCGCCTTGAGCAGTTCAGTTCCGCTGATTGCCCAGTCGCGGCCGGGATCGTTGCCTGATTGTGCTGATGCAACATTGATCGCCAAACCTATCGACAGTATCGCCGCCGGAAAGGATGTCCGGAATTGGTACGCTGCTGTCATCTTCCGCTCCGTTGATCTGGCTGCACCGGCGTTACTTCGACGCAGGCGGTTATTCGACGTGAATGACCCAATGCACGCTGGAACGGGCAACATCAGATCGTGTATCGCTCATAGGCTTCGAGCAGGAATTTCTTGCCTTTCTCGGTCGAGCGCGACGCGTCGACGAATGCGGAAAACGAGCCTGCCTGATCCCGCATACTGTCGAGTTGGGCGATCATTTCCTTGCTCCCGAATACGACGTGAAAGCGCTCGCCAGCGGGCAGCCAGACAAAAAGCGGACTTGGTGAGAATTCCAGAATGACGTCCTCATGGAAAACTTGAAAAAGACTGTCCCATGCGCGAACCGGATCGATACTGGTGGTTTTCTCCGGCTGCTTGCCGAACTCGGCATGATAGATAAAGACAGACCCTCCAGAAATTCCAGCAATCCTTGCCAGGCCAAGGAACGCGGCCTTGTCGAGAACATCAGGCAATATCTGAGCTTTGAATCCAAAGGCCTGAAGGAATTCAGGACGTAGAAGCCGATTTTCATCAAGCGCGTTATCAAACAGTGTAGCCACTATACTTCACCATACATTTTTGACAGGGCTTGTCGCCCCCCCGTCGGGGGTACAATAGTGAAATTTTGCAACGATTCATAGGAGCAGGCCGTGCGCGATATGGCCCGCCTCTGCATCGTTGAATCTATTCGAATACCATGCATCGGGGCGTGTACTGTAGGCGCATAGCCAAAGCGCAGGTCAGGGGATATTATCCAACGAAAGGGTAGCGCATGAATGCAACGAACGAAGTCCAGCCGCGCAGTTAGAATTTCAGATCGTAGATCGCTTAACGCTGTTGGAAATCTACATTTCAGGTTAGTAGAAATCGCAGCAGAAGCAAAAAGATGATTTCGAACGCTTCGCCCTTCTGGTGGAGAAACCCGGGCTGGCGGGCATATGCACTTAAACCACTTTCATAGGTTTACGGCAGGATCTCTGGTAAAACGATGCGGCGCGAGAACCGTCCATCAGTAGATGTTCCGGTAGTCGGTGCCGGTAACTTCACAGTCGGGGGAGCTGGTAAAACCATGATCCCGAGTACACATTCGCCTCGTGGCCAGAATGGAAAACGCTCGCGATCCACTGCAAGAGCTGCGACCGGGTTGCGCCTGTCAACCGCTGGGAGATTGCCCGAAAACAACGAAAACAGTGTGTCATCACGATGCTGCTTCCCAAGCTACGATGCGAATGTGGCGTGAGTGGCAACAGCGAATGGCTCGTTGGGAAGAACCCTCGATAGGTGATGGGGTAGACTGGGCAGCGCGGTCCGGGGTCCCGGTCGGTCCCGAGGCAACAGGCACAGTGCGAAGATAGGAGTGTGAAACAAAATGCATAAACGACGAATTCAACTTAAAGACAAAAGCGAGCTCACACTTCGGGATATCCGTCTTGCCACTATCGAAATCGCGTGCGAGCCGTGTCAGCGCCGCGAATATTGCGAGAGGTCAAAGCTTGTTAAGCGATTTGGCGCTAATGCGTCCCTGATGCGCATAAGGCGGCGAATGGCTTTAGGTTGTGAGCGGCTTTGCCACCCGGACGGCGATCGCTGCGGGACACGCTTCCCTTATCTGGATGAGCTTTGAGCTCAGTGACGCATTTTCATGAGAGGTTGGGCATCATCTAAATTACCGTTACTGAGAGCATCATTTGTGGTGAACCCAACTGACGTTTGTTAGTTAATCAATATCTAGTTGCAGTCTTCACACGAAGCTCCCAGCGTGCAAATGGGATCAAAACGCAACAAAAGTTTGGAGCGACATGAGGGACATCGAAATCGAGCCAGCGCTAAAAGATTTCTTCGGAAGTTCTTCTATAGCCTTGGCATTGGCAAGCACAGAACTAGATAATCCATTGGTCTTAGCAAGTCAGCAGTTCTACGCGCTAACCGGCTACGAAAGCAGTGATGTGATCGGTCGTAATTGCCGTTTTCTTCAGCAGCGCCCGAATGGCGAATATGCTGAGAACGACAGTGCTAAGCGAAAGTTGCACGCGTTCATACATGGCGGGGATGTGACCGTACGAGCGCCGATCGTTAATTTTCGCAAAAACGGCAGTCCGTTCGTCAATCTACTATTTATGTCAAAGTTAAAAGCCTCGAATGGCGAGGTTCGCTATATCATCGCTTCACAGTTCGACGTGAGCAGAACCCATGCGGACCTCTTGCGAGCCTACGACGACGCTCTTGGCGAAACTCTATCGCGTCTGAGGCCGCTCCTTGATGAACACAACGTGATGGTGGAGGGCACGTTGTCGACAATTGCCAATTCAACAACCACGATCGCACAGGCGAAATTGACATTGGCTGAATTGGAAACCAATTCGCCGTATTAGTCGACCAGCATTGCTAAAGAGCCCGAGGAATAATATTGGATAATAGTCTCGAACCCGAGCAATCTATTCCCGTAGTTGGAATAGGTTCGTCAGCTGGTGGCCTTGAAGCTCTACGAGAGATGTTCGCCGCAGCCGAGGTGCCAACCGGGCTTGCTTTTGTGGTTGTTCAGCATCTCGATCCTCATCATCAAAGCATGCTTGCCGAGTTACTGGATCGGCACACACAGCTATCCGTACGACAATGCGACGGGGGAGAGGCAATCGAGCCCGACACTGTCTTCATCATTCCACCTGGCAAGAGCCTGAGCATTGATCGTGGAAGACTCGCACTAAAAAACTTTGAAGAGCCACGCGGCCTGCGTAGGCCGATTGACGATTTTTTCATCTCGCTTGCCAGCGACCAGAACGCCAACTCCGCCTGCGTGATCCTGTCCGGGACAGGTGCCGACGGCTCAACTGGTCTGAGAGCGGTCAAAGAAAACGGCGGTCTCTGCGTCGTTCAGGAACCTTCGACGGCCAAGTATGATGGTATGCCAGTAGCCGCAACCGGTACAGGGCTGGTGGACTTCATTCAGCCCCCGGATCAAATCCTCAACTGTATCGGAAAGTTCTTCTTCAGAAAGAACCAAGGCGCTGACAAGAAAGAAGCCTCGAATGTTGCCGATCACGTCGACGATCTTTGCACAGCGCTGCGGAGCGTCGTTGGCCATGACTTTGCTGACTATAAACGAACGACCTTCGTACGGCGGGTCGAGCGCCGCATGCATGTGTTGGGTATTGACAAGGGTGCAGACTATCTTGAACGCGTCCAGAATGATCATGCAGAATGCGAAGCGCTATTTCGCGACTTGCTGATCAACGTCACACGTTTTTTCCGCGACAGGCCATCTTTCGAAGTTTTGGCGGAACGGGCCATCCAACCGCTGTTAAGGGAAGGCTCGCAGTCAGAAGATGGCGTGCGTGTATGGATTCCTGGCTGTTCGAGTGGCGAGGAAGCCTACACGATCTCAATCCTCTTTGCAGAAGCAGCCCGCAAACTTAACCTGCCTTGCAATGTGCAAATTTTTGCGACGGATATCGACGAAAGCATGTTGAAGATAGCGCGAGAGGGTTCTTATCCAATCGCCTCTCTTGCCGACATCCCGCACGATTTGCAGGAACATTACGTCATTCCTCATAAGGAACGCTTCAACTTTGTAGGCCAGATCCGCGACATGATCCGGTTCTCCGGCCATAGCCTGATCAAGGATCCGCCATTCTCGAAGATCGATCTGATCTCCTGCCGCAACTTGCTGATCTACTTCGATGATAAGCTGCAGAAGCGGGTGATGCCTCTGATGCATTATGCCATTCGACCCGGTGGATACCTGTTCCTGGGATCGTCCGAGAGTGTTGGCCGCTTCGACAATGTTTTCTCCGTGATCGACCAGAAAGCGCGGCTATTCGAGCGGCTGCCTGGCTCTCCAACATATCCCATCGCCCTTCCAGGCGAGCGGCGTGATCTCCGACGGCCGCAGGTCACCACCTCCGCACCAGATTCAAGCAACACCGTCGAGCAGCAGGCTACAGCTCGCTTAATAGAGAGATATGTGCCGGCCAGTGTCGTTCTCGATAACTATGGCCAGATCGTCGCGGCATACGGCAGACTAAGCCGCTTTTTCGAGTTTCCTGTTACCGGTGTCAGCGAATCGAGTGCGGCGACGTTGGCGCGTCCCGGCGTCCGCGAGCAGTTAGGACCGCTCGTGCGTCAGGTTCAGTCCGCCAAAAAGCGCGTTCTGGCCCGCGGCGTCGAGGTGCTCACGGATTTCGGCACACTCAAAACTGACATTATTTGCGATCCGCTTGAAGCTGGCTCGTTTCTCATAGTCTTTCAGGAAATCGATCAGTTCACCCAACGTGATGCAGGCGATCTTATCGACCTTGAGCCGAACAACGGCCACGTCGAGGGCCTAGAGCGCGAACTGCGATCGGCAAAACATCGTTTGCGTTCGGCGACTGAGGAGCTTGAAACTGCAAATGAAGAGTTAAAAAGCTCTAATGAAGAGATGATGTCGATGAACGAGGAGCTTCAGTCGACTAACGAGGAACTAACAACGGTCAACGACGAGCTTAAGACGAAGGTCGACGAGGTGACGGTTGCCAATACCGACCTTAGAAATTTCTTCGAATCTACCAGCCTTGCAGTGATCGTGTTGGATAGGGAGCGTCGACTTCGCTCCTACACCAAGGCTGCAACATCTATTTTTCCGCTCCAACCGACAGACCGGGGACGTCCCCTGTCCGACGTTGCAAGCCGGTTGCTCAGCTTCGACTTGACGTCTCGTGTTGAGAGCGTAATGGAGAACGGAGCAGAGTATCAGGAAATGGTATCCGATCGCGATAGCGACCGGACGTTCTCGCTGAGGATCCTACCTTACCGCACGAATGATGGAACGATTGACGGCGCGACGATCGTCCTGACTGATATTAGCCACGCGATTAGCGTAGAGAGCCAGCTCGCGGCCGAGCGAGATCGCCATGACTTGGCGATTGAGGCCTCAGGCATTGGTGTCTGGGAGTACGTTCCTAGCAAGCAGCAGTTCGTGTTCGGAGGTGCTGCGATGGCACTGCTGCAAACTGCGGACGAACGTCCCTCGTTGAACGCATTCTTAGCCAGACTATCAGAGAATGACAGCGAACGGATGCGCGCCGCGCTTGCCCATGCGGAGGCCGACGCCCATGAGGCGTTCGAGATCACGACGCGGCTGGAAGGCAATGGGCGCTTCAGCTGGATAAAGACTTTTGGCCGCTATGTCGAAGACAGTAACCCGCCGCGCATCATTGGTGCAAGCGTCGACGTGACGGCGGAGAACGAGTTGGCCGAAGCGCGCGAACTGATGCTGAGCGAGATGAATCATCGTGTGAAGAATCTCTTTGCGATGATTGGCGGTATCTTGCGCGTAGCAGCTCGCAAGCACGAGACGACCAAATCCCTTGTTGATGATGTTGAAGGCCGGTTAGTGGCACTTGGAAACGCCCACACGCTTGCTTCGAACCAGCACCGTAAGGAGCCCGTTGACATGCAGGAGCTTGTCAAAATAATCCTCGCTCCATATTCGGATGCTGGGAGAGTCAGTATATGCGATAGCCCGTTCCCTGTTTCCACCAGCTGCATCACGCCTCTCACGCTTATTCTCCATGAATGGTCCACCAACGCAGTTAAGCATGGGGTCCTTGGAAGGAACGAGGGTGATTTAACAGTCACTTGGGCAGAGACAGAGGACGGTATGATTTTGATTTGGAACGAGGTCGGCAGTTCGGACGTTAAGGCCGACGGCCATGCGGGTTTCGGGACGGTTCTGCTTTCAACCTCGGCACGGCAGCTGGGAGCGAGGATCGAGACCCAAACCAATGGTCCGACCCTGTCGCATATACTGAAAATGCCAAGCTCGGTGAGATATGACGCATAAAACTGTTCTGCTGGTTGAAGATGAGATGTTCGTCGCTCTTGATATCCAGATGACCCTTGAAGACGAAGGCTGGCATGTTTCAGGACCGTACGCGAGCATTCGCGAGACCTTGAAATTTCTGGAAACGAACACCGTTGATTGTGCCATTCTGGACGTACGCCTGATAGACGGCGAAGTCTTTCCAGTGGCCGATCGCCTTACCAGTTCAGGAATTCCCTTCGTTTTCCACTCGGGACACGCAAACCCCAGCAAACTCGAACAGGACTATCCGCAGTCTCTTGTCTGTCAGAAACCCTGCCATCCGTCTACGCTGATCGGAAAACTCAACGACTTCACGACTACACGCCACGACGCATGATGCTCAACTTTCTGACCATAGCTCGTTGGTAGCTAAGATAACATCAGAGACAACGCTTCGTAATCGATCATCAATGCTTCCGGCTTGATCGTATTAACATGATCAAGCTGGTCCCGAATCCGGAGCTTGTCGAGAAGCTTACTGATGGCTGTATTGCCGTCGACGAGCGCAAGCGACGTCATTCAAGCGTTGGAAATGGTAAGCATATTCTCCATTGGGACACTGCCGCCTAACCTGCTCGTGATCGAGGGAACCATTTTTTCGCCAGAGGGTTTGTAGATCGCATCTCAATATGACGCAGGATTTAGGAGTTACTCAGTGAAAAACGTTATTCTCGGCCTAGCTTCCATTTTTCTTACTGCTGCCCCTAGCTTCGCCCAGAGTGAAACACCAACGAGCTCACAGACGACACCAGCAGTATCCTCTTCCGGCGAACAAAATCCTGGCGCTCCTGTCGCAGGAGCGAACAGCTTCACCGAAGATCAAGCAAAGTCCCGCATCGAGGAAGCTGGATACGTTGACGTTTCGGACCTCAAGCTCGACACACAAGGCGTGTGGCGTGCCACAGCTACCAAAGATGGAAAACAGGGCAGCGTTGCTCTGGACTTCCAAGGCAACATTGTTGCAGCGGATTGAGCCAAGTATCCACCAACGCAAATTCAAGGACCATTAACAATGCGCACTATTACCGCCCTGTACGATTCATATGAGGCTGCAAAGGATGCGGTCGAATCTCTCGAAGAATCTGGTGTACCATCTGACCACATCAGCATTATTTCCAATAAGAACGGCAAACAAGAGGTCGAAGGCCAAGGCAACAATGCCGCCGAAGGGGCTGGCGCAGGTGCAGGACTGGGTGCAGTCGCGGGTGGCGCTGGCGGCCTTCTTACCGGACTTGGTCTATTGGCGATCCCAGGCGTGGGCCCAGTTGTCGCCGCAGGTTGGCTGGCGGCAACGGCGGCAGGTGCAGCTGCCGGTGCAGTCGTCGGAGCAGCAGCAGGCGGTATTGTTGGCGCTATGATTGAATCCGGCGTTTCCGAGAATGAGGCGCACGTTTATGCAGAGGGTGTACGTCGTGGTGGCGCTGTCGTTGCAGCCAAGGTTGAGGAAGATAAGGTCGCCAGCTCTCAGGCTATCCTCCGCAATCCACAATCTGTTGATGTCGCTGCGCGGCGTCAAGCCTACAGCAATGAAGGTTGGACGAGATTTGATGATACGGCTGAGCCGTATACTACAGAGCAGATCAATGCGGAACGCGGACGTTACCGGCGCGATCCACTAGCCTGATGAGAGTCAGGTGTTAGCGATTAGGGCCACTCAACAGAGTGGCCCTTTTTACATGGGAGATCTATGTTTCCTTAGCGTCGTGGAGCGAACTTAGATTGGCTACAACGTAGGTACAATGAAAGGCATCGCGCCGATTACTTCGCACCAACCAAACTCAATACAAACTCTCTAAACGAAATTGTTGCAATCAGTGATCCATCAGACGCAGTGACCTCTAGGCTCCAACGCCGGACCAATTGGCCTGCAAGAATTTGATTTGCGATTATTTCTCGCGCGTCGGCGCTGGCGGGAGAGCACTCTCTCTACTGGCATATTCCGAACCGTCGTCATCTGCTATGAGTTCGTCGTTTTTTCGTAAGTGAAAGAAATATCGCTCCATCGATGCTTCGCAATCTTGAGTTTTCGTGGAACACGACCGCATTTCACGGTTCAGCCAAGTGTCATGTCGTTGAACTCGAAGCGTCTATGAATGTTCCTTAAGTCTAATATATCGTGGACCCAAGAGCATAATTCATCAAATCTGGACAACAAAAAGCCCTCCGAGGGGAGGGCTTTAAAGAGTGCTGCACAGAGGATTATGAGCAAACAAGACGTTGAGAAAGTCTCATCACTTCAATGCGTGAGCTCCGATGTCGTTCCAGAATATTCATGCATTTCTCTCGTCTACGCAACTGCGTAGATAAAGGGTTTGCGGGCATTATCGTCCAAGATCGAATATGGACGAAAAGGGCGTCAGGCTGTTGATCTTTTTAGCAGGTCGCGCGTTTGTTAGCGACACGACCATGGAGACGAAAGCTTTGCGCCTGTATCAATGCGATGTGAGTGGACTTCCGCTCTATTTCGATAATCATTTTAGCGTGGGTGCCGATGCCTCACCCGTTGGTTTTGTTCCCGACACCATGACCCTGCACACCTTGAATGACGCTGGAGACGGTCTCTGGAGCATTCTGTCGCGCCCAGGGGAAAAATGGCGTTTTTGCGCAAATGCAGCAATTGATGGCAGTAACTGGTTAGTTCGGTCGGACGATCCCCACACTCTTGCAATCCCGGCTCGTTACAATCGGCTCATCCCAAACACGGATTTACCACAAGGCTTGGAGCGGTTTAAGAAAATCGGCTCGGCTCAGCGACAACTTTTCTACTCTATCCTTAGGTTTGGATTGCCGTGCCCCGGGCGTGATGTGGATCCACATGCTGGACTGGTATTCGATTTCCTTGAAGACGTAGTCGACGGGTTGGGCAATCTTGTTCCGGCAATGACTGGGCACGAAGACGGTCTGATCAGTTTGCGCGCAGCAGAGGCTGACGACGTTGTGCGCGAGACAGTTCGTGTTTCCATGGGTGAGCCATACCGCACTCTGCTCGGACATTTTCGCCACGAAATCGGCCACTTTTATTTTCAGCAGCTTGTCGAAAACAGTGACATGATCGCCGAAGCGCGTTCGCTATTTGGCGACGAGAGGGAGGACTACGAAGCTGCCCTGCAGCGAAACTACTCGGAAGGCCCTCCCGCTAACTGGCAGGAAAACTTTATTTCCACCTACGCAAGCTGTCATCCATCGGAAGACTTTGCCGAGTGCTGGGCGCATTTCTTCCACATTGTCGATACCCTTGAATCGACGAGAGCATTTGGTCTGTCTATCGAACCCTTCAGGCATCACGAGCTGGATGCTGAGGTAGACTTTGATCCTTACAGAGCAGATAACGCGCAGCAACTCGTCAACGCATGGGTGCCGATCAGTCTGGCATTGAACACATTTCAAAGATCAATGGGGCAGAGCGATATCTACCCGTTTGTTTTGCCGCCGCCCGTTGTCGATAAACTTGATTTCATTAATCGTCTCATAGTGAGGTCTAGACAGCACTAATATGATTGCTGTGCGATGAGCAGATGATGGGTCATGTGCCGATCAGTCCGCCTGGGCTTCGTCAGCGGCGTCCGCTTTACGTGCACCGATCCGATATGGTCCCGCTCGTTTCGACAACTCGGATGATTTCCAGGTCAAGGTAATCTCGCCTCGCGCGATCATGCTGTCGACGGTCTCGTGGACGGATGGCATGTATCTCCGCCATGAAAAGGGAGCATCGTTGTCCTTCGCGATGCTCCGCGCAATTTCGCTTGGGCAGGTCGTGCCATCTGGACGACTTGCAACAAAGCGTAAAATCTTTTCCTCAATAGTCTCCGTCATCGAAATTACCTGTAACCTGCAAAGACCTAAAAGTTACTTGGCGAGCACAACGCTAAATGATCATGGTAAGCGGAACGTCGACCTCTGTGGCGAATTAAAACCCAATGAAAAATTCTCTTTTGTGCCAAACTTATCGAGACCTACCTAGTTGATATAGGTATTTCTTTTAAAGCGATGAGGGCCGATGTGATTGAAGTTAGTAAAAACTATTCTATGCCTTCAGGCCGACAGATAACGATCATCTCAGTAGGACGAACAGAGGTTACCTACGAGGTCGCAGGGTGTAAAACTTCGAAACCTTTTCAGAAATCCATCGAGGAATTCTTGATAATGACGAGGAAATACGTGTTTTGCGTATGACCACAAACCTACTTTAAAAGATCGATCCTCAGGCTAGTTTTTCCCGTCGTAGGGACCTTAATTCACATCGTTCAGACTTACGGGCGACACGCCATCAGCAGCAGTGGCTCTATTTAAAAGAATGCTGCGCATCAGTGATACTATCGCGCTGGTTTTTGTCACATCAAGGCGGCTCTCTACCTCACTGCCAAGGCGGACGCAGAGGTCCAGAACCTGACTGCGTTCTTCTACGCGAACCATCTTCCACTCCGGAAACACGCGGTCTTCGGCAGCCGCGAACTCGACTAGCCGAACATGGCTATGCCGCAAGTCTGAGCAGATCTTTTCAAATGTCACTTCCAGTGCCGCCAACGGCCCTTCCAGAACTTGTATGAATGTGCAGTTGGATGCGATCAAAGCGCCAGTGAGATCGGCTCGCTGATTAGCCTGTGCGGCGGAAGCAACGATGGCGGCTATCTGCTGCTCGATGGGGCCGTCGGCCTCTTTGAGAGAAAATTCGCTTCGATAAAGCAATCGATAAAGCGGCATGTTGTTTCTCCTACGCCACAGCCTTGGCTGTTGTATGGAACATCGCTCGAATGGTTTCCCCTTCAACTGGTCGGCTGATGAGATAACCCTGGATCTGATCACATCCTTCCGCAACGATGAATGCGCGCTGTTCGTCAGTCTCTACGCCCTCGACTGTAACCGTCATGCGTAGCCTCGCGGCCAACGATGTAATTGCCTGAACGATTGCAACCGCATCATTGTCCCCCGGCACTTGCCTTACGAATGATTGGTCAATTTTGATTTTACTGAACGGAAAGCGACTAAGGTAGCTGAGGGACGAATAACCAGTGCCGAAATCGTCCATCGATATACGAATGCCCATGCTTCTCAGAGCGTGCAATATGTTATAAGTCACGGCCTCATCTTGCAGAAGAGCGCTCTCGGTGATCTCAAGTTCGAGCCGGGACGCGGGGAAGTCCGTTTCCGCGAGAATCCCTGCGACTGTTCGTGCGAGCCCACTGTCGCGTAACTGAACGGCCGAGAGGTTGACGGCGACGGTGATATGGCTTGGCCAGGTTTTGGCCTCAAGGCACGCCGTCCGCAGAACCCATTCCCCTAGCGGTGCGATCAAGCCGATCTCTTCAGCGAGCGGAATAAAGTCTGCAGGCGACACCAAGCCGCGCGTCGGATGACGCCATCTGACTAAGGCCTCTGCGCCTTGGAACCGCCCGCTCTTGGGATCGACCTGCGGCTGGTAGAAGACTTCGAACTCCTCTCGCGTCAAGGCCCGCCGCAGATCTAGTTCGAGTGCACGACGAGCATTAGCTCGATTGCTCATCTCTCGCTCAAAACGGCAAGCAACGCTGCCACCATGTCCCTTTGCTGCATAAAGAGCGAGATCGGCATGTCGCGATATGGTTTCGGGATCCGCTGCATCTTCCGGCGCTATTGCAATCCCAACGCTCGTTGCGATGTCGACAATACTGCCGTCAATCAAAAAAGGGCGGGACAGAAGGTCAATAATCTTGTTAGCGATGTCGTCAGCCAGGTCGGCATTCGTAACAATGACTCCGAACTCGTCACCACCCAATCGGGCGATGGCTTCAATCGGTTCACCGCAAGCTATGATTCGCGCCGCTACGCGCTTCAGCAGTTTATCTCCCATTGAATGGCCAAGTGTGTCGTTGACAGCCTTGAAACGATCGAGATCAAGCAGCAGCAGAGCAAAAGCTTTGTCAGCAGTGGTTGCCCTGGAACACTTTACGGCCAATACCTCGCCGAAGCTGGCGCGGTTAGACAGACCAGTCAGGGGGTCGGAAAACGCCAGCGCTCGTATCTTTGCCTCAGTCTGCAACCGCTCGCTTTGGTCGCGGACAGCAATGACGATCCTATCTCGACTACCGACCTGAACCGTTTTACGCAGCACACGCACGGGGACGATATCGCCACCCGAACTGAGCAGAACGGTGTCCTGCTCTTCCTTTTCGGCTATCGCGTCGATGGTCAGATTTGGCAGAATACTCTGCAGCAGGCGCCCGGAAAGCTCATCTTTAGAGAAGCCTGTAATTTGCGCTAGACTGTCGTTGACCGAATCGATGATCTGATCTTCGCAAATGGCCAATCCCTCGACGGCGAGGTCGGCGAGTTGCTTCAGACGAACCTGATCCCGAATAATTTGAGCGCGGGCATTCAAGGCAAACCGCAGGCCCATGAACGCCAGAGCGACCAGAGCTGCGCTCACCAGGGCCAGTACGGGGGCCACTAGTTCAGGAGATAGGTTCGCCACAGGGATTTCAATGCGGGGATCGAATTCGATTTGCAAGGCGGCCATGCCACCGAAGTGCAGAAGCGCTATTGCAACGACTAGCAAGGGCGCTGCAAATGGCCGCAACGCTCGACGGCGCTCTCCTGGCAAAACCATTGCCAATCCAAACAGCGGCAATGACGCGAGGATTGAAAGGGCAACAAGTTCGATGTTCCAACTGACGACGCCTGTTACCATGTACGCAGATTGCCCCAGATAATGGAGGACTGTAATCGTTGTGCCGAGAAGCAATCCGGCACCAAAACGGTGCATCCTATTGCGACTTCCGATCGCATAGCTCAAGGCGAGCCCGATTCCTACGATGGTCAGGATAAGAGAAAGAACCATTAGTGCTGGATCGAAGCCGCTTGGCATGCCTGGATTAAATGCAAGTAAGCCGATCATATGCGTGGACCACGCCGTGCAGCCGGCAGCCGAGATAGCAATCGCGAGCCATAGCGTTTTGGCTCGCCCTTCCAGTCGACCAGCATGCTTGGCGATAGCGAACGATGCGTAGACACCAATCATGCAAACCGCGCCAGCTAGCAGTAGCAGGTAGTGATCGTGCGTTTCTTTGAGGCAGGTATAAATGGCTTGCATAAGGCTCTCCGAGAGGGAGATACCTTACGCTGCAGACATTAATACCGATGCCAGTGTGATTGGGCACTCAAAAACTTTAGTCAGCAAGGTTAAATAATTCTATCGGGATCGCTTACGCGACTGTAGTTACCTCGGCTTTTGAGAGCATTGATCGTGGCGGCGGGGATGGTGTCGGCTAGCAGAGGTTTTCCCCACATCATCACATCATGGCTGGATAGCCAACGCGAAATAACATTTGCGCTCGCTCTTCCTGCTACCGATGAAATTTGTACCTGAGCAGCGAATTGGACAGACAGGCGCTCTTCCCAACACATGATTACTCAACAAAATTTATTTCGACGCCAGGCTTAACCATTCCGCTCAGTTCCTCGACATCCCAATTCGCCAGCCGCACGCAGCCATGCGATCCGACCTTGCCGACCAATTCAGGCTCAGGCGTCCCGTGGATGCCGTAAGTCGGCTCGGTCAGGTCGATCCAAACGGTTCCCACCGGCCCGTTCGGCCCGCTCGGCAGTTCAAGGGTTTCCTTATTGTTGCCCTGCTGGAAATTGATCTTTGGATTGTAGGTATAGGTCGGCATGCGCGATACACCCTTGATCTTGTGAATGCCAGTCGGCGAGGGCGAACCTTCGCTTCCAATCGTTGCCGGGTAAACCGTAAGAAGCATACCGTCTTCAGCGAAAGCGAACACCTGCGCCGTCTTGCGGTAAACATCGATCCGCTTGACTAAACCGGTGCTGGTAGCGCCGGGGATGGCAACAGCTATCGCTTCGCCTGGTTTGAAGGACGCCGTCGGGTTTAGTGCCTTGATCAGCGCAATATGCATGTGGAAACGTTCTGCCAGCTTTTCTGCGATGCTGGTATAACCGAGATGGCCCATTCTGGCCTGCTCGGCATAGTCCTTTGGAATGCTCTCGACGATATTCTTGCCATCGTCCTCGGTAATTGCGTAGGCTTGGATCACTGGCGCATTATCGGCAGCGAGACGGCCCAGCACGTCAGGATCAAACTTCCCGTCCACAGGCAAGCGTTGAAGCGCCTCAAAACCGGCGATCGCTTTCGACAGATTATCGCCGAAATATCCGTCGATGACACCGGGAGACGAACCGGCGCGGTCGACGAGGACCTGCAGATGCACAATGGCTGGATTGGGCTCGGTCTGTTTTTCCACTTGCGCCTCGATCGGAAGGGAAGCGATGGCGGACGTATTAATGGCTTGCGCGTCAATCGGCGCTGCCACGGCTTGAGATGAAAGCATCAGGGCGGTGGTCAGTGATAGGTTTCGAAGGGCATTCTGCATGGCGAGCTACCGATTGGTGATAGACTCTCCACCGGCGATGGAGAGGATTATTTCGATAAAGACTGAATAAAGGCCGCCGTTTCCGACGGCCTTTATTTTGTGCCAGCGACGCCGCTCTATTTCAAATTACATGGCCCGATGTTCGGGTGAAAAATGTCCACACCAGTCATTGGTGGCTACCACCGGCCACAATCCGCGTTCATTAGCTTCGGGCTGGGTCACAGGTGGGTTGAACCGACAGAGACCTCCGTCGTCTGTATGCTGGCGCTCCGTCCCATGATCTTCAAAGAAGGCGCACTCGTTGCAAGCTGCTTTATTATGGTCCATCGCATTTTCTCCTTTGCTCGAGACATTTGTCAGGAGTAAAACGCGCGAACCGGCAAAAAGATCTCTGAGCCGACAGCTAGCTGTTAGATTGCTCTGATAACCGGGAGAGCGCGTTCGGGTCGCGCAACCATTGCGACCTAAAATTTTTACCCCAACCTGCTACGCTTGCATTCAGCCTCTGCGTGTTCGCGTAAGTGGTCATTTTGGGGATATTATCAGTGTAGCACGAGGTGAACGGGAACAGGCGGTCGATAAAATCGTTTGGTGGCGGTGCAGCGCGTCCCGCGCTTCTGGAGCCTCAAATGCGTAAACGCGTCGCCATCGTCGGGTCGGGCCCGACGGCCCTGTATGCCATTCAAGATCTCATCAAGTCGAAGTCAGCATTAGCAATTGTCATTTTCGAAGCTTCAGATGTGGCTGGCAAGGGAACGCCATATCAGCGCGGCATCAACGATCCGTCGATGCTCTCTAACATTCCAAGCGTCGAAATCCCTGATCTTCCTCAGTCCCTAGTTGCTTGGCTCGCGGCACAACCAGAAAAGTATCTTGAAGATTTCGATATAGAGCACGACGCCATATCTGATCGTGCCTTTTATCCACGCGTTGTCATTGGTGATTATTTTCGGGCACAATTCGAAACACTCATCGCGATGGGTGAGCAGGCGAAACATACAATCTGCGTTCGGGAACGCTGTCAGGTTTTAGACATCGCCCAGAGCGGTCATCATTTTGAGATCCAGTCTGGCGGCGAGGCAGCCTACGAGCTCTTCGACTACGTTATTGTTGCGACAGGGCACAGCTTTCCATCTGCGCCAGAGACATCACCCGGTTATTTTGTCGCTCCATGGCCCGCTACGGCCCTGAAGTCGGTCCCGAGCAGCAAAATCGGCATACTTGGTACATCGCTGAGCGCGATCGATGCTGTGATGACGATTGCAACGGCATTTGGCACATTTAGGCGTAGAGCAGATGGTTGCCTCGAATATTGCACCGACGATGGTCACAAGGAGTTTGAGGTCTCGATGATGTCGCGCAAGGGACTATTACCAGAGGCAGATTTTTACTTTCCGATACCATATGAAAGTCCGCTGATTTGCACGAGGCAGGCTGTCGACGCCCGCCTGGCGCTCGGCAGCAGTGGTCTGCTCGATGACCTGTTCGACTTATTCCGTCAGGAACTAACGTCGGCCGACCCAGAATATGCTCGGCTTATAGGACTAGGGGAATTGACTGTAGATACGTTTGCAGAAGCGTATTACGGCGTCAGGGACAGGTATGACCCGTTCGAATGGGCGGCATCCAATCTAGCGGAAGCAAAACATAATTACGCAGCGAAACACACCGTCGCATGGCGGTATGCGATCCTCATCACCCATGAAATCATCGAAAGTGCTGTAAACTTCCTCACAGCTGATGACCTTGCCCGGTTCAACAAGTCGTTTAAGAGCATTTTTGCTGACGACTACGCGACTGTTCCGCATCTTTCGATCGAGCGTCTGGTCGCGTTGCATCGGGCGAAGAAGCTGGAAATCGTGGCACTTGGCGACCGACCGGAGATTTCAACGGACAAGCTTGAGCGCGGTGCGACACTTACGTTCGAGGGCGGCACACTTCAGTTTGATACCTTCATCGACGCCACGGGTCAAAAAAACCTGTCAGCTGAAGATTTACCGTTTCCGTCTCTCCAAGATAGTGGCGTCATATCTCCAGCGCGAACCGTCACACCACGGGGAAACCAAACACGTTCCGGCGGGATCGATGTTGACGAAAAATGTCGGCCATTAATCGCCGGGACAAAGCCGGTGCGGCGTCTATACGTTCCGGCAGTTTCCTACCTCTTGCACAAGCGGCCTTTTGTCCAAGGCATCACCAGTGCTGCGGAGCTCGGCCAGACTGTCGCCCAATCGATCATTGACGACGTGACGCGATCAACCCGTCGTCGTCGTGCCGCAAGTCCGATCAAATCAAAAAACTCCCGCGCTTTCCAAACTGCATAGTCTCTACGCGAAAATTTTCTGTTGCGCACGTGACTGGTTGTCCGCAGTAACAGAGATTGGGATCCTTACGCGGAAGGGCGAGGACTGACGCAATTTCCAAAAGCCAGGAGAGCAGATGGTATACTTGCCATTTTGATAGTGGGGCTTCTGGTTTTTTAATCTACGAAAAAGGCTGGCCGGCGTTCCGCGCGACCAGCCTCTTTTAACGGAGCAATACGATTACTCGTCGTCGTACTCGGTCGCTGCAGCATTCACCGAGTCTTCAGCAAGTCCCGAGAGGCTCGCGTCAGCTGCTTTTTCCTGGGCGAGGATGTCGTCGATGTGCTGCCTTGCTTCATCCATGCCAAGAGCATCAGTAAAAGCGCGCATCGAGCCGTAGCGTGTGATTTCGTAGTGCTCAATCGCCTGGCAGCTGAAAATGATCGCGGCGTCTGCTGCAACACTCGAGCCAAAATCTTCGAGCAGGCTCTCGCTTTCTTCCAAAATACCGTCGATCGCATCGCACTTCTCGGCCTTAGCTCGTTTGCCAATAAGCTCGAAAATCGCTTCCAGTTTCTCGATCTGGCCAGCCGTTTCTTCACGATGGGAGGTCAGCGCCTCGACGAGTTCAGGGTGGTCAGCAGCCTTGATCATCTTTGGCAACGCCTTGTAGATCTTTTTCTCGGCATAATAGATGTCACCGAGCGCGTGCTCAAAAAGGTCTGAGAGGCTCTTATCGTCCTTCGCAGAAGCGCGTGTTTCTTTCCGAGCCGCGGACTTAGCCGCTACGGCCTGTGCACGCTTTTTGCGTGTCTCGGTGTTCGCAGCATTGCTCTTCGTCCCAGAGGCTCGTGCGGTTTTCTTGGCGGTGTTTTTCGAGGTTTTGTTTTCGTTGGTAGACTTTTCGGCCGTTGCCATCTCGTTCACTCCCTTGTGATGCCACTCATCTGGCGGGAGTGAACGAGAGCGGCCGACTGAAGGTTCCGATTAATGAGCAGGTGGGTGGTGGAAGATGACGGAAGTCTTATCGACAGCTGGAGAGGTTTATGGGGGTCAGGATACCGAGAATGGTATCGCTCGTCCCCAATCACATCGAAAGGCCAAACTGACGGCACCATGGACATTTGCGCAGGGCAGGGTGGTGTTGCGGCTAATCTTGCCAATTATTGGCAATCCTTGTTGGTCGTGTTATAAGCTTGAAGAATGAAAGCCACAAACATGCGTACACTCAACGTCTCTCTTACACCCTATCAAGCAGAGCTTATGAAAAGCGCTGTCGACAGTGGTGGGTATGCCTCAAATAGTGAGATCGTTCGCGATGCGCTCCGGCTCTGGGAGCAACGTGAAGAAGTACGCCGTATGGAGCTTGCACGCCTGAAGATTGCTTATGATGAAGGTATGGCTAGTGGTGAAGGCCGTCATATCATTGCAGACGATTTGTTAGCTTCGCTGAAGGCGGAAGCACGCTCACGTGGCTAAATCCATTTTCAGTCCTCAGGCCGAGTATGATTTACGCGAGATTTGGCATTCGATAGCACCTGATAATGAAAGAGCAGCTGACGCTCTTTTGCGCCGTATTCTGGATAAGACCGAATTGGCAGCCGAGCATCCCCGCATGGGATCGGCGCGTCCCGATCTTAGCCCCACTGCCCGAATTTTGATTGAAGGGCGTTACATCGTTATTTACGAGCCAATGGATTATGGAATTTTCGTCGTGGCGGTAGTTTACGGTCCCCGTGACGTCGAAAACTGGCTTCTCTAAGGCTAATCCAGAATGATCGTGGAGTGAGGTATCCGGAACAACTCTGCAAGGTCGGCGACTTTGAATAGTATTGAGTGCAAGCCGGACAGGTGGGGCGCTCGTCTGCCGTTTCGTTGGCCATCGCGAGAAACCGGAAAAACCGCGATGTTCACCATCCCTGTCGCGTCCGGTTGACACGGCCCGCGCTCTGTAGGTGAACTCAATCAATTGCAGTTTGTTCCTCAGTGATCGGCGGGCCCAACGGTCTGACTTCTATCAGGCTGTACGGTGACGGTCCAAGCGCTCTGGTTTACGAGTTGTCCTTACCGCCTCAGGGCAAGCTTCACTCTTGCCTGCGCTGACATCAGGAAAACATAAGCTGCAGTCTCTGACATTTCTTCCAGTATCTGCATGTGCCCCCAGTCGCCAAAATTCAAACCCATATGTCCTTCCGCACCAGCGGAGACAATCATTGCGACAATAAACAGAAGAATGTCGGCAAATGGAAAACGCCAGGTGACGATCAGAAACCTGAGAACATAAATACCCTTGCCCTTAATGGAAAATACGGCGCAGATCAGGCCTACGACGACGAGTGTAGGCATTATGAAAGGCTTGTACCAAAGCTGCGATGAAGAGAAAAACGGTCCCTCATCGCCGTTGGACAACGGGGCCATGAAAACTCCACCCCAACTGAGCTCGCGAAATGCCAAGATCGCCCAAACGATAGCGACGGCAAGCCAAAACCATCGAAGCTTTGTGTGATTATCTATTGCAAACCAGAGCGCGATGGCTGCACCACCCAGCAATATGACAACTTGACCAACTTCAAGAGGGCCGTTTTCGAACCCCGCCCAAGCAGGCAATATTCCAGCTGCAGGAAAGCCGAGGGCTAATAAAGCCACTCCAACCCACCTCAGTTGCTTCATCACACTCATCTTGCAGATTCCAGTCACCCTTATGACATGTCATTTCACTCAAGGTGCAGTATGTCTACAGCCTTTTCGACCCCGAAAGCGGTAAACCCAATCAATATCCGAGCCATTGGCTGAGGCTGGTCGTCCTATGTCCTTTGCTCAGGGTCTCGCCAAAGAGCAGTCCAGACAAAGTATTATTAGGGTATACCTCAACGTTACATATCCATGTGACACGGAAAGGACGTCACATATGGGTAGTTTTTTGCAAAAAGTGACGTTACATATTGCCAACCACCCTAATGTTACGGAATCGCCATGGCTCGCATTGGCTACGCACGCGTCAGCACACACGATCAGGATCTGGCCATTCAAAATGAAAGGCTGAAGCAAGCAGGTTGTGAGATCATTCGATCCGAAACCGGATCGGGGTCGACCCGCAAAGGGCGCTCTGAGTTGGAAACGATCATGGATTTTCTACACGCCGGCGACGAGCTGGTTGTTGTTCGCCTGGATCGGCTAGGCAGATCTACTCGCGACGTTCTCAACCTGGCTCACGAGTTGGAGGAAAAGGGTGCCTCGCTACGCGTGCTCGAACCTGAAATTTCAACAACCGGTTCAATGGGGAAAATGGTGATTACGATCCTCGGCATGGTTGCTGATATGGAGCTTCAGTTCATCAAGGATCGCCAGAGGGCCGGTATTGAAGCCGCTAGAGCGTCGGGCGCTTATAAGGGACGGAAAAAGCAAATTGATGATGATGAAATCCGACGCCGGTTCACGGATGGTATGACAAAATCCGCTATTGCACGTGAACTGAATGTGTCACGAATGACCGTTTATCGGGCGATAGGTAAAACGGCGACGAGTAAATCTCGGGGGTTTTAAAGGGCATAAAAAGTCAAAGTGAATCCTCATTGGCTTGACCTCGACATCTGGGGCGCCGAAAATGGTTTGTTATCAAAACTGAGGAGGTTTTGTGAAAATCATCGAGGTCAAAACAGACGTATTCAACTATACCAGCTACAAAGCTAACGATAGCGGAGGGCATGCACATCCTTCCACGCCAAAGCGCGTAAAACATGCATTGTTACGTATCTTAGCGGATGACGGCACTGAAGGCTTTTCCTTCCAGCATCCTGAGCAGCTAACGGAAGATATTCTCAATAACTACGTGCGACCGGTCCTGATAGGCGAAGACCCTTTTTCTCGCGAGAAAATGTTCACTGATATGGCGCAACGCCAACGGGGAGCGGGCGGTCGCTTCAATGACCGTTCCTTAAACGCCGTGGATCAGGCGCTGTGGGACTTTGCTGGCAGAAAGGCCGGGTTGCCGGTTTACAAGCTCATGGGAGCTCACCGAGACAAAATCCTGGCCTATGGTTCTATCATGCCGGGAGGCAGTAAAGGGGGAAGTCTTTCAACACCGGAGGAATTTGCCGAATATGCCGTCAAGTTGGTAGAACGCGGTTACCGCGCGATAAAGCTTCACACCTGGTTTCCGCCAACCCCCGGCGCGCCGGACGCAGATAAAGATATCGCCGCCTGTCAGGCAGTCCGCGATGCTGTCGGACCTCGCATCAAACTTATACTGGATGGATACCACTACTACAGCCGTACAGAAGCGCTCAGAATTGGCCGCGCAATTGAGAAGCTTGATTTTGAATGGTTTGAAGAGCCAATGGACGAAACCAGTATGTCCTCGTACATTTGGCTTTCCGACAAGCTTGATATTCCTGTCACCGCGCCCGAGACGGTCTCCGGCAAGAACCGAAGCAGAGCGGAATGGATCAAATACGGTGCTTGCGACATGCTCAGGGCCGGCGTTCTCAATGCAGGGGGAATTACACCTTGCCTTAAGGTCATGCACACCGCTCACTCATTTGGAATGAACTGCGAAATTCATGGAAGTGGTGCAGCAAATCTAGCGCTTTGCCTGGCAAATTCGAACTGCTTCTATTATGAGCGGGGTCTACTTCACCCGCTTCTCGATTATGAAAAGCCACCGGAATATCTTCACACAATATTCGATCCTATGGACAACGATGGTTTCGTTCATGGATCACAGTTACCCGGTCTAGGTGAAGATATAGACTTCGCTTACATTGCAAATAACCTAGCTTGATGGCTTTGAGCGATGGCTTGAAAAACCTTCAAGTCATCGCCCTTATCCCAGGCGGCAAGCTCATCCAAAATATGTTGCATGAGCCCGCCACGAAAATCTCATCGATTTCAGAGTAATCCTGCCTTTCTAATCAAAGGACACCAACGATAGTTCTCGTGGACATTGACAAGAAAAGTACCTACTAGTAGGTATATTGGCATGTATGGGGGATTTTGAGATGGAACTTACCTTGAATTCGGAGCATCGCTCCCATGAGCAAAAATCTCAGTCGTTCAATTTCGACGAGATCATCGACCGCAAAGCAAGCAATTCGATGAAGTGGACAGGAGCCTCCAAGTTCTTGGCCGGTCTCAATCCTGATGCCGACCTTCTTCCAATGTGGGTGGCGGATATGGATTTCAGAGCGCCGCCTGTAGTTCTGGAAGCTCTGCACGAAGCCGTCAATCACGGCGTTTTCGGCTATCCGGGCGGGGCGATGCCCTCATATCTGAATGCGATCGTGAGCTGGCAGGGACGGCGGTTCGGTTGGGACATTTCGCCGGAGTGGATCGTTCAGATATCGGGGATCATCCAAGGCGTAAAAACCGCGATTCAGGCCTTCTCCCATCCAGGCGACAGTATTCTTATCCAGCCGCCAGTTTATGCGCATTTCCGCGATGACGTGCTTGCGAACGGACGCCGCGTGACGACAGCACCACTCGTCTTGGAAAATGGACGCTACCAGTTCGATCCTGTCGTCTTCGAGCGTGCAATTCTACCGAACACGAAAATGTTCATCCTCTGCAATCCCCACAACCCTACAGGCAATGTGTGGTCCGAGGAGGAATTGCGGGCCATGGGCGAGATTTGTCTGCGACGTGGTGTTCTTGTCATCGCCGACGAAATACATGAAGATCTTGTTCTGAATCCGGGAAAGCGCCATACGCCATTCGGTTCGCTTGGCGAGCATTTCCGGCAGAACAGTGTGACCTGCACATCGCCGAGCAAAACCTTTAATCTGGCGGGCTTGCAAAGCGCAAATGTCATTATCCCAAACACGCGCCTCCGAGAGGAATTCAGTCGCCAGCTCGACCGCAATGCTTTCGAACTCGTCAACGTTCTGGGCATGGTAGCGGCTGAGGCCGCCTACGCACATGGTGAGCCGTGGCTCGAGGCTATGCTGTCCTACGTGCGAGACAATCATTTATATTTTGCCAATGCCATCCACGCTGCAAATATCGGCATGACAGTCCTTTCCGCCGATGCGCTCTACCTATCCTGGATCGATTGCCGCGGCTTCATAACCGATCCTGAACACCTCAATCGTTTTTTGGTCCAGGAAGCAAGAATCTGGCTCGATCACGGTCCTAAATTCGGTGTGGAGGGAGAGGGGTTCATGCGGATAAACCTGGCCTGTCCGCGCTCTACCGTCGATGAGGCTGTTAAACGCATAGTTGGGACGGTCTCATCGAAAGTAGGGCAATGAGTGCGCATTGCGAGCGGCCCTGACACTTCGGCTAAACACGATCCAGAGCGCGCAACACCGACGCTGAGCAACCGCCGTGGCTAATCCCACTGAGGTGGTGGTGTCTACGAAACACGTTTCTGAATATCGTCCAGTAATTTAGATGTTTCCTCTTTCAAATACTGCGAGAAGTTATTGAGGAGCCGGGGGCGCTTCGTGTTGCGCAGCTCGAGAAGCCATATCTTGAAACATATCTCCGGTTCGAAACGCCGTATGCTGATTTTGTCGTCACGATACCATGACATCGTCATTTCGTCGACGATTGCGATGCCGTATTGCTCGGCGACGAAGCCGCAGGCCACATCAGATTGGCTAACTTCGACGCAAAGCCTGCGCTTGACTCCGGCCGTATCGAAGACCTTGTCGATTGAGGGGCGAGACGGGTCATCTTTACCCAGCGAGATGAAGGCTTCACCGGCTAGATCCGTCGCATGGATTATGGTCTTTTCGCAAAGCGAATGGCCTCTTGGAAGGACGCAGACGGTCCTTAGGTCGCCGACGACCGTACCCATGACTTCGTCTCTGTCGCTAGGAAGCGCAGAAAGCGCCAAATCTATTTCCCGACGTGCCACCATGTTAGCCAGATTTCTGGAGGGTGTGGATTGCAGCGAAACGTGGATGTCCGGTCTCCCGTTTTGATACGTTGAGAGAATGCGGGGAAGAGCAGCTCTGCTAATGGCAGGAAATGCGGCCAATCGCAGACTACCATACTTGTTTAAGCGCAGTCCTTCGGTGAGACGCTCGAGGTCCTTAACGCCAGCATAGACGCGCTCGGTTTCGGAGAAGAGAACGTCGGCCTCCGGTGTGGCGTAGACCCTTCCATTCTGACGCTTGAAGAGCGCAAACCCGATGTCCCGTTCGAGTTGGTTGATAATCTGGCTGATAGCGGGTTGCGATACATGAAGAAGCTTTGCAGCACCCACCATGCTTCCCGCAATCATAACGCCCCTAAACGCTTCGAGTTGCTTGAGGTTCATCTCATCCTATAACCTAAACTTATATTTGCGACCAATATTAGGATTGGACAGCAATATCGAGGCGCTGGCAAGGTGGAGTTGCAGGAAAACTCATCAATATAAGATGTGCTAATCGATAAGGGGTAACTATGATGAACAACAGTGCATTTAACTCAAATTTCAGTCGGATCATTAAATTAGGGGCCGCCACTTGCGCCTCTCTGCTTATCAGTTCCGCATCGTTTGCGGCGCAATTGGGCCTTATTGAGGACAAGACGATCACTGTCGCTGTCAACGCGACATTCGCGCCTATCGTCTCGCTGGACGACAAGGGAGAGTATGTCGGCGTCGATGCCGATATCATCCGGGCAATCGCTAAAGAACTCGGCGCAAAAGTCGCCTGGGTCAATATCAAGTTTGATGGCATCATCCCCGGCGTCATCGCACGCCGTTTCGATGTCGGCATGACTGGGGTGACAGACACGGTCGAACGTGAACAGAGCGTGGGCTTTGTCAATTACGCAAATGTTGGCACAGGGATCATAGTCCAGGGCGGAAATCCCAAGGGCATTAAGACCCTCGATGATGTCTGCGGTCTTATCGTCGCATCGCAGACAGGCGATCTTGCGACGACCTTTGCCAAGCGTCAGTCCAAGAAATGCGTCGAAGCAAACCGAAAGCCGATCACCATCAACGAGTTTCCCGAGGACGCGCAATCGCTACTGCAACTGCAAAGCGGCCGTGCAGATCTCGTAATGCACGACTATCCGATTTCTGCTTACAAGGCGGAAAAATCGGCTGGCAAGCTCGCTTTAGCAGGAAACCAGTTCTCCCCGGAGCCTTATGGAATGGTGATCGGCAAGAACAATGAGGACCTCCGCAATGCGCTGATGCGCGGGCTTGATGCGATCATCGCCAGCGGCGAATACAAGAAGATACTTGATAAATACAGTCTTGCTGAGATCGGAATCGAGAAGGCGACTTACAACGCTGCTTCGAAATGAGTTTTTGAGCCAGACGGTCGGTTTGGCGGCTAAATGGCCGCCAAACCGACCGCAGGTCTCCGGTTCAGGATGGTATCATGACGGAACAATACGAGTTTCACATTCTTCAACGCCGCCATCCCTGGCGGTGGATTTTCAGCGCGTTGCTGGTCTTCTGCCTCACCGCGCTTGTCTATCACGTCAGCAGAAACGATATCTTCGAGTTCGGTATCGTTCCCGCCTACCTTTTTGACACGCGTATCATCGATGGGGTGATCGTGACATTCTACCTCACCGGCGGATCCATGCTAATTGGGCTCGTGCTGGGTGTGGTGCTGGCGATCATGGGTCTCTCACCCAATCCCGTTGCAAAGGCTCTGTCGTCTGCATTTGTCTGGTTTTTTCGCGGAACGCCTGTTCTTGTGCAACTGATATTCTGGTTCAACATCGGAATCATTTTTCCGCACATTTGGCTCGGCATTCCCGGCGGCCCCGTTTTCTTGGACATTTCGACCAACGCCGTGATGACGGCGACAGTTACAGCGTTGCTTGGCCTCGGTTTAAACGAAGCCGCGTACATGTCGGAAATTGTCCGGGCAGGGCTGCAGAGTGTTGACAAGGGGCAAAACGAGGCGGCTAAGGCGCTAGGTCTGCCGCCTGCGAAAGTTCTTTTTCGCATCGTATTGCCGCAGGCCCTCAGGGTCATCATTCCGCCAACGGGGAATCAGCTGATTTCACTCCTCAAGACGACATCGCTCGTCTCGGTCATTGCAGCAGGCGACCTCCTGACCCAGTCCACACGCATTTACAGTGAGAATTTTCGCGTGCTTGAAATGCTGGTCGTGGCAAGCCTTTGGTATCTGGTTCTCACCTCCGTAGCGAGCGTCGGGCAATATTACGTGGAGCGCAGATATTCACGAGGTTTCGCCCCGCAGAAGAAACCTCGCCTGGTGTCTGCAATGAAGCGCATCTGGTCGGTCGGCATGTCAGCCAAGGCCGGCCGGGAACGGGAGGCAGCATCGTGAACAGAAAAATCGTCGAGGTTCGCAATCTCAGCAAATCCTATGGCGCGCTAAACGTCCTGCGTAACGTCAGTTTCGACGTCCATGTCGGAGAGGTCGCTTGTATCATCGGTCCGTCGGGTGCGGGCAAATCTACCCTTCTTCGATGCATCAACCGGCTGGAAACTCAGTCGAGCGGCATGGTTTTTGTGTCTGGCGATCCCATCGGCTACGCAAGGCATGGGGAAAAATTTCGCGAGCTGGACGAGCGTCATCTTGCCCACCAGCGGCAGAAGATCGGAATGGTTTTCCAGCGCTTCAACCTCTTTCCTCATCTAACCGTTCTTGAAAACATCATCGAGGCTCCCGTAGCCCTCGGTCGTGCCGGAAAGAACGATGCAATACAGCTCGCCCGAGACCTGTTGTTGCGGGTAGGACTACTGCAGAAGGAGCATTCGTATCCAGCACAGTTGTCGGGCGGTCAGCAGCAGAGAATTGCCATCGTCCGTGCCCTCGCAATGAAGCCGGCATTGCTTCTGTTTGACGAGCCTACATCGGCCCTCGATCCGGAACTGGTGGGCGAAGTGCTCGGTGTGATGAAAGACCTGGCCGATGAGGGTCGGACAATGATTTTAGTCACTCATGAAGTGGGATTCGCACGAGAAGTTGCCGATACGATCCACTTCATGGTGGACGGAGAAATCGTCGAAAGCGGGCCGGCGGACAGGTTGCTGTCGGCGCCACGAGAAGAGCGAACACGCTCGTTTTTAAGCAAGGTAATGTGACATGCAAAACGATATGGAATTCTCTACGCCCGAAATCGACTACAGGTTTGCGCTAAGATCAGTTGCCACTAACGCTGGCCACGGCTCGTCAAAGGTCGATTTTGACTTTTCGGATGGCTATGCTTTTCCTCGGTGCTTGCCAGATATTAGCCGTGAAGCGGTCATGGCTGCGACGCAGCGATCCGAAACGATGCAATATTCTGACGTTTTCGGCGTAGAGGAACTGCGCGAGCAGATCGTCGAATACGTTGCACGGGACGGCGTCGTCTGCCGCCCTGAAAACATACTGATCGTCAACGGCGCCAAACACGGGTTGGATCTGGCTTGCCGCGTTTTCATTGAGCCAGGCGATGGCGTGATCGTTACCGCGCCAACATACATGACCGCGCTCAGCATTCTGCGAACGCATGAAGTTGCGTTTTGGACTGTGGGGCAGGACGAAGACGGCGTGCTCGTCGATGAATTAGAGATGAAACTCACAGATGCGTCTGAACGTGGTGAAAAACTTCCCAAACTGTTCTTCGACGTACCTGATTTCCACAACCCCACCGGTCTAACGACAACACTAGCTCGGCGTCACAAGCTTTTGTCATTGGCGCGCAAGTTCGGTTTCATTCTTATTGAGGATGATCCTTATCGTCGTATCCGCTTTGAAGGGCAGCCGGTTGCACCAATCAAGAGTCTTGATACGACAGGGCTGGTAATCGCACTTGGCACGGCATCCAAGATCTTGGCGCCGGGCCTGAGAATCGGCTGGGTTATCGCTGATGAAAAGATCATACAACGGATGGCCGTGCAAAAGGCGGATGGAGGCACTAGTCCGTTCAACCAGCGGGTTTTCGTTGAGCTGCTGCGCGGGAACGAGATCGAATATCATATCGATATCGTAACTAAGGAATTGCGCACGCACCGCGACGTTATGGTCGATGCGTTGTTGCGCTTAATGCCGGATAGCGACTTCCGAGTTCCAGAAGGCGGTTATTATCTGTGGTTGCGTCTCCCGGATGCAGTCAATGCAGACGAACTCGCGGGGCTGGCGCTGGAGCGCGGCGTGAAAGTCTATTCCGGCCGACGGTGCTATCCAAATGAACCTCTCGAAAACGCGCTCAGGCTTTGCTATTCCTATGAGGAACCCCACAAAATCGAAGAAGGTATCCAACGCCTTGCGAAGGCCTATTACGATCTGAAGAATGGAACGATCGCGGACGATGTCCGGTCGGCTGTAGCCGATGCCACGAGGCGGGTAAGATCATTCTAATGACGAGGACGCGGCCTTAGCGAGTGATTTCTACACAACTGGCGCTCCGGGGCAAAGCTCGCTTCCGGCAGGGAATGACGCAGTCCATTCGAACTCGGGGCGTAAAATGTTGATCTCTAAGCGGCACTTCACTTAAGAGACTCACTAGGCAATCATCGAAAGCAATCCATCATCCGCAAATCCTGCATCGATGACTGCAGCTGCTATTCTTTAATCAATCTGCTCAACCGCATTCTGCTTATCAAGCGAAATGCGGTTGGCCAAGAGCGAAGGTTTAGCGTGGGCTGCGACGACTTTTGCTTATCTGGGGTGTTCACGCTCGGCTACGAGTTATCGTGTGTCTGGCCCAAATGGCGATCCGCCACCTGATGATGCGGGTTTCCGAATGGAATCTTCAGCTGCGAGCAGATGGCCCCGGTCTTCAAGGGTGTCCGCAGCATGTCGTGTCTTAAGTGCGAGTAGAATCCAAATAGCGCTCGGCATCCAGCGCTGCCATGGAACCGAAACCAGCCGAGGTGATTGCCTGGCGGTAGTGCTGGTCAGCCACGTCGCCGGCGGCAAACACGCCTTCCACCGAGGTCTGAGTGGCATTGCCGCCCAGACCCGAGCGAATTCTCAGATAGCCGTTGTTCATCGCAAGCTGGCCATTGAACAGGCTGGTATTCGGGTGGTGGCCGATTGCCACGAAAAGGCCTTGCGCGTCGATATCGCGGGAGCTGCCATCCAGAGTGGACACCAATCGCACCCCGGTTACACCTACGTCGGTGCCCAACACCTCGTCCACCTCGTGGTGCCAGACGGTCTCGATCTTGCCTTCTGCCACCTTTTTGAACAGCTTTTCCTGCATTATTTTCTCCGCCTTGAGGATGTCACGGCGGTGGACTAGGTAGACCTTGCGGGCGATGTTGGATAGGTATAGCGCCTCTTCCACAGCAGTATTGCCGCCACCGACCACGACGACGTCTTGGTTGCGATAGAAGAACCCGTCGCAAGTGGCACATGCAGATACGCCGCGTCCCTTAAACGCCTCTTCCGACGGGAGGCCCAGATACTTTGCCGTCGCGCCGGTGGAAATGATCAGCGCATCGGCGGTGTATTCGGCATTATCACCGGTCAGCTTGAAGGGGCGCTGGGACAAATCTGCAGTATGGATGTGGTCGAAAATAACTTCCGTATCGAAGCGCTCGGCATGAGCCTGCATACGATTCATCAGATCTGGTCCCATCAAGCCTTGGGCGTCGCCCGGCCAATTGTCCACCTCAGTCGTGGTCATCAGCTGGCCACCCTGCTGCAGACCCGTGATCACCAAGGGCTTAAGGTTGGCGCGGGCAGCGTAGACGGCTGCGGTCCAGCCGGCGGGGCCAGAACCCAAAATAATGAGCTTTCTATGGTTCTCAAGAGAGACGTTCATAGCCTATCCTTCTTCTGAATTTCTTACGTGTGCGTTATTCGCGCGCTTGGCATGCACTTCAGGCAGCACTCGGGCGAGCGAGGCGCGAACAAGCTTGAGCTGCAGGTTAAACACCAAGATTTGAGGAGTGGGTAGCTGCCCGTCACGCCAACTCAGCGAGCGTCGTATCCACCCACCGCACGAGCTCGCGTGCCGACAACACTCCAAGGAATCGCGCCAACTCGTGGCCGTGTTCGCCATACAATATGAGCATTGGCACAGACGCGACCTTCAATGCTTTCAACAGCTGTGAGTCGGCGGCCGCATTGACCTTAACGAATCGAACCCGGTCGCCAAGCGTTTCGGAGGCAGCTTCAACTGCTGGCCCCATTGTCGTGCATGGGGGACACCATGGCGCCCCGATGTAAAGCAATAGGGGAGTGGTATTGGAGCGGGTGAGGCGGTTGAATTCTGTTGCATCCAGTTCTTCCACCAGCCCGGCCCACGAGGGCAGAGTTACGTTCATCGACTTTACCCTTTCGCTGAGCTGCCGACCTCACATCGAGGTCGGCCAGCTGGTTACAACCTACATGGCCTCTACAAACGGCCCCACCTGCGCCTTTAGCGCCTGCTTGGGCATGGCGCCAACGATCTCTTTGACAACCTTACCATCAACGAACACTTTGAGGGTGGGGATAGACATTAAACCGAAACGTTGGGCCAAGTCGGGATGCTGATCGATATCAACCTTGATGACATGGAGCTTCCCTTCAAGCTCATCAGAAATCTCCTCCAGTGAAGGCGCGATGGCCCTGCAGGGCGGGCACCAGGGGGCCCAGAAGTCGACTAAGACCGGCGTCTTGCTCTGGATCACATCGGCATCAAAGTTTAAAGTGGTGGTGCTACGGGTAGCCATTTGTAACCTCATCTATGGGAGGGCGTCCTCCGCGGTTTCGATTGCACAGGTGAGTGCAAGACTTCACACCCAACCTAGTAGTAGGTAGATAGGATCGACGGTGATAGTTGTCAAGGGCGGTTTTTGATTTCGCAAAATTGACTGTCGTTCGCTTGGGACCGAAACAAATGCAGAAGGCCGGCGGAATGTCCGCCGGCCTTTTCACTCATTTGGCACAAAGATTACTGGCTCCCCAAGCTACGCAGCGCGACCGCTGCCTGCGTCGTACACCGGGTAATCGGTGTAGCCCTTGGCACCAATAACACCGTAGAAGGTGGACCGGTCAGGCTCTGCCAGCGGCCACCCGTTCCGCATCCGCTCCACAAGATCGGGATTGGAGATGAATGCTGTGCCGAATGCAATCAAGTCCAGTTCTCCTTTTGCCAGCTCGGTTTCGGCCAGATCTTTCGTGAAGCCGCCAGCGCCAATAAGGGTGCCTTGGTAGGTCTTACGGAACGAGGCGCCAAAGCCAGCTGGAGTACCAGCATCCGAAATGGTGGTCTGGTAGTTCAGGTGTACGAATGCCAGCGTCCGTTCGTTCAACGCTGCGGCCATGCTCGCCCACGCTTCCGCCTCTCCTTCAAAGGCTTCCATGTCGTAGATGCGGCCAAACGGCGAGATTCGCACGCCCACTTTTTCACCGCCGATAGCGTTGGCCAAGGCATCTATAGTCTCCAGCAGGAAGCGCTGGCGATTGTCAATGGAACCGCCGTACTGGTCGCTGCGGGTGTTGAGCTTGCTGCTCAGGAACTGATCGAACAGGAAGGCGTTGGCCGCCATTACTTCGACGCCGTCGAAGCCGGCATCCATCGCCCGACGTGCGGAGGCAACAAAGTCCTCAGTGACCCGCTGGACTTCCTCGGTGCTAAGGGCACGCGGCTTGCTTGGAAGGACCGGGCCTTCCTTGCCCGGTTCAGCCCAGGCGTAGACCATGGTGCTGGTCGCCGGCACTTCACCCGAAGACACTGGAGCGCCACTGCCGGGATGGATTGAGACGTGGGAGAGGCGGCCAACGTGCCAGAGCTGGGCAAAAATCTTGCCACCCTTCGCATGCACAGCGTCAGTGACCTTGCGCCAGCCCTCGGTCTGCTCGTCTGTGTACAGGCCTGGGGTGTACAGGTAGCCACGCCCCTCCTCCGAGACGGGCAAACCTTCGGTAATGATCAGACCGGCTGAAGCACGCTGAGCGTAGTAGAGTGCGGTCAGGTCGCTTGGAATGTTCTCCGGCGTCCGCGTCCGGGTCATCGGGGCCATGACAACGCGGTTGGCCAACGGCAGACCACCTAGGTCGTAGGAGGTGAAAAGCTTGCTCATGATGGTTCTCTTGTAAATTATCGCAGCGCCGATCAGGGGCTGCCGGGATGATGAATTTTAGGAGGGTCCGGCCTTAGTTTTCCAAGACTTCCAGTGTGGACACCACGCGGATAGCTTTCGAGAAGTTCGCTCGATTCACGGAAGTCTTCGTCACGACCTGGTGCAGTTCTTCCAGACGTTCAGGCGAGGCGTCTGCGCGCAGGCGCACCACATAACTCACTTCGTCGTAGCCAGGGTTTACGCTTTCATCGAGCCCAAGGAAGCCGCGCAGGTCGAGCTCGCCATCAGTCTCGATTTCTAGGCTATGCACCGTAATGCCCATGGCTGCAGCATTAACGACGTAGCCAACGGTCAGGCACGCGTTGAGGGCTGCCATAAGCAGTTCCTGCGGATTAGGTGCGGAATTCTGACCGAGCAGTTCGGTCGGCTCATCGGCCGCAATCTGGAAGTCGCGTTCGTACTTCACGCCGCTGAGGGAATAGTGGTTGACCGTAGCCACCGAGCGGGTCTGGCCATCCCACTTGGTCTTAACATTGAAGCGCGCGTTGCGCTTGGAAGCATCCTCTGCCACACCTTTTGCAAACTGCTGCAGGGCGGCAACATCGATACCATTGGGCTTGTTAGTCATTTCATAGTTCCTTTCGAAATGCGCTTTGCGCGCGAGGGATCCAACATCCGGCCATGGCGGTCGATTGATTGGGGGTGGCTAGGCGGCCGGAGCGGCCGGTTGATCAGTGGGTGCAGCCGTCGATGCCGCAGCTCTCGCCTTCGCTTGCGCCGCTCATGGCTTCGGGCATCTCGCGAGCGGCATCCAGGATGGCGCGCTCGAAAACGTGGGCCTCCTGGGCGCCGGAGACGTAGACCTTGCCGCTGAACAGAAACAAGGGAACGCCATTGGCTATGCGGTTTGCTTCCATTTCATCGCGTTCTATTTCCGCGAGGATGCGTGTCGAAGCAAAATCAAAGGAGGTATCGATGACGCCGGCTTCCTTGGCTAATGTCGCCAGCACGTCCTGATCGAAAATGTTGAGTCCGTCCGTGGTCGCAGCCTTGTAGACACGCTCGGCAACCAACTCGGCGACGACGGGTGACCTGATGCTTTTGATCAGAACGTGAGCGGCACTTGTGTCCCCAAAACGCATAGTGTCGAAGTTGTAGACCAAGCCTTCAATGAGGCCGGTGGTGCCGACCGCGGTCATCATCCGATTAGCTCCAGCTGCACCGCCCAGCTTCTGATGCAACGCAGTCTTGTAATCCATCGGCCTCAGTCCCTTGGCGAGGCGGTAGGCCTTGTTGGTCACTTCTACATGGACTTGGCCGGACAGCGAATTGACGGCCTTTTCGAAGCGCTTCTTTGCGATCCAGCACCAAGGGCAAACGAAGTCCGACCAGACTTCAACTTTTACTGTTTTCATAGCCTTCTCCATCAGCGCAACTGCGCATACCTATACCATTTAGTAGGTAGGTTAATTAGTCAAAAACGAGCAGCAGTCCGTTTTGCGGGGACGAACTGCAGGTGTGTTAGGCGTGCTCTACGATAAGGCGCACAACGTTCGGGGTCAGCGGATCTTCGTTCTTGATAGCCCAGTTGATAAAGCTCGAGCCTTCCAGGATGCTCAACAGAAGGAACGCCTTGTGCTTGGCACCACTACCTTTCGGAATTTCCTTAAGCTGTATACCCTGCTCCAAGGTTTTAGTGAGCCAACTCAACTGCATGTCGAAGAAACGCTGCGTCAATTGCTGCAAGCTAAGCGGCAATGCCGACATTTCAGCTGCGAGTGCGCCGCACAGTGGCAACAAGCCGCCATCGGCACTCGATCTGAAAATCTGGAGGAATGCCTCGAGACGACCGATCACATGCTCATGCTGTAACTCGATCCGGCCAAATTCGGTTCGAACGCGGTTAATGTACTCTTCGACTATCGTCGCGCCCAGATCTTCCTTGGTCGGAAAGTGATGGTGTATGCTCGCCTTGCGGATGCCCACCGCTTCGGACAAGTCTGCGTAGCTAAAAGCGGTATAACCGCGTGTACGCATCAGGTTTTCAGCGGTTTGAACCAAGGCCTCACGTGTGCTAACAGCCATATCTCTTCCTCGAGCTTTGGATAGCTTAGAATAAAACACTACCTACCACATGGTAGATTGTCAATACGAAGAAACACACCAAATTTCTGGCTCACTCGCCGAGTTCTTCGTAAGCTTCCAAAGCACGGGAAGAATAGACGTACGCAGCGCCAGCGTTGAGCGCGATGGCCGTACCAAGAGCAGCCGCGATTTCTTCCTTGGTCGCACCAGCCTTCTTGGCCGCAACAGCATGTGCCGCAATGCAACCGTCGCAACGCGTCGTAACCGCTACGGCAAGCGCAATAAGTTCATGCGTCTTGGCGTCCAGCACGCTGTTTTCGCGCGTAGCGGCTTCTAACTTGTGAAAGGCGCTCGCAACCGGTGCATTGGCCTTGTTTAGAATTCCCACTCGCTTGACCAAAGCTTTCAGTTCTTCTGTCCAATTTTTTTCCATTTTTTTCACTCACACCAATATCAACCAACTAGTTGGTAGACTAGTTAGCATTGTCTCGTTTTGTGGTCAAGTTGTCTTTTGAGAAGGGCAGACAGAAACGCAAACTCGACCGTAAGCGATGAGCGCTGTTCGTCGTACACGCATTGGCTATCTCAATAGCAGCGCGATGGATTATTCCCGCGGCGAAGCAGACCTCGATACCTCGGGTGAAGTTCTGATCTGCGCTGACATGGTCCTGCGCAAGCTTGGCGCAGGACAACCATGCCAATGTGCTCCACTACTTTAAGTGGCGTAAAAACGTTTAACTTGAACGTCTTGATCATCAACATCGCAAGTAACTGATTTGTTTCAAACCGATTCAACTTGAGGGTTTTCGGTCCTGGCGGACCGGAATGGGGAACTTGTTACTTATGAATACCATATATAATTTGAGCCACATTGGCACTCTCCCGCGTGCAAAACTCTTGAAGACATCAACAGCCCTGACATTGCTGGCCTGTGCATTTGGCGTGCTGTCGGCCGGTGCGGCCCTGTCTGCGGAACCGGATGGTTTTCAGGACTTGGGCATCCTCAATGGAGGATCATTTTCCAATGCTCAAGCTGTCAGCGCCGATGGCAAGATCGTGGTCGGTAATGCAGATGTTGGTGCTGCGGGCAATGATATTCGCGCCTTCCGTTGGACTGAAGCCACAAACACCATGACCAACCTTGGCACCCTGAATAACGGGATAAGGTCCTATGCTCAAGCTGTCAGTGCCGATGGCAAGGTCGTGGTCGGCTATGCCAATGATGGCAATGCTAGCAATAGGAACCGTGCTTTCCGCTGGACCGAAGCCTCAAACACCATGGTCAGCCTTGGTACTCTCAATAACGGCTTTTCCTCCTTTGCCAGAGGCGTTAGTGCCGATGGCAAGGTCGTGGTCGGTTTTGCCGCTGATGGCAGTGCCGGTAACGTTTACCGCGCCTTCCGCTGGACAGAAGACACTAACACCATGGTCAGCCTTGGGACTCTCAATAACGGCCATTCTTCCGAAGCCTACGGTATCAGTGCCGATGGCAAGGTGGTGGTCGGTAGCGCACATGACGGCAACGCCACCTACATGAGCGCGTTCCGCTGGACCGAAGCATCAAACACCATGGTTAGCCTTGGGGCCCTCAATAGCGGCACCGATTCCGTAGCCTTCGGTGTCAGTGTCAATGGCAAGGTCGTTGTCGGTCGCGCATTTGACGGCAACGCCTCCAACGCCACGCGCGCATTCCGCTGGACGGAAGACACCAACACCATGGTCAGCCTTGGAACCCTGAATAGCGGTGGGTATTCCGAAGCTAGTGGCGTCAATGCCGATGGATCGGTCGTGGTGGGTTCGTCGGAGGATGGCAGTGCTAGCAACGTGTACCGCGCTTTCCGCTGGACATCTGCGACCGGCATGATCTCGGTGGAAGACTGGTTGCGCAACAGTGGCGCAAGCATCACAAGTGATTTCACCAGAAGCGCAACGGGTGTTAGCGCCGATGGCAGTATCCTGGTCGGGACGACCGGAAACGACACCGCGTTTATCGCGCGTGTTTCCTCAACGGGCTCCGGCATCATCGACATGAACGAGTTTTACGCCTCGCTGGCCGCCAAACCATCTGCAAATGTCGGTATCAATTACGCGGGCACTGTTCTCAACGGTGCCATGGCGAACCGATGCGCAATCTGCTCGACGTTGGCCAGCAGTCGATCTGGGTGACGTCAGACATTGGTTATGACAATGGCTCCGCCAGCGATGGCGCATTTGGCCTTGCCGACTTCGGTTACGGCCTTGGCCTTGAAGGTGGCGCAACAGCCCGGTTTGCCTTTGGTGGTCTCTACACCGATCAGGATATCGATACCGGCGGCAACTTCATCAACAAGGGCTTTTATATTGCGCCGGAAGTGACGCTTCCGGTCGCTGGATATGTCTACGCCACGGTCGGCGCTTATTACGCACCGGGCAAATTCACGGTCACGCGCGGTTATCTCAATGGCGGCGTGATGGATTATTCGCATGGTGAAGCCGATCTTGATACCTGGGGTGCAAAGCTACGCTTCGATTGGCTGAATGCATTCTCAGCCAATGACTGGAACTTCACGCCATACACCAGCCTGACCTATGCCCATGCAAAGCTCGATGCTTACACAGAAACCGTCGGTGGCTTCCCGGCCAGTTTCAATTCAACCAGCGACCACAGCACGGTTGTTCGTACCGGTATCGATGGCGTTCACGCATTGAACGATAGCATTCGCCTGCTGGCACGCGCCGAAGCCGCCTATCGGTTTGAAAACGAAACCGCAGCCACCAGCGGCACCATCACCGGTCTTTCCGCTTTCAGTTTCGACGGGCAGGACACCAACCAGTTCTGGCTGCGCGGTGGTATGGGTGCGGAAGTCGATGTTGCTGGCGGCACAGCCTCTCTAAACGTCAGCGTCACCTCTGAGGGTGATGACCCAACCGTGTGGGTGCGCTCGGGCTGGAAGGTCAAGTTCTGATGTTACTACCGGTGCATTCGTCGCCGATACACAACTAAACCCTTCCGGCGAGATACCTTTCGGCGCAGCCGCTTACAACTCATTAGCGGCTTCAACCGTGAGCCTGCTACCGGTCAACACAGGAACGACAGTGCATTTGATTATCGACTGGTAGTGCGGACCGCGTTCAATGATGTCAGGAAAGTCATCTATGTCATCGAAGATATAATCGACATCAACCGGACCGTTGTTTGTCAGATATTCAATCGTGACGCGCCATTTCATTAACGACCTCACTGCGAATTAATGATCGGTTTTTTCGTATCTGTTCCGTCATAGCGCGATGAGTTCACGCCTCGGCCGACGCGATGGAACTCCAGACTCTCATTCAGATGTTGGCTTCGCAATATTGCCTTTGCGTCGTCACCCTTGATATCGGTATCAAACCATTCGTCATAGGCGGTGGGATTGAGTATGACTGGCATGCGATCATGGATTTCTGAAATCTTCTGCGTGGCCGGCGCTGTTATGATCGTGCAGCTCGTCACGTTGAGCTTGTCATTATGCGCCCAAAGGCCCGCGAACGAGAAACCTTGTGCCTCTGGCATCTGAAACAGCCATGGGTCTTTCTTGCCGTCCTCAGTGCTGGTCGTCCATTCGAAATATCCGTCTGCAGGAATGAGACAGCGTTTCGATTTGAACGGCTCCCGAAACGCACCTGACGTATCGACGGTTTCAATCCTGGCATTAAACATTGCCGCTTTCGGCAACTCTTTTGCGAAGAACGGCACCAGCCACCAGCGGCCATAATCGACCATCAAATGACCGTCGCTATCCTTGTGCGCGAAATGAACGCTCTGGGTGGGGGCGATGTTATAGCGTGGCGGCATGTTCGAGGGCGGCGGTCCTTTATCCAGAATGCTGTAGAGCGCGTGAATCTCGCTCCAGGTCATTTCGTTGGTAAAGCGACCGCACATAATGCCTCCCTATCTCGCTCTATGCCCGCTCAATATCGGTTTTCGTAAAGTCATCACCTTTGAACAGCAGCGGCAAACGATATTCCTTTGCCATCGCGTAAACGAAGCAATCGCCCATATTCAGCCGTGCAGGACTGGCGACAACCTTGCCATATTCTCTCGCCGCTGCGATCGACTTGACGTGGATCGACGCGTTCATGCTCATCTCTTTGACGTTGAGGGTTTCGAGCAAAGAGGCGACGTCGACCTGTGCGTCATCGATACACTGTTGGGGAATAGGCGACTGTGCGCCGACAGTTTTGGTTGCCTCGTTGCGAGCCAAGCTTATCACTGCCTCATAGACAGTCAGGGGTGAGCAGAAAATCTGACGTTTGCTGTCCTCCAACTTGGCGATGTAATATCCCGCGTCTTCTTCTTCGGCCAGAATAGCTACGATAGCGGATGCGTCCAGGTACATTAGATTTCCCACTGCTCATCTAAGAACGCCTTCATATCGAAAGGCTCTGATTTTGGATTAGGGCCAATTCGGCTGCGTACCCGATCCTGAATTTCCTTGATCCTCTCTCTCAAAGGAACCGTTTCCTTTGCGCGATCAAGTTCATGCTGAAGCGCTCGGCGCACAGCCTCGGTCTTGTTGGGGGCCTTCGTGATTTTCATGACCTCGACGGCCAGATCATTCACGCTGTCATCTTTAATATAGAGTTGGGCCATGCCAATTACTCCTGATTTGTATATACGGATATATAACACAGGATATCCGTATATACAATAATGGATTGCTAGAACAGGCGAATTTGCCCCGTTTTTTCAACGGCATAATCCTGCGTTGGTAGGTTGTTGGCTTTGACGGACGGAAGCGACACAGGCGCAGAAACCGACGAACAAAGCTCTTTCACCCTGTCGATCTGATCCCACAACCTGAACTTTGCATCCCATTGATCAAGGACATGCGCCGGGGTTTTCCATTCATCGCGAAACTCAAGTGAAAGCGTGTTGCCCTCAAGGATCACAGCCGGAATTTGGAGAAGGGCAAACTGAATATAGGCCATGTGAACAGCACGGCGATCAATATCAATTGCGGTCACATGTAAGCACTGCTGATAGTTATGGCCTGCGTCTTTCATGGCCTCGGTCAGCGCAATAACCATCGCTCCAGAACCGCAAGCCGGTTCCTGCGCGCGGATATAACCGCGGCCTTTCATGACGGCTGCAATATCGTCGCCTGATCCTAGGTTGATCTTCGCCATCATTTCGCAAATGGAGTAGGGCGTAAAAAACTGACCTCGGGCTGTGTTGTGCAACTCCAGCGCATGAAACACTTGCCCCAGGATATCCGTTGGCTTTTCTTCCAACGCCATCACGACCGCGCCAAGGATCTCGGGAAACACCTTTAATGTTGCCGGGTCATACCGGCGCACCACTTCCAGATATTGTTTCTCGCGCTCATCACGCTTAGGCAGATCGACGGCATTGCTCAACGAGATCGCCGCGCACTGGCACCAGTCAGAAAACACAGCATACAGATCGTGCTTGTACCGGCACTTTTCGAACAGCTTGACGATGGTGGACACATGAGAACTGGACATAGGAATACCCATAGGAAAACGCGCGACTGAACCTTTGAGCGTTCAGGCGAGATGGATTGTTATTGATGGCAGGACGTAGGAGGCGGGTTAGTAATCGCCGTCGTAATATTGTGGGCGCTTCTCCAGCTCCTGCGCGATGAACACGACCGCAAACAGGGGAAACTTGGCCCTCATGCGTCGTTCAAGGTTCTTGCGACGCACCCTTGCTCTCGCTTCCTTGCTCCAGCGCCGAATAGGCCGCTGCGTCACCAGTTCCCACGTCACGGCATAACCACAACCCGGCGACCACAGATCGAGGATTTCTTGAGGGCACTTTTCACCCCGCGTCACGACAACCGCGTGCAAAACGCGTGGTCCCGGTGGCTGTGTATGGGGGTTTCTCCAGGCCAACGAGTAGCGGACCATTTCTGGTGCTGGACTAGATTTCATAGGTACGATCGCCATTGGGCAGATCACAAGCGATGTCGATGTGCATGTTCTTGACCTCAAAATCGGTATACCGATCCGTAGCCACTTCGCCGCGACCCTAAAATCAGGGTGGCTGAAGACATCCTGCTCACCCTGATATCCGGCATGTTCGACCACGACATATTTCAAAGAAGGCTCAGGGCTCACGAAACACTCCTATTTTCCCGGTTGGCGCTCCCTCTCAAATTTGATTGGGAATAGGTATGTATTCCCGGGCAAAGGGGGGAGGGTGAAGCCAGCCCACTGGCGGATTGGTCCGGCGTCACAGGGGTCATGGAGGCAACAAAAAACGGAAGGTTCGGCCGAAGGGTGAAAGCCTTTTTTTGACGGAGTGACAGCGCGCAGCGCGCTTGCCCCATGATCGCCGAAACACTCCGAATGCAGGGGGGAAACCAGGCAAACAGGAGAATGTGCGCCGCAGTCGCGATACATCGCGTGCGGGCACGCCCTACTTTCTTCAGTCGTGCCGACTGACCACTCTAAGTCATGTAATGACACGGCCTTGGATCAACCGCCTTGGCGTGATCCAAGAAGGACAATGTAGAGTATCGGAGAAATCAGCAAAGCGGCCGCCCTTCAGGCGGGATTTCGGGAATTCTCGACACGCCAGGGCCGGAAAAGCGTCGCCGCAGGAGCCTCAACATAGTGGCCGCGCAGCGGGAGGCGGGACCGACTACGCCCGGATCATGGCGTGCAACTTGAACAAGGGTTCCGCACTCACGAAACTTTCCAGCCAAGCAGTCAATCTGTTGATATCGTCAGATTGCGCCACTCGCTCATGCGAAGTCTCCTGAGCACAGAACTTAAAGCGCTCTTTGGCGTCCGTTTTGTTACGCGCGCTCTGTGCAACTGGCTCAAGAGGGAGACAATGCTATGGTTGATCAGCAGGTAATCAACCGGTGGCGCCTCGCGCCAAGGCTCAACGCCTTCACGGAGTTTTTCGAACGGACTGCGAGCGGTCTGGAAGGTGCGCCCGATTTCGGGGCGCCGCTACACGACCCGGCTCTTCTGTCTCGTGATGTCGACTGCCTGAGCTTTGCCGACACACATCGGCGATTATGGGGAAAATTCGAGAACCACTATTTTGCCAGTATTCCCTATCGCCTTGAAGAGGAATGTCGACTTGGAGCTGCGATATTCCGTTTCTGCCTGAAGTCCTGGGCCAAGAGCAACCGACCGGCAACTTTCTATACACTTGGAGCCGGTGCTGGCAGTCTGACACGCTCGCTGGCCAAACTTGGTGATGGACGGGTCAAGACGCTCAATTGCAGCCCGACAGATGGTAATCGTGTGTGTTTTTTTGAAAAACGTGGCAGTCATCACGCGCATTTCTTCCACGGGCCGTTCTTCGAACTGACCAGCGAGCGCTATGCGGCAGATAAACGTCTCACACACTTCCGTGAGGGATACGACGTATTGCTCGAAGATACCACTTTCCAGATGTATGGCTCCGACCGGATCAATCAAAATCAATTTGTCGCGCAAACAATTAAACCGGATGGTCTTCTGATCCAGGTCCAGAAACTGTTGCACCGGGACGCAGCGACCTATGTGGAGCGTGAACGTCAGAAAGACGATCACTTCAAGTCACGGTTCTTTTCCGATAAGCAAATCGCCGAAAAAAAACGGGATGTTTTGAACAAGATGATTGATTTTCAGGTTGATCAGGCGACTTCAGTCTCGGCCCTGAAACCCTACTTTCGCTACAGCGTCATCACCTGGAACAGCGGAAATTTCTACACGATTGTTTCATCCAATGCCCGGACCTCGATCACAGATTTCATATCTTCTCTGGTGAAGCCTGCCATTCCGGCGCGTATAATTACGAGCAGCTTCCCATGGTCATCGTCGAAGACGTCGATGACCCGCTTCCCGAGGAGTTGTTGTGGCGTAGTGCAGTGTCAGCTGCGGCTTCGATGATAAACTAACCGGTCGATGGGAGGCGTCGCACATGGCAGTCAAGGGTGGACGAAGTGACGATGCTCTCGTGTCCGCGTCTCAGGTCAGGCGCGCCTTAACATTACTGATGCCTGAACTTTCTGATTTCTGGACGCGACCGCTGATCGACTACGCGCATGCGGTTTACGGTGAAATTGAACGTGGAGGCTGCGCTGTTCGCAACGATGCGATGGGACGTTTACAGCAACTTGTTGCTTGTGTCGCGCTTCAGTCGGGAGCCGACCATGAGCAGGCAAATGATGCCGCAAAACAAATAGCGGAACTGCCAGTCATTCAAAGCGGACCACACTGCTTCCTGATGATTGATCCAGACGCATTTTACACGCACCTATTCAGCGCGCTTGGCTTAAGCTCCCACAGGCGGCGATGGCACATATATTTTGGCTGCTCGACCGTTAAATTTATCGAAAGAGGACGTAAAGGGCCGGGCTTTCTTGCTACAGGTGCCGGAACAGCCAATATTTTCGGCCTTTCACGCAAACGAATGGGATCGACCAACCTGTGCGCAACGGGAAACTCTTTCAGCTTCAGGTTCGAATGCAACGATCCCGTTGCCGAAACTGGCGCCGCAGCCTTGCTGAAAGACGCCCTGCCGAGTGCGGCATTTCCAACGGCGGCAGATGCAATAATCGCTGGCAACAAGGCTCTTTGGCAGCAGACGTTCCCGCCTTTGCTGCAGCTTGTTCAGTTTGATGACAGGGATGTCGGGGATCTCGTGGCGGAACATTTTGAAGATCACGATTCCTGGTTGTCCAGACGTTTCATCAGGCAGGGCAACGTTGCAGAGAAACTGTTGCACGCAATCGAACATCTGAACAATGGCCCATGGGCAGGATGGGTCAGGCGCACGACTGACTTTTTCTGGGGACTTGGCCAAGGACGGATTTTTCCGCTGCGGCTGGATGGTAATGTACTTGTCAGTGTTAATGGATCGGGCTTCAGCGTTCCCTTCGATCCACAACACGTCGCTCAAGCTCTGCGGGAGCGGCGACTGGTGCCCAACCTGCTGATGATGGCAATCGTGACATCGATACTTCCGGGTGTCCGCCTGCTCGGCGGCAGCAGACAGGTCATTTACCTTCCGCTGATGCGCCAACTCTTCACCAAGGCGCTAGATCCGGATCATGATCATGCTCTTTTGACGGCGATCAGAGGCGATCGACAGGCGAGCATGTGGGGGCACCGGGTGCTTAAACCTCTTCACGCCGACCCGCTGTGCGAAACGGAAAAGTCCAGACATGGTCTGGCCATTGCCGCGGCCTATGGACAACAACCACTTGAGTTGACTGCGGGCGATCTATCGTTCTTCACAGGGGATCCATTCTGGGCTCACTTGTGCGACGAGCTATCGCGGGAACGATAGCGGCTACGCCAGATCCTTGGAGCGGTACCTAGACCAAAAGCCGAGAGGTGACCCATGCCAAAGGATAGTTGGATGATCCGAAAGGTATCGTTGCAAGACCTTGATGCATTTAGGCAGATCCGGCTTGAGGCGCTCCAGCGTGCCCCTCATTCGTTCGCGAGTACCTATGATGAATGGAGCGCTTTTGAGGATGTTGAATGGCGGAAAAGAATGGATATCGCGATATTCGTAGCCTTCGCTCAGGGCGTGCCTGTTGGCCTTATGGGCTTGAAACGATCACAACCAGCCAAGATGCGTCATCGCGCTACGCTTGTCATGGTTTATGTGCGGCAATCCTTGCGGGGATCAGGTCTTGCGTCCGCCCTGTTGCAAGCGGTCGAGGCTTACGCTCAAACAGAGGATATCTCGCAGATCGAGCTGGTGCTCCGCGAGGATAACGAACCGGCACGGCGCTTTTATCGTAAAAGAGGTTTTGCGGAGGTCGGTGTTATCCCGGATGGTTTTCGAGAAGATGATAATAGATTTGATGAGATCCTGATGACCAGATCGCTTGAGCAAGCGCAATAATGGATGTCGATGGCCATAAGACGCCGTAGGTGGCAGATGTCGCTCCCAAGAGCTTCACTTTGTGTCAAACTGCGCGCAGTTGTGATTTTGAAGAACACCGCTAGCCACGATCTGGGCTCGAAGCGGCCCGGTAGTTTGTCGGCGTATCACCGAAGGCGCGACGAAACTCACGAGAAAAATGTGCGGTGTCGGCAAAGCCGGTAATGTTCGCTATCTCCATGACAGAGAGCGAGCCGCCTGAAAGAAGGTATCGCCCGTAGTTCAACCGCATGTTCCGAAACGTTTGTCCGATCGTCTGCCCCAAATTGGCGCGGAATAATCTTTCCAGCTGGCGGCTTGAGATCGCGCAATAGCGTGCTATTGCGGGGCCGTTGGGCGGTTGATCGAGCTGTTGCTCCATGAAGTAGAGCGCTTTGCGCACACGGCTATCCGTTCCATCGGGTGGCATCTGGAAAAAGTGCGCTTGCGGGACACTGGCCGGGCGCATCGATGTGAGCATCATGTGTCGCATCACCTGCTGGGCCCGTTCACGACCACAATGTCGAACGATAAGATAAAGGGCGAGGTCGATTGCAGCAGTAGAGCCTGCGCAAGTTATTACGTCGCCTTCGTCTGCGAAAATTCGGTCGAGCGATATCTGCGCACGCGGGAAGCGGCTCTTAAACGCTTCAAGAACGTTCCAGTGAATACAGTAGCGACGTGACGCGACCAATCCCGCCCGTGCCAGAGCGAAACTCCCCGTACAGATACCGAGCAGTCCGACACCTTGTGCACGGGCAGAACGGATAAAACTCATCAAGGCAGGGGCAGGTCTGTCATCATCAAAACTGTTACCGCCACAGACAGCAACATAATCGAACCCTGCTGCATCGCGTGGGATCGGCAAAGTGGCAATTGCCACGCCACAACTGGCATGGACTGCACCACCGGCCAGTGAATAGACCTCCCAGCCGACGCGGATCTGTCGGCTTTTGGCGGCATCATCAGCTGCGAGTCTCAGAGCGTCAATGAAACCGGAAAACGCTGCCAGCGTGAATTTGTTCTGCAAAATGAACGCTATGCGCAGTTCGAAACTGTTTTCCTGAACTTTCATCATGGCTGATCCAACTCATCAATTCGTCGGTTATGTTCAATCATGTGTCCGGATTATTCAACAGGTATGTTGACGTCTTTGCTATGGTCGTGGCTGGACAACGATCCCAAGCGCACAACGCGTTACCCCAGAGACGGAGCTATCAGATGAAGAAGAGCATTTTTCTCGGCACGGTCGCCAGCATCGCATTCATTTCGCAGGTTGGAGTTGCGCAGACGGCGCCGCAGTCGATTACGGTTGCCTATTACGGTGGCAACTGGGGAGAGGCTTTCGATGCCTGTGTTGCGAAACCTTTCACCACGGCAACCGGGATCCAGGTCATCGCGGAGATTGGAAACTCGACCACGACACTGTCCAAACTCCAACAGCAGACGGGCGACACGGTTATTGATGTTGCTTACATGGATGGTGGCGTCAGCGAGATCGCAGAGGCAGCAGGGGTTCTAGCACCAATCGATCTGGCCAAGCTTGCCAATGCCGGTGCACTTCAACCCGAGGCAGCGTACAAGAACGGTGATCATGTCTTTGCCGTCAGCGCCGGCTATTACTCACTAGGACTGATCTACAATACTTCCGAGGTGACTGAGGCACCCCAAAGCTGGGAAGAGTTGTGGAATCCAGCCTATGCGGGCGCGGTGGCCATACCCTCGCCTAACAATTCTGCCGGCGTACCGTTCGTAATTTTCCTGGCTGGTGCCTTCGGTGACGCGACCGAAACACTCGATGCGACCTTCTCGAAGCTTAAATCGTTGGACTCGGGACTTCTCTACGATACGTCAGGCGCAGCATCGAACGCTTTTCAGAGCAATGAGGTCGTCATCGGCGCTCATTTCAATGTCGGTGCATGGGATCTGATCGACGCCGGCTTGCCGATCGGCTTCACCGTTCCCAGCGAAGGGGTGTGGGCGACTGATGCACGAATGCATATCGTCAAGGGTACAAAGAATGAAGAGGCTGCGCAGAAGTTCATCGACACGGCTCTGACAAGCGAAGCCGCAACCTGCCTGGCGGAGAAACTCTATCTTGGTCCGGCCATTACAGGTGTGACGCTGTCTGATGATGTCGAGCGCAAGCTGCCATGGGGCACCGGCGGATCGATCAAGAACCTGCGGCTTTTCGATTGGACTGAAGTCAATGCCAAGCGACCTGCCATCACTGATCGCTGGAACCGCGAAATAGCGAACTGATCCAATGACGCTGCTCGCAATTACAGACATCACCAAGTCCTTTGGTCATCATCGTGCGCTCGATCACGTGTCGCTGGACGTGACCCAGGGCGAGTTCATCTCTTTGCTTGGGCCATCGGGTTGTGGAAAGACGACGCTTTTGCGGATCATCGGAGGTTTCATGTCCGCAAACGGCGGGCGTGTCATGATTGACGGAGAAGACGTGACGGGGCTTGCGCCTGAACGGCGACCACTAAACACGGTTTTCCAGAACTACGCACTGTTTCCTCACATGACGGTTTTACAAAACGTTGCCTATGGCCCGCGACGTGCCGGCTCGTCGCGCAAGGAGGCGGAAGTCCGCGCGCTGGAAGCTCTTGATATGGTCGGGCTCGCGGCAATGGCGCCCCGCAGCCCGCGCGCGATGTCTGGAGGACAACAACAGCGTGTGGCGCTCGCACGTGCCATCGTCAACAAACCCAAACTGTTGCTTCTGGACGAGCCATTGTCAGCGCTGGATCTGCAGCTTCGCAAACGCATGCAGATCGAGTTGAAACAGTTGCAGGTCCAGTTGGGTATCACGTTTATCTTCGTGACCCATGATCAGGACGAAGCCATGGCGATGTCAGATCGTATCGCTGTGATGTCGTCAGGCAGTATCGAGCAGATCGACACACCTGAGACAATATATCGCCAGCCAAAGACACGCTTCGTGGCTGATTTTATCGGTGAAGCCACCGTTCTGCCCATGAGTTCCAACGGCCGCTCATTTGCCGAGGGACAGTCAGAGGGCATTCTTCGCCCGGAAAATCTACGTGTATTCCGGCACCTGGACGATGTGCCGGCCGGCTGGCTGTCACTGCCCGGGCGTGTCACAGCGACCACCTATGTTGGCGGCACGTCCAACATTTACATGCAGTCGGGTGCACGCACACTGCACGCCCGCCAATACCGTGCGTTACCGGACGGCGTTACCGAAGGCGCCGAGGTTATCGCGGCTTTCGATCCCTCAGACCTTCATACTCTGGAGGGCTAGGGCGATGTTTACCTCTCGCCTGACCCTTTGTTGGCTGCTGGCACTGCCGGTCTGTGTGTTCACGGCATTTTTCCTGATGCCACTCGGCGTGGTACTCGTTGCCTCACTGACCGCTCCGGATGGCCAGTTCGGTTTTGCCCAATATGGCCGGATCCTTATGGATGGCTACCATTGGCAGGTGATTGGCGTCACCTTCCGGCTCGCTATACTGTCGACATTGATCTGCGCAATCCTCGGCTACCCGCTTGCGTGGTACCTCGTGCGTATCGTCAAGTGGCGCAGTTGGCGCCGGGCCTGTGTGATCCTGCTGATCCTTCCACTTTTTACCTCAAACATTGTCCGGTCGTTCGGCTGGATGGTTCTTCTGGGGCGTACAGGTCTCGTGAACGACGCGTTAATGGGCGCCGGTTTGATTGATCGTCCGATCCGTTTCCTAGGAACGGAAACGGGTATCCTGATCGGACTGGTCTATATTTTGCTGCCGTTCATGGTTTTGACGATCGGAAACGCACTGGCGAGGGTCGAGCCTGCATTGGAACACGCATCGCGCGATCTGGGTGCAGGTCCCGTGCGAACGTTCTTCAGTGTGACATTCCCGCTCACGATGCACGGCGTCATGGCTGGAGGGATCATCGTCTTTTCAATGGCAATAAGTGCCTATGTCACACCGGCGCTTCTGTCTGGAGGAAAGGTGACTGTCCTGGCGATGCTGGCTTTCCAGCAGTATTCGACGGTTTTTGACTTCAATTATGGTGGCGCGCTGTCGATCACGCTCCTGACTTTCACCATGGCCCTTATCGGCTTTTCGTCATGGCTGGCGCGTTACGGCGCGCGTGACGTGAAAGGAAACTGACATGATCATTCGACTTATCGCGCTGACCACGCTTGCCTATCTGGTGCTGCCGCTGGTCGTGGTGATCGGCGTCTCGCTGACCGAAACGAAGTTTCTGGCCTTTCCACCCCAGGGATTGACGCTGTCATGGTACGCGGTCGTGCTCGAAAATCCTACCTATGTGCGTTCATTCCTGACAAGTGCCGGTCTTGCCGGCGTGGCAACTCTGGCTGCGATAGTGGTCGCACTGCCTGCCTCGATCGCAATGGCACGCTATTCCTTTCCCGGGAAGTCGGTGCTGTCAGCGGTGCTGCTGTCACCGCTGGTCCTGCCACATATCGTCATCGGCGCAGCGTTATTGCAGTATGGTGCTTCAATCGGGCTGGTTCGCAATTTCCCGGCATTATTGGTTGGCCATGTCGTCATCATCACGCCCTTCGTGCTGCGCACGCTACTGCCGCTGTTTTCACATGAGCAACTGTCGCTGGAGGAAGCATCGCGCGATCTTGGTGCTTCTGCATGGTCGACCTTCTTTCTCATCACGCTTCCGCAAATAAGAGCCGGGCTTGTCTCGGGTGGAATCTTTGCGTTCATCACCTCGTTCATCAATGTCGAGCTATCGATTTTTAATACAACGTCGACGCTGAATACCATCCCGGTACAGTTGTTCAATTACGTGCAGTATTCGGTCGACCCATCCATTGCGGCGGTCTCGTCGCTGACAATCTTGGCCGCAGCTATCGCGATCATTCTGATCGACTGGTTGATCGGTCTGGACTTCCTGTCTGGAAGTTAAACCCTTCCCATCCCCCAACATTCTCAGGAGACATACAATGCGCGTTCAGGACGTGTACAACGTAATCTATACCCATACGGAAGGCGAACCGCTGTGCATCATCTATAGCGGCGTGCCCTATCCGGCTAACTCGAGCATCCTCGAAAAGCGTGCTTTTCTCGAGGAAAACTACGACTGGCTGCGCAAGGCTTTGATGCGCGAACCGCGTGGACATGCGGACATGTTCGGCGTTTTTCTCACACCGCCATCATCTTCTGAATTCGATGCCGGGCTGATTTACATCGACGGCAAGGAATATTCGCACATGTGCGGTCACGGAACGATCGCGGTCGCCATGGCTATGGTCGCCAATGGCCTGGTGAGACGCTCTGCTGGCGGTTTGACAAAGATCCGCTTCGAAACGACGGCTGGTCTGGTCGTTGCCGAGGTCGCACACGAGGGTGATCGCGTATTGTGGACCCGGTTCGAAAACGTTCCAGCCTACGTCGCCGAACAGAATATTGAGTTCGAATTGCCCGGCTACGGCGCCCTCAAGGCCGACCTTGTGTGGGGTGGTAACTACTTCGGCATCATCGACCTTCGCAATACCACACTGCGCATCGCGCCGGAGAACGGTTCCGAGCTTTCGCGTATGGGCCTGATAGCGCGAGAGGCGATCCGTGAAAAGGTCAAGGTGCAGCATCCCACGCAATCCCACATCAACAACCTGAACTTCGTCACCTTCTGGCACGAACCAACAATCGAGGGATGCCTTTACAAAAACGTGCACGTCTTCTCTGCTGGCCAGCTGGACCGTTCACCCGGCGGAACAGGTACATCTGCGATGATGGCCTATTTCGAGAAACGTGGCGTCATTTCCCTCAACCAGACGATCACCTCCGAAGGTCTCCTGGGATCAGGTGTATTCGAAGGCTGCCTGATCGGCGAAACAACGCTTGGTTCTGTGCGTGCCGTGCGTCCGACGGTCAAGGGCACGGCCGGAATGCTGGGCACCGCGGCCTGGACCATCAATCGCGACGATCCAGTCGACGCCGGCTTCATGGTTCTCTGACGAAGCTTTCTGGCGGACGCACAACCTGTGTGCGTCCGCTGTCCCGCCATGGCAAAACAGTACCTTTGATCCCTGACCCAGCGAGATTAAGAAGTCAGCTTCAGCGCGGTTGGCTGACCATTCGTTGCGACGCGATGACACAATCTTGGATCGGAACCGCTGTGGCGTGATCCAAGACCAGAATGAAGAGTATCGGAGAAATCAGCATAGATGGGCTAATCGGCTCGGTGCCTCGATTTACCGCTTGAAAAAGCGGGAGGCATCACACGGTGGCTGATGATAAAATGCGGTCAGTATGAAGCAGCCACATTTTATCATCAGAGAGGAGCATGACTATGAAACACTATGTCGGCCTCGATGTCTCGATCAAAGAAACGAGCGTCTGTATTATTGATGAATCCGGGAAACCATGCCGAGAGAGAAAGGTCGCCTCTCACCCAGACGATCTTGTCGACGCCCTGAGGGATCCCGCTTTCCACTTGGATAGGGTGGGGCTTGAGGCCGGACCACTGTCCCAATGGCTGTTCGAGGGGCTGGCGAAAGCTGGTCTCCCAGTCTGCTGCATCGAAACGCGCCACACAAAAGCGTTCCTGGACGCGTCACAGCAAAATAAGAGTGATCGGAATGATGCACGCGGTATTGCCCAGATGATGAGGGTCGGGCTGTTCAAGGCCGTTCATGTCAAAACGCTCACCAGCCAGAAAAGGCGTGCGCTGTTGACGGCCCGATCGCTGTTGCAGGAAAAAGCAACAGATCTGGAAAACGAGATGCGCGGCCTCTTGCGCAACTTTGGACTAAAGGTCGGCCAGACCGCAGGTGGCACGTTCCAGAGGAGAATACGTGAACTCGTTGAGGACGACGATGAGCTTGCCGAGATCATGGATCCACTACTTGCCGGTCGGCGCGAGTTGCGAGAGGGGCTTGCCCGGCTCGAAAAGAGGGTTCGTAACGAAGCAAAACATGGCACGGTCTGTAGGCGGCTGATGACGATACCAGGTGTCGGACCGATCGTGTCGCTCGCTTATGTATCGACGGTAGATATTCCCAGCCGATTCCGCCACTCGCGATCGGTGGGTGCTGTGCTTGGCCTCACCCCCGTGATCAACCAATCGGGCGAAGTCAGTCGCGTGGGACATGTTTCTCTTCGCGGGGACGCGATGATGCGAACGCTGCTCTACGAGGCGGCCCAATCGATGATGACGCGAGTGGTGAAGTGGTGTTGGCTCAAGGCTTGGGCAATGAACATTGCGAAGCGGCATGGCAGTAAGAAGGCCAAAGTCGCTTTGGCTCGAAGACTTGCTGTGGTCATGCATCGCATGTGGGTTGATGGCTCAGTGTTTCGCTGGACGAAGGAGGGTGAGGTCGCCAGAGGAACGGTGTAAGGTTGATGAGCATACTTAAAGATTCCGCGTAACGGCGGGAGACGTCCTTCGCGGACGATGGTGAGGTGAGTTCGGGGCGGCCGTTATTCCGATGATCCGTTCTCAGGATGCAGCATAGATTGAACCACCTCATCTACGAAACCCCATCATGGGAGGGCTAAGAGCCGATCCCGGAGAGAAGCGCGGGCCGCGAAAGACAAACGCTGCACCAAATGACCACTAAGCCGACACTTGTCGAGCATCCACTACGGCCGCCTTGCGCCGATGGGCATCAGTGCTACCAATGCGTATGTTTCCCCCAAATTTTATCCACGTTTCAATACCCACGAGAGGCAGGTGAAATGCCCTCCGAAGGCTGGTAAGACACAAAGGCAGGAATACCGGAGCAAGGGTAATGACCAGAGAAGAAATGCTGAGCTATTCTCAAGCGGTTTGTGATGGCCTTCGCGACGACGAAGACGGGGTTAGACGCGAGGTTCTCACCCACGCAGGGAATAGGTGGTCGCTCGGCGTCATACATACCCTTGGCGTTTATGGCCGACTTCGGCACGCAGATATCGGCAGACGCATGCACGGCGTAACACAGCGCATGCTAACGCGCACGCTACGCCAGCTCGAAAGAGATGGTCTCGTCACCCGTTACGATCTCGTTGAGGTGCCGCCTCGGGTGGAATACGAACTGACAGAACTGGGAATGGGTCTTCTCATGCGTATGATCCCGTTGTGGACATGGGTCGTTGAGAATTCTGAGCAGTTTCAAAAGTCCCGCGACGAATTTGATTCCCGACCACCGGAAAAGCCTTCCTGGCAGACATTTTAACAGTCTCAAACCGCCGCCACTCCGCTGTTGTCATCACGACCTTGAATGGATGGTAGTGGGGAACTGCTGGCGAACTGGGAGAGCACCGGCATTGCGCGCTCCCCCCTGTCTAATTTTCTTCCGCCGGTTTGTGCGCCAGAAAGCCGCGTTACCTTGCGCTCAGGTTGGCGTCGATCCAATCGGACACATCCGTCACCTTTATGCCCTCGCGCTCGTTGAACGTGCCTGCCTTGTCCCACGACATGCCTCGTCCGATACCAAAGGCTGCACGATATTTGCGCATCATGTTCTGAGGGTCGACAGCCAGTTCTTCCATGAGAACCGGAACAGTCCACTCGTCGCGACTGAAGGGCCTGTTCAAACCTGCTTCAAGTTTGTCAGCAAGTTCGCCGTAGGTAACTGTATCGCCAGCCAAGAAGACGATTTCATTGCTGATAGTCGGCTCGTAGAATACAATCTCAGCAGTGAGCACGCCGATGTCTTCAGGCGTCGTCAGCGTAACCGCCGTATCGTAACTGCCAAGGGCTCTGACGGCGCTTTTTTCCAAATCAACTACACCGAATTCCGGCTCGAAGAGATAGCTCATGAACATGCCGGTAGAAATGATGACCCACTCGGTTTTGTTCTGAGACCGCAGGAGTTCACGCACATCAAGTTGCGCGTCGAAGATGTCCTGTGGCCCGCCTCGACCGATTGCCTCGAAATCGACGCCGAACTGCCAAGGAAAGTAGCGGGGAATCCCGGACTGCAGCGCTGCCTTGGCCAGTTTCATCGGAGTGTTGATCCCCGCTGCATAACCCGTGCAGCCGATCACGGTGTCATAGTGAGAGAACAAGGATGCCAACTCGTCAACCGAACTCTTCACCAGATCGCCGACGACGATATCGATACCCAAGTCGCGTATTTCAGCAACGTCACGCTGCTTGGCCGGGGCGTCGGAATCAACGGCACTACCGCGCAGCAAAACGCTTATTTTCGCGTCCTCAATGCCCTTGGCACGACGGGCAAGATTTCTAAGAACGGGCATGCCGAGTTCCCCGGCCCCAAGCACGAGAATATTTCGTGACTTCACGTTGGAAACTGTCTGTTTCATCGATTTCTATCCTTCAAAAACTCTGTATCGCCGCTATTTGGCGAGGCGGCACCATGAAGAAAAGAAGGTACACGGATGATACTGCAGCAAATTGGAAAGACGCCTATGCCGTTGTATTGCTCGTTCGCACACGTCGGTCTGTCGGCTTCGGTGCAATTGGAGACGTCACTGGGCCGCCACGAGATAGCGGATAGGCAAAGGAGTTCTTGACTTTACCCCGCCGATTAGAGAAGCGGCCGCCTTCAGGCGGGATTTCGGGAATTCTCGACACGCCAGGACCGGGAAAGCGTCGCCGCAGGAGCCCAACATAGTGGCCGCGCAGCGGAGGGCGGGACCGACTACGCCCGGATCATGGCGTTCCGCTTTGGCAGCAATAGGAAATCCCGCTTAGCGGCCTTTTTCTATCATCGTTCTGTTGCGCGACAAAAATCGGAAACGATCTGCTCTCCAAGGGCTCGTGGAAGCTTGTTCCAGTTTTATGTCCTTGAGGCTGTCGTTTGCCGCGGGGCACTTCAAGCGGCGTGACGTGCCGAGTTGAGTGAGCCGTTGGCCGCCAGCTGCACGGCGACACGAAGGAGAAACATGTGATGTGAGACAACGGGTGCTCCCGCCTCGCAAGAGGGTAATCCGGGTGTCACTTCGCCATAGAACTGTTGCAGAGCGTTGGGGGCCAACAGTGCCGTTGCAATATTCCTGTTTGGTTTTTCATTACAGCGAGCTTTTAACCGGTTTCTCCCTGTCGCTTTCATCGTCGCGCGATGCGTCCACGCTTCTGGAATTTCAGACTGTCACTGAGGTTTTGCCTTCGCAACAGGGTTTTGGCGTCGGCAACCTTTGTACGATTAAATAGCCACGGATGACATCACCAGTCGCAAATAGTGATGCGGCTGACGCATGAGGACGAGGTCTTTCCTGCGCACGACGTTTGTCGGATATGTCGGGCTTGTGCTTGAGGTATCAATTTCCGCGACCACAAGGCCTCCGTCCTGCACGAGCGCCTCCTTGCGTGGGAACGCAAAGGTGTCGGGGCCAAATATGCCGCTGAGGCCTGCTGCCTTGTTTGCCACCGTCCTGGTATTGGAAAATGCTACGTAACAGTTGTTTTCCCCTGCGCGCACCCGGTAGTGGTGCCAGTGCAATTGGTCTGCGCCATAGGGGATCGGCTCTGGTTGCCTGACCTTACTGCCCGGGTGGCCAAGATGGAATCCATCACTGATACTCGAGGGGCAGCAGATTAGGTCGCACCCCCTGAGCGCAAGGAGACGGCCAGTCTCGGGGAAAGCCGCATCGTGTCCGACCATGACGCCTACTCTTCCCAGTGGAAGATCGAAGACGCAGAATTCGTCGCCCGGTGTTGCCCAGGCGTGCTCATCCTGAGTAAGGTGGACTTGGCGGTAAGCGATGGCAGGAACATCAGGTCTGGCGATCATGACACTACTGAAGCGCTCGTTCTCCTGCGCCTCGGCAAAGCCGGCGATGATGGAGATGCCGAGCTGCTGCGAGAGTTTGCCGATCGTCTGCGCCGCAGGATGAGAGAGCGGGATTGCCGTTTGCGCAGGGTTGTCGAGCCCGGTCAAGGCAAAAGCCGGAAAGACGATGAGCTCTGACCCTTGAGCCTTGGCTTGTTCCGCCAGAGCCGACATCATGGAGAGATTGGCGTCGTGATCAGATGTCGGAGTGAACTCGCCGACGGCAATGCGGCTGCGACGCCCTTTTTCAATCGGTTGGTGTCCGTAGAGACGGAAGAATTCTCCCGGATTCCACGTATAGGTGTTCGTCATCAGCTCGCTGTAAAGCTCGGGACGACGCTGCAGCATAACGGGCTCGCCTGCAACCTGCCTCATGCGCGACCGTGCCGGATCAATCAAGCCGTAAGCAATGCCGTCACCGTCATCAACCACGTCAAGGATTTCGGTTTCAGGGCTAATGACGCAGCTGCCACCTGAGAACTGAACACCTCGTTCAAGTCCCCAGCGATTGCTCTCCATCAGGTAACAGCCGTTCTCATAAGCGCGGCTTATCCAATAGGGAGCAGGGGTCCGTTCGGCCAGCCAGTTCGAGATATGGCAGATCACGTCCGCACCACCGAGTGCCACCAATCGCGCCGTCTCCACAAAGTGGATGTCCATGCAGATGAGCATCGCTATGCGGCCAATCTTTGTTTCGAAAACCTGATGACCAAGATTGCCGGATGCAGCCCATTTCGGCTCTGAAATATAGGGGTGCGTTTTTCGATGAACGCCTACCAAACCTTCCGGCCCGATGAGTGCCGCAGAATTGTAGTAGAGGTTGGTTTCCGCATCGACTTCGGGCAGGCCCAGTACAATGAAGCAGTCATGTTTGTACGCAAGTTCCGCAAAACGATCTGTGGTCGGCCCGGGGATCGTTTCCACAAGACCGGAAACTTCCTGGCGGTCGTACCAACAATAACCTGTTGTGCACATTTCCGGCGTGGTGATCAGCCTCGCACCATTGGTTGCCGCTTCCTCGACCAGTGCCAGCAGCGCTGAAACGTTGCGGTCCTTGTTACCAAAATCGGGTTCAAACTGGATTGCTGCGCCTTTGAAAGGGACGGTCATGTCTTGCTCCATCGGGAAGATAGGGAGCCGCCCAAGACGGGCGACCCTGCTCGGTTGGTCTATTCAGGCGGCTATGCCGATGATGGATTTCAAAACGGAGGCACCGACCGTATATTTCGGGTCGACCATGTTGCCGAGACGGACGCGACCGCATTGGGTGAGCAACATGTAGGCGTCGAGTTCTTCGAAGCCGAAATCTGCAACCATCCAGCGGATCAATTCGCGGTAAGCGCCGCGGGCCGCATCCTCCATCGGCCTTGCCGACCCGATTGTCATGTAGAACCGGTCATTTTCCAGCCGCGGCGTCTTGATTGTCCAGCCCTTGATGAGGTCGATCTGAACCGTCGTGACGGTGGGATGCTCGAGTGCGACGCCGCAAAGCTCGCCGTCGCCTTGCGCTGCATGGCAATCGCCGAGATAGAGATATGCACCTTCGGTATTGACTGGCAGATAGATCACGGTGTCTGGGCAAACATCAGGCAGGTCCATGTTGCCGCCGTAATAGTCCGGAACGAGCGACGATATGGCCTCAATTTCCGGTGCGGTGCCGATTGTTCCGATGAAGGGCTCGTAGGGAAGCGTGATCCTGTCGTTCCACTGGACACCGGTCTCGGCATCGACATGTATTTTCCGTACGCGTTCGGGCAAAGGCGCGGTCAATAGCGCCGTGTCGGCTGTTGGCACCAGGCCGCCGAACTCCGGCATGATGACTGTCGTGCCCCTGGGCTGCGGCCCGCGCGGCACAATGGTCTTGATGTAGACGGCCAGGCAGTCACCCTTTTCTGCACCGTTGACGTAGATCGGTCCATTCTGCGGGTTGAGGTAGGGGAAATTGAGAACCTTGGATGGAACATCTGTCTCGCTTTTGATTGCTCCCTCGAATGCATCATGGGTTTCCGCCGAGACGACGGCGCCCGGATCAACTTTCAAGATCGGATCGACATAAGCACCGTAGACATAATGATATTTACCCTGGCTTTCCTCGGTGATGGCGTAAGTCTCTCCGACTTTGCCTTTGGCAACGCCTTTTCGGGCCATGATTGTTTCGTCGAGCCAGCTCATGTGTTTTATCCTTTTCATGTGAGGGATTTTGAGGTTTCAGACAGCCAGATAACGCCGGACGGCATCGCGGTCCTCCAGCGTTTCCGGCATGATCTCATTGGTGATCCGCCCTTTGTCTATGACGTAGCAGCGCTGCGCCATCGCGCGGATCATGTCGATGTTCTGCTCCACGAACACCACCGTGACGCCGGTTGTTTTATTGAGCTCCACCATGATCCGGGCAATATCCTGAACGATGTTGGGCTGGATGCCCTCTGACGGCTCGTCGAGCAGGATCAGCGAGGGCCTGCCCATCAAAACGCGGCCGATCGCAAGCTGCTGCTGTTGTCCGCCAGACATGGTTCCGGCCTGCTGGTTCCGGCGTTCCTTCAGGATAGGAAAATAACTGAACACGGCTTCGATCTGGTCGGCCGTGGCGCGTTTGCCACTGATGGATTCGCCGACCAGCAGGTTTTCGATTACGCTGAGCCGAGGAAAGACGTCGCGTCCTTGCGGGACGTAACCGATCCCGAGCCGAGCCCGCTTGAAAGCCGGTATGGTATCGATCGCAGCTCCGCGAAAAACCACTGATCCTTTGTCGCCGGGAAGAAGACCGATCAGGCTTTTCATAAGGGTGGACTTTCCCACGCCGTTGCGACCGATAACGGCGACAATCTCGCCTTCGCGGACCTGGATGTCGATGCCCTGCAGGACCGGCTTGCCACCATAACCCGACCATAGACCAAGGGTGTTGAGGAGGATCTCCTTACGCATGGGCGTCTCCCAAATAGATGGCAGCCACGCGCTCATCGGCAACGATCTCGTCGATAGTGCCCTGGGCGAAGATTTTGCCGAAGTGAAGAACAGTGACCTTGTGGGCAATCTGGCGGACGAAGGCCATGTCATGTTCGACCGCCAGAACGGTCACTCCGTCCCGGTTGAGCGCTTGCACCATCTCGCCGGTGGCAGCAGTCTCGTCCGGTGTCATCCCGGCGGTCGGTTCGTCCAGGAGCAGAAGACGTGGCCTGAGGCCAACTGCCATGCCGATCTCCAGCCATTGTTTCTGGCCGTGGCTGAGGTTGCCTGCGAGTTGAGCGCGCGCCTCCGTCAACTTGAGAAATTCCAGGAGCCTGTCGATTTCCTCGTCCAGATCCTCCGGGCGCCGGTGATGCTGAAGCGCGATCTGCAGGTTCTGGCGGACGCTTAGCGCCTTGAATATCCCGGGGACCTGGAACTTAACACTGATACCCTTGCGGATGCGCTCGAACGATTTTGCTCTCGTGATGTCCACTCCCTCGTAGACGATCTGACCACTGGTCGGCAGATGCTCTCCCAGGATAAGGCGGAAGAGCGTACTTTTGCCGGCGCCATTTGGGCCGATGAGGCAGTGGATTTCGCCCTGTTTCAGAGAGAAATTCACGCCTGATGTGACATGCAGGCCTCCGAACCATTTGTTGAGTTCACGTGTTTCGAGGATAGCCATGCGTCACTCCCTCCCGGCCGTGGTCTTGTGGTGGAAACATTTTGCCAGAAATGTACCAAGGCCGAAGATGAGCCCGCGCGGTGCTATAAGAACAGTCAGTACGAGCAGGACACCCATGACGACGAGTGCATACTGGCTCCCGTGAATGGTCAAAGCCTGAAACCCGGCGAGCACGACCAGCGTCCCGATCAATGTGGTGGTCAGGTCGTTGCGACCGCCAACGGCCACCCATACGATTGGCAGAGCTGCTGCGGTCATGTTCATCGATGCGGGCGTGATATAGTTGCCCCAGGAGGTGTAAAGAACGCCTGATAGACCTGCAAAGGCTGAACCGATGACAAAAGCCACGAGCTGATAGACGCGGATGTCGTAGCCAAGCATCTCTGCCCTTTGTGGGTTTTCACGAATGGCGACGAGCACATTTCCAAAGCGGGAATTCACAAGGATACGAAGGCCGAGATAACTGACAACCAACAGTGCGAGTGTAAAGTAGTACAGCTGCACATCGGGAAAGAGAACGATGTCGCCGCCAAACCACGGAACTGTAAGTGAGGGCATGCTGCCCATGCCGTTGTAACCGTTAAGTCTTGCCAGGCCCACTCGCCATTCCGGACCAGCGGTCTGTGCCATGAAACGCTCCAGAACAAGCGTGACCGACAGGGTGACGATCCCCAGAAAAACTCCGCTGATACGACCAAAAAACAGGAAGTACCCAAGCAAGGCTGCAAATAATGCCGCCGCCGCGACAGACGCGAATAATGCAAACAGCGTCAACCCATAGGCATCACCAAGATTGATGGAGATCACGCCGTAGCTGTAGCCAGCGACACCGAAGAAGGCAGTCTGTCCGAAGCTCAGTGTTCCGCCATAGCCCCAGATAAGGCTGAGGCCCAGTGCCATAAAGGTCCAGTTGAAGAAGTAAACATTGTTGCCGACGTCGTAACCGTCCGCGAAGAGGGGATAGGCGCAGGCAATGGCGACAACGACGGCAAAGCTTGCCCAGAACGGTGTGCCACGCCCCTGCGTTTGAGGGCCTTCCAGCAAGGCAATGGCTCGTGATAGGGGATTGGATCTCAACATAGGGTCAGGCTCTTTCTCGAAGGATCCAGCCGGATATGCCCCGCGGCAGGATTCGGATGACGATGATGACTGCGACGAGAAGGCCGATCTGGCCTGCAAGTTGTCCTTGCCAAGAGGTAAGCGCCGCCTTGGCAGCACCGAGGACGAGTGCAGCCGGTGCCGTGCCAAGGAAGATGTCAGCTCCGCCGACTACGACGGTCACAAAGGCTTCAACGACGAAGGCACTGCCCATCGTCGGCACAAGGGTCATCGTCGGCGCGTAGAGACCGCCAGCGAGACCAGCCAGGGCTGCACCCAGACCGAAAGTCAGGCTGTAGATGAGGCCGGTATTGACGCCGAGCGCCTGAGCGATGTGGGGCACCTGTATGGTGGCCCGGGCCAGGATGCCGAAGCGGGTTTTGGTGAACCCCAGCCAGAGGACGCCAAGTGTTGCCACCGCTGCCGCCATGAGGACCACGCGGTAGACCGAATAGGAATAGGGGCCGACCGCAAAGCTGCCGAACGGCGTTCCGGTGCCGGGCATTGTGGAGCCCAGAATAATAAGCGTAGTTTGCGTGACAATCATGGAGACACCCCATGTGGCCACGATCGTATCGAGTGGGCGGTCATAGAGCGGACGAATGATGATGCGTTCGATGACCATGCCGACAAGACCTGCAGCAACGGCACCAGCGAGGATGGCAAGCGGTAGCGGTAGTCCGGCCCGCGCACTGGCTGAACACACATAGGCTCCGCATAGAATAAACTCGCCATGCGCAAGATTTATCACGCCCATCATGCCGAAAATAATTGCCAGACCACAGGCTGAAAGAACGAGAAAGGCGAAGGCGTCGCCCGTCTGATAGAGGAAACTGAACAGGGTGTAGACTAAAGTCATCGCAGTAGACTTCCTTGCGGGCACGCATCGGGGAACGACCGGAGCAGAGAGCCCCGGCCGCTTTTGGGGTTAGTTGGCAGCCGGTGGGGGGCTGGATGGCGTGTATTGTGCGCTCGGATCGTTCTTGGTCAGATCGCAGCCTGCTTGGCCCAGCCAGTAAGGCTTGATGTCGTTCCAGACTTTGGGAAAGCTGATCGAGTGATCATCATTGACTTTAGCCAAGTAGATCGTGTGTGACATGTGCTGGCTCTTAGGGTCGAGGCAGACCTTGCCTTCTGGCGCATCGAAGCAGACATCGCCCTGGGCAATGATTTTGCGCAGTTCGTCCTTTTTGGTCGAACCGCCGGCGCGCTCGACCATCTGCTTGTAGAGATACACGGCGAGGTAGGAGTTTTCTGCTTCCTGATTGATGTAAGGCTCATCGGGAAACTTCTTGTGCCATTTCTCGACGAAGGCCTTGGACTGTGGATTGTCCACTTCCTCGATCCAGTTGACGGTCGCATACATGTTGGCGAGGCTTGGTGGTTTGAAGCGCTTGTGCTCATAACCCTGGCCTACATTGACCGAAGAGCCCATCGGAAGGTTGACGTTGGCCGCAGCTGCCTGCTCGTAGTATGAAGCCTGAGCCGTGCCAACAAGCAAAGTCACGATGAAATCGGGCTTGGCTGCCTGGATGTTCTGGATGGTCTGAGAGAACTGTGAGACGCCGAGCGGAATGAACTCCTCGCCCACCATCTCGCCGCCGCCTTCCTTGACGATATTGCGCACCCATTCGGCGGAGATCTGGCCGAAATTGTAGTCAGCAGCGATCGTGTAGACCTTCTTGCCGTAGGTCTCCATCATGTAGGGAAGAAGCGTCGAAAACTGTTGTTCAGGAACAGCGCCAGTGACAACCATGTTGGCGTCGCAGACACCACCTTCGTACTGGTTGTTGTAAAAGGCGAAACCGTCGAACTGGTTGACGATTGGCCGGTAAGCTTCACGCGACGCGGAGGAAAAACCGGCGAAAACGGCATCCACCTTGTCACGCTGAAGTACGCGACGCATGAATTCCTGATAGCGCGTGTTGTCGGACTGGGTGTCGTAGACCACCAGTTCGAGGGGGCGACCTGCGATGCCTCCGGCGGCATTGATTTCTTCGGCTGCAAGCTGGATGCCGTGAACCTTGCCGATTGTCGCGGCGGCAAAATCGCCAGACTGGTCTTCAAGCACGCCAAGTTTGATGGGTTCCTGGGCGTTGGCCGCCCCGGAGCAAAGCAAAATTAGGCCGAGCGCCGTCATGGCGCCGTTAAGCGTCTTCATCATTTTGTTCTCCATGGAGGTGGTTTAACTACTCGGCGATGGCCTGCTTCTCGTCAGGTTCCATGTCGTCGATGGTGCGCGCCGTGCTTCGTTGAACGACACATTCACAATAGGCTTCAAGGCTAAGGCGTGCGCGCATACTTTCCTTGCGGAGCAGGGCGAACGCTCCCTCATCATCGAGGGAATGGGACTTCATCACCACCGTCACAGCCTTTATGACGTGACGGCGATATCTGCGGCGTTTTTCCAGCTCCAGGATCGAGAGCTGCAAATCCGCCTTCTGTTCGAAGGTGTTGATTGCCAGATAAAGGGCTGAAAAGATCGAGCCACTATGGACTGGCTTTGAAAGAAATGCCGTGGCGCCAAGCTGCATCAGCATCCTCAGGCGGCTCGGCGCCTCTATTCCGACAAGACCCACGACCGGGACTTGAGGTTGCTCGTTGAACGCATTGTGGGTCATTTCAGGGAAGAGGTTGAGATCGCCATCGAGGAACAGCACGTCTTGCTGTGGTTTTGCGGCATCGAGCAGATTGCGCAACTCACCGTCATGAGACGAAAGATGCTCCGGTGACATTCCCAAGCGTGTCACCATGGCCATGATTGTCTCTGTCGCGCGAACATCATTGCTCAGCACGAGCGCCCGCCGCTGGCGAAAATTCTGAACGTATCGGTTCGACCTCATGACACGATCCTCAGGGCTGGGCGACGCGACGGTGCCTCAAGAGTGGAGGTAGAGTTGATCAGGTAGGGGTCCGGCGCGACGGGTCTGCCAGCATCGAAAAGGATGTCGAACTGTCCATCGCCGCGCGATCGCCCGATCCTCGGTGTCAGGTGGGCATGAAACGTACTTGGATCGATGACGACTTCGCCCTGCGGCGCACTCAGCCGCTGGTTGGCTGCGCAGGTTTTTACGGCCCGCATATCGTCATTGCCCGCCTGATACAGGGATTTTGCGAGCAGGATTACAGCGCTATAGGCCGCTTCCGCTTCCGCCGATGGCACAATCTCCTGTGGAAACGCGGCCTGGTATTTTCTAACGAAATCGTGGTTTGCGGGGGTGTCGATGGACGCGAAATAGACACTGGAGCTCAAATGGCCATCGATGGCTAGCGGTCCGATGCTGGAAAGCTCAGGTTCGGAAAGATTGCAGCTGGCGACGGGATAACGTTTCACCTGGTCGATGCCGCGCGCTGTGCAGGCAGCCCGAAAGGCGCGAAAGAACGCATAGGCGGATTCACCGATCAGTGAATTGAAAACGATGTCTGGATTGGTCTCGAAGATGGACTGGATAATGCAGTCAACATCTGTCTCGCCGACCGGCAGGTAACGTTCTCCAACGACAGATCCTTGCCGCAGGGCGAGTTCTTCCCGCAGAACCCGGTTGCTTTCCCATGCCCATATGTAGTTTGAACCGACACAAAAAACGCGCTTGCCGATGTTGCGTGTAAAATAATCGACTAGCGGCAACATATGATGATTTGGTGCGGCGCCAGTGTAGATCACGTTAGCCGAACTTTCAAAGCCTTCGTAGTGAGTGGGGTACCACAGCAGCGCGTCGTGCTTTTCGAAGACTGGAATGACTTCCTTGCGGCTTGATGAGGTGTAGCATCCGACGATGTGGTTGACGCCACCGGCAATCATTGTTTCGACCGCTGGCGCATAGGCGCTCAGGTCGCCGCCGGGATTGTGCTCGACAGGACGTAGCTCAATGCCGAAGCCCTTGTCTGCGTTGACTTGATCGCAGGCAAGTTTCGCGCCGTTCAGCATCGATTTGCCGACCGTTCCGTAAGATCCCGTAACCGAGAATAATATTCCGATCGAATATTTCTTGACCATGTTTCGGCAGCCACGATGTTGGACCTGACAGCAGATACTGTCGGCGGCGACGGTGCCAAAAATGAAAACGATTTTTCCGTATTGGCGATTTAATGAGCATCTTTGCTCGTCGCCTTGAAATTAAGCTGACCGTTTGCAGGCGATATGTCAAGCGCGGAAAATCAAAATTATTTGAGTTCGTTTCGATCCTTGACGCAGTGCAAAAATGGAGGGGATCCTATGCGCGTATAGGCGCCGGCGAACCGGCCGGAACAAAGGGGAACGAAGATGGATCTGGGTCTGAAAGGCTTGCGCGCGGTGGTCACGGGTGGAACGCGGGGCATCGGTTTTAAAATTGCCGAAACACTGGCTGGGGAAGGGGTGGACGTTGCGATCTGCAGCCGAAATGTCGATGATGCCAAGGCGGTAGCGGCCGATCTGGCGAGAAAGGGCGTTTCTACTATAGGTCGCGGTGTTGATGTTGCCGATGGCGCAGCGATTTCGATGTGGGTAGAGGAGGCTGCGACACTTTTCGGAGGTCTGGATATCGTCGTTGGCAATGTCAGTGCGCTGGCGATCGGCAATGACGAAGAGAGCTGGAGGCAGGGTTTCAACGTCGACATGCTGGGTACGGTCAGGCTTGTCAACGCAGCGATGCCGTATCTGGAAAAAAGCCAGTCCGCGTCTATCGTTACCATTGCCTCGGTGTCCGGCCGCGAAATTGATTTTGCTGCCGGGCCCTACGGCTCCTTCAAGGCTGCACTGACGCATTACACGCAAGGCCTAGCCTTCTCTCTGGCACCTAAAGGCATCCGTGCCAACACGGTCTCGCCGGGCAATACCTACTTTGCCGGGGGCGTCTGGGAAAATATCGAAAAGAACAATCCGGAGTTGTTTGCAGCTTCGCTTGCATTAAACCCCACGGGCCGCATGGCCACCCCCCAGGAAATAGCCAATGCTGCCGTATTTCTGGCAAGCCCGGCTGCAAGTTTCGTCTACGGTACCAACCTGGTCGTTGATGGCGCACTGACCCGCGGCGTACAGCTCTAGATTATGCGGGTGGCGACTTCTGATCAGAGATGTGATGATCTGGTGTGCCGTCGCCACCGCGACGCCCTATAGCATGCAGACGGCGCAAGCCCTGACGGGAAATCCGTCGATCAGCCCCGTCATGACGTCACTACGCAGCCAGTCTCGTGACGAGGAAAACAGCCACCAATATCAGGCAAAGCCATCCAAAGAAGAGCAAGCCTACAGCCCACTCATCCATCTTGCTTCTGTTTCTGGATCCATCCCAGTCGTAAGCCATGTCCAACCTCCATTGTTGAATGGCCTAAGCTTTGGCTAATATGGTTACCGAAACATTAACAGGTACCACCCGATTTGTTGGGGAGCTTGTAAATCCAAGCTCACTGCACAGGCCCGAGCGCAACTACACCCAGTCCCCGGCAGGAGGTGATGCCTCTATAAGTGAGGTTGCTCCTGGTCCCGGCCGACGATGGATGGCAGGCAAGTGATGAGCACTGAGGGTTGGTAGCCCCCACTCAAAGATTACTTCCTGAGATAGCTCTTTTTGCCGTCATCTCTCAGGCAGTACTGACCGCCACGGGGACCGGTGCAGTAGGTTCCGCCACGACAAGAGCATGCTTTTGAGGACGTCGGAGCCATGTCGGTGGCCTGGCTTCCCATTATCCCGAGGCTTCCCATCGTCGCGATGCATGACTTTTTGCTGGCGCTGACGGAGCCATCCCGGCAGATGAACGTTTCGCCCTGGCACCGCTCGATGCCGCCTTTTTTACCACTACACGGCGTATTGGCTGCGGGCGCCGAACCAGTAGCGACCAACAATACAATTACAACCCAGAACCATTTCATGTCGCAACCCCCGCAAGCACTGCAGGTTGTATAAAATAGGTTGAAGAAAGGTTGCCTGCTGCACTCGCTTTGCGTGCGAAATCACGTTTCACGCCCCGTTGCGACACTGCATGGCCAGGTCGAGCAGGTAAGCGTTGGCCACTCTGGCGAGAGCAGAAAATGCTCGCGGCGGGGCGTGTTTGGGGAGCCGCAACGGCTAAGACCTTCTTGGACCTGGGCGACGGTGGCATATTTGCGCGCCCCGCCCACGGTGCGAGCAGCGTAATCCGAGGCGTGAAGGTGCTGGACAGTGGCGGCAACAGCGGTGGCGTTGAAGGTCATGTTCGAGCTTTGGAAATTGACGGATAGGCAGCCCGGCAGGGACGCGGAAATATCAAAGCCATATCCCTATCATCGCAAACAAGACGAATTTTTTCGGGTGGAATTCAGACAGATCTCGACTGGACTTTCTTTAAAGGGTTAATTGTCGCGAACTGCCAGAGCTATGGCGATGGTTCATTGATAGCGCACTTGCACGCGCATGTGGGCACGACCGATAGTTGGCGCCGCTGAGAAGGTTGCTGGTGCAGGTACCGGTTTGACAGACTTTGCAAACGACGTCTACGGAAGGGAGCCAACGAGAATGCGCATTACGACACCGCGGCTGATTTTGCGCCCCTTTGCCGATGCCGATGCGTTGGATTTTGCCAGCATGAATGCTGATCCGGAGGTCATGAACGATCAGGGCGGGCCAGTTTCGCGGGCCGAGAGCGACCGCCGACTGGAGCGTTACAAACAGGCATTCGAATTGCACGGGTTCACGCGATGGGCCCTCGAGTGTGGGAGTACAGCCAGTTTTCTTGGCTGCGCGGGCCTCATGTCCGCCGGCAGCGAGCATCCTTTAGGTGTGCACGTTGAGATTGGGTGGCGCCTTGTCCGCAAAGCGTGGGGACGCGGAATTGCGACCGAGGCTGCACAAGCGGCACTTGCTGACGGGTTTTCACGTCTCCGGCTTGATGAAATTCTTGCCTATACCTCAAGCGAAAACCTGCGATCTCAGGCGGTCATGGGGCGGTTGAAGCTCAGACGCCTTGAGCAGCGCGATTTCGTTCGAAAACTGGCAGGTGTTGATCGCCATATCCTGGTATGGGCGGCCCAGCGTAAATAGGTGGACGTTTTCAACCGGATAATTTGTCTTGGTGGCCTGCCTCTGTCGATCGAAAGATTGCTTTTGATGTACGTCGGCCAAACGCGTGATGCGCCTTGGTCTCACACGGCAGCATCGGTGCGTGAATAGGCGCCGGGTGACATGCCGACATGGCGGCTGAAGGCCACGCTAAAGGCACTGGCTGAACCGTATCCCACGCGCTCTGAGACTTCTGCCGGTGCGATATTCTCCCGCAAGAGCTGCTTTGCCAGCGCCATGCGCCAGCCTGTTACATATTCCATCGGTGTCACGCCGACCTCGCTTTGAAAACGGGCGTAGAAGGTGGAGCGCGACATAGCGGCTTCCCGGGCAAGACTTTCAGCGCTGATGCTGTGGGCCGGATCCTCATGTATGCGCCGAAGTATCGGCGCCAGTTGCGGATCGGCCATTGCGCGCAAAAGCCCCGGCGTGGCATGGCTGCCTCCGACCGATCTCAATGCCTCTATGAAGAGGACCTCGAGCAGATGTGAAAGAACGATCTCGCGTGCAGTCCGTCTGTCACCAGTTTCATCATTGATCATCCGCACAAGTTGCATCAGCCTTTCCTCGCCGCGGACATGAACGAGATCGGGCAACAGAGATGCAAGGAGCGCCTTGTCGTTTGATCCGAAGGTGCAGTGACCGACCATGGCCCTGATTTCGGCTGGTGCATCGGGATCACCAAGCCTGAATACTCCAGGACTTGTCTCAAGACGTTGGGGGAGCGACCCGCGCGGCGGTGGCTGCAGGCTGTTCATGGTAAAGGAGAAAGCCTCAGGGACAAGGACGAAGTCGCCAGCTTCAAGCCGTATTGGCTTTCGACGAGCGATAGTCAAAAGGCATTCACCTTCCAGCAGCGCACAATAGAACGGACTACCGAGCTCAGTTCGCTCGACGAGCCATTGCCGCGAGCCGGTCACCTGCTTGGCGATGGAGGGCCTGGGCTTTAAGAGCGAAACGACATCTGCAACAGGGTCGGTCATAAATTCGGACTTACGCTAAATGAAACTGGACAAACAGATATAGAATGTCCGGGCGGGTAAGTCCATCTTCGCGCTAGCACATCATTAGGAGATAGGATTTCGACATGAACAATCTGATTGAGCTGGCGCGACATATACCCACGACGGATGCGGCGCTGACGGTTGCCTATACACCGATCCGTTTGCAGATGAAGGGACGACAGCCGCTGGAGTTGCGTCTGACAGCGCCGGCCAAGGGCGAGAAGCTTCCCGTGGTGATTTTTTCCCACGGCTTCGGACCATCCAACTATATCCCCTCCAAAGACGGTTATGCGCCGCTTGTCCAGTTCTGGGCGGAGCGAGGATTTGCGGTGATCCAGCCGACCCATGCCAGCTCGCGTGTTGGCGGACTGCCTTCCGACGCTGTCGGCGCGCCCTTCTTCTGGCGGGAGCGCGTTGAAGAGCTGCGAGCAATTCTTGATCGTCTGGACGAGGTGGAACAACAGGCAGGCGGTATCGCTGGCCGACTGGACAAGGATCGTATCGCTGCGGTGGGTCATTCCTTCGGCGGACACACCGTCGGCCTGCTGATCGGAGCGCAACTGAATGGCGAGGACTTTTCCGATCCGCGGATCGGTGCAGGCATGCTGCTTACGACGCCTGGACGCGGAGGAAGCGACATGACGGAGGAAAGCGCTGCCAGATTTCCGTTCTTCGATGTCGATTTTTCAACCATTTCAACGCAAAACCTTGTCGTTTGTGGTGACGAAGACAATCCGCATTTTACGACGCGCGGCCCTGAATGGCATGCCGACGCGTTCCACGATGCTACAGGAGTAAACCGCGACATGCTGACGCTGCATGGTGTCGGTCACGGACTTGGCGGCATTGCGGGTCTAGACGCGAAAGAGACCGAGACGGAAGCGCCCGATGTGCTGGAGGCGGCGAGACGCTTGACGCTTGCCTGGCTTTTGACGGCGCTTGACGTTGACCCGGAAGCCTGGGCAAAGAGCCGTGCAGCACTCGAACGCTCTGCATCTTCGCTCGGACATGTCATCTCGCTGCAATCCGCAAGGAAATGAGGCAAGATCTCGTCGCTGCGTGACGTCACATGACCGTGTTAGACATTGGAGCTTGCCGCAACAGGCGTTGTTGTGGGGCGTCGATGATGGCTAGCAAGGCCGCATCCAGCAAAAGGGCGGCGTTATTTACCTCGTCGCCCATGAACGTTGTGATCAAGGGCCCACGTGTCAGGTCTGGGCGATAGCGACCGGACGTTTGGACGAGTTCGCTGGTGGTTCTCCAAGGTATGCGGGTTTCGCAATCGTCCAAAGCCTGTGCCTCAGGCACGACATGCCCGTGCGTCTGTCATCGATACCTGCAAGACCAAGCTCGGGGACTTCTCCAAGGTTTGAACGTCCGGCCCTCTAGGAATTCGTCTGTAGTGCTTCATGAAAGCGCGATCCTTCGGCTTTCATAAAGTCGAGTAAGGATCGCATGCCCGCGCCAAGGTGGCGATGCCGCGGGTAGTAAAGGCACAGGCCCGGATAGGGCGGCGTCCAGTCATCCAATACCTGCCGCAGGCTTCCGTCGGCAAGCGCGTCAGCCGCCATCCATCTTGTCACGTAGGCAAGCCCGCAGCCGTCCAGAGCCGCGGCCAGAAGAAGCCGGGACTGGTCGACCACGAGGTTGCCGGTCGTTGCCACCACGACAGTCTCGCCTCGACGTTGAAACTCCCAGCGATAGATCGATCCGCCTGCCATGCGAAGCTGAATGCACTGGTGCAGACCGAGATCTGAGGGGCTGTCGATGTTTGGCGCGCTTTGAAGATAGGCAGGCGAAGCCACGACGATGTGCTGCTGGTCCGGACCGATAGGGATCCCGACCATCTCATCGGGGACGAGTTCAGCCGCTCGCACGCCACAGTCGAATCCTCCCTCGGCGATGTCGACCAGTTTCCCCTCGGATCTGATCTCGAAACGCATGGTCGGAACCTGCGCCATGAAGCGGGTGAGCAGCGGCATCAAGACCTGTTCGGCTGCGTTGGCGTCGCAGTTGATCCGGACGAGTCCTGAAGGTGAAGACGCCTGTTCGTGCAGTTCCTCCACCGCCAGACCGATCTCTGCGAGCGCAGGCATGAGCCGCTCGGAAAGCCGCCGACCCGGTTCCGTCAAAGAGACATTTCTTGTCGAGCGATGGAAGAGCTTGATCTTGAGACGCTTTTCGAGACCGGCGACCGCATGGCTCAACGCAGATGCCGTCTGGTTGAGTGACCTCGACGCTGCACGAAATCCTCCGTGTTCGGCGACTGCGAGAAAGGCTGCCAGCTCGCCGGGCGGAAGCGAACCGACTGTACGAATTATCTCATCATTGCGTGTTGTGTTGGTCATCTAGTTCATCAATGCCACGTGCTTATCTTCTGAACAAGTCTAATGTCTGAAGGAGCATGATCATGACTTCACCTATACAGTTCGGATTTTCATCGACTGCCACTGACGTCCTGGAGGGTGTCGATCTCACCGACAAAAACATCGTTGTGACCGGAGGAGCAGCTGGCATCGGCCTGGCGACAAGCCGTGCGCTGGCTGCCGCGGGAGCGAGCGTTACGATTGCAGCCCGCCGTCCAGACGAAGCCGAAAGAGCTGTCGCCAGGTTGAAGTCGGCGATGCCCAAGGCGCGACTGCAGGTTCGACCGCTCGACCTGGCCGATCTTTCTTCAGTGCAGGGATTCGTGGATAGCTGGGACGAGCCGCTGCACGTCCTCGTCAACAACGCGGGCGTTATGGCCATTCCGCAACTGCAGCGGACTGCGGAAGGCCGGGAGATGCAGTTCGCCACCAACTATCTTGGACACTTCGCGCTAACCCTTGGCCTTCGCCCGCAACTCGCAAAGGCAAACAGCGCTCGCGTCGTGTGCGTTGCCTCGAGCGGAAACCTCTTTGCACCGGTGTTCTGGGACGACCCGGATTTTCGCTTTATTCCCTATGATCCGCTGCTTGCCTACGGGCAGTCGAAGACGGCTTGCATCCTAATGTCAGTTGGCATCACCAACCACTGGGCCAGCGATGGCATCACCTCGAACGCACTCAATCCCGGAGCGATCGCGACCGGTCTTCAAAAGCACACCGGAGGCCTCCAAACGCCCGAGCATCTTCGCAAGTCGATAGAGCAGGGAGCGTCGACGACGGTCCTGCTTGCGGGCTCGCCTCTGGTGGAGGGGATTTCGGGCAGGTACTTCGACGACTGCCAGGAGGCCCCGGTCGTCGACGAGCGAGGGACGGGACCATTCAAGGGGGTGGCAAGGTACGCGGTTGATCCTGATAACGCCTTGCGCCTCTGGAAGATGGCGGCACGGATGCTGGGACTGCCGCTGTAACTTGCAACACCCTGTCGGACCTCTACGGACCGGCAGGGTGTCGCCCGCGCGACGAAGTGGCGCTGGTCAGGCTTTGGCTGCCACCGGAAGCCGGAACGGTGAGCCCAGGCGGTTAAAGGCGTTCATCGCGGCGATCGTAATCGTCAGATCGACCAGATCCTTTGGTTCGAAGGCGGCTGCAGCGGCCGCATAAGCCTCGTCGGATGCGTGGGTCTGGCTGACGTTCGTCACTTCCTCCGCCCAGGCGAGAGCGGCGCGTTCCTGGTCGTTGAACAGATGAGGCACCTCGTCCCAGACCGGCACAAGGGTGATCTTGTCGACGGACATCGTCTTGCGGAGATCGCGACTGTGCATGTCGATGCAGTGGGCGCAGCCGTTGATCTGCGACACGCGCAGGAAAACGAGGTGGATCAGCTCTTCCGGTAGGTTGGTCTTCTTCGTGACATAATGGTGGACCCCATACAGGGCTTTCGCGCCTTCGGGGGCGACTTCGGACCAATTCATGCGAGACATGTTCGTTTTCCTTTCGTAATGGCACGGTTCTCCGATCGCCGGAGAAGCCGTCGTTGCATGGATGAAGGTTGAGGATGGTGAGGTGGGTGCCGCGCTTTTAGGGCTTGCGCGGTGTCGTCAGCACGGTGTCGTCAGTGTCGACGACGAATACAGCGAGCAGCTTTGCCGACTTCGTCTTGCTGGCATTGGCGCTGACGTCGTGCTGGTCACCCGGCAACTCGGTGAAGTTCTGACCGGCGGTGAAGGTCTTCGTTTCGCCGCCGTTGACGGCGCTTTGGATTGCGCCCTCGAGCACCGTGGCGTAGATCAGCGCGGATTTGGCATGCGTATGGGCGGAGCTATAGCCGCCGGGCCCGTACTCAACGAGGACGCCTTTGACGCTCTTGCCCGGAACGTCGGGCAGGGGATGCTCGTAGACCAGAGTCACCTTGGCATCCTTCGTGTCGTAGGCGAGCCCGGGCTTGGCGACATCGTGTGCGAAAGCCGCGTTCAGTGCAACGACGAGGGCGGCAGCAGTATATAGGATGGTCTTCATGATCTTGTCCCTTTATCGCAGCTCAGGTCTCAAGCCATTGAGCAAGCGTGATGCCGCCTTTGATGTAGTTACCGGTTGGCACGAGAGAACGCGTGACGACGGGGGCACCGAAGTAATTGACAGCCGCGTCTGCGCTCACTGGTCGGCCATCGCCCTTGGCGCCGACATACGTCCGGATGAAAGTCTCGAACGATGCTCGTTCAGGTCCGGCAAGGTCGATGGTTCCGTTCTTGGGCGCCCCTAATGCCACCTCGACCAGAGTGGCGGCGACGTCGTCGGCGGCGATCGGCTGGAAGTCGATGTCAGGCACCTTTACCGCGCCGTCGGCGGAGTAAGCGTCGGTCAGCGTCTCGAGAAACTCGTGGAACTGTGTCGCACGCACGATGGTATAGGGCTGGCCAGATGCGGCGACGGTCTCTTCCTGCTCAAGCTTGCCAGCCATATAGGGATTGGCGGCGAGCCCGTCGGCGTTGACGATCGACAGGACGACATGATGGCGTACGCCTGCGGCCTTTTCGGCGCCCGTCAGGTTGCGGCTCGAGTTCCCGAAGAACTCGGTAAGTGCTTGCTTGTCGAAGGACATGATGTTCGATACGTCAATCACCGCGTCGGCTCCGGTGACGGCTTGCGCCAAGCCTTCCCCGGTAAAGGCGTTGATGCCTTTGCGGGTACTTGCGACGACCACTTCGTGGTTGGCGTCCTCCAGTAGTTTCACTACCTTCGAGCCGATCAGGCCCGTGCCGCCGATGACGACGACCTTTTCCAACTTGCTCATGCTGCTCTCTCCTACGACGAGGCGCGATTGCCCGTCTTGCGTTCGTTGAGTTCCAGGAAGGCGCATCCTCGGGCGGCGATGCCGCCGTCGTCGTCGGCGCCAAGGTCGGCCAGGAGGTCCGCGACGGACACTTTGGCGAGTTCTGCGCGATAGGCCTTTTCGGCCTTCAGCATCGCGACGTTGATCTGGCAGGGCCTGGTAAAATAGCGTTGCGGCAGAGGGTTCGGCCCGCGCTGGCGGATCTCGGCGCAGCGGAAGGCGGGCGCTGGTCCTTCGACGGCAAGCACAATGTCCAGGAGGCTGATGTCCTTGGGTGCCCTGGCAAGACGGTAGCCGCCTTTCGGGCCCGGCGTGGTTGCGACGATGCCTGCGCCAGAGAGCGCCTGCAGGTGCTTCAAGAGGTAGCTTGTGGACACACCATGCAGCTCGGCAAGAGAGGCCGCCGACAGCACGCCGTCCTCAGACAGCCCCGCCAGAAATGCCGTACAGTGTATTGCCTGCTCGACGCCTTCGCTTAATTTCATCATGTCTCTCCTAATCGTGGATATAAAATATCTATGATTAGGAGAGGAGTCAATCCCCGATAAAACCGGCCCTAAAAAATTAGGAACATGAAACCAAGAAACGCAGTTTTGCAGTGCCTACCGTTGCAGAGGCGCGGGGCGCAGACGCAAAACTTCCCGATCGGTATGATTTTGGGACTTTCACTGGCTATCTTCCTGATCGGTAAGGATAACGGGCAAATAACATGCCGTCGAACTCCCGTCGGCCAAGTCAAGCTGTCAGCTAGAACATTCCCTGATCAGGGACGAACCGTGGGTCTCGCGAGCGCTGTCCTCAAGGCGGTCCAGTCTGCTGGGCATCACCCGATGTCGACGATCTTTTACGAGCAGCTTCCCATCGCTTATGTGACGTTCGAATGGCGGCGCACCGGTGACATCGCGGCACGGCGTTTCCGGCGTCCCTGATCACGCCATCGGGATCATGACTTCACAGGGGCATTCACTCAGCGCCGCCAGGAACTGCCTGTTGTGCAGCGCCAAGGGATTAGCTTCACGTCGACGCAGGCGTATCAAAGTCGGCATGAACAAGGTGCATTTTGGCAAACCTCCCAGGGGAACAGCCGAGCTTTTTGCTGAACGCCGTACTGAACGCGCTTGCGGATTCGTAACCTATTTCGTCCGCAATTCGGTCGAGCGATTTTGTGCCGGTCAACAGTGCCTGCTTGGCAATAGCAATGCGCCATCGAGCCAGATATTCAATTGGTGCGCACCCGACGAATTCGTTGAACCGCGCGGCGAAACCCGATCTCGACATCCCAGCTACTCCTGCAAGGTCGGCTACCGTCCACCTCGTACGGACATCCTTGTGGATTGCACGCAGCACACGTGCCATGGCTGGATCGCGAAGCCCGTTCAACAAGCCCGTAGATACCGCGTTGTTTGCGAGAATGTCCCACCTGAGCGCCTCTACCAGCAGGGTCTCCAGCAGGCGCTGAATAATCAGTTCTTTGCCTGGATAATGAGCAACGCACTCCTCAGACAGGAGATCGATCAAGCGACCAAATCGTGTTCCTTGCCCCGCTGAAGCGGGAATATAAATCGCGTCGGGCAACAGCGCGACGAGCAGCGGCGCGTTGACACTCTCAATCGAAAAGCTTCCGCCCAGTGCCGAGAAATCCGGCTCTCCTTCCTGGTCGCCATGGCGCACGGCCGAAGCCATGGGCTCAACAGGAAGGCAGGGGACGCCTGGTTCGCTGCACAAGGAAAACGCTGGCGTGGTCGGCAAAAGGACGAAGTCGCCTTCGGCGATGCGAAGCGGTTCCCGATCATCGAAAGTGACCCACGCATGTCCGGCGAGGACAACGGTGAACCCGGGGGCATCGTGGGGTTTGTAACGAACGCCCCACTGGCCACGCCCGGAGACTGGCTTTGCTATCGCGGCCCGTGGCCGCAGGAGGGTCACGATATCACTTAAGGGATCCATTTTGGACGATCCGTAATCATTATTGGACGATGAATTATATCTCGTCTTCATGTGCATAGCTATAGCTGTTGGATCGAAACCACGGAGACTGACATGACCAAGACTATTCTCATTACCGGTACGTCATCTGGCTACGGCAAGACTACGGCTGAACATTTCCTTGCTCGCGGATGGAATGTTCTAGCAACCATGCGGCATCCTGATCCATCGCTCTTTGCCGAGACCGACCGGCTACGCGTGCTGCCGCTTGATGTCACCAGCGCCGATAGCATCGCCAGCCTTTTTGAAGCTGCCGGTCCGGTTGATGTGCTGGTCAACAATGCCGGGATTGGCGGCATTGGTGCATTTGAAGCAATGCCGCTGTCCTTCATCCGACAACTTTTCGAGACCAACACGATCGGCGTTATGGCGATGTGCCAGGCCGTTATCCCGCAGATGCGCGAGCGTCGGTCCGGCACCATCATCAACGTGACATCGAGTGTCGCACTGGGAGAATTCCCGCTTGCGGCCGCCTACACTGCCACCAAACAGGCTATAGAGGGGTTCTCGGCTTCGCTGGCACAGGAGCTTGGTTACTTCGGGGTGGATGTGAAGCTCGTCGAGCCCGGTTATGCGCCAACAACCCAATTCGGGGCAAACGCAATCGTCCCTGTCTCGGAGCTCCTTCCCGGTTCCTATGCAGACTTCGCCCGGCCCATTCTCGAGGCGTTTTCAAAACCGGCAATGACCACTAGGGAAATCGATGTTGCAGACGCCGTTTGGCATGCCGTTCACGATACTGAAAATCAGCTTCGTTTTCCTGCCGGAGCAGATGCAGTTGCGCTGGCTAAGATCCGGTGAGGGAGGTGCAAAGAGCAGTTGCGGCAGGTTTTCCGAGCCGACTGTTTTCGTTCGTATCTTACCGCGCATAAGACGGCGTTCTTCAGATTTGTCTCCTGCAACATTGATCCGGGTTGCACGCTCATCAACTCATGCACGGTCGCATGCATGCCTGCCGTTGCCCATCGCATCTGATTGCTGCGAGCAACGGCACCATCGCCGCCAAAGGGTCAGCCCACACGCATCGTCGTGTCAGAGCTCGTTGGTGGCGCCAAGCCGCCACCGCCGCGCGTGCCTCTCACATCTCCTGAGCAGGCACCGCCCGGTGGCGGGCGCTCAGGTATCACTCAATCAATATGTCCGGCAGCCCGTAACAAAGCGGCTTCGTCCATCGTTCTTGGTGTGAAGGAAACGAATTCTTCAGACGTAACCGGACCGAGACCGAGCTGGTCGATAAGAGCGCGGTCGCCCTGTCCCCATAAGAGTGCTATGCCTTTCGGACCCAGAATGTCCCTTGCTCCGCCATTGCGACGAATTCGCTTCATGTAATCATGTTGCTGTGCCAGCGCACTGACCTGCTGACGCGAGATAGGCTTGTTCTGGATTTTCTCAAACAGCGCCGCCAGCCGTTTTGCGCCACCCTTGGATGACATAATCTCGTGACGGTCCGCCAGGGAGAGGACCTCCCAGAAGTTTGGCGGATACGGGTGTTGCCGAAGCATCCACCAGATGTTGACGTGCTGGGCGGCCAGCAACTGGCCCTTACCATCCTGATTTGTGCTCAGGCGCAGATATTCGGGTCTGCAAATAACCACACCGATGTCACAGAGTGCGGTCTTTTCCGACGATCTCACCAGCAGCGCCGGTCGCCCGATGACCTCTCGGGGAAGCATCCAGTCGCGTGCCGTCGTGTTCTTGATGTCAATCTCAGTTCCGTCGACGAGCATGTCGAGGGTTGTTCCCTTGGAAACACGCAGGTGGTTGCGTATCAGGATTTCAACCTTGGTGCCGACATAGGTCTTTTCGGTCTTTTCCGTCTCGCTGAGAGTGAAGCGGCCTGTTCGAGGTGCATCGATGACCTCGTCAAAAGCCTGACGAAGAAGGGCAGGTAGATCGACCGCAAGCTTTTCGAAGCCTCCGGCATGGCGAATGATCGCGCTGACGAGGCGCGACACGAGATCATAGTCGGGATGGGACCAATCGAGCGGAAGCTGTGACATGACAGCGATCATCGCCGCCCAGGGTTATCCGCCCGTTAACGGCTCAACCCGCGATCGCGGTTACCGGATGGCTTGCTCGTGTTTCCATGGCTTCGCGCAGCTTTGCGGCCACGGCCATGGCAACAGGTGGCGGAAAGGCATTTCCGACCTGGCGGTAGGCGGCAGTCTTTTTACCGTGGAACTGCCACTCATCATCGAACCCCTGAATTCGAGCAGCCATGCGGACGGTCAGTCGCGGCATTCCCACAAAATCCTTCTCAGGCGCCTCTTCGGCAATGGATTTTCCATTTACACCAAGGGTTGCCCAGGCCGCTTTTGCACGTGTTGGCCCAAGATCCGGTCCGCCGTGCTTTTTGGAGCCGCCAACCAGGGTCGGGGCGACATCATTGGCTCGTTTTGCCCAGGCTTTTGCGCCCTTCCAGCCATTGGCCGACATAAGATCGACAAGCGTATCTCCGACGGTCGGTGCATCGAAACGTGAAGGGGTTGGCCACTCGAAGTGATCCTTGATGTCATCACGAAGCGCCACAATAATCACGCGCGGACGCAACTGCGGAACGCCGTAATCGGATGCATTGAACAGGCGCCAGTGGGCATCATAACCGAGCTTCTTCAGTTCACCCTTGATGAAACCGCGGTAATCTTCGAATACGGCACTCAGAAAGCCGCGCACATTTTCGATCATGATCGCCTTGGGGCGCGTCTCATCAACCAGGCGGATTGCGGTGGGAAACAGATTACGTTCGTCTTTTTCACCCAGCTGTTTTCCAGCAATGGAAAACGGGGGGCAGGGCAGTCCACCGGCAAGCAGGTCGATGCCTTTATAAGGATGACCGTCAAACTGCGTCAGGTCCTCTTCGTGGACCGTCCATTCCTTGCGGTTCAGCCGCAGGGTCGCACAGCAGTCACGATCGATCTCCACGACGCCCGCGTGATCGAAACCTGCAAGTTCAAGGCCTCGCGCCTGACCACCAGCACCAGCACACATCTCAAGCGAGGTGATAGACAAAGGGAGGCCTCCTTTGGAACATAGTAAGAACATCGAAATAGCATGGCGATTTGGCCAACGCAACGGTAAACCGGTCCGTGTACGTCTACATTATTTGCGCTAGGATGAGAGAATGGTCGTCGACCGTATCCACAGAATGAAGACTGTCATGGGGGAGACGGGGAACCCACGATACGGGAATCCGCATGCCCTATTTCGAGTGCGGTGCAGTCGACCACTCAACATCGCTGACGGGCATGAAGCTTTGAGGAGCATGCGCGCGTTAACGTCGGGAAGACCTCTTGCTTGCGAGTGTAACCAGGGTGTTGCGGCACCTGCACCGCTGGTGTGCCAATCCTAGGCAAAAGCTTTTTCCTTAAGCAGTTTTGACAAATTACTTTTCGAAATGTCAATGTCTCTTCTCAAGTTTACAGTAAGCTGCCTTTCGATCGTCGTCCTATTAATTTCCGGCATCGCGATAACATCGCTTTCGAAACGAGCGAATGGATAGAGAGCGTCTGTCATTGCGTCTAACGTTGCCAGTTCAGTGAAAATTTCTATTAGGTGGTCTCTTTGCCGAGATTGTGCGTAAAGCCTGCAAAGGGAGGCGTAACGTTGGGTGCGCATAACGTAATTCTTAACGAATTCGAAATTCGTTGGTCCAGACATTATACCAGCATCTAAGACGTCCTCGATTATCGCTTCGCTGAGCGTATGTTCGTTTAACTCGAAGGATTCTTGAATCAGGCGACCGTAGAAGGTGTCTAACATCTGCGATATTTGTGATGAATTTCTAGCCAGGCGAAGCCGCGCTTTTTGAGCCTGTCGTTCGGTAAGCTGAAGGAATTGGGCACGCTGCTCGTCAACTTGTTTCCATACGAAGATCGCGGCAATTGACGCGGGAATAATTGCGCCGACACCAGCAATCAAAGTTTGCCAGTCCTTCAAGACATTTAAGAACGTCTGCCAGCTGCTATTAGGAGCGGGGCAGCCTGAGAAAACAATGACGCCTCTTAGATGGAAGCACGCGCTCTGAATTGACTCATTCACAACTTCTAGTAATGTAGTCATAATCGCACCCGGGACCTATGCTGAATGGAAAATCCTGAATACTCAATACCTTTTAAGATTCGCTTTTCCGGGAAAGATGCTGATGGTCATCGTGTCGAAGCATATGAGGGTGGTCGATCAATACTTGGAATGACGCGGGCCGTTCAGATTGTAACACAATCATATTTGAATCAGGTGGCTGTATCGAGGGCGACGGCGCTTCATGATGGGGAGATTCTTCTGTCTAGTGTCAAGCCTGGTAGCCTTCTTTTCGATTTCGATCTCAATATCTTTAAGAGATCGGTTGGCGTTCCCAAAGATCGGGACACTTTCTTCGATTTTCTTTCGACGATATTGTCTCGTGCCTCTGGACAGAAATACACGCCACGGTCCAGCTACGTGCAGCGGCTCGATTCGGATAAGGAAGATGATCTCCTAGACCTGACAGTAGAGGCCGTTGAAGACCCTCTGAAGGAGGGACACCGAGCGATTGGTAACTCCATCACACATATTTCAATTGATCGGCCGCGGAATGGAACCATTCTAGTCTTTGATCCTGAAACTAAGCTTTATCTCCAAAGTAGCGTTGTTGATGAAGATTGGGGACATCTTGACGGATACGTCACAAGATTTAACTCAATCACTGGAAACGGAAGAGCTTACATAAACTCGCTTAAAAAGATAATACCATTCAGGCTTGATGTTGGCTTCCCGGATGGAAAGCGCGGCCATATTACCTGGTCTCTTCATGGCAGTAACATCAATACGGCGAAAAATCTCACCTTCGACGCAAAGCGCATATCATCGCAGAGTGGAGCTGTGAAGCGCCTTTCGGTGTTGGATTGCGACCAGTAATTAGAACGAAGCGAATCTTCCAACTACATTAGTATAATCACGTCGTGCTATCATCTGCCTCAATTTCTGCCAGCGCTGAATCACCCTCGTGAAACGTAACAGCTTCGACTGGCAAACCAATCAATAGAAGAGGGCATGGATTGCCGACCCCGCGTCGGAGCCGGTCATCAAGCTTGCGCCAATGTGTTGTTGCCTCTCCGAATTTATCGGAAACGAACTGCCCGATGAAAGCCTCTTTGAAATCGAGAGGGTTCAACAGCCTATCAATTTTATCTTGGATCAATCGCCGCTGACGGGATGTTGGGTCGTATCCCCACCGACGAATATCATCGAAACCCTGAACTTGTCTCTCGTGTAAGAACCGCCGAACTATTGCTCGCATGTTGTCATGGAGACTTTTTCCTCGAGTTACGATAATGCCAACTGATATGGCGCCGTCCGCATGAAGACGTTTAAAATTCTCGAGGTCTCTATCGAAAAATGGATCCTTGTTGTTCCATTCGATCTCCAATGCAATCCTGCTGCCGTCCGGGAACGTTCTCACGTGATCGACCTCGTGCGATTGGCTCTCTCGTGGCACTCCATTGATCCTGCGTTCGACAATGAATTCGAATTTTGGCCAACCTACTCCGTTAAGGGCTTTTCTCAATCGTTGAGTTCCCTTAGCTTCACCACCCCCTCCTGCAATAATCTCCTCCACGGGTATTGTGGCATTGATCAGCGCGTCTTCTAATTCGTCCACTGCTTGAGCAAAATCTACGCTTAATATTGCTTGTGCATGGGACATAAACTCGATCTGGAAGCCCCGTTGCACCAATTTCTCAAACATTACTTCTTCCTTGGTAGGTGGGCGACAATCTGGACGCGAATCGAGTGTCAGATTAACTTAAAGTCAGCCGACTAGGTTGGCCAGTATCCAGCATTTGAGTTTTCGAATTTAGTCTCACAGACATGCAGATCGCGGCCGAGCATTTCCACGGTAATGGCTGAAGTTTTTTGAGGCGCGGAAGCCTCAGTTGCTTGATAAAATTCGTAAAGTTGTCAAGAGCGGTGACGCAGAGGCTTGCCGGACGAAACTTTCTCAACAAACGACCTGGGTCGTTAGTCTCGTTATTTGCTGAAAGGCTTAAACAAAACATTCGACAATGGATTTTCCAGTCATGAATGGAACTCTGTTAAGACAAACTACTGGGTGTACGAGGATGCTAGGAACAGCGGCAAGATAGTTGATTTGCACGCCAACCAGCAAAAAAAGACGTAACTACAAATAGTCTTCCTCATTTCATTCACGAATCAGACTGACTTTCTGAAAGAACGAGTATCCGATGAGGTTGGAGTTCGGCAGATGCAGCTTCATCGCCTAAGGCTGGCTGGTAGAGCACTAGCATTCTACGTTGCCGACAAGTTCGATGTAGGAATGGAGGTTCTACCGATGAAGCGTTTTTAGACAGACATGTCATCTGGCCCCGCTTATTTTAAAGCGGAGCTTTTCAATTTGACGCGCGAAGGTTGAGGCGTACCTATGGTGAGACTAGCTTTTTTTGGTTAAGCGCAGGACTAGGCTGCTATACGCGCTTTACCATGCCAATCAAGCGTATTGAACCAGCTTGCTACGAACAGGCCGCTGACTATTCTCAGCGAGTTCTTTTTGAGCTTTTTTTCTCCGAGTATTGGTGAATCTGGGCTGGCACTAGCTGCAATCTTGAGAACTGCGTTTGAGAGGTCGGACAACTCAGCCTCGCTCGTTCTCTTGTCCAATCGATTATAGATACCGTCAGCAAGCCGCCCGAGGGTATCCACGATGTCGTAAGGAGAAAATCCATTTCCGCGCCGCGTCCAAGCCGCTTGTAGGATTTCGGGGCTGGATTCGTGTAATTCTGTCTCAAGGCGTAACAACTCTGAGCATATGTCGGTTACCGTAGAAGAGATGCCTTTCAACTGACGAAGTTGTCGTGTGACCTTAGCGTCAGGAATAACTTGCCGAATATCCTTCGACGAGCCGAAGAAAAAGCCGACCGTCCAAAAGACATGATCATTTTCAAACCCGTTTGAAAGATCGAATCTCATTCCACTTTTAAAACGAAGGTTTGGTAGCGCAGCTCTGAAACTTCTCTTGGCAGGGTATGACCGCCCCTCCGCATCCGGAAGCGTTACTGTCGACAGCTTTCTTGGAAGAGATAAAGTTCGGCCAGCTTCCTTAAATGAGGGCAAATTTTCGGGTGCTGTTAGTCTGGCAGCGTGCGCGATAAGGTAGGTGAAGGTCGGCGGTATGGCATTCCCCACCATTTTTGCTTTCTCTGAAAACGATTTCGCGAAAAATTGATGGGTGACAGGAAAGCCCTGCAAGCTAGCTCTCTCTCGTATCGTCAGTCTACGAAAAGAGTTTGGGTTGTTCGGGTTGGCAATGACGATGCTTTCGCGGGATACACGGGTGCAGGTCGCAGTGACAGTCCGGGATGGCTGATCCAGACTGTCAGGAAATGCCATATTATTATAAACCGGATGAAACTCTTTCGCCTCTCTGTTCATGCGCAGTTCTTCGCGGTTTAGAACGGGTTCGAACTGCATTTCCGTAAGTTTTTCCCTCGGCAATTCGACACCCCAAACCGGGTCTGTCACACCGTTCGCCGCGTTTAGGCCAGCGATGACATCCCCTAACGTTAGCTTTTTAAGCCGGGTTTGATAACTTTCGAGCAGAGCAAACGGAATATTGCCTGCTATACAACGCTTCCTAGCCTGTGGGGCACCGAACTCTGAGAAATCTAAAACCTTAATTGTGGGTTCTAAGTGCCGGAAGCGATACAAAACGTGTGTCTCATCATTAAAGGCATACCGTAGAACCTCCGCAACTCTAGGAACGTTTTCGAATGCCCAAAAGCGAGGCCGCAGGAATTCTACAATTTCCAGAAACTTGAATACGTCTTTAAGACCCTCAGCAATATTTCCTCTGCCACCACGATTGGCGTATGAAAACTCTGTGCAGGGTGGGCTTCCAACGACTAAGTCGATGTCGCGAGGTAGGTCGTCGAGTGACAACGCCCGGATGTCAGTTGGAGAAAGACTACCAGAGAAGTTCTCGTTATGGGTGTCAATAGCCGGCTTCCAACGTTCGTACGACGCGACGACTTCTATGCCAGCAAGTTTTAGTCCGGTGCTCCAACCACCAATTCCGGCATAGAGATCAATTGCTCGCACGACGCACCCATAATTAACGTGATTCAATTTTTGCAATAATACTCATAGAACGGAAAAGAGCAAGATCCAACGTTGAGCCAATGTCTAACGTTGCCAGCCACCGAACGAGGTCGCGCTTTATTCACGACTGACGCCGCGTTTGGTGAAGCTAATGTCGTTTGCAATGTGTGCCCGTTTGTCTCGAAGGCCACCACATAATTAATTGGAAAGATTGCCACGGGACGCGTGAGAAAATCGGTAGGTCTTGGCGTGGTGCTCTTTGACTCAGGGGTGGCGCAGCCGAGTGGTGTGTTTCGCAGCTCTTAAGACGCGAGCGCGTGGGCCTGTTGGATCGATTTCAGCCTTACGCAAAGCCAAGAAGCATTTTTTTACCCCTTCGTCTCAATAAATCACTGAAGATAATACAACACGTCGCACAAAAGCCAGAGCTACCTCTATTGAGACAACAGTGAAATGGATGGGAGATGTCTCGCTAGGGCAAAAGTAAATGAGGCACAATTTTACGCTTGTGCTGCTCGACAGCCATGGGCTTCGTCGAATTCCGACGACACTTAACTAGATAAGCATTTCTTGATTGACGAGTGCACGCGAATACGGGCAGATTAGCAACCGGAGGGCGTTATGCTTAAGCGTGACTTAGTTAAGGCAATCTATGCAGAACTTCGTGCCGGTAGTGCCGGGACAGAGGCCTCCGCCATTGATTTGCTGAAGCTCGCCCAGCATATTGTTCGAGCCTACACTGATCCGGTCAGCATCCTGGAGCCGGAGGCTCCGGAAAAGGAATGGCACGGCTTTCTACACTCCGCTGTAGATGTTGCCATGAGAGATGGAGGATGGAAGGTGCTCGCGTTCGAGCAGAAGTCGATTTCATCTTACGGGGATTCATCAATTGATGACATTACCCTCTTGCGCTCAAAAGTAGAAAAGTTTTTTGGACCAGAATGGCGACATCCTACACTAATGGGGCAGCTCTAGCTGCTCGAGAGCACCTGTTTTCCGGTGAACCCCTGACACGGCTTGATGCGCTCGTCTTGTTTGGACTTTCGAACCTTCCTGAGCTTGTTTACGAGTTGAGGGCACAAGGGTTCGTTGTTCACACACGAAAGGTTCCCTACGCAGCGGCGATGGTTCGCATCAATAAGCACGCCGTCCTTAAGCCTCCACCAAATTTGCCGATAAGAGAGATCATGCTCACGGAATACTGGCTCTCAAAGTGAAACGGCTTTTCTCAATCAGGAAGAAATTCATCCTTTCCCCGGTGAGCGGGGGCAGGTGTAGCCGTTGGGGAACTCATCTTTAGCTTTCATTGCTCTATGCCACCCCCGCAATCTCCGAAAAGGGACTTCCACTATGCAATTGAGACCTTGGCAGGTTGAAGCGAACACAAAAGCGTTGAAATGGCTTGTGGAAACAAAGTCGGACAAACACTTCCTTATCAACGCGGCTCCCGGCGCGGGCAAAACTATCGCCGCCTGCACCATTGCAAAAAACTTGATCGATATTGGAGAAGTGGATCGCGTCATCGTGATTGCACCTCGCGTTGAAGTCGTCAAGCAATGGGCGGAAGACTTTAAACGGGTCACCGGCCGCTTCATGGGGCGCTTAGTGGGCTCCCATGATAAAATCGATATCGATGTGTGCGCCACATGGGCAGCCGTCCAGGGTCTACTAGGCGCATTTCAAGCCGTGTGTCGAAAAGACAACGTTCTTGTGATTTGTGATGAGCATCACCATGCTGCCGTTAGGGCGGCATGGGGAGATGGAGCCGAGAACGCTTTTGTAGATGCGAAGTTTGTCTTGATCCTTACCGGTACTCCAATTCGTTCTGATCGTAAGCAGTCGGTATGGATGGCCTACGATGATGAGGGACATATCGACCATCCGGAGGAGGGATCATATACGCTTAGTTACGGTGAGGCAGTCGAACTGGAGTATTGCAGGCCCGCAACTTTTCACCGACACGAGGGCCGTTTCACCGTCGACTTGGAAGACGGGGAAGTGGTATCTGTCTCCGGTGAGAGCCCTGCGGACCTAACGCCCACCCTTAAACGTATACCTGGATTGCAGCGCGCTCTCAATTTTTACCGATTAGCGTGCACCCCCCAATACGAGGTTGACGGGAAAACACCAAAACTCGACGGCTACCAAGCAACGATGATTGGATGGGCGATCTCAAAGCTAACTGATCTCAGGTACCGCATGCCTAATGGCGGTGGTCTGGTCATTGCACCAAGTATCGAGGTGGCTGAGTACATAGCGAAGCTCATTGAGTTGATGGAAGGTGAAGCACCAGTAGTGGTCCACAGTCAAACGACTAATGTGGAAGCAAAAATAGAGAGCTTCCGTCACACAGACAGGAGATGGCTGGTATCGGTAGCAATGATTTCCGAGGGAGTTGACATCGCACGGCTTCGAGTACTCGTCTATCTCCCTAATGCATTAACAGAGCTTGCTTTTAGACAAGGCATTGGTCGAGTTGTTCGAACCTCCGGTCCTAACGATGATACTCGCGCGTATGTTATCATGCCGTCTTTTGACATACTGGAAGCCTATGCGCGCCGGGTAGAAGACGAAATGTCGCCAACTACTCGCGTAGATAATGGTCCCGCCAAGACAAAGAAGTGCCCAATCTGCGCAACAGAAGCGTCGATAAATGCAAAAGAATGCGAGGCTTGCGGCCATGAATTTCCGCAAATTCCGCCGCGATTTAAGCCCTGCGGCTCGTGTGGCGGGCTTAATACTATGGCTGCAAAAACCTGTCAGCATTGTGGCGCAGGTTTCGGAACCCATTTCACGTTGACCTTAGATGAGGCGCTGCGGACGGGCGCAATCGTTCGAGGAATGGATGTAGACGAGGCTGATGTTCAGGAAGGGGAACAACTTGCTTCGTCGGTAAGGAAGGCTATTATTCAGAGTGGGGACGAAAAGCTTCTGAAATTTATGAAACTATTTCCAGAAGAGACTTGGGGTAAGATGAAAAAAATCATGAATGACGAGGGTTGAAAATAGCTGCCCCTGGTGCTGTGCCTATCAAACTCGCATCCAAGTAAGTTTTCCGCGAAAACAGTTGAGGCATTTCGCATCAATTTGTCGACACTTAAACCGCTTAGACGCTGGATTTACTCAGAAAGCCTTTTCATCATTCTCCAATGCCGAGCGTGTAGCACGTTTGTGTAACAATTGGCGACGAAACAACTAGATATCCGCCCAAAATTCAGAGTTTCTGGTTACGTATGGGAGGACTGGCGGAATATTTGGGTCCGCCCGCTGTGCGGAGTTGAGATCGCTCAAAAAGATACTAATCCATCATCTCTCAAGTCGAGTTTCTGAAACGTACGCCCACGCCACCGCCATTTGCGTCGATGAACTCGATGCCTGAGTCTTCAAATGCCATCCGGATCACTTTGAGGTTGGCCGCCATGATTGATGGAACGCCGTCTTCAGCCTCTGCACGTCTAATGGTTGACAGGCCCACAGATGCTCGTTCTGCTAGGTCTTGTAGCGTCCATCGCTTAAGTGCTCTTGCAGCTCGAATCTGAGCTCCGGTAATTTTATTCATGCAGAACTACAGTTTTGGGTTGAACATTTTATGTTCACGTGGCAAATTGATGTTCATTCGGTTGTGCACGGTGCGGTAACACCACGCACAACCTGACCACAATCAAGCTGTTTGGGAGCTCGGATCATGGCTGATTCCGACAATAGCAGAACTTTGTCTGCAATCGCGATACCTGATTTCATATCAAGCACATTTGTGCAACTTTTTGCAACTGCCTGGCGGGCAGGGTGCAACGCATGGTCGCGTCTTCCGTCGTCGATTTTTCCAATAAAACGGACCTGTCCGGCCAGTTAGCGCAGCTGCGTAACCTGGCAAGAGCGGTGCTCGTCATTTCCTGAGCCGGACAGGGATGTGACCCGCGTTCGGCTTTTGTGGCCCCAGAATTTCAGGATAGCAACCGCAAACCTCTCGTTGTGGCCAGCCACAGCGCGGAGTGCGGTCGCCTTTATTCCAATAACAAAGAGGGAACTATCTCATGAACTTTGCATATGTATTCCGACCCGTCGCCATTACTGCGGCCCTTCTCTCAGTGGCGGTGTTCAGCAGTCCTGTTGCCTTTGCCCAAACCGGTGCACAGGCAGAGTTGCGGATCGCCACGTCCTACAAGCTGATGACGCTTGATCCGCATTACGCGAACCTCAACGAGAACACCTCGCTGCTGTCGCATATCTATGAGCGGCTGGTGTACCAGGATGAGCAGCTTGCCCTTAAACCCGGCCTTGCCGTGTCGTGGTCTATGGTGTCGGAGACGCAGTGGCAGTTCAAACTGCGGGACGGTGTGACGTTCCAGGATGGATCGGAGTTTACCGCCGATGATGTCGTTTATTCCATCGAGCGGATCAGGGATTTTCTGCAATCGCCGAGCGGCGGTTACCGCTCCTATGTCACCGGCATCAAGACAGTCACGGCAACTGACCCGCTGACTGTGGTCATCGAGACGAATGGCCCGATACCCAACCTGCCATTGTTGATGTCGTCTGTGTTTATCATGCACAAGCCGGACGAGGGTTTTCAGACCACGGAAGAGCTCAACTCTGGTCGTGCCTCCAACGGGACCGGGCCTTACAGGTTCGAACGCTGGAGTTCCGGCGAGACCCTGCAACTGACACGTTATGACGGCTACTGGGGTGATCGCCCTGTATGGCCGTCGGTGAGCTTCCGGGTGATGGAAAGCCCGGCTGCCCGTGTGGCAGCCCTGTCGACCGGTGATGTCGATATTGCCGATGCTATTCCGGCCCGCGATGTCGGTTCGCTCAAACAGCGCGGCGCCGATGTCGCCAGTATCAGTGCGGCCCGGATCAACTTCCTGCAATTCGATGTCGAGAAAGAAGCGGTTGCAGGCGTTACCGACAAGGCAGGGGCGGCCATTAAAAACCCGTTCCGGGATGTACAGGTCAGACGCGCTCTTGCCATGGCAACCGATCGCGACGTGATCGTGGAAAAAATCCTGTCGGGGCATGGCACGGCCGCCTCGCAGGTGTTTCCGGAGGGGCTGCCCGGCACCTCGGCAAAGCTGAAGGCGGAAGCACCGGATTATGATGCCGCAAAGGAGCTTCTGACCAAGGCCGGTTATCCCGATGGTTTCAATGTCATTCTTGCCGGTCCTGCCGGGCGTTATCCCGGTGATGGCGACAGTCTGCAGGCGGTGGCACAGAGCTGGGCACGTATTGGCGTTTCGGTCCGGCCACAAGCGTCACCATTCTCGGTGTTCAACACCAAACGTGCTGCCGGTGACTATGCCGTCTGGTATGGCGGCACCTCAGGGGAGGCGGTCGACATCATCCTGCATGCGCTGGTCGCGACACAGGACAAGGAGCGCGGTACCGGTGCGCTGAACTTCGGCCGCTACAGCAATCCCGAGTTTGATGCGCTGCTCACCAAGGCGCAAGGCATTGAAGCGGGTGAGGCTCGCAATCAGGCACTGGCAGACGCGACCGAGCTTGTCATGCAGGACCAGCCGATCATCCCGCTCTACCACTTCCACCACATTGTCGGCTTTGGTCCCAAGGTTGGCTCCTATGTGATGCATCCGCGCGGCTGGACCACAGCGATGCAGACCAAGGCAGCGACGGAGTAAGCGGATGGCCATTTTCTCTGCCGTCTCGGGACGACTGACCCAGGCTCTGCTGTTGCTGCTGGCCATGTCGCTGATCGGCTTCATCGGCATTCACAGCGTCGGCAATCCGGTGTTCAACGTCGTCAATATCGAAACCGCCACGCCTGAGGACATCAGGCGTGCCACGATCGCGCTTGGTCTTGATCTGCCGATCTGGCAGCAATACGGGCTGTTCCTCAAAAATGTGCTGAGCGGTCAGTTCGGCACCTCCTACATCTACCACCAGCCGGCGTTTGATCTGGTGATGAGCAAACTGCCAGCCACGCTCGAGCTTGCTTCGCTTGCCATGCTGGTTGCAGCAACCGCCGGGGTGGGGCTTGGCCTCGTTGCCGGACGTCGCAAAGGCTCAACTCTCGACCGGATCGTGCTGCGTGGCAGCGTCTTTGCCCTCAGCATTCCCTCCTTCTGGCTCAGCATGATGCTGATCCTGACCGGTGCCATCCTGACGGGATGGTTTCCGTCGGGGGGCAGGGGACCAACCACCACCGTGATGGGAACTGACTGGAGCCTGTTTACCGGTGAAGGCCTCAGGCACATGGTGCTGCCAATGCTGGCGCTGGCCATTCCCAATATTGCACTGATTGCCCGCCTGACACGATCAGGCACGATCGAGATCGAAAGACAGGAGTTCACGCGCTTCAGTCGTGCCCGTGGTCTGTCACCACGCCGTATCCTGTTTGCCCATACGCTGCCCAATATCAGCGTGCCACTGGTGACGATCATCGGGCTTCAGTTCGGCGGCATGCTGGCATTTGCGGTTGTCGTCGAAACCATCTTCGCATGGCCGGGCATCGGCAAGCTGCTGATCGATTCCATCCAGCTGCTCGACCGGCCGGTGGTGATGGCAACACTGACCTTTACCGCCGTCGCCTTCGTCCTGCTCAACGCACTGGTCGATCTCTACTACGTCGTGATCGATCCACGCGTGCGAACATCATCATAAGGGAGGATGATATGAAACCGCTTCTTCTGCGGGCACTTGGCATGCGCAGCACCTCAGGGCATGGCCCGCTGTTGCCAACCTGGCTGTCAGCCTATCTGCACCTATCCACTGTGCTGCTTGGCCTGTTTATCGTGGCGGCCATTGCCGCACCACTGATCTCGCCGCAAAACCCCTATGACCCGCTGCAGATCAGCCTGGTCGTGTCGTTCACCAGTGCGGCCCTTGCCGCCATCATCGGGCTGACGGCCGGTGTGACAGCTGCGTACTTCAAGGGGTGGATCGATGTCGTCATCATGCGCATTGTTGACCTGCAGCTCAGCCTGCCGACCATTCTGGTGGCACTGATTGCCATCGTGGCGCTCGGACCGGGTGTTGACCGTATCATCCTTGCGCTGGTGATTGCCCAATGGGCCGCCTATGCACGGCTGGTGCGCGGTGTGGCACTCAGCGAGACACAAAAGCCCTATATGGACGCCGCCCGGCTGATGCGGCTGCCAACCCGCCGGGTGATCTTCCGCCACCTTTTGCCCAACAGCATTGCACCGGCCATCAGCCTCATCCCCATTGAAGTCGGGCATGCCGTGGCCCTTGAAGCCACGCTGTCATTCCTCGGTCTGGGTGTGCCGCTGGACAAACCGTCGCTTGGTTCGGCAGTTGCCAACGGCTTCCAGTATCTTCTGACTGGCCAGTACTGGATCAGCCTGTTTCCGGGACTTGCACTGTTTTGCCTGATCGCCACCATCAATTTTACCGGTGAACACGTCCGTCTTCGCCTTGATCCCGGGAGTAATCTGCGATGACACCAGCCCTGTCCAATCATATGCCTGCAACGCATGCACGAACAACGCAATCAGCACCGCTGCTCGAGGTCAAAAACCTTGGTCTGCGCCACCGATCGCCGGGTGGAACACACACCATCCTCAGCGAGGTCAGCTTTACCCTTGGGCGAGGGGAGATCCTGGGCATTATTGGAGAATCCGGGGCTGGCAAATCCTCCATTGGCAATGCCGTTCTCGGCCTGATGGCCCCGGGCATGCAGCAGGTCTCCGGAACCATCATGCTTGACGGGTCGGCGATCGATGCCATCGAGACTTCACATCACGCCAGCAGGCGCCAGAAAATCTCGGCGGTGTTCCAGGATCATACCGCCTCACTGGATCCGCTGATGTCGGTCGGGGCGCAACTGCTCGAGACGGTGATTGCCCATAATCCGCAGATGTCTGCGCGACAGGCACATGAGCGGTCGCTGGACCTGCTGGAACAGGTTGGCATCCCCGAACCTGATCGTCGTTACCGGCATTTCCCGCATCAGTTCTCGGGCGGACAAAGACAGCGTGCGGTGATCGCCATGGCGCTGGCTGGCTCACCCGATATCATCATCGCCGATGAACCGACCTCTGCACTCGATGCCACGGTCCAAAAGCAGATCCTGCATCTTCTGCGCAGCATCGTCGAACAGACCGGTGTATCGGTCATCCTCGTCACCCACGATATGGGTGTGGTGTCCGAGGTCACTGACCATGTGCTGGTCATGCGCAACGGCAAGGTGGTCGAGTTCGACAGAACCGACAGGGTCCTCGACAATCCAAGAGAAGACTATACGCGCGAGCTGCTGGCGGCAGTGCCACGCCTGCACCTGACACCCAATGACCCGCCATTGCGCAATCAAATCGCCAGAGAGCAAAGCGACATCGGTAAAAACGACAGTGCAATGAGAGACCCGATTGTTCTGGTCTCCGGCATCACCAAAACCTTTGCGCCCACCAACGTGTTGGCATTTGACGGACGGGGCAGGGACGGTTCCCGGCCCGCCCTTGATGACATCTCCTTCGTTCTGCCACGCGGCGAGATCACCGGCATTGTTGGCGAAAGCGGTAGTGGCAAGTCAACGATCGGCCGTATTCTGGCCGGTCTTGAGACGGCTTCATCAGGCACACTCACGCTGGACGGGCAACGCTATGATGTAACCAGGCCTGGCCATCGCAGTGGCCTCATCGGTCAGGTGCAGATGATTTTTCAGGACCCGGCGGTCTCGCTCAATCCACGCAGGCGCATTGCAGAGACTTTGCGCGAAGCCATCCGCTTCGGGGCAGGTCTCAGAAACCGGGATGCGCATCACGAGATCGAAGCGATGATGGAACGGCTGGGACTATCCGTCTCGTTGCTCAGCCGTTTTCCGCATCAGCTTTCAGGCGGACAGAAGCAGCGCGTGTGTATTGCAAGAGCGCTCTTGGCCCAACCGCGTATCATCATCGCCGACGAGCCGACCTCGGCACTCGACGTCTCTGTTCAGGCGCAGATCATCACGCTTTTGCGCGACACCGTCAAAGCCCGTGATCTTTCGATGCTGTTCATCTCCCATGATCTGGCCGTCGTGCAACAGCTTTGCCAGTCGGTGATGATTTTTAAAGACGGCAGGATCGAAGACAGGGGAAGCTGTGACGCGGTGTTTTCCAGCTCACAGAACCCCTACACCCGCAGCTTGATCGACGCCCGGCCAAGGCGGTTTTCGCGTTGAACGACAAACCTTGAGCGACATGCCTGCTCGGCAACTCTGCACTCCGAGGCCCGGGACGCCGGGGAGTGGGGCAAGGAACCGGTAAAGGGAATTGGTAACGGGTCAAGAGCGGGCGGCTTACGCCGTTGCTTGCCATCGTCTTTCCGGCGCCAGTCGTTGCGCTCCTCGTCGCTCGATGCCCGTCAATCTTCGGGCATAGTCACAGCCAATCCAATGCCATCTCGTTGGCAACAACAGGTAATAACCCATGACCAATCGATTTACAGTGGCTGTCACCGGCCAGTCCCTCATCAAACACGATATCCGTGATATCAAGAGCCCCGGCTTCGAGGCCGTCAAACAACTCCTGCGGCAGGCCGATCTGTCATTCACCAACTTCGAAAGCACCATCCTCGGCAGCCATGGTGGCTGGCCGCTCAAAGGGTCATATTTCGGGTGCAGTGAACCGGCGGTGCTCGATGCCCTAAATGATCTCGGCATCGGTGCGCTGGCACTGTCCAACAATCATGCCTTTGATCTTGGACCGTCCGGTGTGCTGTCGACACTGCAAGAAGCAGACCGGCGCGGTTTCCTGCATGCAGGCGCCGGTCGCAATCACGCCGAGGCGGCGCGGGCCGGGCAGGGGATCGTCGGCAACCGGCGAGTTGCCATGGTTGCCATGGATGGCGGGCCTGGACCGGATATCATGTATGCAGCCGATGGCGGACTGTTGCGGCCAGACCGTCCCGGCATCAATCGCCTTAAACTCACCCAGCTTCTTGAGGTCGATGATACTGCCTTTGCTCAGCTGAGGGCAATTCGCGACAGGGTCGGTTATACATCGACGGATCTTGCCAATGACAGCCAGCCCAATGACCCGCCTTACGTCGACCCTCACGATGAACTGGCAATCGGCCGGACAATATTCAAACGAGCCGGTCGTTTTGGCCGCAACGTCCGCATCGATATCGCCGATTTCGAACGAAACCTGCAGGCCATCACCGCTGCTGCCGAAGACGGGGCACTTGTGGTTGCCTATCTGCATCATCATCATTGGGCGTCCAACTGGTACCAGGTGCCGGACTGGGTGGCATCCGTTGCCCGTCAATGCATCGACGCTGGTGCCGCGATGTTCCTCAGCCATGGTGCACCGGTTCTGCAGCCGCTGGAGATTTATCGCGGCCGTCCGATCTTCTACAGCTTGGGCAACTTCATCTTCCACGTACCGGCAACAGCAAACTGGCAGGCGCCGGAGGTGTGGGAGAGCGTGATTGCGTCCTGCGCTTTCGATCATGACAATACACTCACGGATATCGTGTTTCATCCGGTGGTGATTGGTGGAGAAGACACCATGTCGGACCCGGATCTGTCGTTGCGCCGTGCGCCCTATCTGGCCACCGGGGAACGGGCGACACGTATTCTCACAAGGTTTCAGGAGCAGTCGCACCGGCTGGGAACAGAGATTGATGTGTCAGACGGTATAGGTTCTCTACGGTTGGACACCAGGGATATCGACGTGGTCGCCGCAAAAGAGCATATCAACGCCGGGTATACCAGGCAGCGCACATCATGATGGTGCAAACCAGCGGACGACTGAAGCGGGGAAAGGGATCAAAGGCCATTGTCGACAGCGCTTCGCCCCTTCTCGTCATTGGCGGATGCTCAAAAAGTGCACCTGGCCTACAGCCTCAAGCAGATATTGAGCGGTAGACAGTCAACAGCAATGCCTCAGAATGCGGATGATAACATGACACCAGAAACACAGGCTGCAACGGACATTCGTGACGAACTCGTTGAGCGGTTCTTTCGCTATGTCGGCATCGAGAGCCAGAGTGATGCGGCGGCAGCCACCCTGCCATCAACGCCGGAACAACTTGACCTCGCCCGGCTACTGGCCGACGAACTGCGTCAACTTGGCCTTTGCGATGTGGTGGTTGATAACAGTGCAATCGTCACGGCAGTCAGGCGTGGCAACAATCCTGACGCGCCCTGCATCGGCTTTATCGCCCATCTCGATACAGTCGATGTCGGCCTGTCTCCCGACATCCACCCGCAGATCAAACGCTTCGAAGGTCTCGATCTCTGCCTCAACCCCGAGCAGGATATCTGGTTGAGGGTCAGTGATCACCCGGAGATCAAACGCTGGGCGGGCGAGGACATCATTTTCAGCGACGGTACCAGTGTGCTCGGCGCCGACAACAAGGCGGCCATTGCCACCATCATGACCTTGCTGGCACGCCTGGATACTGAACAGACACTTGGCGATATCGCCATTGCCTTCGTTCCCGATGAGGAAATCGGACTGCGGGGTGCCAAGGCACTCGACCTCAACCGCTTCCCTTGCGACTTCGCCTATACCATTGATTGCTGTGAGCAGGGCGAAGTTGTCATCGAGAACTTCAATGCTGCAACGGCCGAGATCATCTTTACCGGGGTCACTGCCCATCCGATGTCCGCCAAGGGTGTTCTCGTCAATCCGCTGCTGATGGCTATGGATTTCGTGTCGCATTTCGATCCGGCCGACACGCCAGAACATACCGAGGGCAGGCAGGGCTACTTCTGGTTCAAGGACCTCGATGCCAATGACAGCAAAGCGCGCCTCAAGGTGATGATCCGAGATTTCGACCGGGAACGCTTTGAAGAGCGCAAGGCCCGTATCACGGAGGTTGTCGAACTGATCGAGGCCGATTACCCCACGGGTACCATCCAGACCATCATCACCGACACCTATGCCAACATCGGGGATCATCTGGCCAGCGACCCGCGCGCCGCCACCCTGCTGTTTCAAGCTTTCGAACATGTCGGAATTGAACCCAACGTCATTCCCATGCGCGGCGGCACCGATGGGGCCGCATTATCGGCACGCGGCATTCCGACACCGAACTTCTTCACCGGCGCCCACAATTTTCATTCCCGCTTCGAGTTTCTGCCGATCAGTGCCTTCGTGAAGTCCTATGAGACCGCGACGACAATCTGCAAACTGGCTGGACTGTCCTCTGTCTCAGACAATGGGCAACACCCATTCAATCCCACCGCTGAGAAGGCGTGACGCGATGTTTCATTCTCCACAGGCACCGGCAGCCGTCGTCATGGTTCGACCACGTCATTTTACCGTCAACGCTCAGACGGCAAAGGACAACAGCTTCCAGGCGCAATGCACCGATACAAAGCACCTTGCCCAGAAAGCCTGGCAGGAAATCACCATGGCCGCCCAGACGTTGCGCAGCCACGGCGTCACGGTTCACCTGTTTGAGGACGAGGGGACAGAGACACCAGATTCGGTGTTTCCCAACAACTGGTTTTCCACCCATGCCGGCGGGCATATTGCCATCTATCCGATGAAAGCAAACAACCGTCGGCTGGAGCGCCGGTTCGATATCATCGAGATGCTCAAATCCACCTACCGCGTCCAGGAAGTCATTGATTATTCAGGGCTTGAGCAGGACGGACTGTTTCTCGAAGGCACCGGCGCCATGGTGCTCGATCATATCGACCGTGTTGCCTATGCCGTAAGGTCAGACCGCACGGATCCCGTCATCCTTGAACGCTTTGCAACGAAGTTCGGCTTTGAGCCCATGGTGTTTGATGCCTTCGATGCCAATGGGGTTCCTGTCTATCATACCAACGTTTTGATGTGCATCGGCACGGATATCGCCATGATTGGCACGGACCTTATTCCTGACGTCGAGCGATGCAACGAAATAGCAGCGCGCCTGCAACGCTCAGGCCGACATATCATTGAACTGCGACACGACCAGATCGGTAAATTTGCGGGCAACGCTCTTGAGCTCCAGAGCAAATCGGGACGGATTCTCGCCATGTCGACAACGGCTTTGGCGTCTCTCGATCCCATCCAGCGCCAGGCAATCGAAGAACGGACACCCATCGTTGCGCTCGATATCCCGACCATTGAAATGGCCGGTGGTTCAGTGCGGTGTACTCTCGCTGGGATCCATTTGGCGGCGCGACACCCCGAGTGAGCTTCATAAGCAGCCATCTCATGTCATGGCTCTCATTTCTGAAGATGTTGCATCATTGGCACGGATGATCATTTATCAAAATGCCCTTCGTACAATGGAGATATCGGAAATTGTCGATGCGTTAAAATGGAAGGTCGCGTTATCAAGGCACGGGCTTGGGTTGTACCGCTGTGGGGCATAACGAAAGGGTCGGTGCAATGTCATGAAACCGGTCAACGCAGGAAAGCCTGGTTCAGGCCATCGGAAGCTGCCGTTTTGGTGGTTGAACCGGAACTTTGTGAGTTGGTGACGTCGCTGACCGCGTTGGAAATACTCGCGTCGCAGCACAAATTCCTAGCCGTAAAACTGGCTTTAAGTGTTCCGCTCGCTGGGACAGTACGCGCGATCATCTGAGTTTAGTCGAAAGTGATAAATCACTAGCCTATCATCTGGTAAAAAGGCGGTATGCCGAAACAGGTACATCAGCAACCTGTTACGGCATGTTCGTGCCTAGTTCGCGTATCGTTCGCCAGAATATTAGAAATATCTAAATTAATACCGGTGACGATAGCTGCTCGACTAAAATGAATTTTAAGTGTGGCTGACTGATGTCATGGCTGGTTTTAACGAGCTCTGTCTGTGCCCACGAAAACAGGCTCTCCCGTAGGCCGCAAAAGGGGACTCTTGTCGCGTTTTCCGCAAGTCGGCCATGGCAAGACGCGGTTTCAGCAATCGTATATCATGTCAAAACGGCCTGTTTTGATGGGATATTCAGTTGCTTGCCCCAGTATGCGGGACTTTACCAACCCTGAAAGATCCAAGGGCAACAGCAAGACCCCGAGGACGGAAAAGGATCTTCTGTATGCGGGTTTATACGTCTCAGTTCACAAATCACGCTATCGCTAACGAATATCGAAAATAATGCGTCGGGACCGGGAACATTTTCCGGGACGGGTGGTTAGGTACGCTGTTCTGAAACAGCAGTCCAAATCGCATCACCGGTTTTCTCTTTATCCGAATAGGTTGAACACAATGACTGACGCCAAAAATGACTGGATTAGCGCCCGAGCCTATGCTCTTTGGGAACTAGATGGGCAAGCACACGGCAAGGATGTCCAGCACTGGGAACAGGCCGCGGCGGAATACGAGCGCCGTGCCAGAACCCGCGCATCGGTTGATGGTGCTGACGTGAAACTGATGCGCGCGAAGTCGAAAAACGTGTCCAAAGGGGTAACGGGTGGCCGAAAGCTAAAAGACTCGCTGGTCAGCAAGGAGGCAGTCCAGCCGGTCGTGCGGGCTGAAATTTAAAGCCGTGTTACCAGACGGGTGCCCGGTTGATAAGCAGCCGGGCGTGCCCCATTTTCAAAACCTGTTTCATTGTGCGCATGAAAAGTCCAAGCGTTTCGTCGGCTGATGGCCAGGATGCGGATTTCAACGACCGGAATGCAGTCCATTGAGACAAGATGGAACGACACGGGCCGGGATCCGTTTGGGCCGGGATCGTTGACCATGTGGATTGGTGACACGTGTTTGCACGGCTTGCGCGTCTGGTCTGTGCGGCGATTTTCGTTTCGCCTTACACAAAGGCAGTTGCGTCGTGTATCCAATGTCGGCGCTGGTCTCGCGTCGACGTGGTTAGTTCGATGTTGGAGTGCTCCACTGCCCTTGACAGTCAGCAGGCCAGGCGAAATCTCAAAATAAATTACAACCATTGCTCAGCTTCGGTTCGGCGTAAGCTACGTCCGGTGCTATCACAGCACGAGTACGTTTGCTTTGAGCGCGGCGGTGACAAACGCTTCGCGTGCGTCATCGCAACGTGCCTGTCTTTTCAACATCCTCATGCAACTCAGCCACGCTGACTCAAACTCGGTTCCCTGTTTGGCAGGCCAACTGTGGGCCAAACACTGTAGCGCATCTTCCGGTCCTCTCACTTGCGCGCTGGAACCCGTTGCTGTTTTAATACGAACTGGAACCGGCCAGACCGGTTTAAAAGTGGTGTCGATAACCATCATCACGCCATTCCTCCAAAAAAGTCCTAACTGCGACAAGCTCAGAGTGTTCCGCAGAGACAATCCACTGCATCACTTTTTGTAGTGTGCAGAGCCACTGTTTAACGGTTCATCCCCTCCGTCATCCTGAACGGACCCTTGCAAATGGGCCGTTCGATGGAACCGTTTCCAGTATTCAAGGTTAGGGATGCTTAAAAGGGAGGAGCGTGGTCATGAGCAATGTCGGCTATAGTATCAGACCGCACGAAAACGGATGGGCTGTCATGCAGGGCGGCTTGATCAAAGGTGTCTATCCAAGCGAGCTCCTGGCAGAAAAGTTCATAGCGGAAAGATCCGACAAGGACACGCCAGAAAAGACTGCTAAAGACCGCGCAGTTCCGAAAACTGGCAGGTCCGCACGTACCCCGCCGAGCGACCAACCGGTCGTGTCTGTCCCAGACAACGTATCGTTGCCGTTAAAGGATGAAGTGCAGGAGGTCAGAGTTCCGGCCGACATTTCAGGGCGAGACCTGTCCACCGGAAAGCTCTAGCAAAGTGCTGCCCTGACCGATACCAAAGCGTGAAGAGGATGAGGCCGCTGGGCTTTGTTTCTGGAAGACGGTGAATCCTCCCGGGTTAAGCTGGGTTAATGCTGGCTGCGACGATGGCGAGAGCGCACGACCGTGGCATAAGCGGGAAACCTTCAGTGAAAGCTGACCGACAACGGTTGAGCCTGCTAATTCGACATCAGTCTGGCTGGTGGCTGCGTATTGAGCTCGCGGGCTCTATCGAGATCAGGCCTGTTCCGCTTTAGTTTTTGAAAAAGCCCGCCGGATCGTTCGCCGCCTCCTGCATTCCGCAGAGCGGTTCAACAGAGCCGCTTGATGCGGGCAAATTGCTGATAAGACCGCCCTGGACCCCATAGATGGCCCATAAGGCGGCATTTGGCGCGGGCGGCGTCTGGCGGTGATGGCTGTCAATCCGAATGGAGAAACGAATTAAGCAGGCTTCACCCTCGTTCGCCAATCTTATTGGCCTGCTGAGGCAAGTCGCTTCCCGCCCAAAGAGCAATCAAAGGCATGCCATCGATACACACGATGTCGAGACGCTGATCGACTTCGACCGGGTTGCCGCTCCAGATATTTCGATAATGCCTGTTTGACAGTTTTTCCGGCAATCTGACGGTGCAGGTGCCTTTTTTACAGAATGAGTTCGCGAACGGTCCGCGGCCGACTTTTTCAAGCACCAGCCGGGGCGCTATGATAATGATTATGTTGGTGTTGTCCGCGCGAGCAAAGGCGACATAGTCGTCCCGATTCTCACCGGTTATCTGCAGCGGGATATATTGCCCGGCTCTGAAAAGTCCGGGCGCACGCTTTCTTAGTGCGAGTAAGGTGCGGGTCACAAACTGCTTGACCAGGCCGCTGTTCCAGTTCTGGTCGTCACTGACATCAATGCGCTGACCGGACAATAGCGCGTGCTGGAGCGCTTCAAAGTCGGGCTGACGTCGGTTATCCGGATCAACCAGGCTGAAGTCGAGACTTTCGCATCCCTGATAGATGTCGGGAATTCCAGGCGCGGTCAGCTTGATCGCGACCTGCGTCGATGAATTGACGAGACCCGCCCGGACAAAGGGTGTAACTGTTGCCACGAAATCCCCCAAAAACGGCTGGTTGTCGACGGACAGCAGATTTTTCACATAGGACAAGACAGCGTCCTCGTAGGGCTTGTTTACCTGGCCCCAATTCGTCCGTAACTTTGCTTCTCTCAGGGCCTTTTCCACATAACCGGAAAACCGCTCGTGAAGAGCTTGAAGCCCAACTTCATCCTCTGGCTGCAAATCCGCTGGCCATGCACCGGCGAGTGCCTGATACAACATCCATTCTACGGCCGGTTCAGGGGCAGGCCCGTCTGGCAGGAACCAGACATGCTCCTGATTGATCACCTGCCATCTTTGAACGGCGCTTTTCCAGGTCTCGGGTGCCTCAAGAAGGGAGTATAGCCTGGCTCGGGCATCCTCGCCGCGTTTCGTGTCATGGGTTGATGTACCAGAAAGGCCATCCGGTTGTCGCACAAGGCGCTTTTGCATGTCGGCATGAAAGCGGTGTAGCGAGTAGGGTCTCGCTAGCGGCTCGCCGCCCACCTCATTGAGGGCAAGAATGGCATTGCGCCGGTAAAACAATGTGTCTTCAACCGCCTTGGCCATCAGGGGGCCGGTCAGCTGCTGGAAGCGTCTGCGGAATTCAGACACGTCCGGGTCCGGGGGCGTGCCAAGCTTTGTCAAAAGGATCTGCTCGATGAATGTCAAAGCATCCGATGTCGGCGCGTTTGGCATGGATCTGGCACGGGCCAATACGAGGTCGAGTATTTCGAGGTCCTGAGAGGCAAAGCCCTGATCAGTGCCGTATGTCCGGTACACCGGAAAGTGGAGAAGAACGGCCCTTATCGCATCCTTAATCGTTTCCGACGAAAACCCGCGAGACTGACGGATACTGATGTTTTGCGCGAGATCGCAAAGAGTGCCTGTCTCGCCCTCGAAGTTGACGTCAATCATTTGTAATCGAGCCAGTTCGAGCTCATTGGTCGCATCCGATACATGTCCTGCAACCTCATCACAGGATGAGGACATCAAGTCAGCTTTATCAGAAGGCACAAAGACATTGGAAATGGCTTCGATGAACTCGTAGCCGGTCGTGCCGGACACGGGCCACGTCTGCGGGATCTGCTCACCCGTTGCCAGAATTTTCTCAATAATGATGTAGCAGTCCGGCCCAGTTTTTTCCCGAAGTCGTTCAAGATAACCCGACGGATCCGATAGCCCGTCGACATGATCTACGCGCAAGCCATCTACGGCGCTATTTTCCACGAGCTCCAGGATCAGCCGATGGGTTGTCTCGAAGACCGCTTCGTCCTCAACCCGCATTCCGATCAAGCCGGTTACCTCAAAAAATCGCCGATATGACAGGATGCTCGACGCATCGCGCCATGACGTCAATCGATACGGCTGTTGCTCATGCAGTTGACGCAGCCGGTTCTTGTCGGGAGAGATACAGATGTCGTCGCCTGCATAGGACGAAGGATTGAGAGGGTAAAACGTACCGAGATATTCTATCGAGGGCTGTGCCGTCTCAGGATGCAGTTTGACAGTAAGGTCACCACTTTCGAGGACTTTTTCAAACGTATCGGACAGAAACGGAAGCGTGATCGGCCGGGACCAGTCAACGTCGAAAAATTGCGCATATGTGCTCTCCCGACCAAATTGGACCACGTCACGCCACCACTCATTTTCCATTGACGCAGCCATGTGATTGGGAACGATATCCAGGATCAGCCCGATATCGTGCTTTTTGAGCACGTCGACCATACCGTCAAATCCCTTGCGTCCACCCAGAGACGGATCAATTTCGTTGGGATCGGTGATGTCGTAGCCGTGGGTGGAGCCTGGTACAGCCGTGAAGACGGGAGACGCGTATAGATGGCTGATACCCATCTGCTTTAAATACGGAACAAGGGCGCTTGCTCGCGCGAACGTCATGCCATTGCGAAACTGCAGGCGATAGGTTGCTGTTGGAACCATTGGTGTCATGGATGCTCTATCCTCCATAGAATACCCCATGGCGGCAGCTGCTCATTTGCAACGCCACCAAGGGAGAAAATCGTCTCTGCCTTATCGCTCCTTGGGACGAACGCGCCGGGAGCTGGTGAAAGGTTTGCCATCAAACGGAGCTTCGCTTCACGCGCCAGCTTCCATTCAACGACCACTGTTGTGCCGTCCTGGTGCGTTGTTCCAACTCCCTCGATGCCCTGATCGAGAAGAGGAACGATCCACTGTCGCCGGGTCATCAGCAAGGACTGATAAAATGCGAGCCACTGGACAGCAGGGCCACCTCGAAGAGCTGCCCAATCCAGTTTTCCCGAGAGAAATGTCGACAACGCTGTCGGATCTGGGATGTCCTCGCCCTCGAAGCCGGGAAGAGAAGAAAGCTCCTTGCGTCGGCCCTCGCGTACAATATCGTTCAGGTCTTCGTCGAGATCGCAAAAGAACGGAAACGGGGTGGACGCTCCCCATTCTTCCCCCATGAATAACATCGGTATCTGTGGTAGAAGAAGGTATATCGCCGTGATGGCTTTGAGGGCCTGCGGATCGGTATAGGTGATCATCCGATCGCCAAAGGCGCGGTTTCCGATCTGATCATGGTTTTGGATGAACGAGACGAATGCGATGGGCGGAAGGTCGGCAGTTGGCTTGCCGCGCGCCTCACCCCGATAGGGCATGATCTCTCCCTGGAACACAAACCCTTCCGCGAGCGCTCTTCCAAGGCCATTTTGACCAGCAGGGTAGTCCCCGTAATATCCGAATGTTTCATGAGTGGCCGCGACGTGAAGGACATGGTGGAGGTCGTCGTTCCACTGGGCGGTGTAGTGGAGAACATGGCCGTCATGGTCGCGCTTCAACAACGCGCTGTCGTTGTTTTCGTTTTCAACGATGAGATGCACATGCCGATCGGTCACTGCTTCTCGAACACGTCTTGCGATTTCCACCAGAAGGTGCTCTTGAGAGTCGTCGATTATCGCGTGAACCGCGTCCAGTCTCAGGCCGTCGACATTGTACTCTCTGATCCAGTACAACGCATTTTCAACGATGAACTTCCTGACCATTCCACTGTCGGTCCCGTCGTAATTGAGGCCGTTTCCCCACGTCGTTTTGTGACGCTGCGAGAACAACGGTGCATAAAGTGGAATGTAATTGCCGTCAGGCCCGAAGTGATTGTAAACGACATCGAGGAAAACACAGATGCCTCGCTCATGGGCGGCATCAACCAGCGCCATGAGATCCTGCGGCCGTCCGTAACTGCTGTCGGGGGCATAGGGTAAAACGCCGTCGTATCCCCAGTTGTAACCGCCAGGAAAATCAGCGATGGGCATGATCTGGAGAGCGGTCACGCCAAGATGCTTGAGGTGATCAAGCCGTTCGATCACCCCGTTGAACGTTCCTTCTTTTGTATAGGTCCCAACGTGAAGCTCATAGAGAACCATCTCTTCCCACCGACGACCGGTCCACTTCTGTCGCTTCCATGCATAGGCGCTAAGATCAACGACTTCGCTTGGTCCATGAACGTCGTTCGGCTGGTGGCGTGAAGCGGGGTCGGGTACAGCGATCCCGTCGGGCAAAATAAACTGGTAGAGGGTGCCGGGCCCCGCACCTTCGACGACAGCTGTAAACCAGCCGTCATCAGCGCGGCGCATATCGTACAAGTGGCGATTGTCGAGCTTTAAACCTATTCTGTCATGAAATGGAGCCCATAGCTGAAATGTAGTACTGTCTTTGCCAATGATGGGACCGAAGCAGGGGGACATGTTGCCTTACTGAGAGGGAATGAATTTACCACTCGCTTAACCCGCATCTGCTCGAACGGTTTCAAACTCAATAAAAAAGTACGTCACCGTACGATAGCGGCCCGGGCCGGAACTTCGGCGTGAACGGGTTACCGCTTCAGGGAGGTGAAAGCCCGTATCAACTTTTTGCCCATGTCCGGAACGTGTGGGCAGTTCTCTCTATCCCTTGATAGTCGTGAACCCCATTTCTGGCTAAGGCCTGGGTGGCGGGCCTGTCGGTGCGACCAAGCCTAACTCTGACGCTTTTACCTGCGAGCGGTCTCATCTTGCCGTCAGCGTTGCAAACGGATGGGAACTGGGACGATTTATCAGTACCGGATAATCGATCTGCGAATCTGCCTCCTGTCGGTCGGTGTTTCCGTTGTGGATTTAACATTAAACGTGCGAACGGCGTTGCCCGCTTAATTTGAGCAACGCCGAGTTTTGTACCCGCATGGCCGCGACACTCACTGGGGAATGTTGTTCCATAGTCGGCCGATCGTCGGCTATGTGATTGCGCCCAGACCGCGCAAGGGCATCGCCATCGATGCGACGCTACGGAACCAACTACCGCTAAGCAGGTTTAGTAATCTGAACGATTAGCGAGCATGATAATGCCCAGGTATTTCTTCCATGTCAGAGATTGCGACGGGCTATCCCTTGATGAGGAAGGTGTGGAACTTGCCAGTGATGACCGGGCCCGAGCCGAGGCCATGCAGGCCGCCAGAGAAATGCTCGCCGAGAAAATCCTGAAAGGTGAGGTCGTCGATGGCGCAAGGTTCGAGGTGATACGCATAGATGGTGTGGTAATTGCGACAATACCCGTGCGCTCAGCCCTGCGTCTGGACTGAGGGAAGGCGCCTACCGCAACATGGATGACGGACGCCGGTTACCGCTGTTGCAATTAACTGGCTTTGAACCAGTCAAACCGATCTCACCGGTGTCGGCAGTCGCTCGCGGCTCTCCACATGATGGTCCCGAGCGTTAGTCAAACTGATTTTTATTCAGACAGGAGAAATATCGTGACAGACGAAAACACCATTACCATCCGGGCACGGTTCAGGACACGTGAGGCGGCCGATCTGGCTGTCGAGCATCTGGTACAGCAGGTGGGCATTTCGCGCCCAGATATATTTATCCAGTCGGCCTCCGATCAAAATACAAATGGAACAAATTCCTCACGCGGCGACGTCGATCGGCTCGACGCACCGCATGAGGGCGAGATAGAGGTTTCGGCCGACATCGCGGCGAGCCAGATACCGGCAGTACAGCAGAGCTTCGGTAATGCCGGTGCAATACACGTTACTGGCAAGTAAACACAGCGACGCGCTCGGCGGGTTCTAACAAGTCCTGTGGCGCTGTGATGTGTTCCTAATCAGGCGACGTAACGTTGCGATCCTGGCAGAACGCTGGCTTCTTCGGCAGCTGTCAAAAACAGCTCGCGAGCCTCTTCCGGTGTCGCTCTTCCATCAAGGGCGGCGCGACATCTGCTGCGCGCCATGGCGTAGGCTGGACCACTGATAGAGGGCCATTCGTCCAAAAGTAAAATTAAAGCCGCAAACGGGCCGTGTACGGTCTGCCTTCCGCTATGGGGCATGTTGACTTCGACCGGGGTATTCCAGGAAAGGGCAGGCATATTATCCTCCATTGCTGCTGCCGCTACCAACACCGCCTCGCCAGGAAAGTTCCTCGTCCTTTGTTCTTCCGGCGCAAATGTACGCTGGCTTACATAGTGACGCCTCACACCCCAGATCCATCGCTGGACAGCACTTGTGCGGGTTATCGTTGTGAGATGGTCCAACTGGAAACTGACACGCTATCGACGGTAGTGTTGCGATCTGGTGGAACAAGGTCGTCTTGCACGACAACAGGAGGCTTCCAGCAGTAGGGTGTCTTGCGCTTCGGCCAAAGTTTCAGGTGAATTCATATCTTCGGTAAAGACAGATTTCATGGCTTGAAATTCACAACATGAAAAACCATCTGATCGCCGTTTTCTGCAACATGGAGATTACCAATGACCACAGGACAGGACGCTCTGCCCGAAAAACATTCATTTGAAGCCGATGTCAGTCGCCTTCTGCATATGATGGTCCATTCTGTCTACTCGGACAGGGATGTCTTCCTGCGCGAACTGATTTCGAATGCCGCAGATGCCTGCGAAAAGCTTCGCTATGAATCAATATTGCAGCCGCAGCTCAATCCTGAGGGCACGCAGCCAGAAATCCTCGTTAAACTCGATGAACAAGCTTCTACGGTCGTTGTCGAGGACAACGGCATTGGCATGAGCCACGACGAAATGATCGATGCCCTCGGTACGATTGCCCGCTCGGGGACCAAAGCCTTCATGGAAAGGCTCGAAGCCGCCAAAACCGGGGACAAGGCGCAACTGATCGGTCAGTTTGGGGTGGGTTTCTATTCCTCCTTCATGGTTGCCGAGAGGGTCGATGTCATTTCCCGTCGCGCCGGCGAGGCCGCCGCCTGGAAGTGGTCGTCCGACGGGAAGGGCAGTTACGACATGGTTGCCGTCGATCTTGATCAGGCGCCTGAAAGGGGCACCCGAGTCATCCTGCACCTACTGGAGGATGCGAAGAAGTATACCGGCAAGTGGCCCGTAGAGAAAATCATTCGTGACCAGTCCGGGCATGTACCCATTCCCGTACGCCTGATTGAAAAGGATGGCGCTGAACCGACGCAAGTCTCTGATGGTGTGGCGCTCTGGACCCGTTCCAGGAGCGAAATTGCCAAACAGGATTACGACGATTTCTATCGTGGTATCTCCGGGGACTATGATGCACCTTTGACAACAGTCCATTTCCACGCCGAGGGCCGCCACGAATATACCACTCTGGCGTTCGTCCCGGGAGCCCAGCCGTTTGATCTGTTCGACCCGGAGCGTAAGGGGCGAATGAAACTCTACGTGAAGCGCGTCTTTATCACGGACGATGCCGAAGTGCTGCCAAGATACCTCAGGTTCGTGCGTGGTATTGTGGATACGTCTGACCTGCCTCTTAATATTTCGCGCGAGACAATCCAGGAAAGTCCGGTCCTGTCGGCAATCCGCAAAGGGGTTACCAACCGGGTCATTGCCGCCTTGGAGAAACTGGCTGAAAACGAGAGCGACACTTTCGCCAAATTCTGGGACCTCTTCGGACCGATTTTAAAGGAAGGGATTTACGAAGACTGGGACCGTCGTGAGCAACTGCTCAAGCTGGCGCGGTTCCAAACAACAGCCGTCGACGCCGCCACGCGTACCATCGGTGACTACGTAGCGGACATGAAGGATGGGCAGTCATCGATCTATTACATCAACGGGTCCAGTATTGACCAACTGAGGTCTTCGCCACATCTGGAGGGCTTTCGTGCCAAAGGAATTGAAGTGCTGTTGCTGTCGGATCCGGTTGACAGTTTCTGGCCAGGCAACATATCCGAGTTTGAGGGCAAACCTCTCAAGTCTGTCACCCAGGGTCTGGCCGATCTAGACGAAGTTTCTGGCGTGGATGGCACCGGCGCTCCAAAACACGAAGCGCCTGCGAATGTCGCTGCCTTTATCGATCTCGCCCGTAGCGTTCTTGTTGACGAGCTCGCCGACGTGCGGGTATCTGGCCGTTTGACCGAAAGTGCCGTGTGTCTCGTGGCATCTGAGCATGGCCCGGATAGACAGCTTGAAAAAATCCTTCAAGGGGCAGGGCGACTTCAAACCGCGTCAAAACCGATCCTTGAAATCAATGCGCAAAACGAAGTGGTTCAGCGTATTGCCAGCGTCGAAGACAGGATATTTCTTGAGGATGCCGCGTGGCTGCTGCTCGATCAGGCCCGCATTCTCGACGGGGACAAACCCTCCGACCCGCGCGCCTTTGCACAGCGTCAGGCGAGACTGTTATCTTTGGCGGCAGGGCTAAACCAGTAAGCCTTGTCCAAACCCCGGCTGTCATGGCCGGGGTCTTGCCTGGCGCGCAACCCGCCCTGTATGGGCGTAGAGGAGACAACGGAACAGCCGACCTTTGTAAAATCATCGACACGCGCATTGCCAAAGTGACGTGCGCATTGTGAAACAAACTCAACGAAGGCGGGGTATGTCCCGTTCTTGAATTTCCAGGGAGTAATTCGCAGTCCAGGATACCAAGTCAAAATGCGGCGAGAGATAGAAGGCCTGCCGCTGACTTTGACGGGCACCGCGCCGGGAGCTCAAAGCGTCATAGCGAACTCAAGCTCCGCTCGGTTTTGCAGGCAGGGAGGAACCAACTGCTAATTAGCGAACCCCTGCACCTGTCATGTCTCCAACATCCACGCAGGCCAAACCGTATTTTTATTTTTCTTCTTAAACTATGAGCGGATCCGGCACGCATTTCCCTAAATCCTGTCGGCAAACAGCCGGTCGAGTTCCCGCGCCAATTGTTCTTGCGTATACGGCTTGCCAAGCCTTGCAACGTCAAGCTCCACGCCGGGCGGCAGTTCTGCATAACCGGAGGCGATTAGGATCGGAAGCTTCGGGACAACATGGCGGACTGCAACAGTCAAATCTGCGCCCGTCATACCAGGCATGGAATAGTCCGTGATGAGGAGGTCGAAACCGCTGCCATCCCCAAGTTGTTCCAATGCCTCTTTCCCTGAGTGCGCTTCCACGACGTCGTGTCCAAGATCCATCAGCATATCAGCTGAGCTCATCGCTATGAGAACGTCATCGTCAACCAGCAATATCCGTTTCGGTCCTGATGCGCTGACAGTTGGGTCGATGGTTGCCTCAACCACTGCGGATTTATTGGTGATTTCGGATGTGGCAGCCGGAACCCACAATTCTGCTCTAGTGCCTTTGCCCAGCTCGCTTGTCAGCTTGAGATCACCTTTCAGCTGGGACGCCAGGCCATGGATCATCGAAAGGCCAAGGCCGGTGCCCTTTCCGAGCTCCTTGGTCGAGAAGAAGGGCTCAACAGCTTTTTGCAGTGTGTCACGATCCATACCGTAACCTTGGTCAACCACCGACAGGACGACGTAATCGCCTGCCGCAAGGTCACCGGACGGGGTGGCCTGATGAACACCGTTCAGGCTGATGCGGATCTCGCCTCCATCCGGCATGGCGTCGCGGGCGTTAACAACGAGATTGAGGAGCGCCAGTTCAATCTGGTTGGCATCTGCCGAGACCAGAGGAAGATGATCGGGCACATCAGTTTTGATCACTATTGTCGAGCCGACGGATCGTTCCAGCAGGTCTTCCATTCCGGTGACCAGCGCGAGCATGTCGACCGGGTCAATGCGCAGATCCTGCCGACGCGAGAACGCGAGAAGCCGCTGGGTGAGCGAAGCGCCGCGTTTTGCACCCTGTTGAGCACCCTCAATGAGGCGGACCGCTTTTGCATCTTCGCCAACGTACTTTCGCAGGAGTTCAAGATTGCCAAGTACGGCCATTAGCAGGTTGTTGAAATCATGCGCCACGCCACCCGTCAGCTGGCCGATCGCTTCCATCTTTTGTGACTGGCGCAACTGTTGCTCGGCGCTCTCCCGCTGGTTCACCTCTGCCATCATTCTGGCGTGGGTCTCTTCCAGTTTACGGGTCCGTTCTGCAACGCGCTCTTCAAGAACCTCGTTCAGTTGTCGCTGATGCTCTTCCGCTTTCAGTCGTGTGGTGATGTCGGCCGAGACGCCGACGAGCTTTATGGCCTTACCTTCGCGGTCCCTGTAGAGCTGGGCGCGGATCTCGGCCCAATGGACAGAGCCGTCACTCCAGATCGTGCGGTACTCTATCGCGTAGTCGGCGCCGGTTTCAATGGTCGTTCGAACGGCCAACTGCATCCGGTCGACATCCTCAGGATGGATACTGGCCAACAGATCCGTGTAGGAGAACTCCTCGGTGGCATTGCGACCGAATATTGATCGAAAGGTCGTCGAAGTGATCAGTTCGCCGGTTGCAAGATCGAATTCCCACGCACCCAGTCTGCCGGCACTGAGGGCCGTTTGAAGACGTCTTTCGCCTTCATCAAGAGCCTCTATTCTAGCTCGGGCATCGAATTGGCGGCGACGGCCCCGCATGGCGGATCGCGCAACACTTATGAAGGTGGTTGGATGAAATGGCCGTTCAATGAAGCTCACGTTGCCCAGGACTTCAGATAATCTTGCCGCCGCCGGATTGCGTTCAGGTCCACCACCACGGTTCGTGAGGATGACGAACGGAAGGTCAGACCAACTCGGCTGCGCCTCGATCCACGTGGAAAAACCTCTCAGATCGGCAGACCGAAAAGCCTCCTCTGTGACAACGGCGAAGGCGATGTCGTCAGTCAACTTCGCCACAAACGACGCGATATCACTCACTGCGGTGGCGGCCACCCCAGCCTCTTTCAGGAGCGAAACTGCAATCTCCGCGTCACGGCCGATAGGAGCGTAAACCAGGGCGCTTGTGTCGCTGTTAGGAATTGTCGCTACCCTCACCGGTCATTGGAAGAAGAGGGTTTTGATCCCCCACAAAGTTAGGGACGCCACGCAGAATTCCCTGAAAGGCCGAAAGCGGCTCGCCGAGCGTTAGTCCGCTACCGGATATTTTAAATTCGCGAATAGTATCTTCGTGTGGCCCGGTGCGTTTCTTGATCACCGATACTGCCCGCCGAACTTTTCCCAATGCCTCGAAATACCTTAGAAGAATGACGCTGTCTGCAAGATAGGTAACGTCAACAGGCGATTTCATGTCGCCGACCAGACCATGCTGTGCGACCGTCAAAAAAGTATTTGCACCCTGCCTGTTGAGGTATTGCAAAAGTTCATGCATGTGCAGGATGAGAGCATTCTCTTCCGGCATCGCAGCTTGATAGCCATTAATGCTGTCGATTACGACCGTCTTGGCTTCATAGGTTGAAGCCCGGTCACGAACACGCTGCGCAAATTCACCCGGTGACAGTTCGGCGGCATCCAATTGCTCTATGTGGATATGGCCTTGGGCGTGCAGTGTTTCCAGGTCGATACCCATGGTCTTGGTACGGGCATAAAGCAGGCCAAGCTCCTCATCAAAGATAAAGATCGCGGCTTTTTCCCCTCGCTGGATTGCAGCGTTCACAAACTGCAGGGCGAACAAGCTTTTGCCGGTGCCTGCTGGCCCGATAAGCAGTGTGCTGGACCCGCGCTCGATGCCTCCGCCAAGGAGATCGTCGAACTCGGGAAGACCGCTGGATAAGGTGGTTCGCTCGAAACCGGTCTTGTGCTCAATTGCACGAAGCCGCGGAAACACCGAAACGCCGCCGGTCTTGATGACAAAATCATGATAGCCACCACGGAACGACTGTCCGCGATATTTTATCACCCTCAGGCGACGACGTTCAGAACCGTAATCTGGAGCCAGTTGTTCGAGATAGATCACGCCATGGACAACGCTGTGCACAGTCTTGTCGAAATTTTCCGACGTCATGTCGTCGAGCAACAGGACGGTGGCATCCGAACGTGAAAAGAAGTGTTTCAAAGCAAGTATCTGTCGGCGGTAGCGCAGCGAACTTTGTGCCAGCAAGCGGATTTCGGAAAGACTGTCTATTACGACGCGCTGAGGCTTGATGCGATCAAACGCCTCGAAAATCATTCTTGTGGTTTCACCGAGCTCGAGATCCGAGGAATAGAGCAGACTTTGCTGTTGGTCGGCGTCGAGAAGGCTTTCTGGCGGTACGAGTTCAAAGATTTCGATCTCGCTACCGATTTCCATACCATGTGATTTTGCGCAATCACGCAGCTCTTCGTTCGTCTCCGATAGGCTGATGTACAGACAGCGCTCGCCGAGTTTCGCGCCTTCGATGAGGAACTGCAGGGCGATTGTCGTTTTGCCGGTCCCCGGAGATCCCTCTAAGAGGAAAACGTGCCTGCGAGTTAAGCCACCGGAAAGTACATCATCCAATCCCTGTACGCCTGTTCTAGCGCTCTGACTTAAAATCTCGTCCATGTTTCCTCCGCACTTCCTAAAATACTTAGATACAGGTCTCAAGAGAATCAAGGCTGGAGTAGCAAGCTGGTTCGGGGACTGGACGATTATGGACCTTACGCGAAGACAAAAAGCGTGCTGCTTTACCGCTATGAAGTCTGGTGGATACCTTTGTCCTTTGACTGCTCAATGGCTGCTGTTGGGAGAACGCCCGTTTGGCGTTTCGGGTCGAGCGCGGCCATCACTGCGGATTGTTAGACGACGGCGTTGGGTTAACGAGATGGCCCACGTTCAGGCCCTGGTTTGTCATAAGCTCATCGAGTTCGTTGCGACTTCAGATCGGCGGAACGGCTGTCATATGGGGTAGTGCTGCTCGATGCTGGTGCGGCATTGTTGTAATCGCTCGCAGCCTACCGTACGGATTTATGCTTTGATTGCTCCATTGCTTCAGGCAAGGAGATGTCGTGTCGCCTCGACACCATTGAATTCGATGCCACACATTCCACGCTCAAACGAAATGTGTGGCATCTCTAGGTTTTGCGTTGGGGACGCAGCCCGCATAACGCGGTTCAGGTTCAGGTCAGCATTGGTTCAGCTTCAGCTCAGCATTGGTTCATGTTCAGTTGGCTGATCATATTGTTATAGTTCTGGAGGAGGGAACTTGCGTCCTGCTGCTGCCGCGACTGCATCAGCTGGAACTGGGAGCCTTGCTGCTTGTCCTTTTCATACGAGCCGTCTTCGGTCCTGTGGATGATCTGCCTGCCGACGGAGAGATAGGCATTGGCATTGGACATGATGGCAAGGCAACCCGTGCTGTTTTGGTCCCGCACCTTGCGATCATAGCCTGACGCCATGGTGGCGAACGCGTCGAGCGCAGCCTTGAACACGTCCTTGCTGTCACCAAAACCCTCGCCATTCAGGAAACTAGAGGCCTGGTCGATGCTGTCCTTGATATGATAGACCATGCCGAGCCGGAAATAGGCGAGCGTGTCCTTTTCCGTCCCGTTAAATTCCAACTTGATGCGGGCGCGGTCCTTTGCCTCGATCGCTCTGGCGTAATTCATCTGGGCCTTTGCGAGGGTTTCCATGGCGGAGATATAGGCGGGCTGAATCTCGCGTCCATGCGCGCCCTTATCGCTCAGATAGGTCTTGGCCTCGATGTAATTGTCCAGGTCGCGATCAAGAGGGATAGCCTTGTCCAACGCATCGCTATAGGTCTGCGCCGAAACGTCAAGTTCGGCCATGTCGGGTTTCATGGCCCGCGCTTTGTCCAGATTCTCCTTGACCCGGCTCATCGTCGACGATGAAGGGAAAAGGAGGTCGTCATTCTCTTCGTTGCCGTCAAGTACAGGCTGAATATAGCGCTGATATGTTGCCAGATCCTCGGCGTAAGGTCGGTGCACCGAATTGGCAACCTCGACATAGGCGTTGTATTTTTGAACTTCTGACTGTTCGCTGGAGGTTTGTGTCTCTCGCGCACGATCTGTCTGGCTGGAGGTGTTGTCATCACACGCCGACAGAATGAGCAGGGCTGCTGCAATGGCGAAAAAGGGAGACAGGGGGTTAAAGTTTTGATTTTGTTTCATTTGCGTCCTCATTTCATCTCTGAGGAGATCGTCACTTCCAAGCTGCAAAGACATAAAATTGCAAACAAGATTTCAGGATCCCGTTCAGGTCAAAGCGCCTGTTGGGTATCGGTGGTACAAGGCACTAAGACGGGGAGCCTTTTGGCGTGATTTAGGGGTGGAGGCAAGCCCAGCGGACGTTTCACCTGCCTTTCGCCCGGAACGCCACTGGCGTCCATAGATGCTCCGACCAATCGAGCCGCGATGTGTACGCGCTCAAACTCCATACAGAATTAAAGCGCCTGCTATCTGCACAACGCAACCGCGAGGCGCCACGTTATCGCACGCCGCCCGGCATCGATGTGACTTTGCATTTGCGTGCGCGCAGATCATGTTACTAAAGCACAGCGGGATCGGGGCGCGCTTATATCGCTTCAATGGCACAATTTGTCGTCGTTGACAGAGGCATACTGCCCCACTTCTCAAAGTGTAAGCTTGTGATATTAGCATCACAAAGCCTGCATAGGCCATTGATAACCTTAGTCCGCCCCGGTAGTTCTGAAAATAGTGAGTGGCATCTGTCAAAAGAGATTTACGATGAGCGCATCAAGGTCGCAGCCTGAATGGAGTGCAGACGAGCTTAGACGGGCTATTAAATCGGCGGGGGTGGCGCTTTGGACCTGGATGCTGGACGACGATACGTTCGTCATGGACACCAAGGCATATGAACTTTGGGACATACCAGCAGAGACGGATCTCAGCTTTGAGCATCTTTCAGCTAAGGTCCATCCTGCGGACAGAGACCGCGTCAGGGCGGCGTTTGTTGCCACGCGTGCGATTGATGGACCCTTTGAAATCGATTTCCGCATCCTCACGACCACCTCTGATGTCCGATGGATCTCCGCGCGTGGCCAAGGGAACGACGGCGATACATCAACAAAAAAGACGACTGGAATTTTTCTTGACGTAACGGGGCGCAAGCAGGCGGAGGAAAGTCATGAGCTGCTCGCCGGTGAGATGAGCCACCGCGTTAAGAACCTGCTCGCTTTGGCTTCCGGCCTCACGAGCATCACGTCGCGTTCAACTGAAACGAAGGAGGAGATGGCAAAGCAGTTGACGCAGCGCCTTACCGCACTCGGACGCGCCCATGAGCTTGTCCGCCCGCTTCCTGATGGTCAGGGGCGCGCGGCTTTGCTGGGTGATCTGTTTAGTGTGCTGTTGGCGCCATACGACGACCATGGCGCTTTCGCCGGGCGTATCCGCGTTGCAGTTCCACGCATGGGGCTTGGGGAGAGGGCCGCGACAAGTCTTGCGCTCATCATTCACGAACTCGCAACGAACTCGCTGAAGTATGGTGCCCTTTCAAACGAAACGGGGTCCCTCGACATTTCCGGGGCATCAGCCAAAGACGACATCGAGATCGTTTGGAGCGAGCACGGCTGTGATGGTGTCGGTGCGGCGAAGACTGCCGAAGGCTACGGCAGCAAATTGCTTCATCGAACCGTCTCAGGGCAGCTGGGAGGGTCAATTGACTTTAACTGGGTTGAAGGGGGAGTTGTCGTGACGCTCCGGGTAAAGGAAAGTCGGCTAACAGCCTGAATGTGAAACGCTTGCTCATACCAACAGGCTAACGGTGTCTTGTCACCTAGAGTTGCCGTTGTTGGAGAATGACCGTCCGTTAAGTGAGTTTTGAAACAGACTGTCGGGTGAAAAAAGCTGTTAGCGACAAACTTGTTTTTTAAGCGCCTCGTCACTGTCATGGCTCTCCATGGAAACAGGCGAACCTCTTGCGATGATCAAACCTTGTCATAAGTGAACGACGTCAAAAGCGTCGTGACGAAGTTGCTGGCTTTTTCCTTGACCAGGACTTCCGTCCATTCATCCGTCCCGCGAAGCATCAGTCCGGTGTAGATGCTGTCGACGGCTGCCTCTTCAACTCTCTTGATATGCGCTTGGAAGGACGCCTCGTCCCCTGATTTGTACAGGTCTCGAACGACCATCCGCAGAATTTCCTGCACGGCAATCTGCCAAGCCGTGTTGATTGCCTGAAGTTCGTTGGCTTGGTTCGTCATCGAGAACTCCTGTTATTGCGGCCACTGGCCACCTGGGCCACCCGCGCAGTTGCGGTGTCATCAGGCCAAAAAAAAAGGCCAGGCAACTTGCCTGACCTCAGTAGGTATTGTGCTTTCAACAGTGCCAGTACATCCGTGGTCAAAGGAAAGCAGATACCGATTTAAGCAGCCTGAAGATTGCAAGCCGACATTTTGCCGGACTTGTTGTCGCGCTCCAGATCGTAGCTAAGCTTCTGGCCTTCGACGATTTCGCGCATTCCGGCGCGCTCGACGGCAGAGATGTGAACGAACGCGTCAGCGCTGCCGTTGTCAGGCTGGATGAAGCCGAAGCCCTTGGTGGAATTAAACCATTTAACTGTGCCGGTGATCATAATGAACCCTTTCGTAGCAATATAGATGACCTCAGCGCGACTGCGCTGCGGATGATGATAACGATTGTTTTAAAGGGAGGGTTCGTTGAAAGCGCGGTGCTAATCGCGCGGTAACCAAAGCTCAGCAAGAAAATATCGATAATGGATAGATACTGGATCTAAATCGGATTGTCAACTTTTAGTTTTGCGAGCATTTCCGCACATCTATCTAAGGATGTATTCTCGCCCAGCGCACGCTTCCTGACCATTCACGCTGACTGTCAAAGTTCAACGCGGCGGTTCAGATATACCAGAGCAGTTGTTACCTCTCGAGCAGGTTTGCTGGCAGAGGAAAAAATACGCACGCATTTTTGGACACCAGGAGAAACATAGAGAAAATGACTTTGTCCGGCCGGCTCTTCGACTTATGCCGTAAGATAGGTGTACGTCTATTCCGCTTCTTCAAGGCGAGTGCTCGCTAATCCAGAAATCGCTAATGAAAGCTCAGTCAGCTTTGAGCGAGACTTGATGACCTCATCAGCTGAAATACCGGATGCCAGCCTCCCGGCGAGAGTAACTTTCGAATTGCACCATTCCCGCTGGTGCCGCGGACGCGCATCTCTGGTATGTTAATGGTTGTTAGAGCTGCATACCGACGACACGAGAAAAAGCTTCGAATTGGCAAGTCGTAACAGCACGACAAACAAGCCAGCAGTTGAACCAAATAGAAAGACGGCAGGACCACTATCCACACGCTCGAAGGGGCGATGAAAGGAAGTCATGTTCTCTCTGACCTATGACCGCGTCAAAACTGTGCTGCTCTCGATTGCGATACTCGGTCTCGTAAGTGGGCTGGTTTTTTTCGCATACGACAAGCCCGATATGGCCGTCCTTGCTTGGCGGGTCGGGGTTATTCCGGTCTTGATTGCTCTGGTCGTCGAAATCCTTCGCAGTCTCTGGCGAGGTGAAGTCGGGCTGGACATTGTCGCGGCGCTTTCGATGTCGGCAGCGCTGTTATTCGGTGAAACGCTGGCCGCATCGGTGGTCGCCGTAATGTATGCCGGCGGCACTTTTCTTGAGAACTTTGCGGAGGGCCGTGCCAGGCGCGAAATGAGCACACTCCTGTCCCGGGTTCCCAGAACTGCCACACGCCATGAAAACGGCACTCTAGAGGTTGTCGCGCTCGACAAGATTGAACCAGGCGACCTCCTTTTCATTCATCAGGGCGCCATCGTGCCGACAGACGGATATATTGAGGGCGCGCAGGCGATCGTCGATAAGTCTGCCATCACGGGTGAATCAATGCCCGTGCGACTTGTGCATGGTGACGAGTTGATGAGCGGCTGTACGAATGCGGGCGAGCCCTTTGACCTGCGCGTTCGGCGTCGGGCGGTTGACAGCACTTACGCCGGGATCGTCCGGTTGGTTGAAGCAGCGCAAGCATCCAAGGCACCGATGGCGCGGCTTGCGGATCGATATTCAATGCTTTTCCTCGCGGTGACAATTGCACTCGCGACAGCTGCATGGTGGCTCACTCGTGATCCTATCCGGGCCGTGGCGGTGTTGGTCGTGGCAACGCCTTGCCCGTTAATCCTTGCAGTACCTGTCGCTCTCGTGGCTGGGCTGTCACGGGCGGCGCACTTTGGTGTTCTCATCAAGGGCGCAAAGCCATTGGAAGTCCTGGCACGGATCACGACACTGGTTCTCGACAAAACCGGTACACTGACAGATGGACGTCCCCAGATCGTGTTGATTGAACCATGCAACGGTATGTCGGAGGATGAAGTTTTATATTTCGCTGCGGCTCTTGAACAGGCGTCAAAGCATCCGATGGCCGTGGCGATTGTTACTGCGGCCCACCGCAGGGGTGTTGCGCTGCCAGCGCCCGAGCACGTAACGGAGCGTCCTGGAGAGGGAGTTAGCGGAACCGTTTCAGGTCACCTGGTCAGTGTGGGAGGAGTTTCGTTCGTCAATCAGCAAATCGGCGCAGCGCCGATTCCCAGCCCGATCTTGAATGTTGGTGCGGTAATTGTCGCGCTTGCAGTCGATAATAAAATTGCTGGCTACATCACCATGGCCGATGCTCTTCGCACAGGTGTCGCAGAGCTTATGGCTAACCTGCGTCAACTCGGCATACGCCGTATCCTGCTAGCTACTGGCGATAGAAAGGCAGTCGCCGAAGATGTTACAAAAAACCTGGGGCTTGATGCGGTCAAATCAGATCTAACGCCAGACGAGAAAGTTCTTCTTGTGACTGCTGAACGCAAGAACGGGCTAGTGATGATGGTAGGAGACGGTGTTAACGATGCACCGGCACTTGCTGTTGCGGATATTGGCGTTGCCATGGGGGCTCGTGGAGCCGCGGCCTCAGCCGAGGCTGCGGATATTGTTCTTCTCGTCGATCATCTTGACCGCCTGCTTCCGGGTATCGAAATTGCGCAACGCGCGCGGCGTATAGCGCTCGAAAGTGTCGTGGCCGGTATCGGAATGTCGACTATCGGTATGACCGCGGCGGCCTTTGGATACTTAACGCCGGTACAGGGCGCCGTCATTCAGGAATTGATCGATGTGGCTGTGATCCTCAACGCGTTGCGCGTTCTCGCGATTAAACCTCGAATTGGTCAAGAAATCACACGATAGAGCGGCGGAGGCGTCGAGCGGCATAATCAATTGAGAGACGGTTGCGAAAGAGGGGCGTCAACGCTCCTCTCTCGCTTCCGTGGCTTGGCGATCGCAGCAACGGTTGCTGCAAAATTTCCGCAAGATCAGCTCTTAATGAAGGCCAACAGGTCAGCATTGAGAACATCGGCATTAACCGTCAACATACCGTGAGAGAAACCAGGGTAGGTCTTGAGCGTGCCGTTCGTCAGGAGCTTGATCGCCTTGTGGGCAGAATCTGCGATCGGTACGATCTGGTCGTCTTCGCCGTGCAGAACAAGCGTTGGAACGGTGATCGCCTTCAGGTCTTCGGTCTGGTCGGTTTCAGAGAAAGCCTTGATGCCATCGTAATGGGCCTTTGCGCCACCCATCATGCCTTGACGCCACCAGTTCTGGATCACGCCTTCCTGGACGGTCGCACCATCACGGTTGAAACCGTAGAAAGGACCAGCCGGTACATCGCGAAAGAACTGGGCGCGGTTGGCAGCCAGTGCGGAACGGAAGCCGTCAAACACTTCGATCGGCAGACCCTCAGGGTTGCTGTCTGTCTTCAGCATCAGCGGTGGTACGGCGGACACCAGAACAGCCTTGGCAACACGACCGGCGGGCTGACCATGTTTTGCAACATAGCGGGCAACTTCACCGCCACCGGTTGAATGGCCGACATGAACGGCGTTCTTCAGATCAAGAGCTTCGACGACAGCAAATGCGTCGGCTGCATAATGGTCCATGTCGTGGCCGTCCGCCACCTGTGCCGAGCGACCATGACCACGACGGTCATGAGCAACAACGCGGTAACCCTTCGACAGGAAGAACAGCATCTGGGCATCCCAGTCATCCGACGACAGCGGCCAGCCATGATGGAAAACGATTGGCTGCGCGTCCTTTGGACCCCAGTCCTTGTAAAAAATTTCGGTGCCGTCCTTGGTTGTTACAAAGCCCATGTCGATTTCTCCTTGTGATGAACTGTTGGTGGATGAGTTTTGCGAGAAGGCGATCGCCGGAACGCTCACGCTGGCAAGGGCGATGCTTCCGATCAGTACGCTGCGTCTCGACACGAAAAACCGGTTTGTATCAGATGTCATGGCATTTCTCCTGTCGCGCTTTGTCTGCGAATTCCGTATTTGACAAAGAGAAGGTATCGCGATCTTCTATCGAAAACACGTGGCGGAAATGACTTTATCCGAGGCAAAAGTGGCAAATACCAAAACACCTGATTTCATAGAGGTGGGCTTACTGGTTTACCAGGATTGTCAGCTGGCTGCCGTCTATGGACTGACCGATCTGTTTCGCGTCGCCAACGACTGGTCTACAAATCTGCAGGCGCCGACAACTTATCGCAACATTCGGGTCAGTCACTGGAAGATGGAGGGTGGTGACGTATCCTGCACATGGGATTCAAGCCCTGGCATCCCACACGCGTTGAGCTACGTCATCGCGCCGCCTAGCATCATCATGCCTGAGAAGATGCAAAGCATGAGCCCGGCGTCGCAATGGCTCGCGTCCCAGCATGCGCGCGGCGTTACTGTCTGTTCAATTTGTGCCGGGGCGTTTGTCCTTGCTGAGACCGGGCTCATCGACGGCCGACGCGCCACGACCCACTGGGCTTTTGCAGACAGGCTTGCTGAACAGTTTCCCAAGATTGACGTGTCACCCGATAACATGATCATCGATGATGGCGATGTCATCACCGCTGGCGGAATTCTGGCCTGGGCTGATCTGGGCCTGCTCCTTGTCGAGAAGCTGCTTGGGCAGGCAGTGATGCTTGAGACGGCACGCTTTCTTGTTGTTGATCCGCCGCGTCGCAGTCAGAGCCAGTACAAGGCTTTTCTTCCCCGCTTCGATCATGGCGATAAGGAGGTCCTGCAGGTCCAGCACCAATTTCATGCGACGCCTGAGATGCAAAAATCGATCGGTGAGCTAGCAGACAGCGTGCGTCTTTCCGAAAGGACACTCCAGCGCCGCTTTTTGCGTGCGACACGGCTCAAGCTGACCGAATATCTACAAAATGTGCGCATCATGAAGGCGCGGCAGTTGCTTGAGACGACGAATGGTTCTGTCGAGAGCATTGCCTGGGCGGTTGGTTATACCGATCCAGCCGCCTTTCGAAAGGTTTTTGGCAGGCTGACCGGCGCTACGCCAAATGTCTATCGCGGTGACGCGCGCGTATGATTGTTCTGTGGTCGAGAAACTTACCGCTCGCGAAGCGATCATGTTCTCTCTCGCGCTTGCCTCAAATTCGGTGCGTTCTCCCCATCCCGGAAAGTTTGTGATTGGACATCGAATGATCGAAGTGAGAGAGCGCTACCCGACCGTGAGACACAAAATGCTCAATACGGACTGATAAAAACGTCCCTGCCGCTAAATTCTTCCTTTGTCAGCGCTGGTGTTTGGCAACTTTTGTGTCAGTTCACCGCCATATCTACGGGACTACCAACAGCCTAAGGCATTGCTCTCATTTATGTTTCTTGGCTCCAGGCACCTGAAGTGATCGCATTTCCATATCCCTCTCGGAGATATTTAAGCGGACTTTTTTCGCTTTCGAATGCCTGCACTACCACTCGATGGATGAGCCATCGTATGCGATAAAACTTCCCGTTTGCGTACTGGCAACTGCGTTCAGCGCCTCCAAAATCATCTTTGCCGCATCATCCGGTCGAATTCTCTCACGCCCGCGCGAGAACGGCTCCGACAGGCTGGTTTCGACTGTCCCAGGATGGACACCTACGAGCACAGCGTCAGGATGCGTGCGCTTGAACTCGATTGACGCAGTACGGATGATTTGGTTCAGAGCAGCTTTCGATGAGCGATAGGAAATCCACCCTCCAAGGCGATTATCTCCGATCGAGCCAACCCTTGCCGACAGGAAGGCGCAGATGCCACGCTTTTCACGATCAACGAGCGGAAGAAAGTGCTTCATTACAAGTGCAGGCCCGATGGCATTTATCCGAAACTGCGCTGTCATCGCGTCGGGATCGAGCTGCCTGATTGTTTTTTCGGGGCCGACACCATTGATCGTCAAAGCGCCCGTCGCACATATCAACAAATGGATTTTTTTGCTGGCGATCTTTTGCACGCAAGAAACGAGCGATGCTTCCTCGGTAATATCCAGCCCGTCTTTACTGCGTGACATACAGATGAGCTCGTTGCAGCGCGGATCAGCACTGAGTGTCTGTTGTATGGCCGACCCTATCCCGCCGCTCGAGCCTATGACCAGAGCGGTATAGTTGTCGGGAAGTGAAGACATTTCAGGCATATGCAATTCCCGAGATACGTGTCAGTTAAGCTGGGCTTCCGGACTGCCATATCGCTTAGAACAGAACGGCCCTGACTACAGACTGTTTGTTTGAGTCGAGTATGGCTTGGAACGAATTTGATATGTTCAGGCGTCGCTGTAAACCTGTGGCGACATATTCCCCCCGCGATGCAAGAGAACCCGCCGCATTGCGGCTGGGTTGCATGCATTAGCATTTCGGACTGCACACGGCACTAGTGCCCGTCTCTAAGAGTGGGTGACTGCCATTACGCAGTGATTTCGAGTTCGCCCGTCGCCATCCCATTGACAGTTGTTTCGACCGCCTTTTTCTTTGAAGCAGACTGGCGTCTTCAATCGGGATCCACCATGACCTGACGGGGTTTGCCTGGCTTTACATCCCCAACGCGGACGATGTTTCGAAAGCCCACCGGATGATCATTCGTGTCTCCAACAACCGAAATTTATCCCTAGGTGGTTTGATCCACCGGGTGACTGTCGTGAATGAACATAGGGGTTGCCAAAATATGGTTTGCCCCGTTGAGAACATGACGCTTTATCATGTCTTTGGCCGCATCAACGTTCTTCTCCAGGGCGTACTCAAACAGGCGCTTGTGGTCATCAACAACACCTTGCCCACGAAAGTTTTTCGCAAGCATGTGATAACGCAAGAAGCGGTCAAAAACGGATGAGAGGCTCTGAACGAGCACTGCGGAATTGCATGCGGCGACAATTGCCAGATGAAACTCCCAGTCAAAACGGACCCATTCGGCCGTCTGCAGAGTATCCCCCGCGAGAAGTTTTTGCTCGACAGTCTTTAGGCGATGGTGGGCTGCGACAATTGTACCTTCCCACTCAAGATCGCCAGCGGCAAAGGAAAGCTCGATTGCCCGGCACTCCAAGAGAATTCGCAAGTCGGCGAGTTCCTCCAGTTCTCTTTGCGAGACTGGGCTAACCTCGAAACCACGCTGCCCTTCAGCAAGAACAAGGTTCTCCGCACTGAGGCGGCTAAGAATTTCTCTAAGCGAAGAAATGCTGATCGAGTAACGCTCACGGGCTTTTTCGAGTTTGATCTTGGAACCTGGAGGTAGAATGCCAAGTATGATGTCCTGCCGCAAGCGGCGGAAAACGGCGTCGCTGACGGTTTCAAGCGATGCCTTTGCGTCATTATTGTCTGTCACTTGTTCCTCGCCCATGGTCAATCCTGAAGCGGCGACTTGCGGGCCAGCGCATGCTCGACGCCGCCTTGAATATGCAGGCCAAGGATTTTCTTTGCGTTCTTCTGGTCACGGTTGAGCGCCGCATCCAGCAGCTGCTTGTGTTCGTCTGCAGCAATTTTACCGCGATAGGAGAGCGCGACCATTTGATACCGCAGGTATTTATCAAACACTGCCGCATGTGCCTCCATCAGCAGTTTCGATCCACATGCTGAAATCAGTGCCTGGTGAAACTCCCAGTCATAGCGCTTCCAATCTTCCGTATGGCTGGTATCGCCGCTGGCCATTACACCTTCCATGCGCGCCAGCTTGTAGTGGGCAGAAACCAGCCGCGCCTCCCAGTCGACATCACCTCTTTCGAGGGATTGCTCCAGCGCGTGCGTTTCCAGAAGCAAGCGCAAGCCAGCGACTTCCTTGAGATCGACGGATGACATGGGCATTACCTGAAAGCCACGTTGGCCTTCAGCCATCACGAGGCCATCGGATGCAAGCCGATTGAGAATTTCTCTCAGCGTGCTGATGCTGGTGTCGTAGGTATCCTTGAGCTTTTCTAGTTTCAGCCTTTGTCCGGGAGCAAGGCGACCGAAGATAATATCGGCCCGAATACGCTTGTAGCTACTCTCGGCAACGGTTTCGTTCAGTGTTTCAGACGACATGTCAGTATCTCGGATATTCTCTTAATCGTCATACATATTTTGCGGCGGTGCATAAATCCAGCCTCCTTGCGTTGAGGAGCGTCAATGTTTGCTCCTATCGCACATCCGGCGTGGGCTTTGGCACGCCTTCCGGTCGGAGTGCCTTTTTCAATGCCGAGATACGAAAAATGGCGTTGGCAGCGCCATATCCCCGGTAACCACTACGCTGCACGATCTCAAAAAAGAAACCCTCACCGAATGTCGTGCTGTAAAGCTGGAAATATTCTCCATGGTCGTCGCGATCATAGAGAATGTTCTCCACTTTCAGCCGTTCGGTCAGTTCCGGGTCGAGACCGAAGCGTGCTTCTACATCGTCGTAGTAGTTGGGCGAAATGGGCAGTGGCTTGAACCCATTGGCACGCAGGGCCGCGGCTGTTGCGAAGATATCCGAGGTATGAAAGGCCAGATGCTGCACGCCCGATCCAAATTTTTCAGCAATGAAATGGCCCGCCAGCGTACGACGGTTTTCTGCTCCATTCAGCGTCAGCCGCAAACTGCCCGAGGCATTCTGGACCACCTGACTGCGCACCACGCCTGCGGGATCGATGATATCAACCATTGCAGTTTTGTTGGCGTCGAAAATCGCTGTGTAAAACAGCAACCAGGTCAGCATCTCGTCATAGGCAACTGTCTGAGCGACGTGGTCGACATGAGTAAGGTGGGCAGACGAAATCTCCGCGTCCTCATGGGCGGGGAGAAAATCGATTTCCGCAAAGCGGCCGAGATCGCTTTTGTCATCGATCAGATAAATCAGTCCACCACCGACACCGCGTATGGCGGGTATCTCAATCTCACCTTCACTGACAGACTGCTCGAAGGGCTCGGCACCAAGCGCGATTGCGCGCGAATAGGCTTGCTTGGCATCATCGACTATGAGCGCGACCGCATAGGCGGACGTGCCGTGTACCGCAAAGGACGCGTTGGAGAAACCCTTGTCGTCGGTATTGAGCAAAAGGCGGATGTTGCCCTGTTGGAAAATCGCGACTTTCTTGGAGCGATGAGAAGCCGTCTTGCTAAAACCAAGGGTTTTCAAGATGCCTGCGAGGTTTTCACCGTCCTCCTCATCTGTTGAAAATTCAACAAAACCTATACCGGATACAGGCGCGCGCGCGGGCATTTCTGCCAGGGTCAGCGTTGCCGCTTCAGGATGACGACGAACCTGATCACCCAGATATATCAGCGAGCGGTAGCCATCAGCGGCAATTGTTTTGGGAGAGCCTCCGCGGAACTGGTCATTGAAAATTTCCAGGGAAAGATATCCGTCATAGCCAGTTGCAGCGACCGCGGCGGTGAACTCTGTCACCGGCAGATCGCCTTCACCCGGCATGTTGCGGAAATGACGTGACCAGTAGAGCAGATCCATGTCTATCAGCGGTGCGTCAGCAAGCTGCACGATGAAGATCTTTTCCTTAGGTATGGAGCGGATAGAATTGATGTCGATCTTGCGCGACAATGTGTGAAAACTGTCGAGTATTAGGCCAATATTAGGATGGTCAGTCCGTCGCACGATCTCCCAGGCGTCGCGGTGGTCATTGATATGCCTGCCCCACGCCAAGGCCTCAAAACCCACTCGCAAGCCACGTTTTGCCGCCCGCTCGCCCAACTCATGGAAGTCAGCGGCTGCGCGGTCTATGCCGCCAAGCGAGGCAGGTGAGACGTTGGAGCAGACGAGAACGAGATCGGTTCCCAGCTGCTGCATGACATCGAACTTGCGTTCGGCGCGATCAAAGGTGCGGCCACGCAGCGGCTCGGGCATGCCCTCAAAATCACGGAATGGCTGGAAAAGCGTAATGTCCAATCCGTGATCACGAACCATGCGACCGACGTCAGCAGGACTGCCATCAAATGCGAGGAAATCATTCTCGAAGATCTCCACCCCGTCAAAACCTGCCGCGGCGATGGCCGCAAGCTTTTCGGGAAAATCTCCGCTGATCGATACCGTGGCAATTGATGTTTTCATATTCGCTCCTCCAGAGGCAAATCATCACCGATATTCGTCATTCAGTAATTCGTGTGAATGCTGAAATGCATTTTATATGAGATTATAGAAAAACTCTGTTGATTTGGAAATGGCCTTATGTCAATTTTAACGTGTTGCCAGCTGGAGGAGAGTTGGCTGGCCCTTGGGCTACTAGAGGAGGAGCACCTTATGTTTGGATTCAAATGGAACCGACGCAGTGTCCTGTTGGGCGCAGCGGCGATGGTGGCCGCGGCATCACTGTCGCAACCGGCCGCAGCTATCACGCCGGACGAGATCAAGGCCAAGGGCAAGCTGGTCGTTGGCATCCAGGGCGATAACCCGCCATGGGGTTTTGTCACCAGCGCTGGCAAACAGGACGGTTTTGACGCCGAGATGGGCGCATTGTTCGCCAAGGAGCTTGGCGTGGATGTGGAATTCGTTCCGCTCGAAGTTAACAACCGTATTCCCGCCTTGACCTCGGGTCGGGTTGATATCCTTTTTGCAACGATGGCCATGCTGCCGGATCGCGCAAAAGCCGTTCAGTTCAGCAAGCCCTACAATGCAAATGCCATCGTTCTGATTGGTCCAAAGGACAAGTCGATCAAGACCAATGAAGACATGGCTGGCTTGACGATCAGTGTCGCCAAGGGTGCTGCCCAGGATACTCAGGTCACCAAGAACGCACCATCCACAGCGACGATCCGTCGATATGATGGCGACGCTGCAAGTGTCCAGGCACTAGCCTCCGGTCAGGTTGATGCCCTTGGCGGAAACATTTTCTACATGGATCGCGTCGAAAAGGCTGTCCCTGGTAAATTTGAAAACAAGCTGGAATTCCAGAAGCTTTATAATGGTGCCTGCACCCGTCTTGGAGAAAAAGAGCTCAATGCTGCGGTGAACGAGTTCATCGACAAGATCAAGGCGAATGGCGAACTCGACAAGATCTATGCCAACTGGATGAAGGTTCCGGTTCCGGAGTTTCCGACGAGCCTCGAAGGCATCTCGTTTACTGCGAACTGAGCTTCGACTTTCACAACCCCAACATTCACGAGGCGGCACCTGACGTGCAGGTGTCCGCATCGGTGCCCGGCCAAAGCCGGTGCGCCGATGCGCATGGAGACTTTGCATGACAAATAAGATCTTTGTCCTGAATGGTCCTAATCTCAACCTTTTGGGCGAGCGGGAACCTTCCATATATGGCACCACCACTCTCGCCGATATTCGCGATCGGTGCGAGGCGAAAGCCGCGTCACTGGGCTTTTCGGTTGATTTCCGCCAGACGAATTTCGAGGGTGAACTGGTTGAATCTGTTCACCAGGCACGGAAAGAAGCGTGTGGCATCATCATCAATCCGGCAGGATACACCTTCACGTCCATTGCCCTGCTGGATGCCCTCAAGACATTTGACGGGCCGAAGATAGAGCTGCACATTTCCAACGTGCATGCACGCGAAAGCATCTACCACAATTCCCTGATCTCCCGCACCGCGACCGGCATCATGATTGGCTTCGGCGCGCGCGGATATGAACTGGCGATCGAGGCCATGGCCGACCTGGCAAGATCATCCTGAGAGCATTGCAGGAGACGTCATGAACTATACCCTGGATTTCACACCAGTCATTGAAGGTTTGCCAAACCTGCTATGGGCCTGTCTTGGCACATTTACGCTGGCAATCTGTGGCATGCTTCTGGCGATCGTTATCGGTATTGGTGGCGTTATTTTGCGCCAGTCTCCAGTCAAGCTGCTGCGCTGGCTCACGATTGCCTTCGTTGAGCTGATCCGTAACACGCCTTTCCTGGTGCAGATATTCTTTATCTATTTCGCTTTGCCGCTGGCGGGCATCCGCCTTGATCCAACCCCGACAGCAATCATTGCATTGGGTATCAATGGCGGCGCCTATGCCATCGAGATTATCCGTGGCGGGGTTCAGTCGATCTCGAAGGGGCAGGTGGAAGCAGGGTTGGCCCTTGGTCTTCACAAGGCTCAGGTCTTCCGGCTGATCGTTCTAAAGCCGGCGCTTCGTGCGATCTATCCATCGCTGACAAGTCAATTCATTCTGCTGACGCTGACGACCAGCATCGCATCGGCGATTTCAGCCTACGAACTGACGTCAGTATCTCAGCGGATCGAGTCCGACAGCTTCCGCAGCTTCGAGGTCTACTTCACCGTGACAGCATTTTATCTCGTCATATCCTGGGTGATGATGCGGATTTTTGCGCTCTTCTCCTCCCGCTACTTCAGCTATCCGGTCAAGTGAGGAGACAATCCCATGGGACGCGATGAATTTCTTTTCCTGTTGGCAGGTCTTAAATGGACCGTCGCCTTGTCAGTGGTTGCCTTCCTGTTCGGATGCATTTCCGGCCTTCTTGTCGCCTTGGCACGCACATCCGGCATTGCCATACTGGAGCGCCTGACTGCCGGCTACATCGCCATCTTTCAGGGCACGCCGCTTCTTATGCAGCTCTTCGTTGTTTATTACGGCCTTGCGTTGATCGGCATCCAGATGGATGCGTGGGCTGCGGTCTCTGTTGGTCTGACACTCCATGCGAGTGCGTTTTTGGGGGAAATCTGGCGCGGTTCGATCGAAGCTGTACCGCGCGGCCAGACTGAGGCAGCAAAGGCACTGAGCCTCGGCTATATCTCCAGAATGAAAGACGTCGTTCTGCCACAGGCGATACGGATTTCGCTTCCCGCGACGATCGGTTTTCTGGTGCAGCTGATCAAGGGGACTTCGCTTGCCTCGATCGTCGGCTTCACCGAGCTGACCCGTGCAGGAAACATCATTTCCAACCAGATATTCCAGCCACTAACCGTCTTCGGCATCGTTGGAGTTCTCTATTTTCTGATGTGCTGCCCGCTGACCATCTATGGCGCTCACCTCGAGCGAAAGTTCGTGGCAGCCAGCCGCTGAGCTTTATGCGTGCACACCATTCCGGAGTTTCGTTGATGAACCAGACAGTAGCCACAGAAAACCCAACCGAACAGATGATCACCTTGTCAGGTGTAAACAAGTGGTATGGCGCCTTTCAGGCCCTTGATAACATCAATATGTCGGTGGCCAAGGGTGAAAAAATCGTACTTTGCGGTCCTTCAGGCAGTGGGAAATCCACGCTTATCCGTTGCATCAATCACCTTGAGACCTATCAAAAGGGCGATATCCATGTTGGCGGCATCATGCTGGGACATGGATCCAAAACGATCGATGCGGTACGCCGCGAGGTCGGCATGGTTTTCCAACAGTTCAATCTTTTCCCGCATCTCACCGTGCTGCAAAACTGCATGCTTGCTCCGATAAAGGCACTCGGCCTCGACAAGGCGCAGGCGGAGGAACGCGCGCGGCAGTTGCTTGAGCGGGTCAAGATTGCTGAGCAGGCAGAGAAATATCCCGCACAGCTATCCGGCGGGCAACAACAGCGCGTTGCGATTGCCCGCGCTCTGTGCATGCGTCCCAAGGCGATGCTGTTCGACGAGCCGACCTCTGCGCTGGACCCTGAGATGGTCAAGGAGGTGCTGGATACGATGATCGCTCTTGCTGATGAAGGCATGACAATGATCTGCGTGACCCATGAAATGGGGTTTGCGCGTCAGGTCGCGGATCGTGTCGTCTTCATGGCAAGCGGAGTGATCGTGGAAGAGGCACCACCTGCAGAATTTTTCTCCGATCCCAAACATGAACGCACCAGGAAATTCCTTGGTGAGATCCTTGGGCGGCATTGATGCGGTCACAATTCGCAGCCGGAAGGTAGGCCGATGATCAGCGGCAACACAAAACTCATAGCACATCTGGGCTTTCCGACGCACTCCTTCAAAGCGCCGTTGATCTACAATCCCTATTTCGAAAAGAACGGCATTGATGCGGTTGTCGTACCCATGGGATGTCGCCCGGAAGACTACACGGCGTTTCTCAAACTCGTTTTCCGCCTGTCCAATATTCACGGCGCACTCATCACCATGCCGCATAAGATAACGACCATGGGACTGCTGGACCAGATTTCCACCAATGCACAGGTGGCGGGAGCCTGCAACGCGGTGCGGATCGGATTGGATGGCCGGCTGATTGGCGATATGTTCGATGGTGAGGGCTTCGTGCGCGGGGTTTTGCGCAAGGGCAGGCAAATCAGTGGGATGAGAGCGATCATGGCGGGCACCGGCGGGGTCGGGTCAGCGATCGCAGCCTCGCTTGCCCAGGCCGGACTGGCGGAACTGGCGCTGTCAGACGCTTCCGCCACCATGATGCAGGGGCTCGCAGATCGGCTACGCCGCCATTATCCTGACCTGAAGGTCGAGATCGGCAAAACCGATCCCGACGGATACGATATCGTCATCAATGCAACGCCGCTTGGCATGAACGAGAACGATCCGCTTCCTTTTGATGTCTCCCATATTTCGCCATCTGCTTTTGCAGGGGAGGTTGTGTTGAGCCGGGAAATCACCCCGTTTCTTGCTGCTGCTCGTGCTCGCGGTTGCGGATATCAGGTGGGGACCGACATGTTGTTCGAGCAAATCCCCGCATATCTTGAGTTTTTTGACCTGCCGACAACAACGGCCGAGGAACTGCGCGCTGTTGCCAGATTGTGAAGGATGAGCATGGTTTCCCAACCTGCGAAAATTGCGTTGTTCGGTGCGGGCCTGATCGGGCGTGAACATGCAGCGTTGCTGTTCAGAAACCCGAAAACGGCACTGGTCGCAATTGTTGATCCTGCTGAAGCGGCAAAATCTGTGGCTGACCAATATGGAGCCAGGCATTATTGCGATGCTGTCACGATGTTTGAGCAAATTCGCCCGGACGGCGTTATTATCGCGCTGCCGAATGCTCTTCACGCTGCCGCTGTGATCGCATGTGTGGAGCACGGCATTCCTTGCCTGGTGGAAAAACCCGTGGCCGATACTCTGGAGTCGGCAATGCTGCTTGTCGCAGCGGCTGACAGGACAGGCGTTCCCGTGCTTGTTGGCCACCATCGGCGCCACAGCCCGGATATTGCTAAGGCGAGACAACTGGTGGCAGAGGGTGCACTGGGGCGCCTTGTTGCTGTCAACGCAATGTGGATGGCTGACAAGCCTGGACATTATTTCAATACCGCCTGGCGTCGCGAACCGGGTGGAGGCCCACTACTCATCAACCTCATTCATGATGTCGACTGTTTGCGCTTCATTTGCGGAGATATCGAGGAGGTAATGGCGCTCACGTCCAACACAGTGCGGGGGTTCGAGGTGGAGGATAGTGCCAGCATCAGCGTACGTTTCACCTCCGGCGCACTTGGAACTTTCCTGATGAGTGATGCTGCCGTTTCGCCCTACAACTGGGACACGGCAGCCGGGCAGGCCCTGTATTTCCCACACCAGCCGGAAAACGCGTACTTTCTGTCGGGTACGCAGGCCGCATTGGCTGTACCCTCGATGGATCTGTGGACGCATGAGACGCTGAATGGAGATTGGCAGCACCCTCTGGTCCGGCGGCATGTCACGCTCGACGGTAGCAGAGCCTATGACAACCAGCTTGCCCATTTCATCGACATCATTGCCGGAACGGCAACACCGCTGATTTCTGCGCGCGATGGCATGATGACGCTGGCGACCACTTTGACCATCGCCAGATCGGCGCGTGAGAGAAGGCCAGTGCGCCCGCAGGAATTGATCGATGATGCGATGAACTCCTGATCGTCAGGCGGGTACTTTCCCCGATTCATGGCAGATCTGTCGTCCCCATGCTTTTGATGCTTGCGAGCATTTGCATGCTCAAGCGAAGCGATGCGGCCGTTGCCATCACCATGTGTGGCAATATTAGCCATTCGAGGGTCCAAGCCGCGCCCGAACGCTCCTGTTCATGGACAAGCGACTGATGCAAACCAGAAACCTGTACGGCGTTGAAGCGAGCGAGTGCAACAAGTGTTTCAGCCGCCACCGGGTTCTGCTTATGCGCCATGGCGGAAGATGTGCCGCCGCCCTCAAGGGAGATTTCTCCCTCGCCACTTGCCTGCGCCATGAGTGCAATATCCTGCCCTATCTTGCCCAGTGCTCCCGTCAGCAATGAAAGGTAATGGCCGATGGCGACGACGGGGTCACGCTGGCTTTGCCATTGCCTGATATCGGCAAGGCCCAGCTCCTTGGCAAGCGCAGCGCGGATGGCGGCGCCATGCTCGCCTAGTTTGTCGAGTGAGCCCGCCGCACCTCCGAATTGAACTGGAAATTCCAGGTGCTCCAGCGACTTGAGGCTGCGCTCGAGTGGATCTCGCCAACTCCGCAAACGGTCTGACACATGAATTGGTATGGCTGCCTGCATGCGGGTCTTCCCCATTAACATGCAGTCGCCAAAGCGACGTTCGAGCCCATGCAGGAAATCTACAACTTCTGCTGTGCGATCTGCGAAAATCTGCACGATTGTCTGAAGCCTCAACATCAGGCTTGTGTCAATTGCGTCCTGACTGGTCGCGCCGAAATGAACATGGGTTGCAGCACTACCGCCAACTGCCTCGCGCAGCTGCCTGACCAGTTCCGGCACGACTACAGAATCTCTTGCTACTGCCGCGCCAAGCTGCTCCACATTTGGGTTAAGTCCAAGACATTCAATCGAAATACGGTTTGCGGCCTCGGTCGGGATAACGCCGATCCCTGCCTGCGCACGCGCCAATGCGCTCTCGAAGGACAGTATCGCTTTGATATCGGCTTCAGCCGAAAGATAGCCAGCGATTTCGCCATCGCCGAGAAGGCCTGACAGAAAGGGGTGGTCGAAGGGAGAAAATGACATCATGTGTCCAGATTAACGTTTGTCGATATGTCGTCAAAGGACTTAAATATCGAGAAAAACGGTTTCCTTTGGCCCCTGCAAATGAATGTCGAGGCTGTAGACGCTGCCATATCTTTGCGCCACCATGGTTTCCACCCGCTGGCGATGCTCTATGCGCAACAATAGCGGATCTGCGGCATTGGCTTCTTTCTCGTCGCAGAAATAGAGGCGGGTATGCAGCCCGATATTGATGCCGCGGGCAACGATCCAGAGCGTTACATGCGGTGCCATCAAACGCCCGTCCCTGAACGGCACTCGGCCGGGCTTGACGGTTTCAAACCGGAAGTACCCGTCTTCGCTGTTGGTCGGGCAGCGACCCCAGCCGGTAAAGTTCGGGTCAGCGGTGCCGCGCATTTCCGAAGGGCTGTTGTAAAGACCTGCATTATCGGCCTGCCAGATTTCCACGACCGCATCGCGCACCAGTGCGTCAGCGCCATCGAATATCCGGCCACAGATCGTGATGCGCTCACCAACAGTCTGCTCGTTGACCATTTCTGTTCCCAGATCAACGTCATAGATGCCGCCAATCTCGCAGAAATTCGGAGTGAGCCCGATGTGGACATAGGGACCGGCCGTCTGCGACGGTGTTTCCTTCAACCTGTGAAGTTCCTGGGTCATCAGTTACCCTCCAGCCGGTTTTCAAAAATGGTCGAGCGCCTCCCGCGCAAGACGATGTCGAATTTGTAGGCTCGCGAATCCATTGGGATCGTCTGCCCCCAGTCGAGTGGCGCAATGAGCTGTTCAATAGCGCGCCGATCCGGGATGGTGTTGACGATCGGGCACTTCCAGATCATCGGATCACCTTCGAAATACATCTGTGTGATCAGCCGTTGGGCAAAGCCGTGGCCGAAAACAGAAAAGTGGATGTGGGCAGGGCGCCAGTCATTTACGCCGTTTGGCCATGGATAGGCTCCGGGCTTGACCGTGCGGAACGCGTAATGCCCGTCATCGTCACTAATGGCGCGACCACACCCACCGAAATTGGGGTCGATTGCGGCGAGATAGGTTTCTTTTTTATGGCGATATCGACCGCCAGCATTCGCCTGCCAGAATTCGAGCAAGGCACCGCGCACAGGACGCCCTCGTTCATCCAGAACACGGCCATGGACGACGATACGTTCCCCGATGGCACTTTCACCAGGGCGGGCATAGTTGCGGATCAGGTCGTTATCGAGTTCGCCGATCATGGAATGACCGAAAACCGGGCCGGTAATTTCAGAGATGGTGCCGTCCAGGGACAGCAATGCGCGCTGCGGCGAGCGAAGAACCGATGTTTTGTATCCCGGCGTCAAAGCCGGTGAATGCCATTCGCGATCCCGCGCAAAAAATGCACCTGTTTCCGGCCTCTGGTTGGAATTATCGGACATCCTTAGGTCTCCTCCCTTGATGTCTTTTCGGCGTCCATCTGGTCGAAGACGCGCTTGGTGATCTTGATGGCATGATTTGCGGCGGGCACGCCTGCATAGATGGCGACATGCAGCAGCGCTTCGCGAACATCTTCGCGTGAGGCACCGGTATTGGCGGTGGCGCGCACATGCATGGCGACCTCTTCATCCTGGCCAAGCGCCGCCAAAAGCGCGATTGTGATGATTGACCGCTCACGTTTGGTAAAGTTGGGACGCGACCAGACATGCCCCCAGGCGGATTCTGTAATCAACGTCTGGAACGGCTGGTCAAAATCGGTGGAATTGGCGATGGCGCGGTCGACATGGGCGTTACCCAATACTTCGCGCCGTGTCTCCATGCCCAGTCGGTGGAGTTCTGTTTCGGTGTCACTCATTGAGCTTGCCTCGGGTGATCGCGCTATTGATGAAAGTTCGGATCAGGTCGGCCAGTGCTTCGGGTTGCTCGACGCAGGGAATATGGCCTGCGTCCTTGACGATTTCGAATTGCGCTCCCGCAATAAGACCCGCAAATGACCTGACAAGTTCGGGCGGTGTTGAGCCATCCTGGCCGCCGACGATACAAAGGGTCGGAGCCGCTATGCGCGTTGCCGCTTGCGTATAATCGGCGTCTCGAATAGCAGCGCAGGTTGCGGCATAACCCTCGACAGGCTGGCGTGCCAGCATGTTCCGGTAACCGCGATAGGCAATGTTGTCAGGGCTGCGGAACAATGGTGTGAACCATCGATCCATGACGGCATCAATGATGCTTGCTATGCCGTGCTCCTCGACTGCTTCGATGCGCGAATTCCACATTTCGGCAGACCCGATCTTGCTTGCCGTGTCGCAAAGGATGAGTGCTCTCACCAGATCGGATCGCGTCTGATACATCGCCTGTGCGATTAGCCCTCCAACGGAAAGGCCACAGACGATAGCCTGGCTTACGTTGAGCAGGTCAAGAAGACCGGCAAGATCTGCGGCATGATCTTCAATCGAATACGGCGCGTTTCCGACATCGGACAGACCATGGCCGCGCTTGTCATAGAGAACAATTGGGAAATCCCCGGCAAGGCGTACGATCACATCACGCCAGATCCGGAAATCCGTGCCCAGTGAATTGGCGAACACGATAACTGGTTTATCGGCTGGTCCTCCGATGACCTGGTAATGGATCGTGACTCCGTTGACGTGTGCAAACTGCATTGAAAAATATCTCCCACAATGATCTTGGTATATTGAACCGGTTAAGTAAAATAACTTCTTGAGCGTCTTACATATCCATGTGGTTATCGATTAAATGAACGAATCCCGGATCAAATTTCGCCATCTTCAGGCATTTATCGAGGTTGCCCGCCACCGAAGCGTCGTCAAGGCAGCAGGGTTCCTCAATGTCAGTCAGCCAGCGGTGACCAAGACGATACGAGAACTCGAGGGCGTACTTGGTGTCGCGCTGGTGGAACGTGATGGGCGAGGGATCCGGATAACGCGTTATGGAGACGTTTTCCTGAAACATGCAGGATCGGCGATTGCAGCGCTTCGCCAAGGGCTCGATTCTGTGTCGCATGAACGGATAGGGGAAGCTCCGCTTCTGCGCATTGGTGCGCTGCCCACTGTTTCAAGCCATATCATGCCACGTGCCATGGACATTTTTCTCAAAGAAAAGACCTGGAGCCGTATCAAGATCGTAACGGGTGAAAATGCAGTGCTTCTTGAGCAACTGCGCTTTGGAGAGCTTGATCTTGTCGTCGGCCGACTCGCGGGAGCCGACAGGATGGCGGGATTCGTTTTCGAGCATCTCTATTCCGAGCAGGTGGTGTTTGCCGTGCGAGCCGGACATCCGCTGCTCGCATCGGACCGCTCGCCATTTGCCGAACTTGCAGAGTACACGATCCTGATGCCGACCACGTCGTCGATCATTCGGCCATTTGTTGATCGGTTTCTCATTGCCAATGGCATTTCCGGCCTGCCGAACCAGATCGAGACCGTGTCAGATGCCTTCGGCCGTGCCTTCGTTCTTTCAAGCGATGCGGTGTGGATCATATCTGCCGGTGTCGTGGCGCGTGATATCGATGACGGACGGCTGTGCGTATTGCCGATTGATACGAACGAAACGCGAGGACCCGTTGGCCTGACAATGCGAACGGATGCTGTCCCTTCGGTGGCTATGTCTCTTTTGATGCAGACAATACGTGAGGCTGCAGCCTCCCGTGCGCTGATTTGAAACCTGTCAATCTTTCCCGCCAACGTCATCAACCGAGAAACGAAATACAACAGACGCGCCGCGTCAACGTGGGCGTCTTCGTCACAACGCGAAACCGATCAAAACTGCTCTGGTATTAACCTCGCCTAAACCGAAGTCTCAGTCCGAATACCACCCGTGCCGGTCATGTCGTCTGGCTCTGTCAACGTCAGGCGCTGGAGTTGATGAACGTCATGCTGGAACAGCGCGACCCGCGATCCTGCGGACCTCGCCAGCTGCTGAATCCAGGATGCCACGGGACAAGGTTTCGTCTTGTATGAGACGTGAAAGCGTGACCGCACCGACCATCAGTGAGAGTATCGCCAAGGCTTTGCCATGGGCTGTTGGGTCCTCGGGTCCGCCCACCAAATTCTCCAGCACGTCGAAATGAGCGCGAATTCCGTCTTCAAATGGTTGCTTAACCTCAGCGTTCTGACGAGCCGCATCCGATCCCAGAGCCACCAGAGGGCAACCTTCGGCCTTTTCTCCCCGGTGATCTGTGGAGAGGTAAAAGCCCATCACCGCCTCGAGGGCATCGGAGCTGGTTGCGGCGGCGTCCGACCAACGTGCCGTGGCGCTCTCCATTGCTCTCGCCGACGCGAGGGTTGCGAGGTCCTCCTTTGACGCAAACTGTTTGTAGAAGGCGCCTTGCGTCAGTCCAGCACCCTTCATCAAGTCCTTGAGGCCGATCCCATCGAAGCCATGCTCTCGAAACAGGCGACTTGCCACATGGATGACCCTGTCCCTGTTTTCTTCAGCCTGTGCGCGGCTCACTCGCATTTCGACCTCCAATTAGATTTCGATTGACATCTATAACGTAAATAGAGTTAGGTCGCAATCTAATTCGTTTGGATCGCTGGTCAAGAAGAGAACGCAACAATGAAACGCAAATATGTCCTGTCTCTCGTAGGCCTCGTGGCAGCAGCAGGTTCTGCCGGAGCCTTCTTCATGTTCTACGAGCCGACGAGGCAGGAAGCTTTGGCGGCTGATCCGAGGACAGCCTCCCCCCTGGTTCGGGTGGCCGAGGTCACGAACACCGGAATGACTGAGCGCTCTTTCACAGGAACGGTCGCGTCCCGTGTCCAGAGCAACCTTGGTTTCCGTGTTCCGGGCAAGATTGTCGAGCGGATGGTCGATGTGGGGCAGCAGGTCAGCAAAGACCAGGCGCTCATGCGCATTGATGAAACCGACCTGCAACTGGCGCTCATCGCCAGACGAAATGCAGTCACCGCAGCACGCGCCGTTCTGATCCAGGCGCAGTTAGACGAGAAACGCTATGCAGCGTTGGTAAAAAATGGTTTGGCAGCCACTCCACAGCGATATGAACAGGCAAAAGCAGCGCTTGACACTGCGACGGCTCAACTCGCGGCAGCAGAAGCCGACGCCCAAGTGGCTGAAAACAACACCCTCTACACGCTTCTCGTCGCAGACGCTGACGGAACCATAGTCCAGACCCTTGGAGATCCCGGGCAGGTCGTTGCCGCAGGCCAGACGGTCGTGCAACTGGCGCAGTCCGGACCACGTGAAGCCGTCGTCTGGCTTCCTGAGACCCTACGGCCCGCTCTCGGCTCCGAGGCTCAGGCCGATGTTTACGGAGGCGGCAGTCTGAGCGGCAAGGCCAGGCTGCGGCAGATTTCCGATTCTGCCGATCCCCAAACCCGGACTTACGAGGCTCGTTACATTCTCGAGGGCAATGCGGCTTCAGCCCCGCTTGGCTCGACTGTGACAATCAAAATCCCCGAAACTGACCGCCAGTCGGAAGTTGCGATACCCGTGGGTGCACTCCTGGACGACGGAAATCGTACAGGCGTGTGGGTTGTCGAAAGCACCACTTCGACTGTGAAGTTCACACCAGTCAAGGTTCGCCAGATCGGCGAGGAGACGGCATTTGTTACCGGGATTGTGACTGGAGAGCAGGTCGTTGCCTTGGGGGCACATCTTCTCAACGATGGCGCAAACGTCAGGATTGCCTCGCAACAAGAGGTTAAAAACTAATGAGCTTCAATCTTTCCGCCATCGCGGTTCGCGAACGTGCCATCACTCTTTTCTTTATCGTGCTGCTGGCAGCCGCTGGGGCCTATGCCTTTGTAAAGCTGGGACGCGCCGAAGATCCGTCGTTCACGATCAAGACACTGACGGTCACGTCAGTCTGGCCGGGCGCCACCGCGAGAGAAATGCAGGACCTCGTCGCTGAGCCGCTTGAGAAACGTATTCAGGAACTGACCTGGTACGACCGCGTCGAAACGACAACGCGGCCTGGGTACGCGTTCCTGACAGTCACCCTCAAGGATAATACGCCGTCCAGTGCTGTGGCAGAAGAATTCTATCAGGCGCGCAAAAAGCTCGGCGATGAGGCTCGAAACCTGCCTCCGGGCGTGATGGGCCCATTCGTCAACGACGAGTATTCCGATGTGAGCTTCGGTCTCTATGCCCTGAAGGCAAAGGGACTGCCTATGCGCGATCTCGTGCGGCAGGCAGAGGTCATCCGGCAGGATCTCCTGCACGTGCCTGGTGTCAAGAAAATCAACATCGTCGGCGAGCGTCCCGAACAGATCTTCGTCGAGTTCTCCTATGCAAAACTCGCGACGCTCGGCATATCCGCGCAGGATATCGCTGCCGCCTTGCAAAGACAGAACACGGTAACGCCCGCGGGATCAATCGACACCAAAGGACCACAGGTCTTCATCCGCTTCGATGGAGCTTACAACAGTGCGCAGGCCATCGCAGACACGCCGATCGTTGCCGCCGGACGAACGCTGAAGCTCTCCGATCTGGCAGAGGTGCGTCGAGGCTATCAGGATCCAGCGACCTACATTATCCGCCACGAAGGCGAACCGACCATAATGTTGGGTGCCGTCATGCAGGCTGGCTGGAACGGTCTTGATCTCGGCAAGGCGCTTGAGGCCCGGTCGGCTGCGATCGCGCAGACGCTGCCGCTGGGGATGACACTCACCAAGGTCAGCGACCAAGCCGTCAACATCGATGAAGCCGTTGGCGAGTTCATGCTCAAGTTCGCGATGGCGCTTGGCGTTGTTTTGTTCGTGAGCCTGGTGGCGCTCGGCTGGCGCGTCGGCATTGTCGTGGCGCTTGCAGTGCCCCTGACGCTTGCCGTCGTCTTCCTGATCATGCTGGAAACGGGACGGTTCTTCGACCGCATCACGCTTGGTGCACTGATCCTCGCGCTCGGCCTTCTAGTTGACGACGCTATCATCGCCATTGAAGTCATGGTCGTGAAGATGGAAGAAGGCATGGACCGCATCAAGGCGGCCGCTTATGCCTGGAGCCATACCGCAGCCCCTATGCTATCCGGCACGCTGGTTACGATCGTCGGACTGATGCCCGTCGGTTTTGCGAAGTCCACTGCCGGCGAATATGCCGGCAACATTTTCTGGGTCGTCGGCTTTGCCCTGATCGTATCGTGGATTGTCGCTGTGACCTTCACACCCTACCTCGGCGTGAAGATGTTGCCGGACATCAAACCCGTCGAGGGCGGCCACGAGGCGATATACAATACGCCAAATTATCGCCGGTTGCGCTCAACCATCGAGTTTGCAGTTCGCCATAAATTTATAGTCTGCGCCGTGGTGGGCATTTCTATAGCAGTTTCTGTCATTGGGATGGGAGGGGTCAAACAGCAATTCTTCCCGACATCAGACCGTCCTGAGGTGTTGGTCGAAGTGCGCATGCCAGAGGGCACGAGCATCGAGGCGACGACATCTGCGGTCAAGAAACTTGAAGACTGGCTGCAGACCCAGCCTGAGTCCGACATCGTCACGTCCTACGTAGGGCAGGGCGCACCGCGCTTCTTCTTTGCAATGGCACCGGAACTGCCTGACCCTGCCTTCGCCAAGGTCGTCGTGCTCACACCCGATGCCCATGCACGCGAAGAACTCAAGCACCGCCTTCGCGCTGCCATATCGGAAGGACTTGTCCCCGAAGCATCTGTCCGGGTGACGCAGCTCGTATTTGGTCCGTACACGCCGTTCCCCGTCGAATTCCGGATCATGGGACCTGATCAGGACGAACTCTACAAGATCTCGGAGCAAGCTCTGGCGCTGATGAAGACCGTTCCCGATGTCCGCCAAGCCAACCGCGACTGGGGCAATCGAACACCTGTTCTGCGATTTGTCCCTGATCAGGACCGGCTCAATCTGATTGGCCTTTCGCCAGCGGAGGCGGCCCAGCAGTTGCAGATGCTGCTCAGCGGTATCCCTGTCACGCAGGTGCGCGACAACATCCGCAACGTGCCTGTCGTTGCGCGAAGCGCTGGCGAAATCCGTCTCGACCCGTCGCGTCTTGCCGACTTCTCGCTGATGAGCAGGGATGGCCGTCAGGTGCCGCTGGATCAACTCGGACACTCGGAGATCCGGTTCGAAGAGCCGATCTTGAAGCGTCGTGACCGGACTCCGGTCATCACGATCAGGTCTGATATCAACGAGGCGACGCAGCCACCGGAAGTTTCGCAACAGGTCATGAAGGCACTACAGCCGCTCATCGCGTCGCTCCCGGTCGGATACCGGATCGAGATGGGCGGCAATATCGAGGAGTCCCTCAAGGCAAACGTCGCTCTTGTGCAAGTCTTTCCGTTGATGATTGCCGCCATGTTGATCGTCATCATCCTGCAGGTTCGCAGCCTGTCGACGATGACTATGGTGATGCTGACAGCGCCGCTTGGTCTCGCAGGGGTCGTGCCGACATTGCTCCTGTTCAATCAGCCGTTCGGTTTTAACGCAATTCTTGGCCTGATAGGACTGGCGGGTATCCTCATGCGTAACACGTTGATCCTGACAGAGCAGATCAAGGAAAACCAGACCGCAGGTCTCGATGATTACCATGCCGTCATCGAAGCGACCGTTCAGCGGACGCGCCCGGTGATCCTGACCGCGCTTGCTGCGATCCTGGCGTTCATACCTCTGACCCATTCAGTGTTCTGGGGATCGATGGCTTATACGCTGATCGGCGGCACGGCGGCGGGTACCGTGATGATCCTCCTTTTTCTTCCTGCACTTTATGCCGTGTGGTTCCGGATCAAGCCGCCAAAGGGGGCGCACCATGCGCAACCGGCCCAGATCGACGAGCCGGCTCCCATGCGGGCGATGGCCGCAGAATAGAGGTTCGTCGGGCCATCGAACGCATGGAGTGCTGTCGGGAAGGTTGGGACCTGCCAACTAGAAGTGACGGTATTGCCCTAGCCGCTATGCTTCAATCTGCTCCGGATGTGGCGAAATGCACTTGCGCCACATCGGCTCCCAAGCGTCTGGACCGGCGAATTACGCGAAGACAGTGGACAGAAATCACATCACGTCAGAGCGGCCGTGTCAGTTTTATTCTCGATGCCAAAAAACTCGCTCCTCGGGAGGGGCTGGGTAAAGGCCATACGCGTTCGAAAGTGGAGTAATGCAAGTATATTTAGGCTTGCGACCAGCACAGATTTGAAGAAGTATTGATTACACATGATGTATCAATATGCATTCACACCTTGCAGTTGATTTCATTTCCGCTTGATTCACCTTTTGTATTTCCGATGATGAAAGATCGATTTGCTACATAACCGACTCTGTACTTGATGGGTCGTGTGAATGAACATATTAATCGCCAAGCAGAAACTGCAGTATTTTATGTCTGTACGGGCTGATAATTCGGACCTGTTACGAGAACAGTATCGTGCCTTCACCCGGCAAATGCCGATGATGTACTTTATACTGCTTTCAAGCACCTGGGCACTTGCCACGACGCATGTGGAAGTGGCGCCGTCTTGGCTCACAATTGGAGTACCGGCTGTGTTCACAGTCGGCTGTACACTCAGGATCGCATTCTGGTGGAAGACGCGCGGTGTCGATCCCTCGCCAAAGGTTGCGCATGCGGCACTACAGCGCACAAACCGGCTGGCGGTCGGGATCGCAATAGCATTCACGCTCTGGTCTTTTTCGCTCGTGCCCTATGGGAACGCCTACACGCAATCCCACGTCGCCTTCTACATGGCAATTACCGTCATTTCCTGCATCTTTTGTCTGATGTATGTGCGATCGGCCGCCTTTATTGTCACAGTCATTGTCAATGGGGCGTTCATTGTCTTTTTTCTGGCCTCACAACAACCGACATTCATTGCCATCGCCATCAATGTTCTGCTGGTTTGTGCGGGCATGATGTCCATCTTGTTGACCAACTATCGCAATTTCGAGCGCATGGTCGTTTCCCAACAGCGTACTGAAGCGCTGAGCAATGAGAACCTGTTGCTTGCCAATATTGACAGCTTAACGGAACTACCGAACCGCCGGGCCTTTTTCACGCATCTGGAATCCGAACTCGAGAAGGCCAAGATCACGGGAACCCGGCTGGCGCTCGGCGTTATTGATCTTGATGGCTTCAAGCCAGTCAACGATCTCTATGGACACTCAGTGGGCGACAGGCTCTTGGTCAATGTAAGTAAACGTCTTAGCGCTTCTCTCAAGGCAAGCAAGGCGTTTCGGCTCGGTGGAGATGAATTTGCCATTGTCGCCCCGATCATACCGGACGATGTGCAACTTGTCGCCAATGCGAATGCTATTTCGGAGCAGTTGAGAGCGCCCTACCACATGCCGGAAGGAACAGTGCATGTTTCCGCTTCCATGGGGATCGCGGTTTTTCCAAACCTCGCCTCGACGCTTGAACAGCTTTTCGACCGGGCGGATTATGCGCTTTACCATGCTAAGAAGACCCGGCGTGGCGATGCTGTTTTGTTCGATGCAGAGCATGAAAAGCAGATCAATATAGAGGCCCGCATCGAACATATGCTTAAACAGAAAGATATGGAAAAAGAGCTTTCTGTCGTATTCCAGCCTATCGTTGATATACGCGATGGACGAGCCAACGGTTTTGAAGCACTGGCGCGTTGGCACAGCCCGGTCCTCGGACAAGTGCCACCTGACCAGTTTTTCTCTATTGCCGAACGCGCTGGTATCGTCAGCTCACTTACTCGGCCCCTTCTAAAAACGGCCCTGACTGCTGCCTCGAAATGGGAGCCATCCCTCAGGTTGTCCTTCAATCTTTCCGCCCATGATCTCAACTCTTGCGAAGGCGTGCTGAGATTAGTCGGCATCATTGAAAACAGCGGCTTTGATCCGCAAAGACTTGATCTTGAAATTACCGAAACGGCCTTTGCGCATGATTTCGAACAGGTCAGACAGTCGGTCGAAGTGTTGCGGCGCCTAGGTTGTGGTATTTCGCTGGATGATTTCGGCACGGGTTATTCCAGCCTGACACGGCTGCATGCTCTACCACTCACCAAGATCAAGATTGATCGCAGCTTCGTGACTGATCTGCATAAGAAGCCAGCCAGTTACAAAATCGTGAAATCCCTCCTGACCCTAAGTCGAGACATGGGGCTGGAATGCGTTGTTGAGGGTGTCGAAATACCTGAGGAGCTCGCGGCTCTGGAAGGTCTCGGGGCTACCCTGGTGCAGGGCTATGTTTATGCGCCGCCCATGAGAGAACCGGATATCGGTGAATTTCTTTCGCAGCAATCGTCCAAGCGAATGGTGCTATGAACCTGATTTTCGCAATGGCAGCACCGCTTAAGCCAGTGCTGTGAGGTTATCCAACGGCCTTAAATATATATCTCGCTGTTGATGCATCCTTTCGATCTCCAGCGAGTTAAACGCGATCATCCTTGCTGATCGCATAGGCTTAGCAAAGCTAGACTGCGTCGCAATAAAAACTGGCGGCGTGACGATGGAAAGTTTTGTTCAGTGGACCATGCAGGAACTGGGGCTATTTGGCATTGGTTTATTGATGTTCCTTGAGAATATCTTTCCGCCAATTCCTTCCGAGCTTATCATGCCCTTGGCGGGCTATCTGGCTGCAAAAGGGGAAGTAAACGTTTTCTCAGTCATTGCAGCCGGCTCAGTCGGCGCCGTCATGGGGATATTGCCTTGGTACGTTCTAGGGCGCGCTGTGAACCAGAAGCAGATTGAGGCAATAGCCTCTCGCCACGGGCGCTGGCTGACCCTGTCGCCACATGACATCGAGGTGGCAAGCAGCCGCTTTCGCCGTCATGGCAAAATGTCTGTGCTGTTGGGCCGCCTTATACCGACCATACGGACACTCATTTCCATACCGGCGGGGCTGGCCCGCATGCCTTTTTGGCAGTTTGCCTTTTACTCCGCGTTAGGCAGCATTATGTGGACAACGATCCTCGCAACTGCAGGATTTGGCCTGGGTCAGGCATACGAGACGGTCAAAGATTACGTCGATCCAGTGGCGACAACGGTGCTTTGTGGGATCATACTCGCCTACGTGTACAGGGTCGTTACCTTCAAACCCGAATCTGCCCGTCGTCTCGAAACATCAGGCTAGAATTACGCTCTACATAGACAATATCTCTGTTCATTGGCGGCTAACATTAGAGGTGGTCCCTTGGCTGTAGAACAAAATAACATCCTCGTCGCCGCAAGCACAGGGCCTCAGCCCGGCGGGCATATAACGTCTGCTATTACAGGCAGAACGTTGCTGATTTTGGTCTCGGTCGCCGTTATTCTTCATGTAGGGCAGGAGATATTTGTACCGCTTGCGCTCGCTTTACTTCTGACATTCACCCTTTCTCCAATTGTTACATTCCTGAAGCGTCGACACGTTCCAAAGGTCGCAGCAGTGATTTCCGCTGTGGTGGTGGCTTTCTTGGCGATTGCCATGTTTAGCTTCGTCGTAGCGGGCCAAGTGGCAAATCTTGCTGAAAATATTCCGACATATCAGCGAAATATCGTTCTCAAGATACAGGCACTTAGCCAGGCTGGTTCGGGAAACGGGGTTCTCGAACACTTAAGCAGGGTCGTTGAGCGAGTAGGGGCCGAGCTGCAGGACAGGGCAAGTGAAAGTCAGGCAGTTGGGCCTTCCCGTCAGGAACCCATGCCCGTTGAAATCGTCACGAGGTCTAATCCGGTCCAGACACTGGGAAATTTCATCATTCCCCTGATAAGCCCATTCGCGACTGCCGGTTTGGTCATAGTCCTTGTGGTTTTCATGTTGCTCGAACGTGAAGATCTGCGTGATCGGTTTATAAGGTTAGTTGGGCTGGGCGACCTGCATAAAACAACTGCGGCGCTCAAGGATGCCGGCAGCCGCGTGGGAAAATACTTGCTGATGCAACTGGTCGTGAACTCCCTTTACGCGATCCCTATTGCACTCGGGCTGTGGTGGCTGGGAATCCCGAATGCGATTTTGTGGGGGCTCCTGACACTGGTGCTTCGTTTTGTGCCTTATATTGGACCTGTCATAGGAATGATCCTCCCGCTCTTCCTAGCACTTGCAATCGCGCCTGGATGGTCATTGCTGGCTTGGGTTGCTGGTTTGTTCATTGTCACTGAGCTGATCAGCAACAATGTGGTTGAGCCCTGGTTATACGGGAGCCACACAGGACTTTCACCTCTGGCTATTATCGTATCTGCCATTTTTTGGTCTTGGCTATGGGGACCTTTAGGGCTCATGTTGTCTACGCCACTGACAGTGTGTCTGGTCGTGCTGGGACGATATGTGCCGGAATTCAGCTTCCTCGATGTACTTTTGGGCAATAATCCGGTGCTCGAGCCTCAAGAGAAGCTCTACCAGCGATTGCTTGCAGGAGATCCTAGCGAGGCAACTGATAACGCTGAGGAATTCCTCGAAGAGGAGTATCTCATCGACTATTATGACAAGGTGGGGTTGCCTGCCTTGTCTCTTGGCGAGGCTGATCGCCAACGCGGGGTAATGACGGACGAGCAACTGGCTCTTTTCGCTGCAACGACAATGACACTGGTTGGCAACCTGGCTGACATCGCCTTGGAGGAGGAGAGTGACGGTTCGCAGGATGCCGAAGCCCTGGAAAATTCCCTGCCCGACGGGGCAGGTAAAACGCTTCTGTGCGTCGGTGGGCGAGGCCCGATAGACATGGCAGCTGCGGCGATGATTTCGCAGGTACTGGCGGTCCAGGGGGCAACCGTTCTCGCGGATGACTTAGCAATGCCTGCGGTAAACCGTGTAAAATTGCCGAATGTTGGTGAGGCAGACACCGCAATTATCGTTTTCCTGAACCCGAAATCAAAGCCACACGCCCGTCAGATCATAAGAAGACTGAAGCGTCAAAAGCCGTCCCTGCGGGTGGGAATCGTCATTCCGCTGCTCGAAGCAGAAGAAATCGTTGCCATTGACCCGGGCGAAATAAGTGCCGATTTCATTTCCTCGACTATCGCAGAAGCGGTCCAAGGTGCGCTTTCCGACGTCATGGCAGTTGAACTTAAATCCCCCATCCGCAAACTCATCAGGGCAAGGCCAGGGACGATCGTAGCCGCCTGACACATTGCAAGCGGTGTTCGGCTGACTTCCCAAGCTATAGTTCAGACACGGCGAAGCCTTGCTTGCACTGCCATCTGCCCAAAGTGACCGGCGCATGCATTTAATTTGCAAAGCATTGCTTTGGGGAAGGTACAGGCTGGAACTTTAGGCGGGGTGCTTCATTTAACGGTTCATGAAAACGAAATCACTTTCATTAGTTCTTATCGCCGGCTTGCTCGCAGCCTGCAGTCCGTCCGGGCCGGTTGGCAATACGTCAGTTCCCCAGCCTGTCAAAGCGGTAGAACTGAACCGCTATCTTGGACGTTGGTTCGAACAGGCTCGTTATGAAAACCGGTTTGAAACTGACTGCGAAGGCGTCACTGCTGATTACTCGTTGCGTGATGATGGTATGATCAAGGTGATCAATACCTGCCGTCAGGGCGGGATAAATGGCAGTGTCAAATCCGTTGAAGGTCGGGCAAAAATCGTGCCTTCCAGCGGCAATGCCAAGCTAAAAGTTTCGTTTTTCGGGCCTTTCTTTGGCAATTACTGGGTACTTGACCGCGCCCCTGATTACACTTGGTCGATAGTGGGCGAACCGTCAGGGCGGTACCTCTGGATTCTGACCCGCACCGCCAACCCTTCACAACGCACGCGGGAGATGCTGGCGAGAAAAGCCAAGTCATTAGGTTATGACGTGAGCCTTATTCGTTGGACACAGCATTAGGCAATAATGCCGCGTCGAATACCAAGGCCGCGGTGTTGCTGCCAATCCATCCCTCTCGGTTTCGGTTTTTGATCCTGTCCCACTGAACTTGGCAGGCAACGTAAAGCGCTCGATGCCAAGGAAACCGGATGACGGTAATGATGGAAAATTTCCCCTAAGTGACGGCGCGTTGGGAGCGCCGGTCGGGCGTTTTGAAGTCGTGTTTCAGTGATCTGCTGGATTTATCAGACCTCGTATCCGCTCTTCAAATGTTTCGAGGGCCACCGGACGTCCGAAATAATAGCCCTGGAAAGATTGGCAGCCGCAAGACAGCATAAACTGAAATTGCTCATCATTCTCGATCCCCTCCGCCAACATTTCAAGGCCCAAGTCCTGTCCCATCTGCGAAATGCGTGTGACCAGCGATGCGCCCCGGCTGCCCTCTGCTATGGCCCGAACGAAACTTCGATCGATTTTTAACTGTTGAAGCGGCAGGCGGCGAAGATAGCTCAGAGATGAATAACCGGTGCCGAAATCATCAAGCGCAATCGAAATACCATGACGTTGCAGGACTTTCATCTTGCCAATCAGTTCGTCCACCTCGGTCACGAACACACTCTCTGTCAGTTCGAGCTTCAATCTAGATGGCGAGACATGATGCGCGTTGAGGGTATCTATCAGTCTGCTGACGAAGTCCTGTTTCAAGAAATGGTCTGCGCTAATGTTGACAGCTATGACAAGATCACGTGTGCTTTCGTGAGTTGTCCAATCCGCTAGCGTTTTAACCGCGTTCTCTATAACCCAGTTACCCAGATCGGCCATTAATCCGGCGCGCTCTGCCGTAGGGATGAAGTGGCCGGGCTGGATGTAGCCACGTTTTGGATGCTTCCAGCGAATGAGCGCTTCCGCTCCTATTAATCGGCCCTCCCGATTGACTTGAGGCTGAAAAAAAAGCTCGAACTGCTGCCTTGGAATCGCGGAGCGCAATTCCCTGCGTAACTTGCTATCAACGGTCATGCCTTCCTGAAGGAGAATAACACCAACGCATAATAGCGCAGCAAGGAAACTCACATGTATCCATGCTGTTATCGAGCGCACTGAATCGGGCAGGGGAAGGGCGAAGTCGAAACTCATCGATGTACTGGAAAAGACAGCAAAACCGGCGAGCGACAAGAAAATTATCGCAAGCTGCAACTGACTGCGGTCTCTCTGGAAGTTTCCGTAACCAGCCAAAGCAATGATCAGCAGATACAAATGAGAGACACGCGGGACCTCTTCACTCGGGACATCAAAATAGATCGAGAAGTAAAATATGAACAGTAAGCAGGCCATCTGGGCCAGCAACATGCCAAGAGACATGTTCCAGTGACGGCCAACCTGCCAACTCAAAGTCAAGAACGCAAACAGTGTGCTCTCGATGGCGACCAGGTGCCAGTTCTGGATCAGAACAAAAAACGGTATCCATGCCCCGCTTACCAGGGCCGCTAGAGGCAACGCGCAGCGGCATGCGTAATGAAGATGCTGAAGACGTTCAGTGTGAAATGTCGGATGCGATCGGGTCAAGTCTGTGCCTGGCACTCGTGTCAAAATGTGCTGTGAGTGGGGTCAAGCCGTCAGTCTACAACCGCCTCAAACATTTAGCAAAAAACTGTAATTTTCATTAACACTGCTCTCGAGGGTCAATGTCATCGACGAGATCGCTTGTCCAGACAAATCTGCTTGCCCCTGGGTGCAGGTGTTGGCGCCGCGCGTCAAGGTGAGGTCAGGACCGTTTTTGCCGTCATCGCCCCCTAATGTAACCGCGGTGCCATCAACCAACGTTCAGGATCGAGAAGGGTTTTGAGCACATCGTCCCACGCCAGTCTTTGCTGTTCTATGTTCGGTTACTTGAATGCATATGTCCTAGTCGTGCGCGACCTCTCCGACACGCGTGTCGATCCAGGCGCGGGTCTGATCAAGAACCTCGTTTGACAATTCGGGATCGTCGACCGCTCTGGCCAGAATGATTGCGCCCACCATTGCTGCCCAGCTTCCGATTGCCGCACGGCGCTTGTCGGTCGCACCTTGGTCCGGAAGCGCCTGCTGGATACGGGCGATTTGCGCGCGCAGACCTTCTGTCATCGCGGCTGTCGCTGCGGGCGTCTGGTGGCGGATTGCGGCGGCCAGCCCTGCCGTCGGGCATCCCCTGCCGGGATTGTCACGGTGGCGAGGCGCCAGATAGGAGCGAACAAAGTCGCTGAACGTCCCGTCTTCAAAACTATCTGCCGCAAGCGCATGTGCCAGCGTTTGTGCCACCAGATCGTCCTTTGAACTGAAGTGGCCATAGAAACCGCCATGGGTCAGGCCCGCCGCCTTCATGACTTCTGCGACGCTGACCGCATCGAACCCCTTGTCCTTAAACAACAGGCTTGCGACGTCCAGAATGCGGCGTCTGTTCTCCTCCATTTTTTCCCGGCTGACCTTCATTTCAAATTTCTCCGTAATTACAGTTGACTTTTACATGATGGCTATCATATTTAAATCCATTCATGACGATCGTCATGAATATAGGATCAACGACAGAAAAGAGCAATCCGATGAGCCAAATTCCTGCAGTCCTGATAACGGGCGCCTCAACTGGCATTGGCGCAACCTATGCCGAACGCTTCGCGCGTCGTGGCCATGATCTTGTGCTGGTGGCCCGAGACGTGGCCCGCTTGGAGGCGCTTGCCAGCCGTCTTCGCCAGCAAACCGGCGTGACGATCGATATCCTCCCGGCCGACCTCACGAATACGACGGACCTAGTTAAGGTCGAGACCCGGCTGCGGGACGATGCGCGCATCGGCATTCTCGTCAACAATGCCGGAACGGCAATCGGCGGAAGTTTCGTCGACCAGAGTATTGACGACATGACCAAGCTCGTTGCCCTCAACGCCACCGCGCTTGTCCGGCTTGCCGGCGCCATTGCGCCGCGTCTTGCCGCAGCGGGTGAGGGCGCCATTATCAATATCGGGTCGGTCGTTGGCCTCGCGCCGGAATTCGGCATGACTGTTTACGGCGCCACCAAGGCTTTTGTCCTGTTCCTGTCGCAGGGGCTTGCGCACGAAATTGGTCCCAAGGGCGTCTACATTCAGGCCGTGCTTCCCGCAACGACCCGCACCGAAATCTGGGATCATGTTGGCGCAGATGTAAACGCCATGAATAATGTCATGGAAGTGGGCGATCTGGTGGATGCGGCCCTCGTCGGCTTTGATCGTCGCGAACCAGTGACGATACCGCCGCTTCACGATGACGGGCAGTGGGACGCTTTTGACGGCGCACGCAAAGCCATGCTCGGCAACTACGGCAACGCTGCTCCAGCGCAGCGGTATCGGACGCCAGCCTGAGTATCCCCTCAGCAAGCCAACGCCACAGCAGAAGAAACACCACAGGTACACATCATGACCAACAACCCGCTTTTCAAACCCTACACCCTTGGCGCCATCACTCTAGCAAACCGTATCGTCATGGCGCCGCTCACCCGCAATCGCGCCGGTGAAGGCTTCGTGCCCGGCGAACTGACCGCCAAATATTATACCCAGCGCGCTTCGGCCGGTCTGATCATTTCTGAAGCCACCCAGATTTCTCAGCAAGGGCAAGGCTATCAGGACACGCCCGGGATCTATGACCAGGCTCAGATCGATGGCTGGCGAAAGGTGACTGCCGCCGTGCATGAGAAGGGCGGGCGCATCGTCCTGCAGCTTTGGCATGTCGGCCGCATCAGTCATGTCGATCTGCAGCCCAATAGCGGCAAGCCCGTTGCGCCCTCCGCAATTCGCGCGGCGACCAAGACGTTCGTCAATAATGCCTTTGTCGATGTTTCCGAACCCAGGGCCCTGGAGGTTGTGGAAATTGACGCGATCGTCAACGACTTCCGCAAGGCAGCAGCCAATGCCATTGAGGCCGGGTTCGACGGGGTCGAAGTTCATGGAGCCAACGGTTATTTGCTCGAGCAGTTTGCCAAGGACGGTGCCAACGTCCGGACAGACGCCTATGGTGGCTCTATAGAAAACCGCGCCCGCTTGATGATCGAAGTCACCGCTGCGGTGGCACAGGAAATCGGCGCAGAGCGCACGGGGATCCGTATTTCGCCGGTTTCACCCGCCAACGGCATTTCCTGCAGCGATCCGCAAGCACAATACGACTACATCGTCGATCAGCTCGATGCACTCGGCATTGCTTACATTCATGTCGTTGAAGGTGCGACGGGTGGGCCGCGCGACGTCGCACCCTTCGATTACGGATCGCTGCGCCGCCGCTTCACCAAGACCTACATCGCCAACAATGGATATGATCTCGATCTGGCGACGTCACAACTGAACGATGGCAAGGCGGATCTTATCGCCTTCGGCCGACCGTTCATTGCCAATCCGGATCTGGTAGAGCGGCTGCAAAGCGGTGCGCCGCTGGCGGAAATCAATCCGGCCACGCTCTATGGCGGCGGTGCTGCAGGCTATACCGATTATCCGCGCTTTGACGAGGCGTCCGGCAACTAAGCGATGGGAGCCGTACGCCAGTACGTCTCCCTGTAATGCCGATCATATCAATCTCTGACAATTCTCTCCGACAACACCATGGGCTGCGCGGCAGGCTGTCGCGTTCCAGATCGAGAAGAAAGCTATGACGACCTTGACACCAAAAGGACAGAAAACTGCATTCGTCACCGGTGCATCCAGCGGTATCGGCAAGGCTGCCGCCTTGTCGCTTGCTAGGGCAGGCTACCGGGTGGTCGGCACCAGCCGCAAGGCTTCGCCGCAGGAGATGCGCGAGGGCATACGCATGGTCGCTTGTGACGTAACTTCAGATGCCTCCGTTACCGCCGCTGTGGCACTCGCCCATGCCGAACTTGGCCGCATCGACCTGTTGGTCAACAATGCCGGCTATGCCATATCGGGGGCCGCAGAGGAGAGCTCGATTGAGCAGGTTCGTGCGTTGTTCGACACCAATTTTCTGGGCGTCGTGCGGGTGACGAACGCGGTCCTTCCGATCATGCGTCAGCAGGCCGGTGGCCGGATACTCAATATCGGTTCGGTCGTGGGACTTATTCCTGGTCCCTTCGGCGCCTATTACACCGCAAGCAAGCACGCGATCGAGGGTTATTCCGAATCCCTGGATCATGAGGTGCGGGGTTTCGGCATCCGGGTCGCGGTCATCGAGCCATGGGCTACCAAGACCTCCATCGAAGCCAACTCACCACAAGGCGATCGTCCTGTTGCGGTCTATCGCAACACATTTGCCAGATATCAGTCTGCATTCAATGCTGCCATGGCGGCTGGAGACACCGCAGATGATGTTGCGGAGACCATCCTTGCAGCAGCACAGGCCACGAAATTGCTGTTACGCTACCCCTCGGGCAAGGCTGCCCGACAGACCTCGTTTGCCCGGCGGTTCCTTCCGCGTGCGCTGTTTGATCGCATCCTGCGCAAACAGTTCAACATCGCATGAGACCATATTCTCAGGCCAATTGCCCACCCGGGCAAAGAGCAGGTCGAACATGACGAACGCATCGGCCCGACCCATTCAGAAGGCCGAATTGGTGATCTACGGTGATGCCGAACATGGTGGTATATTCCAATATCATTGGAAGTTTGTGCCGGAAGCCCTTGGCTTGCCAGGCTGTCTGATCGAACATCATTTCATACTGGAGAAAGCGCGTGAAAGCCTTTGTCGTTGACAGATACAAAAAGAACGGTCCCTTGCGTCTGGCGGATATGCCTGATCCCGAGATCGGTGCCAATGATGTGCTGGTGCACATAGACGCCACCGCGATCAATCTTCTGGATTCCAAGGTTCGTAACGGCGAATTCAAGTTGTTCCTACCCTATCGGCCGCCTTTCATTCTTGGTCACGATCTGGCCGGAACGGTCATTCGTGTTGGCGTTAATGTGCGAGAGTTCGAGGTAGGTGATGAGGTTTACGCCCGCCCGCGAGATCAGAGGGTTGGCGCCTTTGCAGAGATGATAGCGATTGATGCCGCAGATGTCGCGCCGAAACCTCAAAGCCTTTCCATGGAGCAAGCCGCATCGATCCCGCTGGTCGGGTTGACCGCTTGGCAAGCGCTGGTTGAGGTGGGAAAGGTCAAGCCCGGCCAGAAGGTGTTCATCCAGGCCGGTTCCGGTGGTGTCGGCACCTTTGCCATCCAACTTGCCAAACACCTCGGCGCAACCGTGGCGACCACCACCAGTGCCGCGAATGTCGAACTGGTCAAGAGCTTAGGCGCGGACGTGGTGATCGATTACAAGACGCAGGATTTCGAGCGGCTGTTGAGCGGTTATGACCTGGTGCTGAACAGCCAGGATGCCCAAACGCTGGAAAAGTCACTCAGTGTCCTCAAACCGGGTGGACAGCTGATTTCGATCTCCGGTCCGCCGGACGTTGCCTTCGCCAAATCGCTGCGGTTGAACATGTTTCTGCGCCTGGTGATGCATATGCTGAGCCGGAGCATTCTGAAAAAAGCAAAGAGCCGGGGCGTCAATTACTCCTTCCTGTTCATGCGCGCAGAAGGACAGCAATTGCGTGAAATCGCCAAGCTAATCGATGCCGGCATCATCCGTCCGGTGGTGGACAAGGTGTTCCCCTTTGAGCAGACCCCGGAAGCCTTGGCCTATGTCGAGACCGGCCGCGCCAAGGGAAAGGTCGTGGTTCGGGTTGCAGATTAGCTTCGCCGCAGCACTGGAAGATTCTTGTCGCTGTTATCACATTTGCTGCTGATTTCGGTCTCAGCATAGACAAGGTGGCGACTGTCGGCGCCCGCAGCCATGGGGCTGCCACGATGGCTCGCCTTGCCCCACGCATTTATCAAGTAGTTTCGTCTGCTGCTCAAACAGGACTGAGCTTCGCTGAAAGCCAATCTGTCCGGAGCCAAATGTGAGTCGACCGTGGTCGCCTTGCTTTTTTCCGCTGTGTTAGCATATAGGAAATTAATTACCTTGCTGATCAGTTTGGATGAAACAGCCTCCATGACGAACAAAAAAGAAGCGCGGCGAATTGATCAGGAGATACACTCCCTGACCGCCGGGGCTGATCCATTTGCTGCGGCGATGCGTGCGACCAGAATGCCGATGCTGATCACCGACCCTTCGCAATCAGACAATCCGATCGTTTTTGTAAACGACGCGTTTCTAAAACTGACGGGATACACCCGCGAGGAAACACTTGGACGAAACTGCCGCTTTCTACAGGGGCCAGGTACGAACCTCGAGGATGTCAACAGGGTTCGAAAGGCGGTATCCGACAGGCAGCCCATCGAAATAGATCTTCTCAATTATCGCAAGAACGGCACACCTTTCTGGAATCGCCTGCTGGTTTCCCCAGTCTTCAACGAGGGTGAACTTAGCTACTATTTTGCATCGCAACTCGATGTGACGCGGGAGAGAACGGCAGGGACGTCACCCCGCGACCTCGATGTCGATACTGTGATGCAGCAGAGAATTGCCGATCTGACCGCCGCAGAAGAACGATTGCTGTTTACATTGAAGGCGGGCAGACTTGGCACATGGACACTAAGCTTGCCCGAGGGACGGCTTGTCGCCAGCCAAATATGCAAAGCCAATTTCGGTATTCCTGAGGCCGATACCTTCACGTACGAGAACCTTCGTGCCGCAATCCACCCCGACGATGTTGATCGCTGGCAAGACACGGTTGCGGCTGCGATTGCCGGAGATGGCGAGCTCCACGTGGAGTATCGTGCCTACTGGCCAGACGGTTCCCTCCACTGGATCGAGATCCGAGCGCAGACGATGTATAACGGAAGTGGTCAGCCGACTGTGATGAGCGGCATCTCGATCGACATCACTGAGCGCAAAAAGGCAGAGGAATTCCGAACGCTGATAACTCAGGAGATGGCCCATCGGATCAAAAACATCCTCGCGACGGTTCAGTCTGTTGTAACCCAGTCATTGAGAACTGACGCACCTATTGATGAGATTAGCAGCAACGTTCACGAACGCATTAACGCTCTGGCTCGGTCTCAATCCATTCTGACCGGTGAAAACTTCGAGATCGTTGATTTAAAAAACGCTGTCGAGCGGGCGTTGACGCCATTCAATGATGACGTGAGGTTTGCAATCGATGGACCACAGGTGACACTTTCTTCCGCCGTGAGCGGTGCCCTTATGATGGCCTTGCATGAGCTCGCCACGAATGCTGTCAAGTACGGTGCGCTATCGACTGAGACGGGATGTGTTTCCATCAAGTGGACTGTCGAAGGTGAGCGCTTTCAATTTGTCTGGCACGAAACGAACGGCCCTCGCGTTGCAGCACCCAAACGCAGAGGCTTCGGCACCCGAATGATAGAACGCGCCCTATCGGCCACAGTGCAAGGAGAGGCGAAAATCGAATACCTTTCCGAAGGCCTTCTCTTTACGCTCGACTGTACAACAGGTGATTTGCGTTAAAGAACCACCGTGACGTGAGATATGACAGAATAAGGCTTTGTCAGCGCTGCATCGCACAAAGCCGCGACAAATTGGATTGTGCCCAGTTACGCGCAGCTGCCTGAACATCTTCCAGGCTCGACAGAATTGCACCAATTTCACCACTGACCTTGAGATCAGAACTTATGATACGACACGCCGCCATATCGAGCGTGGCTGCAACCGTGACTTCACTATCAACGGATGGCATTTGTAGGAAAGAGCCTTGTCCCGACTGGCAGGTGAGAATCGCCTTTGCTGTGACCGATACAACGTTATTGGGAAAAGAGCAGGTATCGAGCGAAACGATGTCGAACCTTGCTGTTTGATTTGGGCCGACGGGGATTTGTTCACAAAGCTGTAGAGTGGAAACTGACCGCGCTATTTGGCTCCAGTTGGGGGTGTTAAGGGCTGAGCGGCAGTCGGCATGCGCCGTCCCGGCGAGCGAGAACATGGTCGCCGAAAGCATACACACGGCTGTGTGTTGACGTGTTTGTTTTCTCATTGCCCGTCCTTCTCAAGCGGGGAGTTATAAGGACGGATTTATGATCCTGATTTGCGGTGGAACGACGGCAGTGCGGAAATAATCGCATGCGTTACAGTCACCTTTTGCCAAGTTGTTTCAAGGGGGATCAGCGAGAGTTTGATCATTCAGGCTGATGTCAGCATTGTTTTCTATGAGCTGGTTCCCGATGACATACCAAGGGAACACACAATGCGCATCCTAAAGAAAATTTTTATGACCTGTGCTGCGTTCTGCGTCGCAGCGCCCGTGTTCGCAGCGACTACGATTAAGGTTGTCGAAGGAGGCGAAGGTGGCGGTCCGATGACGTTGACGCTCGATCAGTCGACGATCAAGGCCGGCGATACGACGTTTCTGGTTCACAATGACGCCATGACAGAAGAGCACGAAATGGTGCTCGTCAAGCTGAAGTCAGCGGATCAGATGATCTCCATCAACAAATCCAAGAATAGGGTCGACGAGAAGGCCCTGCACAGCATGGGCGAAGTTGCCGAGTTAAAGCCTGGCGCTGACGGGCAGTTGAAAGTTAAGCTAGTTCCTGGGTCATATGTCCTGTTATGCAATATCAAGGGCCACTATGGAGCGGGCATGCATGCCATGCTGACGGTCACAAAGTAGACCCGCGCAATCCATAGGGCACGTTCGATTTTTGAGGCTGGAACATGCAACCTCTGTGATGCTCTAATGCAATGGTTTAATTGCTACACCGATTAGGCCATTGCATTCTTCGGCCTGCAAGCGTCCTGCTGTAGCTGACAGCTGCCCTTGTGATTTCAAATCAAATGCCCCTAGATGACATGAGCGCATGGACGTGGCGTATCCCGAAGAACAAGTGGCAAGTGCCAATATTCAAACATGGCCAGGATAACTCTTCCGGTTTTTAGCCACAAGTCGGATGCCGTTTTGCCTAACGTGCTACCGCATCCACGCCACTATCCGGATGCTAATATTCGTTCATCTGCTGACGTCTCATTTGCGCCAATTCTATTGGCAGATAACCGTCATGCGAAGCATGACTGACGGTAAACATGATGGGTGGCAAAGTTGGCGCAAAAGGCGCAAGAATAGCGCTCTGCCAGCAAACTATAGTGTGTGCGCAAACCGTACAGCTGCGGGTAACCAGGAGCTCCAAAATGAATTTGCGAGATATGACAAGGCAGGAATGCGAGACGATGCTAGCGGTTAACCAGATTGGTCATCTCGGCTGCATCTGTGACGAGCGTCCTTATGTTGTTCCAATACGGTATGCTTTCAGGGACGGTGCCTTTTACAGCTTTTCATTACCGGGCAAAAAGATCGACAGTCTTCGACTTAACCCGCACGCCTGCGTCCAGATTGAGCAATTGGTCACACCGGATGAATGGCAGAGCGTCCTTCTGGAGGGCCGTTATCAAGAACTGCCTGACGACGAAAAATGGCATGATGAACATATGTACGCCTGGTGTCTTTTACAGCAGAGGGCCAACTGGTGGGAACCGGGAATGTACAAGTCCAGGGATGCTGTAGGCCTCACTCCCGTTTTCTATAGCATCCAGATTGAAGTTATCTCTGGGCGCCATGCAACAAGGGATTGATCGCAAGCACTATCTAAATCCACTGTTGGTTAAGGATGCTCTGTCGGTATCTTTGACGAACGACTGTGTGCACTGCCGATCAACTCGAGTGACATACGCTGGCTCGTTAGCACGAGGATGCTATCTGATGCAGATCATACGTGAGGTCGCGAGCCTCTCGCCTGATAATTTGAGACCCACCAATCGTATTCACGTTCAAGCGAGAACGCCCTGAAGCTCGCGGCTTACCTGCAACAATGATGGAAGATAGGTCTCAATGACCTGTGCCATGGGCTCAGGGGAGGCTGCGAGCCCCGTATTGAGAGCTCCGATGACAATGCCGCGCGCATTTTTAAGTGGAACCGCGACAGATCGCAGCCCTTGCTCGACCTCCTGGTCGACCGCGGCATATCCTTGCTTTCTCACCAGTTCCAACTCTGCCATTATCGCGTCGACATCATTGAGTGTCCTCAAAGTTCTGGCCTGGAGCGGATGGCCCGACAGCATGTCGCGAACGTGATGTTCAGCCATTGCCGCCAGCATAACGCGCCCCAAAGATGTGCAGTAGGCCGGAAGTCGGGACCCGGGCATCAGAGCAATCGACATCACTCTTCTCTGCGCTGCACGGGCCACATAAACGATTTCCGCATCGTCCAGAATAGCAACAGACGTGCTCTGACCAATCTTTTCCGACAGTTGATCAAGCCAAGGCTGAACAATGCGTGGCAATGGCATGGATGCGAGGCATCCTGTTCCGAGCCGCAGCACACGCGGGGTCACAGTGAAGAATTTACCATCATATGCACAGTACCCATGTTCTGCGAGGGTCAACAGGCACCGCCGTGCGGTGGCTCGGTCCAGTCCCGTGATGTCCGCAGTTTGCGAAATGCTCAAGCGCGGTGTTTCGGCGGTAAATGCTTCGATAACGCGTAGACCCTTGGCTAATCCGCCCATCATGTCGTTTTGCTTGATAGCCACATCATTTCTCGTTTGTGCGATATGTAAACAAATGCAGTATATCGCACAATTCGGTTGAGGTCGACAATGGGCAGCGGTAGAAAATTAGACAAGGCTCCTTAACGGGGCCATCGAAGTTACATCCGTGGAGGTCGTAGGATGGACAAGACGAGCCCGAACCTTGCGCAAGCCGTCTCGGAGATTGGTGACGGCGCAACGGTGATGATCGGTGGTTTCGGAGGATCTGGTGCGCCGATTGAACTTATTCACGCACTGATCGACAAAGGGCCGAAAGGCCTGACAGTGATAAACAATAATGCCGGAAATGGCCGGATCGGCATCGCTGCCATGATCGATGCGGGCATGGTCCGCAAAATGATCTGTTCGTTTCCGAAATCGTCTGATCCGCGTGCATTTACTGACAGGTATCTTGCTGGTGAAATCGAACTTGAGCTTGTTCCGCAAGGCACGCTCGCGGAACGTATTCGTGCGGGCGGAGCAGGAATTCCTGCATTCTACACGCCGACCGCCTACGGCACGGAGCTTGCCGACGGAAAGCCGATCGGCGAGTTTGATGGCAGGCACTATGTTCAGGAGCGTTGGCTCAAGGCCGATTTCGCCATCATCAAGGCTCATCTCGGCGATCGCCATGGAAACCTGATCTACAACAAGGCCGCACGCAACTTCAATCCGTTGATGTGCATGGCCGCTGCCAGGACGATTGTTCAGGTCTCCGGTATCGTCGAACCCGGGGAAATTGATCCCGAACATGTCGTGACCCCCGGGATTTTTGTTGATCGTCTTGTCGAGGTCTCACAGCCACAACAGGAAGAGGAACTCATTCGGGCCGGAGTTGCATACGCATGACAAGTGCCATTCACGAAGAAAACAAGCTAAGCAACGCGCAGATTGCCTGGCGTGCAGCCCAGGACATCGCTGACGGTGCCTATGTCAACCTTGGTATCGGTTTTCCGGAGATGGTTGCGCGGTACCAACCACCCGGCCGGGAAGCGATATTCCACACGGAAAACGGCATCCTCGATTTTGGAGAGGCGCCGAAGGTCGGTGAGGAGGATTGGGATCTCATCAATGCCGGGAAAAAGGCTGTGACTTTGAAGCCCGGTGCCGCGTTCTTCCATCATGCAGACAGTTTTGCCATGGTGCGCGGTGGTCATCTCGATGTCGCTATTCTCGGTGCCTTACAGGTTGCGCAAAATGGAGACCTTGCGAATTGGCGGGTCGGTTCTAAGGGTGTGCCAGCGGTCGGCGGTGCGATGGATCTTGTCCACGGCGCCAAGCAGGTCTTTGTCATCACCGAACACGTGACCAAGAACGGCGAGCCGAAGCTGGTTGAGAAATGCACGTTCCCGTTGACCGGTGTTGCTTGCGTCACACGCATCTACACCAGCCACTCTGTCATCGACGTCGCTCAGGGGCGTTTTGTGCTGAGGGAGAAACTTGTCGGCATGAGCGTTGATGATCTGCAAGCCATGACCGGAGCAGCGCTGCATGTCGACGGGGCGGTCGCCGACCTCGTCGTTCCTGATTTGTGAGGGCAATACCTATGGCCGAAGCTTACATCTGCGACTACGTCAGAACCCCCATTGGCCGGTTTGGCGGGGCGCTTTCCTCGGTACGCGCTGACGATCTCGGAGCTTTGCCGCTCAAGGCGCTTGTCGAACGAAATACTGGCGTCGACTGGGAGGCGATTGGAGACATCATTTATGGCTGTGCCAATCAGGCAGGCGAAGACAACAGGAATGTTGCGCGTATGTCGCTACTTCTTGCTGGGCTACCGGTCTCCATTACTGGCACCACAGTCAACCGCCTGTGCGGTTCCGGTATGGATGCGGTGATGACCGCCGCCCGCGCTATTAAATCAGGCGAAGCAGACTTAATGATCGCTGGAGGCGTGGAAAGTATGAGCCGTGCGCCTTTTGTGATGCCCAAGGCGGACACGGCGTTTTCCCGTCATGCGGAAATCCATGACACGACGATTGGCTGGCGTTTCATCAATCCATTGATGAAAAAACTGTATGGCGTCGATTCCATGCCCGAAACGGGGGAAAATGTTGCGCAAGATTACCGGATTTCTCGCGAAGATCAGGATGCATTTGCGTTTTGCAGCCAGATGAAAGCCGCGGCTGCACAGGAAAATGGCCGACTTGCCCGAGAAATCATCCCGGTTTTTGTCCCGCAGCGAAAGGGTGATGCCATCACGGTTTCCCAAGATGAGCATCCCCGAGCAACAACGCTTGAAGCCCTTGCCAAACTCGGCACACCTTTCAGGAAGGAAGGTGGAACGGTGACGGCGGGGAATGCCTCCGGGGTCAACGACGGCGCTGCCGCTCTCATACTCGCTTCCGAGCAAGCCGCAAAAAAATATGGCCTGACGCCACGTGCCCGTGTTCTGGCCGGTGCGGCAGCCGGTGTTCCTCCGCGCGTCATGGGCATTGGCCCAGTACCGGCCTCTAAGAAGCTGATGACGATGCTCGGCCTCACACAGGACCGCTTCGATGTCATTGAACTCAACGAAGCTTTCGCATCACAAGGCCTGGCAACGTTAAGAGAGCTCGGCATCGCCGATGATGACCCGCGCGTCAATCCAAATGGCGGCGCGATAGCGCTTGGCCACCCGTTGGGTATGTCGGGCGCCCGCATTGCAGGAACAGCCGCGCTTCAACTTTCTCTGGGCAAGGGAAAGTATGCGCTGGCAACAATGTGCATCGGCGTGGGACAGGGTATTGCGATCGCTTTGGAACGGGTTTGAATTTCAACGAAGGACCGCTCGTAGAAAACGTTGGTGCATACGGCCCATCGCAGCTTCAATATTACGGGCTGGCGCCACAAGGGGTGGTCTGCCGCGTGCTTTACGGTAAAGCTGTTTTTGAGAATGACGGACTTGGGCACTGCTTCATCGCACAAGTCCGTCGCACTTCGTCACAAACTATCAGGCTGCCAGGATGACCTTCATAGCTTTCTCGCGTGCTGCGTTGCCAAAGACATCATAGGCATCGAGGATTTGATGGAGCGCAAATCGGTGCGTGATTAGCTTGCCAGGGTCCAGTTTGCCGCTCGCCAGAGTTTTGAGCAACATCGGCGTCGTGTTGGTGCAAACGAGACCCATCGAGATGTTGATGTTTTTTATCCACAGCTCTTCAATATGCAACTCGACCGGTTTTCCGTGAACGCCTACATTGGCAATCTTGCCACCGGCAGAGACGATCTTCTGGCAAATGTCAAAGGTCGCCGGTACGCCGACGGCTTCAATGGCCACATCGACACCTAGGCCATCGGTAAGGGCGAGAATGCGCGAAACCGCATCTTCCTCTCCGACCTGAACACTGTCTGTCGCCCCGAACTGAAGCGAGAGTGCCAGTCGCGCCGGGTCTGTATCGACCATGATGATCTTCCCGGGCGAGTAAAACTGCGCCGTAAGGAGGGCTGACATACCGACCGGTCCAGCACCGACAATCGCAATAGTATCGCCTGGCTTGACGCCGCCTGCCTGCACACCGATCTCAAGGCCTGTCGGCATGATATCGGACAGCATCACCAACGCTTCTTCATCTGCTCCTTCGGGAATTGGATAAAGCGAGTTGTCGCCATGAGGGATACAAACATACTCTGCCTGCGTGCCATCGATCTTGTGACCGAGAATCCAGCCTCCGTCGGAGCAATGGGCGTAGAGTTGTCGTTTGCAGTTCGGGCAGGCGCCACATGAGGTGACGCAAGAAATGAGGACGGCATCACCCTTTTTAAAGTTGCGTATAGCTGCCCCGACCTCTTCGACAATGCCGACACCTTCGTGGCCAAGTGTGGTGCCCGGTGAGACTGTCGGAACATCACCCTTTAGAATATGCAGATCGGTTCCGCATATGGTGGTTTTGGTGACACGCACAATGACATCGGTGGGTTTGCGAATTTCTGGTTTCGGCTTTTCAACCCAGTCCTTCTTGCCAGGTCCGTTATAAACAAGCGCTTTCATCGAATCCTCCCCTTGGGGCATGCCCTTGAGCATGATTTTGCAGAGATCACACAAACCCGTCTCCTGTCCGGATGGTGAAGAGCCGACTGGCCCTGGTATCATCCTAGACGAAAAGAGCATTGTCATGCCGGCACTGCGTGCTCCAATCCGGAGGTCTGTGATCCAAATGAGAAAGATTGTTCCGGGTTGTTTGGTATTGTGCCGAAACGAGCTGTCTCTCACCGATCAGGTATAGGTTCGCCGCGTCCCACGCCTGTTCGGTTCTGCAACGTTTGTAGAGGTGTTTCTCCGAAGCGCTGGCGATATGAGGCACTCATGATGCTCATATTCACATATCCTCTTGCGGCGGCAACTGAGGAAACAGTGTGCGTTGGTGACGCCTCCTCGAGTGCCTTGCGCAGTCCATCAAGCCGTCGAGCGGTCAGATAATCGTGAGGTGTGATACCACGAAAGCGCCGGAACCCTTCCGAGAGACTACGGGCTGAAATCCCGAGCTGTGCGGCGATTTCCACCACAGTCGGGGCTATGTGGGCTTGTTCAGCCATCAAGCGCTCTGCGTCGCGAACGTAACGTGGCGCAGCGCTACGCGCGCCCGTTTCGAGATTGAGCCCCGAGGATGCGGCCCATGCGCGCAATAATTCGAGGCAGATCGTTTCCTCGATCCGTTTCTCGATCAAAGGGCTGTCGACGCGATCGCTGTTAGCATTTATCGAAAGGGTTGCGTAATTAAGCAAGGAAAGCCAGGCTGACTGTCCTCGGCCGAACACGATGCGCTTCCTCCACAGGTCGTCCTCCGGTACGAAGCCATACCAGCGCTGTGCCGTCTGCTCCATTAACTTATGGGATATCGTCAGGTTGAGCTGGAGATCACTGCCATCAGCGACGTTCCAGTAATCAGTGCGACTACAATCAACAACATAGCTGTCACCCGGCCGGGTGTCGACGCTCGTTCCGTCGCTTAGAGGTTGGCGCACGCTCCCACGCATCGTGTTGACGACAATGATGTTTCCAGAAGAGGGGTCGAATTCGTCCGCCTTTGTCGGGGTTCCAAAGCAAAAGCGACTGAAAACGATCTGCCCTACGGACAATGTGCGTAGCGTGGCATTGGGATCGGAACCGGCAACCAGCGGCCGGGTCGAGAGCGGCATATAAACCCGGTTACAAAAGGCATTCACTTGAGCCCACTCTCGAGACTCATTCAGCTGACCGTTTAAAAGCGGTTGCCCTTCGGCATCATATATCAAAGCGTGATCCAGCACGTGACATCCTCCACCTCTAGGACATCCTGCCGGAAAAACCGAAGATTTCAATCCACCAAAATCCCCCGGGAACGATGGACTCGATTCAAACCGGTATCTGCCCGTCAGCCGTTCGGTTTATCGTGTCGGGGACTGGATGGATCAGCGCTCGGCGTTAGTGAGGACCGCAGATTATATTTTGTTACCTCAAGCCATGCCCGTCACCCGCGAAGGTCCCAGCATGTCCCCCCGGTTCCAGGGACTGTACCCGCATGACAGCGAAACAACGAAGACAATACGGCGCGGCAAGGGCCCTAGCGTTATTCGCTGGGCGAATAACAATCGCAAAAAACATTCATTTGTTAAATTTCATGTTCCGTTGGTAAATCGAGAAAAGCGAATTTGACGTCTAAACGTTGATAAAAGAGGGAACTAAAAAAATGAAAACAGGCGTATTTCTCGTAACCGGTATCTTGGGCTTGGTTGCCACTCCTGTTCTGGCAAAGGATCTGACGATCGGTCTCAGCGGAACGGTGACGTCGATCGATCCGCATTTCTATAATGCTTCGCCGAACAACTCGATCGCGATGCAGATTTTCGATCGACTGACGGAGCGCACCGCTGAGGGACTTTTGGTCGAGGGTCTTGCGACAAAGTGGGAATCAGTCTCCGAGACAAAATGGCGTTTTGCGCTGCGCGATGGCGTCAAGTGGCATGATGGCAAGCCATTTACCTCCGATGATGTGGTTTTCACGCTCACCCGGGCTGGAAGCGTACCAAACAGCCCAGGTGGCTTTGGCGGCTTCATGCGCAATATTGCGAAAGTCGAGGCGGACGGCGAAAATGCTGTATTGATTGACACAAAGACACCTGCACCGACGCTTCCGGGCGATCTCGCCAACATCGCTATCGTGTCGCGTCATGCAGGTGAGGGGGCCGATACGGCCGATTACAATTCCGGCAAGGCAGCAATCGGGACAGGCGCTTTCCGTTTCACCACATTCAAGCAGGGCATCGAGGTTGGCCTTGAGCGCAATCCTGATTGGTGGGGCAAGAAAGTCGCCTGGGATCACGCGACCTATCGCATGATTTCCAGTGCAAGCGCACGCACGACGGCTGCTCTGGCAGGCGACGTTGATGTCATCGACGCACCGGCTGCAACAGACATCGCCCGTTTCAAGACCACCGCCAATCTCTCATTCGTTAGCACTCCGGGTCTTCGGGTTATTTATCTCGCGCCATCGACATCAGGTGACGCGTGGAAGGCCAATGTGAAGGGAGCAAAGGGAGAGGCGCTGGACAAAAATCCGCTGGCGGATCCGCGTGTTCGCACCGCTCTTTCGGAAGCGATCAATCGCGAAGGCATTGTCGACAAGATCATGGAGGGGACGGCCACCGCGTCTGGTCAATGGCTTCCAAAGGGCGCTTTCTCCTATACGCCTGACATTCAACCTCCAAAGCCAGACGCCGCTGCAGCCAAGAAGTTGCTGGCCGAAGCCGGTTATCCGGACGGCTTCCAGTTGACGGTTCACGTGCCGAATGATCGCTACCCCAATGCGCCTGCCGTTGTTCAGGCTGTTGCTCAGATGTGGACAAGAATTGGCGTGAAGACGAATGTGGAGGCTCTTCCCTGGACGACCTTCTCATCGCGCAAGTCGGAATTTGCGATGAAGCTTCTGGGTCTTGGCAACGCGACCTATGACGCAAGCTCAATGCTGGTCAACGTGCTTGGCACAGTGGATCAAAAACGCGGGCTGGGTGCTGCAAATGATAGCGGTTATTCCAATCCGGCGCTTGATGACCTCGTATCCAAGGCAATGACGATCTACGACGACAAGGCCCGTGAAACGGCGCTCATCGAGGCTGTCAAGGTTGCCGTCACGGACGGAGCCATCATCCCGCTTTACCAGCAGAGCAATGCCTGGGTGATGCGCAAGGGACTGTCTTATGCGCCGCGCATCGACGAGCGTACGCTTGCCAAGGACATTTCCGAATAATCTGGAAATAGCAGGCTGGTGTCAAAGCACCAGCCTGCTTCCGGCAATTTGGTGGCGAAGCTATCGGCTCAGATGTCGGCTATAACATTGCAAACCATTCACGAACGGATGGTCAGTATCTTACCTATAACAAGAGGGTATCATGACCCTGTGGATTATCCAGCGCCTGATGCAAGCGATCCTGGTCGCTCTCGCCATGGCCCTGATTGTATTTGTCGGACTTCATCTGATCGGCAGCCCGATTGAGACCTTGCTTCCGCCGGAGGCTACCCACGATGACCGTTTGCGTCTGATCGCCGATCTTGGGCTTGATCGACCTCTTTATGAACAGTTCTTCCTGTTTCTGAAAGGGTTGTTACAGGGTAATCTCGGTGTCAGCTACGTTTACAAGGAGCCTGCGGTCGAGCTCATCTTGTCGCGCTTGCCTGCAACGCTGGAGCTCGCCTTCGCTGCCGTTCTTTTATCGATCATCGTCGGTGTGCCACTTGGCCTTGCCGCTGGCTGGAAGCCCGAAAGCCCCTTTGCGCGCTTCATCATGATTGGTTCGATCTTCGGCTTCAGTCTGCCGATTTTCTGGATCGCTATCCTGCTTATCATGATCTTCAGCGTCCAGCTCGGCTGGCTCCCAAGTTCGGGGCGAGGTGCAACCGAAATCATCTTTGGAATACCGTGGTCTTTTGTCACTCTTGATGGTCTGCGGCACATGCTGTTGCCAGCCGTCAGTCTCTCTCTTTTCAATATTTCGATGGTGACCCGTTTGACTGAGGCTGGCGTGCGCGAGGCAATGTCGAGCGAATATGTGCGGTTTGCCCGAGCAAAGGGACTATCACCAAGACGCATCCTCGGTGTCCATGTGCTCAAGAACGTAATGATCCCCGTCGTCACTGTCGTCGGTCTGGATATCGGGCAGACGATAGCGTTCTCGGTTGTGACCGAAACAATTTTTGCATGGCCAGGTGTCGGCAAGATCATCATTGACAGCATTGCCGCGCTCGATCGCCCAGTCATCGTCGCCTACCTGATGTTGGTGGTCATCATGTTCGTCATCATCAACCTCGTCGTGGATGTCACCTACAGGCTACTCGATCCACGCATTCGGCTTCAGGGAGAGTGACGTGCAAGCGGTTATGAATTCCTCGAAATTTCGGACAGGCCTGCAATTCATGCGGCAGTTCGCACGCTCGCCCCTGGCAGTGCTGGGACTTGTGCTGTTCATCTTGGTCGTCTTTCTGGCCGTGTTTGCGCCCTATCTGTCGCCACAAAACCCATACGACCTGATGCAACTGGACATCATGGACGGGCGTATGGCTCCTGGCGGGCAATCGTCGGCAGGCTTTACATTTCTGTTCGGTTCCGATGATCAGGGTCGCGACATGCTGTCGGCCATTTTCTATGGATTGCGGATAAGTCTTATTGTGGGCATTGGCTCTGCGGCACTCGCATTCATCGTCGGCACTGCATTCGGCTTAACGGCGGCCTATGTCGGTGGACGGGTTGAAACTGCGATGATGCGGCTCGTGGATCTTCAGCTTTCCTTCCCAACGATCCTGTCTGCGCTGTTGATCCTCTCACTTCTTGGCAAGAGCGTCGGCAATGTTGTGTTTGCCATTGTCCTGGTAGAGTGGGCGACCTATGCGCGTACGGCCCGCGGGGCCGCCTTGACGGAACTACGCCGGGAGTATGTGGAGGCCGCCCGGTCTTTGCGGCTGCCACATCGGAACATCCTTTTTCGCCAGTTGCTGCCCAACTGTCTGTCACCCCTTGTCGTGCTTCTCACCATGCAGGTGGCACGCGCCATCACGCTTGAGGCAACGCTCAGCTTTTTGGGGCTTGGTGTGCCGGTGACGGAACCGTCACTCGGACTTCTGATCTCGAGCGGATACGAATTCATGCTGTCCGGCACATACTGGATCGCGCTTTTTCCCGGCATCGCACTCCTGGTCACGATCTTCGCCATCAATCTCGTCGGAGATCGCCTGCGCCAGTTGCTGGATCCGAAGGCTGCACGGAGATGAGTGCCATGCTTGAAATCAAAGGTCTGAAAACCGAGGTTGTGACGGAGCAGGGCAACGTCACCCTTATCGAAGACATCAACCTCAGCCTCGCTGCAGGCGAAGTCATGGGGCTCGTTGGAGAATCCGGTTCCGGAAAATCCGTAACAGGTCTTTCGATCATGGGTCTGCTCGAAAAGCCCGTAGACGTAACCGGAGGGCAAATTCTGTTCAAGGGGCGGGACTTGCGAACGGTCTCGCAGAAAGAACTCCGGTCCATTCGCGGTAACCGGATTGCGATGATCTTTCAGGATCCGATGTCAACGCTCAATCCTGTGCTTCGCATTGATACGCAGATGATGGAAGTCGTGCATGCGCACGAAGCCGTCAGTAAACAGGTGGCACGCGAGCGTGCACGCGACGCCTTAGGCATGGTCGGCATTCCAAGCCCCGAACAGCGCCTTAGCGCTTACCCTCATCAGTTTTCAGGAGGTATGCGGCAGCGTGTGGCGATTGCCATCGCCCTTCTCATGTCACCGGATCTGATCATTGCGGATGAACCGACAACTGCACTCGACGTAACGATCCAGGCGCAGATCCTCTCAATCGTACAGAGGCTTGCCCGAGAAAAGGGCACAGCTCTTATATGGGTAACCCATGACCTGTCCGTGGTCGCCGGACTGGCTGAAAAACTGTCGGTCATGTATGCGGGCCGTATCGTCGAGCAAGGCATGACTGCCGATTTGCTCAGACGACCGTTGCACCCCTATACAAATGGCCTGATCGCAAGCCTGCCTGCTCATAACAAGCGCGGTGAAAGGCTGAAACAGATATCCGGCACAACACCGTCCGTTGCCAACATGCCCAAGGGGTGTGCGTTTCGTCCGCGTTGCTCGTTTGCCACTGAAATCTGTCTCACCGCCCCAGCGCTCGAGCCGGTCGGGGGACGTCTACTCCGCTGTTTTCACCCGGTCATGGAAGGAGCGCCATCGTGAACAATCGTTTGGAGGTTCGCAACGTCAGCAAGCGCTTCAGTCGTAAATCGGGTGTTGTGGAACGTGGTGCGGAACTGGTGGGGTTGAAAGCGCCCAATCCAGTCGTGCGGGCGCTGGATGATGTCAGTCTCACCGTAACAGAGCGTGAAGTTGTTGGCATCGTCGGTGAGTCGGGCTGCGGGAAATCCACGCTTGGCCGCGTCGTGGCAGGATTGTTGCAAGCGTCGGAAGGTACGGTGCTGTTCCGAGGCAAGCAGCTGACAGAGATGACGAGCAAACACGCCGAAGAGGCGCGGCTGAAAGTCCAGATGATCTTTCAGGACCCGTCGTCATCACTTAATCCGCGCCAGCGTGTGCGTGAGATTATTGGAGCAGCACCCTTGCACCACGGAATGGCAACGGGACGCGAGCTCGATGACTATGTCAGCCAGCAGATGGAGCGATCAGGACTTGATCCATCCATGGCAAGCCGTTTTCCACACCAGTTTAGTGGCGGTCAACGCCAGCGCATCGGCATTGCGCGCGCGCTGGCGGTTCAGCCGGACATGCTGATCTGCGACGAATCCGTTGCCGCGCTCGATGTTTCCATTCAGGCACAGATCCTCAATCTCTTCCTTGATCTTCGAGAACAGCTGGATCTGACTTACCTTTTCATAAGCCACGACCTTTCCGTGGTCGAGCATATCTCAGACCGTGTTGTGGTAATGTATCTTGGACGCGTCGTAGAAGAGGCGCCCGTCGCCGAATTGTTTTCGCACCCCAATCACCCCTATACGCGTGCGCTTCTTCAGGAGCGACCAAGTCTTGATCCTGTTCAACGGCGCTTTTCGGCCATTGAAGGCGAAATTCCAAGCCCGCTGTCACCGCCTTCGGGGTGCCATTTCCATCCGCGTTGTCCTTTCGCGATGGCGCGGTGCCGGATGGAAAGACCGGAGCTTCGGACCATCGGTTTAGGGCACAAGAGTGCCTGTCATCTTAACGATTGAACATCCCGCAATCGACAAAACTGAATGTTAAAAGGATTGAAAATGTCAGTTTCCGCACCTTCGGAACGCCAGCCAAAAGTGGTCAGCCAGGAATTTCCCGGGCAGGAATGGGCGAGTGTAAATTCGCCAGAAGAACACGGTCTTTCTGCCGATGTTCGCGAGAAAGTTGACACCATGCTCGATGGGTTGCCAAGCACCTCTTTCATGGCGGTTGCTGGTGGAGAAGTGCTCTATACCTATGGCGATGTATCGGAGGTCAGCTATCTCGCTTCCACCCGAAAGAGCATCCTATCTATGCTGTTTGGTAAAGCCGTTGAAGAAGGGAAGATCGATCTAGATCTCACGATGGCCGATTTGAATATCGACGAAGATCATGGTCTTCTTCCCATCGAGAAGACGGCGACGCTTCGCGATCTGCTGATCAGCAGTTCAGGGGTTTATCACCGCCCAGGCAGCCCGGGCAGCAATACAAAAAACATTCCAGAACGCGGCTCAAAAAAACCAGGTGACTATTTCCACTATAATAACTGGGACTTCAACGTTTTGGGGGCGGCGTTCGAGCAGCTGACAGGCCGCAGTGTCTTCAAAGCTTTTGAAGAGGACTTCGCGGGCCCAATGGGGCTCCAGGACTTCGATCCTTCGCGGCAGCGGATGATGGGATATGAGGGCGCTTCCCGTTATCTGGCCTATCACTTCTTCCTGTCGGGAAGGGATATGGCCCGACTGGCTCTGTCGATGGTGCGCAACGGCCGGTGGAAAGACGAGCAAATCATACCGGCAGAATGGGTCGCGGAAAGCACGTGCATTCGCGTTCCCGCCGACAAGATGAATGAAAGCGAAAAATCCCGAATTGCCGGCTACAGCTACCTCTGGTGGATTCCAGTCGTGCCAAACAATACTCCTGAATGGGAGGGTGCCTTCGTCGCAGCGGGACATTTCGGACAGTTCATCCTGGCCATGCCAACACTCGACATGGTGTTCGTCAACAGACGCGCTATTCCCGATGATCTAGCAATTGCCCGCAATGACGGAAGCTTCAAGGAAGAACTACCTGCCGTTACCATGGAGCAGTTCCTGAGCGTTGCCGACCAATTCATTACGGCAAAGTTGGGCACCAGATAAGCAATACAGCAATACTTCGCTAGTGACGATCGTCCGTAAAACAAGCGGAGATTTGGTCACGTAGCCAGAGGCTTGCCGGATCGCGTTCCTTTTCGGCAAGCCAGATCATGCTGGTGGATTGTTTTTCTTCCGCAAAAGGTGATTCCAGCAGCAATAATTCTTGTGATCTCTCAAACAGCTTCGCGACGCTTTCCGGCATCATGGCGACAAGATTGCTGCGGGACACAATGGCGACGGCTGCGGAAAAATGCGGTACCACCGCGACGACGCGGCGCTCTAATCCCATCGCATCGAGACGTTCGTCAACCCAGCCGCGACGGCTCGGTGCAGACGTTACCTTGACGTGGCCAAGCGACAACAATGCGTCGAGCGTCAGCGGGTTTTTCGCAGCGGGATTGTTTGCTGACATGATGCAGACGCGTCTCTCGGTGAACAGTGAGGCGCAGCGATATCGCGTTGGAAAATTGTCGGCGGTCATGACCGCGACATCGATGGTTCCTTCATCGAGGTGCTCCTGAACCACCGGAAGAAAATTTCTGTTGTTGTTCACGCCAGTGCGTGGCATGTGGATGACTTCCAGAACACAATGTTCAGCCTCAGAGCGGATGCGCTCCACAAGGCGTGGCATCAGCACGACAGAGAAATAATCGTTCATCCCAATTCTGAACGCACGGTGGGATGTCGCCGGCTCGAATGCGAGTTGCTGGAGCATAACGGATTCGGTGTCTTCGATGATCCGTCGCACCGTCGGAAAAATCTCGGTGCAAAATCGGGTCATCACAAACCCGCCCGATGTCTTCTTGAAAAGTTCGTCGCCGGTGATGGCGCGGACCCGTTTCAAGGCATGGCTCATAGCGGGTTGGGACAGGCCAATATACTCTCCGGCGGCCGTCATGTTGCCTTTTACGACCAGCGCATAGATGACTTTCAAGAGATTGAGATCGACCGATCCCAATTGAAACCGCTGCATGGCAAACCCTGACGTTTCCGCGACACTCCACCGTGATCATATCGCCACGTGTCCTGTTTCTAACCGTAAAAGCACACGTGCTCGATAGCAATCGAGCACGTGCTGTTTCTCATGGGCAACATAGAAATGACGGCCGTTTTAACCACGGCTGCGAAAACAGTGTCAGGCTCTTGCTGCCACGACTGCTTCTGCGATCGCTAGAAATTCGCCAGCCGACACCTTGGTGGGTTCGTAGGTGGTCTTTCCCAGATTTCGGGCCAACGCAAACTCATCCGTGACTGCGCGACGATGGACGATGACAGTATCGATCGCGGGTAGGCATAAAACGAATTGTCCGAAGTTGCCGTTCATCAGAAAGGACCCTTTGAACGCCGGATCATCTGATGTCGGTACCCACCAGAGATAACCATATCCAAGCCCTTCTTTGCTCTTGGTCTGCTCCGCCGTAAACCGAATTTTCGTGCTCTGAGCGATCCAGTTTTCCGGCACGATTACCTTACCGTTCCACTTCCCGCCTTGGAGCATCAATTGTCCGAGGCGCGCCATATCGCGAGCGGACAGGAACAGATGATAGGCGAGATAGCGCGATTGATTTTCGTAACCCATCATGCGCTGGCGATCGAAATCGAAGTCCTCAAAGCCCAGCGGCTCGGCAAGATCGTCTTTCAGTGCTTGAAACACGCTCTTACCAGTGCGCTTTTCGAAAATTGCGCCCAGAACGTTAAAGTCCCAATTGTTGTAGAGAAAGACCGACCCCGGTTCCGTTTGGCCACGCTCCGGTGTTTTTGCGTTGCCCCCAGGGCTCCCGGCGGCGTGATAGACACCTGAACTTGATGTCAGAAGGTCTTTGACGCTGGCCGTCTTTTCCCTGGGCAAAAGACCGTCATCTTCATCAATGCCGATCTCGCCAATCGTCATGTCGAGATCGATCTTTCCTTCGGCGACATATCGGCCAAAAAGCATCGACAATATACTTTTTCGAGCAGATGCAAGATAGCTGACATCCGACAGATTGCCGTATCGATAGACAATATCTCCGCCTTGGACCACCATCATGGACGTTGTTGGCATCGAATAGAGCTTTGCTTCCACGTCTGCGAGTTTCGCTGGTGACCACCCGACGGCCCTGACATCGCCTACAGTTTTCCATGGCCTACCAGCATCGGTGTTTGGAGTGGTATTGGTTGCGCTGGCTGTCTGGCCGCCAAGGCCGATCGCGGCGAAGGTTGACGCTGCGGATGCTGCAAGTAGGCAACGTCTTGACAGGTTAGGGCCTGTGGCCATTGTGATCCTCCCGTTAATTATTGAGTAGCGTACTGAAGGGCAGATGGAGTTATTTCTCAGAGCAGACAAAGCTAGTCGCTAATTCCATGTCGCCATCGCCTTTGTATTTCGGCCAGCTTGGATATTCGCAAAGGGGTCTGCTACGGCCCGTGGTGGATGATTTCGTTGCGTCAACGACAACCGGATTGGAAGGGGGCACGCCGTGTTCCACCCAATTATCGAGTGCCGTTAAATTGTCCCACGTTGGCGAAAAGCGGCCGCCACCATGCGCCAGACCGGGAACGAGATAGAAGCGCATAAAGTCTCTGACCTTCTCCTTGCCCATCTTTGTCACGATAGCTTCAAATAGTTTTGCATTGCCCAGTGGACTAACGCTTGGGTCATCATTGCCCTGAAGCCATATGATTTTGCCTCCACGATCGCTGAAGGCTGACCAGTCCGTTGTTGTCGCACCAATCACGTTGGACAGTTCCACGATCCGATCTTTGAGTTTTCCGGGCTCCCGAATGTCAAAAGACAGCAGGTCAAGCGGCTGATCTCGCTGAACAAAATTCTGCAAAAATTCAAAAGACCGACTTGCGTGATGCGCGTTTGGTCCCGAGACCGGAGGGATGCGAAGGCTTGGCTCCGATCCTAACTGCATCACGATGCCTTCCAGGCTGTTATAGCCGGGATACTGGTCTATGCCGTTTGCCAACTGATATGGCAGTGAATAGCCCTCATGATAGATTTTCAGTGTTCTATCTATCTGGGCTTTCGTCAGGCAATCTCTGGGATTTCCAGTGACATCCGCCTTGCAGGAGAGGCTCTGGATTAAAGCTGCCGCCTGAGCACGACAGCCTTGAAAATTGCTGACCAAACCATCGTCGGCGCCATCCAGCCCATCGCATGACTTCAACGACGTCTTTGCAATGTGCTCTACGAGTGCGGGTGGTATCCAGCCAGCAGATTTATCATCGTAAACTGCCCGTGCCAGACCAGCTCCCCACAGCCTGAGCCCAACAAAATTAGCCGTTGGATAATTCGTCAGTATGCCGTCATACGATTGTGGCCAGCGTGACGCTGCCGTGAGCCCTTCGCGCCCCCCGGTGGACCCGCCCTGGAAATAAACGCGCTTGACCGGTTTCTCGTAACGTTTTTCTACCAGAACCTTTGCTACATCGAGCACTTTTCTGATGTGCATATAGCCGTAGTTTAACATCGCCTCGTCATTTCTGGCGAAGGAGGCATCATCCGCATTTGCAGCCTGATGACCGGAATCGCTGCCGAAGGTGACAAAACCCTGCGCCAGAGGCGTTGGAACGACGTCCAGACCTAAAGTCGTTTTATCCGTGGTGGGCGGCAGGCTTCCATTGTAGCCACCTCCACCATATTGCAGCAATTTGCCATTCCATGCAGATGGAAGATTAACCTGCCAGACAATGTCGGGGGCCTTTGGATCAACAGGTTTGATCTGCCCGATCACTTTGCAGTATTCACCGTTTTGGTTGGATGTTTCGGACGTCGTAACGAGTGTGGCCGACTGGATTGTGGCACCACTGGTTGGCAGGCTTATCCTGTCCGCTGGAATTGACAGTGCGGCGATCGCCGAACACGGGCCGGATGCATCTGGCGTTGCAGCGAAAGCCGCGGGTGCTGTGGAATAGGCAAGCGAGATCGTCATCACAACGCGTGATGTTGCTCCAAACAAGGATGTCATAATTTCCTCCAAGCCGCCCGGCAACTCCAATTGCCGACAGCACTCCTCTTGCATCAGACTTAGCGGAAAAAAGGTGGTTTCGTGAAATGCAAATAATAGACCTATTGTTGCGTTCGGCGCATGAACTCCGAAGTTCGCACTTGAAACGTCTACAGCCAGGTCATCTCGAGCCTGATTAGACACCTGTGGGAATATGGTACCGAAGGGCCGGTTCTGTGGAATCGCGTTTACGATATGTCAGGCTGCCCGCCTCGTAAATTTTGTCGAGAAAACTGAGGAAATTAGGGGTTTAGCTGTCAACACTTGGATGTATTGAACAGAAGTTGGAGAACATTGTTATGACGACAGTGAGAATTCAAACGTCGATCACATTTCATGCTTGTCAAAATTTGTAAGTGAGCGAACCACATTTGACAATTGCCCCCAACGCACAAAACGCCGGGATTTCTCCCGGCGTTTCTTGTTGCCCTGAGTATTATCAGGCAGCCAGATCGCGAAGAACGGTCTGGAGAATACCGCCATTGTCCATGTAAGTGACTTCATCCAGCGTATCGATGCGGCAAAGCAGAGGAATTTCCTTCACCGTGCCGTCGCCGTAAGTGATCTTGGCGATCTTGGTTTCACGTGGCTTGATCTCGCCTTCGAGACCATCGATCTCGACGATTTCATCACCCTTGAGGCCAAGGCTTGCCCATGTGGTGCCTTCCTGGAAGGTGAATGGAACAACGCCCATGCCAACCAGATTGGAGCGGTGAATACGCTCGAACGACTGCGCAATCACAGCCTTCACACCAAGAAGGTTGGTACCCTTAGCGGCCCAGTCACGGGACGAACCGTTGCCGTATTCTACGCCTGCAAAGATAACCAGCGGAACGCCTTCATCCTTGTACATCATGGCCGCATCGTAAATCGACATCTCTTCCTTGGATGGATAGTGAATGGTGTAACCACCTTCCTTGCCGTTCGGTCCAAGCATGTGGTTGCGAATGCGGATGTTGGCAAACGTGCCGCGCATCATCACTTCATGGTTGCCACGGCGCGTGCCGTACTGGTTGAAGTCGGCAACACCGACGCCATTTTCAGTCAGGTAAGCGCCAGCTGGCGAAGCAGCCTTGATCGAACCGGCCGGAGAAATATGGTCGGTGGTGATCTTGTCGCCGAACAGGCCGAGAACGCGAGCACCCTTGATGTTTTTGACGCCCGTGCCCTTTTTCCCCATACCAACGAAATATGGCGGGTTCTGAACATAGGTGGACTTGTCGTCCCAAGCATAGGTTTGACCTTCAGGAACCTGAACGGCCTGCCAGTTTTCGTCACCCTTGAACACGTCAGCATATTTGGTTTCGTACAGTTCTCTGGTCACATACTTATGGATGAACTGCTGCACCTCTGCCGAGGTTGGCCAGATATCTTTGAGGTAAACCGGCTTACCGTCCTGATCTTCTCCAAGTGGCTCCTTGGTCAGGTCCTTCTGAACCGTACCGGCCAGCGCGTAAGCGACAACCAGTGGCGGCGAAGCCAGGTAGTTGGCCTGCACGTCAGGAGAAATACGGCCTTCGAAGTTACGGTTGCCCGACAGAACGCCAGCGGTAATCAGACCCTTGTCGTTGATGGTCTTGGAGATCGGCGCTGGTAACGGGCCGGAGTTACCGATGCAGGTCGTGCAACCAAAACCAACCAGGTTGAAGCCGAGCGCATCCAGTTCCTTCTGCAAGCCGGACTTGGCGAGATATTCACCCACCACCTGCGATCCCGGTGCCAGGGATGTCTTGACCCATGGCTTGGACTTCAGGCCCTTGGCAACGGCGTTGCGAGCCAGAAGGCCGGCGGCGATCAGAACCGACGGGTTGGATGTGTTGGTGCAGGATGTGATGGCGGCAATCGCCACATCACCATGACCCAGATCGAAATCCGTGCCTTCGACCGCATAACGTGCGTCAATCTGGCCGGGTTTCTTGTAGTCGTTTTCCAGAGCTGTCGCGAAGTTCGGCGCAATGGTTTCCAGTGGCAGACGACCTTCCGGACGCTTTGGGCCAGCCATCGATGGCACAACGTCACCAAGATCCAGTTCCAGCGTGTCGGTGAAGACAAGCTGCGAACCATCATTGTCGCGCCACATGCCCTGCACCTTGGAATAGGCTTCGACCAGCGCAATACGATCCTTCGTACGGCCGGACATGTTGAGGTAATTGACGGTTTCACTATCGACAGGGAAGAAACCACAGGTCGCGCCATACTCCGGACCCATGTTACCAATCGTCGCACGGTCAGCCAGCGTCATCGAGTCAAGGCCGGGGCCGAAGAACTCAACGAACTTGGAAACAACACCCTTTTTACGCAGCATCTGCACAACGGTCAGTACGAGGTCGGTGGCTGTCACGCCTTCCTTTACCTTGCCGGTCAGCTTGAAGCCGATAACCTCAGGCAACAGCATGGACACTGGCTGACCGAGCATTGCAGCTTCAGCTTCAATGCCACCGACGCCCCAACCCAGAACGCCAAGACCGTTGATCATGGTCGTGTGACTGTCGGTACCAACGCAGGTATCAGGATAGGCAATGGTTTCGCCGTCTTCTTCCTTCGTCCAGACTGTCTGACCGAGATATTCGAGGTTCACTTGGTGACAGATGCCGGTGCCCGGAGGAACGACACGGAAGTTCTTGAACGCCTGCTGGCCCCATTTGAGGAAGCGGTAACGCTCACCGTTACGCTGGTATTCCAGATCCACGTTGCGGGCGAAAGCCTGCGGCGTACCGAATTCATCAACAATAACAGAGTGATCGATAACCAGGTCGACAGGAACCAGCGGGTTGATCTTTTCAGGATCACCACCCAGAGCCTTCAGACCATCACGCATTGCAGCAAGGTCAACCACGGCTGGAACACCGGTAAAGTCCTGCATCAGCACGCGGGCCGGGCGGTAGGCAATTTCTGCTTCCTTGACGCCCTTGTTGTCGAGCCATGCAGCAACGGCTTCGATATCGGCCTTGGTCACCGAGCGACCATCTTCGAAACGCAGCAGATTCTCCAGAAGAACCTTCATGGAATAAGGCAGCTTGGAAACGCCCTTCAAGCCATTGGCTTCAGCTTTCGGCAGGCTGTAATAAACATAGTCCTTACCATCGACGGTAAGAACGGAACGACATTGGAAACTGTCAAGAGATTTGGACATGTATTGCAGCCTTTAGGTCGATGGGCGTAAACGGATCGATAGTAGCGGAAAATCGGACCCGCTGTCTCTTTGACAACGCGTCCGATTGTTGATCGTGGTTGATAAATGTTCAGGCTGTCCGCTCGTTCCCGCCTGGACGCCATTTTATCAGGCGCTTCTCAACGACATCAAGGATGCTGTCGATAATCAACACGAAGATGGCGAGGATCAGAATGCCTGCGAATACACCGACTGCGTCGAAATTGCCTTCTGCCTGTGCAATGAGGTAGCCAAGGCCAGCGGAGGAGCCAAGATATTCGCCGATGATTGCGCCAACAACGGCAAAACCAACCGACGTACGCAGCGAGGACAAGATCCAGCTGGCGGCAGCCGGGAAATATACATGGCGCAGCAGGTCCGAGCGCTTTGCGCCAAGAATACGAGCGTTGGAAAGCACCACCGGATTGACTTCACGAACACCTTGCATGGCGTTGAAGAAGGTGACGAAGAACACCAGCGTGACGGCAAGTGCGACTTTCGACCAAAGGCCAAGACCCAACCAAAGAACGAAGATCGGCGCCAGCACTACACGCGGAATAGCGTTCAGGCCCTTGATGAATGGATCAAGAATGCGTGATGCGCTGCGGCTCAGACCGAGCCATACACCCGCGGCAACTCCGAGGCCTGTGCCGATCAGATAACCGAGTACGGTTTCGGTAAGGGTAATGGTGACATGGCGATAAAAGCCAGTGTCGGTAATCCACGTTATAACCTGGTTGAGTATGTCAACCGGAGCCGGGAAAAAGAACACATCGATGAAACCCAGGGAGGTGCCGAGCTGCCAGCCGCCGAGAATGAAAACGAGCAGTCCAACCTGAATGAGACGTTCAGTCGTGGCGTTCATAGCTTTTCTCCACTTCGCCGCGCAGCGACGCCCAAATGTTGCGATACAGATCCATGAAGCGTGGATCGAGCTTGATTTCCGCCACATCTCTCGGGCGGTCCAGATCAACAGGGAAGCTGTCGATCACACGGCTGCGAGGGCCTGCCGCCAACACGACAACGCGGTCGCCGAGCGCGATGGCCTCTTCAAGATCGTGAGTGATCATCACGACAGCACGGCGCTCTTCCTGCCAGAGCCGCAACAGCTCGTTTTGCATGAGATGGCGTGTATGGATATCCAGCGCAGAAAACGGTTCATCCATCAGGATAACTTTCGGACCGGTAATCAGGGCCTGCGCCATCTGGACACGTTTACGCTGTCCGCCGGAAAGCTGATGCGGATAGCGATGCTCGAAACCCTTGAGGCCAACCTTCGCCAGCCAGGCAAGAGCGCTTGTACGGCGCTCCGCTGCTGAGACGCCCTTGAACATCGGGCCAAGCTCTACGTTTTCGAGCGCAGTTTTCCACGGCAGCAGAGCGTCCTGCTGAAACAGATAGCCGATGTCATCGTTCACTCCGTTGACCGCCTTGCCATCGATTGAAACGGCACCATGCGAGGGCTTCAAAAGCCCGGCGATAGCATTGAGAATGGTGCTCTTTCCACAGCCGGTTGGGCCAACGATGGCAAGAAACTCGCCATCCGCGACCGTCAGATTGACATTTTCTACAGCCACGAACGAGCCGAATGACATGGTGACGGCGTCAATAGACACCATCGCCTTCCTGCTGTCTGTTGCACCATCCTGGGGCGTGGGTTTGACTACGGCCAATGACATTGCCTCCTCCTGTCAGTTAGCAGCAGCGTGCGGCGCTTTGCCGACGAAGCTGTTTGTATAGGTCTTCGAAAGGTCTATTTCGGTTGATGCCACTTTCTCGTTGAAGCTTTTCAGTACAGCGAGTGGCGTCTTGATATCCTCTTCGTTGAACTTTCCGTCTGTCGAGAAAATTGCCTTGGCGTTCTGGACAGCCTTGATGTAGGTCTCGCGGTCGCCGGAGATGAATTCCTTAGGCAGTTTTTCGACGATTTCCTCAGCCGAATGCGCGTTCATCCATTCCAGTGCGGCGATAGTGGCGTTGGTCACTTTTTGAATGGTCTCGGGATTGCCATCGATGTAATCCTGCGTGGCATACAAGACCGATGTCGGATAAATGCCGCCATAAATTTCCTTGGCGCCATCGTCGCTTCGCGCATCGATCAGGATTTTTCCAACACCTTTGGCTTCGATAAATGTCGCAGCCGGGTCATAGTTGACCAGGAGATCAATTTTACCCTGCTCAAGTGCGGCAACGGCAGCGGATCCCGAGCCAACGCCGATCAATGCAACGTCATTTGCCGACAGATTGTGGCGCTGCAAATAGTATCTCACGAAGAAATCCGACGAGGAGCCCGGTGAGGTGATGCCGACTTTCGCTCCTTTGATGGTCTCAGGCTTTGCAGGGTCGAATGTCGAATTGTTTCCACCTGCCAGAACGAGGCCGGAGTTGCGGGCCAGCACAACAAAGCCGACAACTGCCTTGTTCTGTGACTGCATTTGGATTGTATGATCATAGAAGCCGACAGCGATATCTGTCGAACCGGCCACGAGAGCCTGCAGGGTTTTGGAACCACCAGACGCAAAGTTTTCAACGGTAACGTCAAGCCCTTCCTTCTCGTAAAGGCCCAAGCCCTGCGCTACGGGAAATGGCAGATTGTTAAGATTGTAAGATCCTACGCTGATGCGGACCGGCTCAGCCAAGGCTGTTCCGGCAAACGCTACAGTTGCAGCTAGGGCGAGCATGAATTTACGCATTGATTTTCCTCCGGTTTACGTGGCGCCCTCCCGGCAACCACGAGAATTATGCCGCGCAAACAAGTTGTTTGATAGGCTTTGCAAAGACGTGCCCTTCGAAGAGCCTGCGTGCCGTTCGAAGGATTCCAGCGGTCACCTTTCCGTCGCGCTCCTGAAGCTTGACATCGAGGTGGCCATCTGGGTGCTCAATCGACAAAACGACGGTTGGTGTGCGAAGGCCAACCAGGTTCGAGACGATCGTATCGGGGGTGATGCTGGCCGTGGCTATGCCAACAGCGCCGGTTGTCGCGAGCGACGGATGGCACTCGTGTGGCATAAAATACCGCACATTGAGATCACCGCCTTTTGCCGCCTTGCTAATCAGGACAGGTTTTGGGGTGACCTGATTGGTGACGTCACCCATGCCCATACGCCTACCTGCTTCCAGTCTTAAAGCTTCCAGCCGGGCAAGCAGGGGAGTGTTACTGTTAAGCTCTGCAGCGCTTTCATAACCGCTGACGCCAAGAGCTTCAGCCTCCATCAAAACCATTGGCATGGCACAGTCGATACAGGTTACGGCGACGTCTTCAATCGTCTCATGGGATTTGCCAGTGGGGAACAATTTGCCCGTTCTCGCTCCCGCAGCATCCATAAACGTCAGGGCGATAGGGGCAGCCTTTCCAGGTACGCCATCAATGCTGGCATCACCAAGATAGGATACCTCGTCATTGGGGGTTGGAACTTCTGCCTCAATGAGCTTTCCGGTATTGACGTTATGAATACGGACAACCGTCGTAGCACCCTGGGGCTTCATCAAACCGGCTTCGATAGCGAATGGCCCGACAGCGGCGAGCATATTGCCGCAATTTGGCGCTGTATCCACCATTTGCTGATCGATGCGAACCTGGGCAAACAAATAGTCTATATCTGCACCCGGAATGCTGGACGGGCCAATGATTGCCACTTTGCTGGTCACGGGATTGCCGCCACCAATGCCGTCTATCTGTAGCGGGTGGCCTGATCCCATAACGGACAGCAAGATCTGATCGCGTTCATTCTTGTCAGCTGGAAGATCGGAAGCCAGAAAGAATGGACCTTTCGACGTTCCGCCGCGCATCAACACACAGGGGATAGAGATCAAATCATTCATGCTTGTGCTTTCGCCTCCACTCATGTGTAATGAGTATCAATCAATGGATTTATTGCACTTTGTGGTAATTTGATTGATATGTGAAATGCGAAGATTCGGAGTATTGATGCGCCATGAGCATTAATTGTGAAATACTTGATCTCAGGGCATTCCTGAGTGTTATCGAACTGGAGAGTTTTCATCGTGCTGCCGAGACGCTAAATCTTTCTCAGCCTGCGCTAAGCAGGCGAATACAAAAATTGGAAATGGCAATTGGCGCGCCTTTGCTTGAGCGCACCACTCGGCACGTAAGTCTCACTGCGTTGGGGGCAGAACTCATTCCGCTGGTGCGCAGAATGCTGGAGGAGTTCGACGGATCCCTGTTCGTTGTCCGCGATGTTGGGGTTAACCGCGGTGGGTTGGTAACGATCGCCTGCCTTCCGACCGCCGCGTTTTATTTCCTCCCGACTGTTATCAAACAGTTCAATCAGGAGTATCCGAACATACGTTTCCGCATTCTGGACCTGCCTGCAACGGAGGGCCTACAGGCTGTTTCCCGTGGCGAGGTCGAATTCGGCATAAACATCATGGGCACATCAGATCCGGATCTGACGTTTGATCGGCTTGCGGAAGATCCTTTTGTCCTTGCAGCACGCAAAGATCATCCCCTTGCGGAAAGGAGCCAGGTTGGCTGGGCAGAACTTGAGCCATACCCGCTCATTACTGTGCATCGCTCAAGTGGCAATAGAACACTACTTGATGCGGCACTTGCCAAATCAAACATCAAGTTGCGCTGGTTTTACGAAGTCACTCATCTTTCCACATCGCTAGGACTGGTTGAAGCTGGACTTGGAATTTCGGTACTGCCGCAAATGGCGACGCCTCAAGGTGAACATCCATTCCTGGTAACTCGTCCCATCGGCAACCCTGAAATCTCGCGCATGATCGGCGTGGTCCGACGTCGCGGCGCAAGACTATCGCCTGCGGCGGAAAGATTTCTGGAAATGCTGATGGGCGCATGGGGCAACTACGGCTCTGGCAATTCCCAGACCCGCGTTTGAGGTGTTCCAGTCACGAAGCAAGAGAGCCCTTCTGTGCAGTTTAGGAACCAGAAAAAGAACGTGTGTCAGAATGGTCGGATTACTGGCCGGAACATGCTACCGCGCGTTGACCAAGGAGGACAGTGATCTGGGTCGGTTGACTTGTTCACTAAGACCGATGGCGAACTGTTGAACGGCGCTTGTAGGCTCACCACCAGAGGCGATATTGTTCTAAGGATCGGAGCGTCACTCGTACCGTGACGGCTTGTGTGACGTAATTGCGTTCGCGCGCACTGCGCTGCCTCGCGAGGCCCTGGGCAACAGTGCAATAGTCAGCCCGAGATCATTTAGCTATCGACGGCGGCATGCGGAAGACGAGGCGGGAACGATTCTCGTCCGCATAAGGCGACGACAGTTATAGGGAGCGGGTGGTCATTCGAGGTTTCGACGTTCTGTGAACAGAGGTCTGAGAGCTATTGCGCCGCGCAAGCCCGATGCCTTTGGTCGTAAAACAGGGCTTGGCGGAGTTGTTGCAAGGTCGCGTGGTAGCCTTGTCATCAACTCGAGGCACTAGGTCTCAGCAACTGTTTGTCACCGCAATTCGGTGCTCGTGCTGGCAATCTCGCGTATGTCCCACGTCAGTGCGTTTCGATTGCCCGGGCTCCATATGGCATGAAGCTCGGCAATACACTCGTGCTTCAGATCCAGTGCACGAAAAACGACATTATCGAAGCAAGCATTTTGGGTGCCGACGGGTACGATTGCCAGACCGATACCTGCGCTGACCAGTGACAATATTGCCTGCGAATGTGTCATATTCTGCACGATACGCGGTGTGACGCCGTTTTCCGCCATTAGCCGAGCGAGTTTGTCGTGCAGATAACGTGCTGCAGACGAAAACATGATGAAGGGCTCGCCGTTGAGGGCATCCAGTGGCGAGCGGCGATTGGCCGCTAGTGGATGGGTGCGGGGAATGGCCAGCATCATGGTTTCGCGCGCGACACAAAGACTTTCAAGGTGGTGCGAGCCGGTTAGTGGACGAGACAAGCCAAGATCAATTTCTCCGCCATTGATAGCCTGAAGCTGTTCGGCGGTTTCCATCTGCACCAGTTCGAGTTCAATTTGGGGAGCAAGAGCGCGGGCCTGACTGATGAAGCCCGGCAAGAAGCTGTAAGTGGCGGCACCAACAAATGCGACCTTGACAGATCCGGCGCTGCCGCGAGCAGCCCTTCTGGTCACCGTGACAGCGGCATTGCCGATTTCCAGGAGTTTCTGGGCCTCGACTAGAAATGTCAGGCCTGCAGGTGTCAGGACGACACGCCTGCTATTCCTTTCAAAAAGTGTAACATCCAGTGTTTGCTCCAGCAACTTGATCTGCCGACTGAGCGGGGGCTGTGTGATGTTCAGACGTCGGGCGGCACGGCTGAAGTTAAGTTCAGAGGCCACCATAACGAATGAACGGACCTGTCCTAAATCAAGCATCTATTCAAATCCGGTATAGATATTCAACAATAATCAACTTGGACTTAAATGGATTGGGGCGTTATCAGTCAAGCATGACAGCTCTACAGAAGCTCGAAATCGGGAGGCGGCTAGATGGATATGCATGCTTTAAAGACAGGTCAGCAAGGATTTCAGTCGGCCGGGGACAGTATTGCCTGGATAAAGCTGTCGTCGATCTTCCTGCCGTTGAAAACACCGTTTAGTGACGCGAAGGTTTTAACAGGCAGACAAAAGCCGCTGACGGAAGTAGCATTCCTGTTTGCGGAAATCGAAACGAAGCAAGGCTATAGCGGGATCGGTTTCAGCTATTCAAAGCGAGCTGGCGGACCTGGGCAATATGAGCACGCCAAGGAAATCGCTCATGTCCTGATCGGCGAGGACCCCAATGATATTGGCAAATTGTGGAACAAGCTTTGCTGGGCAGGCGCCTCAGTCGGCCGAAGCGGACTTGCCGTACAAGCCATCGCGGCCTTTGATGTGGCCTTGTGGGATCTCAAAGCCAAACGTGCGGGACTGCCTCTGGCGAAGTTGCTGGGAGCGCACCGTGATTCCGTGCAGTGCTATAATACGTCAGGCGGCTTCCTTTCGTCGCCGATCGAAGAGGTTATTGACAACGTTGAAATGTCAATTGCGTCAGGTATCGGCGGCATCAAGATCAAGGTTGGTCAGCCCGATATGAGTGCTGATCTGAAGCGCGTTGCTGCAGTGCATGAGCACATTGGTGGGCGGGCAGCGATGATGGTTGATGCAAACCAACAATGGGATCGCCCAAGCGCGATGCGTTTTGGCCGCCTTATGGAGCCCTATCTCCTAACCTGGATCGAAGAGCCGCTCGATGCCTATGACGTGGAAGGCCATGCCGCCCTCGCAGCACAGCTCGATACGCCCATTGCAACAGGCGAGATGCTGGCAAGCGTTCTCGAGCACATCGCGCTTATCCAAAACAACGCTGTGGATTTTATCCAGCCGGACGCACCCCGTGTCGGTGGTATCACCCAGTTCCTGAAAATTTGCGCGCTGGCGGAAGCCAAGAAACTGCAGCTTGCTCCGCACTTCGCTATGGAAATTCACTTGCATCTGGCAGCAGCCTACGAGCTGGAACCTTGGGTAGAGCATTTCGATTGGCTTGATCCGCTATTTAATGAGCGGCTGGAGATTAAACAGGGGCGTATGCTCGTTCCAACCCGACCGGGGTTGGGCATTACTCTTTCAGAGCAGTCCGGGCATTGGACGCGCGGAACGGCTGAATTTGGCAAACGTCCGTAACCAAGATGCGTCAGGCCGTTCCTCGGGCAACGATGTGGAAGTCTACATTGATCATGGCTTCCACGTCTTTGTCGCCTTCGATCTTTCTGAGGATTGAGCGGGCAGCCTTGGTGCCGATCTCTCGGCGATCAATGCGAACAGTGGTTAGTGGCGGGTGTGTGTGGGGAGCGAAATCGAAATCACCAAAGCCGACTATTCCAAGTTTGTCCGGCATGCTGCATCCGCGCGCGTGGGCTTCCGCCAACGCGCCGTGAGCGACCACATCTGAAGAGCAGAACACGCCGAGCGTACCTTCTCCACGATCCAAAAGCTGAGCCATCGCCATTCTTCCATCACGGAAAGTGGACGGCGAGTTCATTTCGAGTTCGGGCAATTCGACATCAGCAATACCCTTCAGGCGTCCAACAAAACCGTCACGGCGCTGGACAGCGCGAGGATCATTGGCGCCTACCTGTGCGTAACGGTCATACCCCTTGATCAGCAAATGTTCAGCCACCAGAACGCCGACCGCGGCATGAGAAAAACCAACCGCTGTATCGAGTGGCGAGGGCGTGGAATCCCAGATTTCGACAATGGGCAGGCCTGCCCCCGTCAGCATGGCTCGGGTCTCTTTAAGGTGAGTGATGCCGGTCAGAATGATGCCGTCGGGGCGTCGTGCCAGGATCGCACGGGTTAGTTCCAGTTCCCGGCTGGCATCATAACCGGAAAGACCAAGAAGCAGCTGATAGCCGGCGGAGACGAGTTCCGCATTCAGACCTTCGATGGTTTCGGCAAAGATTGTACTCGCAACCGAGGGAACAATGGCAGCGATCAGCCGGGTCCGCCTGGATGCCAAACCGCCGGCCAGAAGATTTGGCACATAACCGGTCTTGGCGATCACTCGCTCAATGGCTTCCAGCGTCCGGGGTTTAACGAGGCTAGGCGTGTTGATAGCCCGTGAAACTGTCACTGGCGACACACCTGCCAGCTTGGCGATGTCGGCAAGTGTCACTGGACCATTTGTAACATTGTTTTTGGTCTTGTCGTGTTCGGTCATCGCAATAGTCCCCATTAAAATGATTTACGCTTTCATTTTATGTATAATCAAGTGACAATATAAAAAATCTCCTAGTTGGCGTGTTAATCCATTGATTCAAAATACTTTAAAAAATACGCTCGCTGGTTGAAGTTCAGGATTTTGATTTTATAATGAAAGCGCTTCCATTTCTTCGTCGGAGGGTTTCGAAGGGTGGCTAGGTAACGCTGGCGGGAGGCCAGAAAAGAGGAGGAATTTATGATGAACCTCAAACGTTTCATGACGTTGGCGGCCGCTACCGCCATATTGGCTGTAGCGAGCTCACAGTCGAGCCGAGCTGATGACTATCCATCCAAGACTGTCACGGTTGTCGTTCCATTTGCAGCTGGCGGAAATACAGATACCTTTGGCCGTCTGGTTGCCGAGCAACTGGACAAGAGGCTGGGGCAACGTTTTATCGTTGAAAACAAGCCCGGTGCCGGTGGCAATATCGGTCTTGGTGATCTGGCCCGTTCGAAGCCGGATGGCTACACGATTGGCATGGGCACGGTCAGCTCCAACGCCATCAATCAGACGCTCTACAAAACTTTGCCTTATGACAAGGAAAAAGGCTTTGCGCCAATTTCGCTGATTGCGAGCCTGCCCAACGTTCTGGTTGTCAATCCAGACAAGATCAAAGCCAACTCCGTTGAAGAATTGATCACTTTCCTGAAATCCGAGCCGGGAAAGCATACATATGCATCGTCCGGGGTTGGTACATCCATCCACTTGGCTGGCGAGCTTCTGGCAACCAAGGCCGATCTTAAAATCACCCATGTGCCATACAAGGGCAGCAGCCAGGCCATTCTCGATGTCGTGGCCGGTCACGTGGACATGATGTTTGACAATATCCCGACCGCCGCCCAGCAGGTGAAGGCCGGAAAAGTCAAAGCGCTCGCCGTAACAAGCCTGGAAAAAGCCAGCCTGTTGCCAGATGTGCCAACAATGGCAAGCGTTATTCCGGGATTTGAAGCAACTTCATGGCACGGTCTGTTTGCGCCCGCCGGTACTCCGCCTGAGATTGTTGAAAAACTGAGTAAGGAAGTTCAGGCGATCATTGCAGATCCGGCGATGCAGGAGAAACTTAAAGCCATGGGCGTAACGCCTGTCGGCAATACGTCGGCTGAATTCCAGGCCTTCATTGACAGTGAAACGGCCAAATGGGCCGAGGTTATCAAGGCTGCCAACGTGCCGCTGCAGTGATGTTATCTGCCGGCCGGAGTTGAATGCATTTCCGGCCGGTACATTTTACACACGCGAGTATCATGCCATGCTGAAGATAAAAAACGGCCGCGACTTCGTCGGCGGCGTAACGATGATTTGTACCGGTCTCCTGTTCATTTGGTTCGGGCGGGATCTACAGGTAGGCAACTCTTTCCAGATGGGGCCTGGCTATTTCCCAACCATGCTGAGCCTGCTGCTGATGGCCCTTGGAACTCTGATCATTGTGCAGTCACTGATAGTTGAGGTGGAAGATGATGGGCCTGAAGCGTGGAACTGGATGGCCTATTTTCTGGTCATTCTCGCGCCCATCGGCTTCGGACTTCTATTGGCCAGACTGGGTCTTGCCGCCACAATGTTCCTGCTCATCGTCGGGGTTGCCACGGCAAGTCGTTATGCGAACTGGCGTCATGCCATCTTACTTGGTTTGTTTCTCTCTGCCTGTTCTGTTCTGCTTTTTACGAAGCTCTTGTCGCTTCCCGTCAGTGCCTTCGGGCCTTGGATTCCTTTCATCGGTGACTTTTTCTAAGGTTTGCCAGCCAGCCGCGCAACCGGATTGGATTACACATGGACATCTTCTCTAACCTCTGGCTCGGTGCCTCAACGGCCTTCATGCCGATGAACTTGTTTTACGGTTTTATCGGCTGTCTTCTCGGGACTGCGATCGGCGTACTGCCGGGCCTTGGTCCGACCGCCACAATTGCAATGCTGTTGCCGATTACCTTCGGGTTACCGCCGGAATCTGCGCTTATCATGTTGGCGGGCATATTTTACGGCGCGCAATATGGCGGATCGACAACCGCAATTCTGATCAATCTTCCAGGTGAAAGTTCGTCCGTCGTTACCGCCATTGACGGGTATCAGATGGCACGAAATGGCCGTGCGGGAGCCGCGTTGGCAACCGCAGCCCTTGGTTCATTTTTTGCCGGTTCGGTTGCGACCATTCTGCTTGCTGTAGCCGCGCCGCCACTGGCATCCGTTGCGCTCAAATTTGGGCCTGCAGAATATTTCTCGCTAATGGTGCTGGGGCTTGTCGCCTCTGTTGCACTTGCCAGCGGCTCACTGCTGAAGGCCTTTGCCATGATCGTGTTTGGTCTCGTCCTCGGCACCATCGGCACTGACGTGGAAAGCGGTACGCCACGCTACGTGTTTAATGTTCCGGAGCTTTATGACGGCTTGAATTTCGTGGCCGTCAGCATGGGAATTTTTGGAATCTGTGAGATCCTGCGCAATCTGGAAAATGAGCAGGAGCGTTCGGTCGGCGTCAAACGGGTCACAGGACTGATGCTGTCGAAGGATGATTTTCGGCGGATTTGCGCGCCGGTTCTGCGCGGCACCGCACTGGGGTCTTTTCTAGGCGTTCTTCCAGGTGGTGGCGCGATGCTTGCGTCCTTTGCTTCCTATGCGGTGGAGAAACGGATTTCTCCCAACAAAGCCGAATTCGGCAAAGGCGCAATCGAAGGCGTTGCTGCCCCTGAATCTGCAAATAATGCCGGTGCGCAGACATCGTTTATTCCGATGCTTACCCTTGGCATTCCCGGAAACCCTGTTATGGCGCTGATGGTTGGTGCGATGATCATTCAGGGTATCACACCCGGACCGAATGTGATCTCGGATGAACCGGCGCTGTTCTGGGGCATGATTGTCTCAATGTGGTCGGGCAATCTCATGCTCGTCATCCTGAACCTGCCGCTAATCGGGCTTTGGGTGCGCATGTTGACGGTGCCGTATCACTTGCTGTTTCCGGCGATTATCGGTTTCTGCTGTATCGGCGCCTACAGCATCAACAACAGTGTGTTTGATGTCTTTGTCATGGCTGCCTTCAGCGTTATCGGTCTTGCACTCAGCAAGATGCGCTTTGAACCGGCACCGTTGCTTCTGGGTTTTATCCTCGGGCCGATGCTGGAAGAAAATCTGCGGCGAGCCATGCTGATCAGCCAGGGTGATCCGACCATCTTCGTACGCAGCCCTCTTAGTCTGTCATTGCTGGTCTTTGCCGTTGTCGTACTGGCTCTCGTATTGTCGCCGAGCATCAGTCGCAAGCGGGATGAGGCATTCACTGAATAACGGATATTATCGATCCAGCTTGGGTGCCCTGTGGCACGGGAGTATGAAATGGCAGACCGGAAAACCTACAATGAGTTGCGCTCAGCGCGCTGGATGATACCGGACGACCAACGGTCGTTCGGACACCGATCGCGCACCATGCAGATGGGTTACGCGCCGCAAGATTGGGAAGGTCGACCAATCATCGCGATCATCAACACGTGGTCGGATGCGCAGCCCTGTCACATGCATTTCCGCGAGCGCGTTGACTGGGTCAAGCGCGGCGTACTGCAATCCGGAGGTTTTCCGATGGAGTTGCCAGCGCTCTCATTGTCGGAGAATTTCGTGAAACCGACGACAATGCTTTATCGCAACATGCTTGCGATGGAGACAGAGGAATTGCTGCGTTCACATCCGGTCGACGGCGCCGTGTTGATGGGCGGTTGTGACAAGACCACGCCAGGTCTCGTCATGGGCGCCGTATCGATGGGCATTCCGTTTATCTATCTGCCTGCAGGACCGATGCTGCGTGGTAACTATGCAGGCAAGGCACTGGGTTCTGGCACGGACGGTTTCAAATATTGGGATGAGCGGCGCGCCGGAACAATTTCCCAAGAGGAATGGCAGGGCATTGAAGGTGGTATTGCCCGAAGCTATGGCCACTGCATGACAATGGGCACGGCATCAACGATGACCGCGATTGCCGAGGCTATGGGACTTACGCTTCCCGGAGCCTCGTCTATTCCAGCTGCTGACGCCAACCACCAACGCATGTCTGCCGCGTGCGGACGGCGCATTGTCGACATGGTGTGGGAAGACCTCACTCCGGACAAAATAATTACGCCAGCGGCCGTGAAAAACTCAGTGACGGTCGCCATGGCAACAGGCTGTTCGACAAATGCGATCATTCATCTGATTGCAATGGCCAGGCGTGCCGGCGTTCCGCTGGAACTGGATGATCTTGATCGTATCGGTCGCACAACGCCTGTCATCGCCAACATCCGCCCATCCGGTACGACCTATCTGATGGAAGACTTTTTTTATGCTGGAGGCCTTCGCGCGCTGATGAAACAACTCGGTGACAAGCTAGACCCGAGCGCCATCTGCGTGACGGGCAAGCCTATGGTGGAAGGGCTGGATACGGTAAAAGTCTGGAATGAGGATGTCATCCGGCCGCTGTCAAATCCTGTTTATCATGAGGGTTCGCTTGCCGTGTTAAAAGGCAATCTGTGCCCGGATGGTGCAGTCATCAAGCCGGCCGCCTGTGATCCTAAATTTCACAGGCACAAAGGGCCGGCACTTGTCGCCGACAGCTACCCCGAACTGAAGGCTATCATCGATGATCCTGATTATCCGTTGACGCCTGAGACTGTGCTGGTATTGCGCAATGCCGGACCGCAGGGTGGCCCGGGAATGCCGGAATGGGGAATGATACCCATGCCTAAGGCGCTGCTGAAACTCGGTCTGAGAGACATGGTACGCATTTCGGATGCCCGCATGTCCGGCACGAGTTTTGGCGCCTGCGTGTTGCATGCCTCACCTGAAGCATTTGTTGGCGGTCCTCTGGCGCTGTTGAAAAGCGGCGACATGGTCGAACTCGACATTCCCGCTCGCAGTCTCAACATGCTCGTCCCAGAAGCGGAGCTTGAGGCGCGCCGCGCCGCGTGGGCCGCGCCTGAGCCACGGTATGAACGCGGTTACGGCTTTATGTTCACCAAGCACATCGAGCAGGCAGACAAGGGTTGTGATTTCGATTTTCTGAAAACCGAGTTCGGCGCGAAAGTGTCCGAGCCCGCCATCAATTGAGCAACACGTATTAGGAACGAGGATAATATGAACCCCGATACCCGTGAGAAACTGATGGGCGTATCCGTTGCAACGCTTTGCTCGGCGCTTTACAAGCGCGGTCTGAAAAACCAGACTATCCAGGATGTGCGGCCGGTGCGACCGAAGGGCCGCAACATGGTCGGCCCGGCATTTACGCTTCGCTATATGCCAGCGCGTGAAGATCGTAATCCGATGTCCGTGTTTCGCGACCCGAAACATCCACAACGCCATGCCATCGAGACCTGCCCGGAAGGCTCAGTACTGGTCATGGACAGCCGCAAAGACCCGCGGGCGGCTTCGGCTGGTGATATTCTGATTACAAGGTTGATGGTGCGCGGCGGGGCAGGTGTGGTTACAGATGGCGGCTTTCGCGATGCAATGACGATTGGGGAACTGGACATCCCGGCCTATCACAACCGGCCATCCAGCCCGACCAATCTGACGCTGCATGAGGCAATTGATATCAACGTGCCGATCGGCTGCGGTGACGTGGCCGTTTTTCCAGGGGATATCATGGTGGGTGATGACGACAGCGTTATCGTCATCCCCAAGGAGATCGCCGATGAAATTGCTGATGAGGCCGTCGAGATGACGGCCTATGAGGATTTCGTCACGGAACGGGTCAAGGCAGGCCACACAATTATCGGTCTTTATCCGGCAACGGATGAAAGCAGCCTGGCCCTGTTTGCTGAATGGCGACGAATAAATGGCAGGTGAAACGCCGCCATTACGTCCAAAGGCTGAGCTGGTCTCTGACTGCTCGCAAAGAACGGACAACACGTGGGCGTGACTTACTGGGCGCAACGAAGTTGTGTTGTCCCTAACAAGTGCTGCCGACGCAGACGACCCGGCCTGGTCGTGCCAGGTCCTGACCGTGATAGAAGTCTTATAAAATGTTGGTACTTGGTAGGTAGCCCGAACCGCTGGCGTCAACGGCGAGGGAAATGTGAGGGAACGGGATGTTGATGCCGCGCTGATCGAAAACCTGCTTGATGATTTCGTTGTAGGCTCGCCCAGTTCCCCAATGACTGCCAGCCAACGTCTTGATGCGTGCTCTGACCGTTATGAAGCTGTCGCCGAAAGCGGTGATGCCGTGCATTTCCAGGTCGTCAATCACCTTGTCTTTCCACTCCGTCTGCATCAGCAAATCAAAGGCCTCCTGCATGGCACTTTTGACGGCGCCAATGTCTTCCCTGAGCCCCACACGGATTTCCGCAACATGATAGCCAAAATCCTTCATGAGATTGGAGACAGTGTCGACCGAGGAAAATGGAATGAGGTGAAGTGTGCCATCCAGTGAACGTATGGAAACGGAGCGAATGGTAAGCTTCTCCACGGCGCCGGTCACGTTACCAAGGCTGACGATATCGCCCTCGTTCATGACATTTTCAAGTTGAATGAAGACGCCAGTAATTATGTCCTGCACGAGCTTCTGTGCACCGAAACCAATCGCAAGACCAAGTACGCCAGCGCCCGCCAAGAGTGGTGCGATGTTCACACCAATTTGTGCCAGTGCAAGCATTGTCACCAGGATCACAAGTGCAATGTTGAAGGCGTTACGAAACAGGGAAAGTAGCGTCTTCTCGCGACTTGTCGGTATCGAACCAAATTCGGGATTGAGCCGGTATTCGATCCATGATGACATAGCCAAATAGGCTAGAAAGCCAAGCAAAAGGATGACCAGTGCTGCAATGGTTGATGTTGTGAAGCGTTGGCCGGTCTCCGATGCCAACCAGCCTAGAAAATCGATCAATCCCCAGGACTGAGCCACCGCGATCAGAACCCCGGCCGACACCAGAGAGCGGACGATCTGCATCATCAGCGGAACGAAGGCTTGTAGCCTCGCCTGAAGCATTGGCAGACGAAGCCGTACGTCGTCCGGCAGTCGAAGGCCAGCATTTGCAAAGCGCGCCACGAACGCGATCACCAAGCCCCCAAAAATGAATGCAAGGATCGATTTAACCGTTGCTGCCACCATGAAGGGCAGCGCGATTGCCGGATTGACGAGCCAAACGATAAGAGCCGAGACGACATAAGCGATTGCAAGAAGGTGCCATATGCCGGCCAAAAAAGCTCCGCTACGACTGATGAAGTCGACCCGACCGCTTGCCGCTCTCGCAGAGAGTGTTTGTTTCACCCGGTCACGGTTTTGTAAAATAATGATCACAGCGATGAGCAAAACTGTGAGCATTACCACGACGCGAACCACTTGCGCTGCCGTGTCAGAGGCAAGCGAGGCGATAACGGGTGCCACGAACAAGAACGTATAGCCAACGAGCGAGATTATTCGCGCCAGCCAGAAATACCAATAGGCTGCAGTCGTATCGCATACAGGAGGCAGGCGAAGAGCTGGAAACCGCGGCTGCAGCATCGTCCGCATGGCGACCTTCAGCAGTTCTACCATGAGAAATGCATTGAGAAGCAGTGTCTGGTTGATGTCCATTCGGCCCGTGCCGCCGCCAACCACCTGAAGGGCAATAATGTAGCCTGCACCCCAAGACAAAGCGATAGCCATAATGTCGATGAGCGTTGATACTGCCGTGAAAAGCACGCGCAAAGACCAGTGTCTGCCATCGGCTCGGCTTGCAAAACGGTGCTGTAGAAAATGAGTTGTCATGCGCAACACGAGATAAGACGCAAACAGCGCTGCCCCGACCAGAAGGACGTTGAGAACAAACGCCTGAAGAGCGCGATAATTCATGCTGTCTGGTTCGGAGATAATTGTCGCTATGCTGGAGACACCATCCCAAACGGCCTCTCCTCCAGCGACGATATGCTCTGCCGCCGCTTTTGTTTGTTCTGCAATCTGGCGAGCAATCGTGGTCTCACCGGGATCTGATGTGGTCGAGGCTTGGGCTGCAGCTTCACTTTTCAGGCGGCTCAACAGTGCGTGACGCGCTTCTTCGTTCTCGAGGATACGGATCAGGTCATCGACACTGCTGGCCTGCTTTGAAACGGCTTCGCGTCCGTTTTGGGCGAATGATGGGGCGGATAGCAGGATCATCGATAGAAAGAGAATGAAACTGGCAACGATATTACATGCACGCATGCTGGCTTTCGAAGTCTGGGCTGAAATAAAAAGGTTCGAATTGTCGCTGGCCGCGGACCGGACAGCATGACTGCCGCTGCTGACAAGATGAGTGTCGTGCCGGGCAGGGTTGCCGAACCTAGTTCAACACAGCCTGGAGAAACTCTCTTGTCCGCTCTTCGGTTGGATCGGTGAAGATATCTTCAGGTGCACCTTCTTCTCGAATTCTCCCGCGGTCGAAAAAACACACGCGGTCGGAGATTTCCCGCGCAAAGCGCATTTCGTGAGTTACCAGCAGCATTGTGAGATCATGTTCATCGGCAAGCTTGCCAATTACATTTAAAACTTCACCGACAAGTTCCGGGTCGAGCGCTGACGTTGGTTCGTCAAACAGTAATATGCTGGGCCGCATGGCGAGCGCGCGGGCAATTCCCACGCGCTGCTTTTGTCCTCCCGAAAGCTGGCTGGGGTATTTGTTGGATTGATCAGAAAGGCCTACAAGTTCCAGCAATTCCTCTGCGCGCAACCGGGCGTCAGCTTTTGATAATCCGAGAACCTGGACTGGGGCCTCCGTTATGTTCCGCAGCACCGTCATGTGGGGAAACAGATTAAAGTGCTGAAACACCATACCAAGTTTGCTGCGCATTTTGCGAAGGTGCGCCTCGCTTGCCGTGATCAGTTCGCCACTGGCATTTCGTTCGTGCCACAGAGGTTCGCCATCCACGGTGACGCTTCCCTCATTGATACCTTCCAATGTCATGAGAATTCGCAGGACAGTGGATTTGCCCGAGCCCGAAGGGCCGATGATGGAGACTTTCTCACCCTTGCGGACGTTAAAGTCCAATTTGTTGAGGACGGTGAGGTCACCGAAGCGTTTTACCACCTTGTCGAACTTTACGATTGTATCAGTCATTTCAGGGGAATTCCTCGAGTGGGTAGCGAGGCGTCGACAAGGCGAACCCCGGCAGACGCAATGATGGTCATGATGAGATAAATGAGGCCGACCATCGACAGTGGGATAAGGTAGTCGAACGTGCGATCTCCAACTATTTTGGCGACGTTCAACATTTCCAGAACGGTTACTACCGAGAGGACGGGAACGTCCTTCATGATGGAAACGAGATAGTTTCCCATGGCCGGAATGATGCGCGGCACCGCTTGCGGCAATACGATGTGGCTGAACGTGCGTCGGGAACTCAGATTAAGCGCACGCGCCGCTTCGCGCTGGTCCCTGCCAACAGCTTCCAGACCAGCGCGATAGACCTCGGCCGTATAGGCACTGTACTGAATGCCAAGGGCCAGGGCACCGGTCATGAATGCCGGCAGAACAATTCCGTGTTCCGGCAGCACATAGTAGAGAAAGAACAACTGCACGAGCAATGGCGTGTCGCGTATGAACTCGGTAACCGCCTTGGCGGGCCACGAGATGAAACGCGACGGTGCATTCTTGAGAACTGCCCACACCAGACCAAGCACCAGTGCTACGACAAAACCTAACACAGCTGCCTGGATTGTGACCACAAGGCCATTGAGCAAGATCGGCAGGATCGAAGCCGCAAACGCAGAGGGACTGGACAGGTCCCATTCATAACCGAAGAGCATCGATCAGCTCCTTCCTGTGCGCCAGCGGCTCACATAGAGTTCCACACTGCGCATGATCGCCGTGAGGACCAGGGCCATCCCGAAATAGGCAAACAAAAGCATTGTGTAGATCGTCGTGCTGTCCTGAGTGAAATTACGGATCTGTTCGGCGCGAAAAGCCAAGTCGCCGAGGCTTATCAGCGAAACCAGTGCTGTGTCTTTTAGGTTTTGCACTGCGAGATTTCCGAAGGAAGGCATCATTTCCGGCAGCGCCTGGGGTATAATGACTGTCAACAATGTCTGGCGCGGCGTAAAATTGAGCGCTCGCGCAGCTTCACGCTGATCCCGGTGCACGGCCACGATAGCACCACGCACGACTTCGGCGCCGTAGGCGCCTATGTTCAAACCGAGCGCCAGAACACCAGCGAGTATCGGGGGCAGGCGCAAATCAATTCCGATTGCCATACCTGCAAGCGGCAGCGCGAAATATAGCCAGAACAATTGCACCAAGAGCGAGGTGCCGCGAAATATCTCGATATAGGCAAGAGATAAAACCCTGACGGTCACAAACCTGCTCAGTTTTCCGATTCCCGCCAGAAATGCGAGGATTGCACCCAGCACGGTGGAATAAACTGTCAACTGAATTGTAACCCAGGCTCCCTCGAGAAGCGGTCCGAAATATTCGGTCCAATGCATCGAATGATCCTTAGACTAAGATTTTTTGGCCCCGGAAGTTGAGCTTCCGAGGCGCTTTAACAGGATTAATTTGACACAGAGCAGAGTTCCTGTGTGCTGCGTTTGAGTGAGCCATCCAGATCGGATTGAGTGAAACCATAGGAGGTGACGATCTCCGCCCAGTCTTCAGTCTTCTTGATGTCAACAAGCGCCTGATTGACGGCATCACGCAATGTCACGTTGTCTTTTGCAAAGGTAAACCCGCCCCAGCTGCGCACGGCCTCTCCGTCAACGACCGGGTCAGTAAAGTTTTCTGCAAGTTCGACGCCGTTATTCTGCTCAGCTAGGTTGCCGACCGTAAGACTTGTCGCGGCATATGCGTCGGCGCGTCCTGTGGATACGGTCGATATGGCGTCTGCGTTGGCCGAGATGGTGACAAGGTTGGCTTCGTCCACGCCAAGTTTCTGCATCATCTCAAGCTGGTCAGCGCCAGCCATAATTGCCACTTTCAGATCGCCGTTTTTGGCAAAGTCCTCGAAAGCATGAATGTTCTTTGGATTGCCACTGGCGACCAAAAGACCTTCGCCGTAAGACGTGTTCGGATCGGAAAAAAGGACCTGGTTGCACCGGTCTGGCAAGATTGCCATTTCTGCGGCGACCATATCAAACCGGTTCGCCTGCAAACCGGGAATAAGGGACGAGAAGTTGGTGGCAACCCATTCAATCTTTTCGACGCCCAGCTTTTCCATGATGACCTTTGCCACATCTGGACCGGCGCCTTTTGCTTCACCTGACGGGTCGACATAGCCATAAGGAATTTCATTTGCGACTGCGATACGCACGGTTCCGCTTTTTTTGATCTCTTCCAGGGTGGCGGCGTTGCCGGGATTAGCCGCAAATGCTGTCGTTGCGGCTAATGTTAGAAGGGTCAAAACTTGCTGTGAAAATTTGGTCATACACGTCTCCTGATTTCATGCCTGGATGGACAAGTGGCAAGGCTGATTTCGTCGCCGCATTTCCATCCCGCGCGGTGCGCGCGTGCCCGTAGTCGACAGGCTGTTCCAATGTGTAAAATCTGAAAAAAGCAGATTTCCGCTTTCGATAACACGCCATTTATTTAGATTAAACAAACTAAATATCAACCACAAAAAAGCCGCAAATTAGGCTTCGACTTTCTAAAATAACGCCTAAATGCCTGAATATTTAAGTTTTTATCCTCGTAGATAATTTTAAATCGTTTCTATTTTTTGATTAGGTGCGCAACAATACTTAGTATCTCTAAGGATGTGGAGGGAACGTAAATGCATTCCTATTGTCTTTGGTTCCCTCTAGAGTTACAGCGCAGTGAACCGACAGGGAAAAACGATGGAAGATCGTACCAAGCTTGCACTGACAGCAATTCGAAAAATCTTGCGCGCGTCTGAGCTTAATTCAAAAGAGCTTATGCTAGAAACCGGCCTGACGCCGTCACAACTTATCTTCATGCAGGTGTTGGACGGGCAGGGTGAACAGACCGCGGGTTACGTTGCTGCTCACATGGGGATCACTCAGGCAACGGCGACTGCTCTGCTGAAAAAGCTGGAAGCCATCGGAATGATCCATCGCCGCCGCGGCGAGCGAGATCGCAGACAAGCTCTTTTGTCGATCACAGATCACGGCCAGAAAATTTTGGCCAAAGCGCCAAATGCGGTGCATGCCGAATTCCAGAAACATTTTTCCCAGCTTAAAGATTGGGAGCAAATGACACTTGTTGCGTCGCTTGAACGGGTTGCCGATATGCTTGACCCGGATCATGACGATCCGGCCGCAGTGTTTGACCATATGGTGCATTTATCTGGCGAACCATAATTCGCTATTCGGCATTGGCCCGTCCCGGTTCCGTGGGGATCGTGCATATAAGGTCTGCTCTCCAAAAAATCGGCCAGGCGCGGTAGCGAGCAGGTGTGCGAAGATGTCTTCCGGCCAACAGGCTGACATTACGTATTTTTACGCTGTGGGCAGAATGGTCGCGAAGCGTGACGCGCGTGGCTTCGTTGCCATCATTATGGATGGTTCTGTAACGACCGTTTCGACGAGTACGAGCACATGTACAGGCGTCACGACAGGCAATGCTGGCATGATGGCGCTTGCTTGCAGCTCGTTGCAGCCACTGTAATCCTGAACCTTGCTCCTGCATGGGCAAGCCAGGACATCAGCGGGTGTGAAGCCAGAAAACCCTTGGGTGCGCCATCTGGTGTCCGCGGTGCAACGGTTTTGCCAGGCGTGACAGGGATTATTCTCGGCTTCAGTCGCAGATCGCTTCCACCTCGATCTCAACCTCGTAATCCCCGATCAGATTGCCGGCCTCGATCAGTGTATTGGTCGGCAGGACCAATGAAAAGGCACGGCCATGAGCCCGGGAAACTGGTTCCCACTGATTAGCATCGCGCAAATAGATTCGGGTTCGTACAACATCCTCCATGCTGCCGCCCAGCGCTGAGATGGATGCTGCGATCTTATCAAGAATGTAGGTGGCCTGGGCGCCAGCATTTTTGGGCGCAACACATCGGTCCGCGCCATGGGTCGCTGTTGTGCCGGAGACGAGGATGCGATTGCCAATCCGGACCGCGCGGCTATATCCAGCGATCGGCTCCCAGATGCTGCCCGACGATACACGCGAACGACCAGGTCGGCCGGGGACGGGGACTGCGGTATAGATAGACGGGATGGCGTCCAGATGGTGACTGAGATCGCCAGATGCCGTCAGGAACGGCGGTTTGCGGTATTCATCGCCGCAGTCACCAGGAATGGGATGTGTTTTTGCAAAAGCTGCGTTAAGGGCCGCATGGTCCTCACCATCCAGCGCGAAGGAAAATACCTTCAGATTATCATCACGATGCTCGTTTTCTCCGATCCGCGCGCCGACGATAGCAGCGGCGACAGCATTATGTTCGAGGACCCACCGGCTGGCGACATTGGAGATCGAGACACTGTGCTTGACCGCGATACCGGAAGCCGCCCGCAAAATGCCTTGAAACGCGTCCCACCCGCCGGCGGTGTCAATGAAGCGCTTATACTTCGAGCGGCTCCAGTCGGGGATGTTGACGGGCTCGGGCCGGTCGAGCCATTTTTCGGAGAGAAAACCGCCGCACAGTGTGCCATAGGCCAGCAGCTTGACACCGCTTTTGGCGCAGAGATCGGACAACGCTCCGGCCGCCCGGCGATCAACGAGAGAGAACGAGACCTGATTGGTGGCGATCTCTATACCATCGGCCAAGGCCAGCGCCAGATGTCCGGCGTCGAAATTGGTCAGTCCTAACGCGCCGATCAGGCCCTCTTCGCGAAGGCGCTGCATTTCGTGAAGGGCGTCGAGCCATGCGGGGTGCTCAAAACTCCACCAGTGAAACTGAAGCAGATCGATCCTGTCGCCCCCTAGTCGGCTCAGCCGTTCCTCAACGCCGCGACGCACGACATCCGCAGTCATCGGGCCGGGCTCAGGGCACCACTTGGTAAAAGCGACTGGTCTGGCGTTGCTGTCATAACGCGCCAAAAGACGTCCGGTGATCACTTCGGCCGAGCCATAATGATCTGCCATATCGAATGTGTCGAAGCCGTCGCGCGTGTAGGCTTGAAGTGCATCGGCGCCCTTGTCCGGGTCGATTACCGTGCCGTTCTTTTCGATATCGGCAACCTGCCAGAGCCCGCAGACAAGACGGCTGATTGAGAGGTCCTTGGTGATCGCGATGCGATCGGGCCGCTTTGCCATGGGTCTATTCCTTAGATTTTGCCGCGCGCTTGCGCGTGAGAGATGCGATTGTGTTCGACGCGCCGAGAATGCCGCGAGGGCGCAGGAGCAGGATTAGGCAAAGACCTACCCCGATCATGACAATCTGCAGTGATGCAGCGCGCGCCTGCTGCTCCGGCGGGACGAAAGCGGAAACAGTTGCGGCCGACAGCGCCCAGAGGCCCCAAACGATTACCGCGCCGAGAATGGCGCCGCGATTGTTGCCGGAGCCACCGACTATCAGCATTGCCCAGACCTGGAAGGTCAGAATCGGCAGATAGTTGTCGGGTGCGATGAAGCCGATGAAATGCCCTTGTGCGGCACCCGCCAGTCCCATGATGGCACCGCCGATGGTAAAGGCCTGTAGCCGGAAGCGCATCGGGCGCTTGCCCAGCGCCTGCGCGGCAGCTTCATCCTCTCGGATAGCCCTTAGCACGCGCCCCCATGGGCTTTTGGCTAGATGCTGGAGCGCAAGGTACAGCGCCAGTACGATGGCTGCCATCAGCGCAAGATTAGAAAGGCCAAAGGCAAGCGGATCGCCGGCCAGATCGCCAAACGGACGCGGAATGAAACCGATACCGAAAGCGCCGCCTGTAAGCGGCTGCAGGTTGAGCACGCAAAGCTGGACTGTGACGGCCACACCGAAAGTGGCGATTGCCAGATAGTCGGACCGGAGCCGGATGGTAAGCGCTCCGACCAGCCAGGCGGCTAGGCCTGCGAAAAGCGCGCCTCCGATCCAGCCGATGGGGATTGGCAGGTCGAAGCCGCCGACACGACCGGCAGCATCAGGCGTCGTCAGCAGGGCCGAGACATAGGCGCCGATGGCCACAAAGGCGGCGATGCCGACGTTGAACAAACCCGTCTGGCCCCACTGCACATTGAGACCGAGGCACATGATGGCATAGGTCAGTGCCATCGTGAGGAAGAAGGCTGCATAGGCAATCAGATCCAGGCTCATGTCGCCCTCCCGAACAATCCGCGTGGACGCAGAAGAAGAACCGCAACCAGGATGACGAAGGAGACCGCAGCGCGCCATTCTGCGCCGATCATTTGAACGGCCGCAGCCTCTGAAAGCCCGACGATCAATCCTGCGATCATGGCGCCGGGCACGCTACCGATGCCGCCAAGGATCGCGGCGGCAAACAATGGTAGCAACAGGTCATGACCCAGATAGGGCCGTATCTGAACCAGCAGTCCGGTCATGACGCCCGCGATGCAGGCGAGTGCTGCACCAACGAACCACACCCAGCGAATTACCCGGCGCACATCTACGCCGGCAATTCCCGCTAGTGCCGGGTTTTCGCTGACAGCCCGCATCGAGCGGCCGATATCAGTTCGGGTCATCAGCAGGTGGATGGCGATGACGGCAACGAAAGAGACGCCGAGCGATAGAAGCTGATCGGGCGTTGCCCGCAGTTTGCCAATGATCGGAACAGCGATTTGCAGCGCCTTGGTGTAATAGGCAGGTTTCGAGGTGAATATGAACTCAAGCAGGCTGCGCAGGGCAAGCGAGGCGCCAAAACTTGCCATCACCAGAATGATAACAGCGCTGCCGCGCGCCCTCAGGCGGCCGAACAATACCGCGTCCACGGCGAGTGCCAAAGCACCTGTGAGGATGATTGCGAGCACGGTTGAAAGCGGCAGAGACCAGCCGAAGGAGAAGGGCCCGACAGGCTTTGTCAGCGTGGAGAAGAGCAGGCCCAGGCCACCGCTCACTGCGAGTGCCAGATAGGCCCCCCAGGAGAGAAGCTCGCCATGGGCAAAATTGGCAAAGCGCAGAATCGAGTAAGTCAGCGTGACGCCGATGGCGCCCAGGCCAATCATCGCGCCGGCAATCAGCCCATCGATCAGGAATTGTGGGTTCATGGCTGCGGCACCTCATGTTGCTGCGATGTGCCGAGATAGAGCTTGGCGATCAGAGGATCGCCAAGTAGGCTTGATGCATCTCCTTCATGGCGGATTTTACCTTCGACGAGAATGACAGCGCGGTTGGCAATCGAAAGGGCAGCCTTGACGTTCTGCTCAACCAGAATGACGGTGACGCCGTCGGAATTGATTTCCTGCAGCATCGCAAAGACTTCCGCCACGATCTTCGGCGAAAGACCGGCCGATGGTTCGTCGAGAATGAGGACTGGAGGATCGACAATCAGCGCTCTGGCTACCGCAAGCATCTGGCGTTGTCCGCCGGAAAGCGCTCCCGCCAGCCGCGATGGTTTTGTCATCAGATCGGGAAAGCGATGGTACAGAGCAGCGATTTTTTCAGCGCGGATGGGCTTTGGCAGGACGGCGGCGGCAAGCTGGAGGTTTTCGTGAATGGTAAGCGTTGCGAAGATGTTTTCCGTTTGGGGTACGAAGGCGAGGCCCTTGCCGATCTTGCGGTGGGTAGTAACGCGCGTAATGTCGCTCTCCCCCAGGAAGACGCTGCCGGAATGCACGGGGACGACACCGGCAATCGCCTTGACGAATGTCGACTTGCCTGCCCCATTGGGTCCGAGAAGCACCAGCAGCTCCCCGGGCGCTACTGACAGGTCGACACCACGCACGATCGGCAGGTCTGGTTCATACCCTGCGACGAGCGCTTGGGTGCGAAGCGCGGGCGCCGTCATGCTGCAATCCCGAGATAGGCATTGATCACGTCGGCATTGGCAGCCACTTCGGCAGGCGTGCCTTCGGCCAGAGGTTTGCCGAGCGCCATGGCAACAACGCGAGAGCATAGCCGCGAAATCATGTCCATGTTGTGCTCGATCAGCAGTATGGACTTGCCCTGCCTGTTGAGATCGATGACCCGCTCCATGATGGTTTCGAGCAGGGCTGGGTTGACGCCCGCTGCAGGTTCGTCAAGCAGGATGGCTTGCGGGTCGGCCATTAGGATGCGTGCCAGTTCCAAAAGCTTGCGCTGGCCACCTGAGAGCACTTTTGCCGGTTGGGCCTCAAGCCCTGACAGCGTAACAAACTCCAGCAGGCCCCGTGCTTTTTCGATCGCTAGCTTCTCCTGGTTTCGGACATGACCGAACCGCAGGAAATTCGCGAAAAGCCGCTCGCCATCCTGGGCTTGCGCGCCGGTCATAACGTTTTCCATCACAGTCATTTCGAGAAAGGGCTTTGGGATCTGGAAGGTGCGCCCGACACCGCGGCCGATGCGCTGTTCAGGGCTCTCTTGGGAGACGTCGAGGCCGCCAATCCAGATTTCTCCCGATGTCGGTCTTAGACTGCCAGCAATCAGATTGAAAAGCGTTGTCTTACCGGCTCCATTTGGACCGATCAGTCCCAACATTTCGCCAGCTGCGAGTTTTAGCGACATGCCCTCGACGGCCGTATGGCCTTCGAAACGCTTCACGAGGTCGCGTGCATCGATCACGGCCCGCAGATCGGGAGCATTGGTCAGGGGGGCTGATGACGCGGAAGAGTGCATGAACGAAAGAAGTCTCTTGATTTGATCGGTGATGTTTGATCAAACTTTACCTCATGAGGAAAATCAACCCACAAAAAGTTGTTTCAGGCGATGCAAATGGGACGGTAATCGAGATGAGTATTGTTTCTGAGGCCAGCAGCTTTGATCGCGGTGATGCACTTGCGCCGGTTGGTCGCGAGACGCTGCAAGATCGCGTCTACACGCAGCTGCGCAATTCGCTTATCAATGGCATGTTCGATGCTGGCGACATCTTGCGCATTGTCGATCTTGCTGAACGGTTGCAGACCAGCACCATGCCAGTGCGCGAGGCGCTGGGTCGGCTCGTGTCCGAGCAGGCGCTTGAATCTTTGCCAAACCGGTCGGTGCGCGTACCGCTTATCACTCGCAGTCGCCTCGATGACCTTGCCCGGGCACGCATTCTGATCGAGGGACAAATGGTCGCTCTCGCATTGCCAAACTTGACAGACGACGACTTCGCCGTCCTTAAGCAGATCAATGTCGACTGCGATCTGGCTTTCGAGCAGCACGGCAAGGATATCGGCCACGTCACCTCTGCGCTGAACCAGCGCTTTCACTTCCACATCTATCAGGCCGCACGCTCGCCGGTGCTAATCCCGATCGTTGAAAGCCTCTGGCTTCAGTCGGGGGCGATCATCCGCAAGGCGGCGCATATCCATGATGAACAGGGCGGACTGGCGGCGACCAACCACCACTGGTCCATGATCGATGCCCTGGAAAGACGCGATGTTGAAGGGGCGACGCAATCGCTCACCAACGACATCAGCCGATCTTTCGATCTGATCCGCGGGCGACTGGAAGACGAGGTAGAGAAAGGGCACAACCATGGCTGATCCGTTGGATGATGGTTTTGACCTTTTCGACCTGCGCATCGATGTGGTCTTTCCCGAAGGCGGGGCCGTCTATTGTGGAGCAAAGCCCGGTGATCACTTCGAACTGCATGGCGAGATGCTGCACCTGCCGCCCGGTCAGGGTATCTCCATTTACTCGTTGGCATCCGTTTTGCCCTTGCTGGCTGCAAAGCAGCGTGCGACCCATCGCAACGACTGGATGACGACGGATACCGAAATCGCTTGCCCCGATCCGAATTGTTCCACCCGGTTAAGGATCACCCGTACGGGTCTCCGCCGTTTCAGCCACGCCGCGACGACAGCGGTTCCCTTGATAGCAGAATAGGCCAGTAGACATGCAACGCATCACCATCGCCCCCGGTTATGAAATATCCCGCGTCATCCGTGGCGGCTGGCAGTTGGCGGGCGGGCATGGCGCGGTTGACACCGAAAGTGCGATCGATGACATGATCGCTTTTGCCGATGCAGGCATCACCACCTTTGATTGCGCCGACATCTATACTGGCGTTGAAGAGCTGATTGGCCGCTTTCGTCTGGCCTATGGTAACCAGCGCGGTAGCGAGGCGCTGTCGCGCATACGGGTGCACACCAAGTTCGTTCCTGATCTGGCAGTCTTGCCCGCCATCACAAAGGCATATGTCGAGGGCGTCATAGATACTTCGCGCAAGCGCCTCAATCTTGATTGCCTTGATCTCGTCCAGTTCCACTGGTGGGCGTACGATATTCCAGGCTGGCAGGAGACAGCTGGCTGGCTGAAGGAACTGCAGCAGGCCGGCAAGATCGGCAAGGTCAGTGCTACCAATTTCGATACCGATCATATCGAGGCGATCGTTGCATCTGGCGTGTCGTTCACTTCACTTCAGCTGCAATATTCGTTGCTCGATCTTCGCCCGGAAAAGCGAATGGTGGAGCTCGCTGCCGATAAGGACTTTTCGCTGTTCTGCTACGGCACGGTGGCCGGCGGCTTTCTAGGTGATCGTTGGCTGGGCCAGCCAGAGCCCGAACATCCGCTCGAAAACCGTTCGCTCACCAAATACAAGCTGATTATCGACGATTTCGGCGGCTGGGAGCTGTTTCAGGCGCTGCTGTCGACACTCCGCAAGATCGCTGACCGGCATGATGTGGATATCGCGACCATCGCCAGTGCAGCCATGCTGACCAAGCCCGGCGTGGCCGCTGTGATTGTTGGTGCGCGCAACCGCGACCACCTGCCGTCCAATCTCGCCATCGCAAATGTCAAACTCACCGACACCGACCTGGCAGAGATCGAGTTGATCCTGCGTCAAGGCAAGGAGCTCGAGGGTGACGTCTATACGCTGGAGCGGGACCGGGAGGGCCGTCACGGCAGCATCATGAAATACAATCTCAATAAAGGGGAATAAAAATGGGAACGAAATTTCTGCTTTCAGCCATTGTTGCAGCACTGGCGACGTCCACGGCACCAGCGTTCGCAGCCGATTGCGATATCACCGTTGGCCTCGTCATGGAGTTGACGGGGCCTGCTGGCGAATACGGTCAGGCAGGGGCGAAATCTGTCGAGATGGCTTTCCGTGACTTCAACGATGCCGGTGGCGTCGATGGCTGCAAGGTGGTGGCCGATACGCGAGACAGCCAGAGCCAGGGCAACGTCGCCGTTGATCAGGCAACGCAGCTTGTCAACATCAAGAAGGTGCCGGTGATCATCGGGGGTATCATCTCGTCGGTGTCGATCCCGATTTTGACCTCGGTCACAGCTCCGGCCAAGGTCGTGCAGGTTTCGCCTGCCTCGTCCTCACCGACGCTCACCGAGCTTGGCCGACAAGGCAAGACCAATGGTGTGTTTTTCCGCACAATCACCTCTGACGCGCTGCAGGGCACTGCGGCTGCCAAGTATGCGATGGATCAAGGTCTGAAGAAGATCGCCATTATCAACGTCAACAACGATTTCGGCGTCAACATGGTGAAAGAGTTCACCACTGCCTACACGAAACTCGGCGGCACCATCACCTCTACGACGCCTTACAACGAAAAGCAGTCGAGCTATGCTTCTGAAGCCAGTGCTGCGATGGCGGGCGAGCCGGATGCGCTTTATCTTGTCAGCACGCCGGTTGATGGCGCAACGATTGCACGCGCCTGGATTTCCGGTGGCGGCAAGCAGACCTTTCTCTTAAACGACGGCATGAATTCCAAGGACTTCGTTGAAAGCGTGGGCGCGCAATATCTCGAAAATGCCTACGGCACGTCTTCTGGCACAAGCCCTACGGCATCGACGGAGTATTTCAACAGCAATTACGAAGCCTTCTCTGGCGGTATATCCCCATCTGCTCCTGCCGCTGATCGTTCCTATGATGCCGGGGCGATCGTGGCGCTGGCTATTGCCAAGGCAGGAAAGTCGGATGCCGCTGCCATCAAGGCTGCGGTGGCGGAGGTTGTGGCCGATGGAGGGACACCGATTCATGCCGGCAAGGAGGAATTTGCCAAGGCGCTGCAGCTTATAAAGGACGGCAAGCCGATAAAGTATGAGGGGGTTATCGGTCCCGTCAGCTTCGACCAGTATGGCGATATCACAGGCCCGTTCCGCCTTTGGAAAATCACCAATGGCGAAGTGACGACAGTCGGAGAGTTGAGCGCAGAAGAGGTCACAACGATCAAAGCGTCGAATTGATCACTTGGGCGGGCTTGGCATAATTGTTTCAAGCCCGCACTCAAACCACCTCTCGACTGGCACCAGCACCTCGTCTGCACGACGTCTCTCGAGAGTTTGCCAACTTGAAGCCAAAGTTCGCGCGACACGCAACAGAACTGCAGTTTGATCAACGGTACTCGCGCTTGGGTCAGCGCAATCGCATAAGAAGACGGCGTGCTTTACAAGTAAATATGCCACCCCAGTCGGACGTCTGGCATTCGCGGCTGCGCGCATGGATTGCTTTGGCGGGGGGTATCCACAGCGAATCTGCGCTGAAGGGACGAGTGACCCCTGGCTAAGTTGTAGGCGTTCCGGTTTGTGCCGAAGAAAAGTGAACGCCGTGACAAACTGCGTTTGTAATCGGGAACAATTTTTCCGCAAAGGCATTTGCGCCTGCAAGATAATCGGGCCGTCGATACCATGCGTGAACTTCTCACAAGCTTGCTTCTTGTCTCCTGCCTTCTTCCAATGACTGCTGGCGCTATGAAGGTGTCATCTCATATAATGCAGTTTTCGAAACCGCATGCTTTTACAAATCTTGACGATGAACCGCTTTGGACATCGCAGGTAAGGCGCGTTGATCTCAGCGACCAATCATATGAGCGACTCCCAGCTCGCCTTTCTTCTTTTGCTATGATCGCCGACGCAAAACCTGCTGGCAACGCAAAAGCTGTCAATCGCTTTTCCATACCTGTAGAATTGGCAAACGAAGGCGAGTTATCGAGTGCGCCGCCGGTCAAAGCGCAGAATGTAGATCCCGGAGGATGGTGCAGTTCGCGCTATCGCTCTTACGATTCTGGCAGCAATACCTACCAGCCATACGGGGGAGGACCTCGCCGCACCTGCGTACCTCCGGCCGAAATGCAGGCACCTGAGCACCTAGCAGGTGTTCAAAATACAATAGATCTGGACGCAAATGCCCAGTGGTGTATGGAGCGATATAGTTCCTATCGGGTTGAGGACAACACATACCAGCCTTTTACAGGAACTCGGAAACAGTGTCTTGGGCCCGGGTCGCAGTCCGCCAGCAACGCTTTAGGCAACTCTTCCGTTGCACAGTTCTGACAGCCTTCCTATTCAACAAGGTTTTACGCAGGGACCAGTCGCTAAGAGCGAAATGCTGATCGTAGGGTGGGCATCAGCCTCCTGTACAAGTGGCAATGCCTGCTTTCCGAGGTGACATCGACCGGGTGTTTTAGTGCCGCCATTTCTGCAGTCAGCTGTGAAAAACGTTCCGCTGCCACCCATGCTCTACAGCGCCATCCAAGAGGGCGCGCTATTTCGACTGTAGCGTATTACCTGTATATCGAAACAAACAATCTATGTGAGCAGCCGATCATCCAGTCTCGACGATAAGGAAGGACTGGCTCATGAAATCTATCGGATACAAAACCCGCATCTGCGTGGCTGGGGCTGGCGCTATTGGCATTACGCTCGCGGCCAGATTGATAATTGGTGGACATAAAGTTGGACTGATCGCCAAACAAGAAAGCGTTGATTTCATTCGCGAGAATGGTTTGCGCCTTGACGACACTGAAGGGCGTCACGAACTTGAGGTAGATATAGGGGTCGCGGCAGATTTTCACAGAACCGACCTTCTTTTCCTTTGCTCAAAGTCGCATGATCTACCTGCCCTTGCGCAGTCAATTGCTCATCTCATTGGGCCTGATACGACGGTGGTTCCCGTCATCAATGGGATACCCTGGTGGTATTTCGATGGGATAGATGGTGCGCGCGAAGGAAAGACCATATTTTCGGTCGATCCGCAAAACGTCCTAAAGAAGATAATTCCTTCTCATCAAGTTATTGGCACCACCACGGTCATGACGGCTCAGCGTAGTGATCGTGGCTCGGCGGTCACATTCAATCCACTGCAGATGACGATAGGTGAGCTGAACAACCGGAGAAGTTGGCGGCTGGAAGCTATCGCCGAGATCCTGCGGCAATCTGGAATTACAACGAATATCGCGCCGCGAATACGAGATTCTGTCTGGACCAAAGTGACGAGAAATCTGATTTCCAACCCACTTACCGCGATAACTGGTGCCACGTTAAGAGAAAATTTTGGAGATCCCTATCTTTCAGACATCAGCCGCAAAATGCTCTATGAAGTCCTCCCTGTTGTCAGCGCGTACGAAGCTAAACTCGAGGTCGAGCCGGAGGCCATACTTGAGATGGGGAAAAGCATGGGCGATGTAAAAACGTCGATGTTGCAGGACTACGAACGGGGTCAACGTCTCGAATTATCAAGCATTTGCGACGCCGTTCTTGAGTTGGCGGCCCTGGAGCGAATTTCGATGCCCGTTGTTCAGACGATTTCCAACGTTGCGCGTTTCCGCAACGTTCAGCACGGTAGAGTCACCGCTGCACAACCTGTCGCAGCACTGAATGGTGGGTCTGGGCAACTGGAACTCTCGCACAATCCATAAGATCCTCTGCAGCCGCCACGCTCCTTTTATTGTCGGTGTGTGGCTGTTTGTCAGCAGCAGGCGATCGGGCAGGTTGGGAGCGCCTTCAACTGGAGCGGAACGATAGGTATGTTTTGGGCGGATTTATTCGCTAAAAGACTATGCTCCATTTCGTTTAAACCCGTCAGGGAAAACAAGGCGCTCTCAAAATGAGACGCAAAAATAATCCCTTCATTTTATCCAGTTTGGAAGAAGAAATGGCGGGGCCGGTTGTGACCGTGCCTCGCCAATGTTTTCAAGCCACTGCGGATTTCGTCCAGCCCGGAACTGTGGCGATTGTCTTCAAAACGACAGACGCGATCTGGTAAGGGCAACCCTGCGAGTTCGGGCGGCGGTCTTCCAGGTAACCACGGTAACCGTTGTTGACGAAGGAGTGTGGAACGCGGATCGACGCGCCACGATCAGCAATACCGTAGGAGAACTTGTTCCATGGCGCTGTTTCGTGCTTGCCGGTCAGACGCAGGTGGTTGTCTGGGCCGTATACGTCGATATGCTCCTGCCAGTTCTTGGAGAACGCAGCCATGAGGGCTTCGAAATATTCCTTGCCGCCAACTTCGCGCATGAACTTGGTGGAGAAGTTGCAGTGCATGCCCGAACCATTCCAGTCGGTGTCGCCGAGCGGCTTGCAATGGAATTCAACGTCGATGCCGTACTTTTCGCAAAGGCGCAGAAGCAGGTAACGAGCGATCCAGATCTGGTCAGCGGCCTTCTTGGAGCCCTTGCCGAAGACCTGGAATTCCCACTGACCCTTGGCCACTTCGGCGTTGATGCCTTCGTGGTTGATGCCTGCTTCGAGGCAGAGGTCGAGGTGCTCTTCAACGATTTCGCGGGCGATGGAGCCGACATTCTTGTAGCCAACGCCTGTGTAGTATGGGCCCTGCGGAGCTGGGTAGCCCTGCTCAGGGAAGCCGAGCGGGCGGCCGTCTTCGTAGAAGAAGTATTCCTGCTCGAAGCCGAACCATGCATCTTCGTCGTCGAGGATGGTCGCGCGGCTGTTGGATGCGTGTGGCGTAACGCCATCTGGCATCATGACTTCGCACATGACGAGCGCGCCGTTGGTACGGGCTGGATCAGGATAAATGGCAACTGGCTTCAGAACGCAATCCGAGCTGTGGCCTTCGGCCTGCTGGGTGGAGGAGCCGTCAAAGCCCCAAAGCGGAAGCTGCTCGAGTGTCGGGAATTCGTCGAATTCCTTGACCTGCGTTTTGCCACGCAGGTTTGCTACCGGCTTGTAACCATCGAGCCAGATGTACTCGAGTTTAAACTTAGTCATTGCGAACCTCCTTTGTTGAGGAGTGCTTTGTGATGATTATTTGCTTCAGGCAGATTTCTTGCCGAGCAATCAAGGTTTCAGACGTAATTTTCTTGGCAAGAACGCTCGACCCTGAGGCTCCATGACGAGCATCGTTCGCGCTGCTCCGCGACATGGAGATAAAATCATGTGGTATGAAGGCGCATCGCGCGGGCATTAAATCCAGGTGGGGCACAACGCAGAATGCAAGGCCGCGTTTCATTTGAAGCCCGTCTCGGGCTTTTGTGAAATCGACCATGTCTGAAGATTGGAGATGCTTCGACGTCGCCAACGTATGCGGCATAGAAGGCACGCGCTGTAGGCGTGTCGTTCCACCAACCACGTATGCGCGCCCACAGCAAGCTAAGCAAACCGTTCCTTTACAGCGAATTGAACGCCGGTTTCGTCAGCCAGTGTGTTGTTCAGCACGGGACGCGCTTGTTCCGCTTTCGATCATGGAGGCAACTTTTGGTGGCGCGGATCATCAACTGAAACAGATCGGAACCTCTCATGCATAAACGCTTAGTCCATTTTACATTTGTTGCCTTGCTGCTGGGCGCTTCAACATTACACGCAGGTGAAAACTTCCCGGTTATTTCCACGCCTTGCCCGTTTGGTGAGTGCCAAGCATCGATCTCATTTACATATCTCGGCGACTTCTTCATTCCCACTGGCAGCATGGAATATGGAATTGAGTTTGGGGGAATATCGGGCATTGAGTTCGATGCGGCCAGTGGCCGTTACATTGCCATAAGTGATGATCGTTCCGAAAAAGGTCCGGCCCGTTTCTATGAGCTTGACATCGACGTCAGCCATGATGGTTTGAAAGGTGTCCGTGTAAACAAACATGTTGCGTTTTTGAACGCTGAAGGGAACGCTTTTTCCAAAGCGGAGGTGGATCCCGAGGCAATTCGGATCAGCCCGGATGGAATTTACTGGTCCAGCGAAGGAGGTGCCAATCCAATGAACCCTCCATCCGTTCAGGTTGCCTCAAGAAGTGGGGAATTTATCCGGCAGTTTTCGCTTCCTGCGCAGTTTTTTCCGACCGCCGACAAAGCCCATGGAGTGCGGGAAAATCTTTCGTTCGAAAATTTGGCAGTTGCCCCGTCAGGAGATGTATTTGTTGGAACTGAGGCTGCCCTTTTTCAGGATGGTGACGTGGCAAGCCTGACAAAGGGCAGCCTTGCGCGGATTATCAGATACGATGGCTCAACCGGCACACCCAAGGCCCAATACATCTATCCGGTATCGCCTATCCCTCAGGCGCCGGACAGTGCAGACGGAGCAAACGACAACGGTGCCTCAGACATGATAGCGCTCAATGATCGTTATCTTCTGGTCGTCGAACGCAATTTCTCTCAAGGTTTTGGAAATAATATCAAGGTGTTCATGATCGATGTTGAAGGGGCGACTGATGTGTCAAACATCACTTCACTTGCTCATACCGCCGAGCGAGTTGTACCCGTTCGCAAATCCCAGGTGCTTGACCTGCGCGCAATCGGTTTGACGCCCGATAATATTGAGGGCATCGCTGTTGGTAAGGCGATGGATGGGAGTGATGTTCTGATCCTGGCGGCTGACAACAATTTCTCCAAGCGCCAGAAAAGCCAGTTTTTTGCCTTCAAAATCGATCTGCCTAAGATGGATAGGTAGGCCGATTTGCGCAAGCTTTGTAGGTGAGTTGATCATAACGGCCGATGCGAAGATCGTGGCTGGTGCATGAATAGATTATCCCGGATCGCAATATCCGGGATAATCCCAGGTGAATTCCAATATCATGACATGCGATAGCTCAGGGTGGTGGCAAAGGGTGTTCGGTGTAGATACGACTAGTGTCCATCACGCCCACGACGCACGATATATTCAATATCGCAACGGCCTACTCCAATGTCGCGAAGCATATGGTCATCGAGTTCTTCAAGATGGTTTGCCGCATTTCGCAACCTCCACCTGCGCTCGACGCCAGCAATGATTTGCCCGAGTGGCCAAAATAATTTCGAGTTTTGAGATCTCATCACGCTCTCCCGCGCATTAAAAATAATCTGAATGCACAAATGATTTGCGCCAGACGATCAATATTTAGGCGAGGCGTTCTGCTCACTCGTTTCACGAGCTGTATATTTGATTGCATTTGTAGGAAGGGCACCAGCATGGAAATCGCACAATGCAGGTCACACTCCGGGTCTGCGAACTTGGGCCATGCCACCTGTATGATCAAGAAAACACTGCCGTGACAGCCTCGCATTTGAAAAGTGTTTTGGTGACGCTGTAGCCGATGTAACGCCACCTGCGCTGCGGCCAGGGAGCAGGATAATCTTATCTCATGCGCACTGGATGACTGCGGACAGCGTGGCGCCACCCTGTTTCAGCTGTAGTCATATCCAGGTTTTTCAAAATCCCATCGCCGGAATGGGGAGAGAGAAAACTGCTTCTTGGCTATCGTTAGTCCTGATGCGATGGAGCAGAAGCTGGCTGTAAAAAAATTGTATCGTCACTGGATAGCATTCTACGCCAGGTCTCTCTGCCTGTGTCAGGAGACGACGACAGCATAGACCGGCTCGTCAGAAATATGTGTGACACAATGTATGCTGCGGGATAACCGGGATTGTCTGCTGTCCAGATCGGAATTCTCAAGCGTGTAATTATCGTCGATCCAGCTGGCGGTGGCCTGCGGCAATCTCAGCCCTTCGTGAACCCGGAGATCATTGAGACCGCTGGTGATATGGTCACCGTGCGCGAAGCCTGCCTGTCCATCCCTGGGGTAATAATAAATGTTACGCGACCGAGTAGAGTGAGGGTCCGATATTCTCTCCTCACCGGAGAGCAGCGCGAAATCATTGCAGAGGGCGATTTGGGGAGAGGAATTCAACACGAGATTGATCACCTCAACGGAATACTAATTCTGGATCACAGAGAATGACCAACGACGTGACCGGTCGCCGAATATCTCGTTGTCACCGCAGCTGTCTAAATGACATGCAGCCGGGTCAAATCAACGGCTGCTCATCCGGCGTGACATCCATATGCAACAAGTGTGCAGCTCCTGTTCGATCTCGATATGAGGCTCGATACTGTTGCCTTCAACGGTCGTCCTGTCTGGCATTGTGACGGGCGTTTTTTTGCGACCGGTGGTTTTTCCCTATGCACACGGTCGTATTTGAAGATAGTTTTAAATGACGGTTTCGGCTGGTTCGCTGAGGGTTTTGATGCCGTTGCCCGTGACTGTGTCGGGTAGGTGAGACTGAAGGGAAAAGGCTCGAAAGCCGAGGTAGGTGCAGCAGTAATGGTAGTCAGTACGACCGTTAGAGCAGTTAACTTCATTGTGGCTCCGGTGATGATTTGTAATACCGAGATTGTCGGGAGGACCATTTTGCTCCTCAAAAAAAACAGCACCGTTTCAGAATTCAACTGAACGGATTACGCTTGTAACCCACGCGTTTTCGCACTGTTCTTTAAGCAGATGTGTCGTCGCTCAGTTAATCGCGGACCAAAGTGACAGGAACTGTACAACCAGCCATGGCCGCAGTCCTTATGCCTTAATCGCAAGAACTTCGTGACTAGGCACGACGGGACGTGTTGCTGGAGAACGGCGATATATGTGTCCGACGAGGCTCTCGCCGGACTTGGGAGTTCATGGAATGGAATAGCGGCGCTCATAAGAGGGAGCCTTGTCCATTCAGACTGGCCAGCTCACACAGAAACAGCTTGGGACCCGGATGAAAACATGCCCATTGAAGACAGGAATGTCGTCAAGCCGAAGCTTCGGCAGCCGCTGCGAAAAAACATGAAGGCATTCTTCGAGTTCGATGCGTGCTAAATGATCTGCCACGCATCGATGCGGGCCTGCTCCGAAGGCCAAATGCTCTCGAGTGAAATCGCCACGTCTGATGTCGAATATGTCAGGGCGATGGTAAACTGTCTCGTCCCTCAATGCAGATAATGTTGAGAGTATTACGAGGGCCTGCGCAGGAAGTGTTTCTCCCTGCAATTCAATTTTCTCCGTAGTCAGCCGCACCAGTCCGGCGATCCCCGGCTGGTAACGCATAGCTTCATCAACTGCTGCGGGGATGAGGTCTGGATCATCACACACCGAATTCCACTGCTTTCGATTTAAAAGGAGAAGGGAGGTTTGAGCGACAATTGCCGCTCGAACAGACTCCGTTCCTCCTATGATCAGTTGAATGATCTGGATGGCAGCTTCAAGCGGTGGCACGCCTTCGGCAAAACAAGCACCTTTGAACGCGGCAATGAATGCTTGATCGTCGGGCCCATATGGTTCTGCGATTTTTTGCACCAGGAAGTCGCGTAGGAAATCCATTGCCTCTGACGATCTTTTGATGTCCGCTTCGCTTGATGCAGGGCTGAAAAAACGACTGAGTTCGCGAATGTTGACCATGAAAGAACCGCGTTCCTGGTCAGACACTCCCAGTAGGCCGGCCAAGGCAAGGATAGGAATTTGGTCGGCGAAATGGCTGACGAACTCGACCTGTCCGTCCTCATATACTGCGTCGATCAAACTTTCAGTCGCGTGGCGGACATGCGCTCGCAATTGCGTTGCCACAAACATCGACAATGAACGCGATATGAGCGAGCGACGTCTTTCATGGTGTGCACCATTCGCCGTCAACATACCGTAACTAAAAAATTCGTGCAGACTTCCCTCAGACACCCCTCTGGAGTCGGGAATAGCCATCTCTGTTGAAACGAGGCGCGGATCATTGCTCAACCGAATAACATCGGCGTGGCGCAGCACAAAGAAGCCGCCAGCTTCATATTCAACGATGCGCTGATTTGGCCGCCACCGGGCAAATGCTTTGTGAGGGTCTGCGTTCAGTTCCGCTACGGTCAGCATCATATCTCCATGTGTGATGTAATTCATCCTGAGGTATCACGAATAATACCTAAAGTATCATATTTATCAAATTTGCCGATGTTACCAATTTATGTTTTGGGTTTCAAATGTAACCCGAGCCCGCCAAATCCTAAGTAAGCTTGGCGAAGACCAACCAAAGTGTGACGGTTTCAAGAGACGCCCATGAGCCTGCATGCTTTATCCAGGCGAAAAAAAAGCCTGGCTGCCCAGGCTTAGGTTTGAGGTATAACCTCTAGGGGAACAGGATCACTGGATGTCTATACAGATCACCTGGCGCTCAATTACGTTTGCGAGACGCTTGAAGCAAACGTTTAGTAGCTTCAAGTGTAACCGTCCTGTTTTATCTGTAAGAGTCGTTTCGCCAACGCATCGGTCTTCGATGCGCTGCTGCCACCAAAATGGGGCGAGGGTGCATGAGAATGCCAGTTGCGGCCAAGCGGATCAGCGTTAACAGGTGCTTTGAGCCTGTTAAATAGATGCCCTTTAGGCAACGTTGGAAATGGACCGATCTCAGCCACTCCACCTATTGTAGTGATCATCGGCTTGGACGAGGTGACATAACGGAAAAAACGTTGTCGAAAGGTGGTGGGCTGACAATCGTGGACCCACCGTTTTCTCCTGGTTCAGTGGTGGTCGGCAAATAGCTGTCGTCCGCTGAACTGATGAGCCCAAATGCCTTGTCTTTGTGTCCCTGCGAAAAAACGATCAGCATCCTGGCAATATTATCTGACAGATTGCACCACGCGTGTGGTTCGCCACGCTTTACAGTTGCAGAGTTCCCCGCTGACAATACAAGGTTCTGGTCGCCATTTGTGAGGTGAATACTGCCTTCTAACACAATGATGTGCTCCTCCTCGTCAGGGTGAGTATGAACTGGTATACCGTTGCGTGACTCCGCCGTAACTTCGATCATAGTGTACAGGCCTCCGGTCATCGCGACAGAAGTCCGGATTGTAAATCGTTCACCGGGCGTCACCTCCCACCATTCACCATCATCGCCAGGGCATTTCGATACCATTTTGAACGACGCATGCATTCGATTTTCCTTTCGAGTACTGCATGACACTGCGTCAGGCTCATTCCGGGGGTGAGGGATCGGCGTTGCGTTTCGGCTACAAAACTCAGCCTTAACGTTTCCATTGAAACCGATTGTCGCGCATGTGGGATCAGACCATGGCCGTGTACATGCTGTTCCAGGCCTCAGTTACACCCTGTTTGATGTCCTTCAGAGTACTGTCCATCGTTTTGGCCACAGAGCCGATGTCCTTCAAAAATGTGCGACGATACCGTCATTGACTTCAATAGGTTGTAGGACCCGGTTGTTGGATGGCGAACTGGGGCAATAAACCCGTCTCGAAAAAAAGGAGTTGACTGTCCTGCTGATGTCTGGTTTTATATAGTTATCGCGATAATAGTTATCGCATAACACGGAGTGATGCAGATGACCGACAACAAATTCCTCACAGCTGCCGCCGCTATCGCTATCGCCGCCGCAGGACAGTCAACTTCAGTATCAGCAGCCCAGCCCGTCAAGAATGTCGTCCTCGTCCACGGTGCATTCGCAGACGGTTCGGGGTGGCGCGGCGTTTACGATCAGCTCACCCAGCGTGGCTACAAGGTCACGATTGTCCAGAACCCCCTGACATCTCTTGACGACGATGTTGCCGCGACAAACCGCGCACTCGACCGTCAGGACGGCCCAACCATTCTTGTCGGTCACTCCTGGGGCGGTACCGTCATCACGGAAGCAGGCATTCACGCCAATGTCGCTGGCCTGGTGTACGTGTCGGCCCTGTCGCCAGATGCTGGTGAAACGACCGGCCAGCAATATGAGGGTTTTGCCCCAGCCTCCGAATTTGTGATCGACAAGGCTGATGACGGCTTCGGTTTTGTCAGCCCCGAGAAATTCAAAGCCGGGTTTGCCCATGATGTCAGTGATGAAGATGCTGCCTTCATGCGAGACTCGCAGGTTCCTATCAATCTGGAGGTGTTTGGCACAAAGCTCAAAAATGCTGCCTGGCGCACCAAGCCCAGCTGGGCTGTCATTGCCACGGAAGACAAGGCCTTTGATCAGGCGATGCTCATTCACATGGCTGAGCGGATCAAGGCGAAGATTACCAAGGTCTCAGCCAGCCATGCGCTGTTCATGACGCAGCCAAAGGTGGTCGCAGACACGATCGATGAGGCCGCCAAGACAATCCAGAACAAAGCAAACTGACAACAGAAACATCAAGCGAGTGCAAAAATGCACTCGCTTGAAAACACCAATGCAACATTCTCCAGACTGACGCGCTCCACGATGCGTGATCTTCCACCGGCAAGCTGAGAGCTCGGGCAAGTTCAGCCTAACGAAATCATGTCAAATGCAATGAGATTCAGGCGTCCTTGTAATGATCAGAAAGTAATGCCGGATCAGAAGGGTGGCCCCTCTCACCCAAGGATTTACATTTGACATATTATTCGATGATGCCAGCTCCGCCAGTCCTTACCTACGCCGAACTTAACTCCCGACCGCACCAAATCTTTGCAGAATATCGTGCAAACATGCCGTTCCTGAAGCGGGAGGATGGAGCCTATCTCCTTTTACGCGGGGAAGATGTTCAGCGTTTCGTCAAGGACCCGCGCACCAAACAGATTGAAACTGAATATTTGAGGGCTCGTGGAATAACCAGCGGACCGATTCTGGAGTTTCTGTCGAAAAGCATGTTGTTTTCGAATGGTGACGTACATCGCCGACGACGTCAGCCAATGACCAAGTGTTTCTCTTTCCGAATGATGGAGGCCCTACGGCCCAAAGTACGAGCTTTGGCAGGAAACCTGCTATCCAGACATCTGCGCGAAGATGGATTGAAATTGCGCGATGAATTCGCGGCTCAAATACCGGCAATCACAATTGCTGCGATACTGGGGATCCCCGCGTCGGACGTCCAGCATTTCACCGCATTGGTTTATCAGGTGTCCAAGGTGCTGACCACGTCTTGGACTGACCAGGACGTACCGGAAATGGAAGCGGCAACTGCCATTTTCATATCGTATTGCGAAGAGTTAATCGCGGAACGGCGCAAGTCGCCGAACGACGATTTTATTTCCGAATACGTTTCTAACGTGGATAGAGAGGGCGAGCTTTCACCTTCTGAGGCAGTCATGCAACTCGCTAGCGTGATCTTGGGTGGAACAGATACCACACGTGCGGCAATCGTGATTCAAACCGGATTGTTGCTTGGACAATCCGACATTTGGCTGCGATTGAAGGAGGATCGCCGCCTCATTGTACCTGCTGTCGCTGAGTGCTTGCGATTGGAGCCCGCTGTGGGATCGATCCCTCGGCTCGCAGTGGAGGATATAGAAATTGCCAGCCATGTAATACCGCGTGGAAGCATGCTTATCTTGTCCACCATGTCAGCTCTGCGTGATCCCTGCGTCTTTCCTGAGCCCGATGTGTTTTCACTCGAGCGCAATCGCCCACGATGGCATCCTGTTTATGGTGACGGCGAGCATCGTTGCCTTGGACAAGCCTTAGCGCAAATAGAACTGGAAGAAGCATTGGGTGCCTTACTCGATTGCATGCAGGAGTTGCGCTTAGGGGATGCGTCGTTGCGGGTCAGTGGACATGCAGGCATCAGAAACGTTGACGAATTGATTGTCAGCCCCGCTTAAAGCTTATCGCGGTAAAGTTGAGCAAGATCAACACTCTTGAGACAGGCGCATTTTCTGCAAGTGCGTCTGTCCTGTTTTCAAGGACGTCCAGACTACACGTTCAAGAGACGGCGCCTTGCGTCAAATCAAGCGCAAATTGTTCGGCGGCACATGCGATTACGTCTGTAATCGAGTTGTCTGATATCGCAATCTTGCAACAAACACAGACGGGCAATGTCAAGCGATCTAAACCGCTTGGAGCGCCCTGTTGATGAATACGAACTCTCGCAACGAACCACTATACGGCCGCAGATCTATTTGGTCTCACTGTGCAAAACGACTGACGCACACTCTTACAGCACCACTGTCTTGGTGGAATTTCCAGCGCAAAATTCGCCGTCAAATCGAGCAGTTGCGGTTACTTGATGACCATATCCTGCGCGACCTGGGCATGAGCCGTCAGGAAATTAGCTGTCTCGGCCTGCCTTTAGAGGATGTCGGGAAAATGAGGCGTGTTGACCACCCTTGGCTGGTTGAACGGCAAAATAAAGCGAGACGCTCTTTTTCAGAAGACGATTTCTCCGGTGTCGGCCACGAGACGGGCTTGGTTGGGTCGCTTCATACTAACGAGCGTGCTGGAGGTCATAGTGACCAGCATTTACACCCCGCTCACGTGTCTCGTCCGTCGCTGTGGTTTCGTTTCTTTTCCCTTTTTGGTCCGGCGGCCTGTCTTGTTTATCCCATTTCGGTCGCTGCGCGAGATGCAGGTGAACGGGTTGGCGATAATCCCTCTATTTCGCGGCGCCAAGGTCGTGAATAGGCGGGTTTCCCCTTTATCCATCCCAATCGGCTAGCGCCCGCCAGCCACAATGCCTCACTGGCTGTGTTTTTTAGCCAGCACTTTGATCCATATTACAAGAGATATCAAACCGATGAAATTACCCAGCTTCTTCACCTTTTTCAGCTCTTGTGCCAGCGTGTGCGTGCTAACGACATGTTTTTCGGGGATTGCTGAAGCGGCAGACAAACCAAACCAGCAGTTGGTGAGCCGTGGTTACTATCTCTCACAGCTTGGTAATTGCGAGCACTGTCATACGCCCGGGCATTTTCTAGGTAAACGTGATCAAAGCAAAACACTGTCTGGGTCCGACGTTGGTTTCTGGGACCCCAATCTCGGCACCGTGATCGGCCCTAACATAACACCTGATGATGAGACGGGAATCGGCACCTGGACCCCACAGGACATTAGACTGGCCCTTACAACAGGGGAGCGTCCCGATGGCCGACTTCTGTCGCCGGTCATGCCGTGGGCTGATTTAGCTCAACTGCAAGAACCCGATATTCTCGCGCTTGTGGAGTATCTGAAATCTCTCAAGCCGGTGAAAAACAGGGTGCCGGGACCATTTGGCCCCGCGGAGGCAGTTCCTGTTCACACGCTGCGGTTGGCGCCTCCTGATAAAGTAAAGCAGCGGTGATATGCGAAGTGAAACCAACATGTGTGCCTGGGCGGCTTAGTTTAGTGCAACTCAAGTGTGCCGAACATGCGTGTCCGCGCCTTGGGTCAACTCGCGTGGATGTCATCCTTCAGGTCGGGTGTAAGCACACTGAGCCTTATCGTATTTCAAGAGATCCATGGCTTTCAGTTGTAACCCGATTTTCGGAATCCGAAACAGCCAAGCCAAGCCGTCCTCGTAGAACTTCCTCCAATGAAAAAGAAGCCAAGACGGATTACCCGCATAACAATTCAACGCATGAGAGCAGGCTGACATGTTTGATACCGTGATTCAGAACGTAGATACCTCGCATGGCAATCTTGTCGCCGAGATGACACTTGGCAAGGGTTTGGACGTCGTGCTGATCCACGGCAACTCCTCTTGCCGCAGGGTTTTTCACCGACAGTTAAATTCCCACCTTGGCCGAGATCACCGTTTGATCTGCATAGATTTGCCCGGGCACGGTCAGTCTGATGACGCTGAGGTCAAGGAGAGAACATATCCGTTACCCGGCCTCGCAGACGCGTGCATTGAACTTCTTGAAAAGCTGGATTTGAAAAGACCCGTCCTTGTTGGCTGGTCTTTGGGCGGACACGTTGCAATCGAAGTAGCAGCGCGTTCGTATCCACTCCGCGGGCTGTTTCTAACAGGTACGTCACCGGTAGGGCCAGATATATCGGAAGGGTTCAGCGGCAGTCTGCTGGAAGGTCTGGCATCTCGGGGAAAGTTCACCGAACTGGAGGCGATGCAGTTCGTGAACAGGGTTTTCGGCGATGAAGCAACGTACGAACTGGAACAGGCGGCGATGAGAACAGATTTGAGTTTCCGGACAATCCTGTCCTCCGCTGCGCGAATTACGGAAAAAAGCAATCAGCGCGCCATTGTAAGTTCTACAACCATTCCCACAGCCATTGTTAATGGCGCCGACGATTCGATTGTTAACCTGGATTACGTTGATAGCGTGCCTTACTCAAAACTATGGAAGGGTACGTGCTTTCGTATTCCGCGGGCCGGGCATGCCCCGTTTCTCCAGAACGGCGAAGAGTTTAATGGCTATCTGGAAAGATTTCTCGAAGACATTTGAGCAGTCCTAGCCGACTGCAAAATCAACAAACATATCCACATCGATAGGGTTCGCAATCCCTGCGGCGTGACGCCAAGCGCCTCCGTACCGGGAGGGCTCGGCTTAAACTTGATTGTGCGCCCCAAAACAATCCCTGACTTCACCCCCACAGCACTACCTGCACACCAAACCTTTATTTCAAAGGAGAAATCCGCATGCAAGATTACCACGAAGAGGCCACCTCGAAACCTCAGAGCCGCCATCTCCATCTGGTAAGCGTTCGATCTGAAGATGAACTGCGCAGGCCGCGGTTTCGGACGGAAGTTGACGATCCGCACTATACACAAATCGCTGAGAGCATCATCTCCATACTTGGTGAACCGCCGTTCAAACCAACCGAGCCAATTGTGATATCTCAGCATGTTGATGAAACTGCAACCACGGCTTCAGGCAGCGAGATGGCGGTTGAAAACAGTGCAGAAGACGTTTGGTTCAATGGTATCTTTCCCCTAATCCTCTTGCTCGCTCTCAGCATAATTCACATTACCATCTTTTCCGTTCTCCTGCAGTCTGCGCCACTCTATCCGGACTGGTACCCTTGAGCGGTGACGCGGCTGTCTGTTGAGCGCAGGGCGGGGATAGTACAACCTCAACGGCATCGCCAAATGAGTGAAAAGGCGATTATCGGGCGAGCCGAGCTGTTAACCTGACCAGTGACGTCCATCGGGGCGGCTGGCGGAGGTCGTGGGATGGGTAGCGTCACAACAGCGCATACTCTCAATCATAGGCAGCTAGCGGTGCCCCTTTGATGCGCGAATGTTTACCCGGCGCGTCGCAGTCTCGTATTTCAAGTGTAATGATTTTCCACCTCACCGACATAACGCTGAAGTTCAAAAGTCTGAAACGCATTCCGGCCTTGCGGTCGTGAATCGCACGTGATGCGACATGCATGTCTAGACCATCGTACAATTAAGGCTCGAGAACCCATGGTGTTGAAATCCGTAAAATGGCTGTCAGGCCTATCAACAGATACCAGTAAAGACAGCTCGCAAATTCCGGACTCGCGTAAAGCCAGAATAACTAGGGCCTGCCTCGTGGTCATCGCATTTGGAGCTGTGGCTTCTTTTGACGAGGCCGTCGTGATGGCTGCTCGAGAAACGCCAGCAGTCGTTAAGGTTTTTTTTCAGGATCTGACCGAATTTACCGAACCGACAAACCTATTGTCCGCAATCGCGACGTTACTCGTTCTCACAACGCTTTTCGCATTTGTCGTGAGACGTACTTTGGCTTCAGCATTTGCAAAACTTCTTGGTTTTGTTCTAGTCAGCGGCGTGTTTGCACTGTTAGTCGCCATCATTGCGAAAGTATCCATTGGCAGGGCTCGTCCAACGACGTTGACAGTGCCCGATATGTTTTTCTTCAGCCCATTTTCTGTTTCGCGAGCCTTTGAATCGTTCCCATCCGCCCAGGCTGCTCTTTCGGGCGCCGTTTGTTACTGCATCGTCTCGAGATTACCCGGATGGCGGGGAACTGCTTTCGGGATGATGGTCCTTATTGGCCTGTCACGTATCTTTACTGAGCAGCATTGGCCCACCGACGTACTCGGTGGATGTATCTTAGGGTGGCTGTGCGCGGCGATCATTTCGCCGCTCTTTTTCAAGCGCCCGTCGCTCACCTATAATGACCAATCAGCCTTGTTTAGACGACGCAATAAATGATTAAATTGATACTTGTGAAATAATTGAAATTTGATATCTTTACTGGAAGTGCTCTAGGAGGCTAGTCATTCCTTGGTAGGTGAGCACGATTGTCATTTCAAAGTTGAGCCGTGGGGAGCGAAACGCTGTATGGATGAAGTACGCCGTCGCTTCCCGGTAACACGATACGTCCAACCTCTGGCGATGGCGGCTGTAATATCGTGCAGTGTTGTCACGACATTTGCGGCGAGCCTGGAGCCTTATCCGGGCCATCAAGAGGCTTTGGCGCCGCTGCCACCTCCGCCGGTTCTTGATCCAAGTAAGATTTCGCTTGGCCGACGTCTCTTTCACGACCCTGTTCTGTCGGGGCAGAATGCAATGTCATGCAGTACCTGTCACAACCTGCAAACAGGTGGCACGATCCGTCTTTCCAGAACGGTTGGATACAAGGGGAAAGTGCACCAGTTCAACGCGCCCACGATATTTAACGTAGGCAACAATTACCGGTTGGGTTGGCGGGGCAGGTTTACGTCTTTAGCGGTGCAGAACGAGACCATTCTTCATGATCCAAATCTGATGGCGATTGAATGGCCTGAGTTGCTTTCAAGGCTCAATGGGCAAAAAAGTTACATCGAGGTTTTTACAGCGCAATATGGACGGCAGGCAGACCGCGAAAACGTTCTAGATGCTCTGGTGGCATACCAAATGTCACTCGTTACCCCGGACTCGTCGTTTGATCAGTACCTTGAAGGCAATCAGCAGGCTCTTTCTCCGATCCAGAAACAGGGCCTGAAATTGTTTATGGAGTATGGCTGCGTGTCTTGTCATCAAGGATCCAACATCGGTGGCAACATGTTCCAGATATTTGGCGTTTTCGGGGATCCGGATGCGCGCTCCTTGCATGAGCCTGAAGATCTGGAAAAGCGGCTGCAGCGCCACGATAAAGAAGAGAACGTCTTTCGCGTGCCAAGTCTGCGCAACGTGGAGGTCACCGCGCCTTACTTTCATGATGGTCGAACCGAAACGTTGCGGGAGGCGATCGCGATCATGGGGGAGAGCCAGTTAGGTCGCCAGCTCAACGACGAAGATATTGCAGCTTTAGAAGCTTTCCTGAAAAGTTTGACCGGGGTTTATAATGGTAAGCGTCTCTCGACGGCTGTCACTGACGAGTCTCGGTGAAATCCTCCCAATCGGGATCCTGACGATATCGGCAATCATTCTGGCGCTTGTGGTAGCAGGCAGAGATCCTGGGCGTGCTGTCCATGAAGCCGTTATGCAGAACTTGAGGGCAGTTGATGTCAATCATGCGTCTTTACAGCGCGACGTGCTGCGCGCCAGAGCAGGATTATTGCCGTCATATGACGCGCTCGTCCATTCTGTTTCCAATCTCAGGCGTACCATTAGCGAACTGACCGAGCTTCTGAAAACCCCGCCCTTCAATGATGACGACGAATTACACCAGCTGCTGACGGACTTGGCCAAAGGCATAGATTCAGATGAGGTCTTGGTTGAAGGGTTCAAGACACGCAACGCTCTTTTGCAAAACTCGATTAGTGTGTTTGGCCAGACACTGACGACATTACACGAATCCGACAACGAGGTGGTCAAACGTGCGCTGGCCCGTGCAAGCGACCTTGGAAACCTCATGATGCGGTTTTCGACAAGACCTGACGAAAGCCTCCAGTCCCTGATCCAGGCAAGGCTGTCCCACTTGCCCGAATTCGACACCGCAGCTCCGGTCTTGAAAAGTTTTGGTACCGTGATTGTGCACGCAAAGATGATCCTTGCCGTGTTGCCGCGGGTTGATTCCAAGATCGCAGCTATCCAGGCATCGCCAACACCACTTCGTGCGGAAAAACTTCAGTCAAAGTACGTAAGCATTGCGGCCGATGCGTCGTCGCGAGCGTCTACCAGCCGCATTATGCTCGGGATCATAGCATCCTTTCTGTCAGTCTATATTTGTGTTCTTGTCTATCGACTTCGTGCACAAACGACCCGTCTCAAGCGACGACTGCACTATGAGCAAGTCATAGCGGATATCAAAGACGATATGGTTGATTGCTGTCCTTCAAGATTCCCTGACTTCATGGATCGCGCTCTGGCCCGTATCTCAACCATTTTTGGTGCTCATCGCACAAGTTTTGCCATCTACAACTCCGATCGGTCCGAACTGAGGGACGCACACCAGTTTTCAGACAGCAGTGAAAGCAGGGCTATCCTGAAGGATTTCACCCGCAATCATATTCGCCAGAAAGGCGCTCCGACATTTCGCTTCTACGACAAGACATCCTGCTGCCACTCTATGAGATTGGGTAGCCTATTTGATGTCCGCGACAGGAACATTTGCCATCTGGTTGTTGGTGCTGAAGTGGGTGAACATGACATTGCGGTACTTGTTCTTGCGCTTGACAATGCACGCGCGCACTTCACGACAGATGAGATGCACCTGTTGCTGGCGACATTAAAGACATTCATGGAATTCATCGAGACAATTAAGGGACGTCAGGAGCGCGACGGGCTCGAAACGCGGCTGCAGCACGCACAACGCCTGGAGGCCGTCGGGACTTTGGCTGGAGGCATTGCCCACGAATTCAACAATGTCTTAGGGGCAATTCTCGGATACGGTGAGATGGCAGTTCAGCTTCTTCGAAAACCGTCAGCGACACGCAATTATGTCGAGGAAATACTCAAGAGCGGGGCGCGGGCGAAACATATCGTGGATCAGATTTTGACTTTCAGCCGCAAGCGCGAGCGGATTGTCAAACCATTTGATGTTGCTGATGCCATTGCCGACATCCTGCCTCTCCTGCAGGTTACCTTGGGCAACAAGGTCGTGCTGGACTGGTACCTTTGCCAAACGCCAGCCGTCATCGAAGGCAATCCGGTGGAGATCCACCAGCTGGTTATGAACTTGTGCAAAAATGCCAGTCAGGCATCGGCTCGTGGGCAAAGAGTGAAAATCGAGGTTCAAACTTTTAATGTCGCTCGCAAAAAGGCTTTGTCCCATGGCGAAATTGCGCCAGGTGCATATGTCTGTCTTTCGGTCAAAGATGAGGGGCCTGGTATCCCAGACCATGTAATGCCCCATATATTTGAGCCATTTTTTACGACGAATTCCAGTTCTGGTGGTTCGGGTCTTGGCCTTTCTGCCGTCCACGGAATAGTCAGTGCTTTGGGTGGTTGCATCAACGTGGAAAGTGAAAGCGCCAAAGGCACTGAGTTTTCGCTTTATTTTCCGTCCACAGCCAAAGCGCCGCTACCGATAGACAGTTTCTTTAATGAGCGCGCGGTGCCGACCGGAAATGGGGAGCAGGTGATTATTGTTGAGGAGGACAAGATGCTGCGGGAACTCTATGAGGAGAAGGTCGCCGCATTGGGCTACGAGCCGATTGGTTACACCGACATGGTCGGTTTACGCAGGGAGCTTGATCGCGGTATGCGTGCCGATCTCGCTATTTTCAATCAAAAATGCGTTATCGCCAAGGCTGATCTTGGTCACATCGAAACTGTGTTTGGGCAGGGGAGAATGTTGTTGCTGGGCGACAGAACCCTCGAACTTTCCCCGGAACTTTCTCACCTTCGATCGAGGATATTGAAAACCCCGTTCAGTTCCGCTTCGTTGGCAAATGCCATTTTCGACAGTCTGACCCGTTCCATATGACAGGGTACTTAATATTGTCGGGCAGCCACGGTCATCAATGACTGAGCCTTAAAACCTGTGCTGCTCGAACTGGTTTTCGACAAAACACATCCTCGTTGTCGCATGGCGTTCCATGGATTTATGAAGCCAAAGAAGGATATATTGTGGTCCTTTCAGTGGCTTAGCTATTGCCTTTCTCGTTGCCTGTCGATGCTTCAAACGAAAAACATTGCTGTCGTCTCCTTCTTGTAAGGTCATTTATTTGCGGTGTCCTAACATCAGTTAGCTTTGGCTCCCCCTCTACAAAAGCACCAAACTCAAAAATCAGCGATCAGTGAACAGGCAACCGCTCACCGTGCCGGTCTCAACGATCCTTGGCTGGGACCCCTTTGCAATGTTGCATTTGCAATCCTTCACCAGCTTCCGGACATGAGCCCGAAACTCAGGAGGGAGAGCACATACCCCGCCCAAAAATATCACCGCGGAACGCGAAACCAGAACAACTAATAACTTCAAGGGCGCTTTACAAAATGATAAAATTGATACAAATGATATTTACGGTAATTTCAACCTTCGATAGACGTAACTTTTTGATAGGTCAAAAAAGGAAACTCAAAGTGTATGATTTGCTGAAACGCCTCTTGGGCCACTGCCATCGAATAGCTTGCGGGTCTGCAAGGGCCGAGGATCTGATAGTGGACACGTGCCGGTCAAAACATTCCGTTCCGAACCGAAGACCCATGGACTGCAACGTTTTAGGTAGAGACGAGCAATTAGCCGTCATTTGCCTTGCGGAGATTGGAGCCGCGCCGTGAAACACATATTGGTGATAGACGACGATTCCGCCATGCGCAGCTTGTTGAAGGACTACCTTTCGCAGCATGCCTTTCGGGTAACTGTTCTCAGCGGAAGCCAGGACCTTGCCAGAGTTCTGAGCACAGACCCGATTGACCTAATCATCGTCGATCTTAATTTGGGAAACGAAGACGGTCTCGACATCGTTCGAAAGCTATCAAGCACGTCTGATTACCCGATTATAATCATAAGCGGAGACAGACTTGAAGAGGCTGACAAAGTCGTTGGTCTGGAACTGGGAGCTGTCGACTACATCACTAAGCCCTTTGGCACGCGGGAGTTGTTGGCACGCGTTCGATCATCGTTGCGTGAAAAACCTGCCATAGAAGTCAATAAAGACAAGAAAATATATTCATTCAACGAATGGGAGCTCAACATCAAGCTTCGTAAGCTGATGTATTGCGGCGAACAAGAAGTGAAGCTGACGGCAGGTGAGTTCAACCTTTTGACAGCTTTTCTGCGGTCGCCGCGTCAGGTCCTGTCACGTGAGCAGCTCCTTTCGGCAAGCCGAATTTACAATGAAGAAGTGTTCGATAGGAGTATCGATGTTCTGATCCTGAGATTACGCCGAAAGCTGGAGAAGGATCCTTCTCAGCCAGCGTTAATCAAGACAGAGAGGGGCGCCGGTTACATGTTTGATGCGGATGTAACCGCGACGTACAGAGGCGCGGCTAGCAGGATGGTCGGCAGAGCATAGGTGTCGCTCCCTGCAGTGTCATGAAGCGATCAAGGACGAGGATGTCCTCGAAATACGGCGCGCGGCTGTCACCGCGCGTCCCGACTAACTGTTACACCCGCAACAGAAACATGCATATCTGAAACAACCGCGAAAGCATTCCTGCCTACGAAAGCTGATGCAAACCTTACAGTTCGGGCAGGTTAAATCGCACTGGCATTCTCAATGCTTCAGTCTGGCCCGACTTAACCCTATCTGTTTATTTAGGAGCAGGGCATTGGCTAAACTAGTTGCCACACTGGCATCCACTCACCACCCATTTTATCTTAGAGCGACCACAGCGCCTGTCGAGGAGCAGATGCCTCAGGCGCGGGAATGGAGACTCAAAGTTGAAGCGTATCGCGAGACTTTGGCACGCGCGCAGCCTGATATCCTCGTCATGGTCGGATCTGACCATTTTCATCAGATTTTTCTGGATAATTGTCCGCAATTTCTGATCGGCAAGGCCCCAAGGTATGACGCGACATTTTATAACGAAGAGCGCGAATTCGGCCTGCCGAAATATATGTTGCAGGGCGATGAGGCTATGTCGGCGTTCATGCACCAGTCATTGCTTGATCAGAACTTCGACTTTGCATTTTCCAATGAACTGAAGATCGACCACTCGATCGTTTGCCCGATCATTACTTTACGGCCCCAAAACGACCTGCCCATTGTGCCAATATACACCAATATCTTTGCACCACCCTTACCGTCAATCAGACGGTTTTATGACCTTGGGCAGGCTATTCGCCGAGCGATCGAGGACTTTCCATCTTCGAAAAGGGTCGCAGCAATCGGTACCGGCCATCTTTCCCTAGAGTTGGGTGGACCTCGTCAATTCACGGAGACCGGCCCGGATCCGATATTTGACCGGCAAGCTATTGAGTGGCTACGTAATGGTGACGTCGAAGCATTACTTCGAAATGTCAGCCACGAGAGTATGCAAAAAAGCGGAAATGCGACGCACGGTTTTCTGAATTTTATACTGATGCTGGGGGTCGCCGGTGCGGAATGTGCTGACTACGTCGACAATCTCGATCTGTTTCACACAATGGAAGCATATTTTACCTGGTATCCAAAGGAGCCTGCCGCGTGAGTAAATACTTCGTCAACAAGTTTCTCTTCATGGTGGACCGTGATCCCGCTTTGTTGCGGCAGTATACCATCGATCCACATGGCCTTGTCGCACGCTGGGAACAAACGATCGGTGCGACTCTGCTGTCAAATTCAGCTGAGGAATCGACAGTTATGAGCTTGACGGCAGATGAGCGCAACGCGCTCACCGCACATGACTTCGTGGCTTTGTTTGAGATGGGAGCACATTTTTTTCTCAATCTCACTATTTTCATAGGCATCTACGACGAGCCATATGCCGCGAGGTCAGGACCGCTATCATTTCAGCGGGAATTTGCGGGTAAGTTGGCGCATTGGCAGGGCCTCACCTACCCATCCGTGGCCACGTAAGCGCTGCCGACGTGTGTGTCCTGCTCAGATGGCAGAATACGCGTTTTGCTCTTCTCGTTGTTGGGCGCGAACGCGAATTAAGTTGGTCGTTGCCTCGGCTATAGTTGTCAGCGCTTCGAACTCAGAAGGGGCCAAGGTACGCGGTACAACGTCGATGACGCATATTGAGCCAAGCGCAAAGTCGAATTTGTCGCGAACGGGAGCGCCCGCGTAAAATCGAAAACCAAATGGCGCTGCAAGCGCCGGATTGCCCTCGAATATCTCAACTCTCGAAAGGTCTTCTATCACCGTAAATTTGTTTGCCATGAGCGTACTGTTACAGAATGCCCAGTCTCGAGGGGTCTGTTCTCCCTCAAACCCTATTCGCGATTTGAACCACTGTGCGTCCTTGGTGATCAAAGTGAACATTGCGACAGGAGCATGTGTGACGTCGGCTGCCAAGCGTACAAGGCGATCAAAGCTCGTGTCGGGTGCCGATTGAAGCAACTCGGACTGCTTCACTGCCTCCAGACGCGCACGTTCATTCCAGGGCGTCGGAAAGCCGGCGGACAAATTATCAGCTGGCTTGGTAGATCGCAGATAATCCACGACCGCTGCGCTCATCTGCGAGACGTCGCTCGACATCTTCACTTGTACCCGCCGGGACATCCGCGTCGCTGGATGATTAACGTCGGCTTCGGTTGCACTGACGATAAGCGTTTGTCTGTAGCGAACATCGTTGCCGAGCGCGGTTATGAGCCGCTTTCGATCAGGTTCATTTGCGTTTTCAACGATAATCAGCATAGGAGGGATGACCGCGATCAACTTGGACAAGGCCTCGACATCTTCCACGACATCCAGGAGCAAGCCCGATCCTGGAAGGCCGGTCAGCTGCCAGTGGGCACCGCGACCTTGAGCCGCGACAACCACACCGCGGGCTGAAACCCGAACATCATCGGAATGGGGATCATCAATCAGATCCAGAACCGCCTGGCGGGGAATTCGTCTGTGTCCGCCTGGTGTTTTCCAAGACGGCAATTGACCGCTTTCTACCCATAACTGGGCAGTTCGCACAGAAACACCTAATAACTCCGCAGCGTCCGCCGTAGTCAGAATATCTTTCACGTACTTACCCACTCATTGAACATTAGATATAGTAAAATATGGAAAATATGCAAGAAGTGTTGGAATTGGCAATCTATTCCATTTGTAGTCAACACACCCATCGCTGATACGAAAGCGAAACCTCACCTCGCCAACCTGCAGGCTTCCTAAGGCGGCCTAAAGGCGGGAGATTTGTCATGAAGTTGAGTGTTTCTTCAGGAACCATTTCGTGGCTTAGCCCGCTGTACTCTGCGCTTCTCAAGCGCGCCAGCAGAGTGTTTTCGTTTCTCAAACAAATCGTCGGTATTGGCAGTGTAGCCTACTACTTCTCTCCATATTACCCGTTGGCTGACGAGGGCGATTTTCCGCATTTGCAAATCGACGGCCGCCTGACGGACGGTCAAGACAAGGTGGCTCCATTGGATCCAGATCACAACGACTGACCACCCGGCTCGAATGTGCTGATGGCGAGTGTGCGATCAGCATGGTGGTCTGTCATTATTCAAGACATAGGATTTTCAAGATGCTGCTTGCGCACGGTATTTGCGAGGTGGGTGATGACGTGATTGCTTGGCGGCGACATCTCCACCAGAACCCGGAACTTCTCTACGGCGTCCATGCGACTGCCCGTTTCATCACTGACAAACTCTCGCAATTCGGTTGCGATGTGATTGAGACTGGTATCGGCGAAACCGGGGTTGTGGGGCTTACAAAGGCACGTTGGGCGAGGGGCCGGTCATCGGGTTGCGGGCAGATATGGATGCCCTGCCGATCCTTGAACGAAGCGGCAAATCCTGGGCGTCGAGGATATCCGGTCGTGCGCATTCCTGCGGGCACGATGGTCACATGGCCATGCTCCTCGGAGCCACTCGTTATCTCAGTGGAACGCGCAATTTTCGAGGTGCAGTGGCTGTTATCTTTCAGCCAGCTGAGGAAGGTGGGGCTGGGGCGCTTGCCATGGTCAAGGACGGGCTCATGGAAAGGTTTAACATAGAACGTGTGTTTGGGATGCATAACGAGCCTATGCTTCCTGTTGGATATTTTGCAATCCGGACAGGAGCAATTCTGGCTGCTGCCGACACTTTTGATATCGTTGTTCACGGTCGTGGCGGGCATGCTGGCCAACCACATCTCTCCATTGATCCCATTGTGGTCGCCTCCCACCTTGTCATCGCGCTCCAGACAATCGAGTCGCGCGAAACCGAACCATCAGATGCACTGGTGATTACGGTCGCATCCATTCAAGGGGGGAATGCGCATAACGTCATCCCCAACACGGTGTGATTGACTGGGACCGTGCGAACGTTGAACGCTGAAATGCGCGCATTTGCGGAAAGGAGACTGAAGGATGTGACGCGATTAACGACAAGCATCTTTGGGGCCACAGCAGACGTGTCTTATAACCACGGTTATCCCGTAACATTCAACCATGAGAAGGAGACCGAGATTGCTCTAGAAGTGGCAAAACTGGTCGTTGGTGAAAAGGCGGTAGCGTCTGACATCAAGCCCCGCATGGCAACAGAGGACTTCGCCTATATGCTGGAAAGCAGACCGGGTGCTTTCATAATCATAGGAAACGGCGATACGCCAGGATTACATAATCCCGCCTACGATTTTAACGATGACGTCATCCCGTTCGGCGTGAGTTACTGGGTTCGCCTCGTTGAGACAATTCTCTCCCATGATGAATGACTGCGTGGTGGCGCAGCTCAATATCCTGCTGATTTTCGAGCAGGTGGCGAGGGGCACGCGTATGCCCATGCTTGCATCTAAATAGATGGCATTGTTGCAAATGCCATCCAACTATTTGAAGAGAAAAGATTTTGTCTCAGTCTGTGCACGACAAAACAACATTACGGCGCGACGGTAACATCATAACCAGCCGGACTTGCGAGCGCCAATAAACCCGTCTCGAAAAAAAGGAGTTGACTGTCCTGCTGATGTCTGGTTTTATATAGTTATCGCGATAATAGTTATCGCATAACACGGAGTGATGCAGATGACCGACAACAAATTCCTCACAGCTGCCGCCGCTATCGCTATCGCCGCCGCAGGACAGTCAACTTCAGTATCAGCAGCCCAGCCCGTCAAGAATGTCGTCCTCGTCCACGGTGCATTCGCAGACGGTTCGGGGTGGCGCGGCGTTTACGATCAGCTCACCCAGCGTGGCTACAAGGTCACGATTGTCCAGAACCCCCTGACATCTCTTGACGACGATGTTGCCGCGACAAACCGCGCACTCGACCGTCAGGACGGCCCAACCATTCTTGTCGGTCACTCCTGGGGCGGTACCGTCATCACGGAAGCAGGCATTCACGCCAATGTCGCTGGCCTGGTGTACGTGTCGGCCCTGTCGCCAGATGCTGGTGAAACGACCGGCCAGCAATATGAGGGTTTTGCCCCAGCCTCCGAATTTGTGATCGACAAGGCTGATGACGGCTTCGGTTTTGTCAGCCCCGAGAAATTCAAAGCCGGGTTTGCCCATGATGTCAGTGATGAAGATGCTGCCTTCATGCGAGACTCGCAGGTTCCTATCAATCTGGAGGTGTTTGGCACAAAGCTCAAAAATGCTGCCTGGCGCACCAAGCCCAGCTGGGCTGTCATTGCCACGGAAGACAAGGCCTTTGATCAGGCGATGCTCATTCACATGGCTGAGCGGATCAAGGCGAAGATTACCAAGGTCTCAGCCAGCCATGCGCTGTTCATGACGCAGCCAAAGGTGGTCGCAGACACGATCGATGAGGCCGCCAAGACAATCCAGAACAAAGCCAACTGACAACAACAAAGCAAACTGACAACAGAAACATCAAGCGAGTGCAAAAATGCACTCGCTTGAAAACACCAATGCAACATTTTCCAGACGAGTTCGGCCCGTTCACTTCAAATGAAACTGACGGGCCACAAGCTGAAATCTCTATCTAACGCGGCTCCCGACATAGATCGGTTGAGCATTGCGCTCGGCGCAACAACACATGTAATTCAACATACAAGGTGACTTATGGAACACGCCACAACAGACCGCGACGGTCCGGAATCACGGGCTCATCGCACCAAATTTCGTACCCATTTCGATTTCATCATCTGCGGAGCTGGCTCTAGCGGCTCTGTGGTTGCCACTCGACTGGCCCAGGACAAAAACGTTCAGGTCCTTCTTATGGAGGCTGGTGGCGACGACAACGCGCCTTCGATTTCAGACCCGGCACAATGGCCGCTTAATCTTGGTTCATCGCACGACTGGGCATTCGAAGGCGAGCCCTCACCACACCTTAATGGTCGTCGTCTTCCCTTGAACATGGGCAAGGTACTCGGCGGTGGGTCTAGTATCAATGTGATGGTATGGGCCCGCGGTCACAAGGCTGACTGGGACTATTTTGCTGATGAGACAGGTGATCCGGACTGGGGATACGATTCTATTCTGAACTATTACCGTCGTATTGAAGATTGGCAGGGTAAAGCCGATCCGACACGACGGGGGGCGGGTGGACCGGTATATGTCGCACAACCCCATTCCCCTCAGCCGCTTGCGGAAATCACGGTTGACGCTGCTAAGGATCTCGGCATCGCGAAATTTGAAAGCGCCAATGGCGAGATGATGGAGGGTGACGGCGGAGCCGCCATTGCTGAGTTGCGAATCCGTGACAACAAGCGGCAGTCGATTTTTCGCTCTTATACGCAACCGATCATGGATCAGCCAAACCTCACGGTCTTGACGGGCGCGCTTGTCACTCGGATCATTCTTTCAGGCAAGACAGCCGTCGGCGTAGAAGCCATGGTTGGTGATAAGATTTTGCGTTTCGGTGCGGATCGCGAAGTGGTTCTATCACTTGGGGCGGTACACACGCCCAAAGTGCTTATGCAATCCGGTATAGGACCTGCAAATGAATTGCGACGCCACGGTATTCCTATCGTCCAGGGCCTTCCGGGGGTTGGGGAAAACCATCAGGACCACATAGCCTTCGGCTGCACCTGGGAATATCTGAAACCTCAATTGGTCGGTGGTGGCGGCTGCGAAGCAGTGCTCTATGCAAAGAGCGACGCGCGCTTGCCTGCGCCTGATATTGTGCAGTGCCAGCTGGAATTCGCAGTGCCGCCGCCACCTGAGGTAGGATTGCAAGCGCCTGAACACGGTTGGACGATGTTCGCCGGGCTTGCCCAGCCCAAGAGCCGTGGACGCGTTCACCTGTCCGGCCCGCAACCCGACGACCCGATTATTGTTACACCCAACTCACTGAGCGATCCTCAGGACATGGACACAGCCTTTCGCACTATCGAATTGTGCAGGGAATTGGGCAATAGTGATCGTTTTCGGTCCTTGATCAAGCGGGAAGTCATTCCCGCCATACGCGACCGTGCAAGTATGGAGAACTTTATACGCAACTCTGCCGTCACGTATTGGCACCAGTCGTGTACGGCCAAAATGGGACGAGATGCCATGTCAGTCGTTGATTCACGCCTGCGTGTGTATGGTGTCAAAAATCTGCGCGTTGCCGACGCCTCGGTTATGCCGAGAATACCCGTCGGCAACTTGATGGCTCCGTGTGTGGTGGTCGGCGAGCGTGCGGCAGACATGTTAAAGGCGGATAACGGAATTTCGTCCTGACCTTTAAGACTGGCTTACAGGCTACTCAGAGCCTGTAAGCTGCGTCGTATTGATGGGAGCTAGTGGCAACGCCGCCTTGTTGTGACCCCTCAGTAAGAGTGAGACGAACTTCGCCACCCTGTGTGAGCAGACCTTTCAAATAATTGGGCATGTTTCATTTATAAGACATGAGTAATGAAATGTAACTCGGCTGAAAAGAGGCCATGAAATTCTAGTCTCTCACGCGACGGAGGTGAGGGAATGGGATTTGGACCCGAGGACTATGCTGAAAAAGCGCCAAGTAGTGACAGACCTGAAGACCTCAATACAAAGCGATCCAAGAGACGCAGGAAAGCGCTGATATCGTGGGATTATCAAGATCGGTTATTTGATAAATCCGGGGAGAAAATTGGTGCCAAATGCGCTCCTGATTTGCCCGTTGCGTTGGATGTGAGTCAACGCAATGAACAGTCATTCCATTCTTCCGATGGCGAACCAGATGAATTCCGACAACTATACACGATCGGCGCGGCAGCCTTATCTCTGCTGAGCATCATGGCCGTTTTATATTTGATTCTGTGCCATCGATAATGTTCTGCGCGCACCATTCTTTGCTTTAGTTTCGCCAGTCACCATAGCGCAACTCGCAGGTGTCGTACTGCAATTGAAATGTGAATCCATAAAACGGAAATACAGACGAAACAGGCCGCACGCATTTTTGGCCGTCGTCCGTATTTCAATAGGTGTGCCCAGTTTGATCCAGAAACGTCTTGGCTGCTGCCATTAGCCCCGTAGGGGCGCGGCCTGGCAATTCTTTGTCGGCACTGTCAAAGCGTCCCTCTCACACTGAATTACTCGCGACGCTATGTCATCAACTTCATAAAAGAGGCTTTTATGCACGAAATATTGTTGCGCGTAATCTTCGTCGCTGCCGTTATCGGTAGTGCGACTTCCGCCATTGCTGCTGACCGCGTTGTGCATGTTTACAACTGGTCCGACTATATCGAACAGTCAATACTTGATGATTTTACAAAAGAAACAGGAATAAAGGTTATATACGACGTATTCGACAACAACGAACTGCTTGAGACAAAACTCCTCGCAGGAGCATCAGGCTACGATGTTGTTGTTCCGACCGGCCCCTTCCTTGCCAGACAGATCAACGCAGGGGTTTTCCAGAAACTGGATAAATCAAAGCTCCCCAATCTCCGCAATATGTGGCCGGACATCATGACACGGCTTGCCGCTTATGACCCTGGAAATCAATATGCCGTCAATTACATGTGGGGAACGACAAGTATCGGATATAATGTCGAGAAGGTCAAAACTGCGTTAGGCGATGTCGCAGTCGACAGCTGGGACGTACTTTTTGCCCCCGACAATGCAAAAAAGCTCGCAGCGTGCGGCATCAATATTTTGGACGCGCCTGACGAGACGGTCGCTATTGCCATGTCTTACCTCGGTAAAAATCCCGATAGCAAACAGTCGGATGATCTCAAGAGTGGTGTTGAGGTCTTCAAATCAATCCGTGCGTCGGTGCGCTCGTTCAACTCGTCGGCCTATATCAATGAGCTTGCAACAGGCGACATTTGCATTTCGATCGGTTTCTCGGGTGACGTGCTGCAGGCGAAGGCAAGGGCGGAAGAAGCTGGCAACGGGGTCAATTTGGGTTACGTCATTCCCAAAGAGGGCACTTATATGTGGTTTGACAATCTGGCCATTCCTGCCGATGCAAAAAACGTGGATGAAGCACATGCCTTCATCAATTATCTGATGAAGCCCGAAGTCATTGCCAGAGCTTCCAATTACGTACAATACGCAAATGGTAACCTTGCATCTCAAGAGTTTCTAGATGAGGAAGTTCGCAAAAACCCCTCAGTCTATCCTTCAGCGGCGGTCCTCGACAGGCTTTTTACAATTTCACCATACGACGCTACGCAACAGCGTGTGCTGAACAGGCTGTGGACAGCGCTCAAATCAGAGAATTAGGCGAGCTGCCCCAAGAAAATGCGGTGGGCCATTTCTTAATGGCCCACGTTACGAACGCACTGATCTTGGGGGGGATGCATTTACAGTGTCGTTAAAGTGCTTGACACAGATGCTGGGCTCTCGTCGGTCAGACGGGAGCACTCCAACCTTCAATGTTCGCGTAAATTGCGTCGCGTAGATTTCTGATGTCGCGGTTGAGAAGGCCCAGATCATGTGGACTATGTGCAGACGCTGATAGTAACGCGTCGCTGAGACAACCAGCTTTTCGCTGCAACGTGCGCCCCTCTTCAGTAAGCGCCACAACAACTTGTCGTTCATTCTCTTTGCTGCGAGTTCTATGCAACAGGCCTGCAACTTCCAGTCGCTTCAGGAGAGGTGTCAGTGTACTGGATTCCAGGGCGAGGCTGTTGGCGATCGATCCAACCGTTTGCTCATCTTGAGCCCAAAGAATATTTAGCACGAGATACTGGGGGTAAGTCAGACCGAGTTCGTCAAGAAAAGGCTTGTATGCTCGCTGTATTGCGATCCCGGCCGAGTAGATCGAGTAGCACAGCTGTGCGGTTAAAGGGGGCGGGGGATTGGCTTTATCAGTCATTTGAGTGCTCCTGTCACTCAAAGATTTACGTTCTCGCATCGCGAAAATCAATATCGCGATAAGGAAAAACTTAGATGTTTGGGCTCTGGGCGTGTCCCTGTTTCAGAAGTCATCTGGCTCGTGAACACCGGTGAGCCAGGGAATACATCTCTATGGCAATTGCAAGAGGTTGATAAACGTCTCTTTTCGGAGGTTTAGCCACAGCAGACAGCAATCCGTTTTGGCAGGCCCGTTCGTCGTCCCAGCCGGGGTGGTTGACGATCGGGTACAGGCAAATGCCTTCCAACGGTACGCCGGCCTCCATTGCGATGTCAGCCTGCGCCGTCACATACTCGAACCAGACGGTTCTTCGCTCATCTTCGATACCTGTCTCGGAAATCAGCATTGGCCTGCCGTAGCGGGCGTAAGTCTCTATCAATATTTTGCTGAGGGGTTTGTACAGACTGTGCCCGATATCGAGTGGCGGTCCCCCGTGGATCCACTGATTATTAAAGTAGTAATTGACACCAACGACGTCCAGATAGCGTTCCGCACCACCGATCTGGGGCCATAACCGTCCTGCAATCAAGTCCCAACTCTGAAACTGTGACTTCCGGTGTCCGTCGGCTAAACGTTCCTCCCAAGGGCGTTCTGGATCCGTGACAACGTTGATAGCTGGTTCGCAGTGCACGAAACGAGCGCGCGGGTCTACAGTCAGAATTGCGTCCATGGCAGCAATCGCGGCACGTGCCAACTGCACCTTGAGCTCGAAACCGCGACCATGTGCGAACGGATTGAGATAGGCTGCATCACCACCTCCCCAGGATAAGAACGAAATCTCGTTAATGGGGCAATAAAAAGGGATGCCGTCACACTCTTCTTGAACAATTCGTGCGCAGCTGGCTGCATAATCCGCAAAACGGTCAACGAACCGGGGAGACCAGATATCGACATCGTCTGGCCATCCGTAGTGCATCAAGTCCCAGATGACCTGTGTTCCAACCTCCGAGGCCGCCCGTAACATCGGTCTGACACTTGTCCATTCATAGCCGCTTGGCCGATCGATCAGATGCCAACGGAAACCGTCCCTTATTGTTCGTATTCCAAGATCAGAAAGCTGGCGGTAGTCTTGAGCAGCATAAGTATCGTGACCAGTCGATGCTATTAGGTCGAGGCGCCGCCCGGTAGGTTGATTTTCATTGGGACGCAGACGATGTGTAGAACATTCAAATCCTCCCTGTAGGAAGGAGTGAAAAAGACCCGTCGGCTTAGCTGGCCGGCGTTCTTTTACGACCTCGTCAATAAGGTTCTCCCATTGCGGCAGCACCGCCTCGACGGAGTAGGTTGCCTCTACTTTCAAACGCAATGCCTGACCCAGGGCATTGCGCAGCTCCGGTGAGACAATCAAATCGTTGAGACATTGCGCAACGATAGCCGGATCGTTGAATGGTACGAGAAGTCCTGACGTGCCAGGATCGATTTGTTGGAGCACGCCGTTGTCAGGTGTCGCGATGACGGGCAGTGTTGCCGCACCCGCCTCGGCTATAACATGCGGCATGCCCTCACCAGTTGATAGCCAGACAAAAATGTCGAAAGCCGAAAGGAGGGTGGGGACATCTTTGCGGTCCCCAAGAAACTGCAGGGTATTGTCCAGTCCAAGGGTGGCCGCGAGTTCCTTCAGCTGCTCTGCATAGTCGGGGTAAAAAGCGTCCGGGCCGCCAACAATGACGAAGCGTGCGGATTCATGCATATTGTGAACGATTGCCGCCGCCTTGATAAAATCCTCAACATTCTTTTTTGGATCCAGCCGTCCGACCCATCCTACCAGCATGTCACCGTCGCGAATTCCCAGCGTGTTGCGCATGGCGCTACGGTCGTTCGCATCAAAGGCAGTGAGATCCACCATGGAGGGTATTTCCAAGGCATGATGTTCTCGACCTGGCATCATGGAAGCTGCTGCATCGCGGATGGTGTGACAGACGCCGACATATCTGGTCGTGTAGTGCTTAGGTCCCGCCAGCGCCTCCGATACAAGCCCGCCGTGTTCGATTAGCGGCGGGCGCAGATGTAATCGCTCGAGTGCCGGGTAAATATCAGCAACGTTCTGGCAAGATATTACGACGTCGTAGAGAGGAATTTTCCCGGCCAGATACTCGACCGTGTCATCGAAGGACAGCCCATAGGGTGTCGTGTCGACGTCGACGCCAAGTGCGCGGAGTTGCTCATGAGTTTGCTCTGTCATTCCAGGTCTATGGAAGCATGCTGTCACGTCGATACGATACCGTTTGGGATCCAGATTCTTTGCAAGCAGCCGTACTTCGGTTTCCTCACCGCCTACGACCAGCCAGGCAAAAACGAACAGAATTCGCACAGGTGAGGCCTCCCCAATCATTCGTTCACCTGGAAGACAATCTGCAGGAATTCCGGCCGGTTCTTGATTAAGTCGGCTAAAAAGCCAGGCGCGTCATCGATAGGAAGCACATGCGAAATCATGTGCTCACGGATGATTTTTCCTTCAGTGAGTAGAAGATCCACCGTGGCTTGGGCCAGTCTGCGCCGATCCCAGAGCGGTGCCAGCCCGCGCGGAACGCGATTGATCTGTGCGCAGCGAATGTTCAAGCCATTGTGGTGAAACTCCTCACCGAGCCGTAAGTGATCGGCTCCGCGCTGATAGAACGCCAGGTCGATCACGGTGCCTTGAGGACGCAAGGCCTTTAGCGCTGTGTGCAGACTGCCAGCATGGGCTCGCGTCTGAAATACAAGGTCAGCGCCGCGCCCCATCGCGCCATCATGCCAGCGTGCCTTTACATGCTGCCAGCCCTGTTCCTCTGTCATGGCCGTGAGGCCCATTGCGTCGGCTTTGCCCCGGCGGAATTCAGACGGATCAGTAATGATCACGTCCGAAGCACCGAGCGAGCGGACAAACAATGCCGTCATCAGGCCAACGGTTCCCGCACCGATTACCATAATGGGGCGACCGTTGACGCCGGCCCCCAGAGCAGGAACGTGTAGCCCAAACGCTTCCGCATCAGCATGAAGGATACCGTTGGCGCAAATAGGGCCCATCTGAGCGACCAGCACGCCAAGCAAGGGATCAAGTTCGTTCGGCAAGGGTACCAGCACGTCGTGGAAAGGGTCAGCGGTGTGGCCGGTTTTGTGCCCGTAAGCTGATGCGACAAGTGCGCCATCGGAAAGTCCGAAGGCGCGGGATTGAGATATTCGCGCCACCTCCATGTATCCCAGAAAGGGAACGGGATAATGCAGATCGGGCTCGTTTTCGATGAACACGCCACGATCCCGGTCGAACCGAGATCGGAAATAGGGATTAGTGTTCTTAAGAAAAGTCAGTTCGGTGCCCGCAGAAAGACCAGTATAGAGCGTGTCCAGCCTGACCTGACCATCGACGGGAGGGCCTTCTTCATATTCGAAGAAGTAGGTCCGGCCGGGCGCCTCCACACCGAGAGAACAAATACGGCGGTGGCCAGGCGGCATCACTGCCTGCGGCTCTTCTGAACGCGGCTGTTGTGTCAGGGGGGCCAATGGCGTTCGTGGCACAGGTGCTGCTTCGAGCCGCACGGGTTTCCCCGCACGTGCAGAAGACACGACAGCCAGCGCCAGCCTGTGCGTTGCAAGCGCGTCTTCGTAAGAGCAGCGGATACGGTTCTCGCCGCCGCGAACGGCGTCAACGAAATCGCGATCCTCGCGCCAGACGGGATCGCCGTCGGCAGCACGCACCGGTCGACCGCTCCCAACGTCAACCATTATTTCGCGGTCTGTCAGTTCGATAGCCAGTCGATCGGCAAAGATATGCAGGCCGACGCGGTGGTTCCAGCCGAGCAGGCAGGTGGATGCGATGTTGGCGATCACTCCGGTCTGGAAGGTGAGGCTGGCTGTTGTGGCTGTTGGAACATCCAAACCGGGGAAGTCGGGTCGGTCTTTGTGTCCAACACGGCCGTAGACCTCGGTCACCTCGCCGAAAAGAAACCGAGCCAGATCAAGGAGGTGCGTCGCCTGTTCGATGATTTGTCCGCCTGACTTGTCCTGCTTCCACCACCATTCGGGTGGCGGGGTAGAATCCAGCCAGTAACCCGACAGTAGTTGGGCGGGATTGTTCTCCAGAAGAGCCCGCGCTTCATCAACGATATCGAGATAACGCCAGTGATAACCGACGGCCGTGATCAACCCTTTGGCGATGACGGCCGCCGAGATTTCTTCGGCAGTCGGTAGATGGAGCGAAACCGGTTTTTCAACGAAGAACGGGAGCTCGCGTTCGATCAGGTCATGTTCCGGTATCCCGTGGGCGAAAGGCGGGATGCAGATATAAACAGCATCGGGTTTTACTGCGTCCAACATGTCTCGGTGATGCTCGAACGATCTCGCGCCAAACCGGATGGCGGCCAGGTCTGCTTTGGCCAAATCAGGATCAGCAAATCCTGCCACCTCCACTTCGGCAAACTGCGCGAGGATATCCAGATGACGTTGGGCAATCCCCCCGGCACCGATGAAGGCCAGACGTGTCTTTTGCATGGAGTTGTCCTTGTGAAAGCGCTTGGCTGGCTTGCTGATAAATCGCTGATAGATCGAGGCCGTCTCCGCTGCCATGCGGTGGGCAGAAAAGTTGTCGCAGAAGCGATCGTGACCCATTGTGCCTGCCTCTGCCATGCGGCGAGGATCAGCGAGAGCTTCGATGACGGCGCAGGCCATGGCATCTGGAACGCCCGGTTCTGCAAAGAACGGATGAGTGTCGCCCAGCGCCTCAACAGTGCCACCAATACGCGTGGCAACGACTGGAACTCCAAGCGACATGGCCTCAAGTATCGCGAGGGGAAGGCCCTCAAAAAGCGACGGGAGAACCAAAAGATCGGTGATTTCCATGAGCCGGGCAATATCTTGTCTTTGCCCGAGAAAGCGGACGTGGTCCTCAAGACCAAGCTCTGTGACGAGGGTCTCGATTTTTTGCCGCTCGCTTCCCGAGCCGGCCAACAGCAGAACCACGGTCGGGTAAGACCGAACAATCTTCGGCATGGCATGCAGGAGGGTTGCATGGTCTTTTTGTGCAGTGAAACGCGCGACGGTTAACAGAACGATCCGTCCCTCAACCCCTATTTCCTGTTTCAAATTATAAGTTTCGCGGCTGGGGTCAAAAGGAAAAATACCGTTACGGATGGTCGAAAGGCGGGCTGGATCGATACTGTTGTGAAAGCTTTCCGCCGAGGCGGCGGAAACGACTATGTGGTGCGCGACACCCAGGGTCTGCTGCCTGTAGTGCTCCTTTTGTGCAGGATCTGTCAGCAAATACGGGAGGTGGTCCGTTCGAATGACCGGAATGTTTTTTTCACGTCCTGTCGCTGCAAGATCATGTCCTTCCCATCCGATCCCGGCGTGGACATGCAGGAGGTCTATATCGGCTGTGGTCAGCCAGTCGCCGAATTCTTCGTGATTGCCAGACAGCCGTACGCCGAGACCATGACGCGCAGCGCGAGGTAACACACCTGTCCGGTCTTCCGTCATCAAAGACAGAGTTACATCCCAGTCCAAACTCAGTGCTCGACCAAGTGCGATCATGTGTTCGCCCATGCCTGATGGGTCGAGGCTGTCTGTGGCGAGCACTATCCGCAGCTTGTCAGTCACGATGGATATCGGCCAGTACCGCGCCGACATCGTGTCGTTTCTTCAGGCGTCTATAAGTCGCCAGCGCCTGACCAACCACTTGGTCCATGTTGTAATATTTGTAGGTGCCAAGCCGACCGACAAAGGTCACATCACCCAGCTGACGCGCGAGTGCCTCGTATCGCTTGTAGAGAGCCTGATTTTCAGGCCGAGGTATAGGGTAATATGGGTCTCCGTCTGCACAGGCATATTCATAGCTTATGCTGGTTTTCTCGTGAGACTGGCCTGTCAGATGCTTGTATTCGGTGATGCGGGTATGCTCGACCTCCTCTGAGGGGTAATTCACGACTGCGACTGGTAATACCCATTCGGCGTCGTGTGTCTCATGTCGAAATTTCAGGCTTCGATAGGGCAGGCGCCCGAATTGATAGTCGAAATACTCGTCGATCGGACCTGTGAAAATAATATGTTTTGCAAGGCGTGCCTGCTTGAGTTCGGCAAAATCCGTGCCCATCATCAAGGTGATATTATCGTGATCCAGCATACGCTTGAACATCTGGGTGTAACCGTTGAGCGGCATGGCCTGAAACGTGTCGAGGAAATAGCGATCGTCGGTGCTCGTGCGGGTTGGAACACGCGCGGTCACCGAGCGGTCCAGGTCGGAGGGATCAAGACCCCATTGCTTGCGGGTATATCCCTCGAAGAATGTTCGATAGAGCTCAGAGCCAACTTGCGAAATGACGACGTCCTTTGACGTCGAAATCGGATCACATGGTTCGGCGCGGCCAGCGAGGAAAAGTGCCGCTGCTGCTTCGCTCGGCAGGTCGAGCCCGTAAATCATGTTTAGTGTGGTTCGGTTGATCGGGATCGGCACGCGCAATTCTCCGACCTGGGCCAATACCCGGTGTTCGTAAGGGCGCCACGCCGTAAAGCGGGATAGGTAGGCAAAGACTTCGTCGCTATTGGTATGAAAAATGTGTGGACCATACTTGTGAACAAGAACCCCTTCTTCATCATAGTGATCATAGGCGTTACCGGCGACGTGAGGGCGTCTGTCGCAAACGAGAACCTTCTTGTCTCCATCAGCAGCCAACCGCTCGGCAAGAACTGAACCCGCAAAACCTGCGCCAACGATCAGGTAATCATATGTATCGCTCTGGACCTGGCTACTTTCCCGCAGAAGCGGCTTTTTAGCAGCAGCGAGCGCGCTGCCATTTCGCAAAACTGCTTCGTCCACCAGAGCGGACATGGAGCGGAATGTTATATCCCAGGACGATAAAGCGAGGACACTATCAACATCGCGCAGCCAGGAAGTACCTGACTTTGCAATCGTTATCGCTTTATCGCAAGCATTGCAAAAATCCTCAGTCCCGCCGGCAATCAACACGCCAGGCACATTTCCGTAACTGCGCACGACGTCTGTCACGGCTGTACTAACGACCGGGCGACCGGCTGCAAGATATTCGGGGGTCTTGGTCGGGCTTATGAACCGTGTCGCTTCATTGAGTGCGAATGGCATAAGCGCAACATCCCACCCTGACAGATAGGCAGGCAGATCGTCGTAACGTTTTTGGCCAAGATAATGAATATTTGGTGCTTGTGGCAGGTCACTCGCCGAGATTTTTGCCACAGGTCCAAGAAAGACGAATGACATCTCCGGACGGCTAGCGGCCAGTGAACCAATCAGTTCCAGATCAAGCCTTTCGTCAATGACACCGTAGTAACCAAACCTCGGGTGAGGAATCGATGCCTGGTCAAGCGGCTCAGGCAGCTTGCCTCGAGCGGATAGAAAATGACATTTGTCGACGCTCGATGGAAAGGGGTGGATATTGTCGTGACGATGCTTTTTAGCCTCATACAGGCTTACGCCGCCTGTAAAGACAACATCCGCACGATCAATCAGTTCGGCTTCCGTCGACTTAAGGTGTGGTGGTGCCAGTTTGAAGTTTGCAAGTTCGTCCATACAATCATAAATCACTGCTGCAGCATCAACATGCTTGGCAAAACCAAACATCAGTGGCGTATAGAACCACAGCACCGGCCGCTCGCCGCCGTGTAGCGCAAGGAGCTCGCTGAGCAGACCTGCAAGGCCAGCCTCGCGTTCGGTCTCGTTCCACCAGTGCGGAATCCGTGGGCGAACCGCCTTGACTGGAGTGCCGTCGAAAGGGTGGATTTCGAGATAGGCGAGGTGATGATCAGTCGGGATGAATTCTTCAAAGAAAAATACTTGGCGATCTGCAGCGAAGCGCTGCATGAGATGCTGCGGTCTCTGCACCACGAAATCCCATCTCAGATGTGAAAAACAGATGAGCGGGGCATTTTCGGGTAGAAACTTCTCGGGGAATGAGCTCAGGCGATTCATGACTTACCTCGCAACAGACAGCCCCCTAACAACAATTGTCAGATAAGGTTCCAGTTGCTGAAGATATCTGGCTATGTTTCGGAGATTATGTTTTGCAGTTTCTGGATGGTGTGTGGCCAGGTCCAGTTTTCCAGCACAGTTTTGCGCGGATGAAAGGCATCTGGGATACTCAACATAAGGCTGATGCCTTCATGGAAAAGTTCAGCCGTTGCGGTTCGGCCTGTGTCTGGGGTTATATACTGCAACCCACAGGACAGACGGCTGTTGGCAAGGACAGGGATGCCAGCCAGCATGTATTCGGTCAGTATCGCTGGAGCACCATCGTCGATACCGCATACGACACCCATGCGCGACTGGTTCATCAGCCGATTTACTTCCGCGAAGGGTACGCCTGGAGGATCCACGAAGTCGACGTTGATGCCGAGTTCTTCCACCTGGCGGCGTAAATCGCTCATCATTTCGCCATAACCGCACACGCAGAGCGCCTTTAAGGTTCGCGGCAGTTTGTGGAGAGCCTGAAACAGGATGTCATGCCGTTTGTAAGGTTGCGCTGCCGCGACGTAGATCACGTCATATATTTTGGGCAGGTTCAACGGTCTGAACGTGATCTCGGAAGCAAATTCAGGACCGATGGGCATGACTGCGGTTCGCATTCCTGGATGACGAACTCGAACAATTTCCGATTGCCACTCAGCCCCGCTGATAACAAGATCAAAGTGGCGGCTGACGTCTGCAGGCACCCGAAGGGCGGGAGCATCGATGGAATTGTAGATCTTGAAGCTTTCGCTGCATGCCAGAAGAATGTCTTCACTCACGCCAAGACCCCAGACACACAATATTGCGGGTGGCCCGAAGGCCTGTATATGGCCCAGCATGTCATTTGACGAGAACGGGGCCTCTGGACCGTTCATCCTGAACGAGCGACGCCTCAAGAAAGGGTTGGCAGATAGCAGGTCTTGCGGCGGCAGATCTCCACGCCAGTGTGTCCAGACTTCCGCGCAGTCGACAAGCTCATCCTTGAGCGCGGCGAGGGGAAGTCGTTCAATGTAACCGCCCTCAACAATCACCTGATGTGGTGACGATAAAGGACTGGGAGGAGGGCCTCGTGAGCCGCTGATCCACTTTTGGCGATACCGTTCGACAGATAGCGTGTCCACAGAACCGGGCGGCCCTTCCTGAAGATCACTGATCACCACTAAGCGCCGCAGCTTCGTGCCGCTGGACTGGTCGCGAACCTCAATGGTGCTTTCAGTTTCCATGGTTTCCAGTATCAGAGTTCGTGCTGTGACGGTCGGGGTACATTTGTAAATCCTGGGTATCCGCTCAGCCTATGCAATAACACCGCAGATCTTTTTAAGTTTCCCCAGCGACTTGCGTTCAGAAAATTGTTTTGGCCTGAGGGAGGCAGATCATCGCCTCCAAGGGAAGGGTTCAGGTAAATTCCTTGTGTCATCCTGCCAGCAGGTCTGGATGCCGCCGCTGCTGGTTGCGGGGCAGACGCAACGCCATGTTGCGCATCTTGTCACTGGCCGGATTGTACCAAGTGGGTAATACCTTACGTCGCCAAAAGAGCGTTGGAGCTCGGGAGCTTCACATTAACCATCAGGCCCGGGTTTATCGGTGCCAATTCAATGCTGCCGCCGTACAGGTCGACAATCTCCTTCGATATGCTTAGGCCAAAGCCATCTCCTGCAACCGTTTCGTCAAGTCGAAATCCGGGGCGAAGCGCGTCTTCGATTCTGGAATCGGGCAGGCCTGGTCCATCGTCGAAAATACCGATCGTTACGGCTGAACCTTCGATCTGCGCACAAATCCGGATGGTTTCATTTGCCCACTTGAATGCGTTGTCGAGAATGTTGCCAAAAATTTCATCGAAGTCTTCGTTTGCGCAGCCTACAACAACAGAAGGGTCGACCTTGCATTCAACAGAAAGATGTTTGTGTGCGTAGATCCGGTCCAAAACAAAGAGCAGGTCCTTAAGGCGAGGTTTGACCGTTGATGTTGAGCGAGCGATATCGCCAACTGTTGCTTTACGTCCGTCGGCGAGATGATGTTGAATACGCCGGTCAATTCTTTCAATCAGCTTTCTCAGGCTTTTGTCAGGGTCATTTGTATCATTGAGAGCCAGCATCAGACTGGCCACCGGTGTTTTAAGCCCGTGTGCCATGTTTGCAAAATGCACGCGTGTGTCGGCAAGACGCCGCGCACTTTGATCAATCAGGCGATTGATCTCGGTTGCGACAGGTCGAAGTTCCTCAACGCCCGGCTCCGGAAGGCTCGACCGATGGCCGGTCAACACAGATCCAATATCACCCGTCATTTGGCGAAGGGGGCGCAAGCCAAACCTGACCTGCAAGACAGTACCTGCGATAAGGCTGCCGCCAAGCAGCGCCATGACGGGGAGGAGCCACATCAATGACCGGAATGCGGGGGAGGTCAGGGCAGATTGTGGTGCGGTGGCGGTGATCGTCACGATCCTGTTGCTGACGGTCGCCTGCGTCGTTCTCGAGTGCAAAGCCTGTCCACGTAGTGACGTGGTGCCACCGGGCCTGGGTATGCCGACGAAAAGCTGGCGCCATTCGAAAGCGTGACCGGGCGTCTCGATCGTGCCGTTTGAAAGCGAGCGAGACGTAAGCCGAACGGACTGTCCGGAAACCTGCCAGTACCACCCGGACCCCGGCCTATCAAAGGGTGGCCCGTCGAGTTGAACGGAGAGTGTTACTGCACCGTCGGGGGCAGTCACGAGGGCGCTGCGCAACGCCTGGATCTGAGTGTCGAGGCGCTGATCGACCTGCGAACGGACGACACCAGCCACGATCAGCCAGAGGACGACTGAAGCGACGACGATTGCGGCGAGCACAAAAATAGCGGAGAACGCAATCAACCGCCCGGATATCGTTGAGCGCTGCAGAAGCCTTGAGATATTCATGATGCCGCCGTCAGCATGTAACCACGACCCCGCACGGTCTCGATATGCTGCGGGCCTATCTTGCGGCGCAGGCGTGCTATGATCACTTCGATCGAGTTTGAATCCACCTCCGCGTCGCCGTCGTAGACCCTTTCTAAAAGCTCACGTCTGTCGACCACTGCTTCTTTTCGCAGGGTCAGGCAGGACAGTACCCGCCATTCGAGCGCCGTTAACTTCAGGGGTACGCCGTTATGCTCGAAGGTGCCAAGCTGAGCATCAAACGTCAGCGGCCCGCAGTTAATCCGAGCGCTTGCATGGCCGGTGGCACGCCTCACAAGCGCCCGAATGCGCAGGATAAGTTCCTCAATCTTGAATGGTTTGGTGAGAAAATCATCGGCGCCTGCCTTGAAACTTGCCACCTTATCGGGCCAGCCATCACGTGCAGTCAAAACCAGCACGGGTAAGGATCTATCTGCATCCCTCCAGGATTTCAGGACTGAAACGCCATCAATTTTCGGAAGGCCGAGATCAAGAATTGCGATGTCGAAGATCTCCGTCAGACCGGCATGCTCGGCGTCCTCTCCATTGCGTGCGATATCGACAACGAAATTCTCCGTCCGGAGGCTCGCTGCGATACGACCGGAGAGATCCATATCGTCCTCGACGAGAAGTACGCGCATGCGAAGGTCCGATCCTGGCTAAGTTTAGCAATGTTCTATGAGTTTGAGGCTTAACTCAAGCTGAACCGATTGGTTCAGGCTGTTGCCGGGCAGAGTGGCGTAGAACGGTGTTGTCTGAAGCAAAGGAGACGACGATGTCCATATCCGATAACATTAATACCGTTGATCCAACCGAGCCGCATCTGCCACATCATCCCAGCCGTAGACGCAGGCACGCTGGTGCATTTGGACTGGCCGCGCTTGGGCTCGTTGTTGGCCTAGCAGGAGGCGCGGGCGCCATGAAGTTGGTAAGGCCCAGCGTCGAGATGGCTCCGATGACGCCTGTCGCAATATCCGCTATGGCGGATGACAGCCTCGTTACAATCAAAGGCAAGGTGGCCGAGATTTTTGGCAACAAGTTCATCGTTCAGGACGACTCCGGTCGTGCACTTGTCGAAACCGGGCCACAAGGCGAGGGCGGTAAACTTGTCGCATCAAGTGAACTTGTGACGATACAGGGGCGCTTTGACGACGGTTTCCTGCACGGAAGCTACATCGTTCACGAAGATGGACGCACCGAGGCGCTGGGCCCCGCAGGCAAGCCGCCGCATAAGCGGCCGCTCGAAATGCTCAAGCACCTCAAGCCTTGAGCGGGTAAACGGTGTTAGAGCGGGCTCGCGCTTGGAGCTCGCTCCAGCATCGTGCAGGGCGCAGGTCGCGTGGTTCCCAACATGGTCTCTCGCAGGTTAATAGGCGGTGCTCTCAGCCTCGTACATCGCCCGGCGCTCGCCTATTCAATATCATTCTCCGCGATGATCGGTGGATATCCCGAGTTTCCAGTCGAAAGCCCGCGATAGATAGCGACCTCTCGAAGCCGTCTATGGTGGCAGGCGGCCTTTTCGTGATAGTGCTCGCTCTTGTAATGCTCTTTGATTTTTCCGAAGGTTAACCGAGAACGGCACAGATGTGACGCCTTGCCAATAGTGTTAAAACTGACACCGTTTCATTCAATTTAAAGACTGGCATTGTGCTTCCATGGATATTGTTGACACCCCTCGTCTCATTTTACGAAACTTTCAAGCGGAAGACGCCACAGATTTATTTGCATATCTTCAAAACCCGACTGTCAGCTGTTTCCTGTCCCTCAAACTCGAACATATTGACTCGGCAATTGCAGAAGCAAAAAAGCGCAGCATGAGCGATGACTACATTGCTGTATGCGTAAAAGACGAGGGTACGCTCGTAGGCGATCTGTTCGCAATACGTGAAGAGGATACGTTTTCAGTTGGGTGGAACTTCAATCCCGCCTTTGGTGGTCGCGGATTTGCATCAGAAGCAGCTTATGCTTTGTTCTCATTTCTTTTTAAGGTCAAAGGTGCACGCAGGCTCTATGCATATGTCGAGGATGACAATACTGCATCTCAGCGCCTGTGTGAAAGATTAGGTATGCGCCTTGAGGGGGAATTCAAAGAATTCGTTTCGTTCAGAAACGCTAATGATGGGAGCCCGATTTACGAGAACACATTTCAGAATGCAATTCTGCGGAAGGAATGGGACGTAAAGCGGGAGGATCGAGAGGTAGCGAACAAAGTCGTGGCACCAACCGATCTGGACATCTGATGCGGCGTCCACAAAGGTAAGGACCCATAAGGGCCGTAACGCCACTCGCAACTGCATGGCGATGAAGGTCCGCAATACCGCTGTTGCGCAGAGCCTTTCTGATATCTCCATCAGGTGGAAGACGCTGATGACAGCCATGCACTGGTACCTGCTAATTTCGAAGCCAATGCGTAGCGAGCAATCTTCCACCTTCAAGATGTCAGCTAATCTCTGGGGGCGATTATAGCTCAGTCGGCTGTTGTGCCGAACTGACTAAACGCTCAACTCACTGATACACCTGCGGAGTAGACAGATGTACCGCGTGAATGTCTGAAGCGAGTGTTGCGCTGCTAGTCCTGCAGAGGCCGGATTGCATCGACCCGAACGGTTCCTTCGATCACACCTCGACGGACATCGGTCCGGCCGTGTTCGATTTCGATGACGGTATAAAGCTTCTCGTCTCGAAATGCACTGGCATTGACCGTTGTGACGTCTTCCGCTGGAGCGGAATCGATCTCCATGAAGTCGACTTCGCGGCTCGAAGCGACAAACCGGGCGTCGCCTGACGTGCGAGCAGCAACAGTGATGGGGCCACTCGGAGGAGCATTCTGCCACCTTGGATCGTCAATGCTGGCGGTTGGTTCCAGCCTGTAGATATTAAGGGGCTCACCAGCAAATCCTTCGGCGGATGCACTATCCCGCATTTGCGCCAGGCTTTCCACTGATTGCCCAAAATGTGTTTCACTCGTTTTATTATCGTTTTCGAGGCCGCTTGTTTTGGTCACATTTGACATCGTCCACTCTCCACTGCGCATAGCGCCTGCTCCGTAACTGACTAACCAGCAGGATTGTCGCCACGACCGTACCAGCATTGGTACGTAGCTCTAACAAGCCTGGAAGTAAGCGGTTCCCTCACTGCTAAACATTGAGCAGATTACCGCTTCATAATCGACGAATGCCGGCCGATTGTGATCCTACATGGAGCGCAGGGGCCGACGAATGGTGTCGCACATCAGACGAGCGATACGCAGCATTAAAGACCGCGCGTTGTTTGGCGATCCTGTCGCGTTCTCCTGTGTTCATTGAAATCAGCCGCCGCCGGGCGAAACGCTTTTGTCTTCAACATCCGGTGAAGCGCCAGTGCCCGGTGTTTTGCTTTTGTCCATCAAGTGCTGCTTGGCGTGGGGACCTGCGGCTGGGTTGTCCGAGGCAATCGGTGCCGTCTTTGCCGTCTCCTCAATAGCTTCTTGCGCTGTTGTGTCTGCATTGTCCTTGGTCATGATTGCTCCTGTTAAGCGGTTACACGATATTGGACGGCGTCAGGAATGAGGCGAGTGGTAATTGCCCGTTTGACCCACGCCTTTGACTTGGTTGTCGGCTCACTTGCTGATCTCACACGACGGGCTCGGACCGGCCTGAGCTATAGTCGTCATTCTCCATACGGTGCGTTCTCGACCGCGCGTACGATCTCGGCTTTGTTCAGCGTATTGACCCTGTTCATGAGATAGGCGGCGACATTGCCCTGGCATTGATCCGCGAGCTCCAGAGTACCGTAGCCGTCTTCCTGGGCTTGAGTGCGCAGGATGTCCGCCTGTCGCTCGAAATAGACTGTCTCGTTGGAGAACCCTGAAGAAGTGGCCATTTCCTCGTACTTGTCATCGAGCCATTCCTGAATTGACTTCATGCTGCTTGTCCTTTGTTTTTGAAGGTTGAGGCTGTCGTCCGCAGCATCAGCTACGCTTTTGTCATCACACAACAATCGAGACTGCATGGGCCATGGGCGTCCTAACCTGAGCGCAAAAGGCCAATGGTTACCCGCGCCTATCGGCCCGCGTTTCTGAGAAGATCAATTTCTTTGGCAACTGGGCCGAGTAGCTTCCGTAATCTGTTTTCCTCGACCAGATCCAGGCGAAACCGTCTTGCGAACTCGCTGACCAGGACGGTTTTTACCTCCGCTGATGAGGGAGGTGTTGCAGTGGCTGAATGGTGCACAGTCGTTCCTTCCCGTGTCATGATCTCCTCAGCGGAAATTTTCGAGACTGAGGGAAATGGCTTTGCTTGCTTCTTTCGCATAGGCAGAGGCAGCTGCTTTCAAGATCCTCGGCCGCAGCGTGTCAAACGATGTCAAATAGTCGCTCTCGCTGGTGTTTCGGTGTGATTTCTCACAGGCGAGTACCTCGGTCGCGAGATAGAATTTCACCTCGAACATTCCGTCATAACCGCTGAATCGCACACACCTGTTTTTATCGTCGAAACTGCGTGCTTCATTGGGAAAGGTGATAGCCATCAAAAGCCTCCTTCATCTCGTGACCTGTCGATGGCGTCTCCCGTCGACAAGTGCCCAACGCGGGCCGTGGCTGTTGCAGAACGGTTTCGCTGAGTGAGCGCTTTTAAAAGGTTGGCTTTCGTCCTGGTTCCATCACGGAACTCGGTGGTAAGAAAAATCAGTGCGTCGCGCTTCATGTCGGAACTGGCGTCGGCTTCAATACCCCGAAGACCGGCAGCCCTCAGGACGTCCCTGATCAGCTTGAAGCCGGCATTGTCGATCTGCACTGTTTCTGCTGGAGTGGAAGACATGCTGGCCTCCTTGGTTGGGGGCAAGGTTTTGCCCCTCGGCGACAGCGGTCCGAAAACAAGCTGTCACTATAACCCAAGGTCGTGCCGATTTATCCGATTACAAGGCCTCTTCGTTCGAGTGAACAAAGTTAGGCATCAGTTTTCCTATTGGCGCTCCCTCGCAGCTCATCCGTCGGCCATGCCATGCGACGGTTGATGCTCAAGCAACTGGAAGCCTTGCAACCGCGATGTTTCCTCTAAAATCCCGCCGCGCAACCGTCTTTGCGCGGGTCTGACCCCGCAACATAGCCACCATCGATGCGATGGACCATTTGGGCGCCGCCGAACCCGAAGCTTGCCTCGGGGGCCTCGGCTGTGACGCGGTGACCCAGTGCAGCAAGTCCTTGGATTGTCGCCGCATCCATTGAGTTTTCCAGCGCGACATCAAGCCCTGAAATCACCCGCCAGCGCGGAGCATCGGCGGCGGTTTGCGGGTTCTGGCCCCATACCTGTGTACGTAGCATCATCTGGAGATGACCTTGAGCCTGCATTGGGCCCCCCATAAGGCCGAAAGCCATGACCGGTGCCGATTTGCCCATCACGAAACCTGGAATAATGGTATGAAATGGCCGTTTCGAAGGGCCGACCTGATTGGGATGGCCATCGGCGGTCGAAAAGCCGAAGCCACGGTTCTGGAGGCTGATACCCGTACCAGGCACAACCACGCCAGAGCCAAAACCTGCATAGTTCGACTGTATGAACGAGACCATCATTCCGCTCTCGTCACCAGTGGCAAGGCATACCGTACCACCGTCTTTCGGCGCGCCGGTCGGAAAGTTTGTCGCCTTTGTGCGATCAATTAGTCGGCCGCGTCGGGCCAGATAAGCTGGCTCTAGCAGATGTGAAATGGTGACGTCGGTCATATGAAGTTGGTCGGCGACATAGGCGTGAATGTCGGCAAATGCCAGTTTCATGGCCTCGATCTGCAAGTGCATTGCCTCGCTGCTGTCGGGATCCAGATCCGCAATTTCGGTGCCTTGCAAGATGCCGAGCGCCATCAGCGCTGCAATACCCTGTCCGTTAGGGGGAATCTCATGAAGGCTTGTGTCGCCAAAGGTCTGGCTGATGGTCCCGCACCAGTCGTTTTTATGCTGCGCGAGATCATCAACACTCAGGACAGCATCATGTTTTCTTGCGAATGCCGCGATCTTTTCAGCCAGGCTGCCGCTATAGAATGCCTCGCCTTTCGTCTGCGCAATCAGGCGCAGACTTTGCGCTATATCGGCCGAGCGGAATAATTCGCCAGCACCCGGAGCCCGCCCTCCAGGCATAAAGGTTTGCGCAAAACCCGGCTGGCTTTTCAACTCATCAGCTCCTCGTTGCCATTGGTCGGCAATAATCGGCGTAACGTGAAAGCCGTGCGAGGCGTAATGGATCGCCGGTTCAAACAGAGTTTCGAACGGAAGTTTGCCAAAGCGCGACGAGAGATCAACCCAGGCGGAAACAGCGCCCGGGACCGTAACACTTTCCCAACCTCTGCGGGGCATTGAAGAACCAGTGAAGCGTTCCGGCGTCCAACCGGCGGGTGAACGTCCCGAGGCATTGAGGCCGTGAAGTTCCTTGCCGTCCCAAAGAATGCAGAAGGCATCCGAGCCAAGCCCATTACCAGTAGGCTCTACCACAGGCAGGGTAATCGCTGCAGCAAGTGCGGCGTCAACCGCATTGCCACCCTTGCGTAACATCGACAGACCGGCTTCAGTGGCCAGCGGATGCGATGTCGAAACGACATTGCGTGCCATGACAGGTGAGCGGCGGGAAGCGTATTTCGGGGAAACCGGGAACTTCATTTTAATCTTTCAAAAATTGAGTTTCAACAGTTCGGCAGGATCAATCGCGGGAAGATCGGTTGTCTTTCCGGGATTACCGGTCATGACACCTCCATCGAACAGGTGCTCAATCAACTGGAGCGTTCTTGTGTAATGTGTGATGAGCGCTGCACAGGCATCCTGGCTGTTGCCATCGATCACAACCCTCATAAGGGCTTCATGTTCGGCGGTGCCGTCACGGGGGACGGTGCGATACGCATTGGAAACAGAAACATAACGTGCGGCGTGATCGGCAAGGATGTCGCAGAAGTCGAGCAACCAGGGCGAGCCGCAATTCGATAACAGCGCACGATGGAAACTGCGGTGCGCATCTTCCCAGCCGGGCCTGTCATCGGGAAAACCCGATGACTTATAGCGTGACAGCCGATGGAATGCGACAACGATGCCTTCTTCCCAGACTGCGGTTCGATTGTTGATGGATTCTTCCAGCGCCCTGGTTTCAAGCCAGCAGCGTGTTTTCACCAAAACGCGCCATTCCTCAAGCGCTATGGACGGGACAGAAAACCCGCGCTGCTCGTGGCGATCGACCAACCGCTCGGAGGAAAGCCGCGACAATGCCTCCCGAACCGCATTGCTACCCACTTCATAATTAGCGGCAATCGTTTCAATGCGAAGCTTTTCGCCAGGCTTGAACGAGCCATTGATTATATCCATTCGCAACTTCTGGTACACTGCGGTTGCCAGCGTTGTCTTGTCGCTCACCTTTGCCATTCATTCTTTCCATGAGACAGAAGCTTCATTTTTTCTTTGTCTTTCTGACCGCATCTGGGCCTCTCTGCCAGAAAACAAACCGGTACTGCATCCACGAAACCAGTCCGAACATCAGCAGGCCCAGTAGGCTGAGATACATAATTAGCGAGAATACACGCGGCGTATCGAGTTGAGCAGCAGCGATGCGGATCAGTTCCCCAAATCCTTTGCCCCCACCCAGAAACTCACCGGCAATCGCGCCAGATACAACGCTTATCGAAGCAATTTTCAAACCTGTAAAGAACTGTGGCAGTCCGGTGGGAATTTTGAGTTTGAGTAGTGTCTGCAACCGTGATGCGCCGATGCTTTTAAAGAGCATTCTGGCATTCTCATCTGCGGCATGCAGCCCTGCAGCCGTACCTACCACAATGGGGAAAACAGATATGAAGGCTGCAAGTGCGACCTTGGACGTGATGCCGAAACCCAGCCACGCAACAAACAATGGCGCAAATGCAAGCTTGGGCATGGTATCGATTGCTACGACATAGGGCATCACTGCGCGTTCGCCAAATGACGTCTCACCGACGAGTACCCCGAGGAAAACGCCGATTGCCAGCGCAAGGATGAACCCCCAGAAGACTTCTTGCGCGGTGACCCACAGCGCGGGAAGCATGTACTGGCCAGACAGCAGGTTACGGCCCACAAACCCGAGGTCGTAAAGTGTGGCCAGCGGTGATGGCAAGATCAGCTGGGAAACGATGCCTGCCGACGACACAAGCTGCCAGCATGACAGAAATGCCAGCATCAGGATGGTCATTGAGACCCACCTGGGGAGCAGGGATATCCACGAAACCCGCTCAGTCCATATGGTGTCGTCTTCCGGGCCTGACATCAAGCCGGAGGATGTTGCATCGGTCATAGGAAAGCCCCCTTGTCGAGAAGGTTGCGAATGGTGGACGTGTAATGCCCGAATTCCGGCAGCGTGGTCATTTCAAGTGTTCTTGGGCGAGGAAGGTCGATCTTGATGGATTTGACAACACGTCCAGGCCTTGCGGACATGACGTGCACAATATCCGACAGGATGACAGACTCTGAAATGGAGTGTGTCACGAGAAATGCCGAGGCGCCGCGTTCGAGGCACACTCGTTGCAATTCCATGTTCATGAAATCGCGAGTGATTTCATCGAGCGCACTGAACGGCTCATCCAGCAGCAGTACATCGGGATCTGAAATTAGCATCCGGCAAATTGCTGCCCGCTGTGCCATGCCGCCTGAGAGCTGACCGGGATAGGTGTGTTCAAATCCCTTCAAACCGACCAGCGACAAAAGAGCCTCGGCTTTTACTCGCGCCGCGGCAGCCACGGCGCGTCCCTCGCGGATTTCGAGGGGTAAAAGGATGTTCTCCAGTGTTGTTCGCCATGGAAACAATGTCGCTTGCTGGAACATCATGCCAATATCGGGACGTGGCCCCATAACCGGCGTTCCCGATAGCATGACTCTGCCTCGGGATGGAGGTGTCAGACCCGCCATGATCTTCAGAAGTGTTGATTTTCCGCAGCCGCTTGAGCCGATGACTGAATGAAATTCCCCCTTGTTCAGCGTTATGTCGACAGCCTCCAGCGCAACAACGTCGCGCTGGCCATAGATCTTGCTGACATTACTCAACTGAAAGACCGGCTTGTCAGGCTTTTCCACCACAGCTTTCCTCTGTGCTGCCATCATCTCGGAGAGTTCCACTTTTCAATGAACTCGTTGGTGTAGGCCTGCTCGAGATTGTCCAAAGGCTGCTTCAGATCGCCTGCCGCCACAAGCGTGCTCTGCCACTGCTGCCAGGCCACGGGGTTCTGGTATCCATAACCCTTCGTGGGATCGAGCGGTGTGGTTAAATCGAAGTAAATATCCAGAAGTGCGCTTGCGAATTCCTTGTCCTCTAGCTGCTGCGGGTTGCCCATCTGTGCATGTTGCAGCGTTGCTTCGCGGTTTGCAGGATCGATGCCGAACTTCACTCCCCTGACGAGTGCGCGCCCGAATCCCTCCAGTACATCTTTGTTGTCATCGAGAAACGCCCGCGTCGTCACATATCCATTGCCAAAATAGGCCTTGAAGTCGGGTGGTGTCAGATTGCGCAGTTTTACACCGCGCAAACGCAGCGTCGCGGTGCCGGCAGTATCGGCAGCGTAAGCATCGATTGATTTGTTTGCGAACCCTGCAACGGCCATTCCTCCTTCACCTACGGTAATAAAGGTATAGTCGCTGCCTTCCTTCATTCCGGCGGCATCGAAGATCGATCGCACGAAAGCCACTTCGGCCCCGTCCGACGTGCCCACACCAATGACTTTGCCCCTGAGATCTGCAGGTGTTTGGAAGGGCGAATCCTCTGTCGTTACCAGGTTAAACTGGCTGCGCGCAAAGTAGTTGTAGATATAGATCAGATCCTCACCGCGGCCACGGGCATTCAAAAGCGGACCGGGGCCGGGATGGCCAAGCTGCGCCTGACCAGCGAGCAGGGCTTGTATTACCTGGGCGGAACCATTGAGGCTTTCGGGACGGATCGTAATATTCTCCTCCTCAAAATATCCCTCTCCGATTGCGTTGTAGAGGGCGAAATAACCCAGCCCCATGGAGCTTGGATAGGCAATGACCAGCTCCTTTTTCTCCTGGGACATGGCATGGCCGGATAGAAACATCGCGGCGGATGCCGTGAAGGCCATCAGTGTTCTGCGTGTGATCATCTGCTGTTCCCCTTCGTTGTCTTCTGCAACGTCTTCAGGAAGTCACTAACTTTGCGGACTGTCAATCAATATTCATATTTTTTTCTTTTTTTTAAAAATATGCAGATTTTGATAGACAGGCGCAGTAACATGCATATTGTTCTGGGGCGTATCAAACTCTCAGGATTGCCTAAATGAAGCCAGAAGCCACCTTTGCCGTGCCTGCACCGGAGCAACCGAGCCTGCCTGTCGTTGGCAGTGACAAACGATTTCCTGTCCGACGCATCTATTGCATCGGGCGCAACTATGTTGCCCATGTGCGTGAAATGGGCGGAGACGAAACACGCGATTTTCCGCTTGTATTCCAAAAGCCCCGCGACTGCGTTGTTCAGGATGGGGGGACCGTGCCGTATCCGCCTAAAACCAATGATTTTCATTTCGAACTTGAGCTGATGGTCGTCATGAAGTCAGGGGGATATGACATTCCCGAAGCCGAGGCGTTATCGCATGTATTCGGCTACGGCATCTGCCTCGACATGACACGACGAACGCTTCTCGACACCGCAGAAGGGCCACGTTCGCCATGGGAGTTGAAGAAGTCATTTGATCTGTCTGCACCTTGCGGTCCCGTCTATCCCGTTGAACAGGTCGGTCACCCGGCAACGGGCCGTATTAAACTGGAAGTCGACGGTAAGGCTCATCAGGACTCAGACCTTGGCCTGATGATATGGCGCACACCGGAAATCATCTCAACTCTATCGCGCTATTACTCGCTGGAGCCGGGAGATGTCATCATGACCGGTACGCCGGACGGGGTAGGGCCCGTTACGGAGGGAAATGTGCTCGTGGGAAGCATTGACAATCTCGGCACGCTAACCGTGACGATCGGGGCGCCCGTCAAGGCTGCTGCCTGATCGAGGAGATTTCTGCTCCGCAAGGAATAAGTACCTGTTTTACGTGGATCGGCCAGGCAGCAATGACTGGCCGATTACGTCAAGTCGCCAGGGTTTCATGCCATAATGCGCTGTGCTCTACCATCTCACGAGACGAAAACCTGGGCTCGCGGACGAGCGGGCGAAACGCACCGGAAAGCCGCTTTGCCTCAGTTGGTGAAAGAGATTTTGTAGCAGTCTGTTGCTTTTCCTCTACCGTGACGGTGGGTTTGCAACTGCCTTCGTCCGTGACGGTCTGGTTGGCAAAGTTCTTTAATATGTTGGTCATGGAATTGCCACAGCGCGGACGAGGCCGCTACCGCTAATCACCATAGGCGCCTGCTTCTCAGCGATTGCATGGGGCTGAGGAACTAATTGGTGTTTCGATTGTTCGACTCTCGGTTGGGCAGCGTCTGCGGTTGACGCAAGTGGTCTCGACGTTAATGAAAGGCAAACCCATGCTCAAGACAACCTTTATGATTGTGCTTGCTACTCTTGCAGCTTCACCAGCATCTGCCATATCCCGCTATGAAACGCCCGCAATGAACTGCGCAGCGGTACAAAGTGCGATTGACAGGGAAGGTGCAGTCATTCTCCGTTATCCATCAACACGCGTTCGTGACATGAAACTCTACGACCGTTACGTCCGCAGTGCCCGGCAATGCGAGATTGGTGAATATGCTGCCCGAAACAGCGTACCGACGCGCGATGTGGAAAATTGTCAGGTCTACCGTTGCGAGCCGCGTTGCAGGCAGTCGCCACTCAGTCGAGACTGCTGAGCCAATCAATTCGTCGGACCATTTTACTGCGAATTGATGATTGGCTTTTACCGCCTTGTTCCATCATCTCTTGATGGGTTCAGGCCTTCGGCTCTAAGATCCCTTTGAAGCTGATCATCGCGATGACAGCTTCGCATCTGCGGACTATGATCAAACCTTGTCATAAGTGAACGACGTCAAAAGCGTCGTGACGAAGTTACTGGCCTTTTCCTTGACCAGGACTTCCGTCCATTCATCCGTCCCGCGAAGCATCAGCCCGGTGTAGATGCTGTCGACGGCCGCCTCTTCAACTCTCTTGATATGCGCTTGGAAGGACGCCTCGTCCCCTGATTTGTACAGGTCTCGAACGACCATACGCAGAATTTCCTGCACGGCAATCTGCCAAGCCGTGTTGATTGCCTGAAGTTCGTTGGCTGGGTTCGTCATCGAGAACTCCTGTTATTGCGGCCACTGGCCACTTGGGCCACCCGCGCAGTTGCGGTGTCATCAGGCCAAAAAAAAGGCCAGGCAACTTGCCTGACCTCAGTAGGTATTGTGCTTTCAACAGTGCCAGTACATCCGTGGTCAAAGGAAAGCAGATACCGATTTAAGCAGCCTGAAGATTGCAAGCCGACATTTTGCCGGACTTGTTGTCGCGCTCCAGATCGTAGCTAAGCTTCTGGCCTTCGACGATTTCGCGCATTCCAGCGCGCTCGACGGCAGAGATGTGAACGAACGCGTCAGCGCTGCCGTTGTCAGGCTGGATGAAGCCGAAGCCCTTGGTGGAATTAAACCATTTAACTGTGCCGGTGATCATAATGAACCCTTTCATAGCAATATAGATGACCTCAGCGCGACTGCGCTGCGGATGATGATAACGATTGTTTTAAAGGGAGGGTTCGTTGAAAGCGCGGTGCTAATCGCGCGGTAACCAAAGCTCAGCAAGAAAATATCGATAATGGATAGATACTGGATCTAAATCTGATTGTCAACTTTTAGTTTTGCCTAAAGGTGATTCTACCTATGGGTGTTAAAGCCGCCGCCACCTCATTTTCATCTCGTCGGTGATCGGCAGATTGGGATGTAGCGAAAGATCACTTTCGCCACACAGGATCTGAAACGTCCCGGCAGGCCAGGTGCGTGAGGTGGATGGCAGAAGGCAAATCACGGCAGAGCACCCTTGTCAGTTGACTATCGTGCTATACTGCTGTGCCTCCCGGGCAAGTATTTCGCGTGCCGCGTGATCGGCAATCGGGATGCTCAGATTTGCCGAAATTTCGCCGGCAGCGATGAGGGCGTGGTAACGGGCACAGCATACGCGCAAGAATGAGGTGAAGTTGCCGAGATCATGATCGGCATCCATCGCCTCATGCCATAGCCTTGTTATGAGCTGCGCGACAGTCATGCCGTCGCGCAGGCCGATTTCGCTCAGCGTATACCAGAAATGATTTTCGATCCGGATCGAGGTGGTCACACCATCGATGCGCAGACTATGGGTGCAGCTTTGCCACTGACTGGCATCGGCCTTGATAAAGAGTTCGCACATCGCAAGGGCCTCCCTTCCCTTTAATGTCGGAGCAGTGTGACCATTCCTCTAGCTGGCAACAACCCTACTGCGCACTGGTTCGCCCGGAGCTGGAGACTGCACTTACAAAATGGCAAGAAACTGCTTGAGCCATGCCGGGTGTGCGGGCCATGCCGGCGCCGTCACCAGATTGCCATCGGTGACGGCTTCTGTCACTGCAATCTCAGCGAATGTTCCACCAGACGCTGTAACTTCGTAAGCGCAGGCCGGGTACGCCGAGCAGATACGACCCTTCAGAACGCCTGCTGCAGCGAGCAATTGAGCACCGTGGCATATTGCGGCAACCGGTTTCCCCTCGTCAAAAAAATGCTTCACCTTGGCAAGGACATCGGGGTCCATCCGGAGATATTCCGGTGCACGACCGCCCGGGACGACTAACGCATCGTAATGCGCTGGATCGACCGATGCGAAATCGGCATTCAAAGTGAAATTGTGGCCGGGTTTTTCGGAGTAAGTCTGGTCGCCTGCGAAATCGTGTATCGCGGTCTTGACCTTATCGCCCGCCTTTTTGCCGGGGCATACGGCATCGACGCTGTGGCCGCAGGCCAGAAGCGTCTGGAACGGGACCATGGTTTCATAGTCCTCGGTAAAGTCACCCGTAATCATAAGAATCTTCGCCATCATACATCCCTCCCTATAGCCGCGATGATTGCAGCTACAGATTAGGCGAAGTCCATTGAAACGGGTGTTATTCCAATACTACGACCGTAGTATTTTCATGTTCGCAACGCTCCGTGTGTCACTTTGGATGTGCGATCGTTTGCTGGTTGATGGGCGCGGTTCATTCTGCCGCGCCCCATTAGCGGTTACTTGACAGGTGGAGAAGCCTTACCAAGCTTTACCGACGGCTCACGGCCCCAGACACGAAGTTTGCCAAGTTCCGAAACGAAAGCTGACAGGCCGTCTTCTCCGGGCAAAGCCAGAACGCCTTCATCAAGGTCTGCAATCCCCGCTTTTTCAAGCAGCGGGAGCGCTGATTGATCGTAACCGATGAATTTGCAGTGCTGAAAAGCGTCGGCTACAAAGTCTCTGGCAGTCGCCTCATTCACAACGTCGTCAATCGCATCGGTCGACGTGAGAATGGCCACGGCATCGAACAGAACCGACGGTCCGCCATCGATCATATGCTGAGCCTCGATCCAGCTCCCATCAGACGCTTCGACCCCGCCGACCTTGGGTGCAATCAGCTCGACAACACCTTTTTCCTTTATGATGGCATCTGTCAGACCTTTCAGTAGGCTGGCATCCACACCATCGGTGACCAGAATACCAAGTTTTCGCCCTTCGAAGCGCTGGGGCCCGTTTTCGATGATGCTGAGCGCGGGGGATGGCTCGAGATCCTGGCGCGTTGGTACCGCAGCGTCAGCAGGCTTTGGCATTTTCTTGATGCCGAGCTTCTGGGAAACGGTCGTGGCAAGCGTCTCATCGATGTTTAAAAGATGGGATATCATGCGCTCGCGAATGACCGGGATTTCAACCTTGCTGAGTTCAAATGTCAAAGCAGCGGCGATGTGGCGCTGTTCCGGTGGTGTTTGGCTGATGAAGAATTGCCTTGCTTGGCTATAGTGGTCAGCAAAGCTCTCCGGACGTAGCCGGGCTTTTGCCCCCTGTTCTTCGGCGGGGAAATGCCGGTACCCACGGGTCGGCGATTCCCGCGGCCCTTCGCCAAACGAGTTCGGCTGGTAATTGACCTTACCGACAGGATTGCGCATTGCCATATGACCGTCCTGTTGGAAATGTGCGAACGGACACTTCGGGGCATTGATAGGCAGGTGCGTGAAATTCGGCCCGCCCAGGCGTTTCAATTGTGTGTCGAGGTAAGAAAAGTTGCGGCCCTGCAGAAGAGGGTCGTTACTGAAATCGATGCCCGGCGGTACGTTCTGCGTCATGAAGGCAACCTGCTCAGTTTCCGCGAAGAAGTTGTCTGGCATGCGGTCAAGGACCAGCCGCCCGATCGGCTGAGGCTTGATGATTTCCTCGGGGATGATTTTCGTCGGGTCGAGTACGTCGAAATCAAAGCTGTCGGCGAACGCCTGATCGAAAAGCTGGACCTGCAGCTCCCATTCCGGAAAGTTGCCTGACTGGATGGCGTTCCAGAGATCGCGACGGTGGAAGTCCGGGTCGGCGCCGTTGATTTTGACCGCTTCGTTCCAGGCCACGGACTGAAGGCCCAGTTTTGGCTTCCAGTGGAATTTCACGAAAGTCGACTCCTCCTTGGCATTCACCAGGCGGAAGGTGTGCACCCCGAAACCTTCCATGAAGCGGAAAGACCGCGGTATGGCACGATCGGACATGGTCCACATGACCATGTGCATACTTTCGGGAGTGAGACTGATGAAGTCCCAGAAATTGTCGTGGGCGGTCTGCGCTTGGGGGAAAGCCCTATCCGGTTCCTGCTTGGCCGCATGAATGAGGTCCGGGAATTTGATGGCGTCCTGGATAAAAAAGACCGGAATGTTGTTGCCCACCAGATCCCAGTTGCCTTCCTGGGTGTAGAGCTTGACAGCAAACCCGCGCACGTCGCGTGCGAGGTCGGCAGACCCCTTGTTTCCGGCTACGGTCGAGAAACGTACGAAGGCGGGCGTCTTTTCACCTTTACGCTGCAGGAAATCAGCTTTCGTATAGGCAGCAAATGAATCGTACGTCTCGAAGAATCCATGCGCACCATAACCGCGCGCATGCACGACCCGTTCGGGAATCCGCTCATGGTCGAAATGAAACATCTTCTCACGGAAGTGAAAGTCGTCGACGACGAGTGGTCCCAGGGCCCCGATGCGCAGCGAGTTCTGGTCGTCCGCAATTGGTCCGCCCTGGGCGGTCGTCAATATGGGTGTGTCGCCTTCGGCTATCTGGTGTAGTTCACCACCCGGCCCGCGCTGTAGCGTCACATCGTGTATCGTGGCGGTATCGGGTGCTGAATGCGGCGATTTAGCGGTTGTGTTCTTGGCCATGTGGGCTCCTGATGAACTGGGTTCGACGGGCGCCTGCGGCCCGAAAGCAGAAAGGCCGCCCCCGAAGGGCGGCCTGATCCGTAGTGTCGGCAGTCTAGCTGGCTTTCTTCATCGTGCCTTTGGCATTCGCTGAAGATTCACCGAGCGCCGTGAGCTTCTGGTCCGTGGCAATCTCTTCCTGCAAGGTGGCATCCAGTAACGACGCTGCCTCCTTCATTCCAAGCTGGCTGGCCCAGGACTTCAGCGTGCCATAACGGGCGATCTCATAGTGCTCGACAGCCTGCGCGGAAGAAATCAGTCCGGCATCGAGCGCTGCCGTGCCTTTGTAGTCCTCCATGATCTCTTCGCCTTCTGCGAGAATGCCCTGGATCGCTTCGCATGTCTTGCCGCGAGCGGGCTTGCCAAGAAGCTCGAAAATCTGCTCCAGACGCTCGATCTGAACCTGAGTTTCGTCGCGATGCTGGAGGAAGCCAGCCTTGCCTTCTTCTGATTGCGCGGCGCGCGCCATTTTCGGCAAGGCCTTCAAGATCTGTTTTTCAGCGAAGTAGATGTCCTTAAGCGTATCAAGGAAAAGGTCGTTCAATGTTTTTTCGTTAGCCATTGGTGTTGTCCTGTTTTTTAAATGGGGTGAACTGAAACTTGAAAACACGCCTCTTATGGGCGGGCTTTGTCTGGGCTAGAGACCAGCGCCTGTGCGGCGATAGCGGTTACGTTCCTGCTCGATTTCCTCGGCGGGGTAGGGGTCGAGGGTATCGTCGAAACGCGTCCAACCCTGCTCCTCGTAAGCGGCTCGCCGCTCTGTCGGATCAACCAGGTTCGAGCGCTTCAAAATTGCGTCTGCTTGTGGAGCGAGTGTGTCTTCGACTTTAGCCGTTACCAGCGTTCCGCCGCGGCGAACGCCTTCGGCATACACGTGCGCGTCGTCTTCGGTTACGCCCGAGCTTGTCATGGCACCGATTATCCCGCCGGTCGCGCCGCCTGCGACTGCGCCTGCAACGGCACCGGCAGCGGTGGCGGCAAGCCATCCGGCGGCCACGACCGGTCCAACGCCAGGGATTGCCATCAGACCGAGACCCGTGAGCAGGCCACCAGTGCCGCCAATGGCGGCACCTATGCCGGCACCTGTGCCAGCGCCCTCGGCTGCATTTGAATTATCCGCGTGCCGATCGTCCGCATTGCGAGAAACGATACTGATGTCGCTGGATTTTACGCCCGCTGACTCAAGCGCGCCGACAGCTGCGCTTGCATCGGAATAGTTGTCGAAAAGGCCGGTTACAGTTTTCATAATTGAAATTCCTATTGTTATATTGGGTTACTTCGCGACGACATTGCCCTGATAGTCTAGTGCGACCGAAGCGGACTTGCCGTCCTTCACGCCGGTGGCCATCCAGATGCCATTGTCATCCTTTTTCAGGTCCTTGACGGAGAACCCTGCTTCTTCGATCCGTTTTTTTCGCCTGTGCTTCGGTGAAGCTGTTTGCCCCTTCAACGGGTGCGGTGGCATTCCTAGGCTGCGGTGTGGCGATAGCTGGTGTCGTTGCATCAGAATTCGCGGTCGGCGCTGTCTGAGCGAATGCGCAAACCGCGCTGGCGCTGAGCAGCGCCGCGGCAAGCATATAATTTTTCACTGGGGTATTCCTCTCGTTTGGAACTCGTAGTTACGAACTCCTCAGTCCCTAACCCCAGGACCCGGCAATTGTTCCATGCTGCTGGAGACTAGTTTAACTTGCCGACTGACCTGAGCGGGCCACACGCCCGGTTTTGAAGAGCGCTCACAGACCAACAGCGGAAATAATGGGGGGCACGGATGTCGCGGGGACGCCAGGGCGACCGACCACTGGTGCTTTGACCATCTGCCTGACGAAGATCTAAGGGGATAAAAGCTTTCATCGAGTTTCATGGTGGACGCGTGGAGTGCTGACGCATCGCCTCGATTCTCTCGTACCCCTGGCGCGACTACTTCGTTGGGCGAGGACGGCATGAATGGCCGAAACCAGTTGAGATGGGACACGGCTTGTTCCAACTCAGCTTAGCCTGCTGAAAACCTTGCTCCGATCGGCGACGTCAGTGTCGGAGTGCTTTGCACATGCCAGTGCCGCCGATTTGAGCTGTGTGGCCCGGCGATCGATGTTTTACCGAGAGGCGGGCGCGCTCGTCTTTTCGCCTCATCTTGCTCCTAGCGTAAGACATCAAGAAGGAAACAGACATGCTGAAATATAGCCTCATCTTTGCCCTCCCGATTATGGCAACGCTCGCCGCTTGCTCCTCTGCTGATGTGCAAAAAGAAACGGCGCAGGAAGTACGGCCAATGGACGAAGTGCCAGTTCAAAAGACCCTGCCGAACGGAGATCGGGAATATGCTTATCGAAGTGGTTGCTTGGTCGTATTGGAGCGAAAACGTGCTGTGGTGAAGAGTGAAAGTGCCAACTGTCAGCTACACCACCGCGATATTTCCTTACTCTACGCCTCTGGCGATTGATTTCACCACGGTCGTGAAAATGGCCATCGTGTCTCGCTGGATGATCGTGAGTTCTTCACGCCTCCTGCTTCCATGGCCTAACCAACATGCTGTTGGATTGCCGGTTCGAACCCGGCCAAAGGCAAGTTACCTCGAAGCCTCATTGAGTTGTTTCGCTTGCACGGGAGCCGGCCCCGATGATCTCCTCTCAATGAATGTCGATGCAATAAGAATGCGTCGTGCCGGAACCGAGAGGTCGCGCGTTTCAAGCCGCTCCAGCAAAAGCCGAAGCGCCGTTGCACCCATTTCCAGGCCCTGTACTTTAATCGTCGTAAGTTGTGGAGATATCTGGGTTGCAGCGGAGAAGTCGCCAAAGCCGACAACCGACATATCTTCGGGAATCCTGAACCCGCGGGCTAGAAGCTCGGAAACCGCGGTCAGTGCCAACCCGTCATGAGCACAAAACATTGCCGTGGGGAGGACGCCGGATTTCTGGAGTGTTAAGAGGGCCGGGATAAAGCCGCCGTCTTCTGCAAAACGCAGGTCATGGAGTTCAGCATCCGGGCAACCCTCCAGGCTCTCCCTCAGACCATAGTATCGCTCCCGTCGTCCGCGATATCCTTCTTCACCCTGAAGAAAGACGATCTTGCGGTGGCCAAGACCAAGCAGATATTCACCCACAGCAATTCCGGCCTCATGATCGGTTCCGCCCACATGATCCGCCTGCTCCAAAGGGGAAACCCAGCCCAGCCGGACCACGGGTACACCTGAAGCTTTGACGATGTCGAGCGTGGTCTGCTCGTGAGGGCCAACAAGAATGATGCCAGCGCTATCTTTGGCCATTGCCTCTACGCGATTGGCATCGTGGGTCCACTGCAACCGAACCGGCTGGCCGAGCCGGTGGGCCTCCCGTTGCATGCCATCCTGGAGCATCGTGCGCAGCTCATAGCTCACACTATCCACTTTATCATGAAAGATGAGGGTGATTTCGCGCTGTTCCTCAATCGGCTTTTGCCGGTTGTACCCGAGTGCGGTTGCAGCCTCCTCAACCCGCTGTCGCGTGCTTTCGCTCACACCTTCCTTTCCCGCAAGGGAGCGGGAGACGGCAAATTTGGACAGCCCGGTGTAGCTGGCAATGTCCTGCAGCGTGACCCGACCCATGTCGAACCCTCCTGAATATTGACGCATCGCGCAGTGATAAAAAAATTTAACATAACGCTTTACCTAACAAAATACATAATGCAAGCTAACAAAATAGCAAAACAAATACTCAACGGAGAATGATCTGCAAGAAAGCTGAGGTGTCGGCCCAGAGGAGGGGAGATTCACTTGGCGTATGAAACGAGGAGGAAAACATGCAAGGATTAAAACGCCGCGCGTTTCTCGCTGCGGGAACAGCAGCTGTTTTGCTGCCTGCCCTACCTGTTTGGGCTCAAATGACCTTCACTGAAGCTGAAATGCTGAAAGACCTTGTCGGCGAAGGAAAACTGCCTGCGCTGGCGGATCGTTTGCCGTTGAACCCGTTGATTGTCACACCGCTTGAGCGCGTCGGCTCACACGGTGGCGACTGGAACAGTGCCATTGTTGGCGGCGGTTCCTTGTCGATGCTTTTCCGGTACCAAGCCTATGAACCGCTGTTGCGATATTCACCAGACTGGTCGGGCGTTGTGCCAAATGTCGCCGAACATTATGAAGCCAATGCTGATGCGACAGAATTCACCTTCAGGCTTCGGAAGGGTATGAAATGGTCGGACGGTGAACCCTTTACCACCGAAGACATCCTGTTTTGGTACGAAGATATCTTCAACTATGAGGGGCTGGATGACGTCGGCCAGAACCACCTGCGTTCCGGTGGAAAGAAAGCACGGTTTGAAGCCGTTGACGACGTGACATTCAAGGTAATCTTCGCCGCGCCAAACGGGCTTTTCCCGTTGAGACTGGCGTGGGCGAATGATGATCAGACGACCCGGGCACCAAAGCACTATCTCAAACAGTTCCACATCAAGTACAATAAGAATGCTGAGGAAGAGGCAAAGAAAAAGGGCGCCTCCGGTTGGATCCAGCTATTCCAGCGCGAGGCCGGTCTGGTTGTCGACAATGAATTCTTCCAGAATTCGCAACGCCCCGTCATCCACGCCTGGAAGATGACCGTGGCTCCCGGACAAAGCACCGATAGGGCAATTGCCGAGCGCAATCCTTTCTACTGGAAGGTCGATACTGACGGCAAGCAGCTGCCTTATCTGGACCGCATTGTATACCAGATGGTCGCCGATCCCCAGGTGTTGCTTTTGAAAGCGATGCAGGGCGAGATTGACCTGATGGACCAGTACATCGCAACCCCGGCCAATCGCGCCGTGCTTTATGACGCACAGGAGCAGGGCAACTTCGGTTTTTACACCCTGACGTCAACCGAAACGAACGAGATGGTGTTCCAGCTCAACCTCAATCACCCCAACGAGTTCAAGCGCCAGCTTTATAACAACAAGGATTTCAGGGCTGCTCTATCGATGTCGCTTGACCGCCAAGCCATCATCGACACGGTTTTCATCGGCCAGGGCACAGTATCGCAACCCGCACTCAGAGCAGAAGATCCGCTCTACAACGAGCGCCTCGCAACGCAGTTCACGCAATATGACCCGGAAGGCGCAATTGCCCTTCTCGACAAGATCCTTCCCAACAAGGACGGTGAGGGTTACCGTCTGGATGACAGCGGTAAACGTGTAACGGTCATATTTGAAATTGATCAGGCGCGCGCAACCTTCCTCGACATTTTTCAGCTGGCGCTGCCTATGTTCCAGGCTGTTGGTGTTGATGTTCAAATGCGAACGATGGACCGCTCGTTGTGGGAAGTAAGGGTGCGTCAGGGTATCGAATATGATGCGACGGCTCACCGCTTCGGCGGCAACGGCGGAATTGCCGCCATTCTTGATCCTCGCTACTATATTCCAAATACCACCGAAGCGCTTTACGCCAAGGGATGGCAGTTGTGGTATCGAGATCCCAGTTCCAAGGGCGCAGTCGAGCCACCTCAACCGGTCAAGGATGCGTTGGCCCTTTATGACCGCGTGCTTGGCTCGGCCAATCCTGACGAGCAGAAGAAACTGATGGCTGAGATTCTGGAAATTGCAGCCGATCAATTCTACGTTTTTGGCATATGCCTGCCAACGGACAGTTACGGGGTTGTCAAAAAGGACATGCGCAACGTTCCTGAAACCATGCCGAATTCATGGGGCTATCCGACACCTGCTCCAGCCAATCCCGAGACGTTTTTCAAAGCCTGATCGCTCTCCCTCCCCGAACTGAGAAACCGGTTCGGGGAGAGTAAATCTCCACGTGTCGCACGTGCCGTCCCCGGCGCGACGGCAACCTATTGCCATGGATATCAACATGCTTCACCGACCAAATACGTCCACCGATACAGCCAGCCGCTCCCATGAGTGGTACAAATCTGCCACCCGATGGACACAGCTTACATTTGCGGAGGACGATCCGGAAAAATACGATCCAGAATTCTGGATCGATGTTTTCCGGCGCACGAAATCGAATGCCTTATGCCTTTCGGCGGGCGGTTACATTGCCTACTACCCCAGCGAAATCCCTTTGCATTATGTGTCCAAGTTCATTGGCAGCACAGACCCTTTTGGCACGATCGTTGAGGGTGCACGCAAATTGGGAATGCACGTGATGGCACGTGTCGATCCGCATGCAATTCATGCGGATGCAGCGCAGGCCCACCCTGAATGGGTTGCGATCAACAAGGATGGCAGTCCGCGTGAGCACTGGGCGTTTCCTGGCATTTATGTGACCGACGCACTGGGAAGCTACAACCGCGATTTTACGACAGACGTCATTCGTGAGATTGTTTCGAAATACGACATTGATGCGGTGTTTGCCAATCGATGGCAAGGTCATGGGGTGTCCTACAGCGAGGACAACCAGCGGCGTTTCAAGGATGAGACCGGCTTTGACCTGCCGCTAAAACCGGATGCGAGTGATCCTGCCTGGCAGGCATGGGCTGCGTGGCGCAGGCGTATTCTGACAGAGCTGGTTGTTTATTGGGACGAAACCGTCAAAGGCATTCGGCCGCATGCCAGCTTCATCCCCAACATGAGCGGTTCATCGCTCATGGAATTTGACCTTTCACTTATTCAGAAACATTGCCCGATTCTTTTCGTTGACCATCAGGCACGTCAAGGCGTTGAGGTTGGCTGGTCCGCGGGGCGAAACGGCAAACGCATCCGCGCAACATTTCGAGATCGGCCTGTCGGCTTGATTACGTCCATCGGGCCAGAGGAGGAATATCGCTGGAAGGATTCCGTTCAGAGCGGAGAGGAAATCAAGCTCTGGATCCATGACGGCATGGCGCAGGGACTTTTCCCGTGGTTCACGAAATTCAATGCATGTGTTCCAGATGATCGCTGGGTACAGCCGGTCGTCGAGGCCTTCAATCTTCATGCTGACATCGAGCCGCATATCGACGGCATGCAACCAACTGCCGAGATTGCGATTATTGATCCTTCAACCACGCTGCGGCACTGGGCGCCAGAAGAACGGCATATTGCCGAGCAAAACGATCTCGGCTTCTATCATGCTCTGGTCGAGGCACGTATTCCGTTCGAGTTTGTTTCCGATCAAGTCATGACAGCAGAAACGCTGGATCGCTTCAAGCTAATCATATTGGCAAACGCCGCCTACCTTTCCGATGAACAATGTAGCGCGATCGAAGCCTACGTCCAACGCGGCGGATCGGTTGTTGCTGCATACGAAACGTCGCTTTACGACCAGGTGGGCAAGCCGCGCGCTGATTTTGGTCTGGCAAACGTCTTTGGGGCACATTTGACCTCGTCGACCCGCGGGCCGGTCAAAAACACCTACATTGCTCTTTCAGGTACCCATCCAATCAACATCGGTTACGACGGTGCTGCCCGCATCATCGGTGGTACGCACCTGATAGCCGTCAATGCAGAAAAAGCTGCAGAAACACCGTTTCTCTACGTTCCCGATTTTCCTGATTTGCCTATGGAAGAGGTCTATCCGCGACAAGAGCCGAGGGGCGCAGCCGTTGTCGCGAGGGACACAGGGTATGGCGGTCGCGTGGTTTACATCCCCTTCAACCTCGGTGAAGTCTATTGGAAAGTGCTGGCACCGGACCACGGGCGGCTGATTGCTAATGCAGTCAACTGGGCTTTCGGTGAAGACCATCGTGTTAGAATTGATGGCAAGGGGATTATCGATATTGCGATCTACGAAAAGGACGACGCACTGGTGGTATTCCTTGTCAATCTGACCAACCCGATGATGATGAAGGGACCGCTGCGGGAGGTGTACCCCATTGGGGTCCAGACGCTTTCAGTAGCACTGCCGAAAGGAAAGCGGTCTGCCGTCGCAAAGATGCTGGTGAAAGGTCAGGAGTGCACCTGCCGTATCGTGGGTGACCGGGTCGAGGTGGAGGTGCCATCGGTCGAGGCCATGGAGACGGTCCACCTGACCTGGCATTCATAAGCCGAGAAAACCAGTGGGAGGAAGCCATGCTGGCCTATGTGCTGAAACGTATTCTCTACATGATACCGACATTGTTCGGCATGTCGTTAATCGCCTTCATGATCATTCAATTGCCGCCTGGCGATTATCTGACCTCGCTTCTGTCCACCATGGCTGATGGGGGACAGAACCTGGATGAAGCAACCATTGCCCGCCTTCGCGCGCAGTATGGTCTCGATCAGCCGGTCTATGTCCAGTATTTCGTTTGGATGACGGGTATTCTGACGCGGGGCGATTTCGGCTACTCGTTCGAGTGGAACCAGCCTGTATCAACGCTGATCTGGGATCGCATGGGCTCGACCCTGCTCATCTCGTTTGCCAGTCTGTTGATGGTCTGGGCCATTTCACTGCCCATCGGTATCTACTCAGCGGTAAAAAGGCATTCGTTCGGTGATCACGCCTTTACCCTGCTTGGATTTATCGGCCTGGCAGTGCCCAACTTCATCATGGCACTGACCTTGATGTATATGAGCTACCGTTTTCTGGGCCAAAGCGTCGGAGGCATTTTTTCTCCTGCATTTGTCGATGCGCCGTGGAGTGTTGCCAAATTCACGGACATGCTTAGTCACATGTGGATACCGATCATTGTCATCGCAATGTCCGGTACTGCGGCAATGATCCGCATTCTGCGTGCCAATCTCTCCGACGAATTGAGCAAACCCTATGTGATTACGGCGCGTGCAAAGGGGCTTCCCGAACGGAAAGTCATTGTAAAATATCCGGTGCGTATCGCGCTGAACCCCTTCGTCAGCTCAATTGGCTGGGTTTTGCCCGATCTTGTGTCCGGTGTGACCATAACTGCAATCGTCCTCAATCTGCCAACCGCAGGCCCGCTACTCCTTCGGGCGCTTGTGGGGCAGGACATGTATCTCGCCGGCAGTTTCATTCTTCTCATGGGCGTGCTCACCCTGGTTGGCATGCTGATTTCCGACATTCTTCTGGCTGCGCTTGATCCGCGCATCCGTTTCAACTGAAGGGGCTCTCCATGTTGAGTGACACAAATAGCGTCTCCACGCTGGAAACAGGTCCCGCAATCAGTCCTTTGAAACGCAGCGGTAAGGTCGAGAGTCTGGTGGCGGCTGGGCAATGGACACTGATCCGCCAGCGCTTTTTCAGACATAAGGTCGCCGCCGTTGCTGGTGTGATCATTCTCATTCTTTACGTCATTGGTGTTTTTGCCGAATTCCTGGCGCCGGGTCTGCCCAACGCATCAAGGCCGCAATACACATTTGCCCCGCCGCAGAGAATTGCCCTGTTTGCCCCCTCGGCGGATGGTGGAAGCAAGTTTCTTCCCCATGTCAAAGGTTACAAGATCGAGATTGATCCGAAGGCCCTGCGCCGCAGCTTTGTCGTTGACGAAACAAAGATCATTCCCATTGGCCTGTTTGTGGAAGGTTCGCCCTATAAGCTTTGGGGGCTTATCCCCATGCAAACTCGTTTGATGGGACCGCTCGACCAGCGGGAACCGATGTATCTTCTCGGCTCGGATCGTCTTGGACGAGATCTGATGAGCCGACTGATCTACGGAACTCGAGTGTCAATGTCGATTGGCCTCGTGGGTGTGGCCATTTCGCTCACCCTTGGCGTTATCATGGGAGCGGTGTCGGGATATTACGGAGGCTGGGTCGACACCCTGATACAACGTATCATCGAGATCGTCAGCGCCATGCCGACCATACCGTTGTGGCTGGGGCTGGCCGCCGCCATTCCTCTGACATGGTCGCCCTTATCCGTCTATTTCATGGTCACGCTGATCGTTTCACTGTTGGGATGGACAGGACTTGCCCGCGAGGTCAGGGGGCGGTTCTTCTCTCTGCGTGGCGAAGATTTTGTAACAGCCGCCAGGCTGGATGGAGCAAGCGAGCGCCGCATCATCTTTCGTCACATTCTTCCGTCGCTTACCAGCCATATCCTTGCTGTCGTGACGCTTGCCATTCCCACGATGATCGTTGCGGAAACGTCGCTGTCATTTCTAGGGGTCGGCCTCAAACCGCCTGTCGTCAGTTGGGGCGTATTGCTTCAGGACGCACAAAATGTCCGTACAGTCGCAACGGCTCCTTGGTTGCTGATCTGGCCAAGCCTGGCCGTCGTGCTGGCTGTGCTGTCCTTCAATTTCTTTGGCGATGGTCTGCGCGACGCGGCCGACCCTTATGACACATGAGGTGCATCACGATGATAAAATCTGAAACATTGCTCTCGGTGCGCAATCTCTCCATCGATTTCCATTTGCGAACACACATCCTTCATGCCGTGCGTGACGTGAATTTCGATTTGCAACGCGGCAAGACACTGGCACTTGTCGGGGAAAGTGGATCGGGAAAATCGGTTACTGCCCGGTCATTGATGAGGCTCATCGACAAGCCTGGTCGCATGATCGCCGGCGAGATCCTTCTCGACGGACCAGGCGGTCCGGTTGACGTCGCAAAAATGGCAGAGGGCAGTCGCGAGGTGCTTGCCATTCGTGGCGGTCGCATCGGGTTGATTTTTCAAGAACCGATGAGCTCTCTGTCTCCCGTCCACACGATCGGATCGCAGATTGTCGAGGCTATCAGACTGCACAACAAGGTCTCGAAGAAAGAAGCTTGGGAGGGTTGTATCGATCTGTTGAGGCAGGTAGAGATCCCGCAGCCAGCTTTGATGGCCAAGCGATACACTTTCGAGTTCTCGGGCGGAATGCGCCAGAGAGCTATGATCGCCATGGCTCTGGCCTGCGATCCTGAAGTATTGATTGCTGACGAGCCTACGACAGCACTGGACGTGACCACCCAGGCGGAAATCCTTGACCTCATTAAACGCCTGCAAGACGAGCGTGGCATGGCAATGCTGCTGATCACCCATGATATGGGCGTAGTCGCCGAGGTAGCTGACGATGTTGCGGTGATGAGGTTTGGGCGGATCGTTGAGAAGGGACCAGTCGATGAGATCTTCCACGCCAGTCAGCATGCCTACACGCGCCAACTTTTGAACGCGACAGTGAGGCTAGAGGGCGCTGCCGAAAAACGAGCACTACCTTCCTCCCTCAGTTCTTCGGTCGAGCCGGTACTATCGATACGCGGACTGACGAAAATTTACGGTGGGGCATCGAAACTTTTCGGCGCAAGCGCTGGTCAGGGACTGGTTGCGGTGGACAATGCCACTCTTGACCTCTTTCCGGGTGAAAATCTGGGCATTGTTGGCGAAAGCGGTTCAGGCAAGACGACCTTAGGGCGCATGATGTTGCGTGTGATAGAGCCCACCGCGGGCAGCGTACATTTCCGCCCCGATGGTGACACTGCACCTGTTGAGGTCACCTCGCTAGGTAAAACTGATCTGCGTCGCTACCATCAGGATGTGCGACTGATCTTTCAGGACCCCTTTGCATCTCTTAATCCAAGAATGACAGTCAAGCAGATCATTGCGGATCCACTGATCGTATCGGGGAAAATGAGCGGGAAAGCCGTCGAAGAACGCGTTGCCCAACTGCTTGAAAAAGTGGGCCTGGACCCACTGGCGATGGAGCGTTATCCGCACGCCTTTTCTGGTGGCCAACGGCAGCGCATCGGCATAGCAAGAGCGCTGGCAGTTGATCCCAAAGTGATCGTTGCAGACGAGGCAACCTCTGCACTTGATGTATCGATCCGTAGTCAGATCCTCGATCTGCTGCTTGATATCCAGAAGCAGCTGCATCTCAGCTTCATTTTCATTTCTCATGATATTTCGGTCGTGCGCTACTTCTGTGATCGCGTGGCGGTGATGCACAAGGGAAAGATCGTCGAAGTTGGAGATGCGCAGACAATCTGCACCAACCCGTCGCAGCCCTATACGAGGCGGTTGATTTCCTCCGTTCCAAATCCCGATCCACGCAACAAGCGCATGCTTCATCGTCTGCGCGCAGAGCAAACCTGAGGCCAGCACATGCCCAAATTCGCAGCCAATCTCTCCATGCTTTATACGGAGCACCCATTCATCCAGCGTTTTGTTGCCGCCGCTGCGGACGGTTTCAAGGCCGTCGAGTATGTCAGCCCGTACGAGGAGACACCCGAGGCGGTCGCCGCCGAATTGAAGAAAAACGGTTTGACGCAAGCTCTTTTCAATTTGCCGGCCGGTGATTGGGCGGCAGGAGAGCGTGGCATAGCCTGCCTGCCCGACAGGGTCGCCGAGTTCGAGGTGTCGGTGGGCACTGCACTGGCATATGCTGGTGCTCTTGATTGTCACACACTCAATTGTCTTGCCGGTATCGCTCCCAAGGATGTGGCTCCCGACATTCTGGAGGAGACCTTGGTAAAAAACCTGCGTTATGCGGCAACGCGGCTTGCAGATGCAGGTGTGACCTTGGTGTTCGAACCGATCAACACCCGCGATATTCCTGGCTATTATCTGACCAACACAGATCATGCCGAACGTATCATCGGGCGGGTCAACCATCCCAATCTGTTGATACAGTACGATTTTTATCACATGCAGATCATGCAGGGCGACATCGTCAGAACGTTCGAGAGGCTGCAGAGCTCCATTGGCCATGTTCAAGTCGCCGATAATCCAGGGCGCCATGAACCTGGCACAGGCGAGATCAATCACGATTTCATTTTCAAACGTCTGGACGCGCTTGGCTACGATGGCTGGGTTGGTTGTGAGTACCGCCCGGCGGGTGATACCAGCCAGGGGCTCGGCTGGCTGAAGGCATATCAATAAGGGAGAAGGTACGTTGAAAGTTGGATTTATTGGACTGGGCGTTATGGGTCGCCCGATGGCGCAGCATTTGATTGAAGCCGGTCATGACCTTTATGTGCATCGGGTCAAGCCCGTCTCCTCGCATCTCGTTGAGAGTGGTGCGGTTGCTTGCGACACAGCGGCGGAGGTTGCGAAGTTGGCGGAGGTGATCATTCTGATGCTGCCCGACACGCCTGATGTCGAAACAGTTCTGTTTGGGCAGGATGGCGTTCAGCAAGGTCTCAGCAGCGGCAAGCTCATCATCGATATGAGCTCCATTTCGCCGTTGGCAACCAGAGACTTTGCGGCTCGAGTTGAAGCCCTAGGCTGCGACTATCTGGATGCACCTGTGTCGGGTGGCGAGGTTGGCGCAAAGGCAGCGTCTCTGACCATCATGGTCGGGGGAAAGACTGAGGTCTTTGAGCGTGCCAGACCGCTTTTTGAGCGTATGGGCAAGAACATCACCTTGATTGGTGGCGTCGGGGACGGCCAGATTGCGAAGGTTGCGAACCAGATCGTTGTTGCTCTCAATATCCAGGCGGTTTCAGAGGCACTCAGGTTTGCTCAAAAGGCAGGCGCCGACCCCGCGATCGTGCGCAAGGCGTTGATGGGTGGTTTTGCCGCGTCTCGTGTCCTTGAAGTGCACGGCGAACGTATGATCAACAGAACGTTTGAACCAGGCTTCCGCATGCGTCTGCATCACAAGGATTTGTCGCTTGCTATGGAATCGGCACGACTTCTCGAGCTGATGTTGCCAAACGCAGCGTTGGTGCAACAACTCATGAACAGTGCCTTGGCCAAGGGCCTCGGTGACAAGGATCACTCGGCGTTGTTTGAGCTTTTGTAGTCGATCTCCGGTGGTCGCATTAGAGAGGAACCTGCTGTGATCTTAGATCCACGCCGCTTTCTGACTTCTCTTTATTATGTGGCTGTGCAAGCGGCAGATCCTGCAAATGGCATGACGAAATTCCTGCCTGAGCCACCGGCCAATGGTCGCGTCGTGGTGATCGGTGTCGGGAAGGGAGCCGCCCAGATGGCACGCTCCTTTGAACATGTCTGGGACGGTCCGCTCAGCGGCCTTGTCGTGACGCCTTATGGCTACGAGTGCGAAACGCGTGATATCGAAGTAATCGGAGCGGCTCATCCGGTGCCTGATGAATCCGGGCTTGCCGCTGCAAAGCGGCTGAAAACGATCCTGTCAGGCCTTTCTGCTTGCGATCTCGTAATTGCTCTGGTGTGCGGAGGAGGTTCAGCTCTTCTGCCATCACCACCGGATGGCTTTACCCTAGCCGACGAGATAGGTCTGAACGAGGTACTTCTTGCGTCAGGCGCACCAATCTCAGCAATGAATGTGGTACGAAAACATTTCTCCACCATCAAGGGCGGGCGCCTTGCTGCGGCGACGAAAGCACGCGTCGTCACTTTTGTCGTCTCGGATATTCCCGGGGACACTGCTGCTCTCGTGTCGTCTGGTCCAACGATTCCCGACGACAGTTCCCGTCAGGAGGCACTGGACATAATTGCGCGTTACCGCATGGAGCTGCCATCAAAACTGCTGGATTTTCTCAGCACGCCCGCTGCGGATGCTCCATGTCCAAAAAGTGCTGTCTTTGAGGGCAATACATGGCACGTTTTGTCTTCGGCGCGTTTGGCGCTCGATGCTGCCGCAGAATTTGCACAGCATGGTGGTGTCAACGCGGTGATATTGTCCGATGCCATCGAAGGCGAGGCGCGGGATGTTGCGCGCGTCCACGCTGCCATAGCCCGTGAAATTGCCACACGTGACAGTCCATTTGCAAAACCTTGCCTGCTGCTTTCAGGCGGAGAAACTACCGTGACATTAAAATCTAAAGGTGGCAGGGGAGGGCGCAATGGCGAATTTGCTCTCTCGCTGGCGCTTTCCATCGACGGTTTAGAGGTGCACGCCCTAGCAGCTGATACTGATGGCATCGATGGTTCGCAAAACAATGCTGGAGCATTTGTCGACGGAACCAGTATGGAGCGCTTTCGCGCGAAACACATTGATGGGCAGGCCCTGCTTGCCGCCAACGACAGTTATTCGGCTTTCTCCCTGGCCGGGGATTTGTTCGTCTGTGGGCCAACCGGTGTTAACGTCAACGATTTTCGCGCTATCCTGATCACCTGAAATGGGCCCTGTGGGGTCAAAGTCACTTGTACGGCTGAGCTAGTTGTCGCTTCAACAACAGCATGCCAGTTTCGATCAGCATATGGGACCGTTGGTCTATAGAGGAACTGGATGTTTTTGGAAAACCCTGTCGTTGATCTCCTGCATTGTGAGATTGTATCAAACTCCCGAGGGATGTTCCGGGGCACCGTGGACAAGCTGCATATCGGGAGAGTTTACCAGATGCAGGTATCGTTCAAATTGGATAAGCACATCGGCTAGAATTTGATCTCGTGACATTCCCATCAAATCGTACCCCCGGTTACCACTCGAAAAATAAGTCCTTGCCTCGTATCTGAGCTCGGGCTGTCCTGCACGTATCGTTGTGAAACTTGCAACACGGTGGCTCGTCAGGGACACGCCATATACGAAGTCGCGCACGCCTTCAGCTGGTGATCGAAGGACAATTGCATCGTCGTCTTCTGTCAAAATCTCTGAAATTCTGCCCTGCGCCGTGAGTTCTTCCGCCATCTGCACAAGGGCAGGCCGCACATTCGTTTCCATGAAGCGGCGAACGTCTTGTTCTGTTGCTGCAGTCAACATTAAACCAAGACGACGTTGCCATGTTTGTCCGCTGGCAGGCTGCGCCGGTGGAAGGACACTCTGGCCTTGATGAGCCTCCCGCTGTGCGAGATCTTCCCTCATACCCCTAAACAGGGACCATACCAGAGCGAGCATCACCACTGTAAAGGGTAGCGCGCTCGCAACTGTAACGGACTGCAAAGTCGCAAGGCCGCCGGCCAGAAGCAGGCAACCCGCTACCAATCCCTCCATCATACACCAGAAGACGCGTTGCCCCGTGGTTGTGGTGGTTTCGCCGCCTGCTGCTATTGCGTCGACGACAAGTGCACCAGAATCTGCGGACGTGACAAAGAAGATCGAAACCAGAACGACCGCCAGGGTTGAGGTGATAGCGGGAAGGGGGAGATATTCGAAAAACCGGAAAAGCGCGACCGACATATCATTGGCCACAGCATCGCCCAAGGCGCCAGATGCCACACCGGTATCGATAAACATCGCTGTATTGCCGAACACCGTCATCCAGAAAAACGTGAAGCCGGCCGGTATGAAAAGCACCGCGATCACGAATTCGCGCACAGTGCGACCTCGCGATATGCGGGCGATGAACATGCCAACAAATGGCGACCACGAAATCCACCAAGCCCAGTAGAACAATGTCCAAATGTCGATCCATGGGGTGGGTTTGTAGGCATATATGTTGAAGCTGCGTAAAACGATCGTGTCCAGATACATTCAGAGGTTCTGCACGAAGTCCCTGAAAATCTGGCCAGTTGGTCCGACGATCAGCACGAAGATCATCAGCAGTATTGCAAGTAGCAGGTTGGTTTCTGAAAGGATCCGCACACCCTTGTCGAGGCCAGAGACCACTGACAAGGTCGCAACCACGGTCACAGCGGCGATCAAAGGCAGCTGAATCTCTGTGCCAATAGGGATGCCCAGCAGGTGATTTAGCCCCGCATTGATTTGCGCAACGCCTACTCCAAGAGAGGTTGCTATGCCAAACATTGTTCCCACAATTGCAAAAATATCTACAGCATGCCCGATTGGCCCATCTATACGATTTTTGAGGAGGGGATAGAGGCCGGAACGGATCGTGAGTGGCAAGTTATAGCGGTAGCCAAAATAAGCTAGAGACAGACCCACGACAGCGTAGATGGCCCAGGCGTGAATTCCCCAGTGGAAGAACGTCACTGTCATCGCTTCCCGCATCGCTTCAATCGAACGTGGTTCTGCTGTGGGAGGTGCCATGTAATGCGTCATAGGTTCACCTACCGCATAGAACATGAGGCCGATGCCCATCCCGGCTGCAAACAGCATGGCCACCCATGAGGTGAAACGAAAATCAGGAACTGAATCGTCAGGACCGAGTTTCAGCTGCCCGAAACGTCCGAATGCCAGCACCAGCACAGAAAGCAGAAATATTGCAACTGCAAGAAGGTAAAACCATCCAAAAGCGCTCAAAATTGACTTTTGCACCGCACTGAACAGCAACCCGGCCTCTCCCGGCATAAAGACACCGATGGCGAGAAAGATACCGATGATGAAGAGTGACCCATAAAAGACTGGAGGGTTTATGACAAAAGGCTTCATAGGTTTTGATCTTTCCAGCGTCTGGTTTTCCAGGCAATCATGTCTACTACGAAATATTTTGACGCGCGGATGTTACTCACGACGAATTCCCGAACTGTAATCAATATGTCTGAAAGTCTTTGAAGTATCGGCGGATAGAACGGCTTTGAAGGGCACTGCGTTCCACCCAATTACTGACCCGTAAAAGAAGGAGAGAACGCTGTGACGACAGGCGCACGTATTCAGGTTCTTATCGATGATACGGCCGGAGTAATGTCTCAGAGGTTGTGCAGATCATAGGGAAGTATTGTCGGAGACGGTGTGTATATGACCAACCATGCCATAGACGCAGCTTCGCCCTATGAGATCCTATCTGGCGGTGAGGTTTATGATGTCTGCGTTTGCGTTGTCAGAGTGTGACGACACTTGAGTTCACGAACGGCCTCATTCTTTTCCGATCATCCTTTGATCGAAAACAGACGGATCTGCGACTTCATTTCCCAGTTGGTCGTTCATCTCGTTTTTGGATTGCCCCAAAATTTGAAGAAGCGCTGTGTGCTCAGGTTTGCCAACACTCTCTTCAAGGAAATCAGACAGAGCCTTGCGGGTCTGCTGACCTCCGGAAGGCTTATTGGCGGTATGCAGGACGACTATGTCTCCGTCATTTGTCTCAAGCGACCAACGATCACCATTACTGCTGATTGAAAACTCTTTGTTATCGGTCATTATAGTTTCCTTCGACGGTGAATACGGTTTTCACTCTCGGTCGCCCGGTAGCCCTACAAATAGGCAGTGAAGCTAATATTTTTTGGAGTAGTTTGCCGCGGCTATCGGCCTCAAGTACAAAGCGCGTGCATTAACGCACCATTCGTCGGTTCAACACGATTTCTTGCTGTTGTGTTCCAAATTGTCGTCTTCGTTCAATTAAATCGTCTGTCGTCAAACTCAGATCGCACAACCGAGATGCAAAAAGGCGAGCCAGTCGCTTGCGGCCCTACATGATCACTTCGTCGGCTGCTTCAGTTTTTTTGGCATTCTGTTGTCGGCCAAAAAGTGACCATGCTGACATAAACAGGGCGGCAATGAGCGGCCCGATGACAAATCCGTTAATTCCGAAAAGTGAAATACCGCCGACAGTGGAAACCAGAACAATGTAGTCTGGTAACCGGGTGCTTTTCCCTACCAGCAATGGTCGCAAGAGGTTATCGATCAGCCCTATCACCAGCACTCCGGTGAGTACCATGGCGAGCCCCTTCAACCATGCTCCGGTGAGGAAAAGCCAGATGGCAGCTGGTCCCCAGACAAGAGCTGCTCCAACGGCCGGCAGCATTGACAGAAAGGTCATCACCACGCCCCACAATAAAGGAGCTTCGATACCAAGAAATAGGAAAGCAATACCCCCGATCGTTCCCTGAATGATCGCGATGATGACGTTACCCTTCACGGTAGCGCGCACAACCGCTGCGAATTTATCGACGAATTGGCGCGTGTAGTCATCGCTCAATGGAATTGCTTGTTGGATTGTTCTGGCAAGTGCCGCACCATCCCTGAACAAAAAATACATGAGGTAGAGCATTATGCCGAAACTAATAAAAAACTGCAGTGTGTTCTGGCCCAGACTGAGTACTGTTCCGGCGATCGACTGTCCTGCTTGCATAAAGGCAGCAGAGACACTCTCCCGCAAATCTGTGAAGCCATCCAGCCTAATTGATCTTAGCCAGTCGTTGGCAAATGCGGGCAAAGCCTCCTCGATGCGCGTGGCGTAGGCGCTAAAATCAATCTCGTTGTTGTTTATCCGTTGGTAAAGGCTGGAGCCTTCGCGAATGAGCGACCCCAAGATAATCATGGAGGGCAGGATGACGAGAAAAACGCACAACAATACGGTTAGCATCGACGCTATCCCGCTTCTCCCTTTTAATGCATGCTCGACCCGCCTGTGTACCGGAAAGAATATGATGGCGAGAATAACTGCCCACAGCACGGCACTGTAATATGGCAACAAAAGCCAGAAAAACGCGATCGTCACTACCGCCAGCAAGATGTAGAAGCTTGTTCGTTGAATAGACATGTGTGCCTTTGTTGGCTAGCCGAACCTAGCTTTCTCTTCAGAAAGTACAGATTTTGGTAGTACTATAGCAGTGTCGTGATTCCGAACAACGCGGTGCACTCTGTTTCAATTGGCTTCGGTCATGACGGAAGTTCGTCTGTAAAAACCTCGAAGCTCGTCAAAATCGCGGGGCCAAAAGCGGTCGATAGTGCAACGTCGGTCGCATCCCGCCCAACCGCCATCAGTATCCGTCCTACGCGTGGTGTATTGTGGCGGGCATCGACCGTGTACCACCGTCCACTCAGGTAGACCTCGAACCATGCGCTGAAATCCATCGGGTGCGGGTTCTTGGGAACGCCGATATCTCCGAGGTATCCAGTGCAGTAACGTGCAGGGATATTCATGCAACGACATAGCGTAATTGCCAGATGGGCAAAGTCCCGGCACACACCTTTTCCGTCAGTGAACCCTCCGTGAGCTGTTCTGAGGGGATCTGCTCTATCATAATCGAAGGTTATGTGCTCGTGGACAAAATCAACAATTGCTCTCACGCGTTGCCAGCCGAGCGGGGTACCGGAAAATGTCTCCCAGGCGAAGTCTGCCAATCTGTCGGTGTCACAGTAGCGGCTGCCTAGCAGGAAAACCAGCACCTCATCTGGTAAATCCTTTATGTCGTGCTGAAAGGCATTTTCGGGAACCGGATCTGGCAGGCCACTGTCATATATATCGAACTTGGTAGAAATCGTCGTAAGGCCGGATGGAGCAGATATGCGACTGCAGACATTACCGAATATGTCGAGATAACCCCAAGCCTCAATCGGCCGATCAAAGGTGAGCGTTTGTTCAGTAAGTAGGTCGGCGCGCCGGCTGGGGTGAATATTGAGGACAAGCAGCATCGCCGTCTCATGCTCGCACTGATAACCGATATTAAAGCCGGCACGTATTTTCATAGAGGTGTTCCTAGTGAAAGGCATCAAGCCGTTCAATTGCAACGCACTCAAGTAAGGGACGTTCCATCGGGGACGACCGCCGTGTCGCCTCGCGGCTTTGGTGTGCTCAGTGTCGGAAGCGCATTAAGCTGTGGCCATCGAATGCGTTCTTGGCGGTTCGAGCCTTATCACATTTAAGTTGTGCGTTTGCGTTTCGCGACAAGAGCTGATGTCGCAGAGACACGATCAGAATGCTCTTTTTCAAGGCGTGCTTGCCTGAGCCGCAAAGTCTTTGCTTCGCGGTTCTGCGTTATTGCCTCAAGCTCATCAAACGCTTTTTCCTTCCCGAAGAAGGGCGTTTGGATATCGTTGAAAGCAATTTCCGCTTTCTGTCGGGAAATGCTGTACTTTTCGGTCATTTGAATTCCTGTTGCAAAGTTGGCCAACGAGGCCGAGCTAAAGGGCTAGGTGATTTACCTGCCGTTATAAAAAGGTGACGTGCTTTCAGCCGTGCCATTACATCCGTGGTCAAGGGAAAGCACAATCTCCTCAGGCTGACTGGAGATTACAGGCCGACATTTTTCCGGACTTGCTGTCCCGCTCCAGATCAAAGCCGATCTTCTGGCCTTCGACGAGGTCCCGCATCCCAGCGCGCTCAACGGCGGAGATATGCACAAAAGCATCTGCGGACCCATTGTCAGGCTGTATGAAGCCAAAGCCTTTTGTGGAATTGAACCATTTTACTGTGCCAGTGTTCATGATGAACCCTTTCATAACGATAAAGAAAACACAGCACTCATTGCCGTATATGATGATAACGATTTTGAAAGGAGAGGTTCGTTCAGACCGCGGTGCCAATCGCGAGATAATCAAAGCTAAGCAAGCAAACTCGATCACACTTCGTAAAGTGTCTTGCAATAATTGTCAACCAAAAGTTTTTGGTCGTTATTTTGCTCGCGCAAAAGTGGCGATCTGCGTAAGTGATTGAAGAACTCTTTTGCGCCCCAGAGCGCTGGTGTTACCGAAGTTTTTGCTGCACGGGGGCTGAACTGGAAGAGATTGTTCCCGACGAAATGGCCAATGATCGCAAGCGGTTGGTGCCAAATACTTTCAATACGGCCTTGTTTTGTGCGCAATCAGGGCGCATGATTGGAAAACATACCGGCGTGTCTTGTGATATCTCGCCGGAACTTCTTTCCATTACAGCCGCATTGTATGAATTACACGCGCTTTTGATCTGCTTTTTTTATCGGCTCGTCTTGTGCTGGACTTTCTCCAGTACGCGCGCTCATGCTGAAAACTGGCTCTACGCGGACGAATTTGTTCGAACTGCAACGAAAGGCCAAAACCATGAACACGAACGGCAAACACAGACGTCAAGCACTGAGCGTAGAGCGTTGGGAAAACGAGGGTGGGGCCTGCGTCAAGGATACACCTGATAGCCAATACGGCAGAAGGATTGAGAGAGATCGCTCATGGACGATCTACCATGTGTTCACGGGAGTGCCGGTACGAATAGGGGACTGCACGCTCATTGACTTGAGCATATCTGAGGCGACTGACGGCATGTTGTCACTCAATCGACGCAACGCTACCCTCAGACAAGAGCGCAGCAGGTGTCAATCATGACACTGGCTTTTCCCAACCGTGCGCGCAGCTTCGATGACGTGCGAAACGCCGTGCGGTTTCTCGGCTATGATGGCATGTTCGAAATTCGTTTTTTTGTTGAAGCTGAGGCTTTGGCCAAGGGCACGACACATAGAACGCGAATGTCGGAAGCCCAGTATCTCTCGAGTTTTGACACAATGCTCAAGCCCATCCATGAGGCGGCCAAAAAAGTATATGCGAAATACGGGCGCAATTTGAACGTTCTGACAATCAGCGATCTCACTTAACTTAGATTGGCTGACCTTCACTTGGCGCTCATTTCCTCGGCCATGGGACCGGAATGAGTGCTCTTCGTGAATGTCTGGGCGAGATACCAAGCCATCAAGCCATCACGTATGATGTAAACGACGTGTCAGCACACCGTGTGGACGCGGGTGGGCATATGTTTCAATCATTGTCTATCTTGGCTTATCCGATGATGACTTAAGGGAAGGCGCAGCTTTGACTGTGTGCAGTATATCTCACGGGAAAAGCCGGATGAGTTGTGTTGCAGTGATTTTGTCGCGGGTGACAGGATCCGACGAAATGCAAGATTCGATGTTTCGACGTAACTTTGCGGGGACTTCCGGGCCGCCGGCTTGCAACAGTTTGTCGGTCATCGAAAAAAGCGTCTCAACTGCAGCTTTGCACTGTGAGGCGGACAGGATTGCAACCGCAGGGGAAGCCGCCTCCTGGGGGCTGTCCCGGCGTGTAAAGACTGTCAAGCAGTACCAAGTCAGAAACACCCCGCACCAGATGACTATACTGCCAATTATATAAGCGCGCATGGAGGTCCTCCACTGGTTTTGATTGGTACTGCAAAAATAACAACGACACCTCAGGATTAGTGATTTGTTGTAAGAGCCATCGGATTGGTTATCGGAGTGAGAATGTGTATACTCTTGCGATCGACAGCAAATTCATCAGGACGTTGCCGACTGCGGGAGCATTGTCTCGCCTTTTCTCACAAAAGGACGGACAAATGGTAACGCGTATACGTGTGAATTCCAGCGTGGTTCTCTATAAATCTCACGATGCCTGGATGGTTGAAGTTGTCGATGGCTTCGAAACACTGATGTTTGGCTATCGGAACAAAAGAGATGCTCAAAAACGAGCCAGCAGTGAACAAAAACGTCTTGGGATAATAGCGCATGTTATCCCGTTTCCCTATCATCGGATTGGCAAACTTCGTTTTACTCCGGTGACTGGTGATCTACCAACATCAGTATGAAAAAGACATTCCGGCTGGGGTTGTACCCAGCCGACACCGGGGCCTACCGGTCGCCAGAGCCACTCTTCTTTTCGCCAGACTTTGATCCACCGGATTTTTGGTCGTGGTCTTTGTTAGATGGATTAGCTGTCTGGGAGCGCTGGTCCGATTTCTGATCTTTCTTCCGATCAGGTTTGCGAACGTCAGTCATAAGACGTACTCCTTGCCACGTGATGCGGCAATCGCAAACGCCATTGCACACATATCGTTCCTTCACTGCGAATAAACGTGCAGGGCACCGCATTCGGTCGCATAGTGGTGTTCTTCCCCGAGCCCGTCTTTCCGCTGACAAGTGTTTTGCACGAAGGTCGCTATGGGAACTCGTGGTAGAAAAGGAAAGGCGCGCTTGATCACTGCCCGAGGAACAAGATACTGCCGAGTTGAGGCTACTAGGCGGTGATACCTGTGCTGCCTCTCATCGACCGGATGCTCGAATGGTGTCATCTCAAGAAAAAATCGGTGAATAATCTCCTTTTCACCTCGGCACAATCGTGTCGCAGTTTCGGGCGGGTGAGTGTCTGCCAGAGTCGCTATTTCAAGGCCTTTCCAAGGCCAATGCCTGCAGCCGCGAGGCTTGGACATTTAAGTTTTTTGCTCGGTCTTAACACCTCTTGTGGATCATGTTCGCGGGCACCTGCGTCGTACTGCGCAACGATAACAGAGCGTCAGTCACAGCAAACATGGCTCCGCATGTTTAAGTCGTGGGCTGTTGTCCATGGCTGTTAAAGCCCAGCCGTTTCAAACCAGATTTCGTTTCAGGGGCGCCCATAAACAAGTCCCAAAGCAAGCCGCTGCGATGGTTTTCTATCATCGCAATGATCGGTCCCTGATTAATGGCAAGATGAGTTTTGGACATCCATCCCGTAGACGGCTTGAAGGAGTCCATGAGGCCATAGCGGCCTTCAAGGCGTCCGCCTCTCCAATACAGAAATTGATGTGCGGCCTCGATTGCTTCCGTTGGCAAAAACGGAATACTGGAGAGGGCGGCTGTCGGTGCAATTACCCCGCTGTCATTGACAGGCGAATTGACCAAGTAACCTCTCGGGCCGTCACACGCAGACAATCCCCATCCTTCGGCATCTTTGTATCGCGATCGACAATGCAGATAATTGATTTTGGCATGTGCATGGATTTGTATCCAATAATCACTGCAATAGCGGTCTCCCAGACCCCTTGGATCTAAGGCGCAAAATGAATATTGGGATAAAAAAAGCGGACCGCCAAAAGGGTCGCCAAGCGGTAGGCGAACGCCTAGGTATTCGTTGCCATTCAATATTGCTCCATCTCGTGCCCACCCTGAATGATAGCAGGCGGGATCAATCCCATATTTGCAGGAGCCGGCAGCAAGGACGTAACAGCTCAGAGCCTCATTCCAGCCCTGTATAGGCAGATTACGAGCCCAGGCGTGGCGAGTGCTCCAGTGCCACCATAAAGGCCCGGATTCTCCCTTTGTATACCAGTCCCACTCCACAGCCTGCACGAACTCGTCAACTGCGGACTGTAGTTTGCGTTCAGCGGGCGTCGATCCTGAAAAAAATTCACGTGAGCAGATAAGACCCTGCATGAGGAAAGCGGTTTCAACGAGATCGCCACCGTCATCAAATTTCGCAAATGGTATCAATTCGCATGTCTCGGCATTCACAAAGTGAGGAAAGGCGCCATGGTAACGCTTTACCTTCCCAAGCGATGACAAGATCTTGTTTGCCCGCTCCAAGGCATCGGCAGCAGTGATCCAGGATCGATACGCGCCAACGACGATTGCAATAAATGCAAAACCGATCCCGCTGATAGAGGCGATCTCGTGGATGGGCTTTCCATCCGATCGCAGCCGATCGCGCGGAAAACCCGTGTTGGGCTGACTACCCGACCAGAAATACTCGAACGTGTTGCGCTGCAGCGCATGGATTTCTTCCGGTAAAGAGCGCGTGACATGGGAGGGTTCAACGGATCTGGGTGGATTGAAAAGTGACAAATGTGAGGTCATCGATTGTGTGGGGTGATTATGATGTGTGGTCGAACACTTTCGGATCCCATGCCGTTATGCTTTCAAATGCCGAAATGCTGATTATGTACTTTTCTCAGATACCACAGATCCCAGAATGGTTTTTGAAGTGCAAGCAGGTTAAATACTCCGCACTCGCCCATAATGTGCCAGTTTCCAAAACATCGGAGGGCCACCAGTTTGGCGAAAGCGCCGCTATGAAGGGTTGAGCGATCTGAATGCAATAGACAGCTTCCTGACGGCAATTTCAATTTCATGCGGTGTATAGGCGGCAAAGCCCATCAGTAACCCGGGCTTGGCGTCTCCGGTGGCATAAAGCGCAGACAGCCCCAGAAGTTCCACTCCCATGCGCCGCGCGGCGTTGACGGCAGCCTGCTCTGAAAGGTCGCCGATGAGACGACAAGGCATTTGCAAGCCACCGGCGGGTGGTTGCGGTTCAACAAAATCCGAAAGATGTCTGCGAACCAGTTGCGAAGCGACGTCCAGCCGCTGTGCATACATGCTGCGCATGACACGTACGTGCGAGCCAAAATGTCCACCTTCCATGAAACGGGCTAGCGTCAGTTGCGCTATGGAAGCGGTATGACCGTCCAGAAGGGTGCGCCCTACGGTCATCGGCTTGACGAGTTGCGATGGAAGGATGGCGTAACCAATGCGCAATCCCGGGAAGAGTGCCTTTGTGAAGGTGCCAATGTAGATTGTCCGGTCATGAGGATCCAAACCCTGCACACACGCGGTTGGCTTCCCGGCATAGTGAAACTCGCTGTCGTAATCATCTTCGATGATCCATGCCTGTTGCCGGGCGGCCCAGTCGATCAAGGCCAGGCGACGGTCCAGAGAAAGCGTGGCACCGGTCGGGAACTGATGGGACGGGGTCAGGAATACCGCTTTGACCTTGCGGGGCTCAGCCTTGATCTGGTCGACAACGATCCCGTGATGATCAACGCTGACCGGAATACATTCAAGACCTGCGGCGTCAAACGCCTTTCGCGCACCATAATAGGCCGGATCTTCAATGAATATTCGGTCGCCAGAATCAAACAGCATGTTTGCGCAGAGCGTCATCGCTTGTTGCGAACTGGTCAGTACCAGTACTCGGTCGGCTGTCGCGCAAGCACCTCGTTCGAGATTTACATAATCGGCGATGGCGCGTCGCAAGGGTTCCGTTCCCTGCGGGTCGCTGTGGAGAAGTGCACTGGTGCCATGCTCTTTCAACACCTGCCGCTCCAGTCGTTCCCAGAGCTGCAGCGGAAAATTGCGTGTTTCTGGAACACCGTGCGCAAAAGGGCGAGGCGCCAGAATCTCTCGCACGCCACCGCTGTGCGACATGGCCGCTCCACGCTTGCTCAGGTCAGGGGCCTGATTGCGCGATAGAGTGCCACGCTGCTTGAGCCGGTGCTGCTGTGCAAACTCAGTCATCGCCGAGACGAAGCTGCCGCTGCCCACACGCCGCTCGATAAAACCTTCTGCATGAAGCTGGGCATAGGCCGATTCGATAGTATCTCGTGAAACACCAAGTGATCGGGCGAGCGACCGCGAGGCGGGCAGCGGTTTGCCAGCGCGAAGTGCCCCGTCGATGATCATTTGGCGGATTGCCCGTTGTATCCTGGCATGAATAGGCATCGCGGCATGGCCGGGATGGGCCAGCCAAGCCTGTACGGTTTCCAGTTGTGAATGCCTGAACAATTGGTCTGCATCTCTCTCGATAAATGGATGGGAATATCCGTCCATTTTTCACCTAGAAGTCAAGCAGAAGAATTGCGAATGCCGCGATTGAAGGAACATCAAAAATCCATGTCCACTCGTCTGAAATCACCATATCTCACATACATATCCGATCTCGTGCACCCGATCGTTGCGGGACTGATCTCCGTCATCGTTAATTACGGAGGGACTTTCATTCTGGTATTTCAAGCCGCGCGCGTCGCGGGTCTCACACCCGACCTCACCGCATCCTGGGTCTGGTCGGTTTCGATCGGCGTTGGTGTGACGGGGGTGATCCTCAGTTGGCGCTACCGTGAGCCCATCATCACCGCATGGTCTACGCCGGCTGCGGCGTTCCTTGTGACGGCACTCGGTACAACCCCTTATGCCGAAGCGGTCGGCGCCTATATCGTATCGGCGGCTGCGTTTGTCCTGCTGGGGCTTTCGGGCGGCTTTGAGAGAATCGTCCGCCTGATCCCGCCTGGTATCGCATCGGGCCTGCTCGCCGGCATTCTTCTTCAATTCGGCATTGGTGCCTTCGCCGGTGTAACAGTCGACCCACTACTGGTCGGTCTTCTTATTGTCGCCTACGTCCTGCTGAAGAGGTTTTCTGCTCGATATGCAGTTGTCGGTATTCTCGGTCTGGGGCTTGGGTTGCTGGTCATGCTGGGGCGAGTTGATGTGTCCGGGCTGCAGCTTCAGTTCGCTGCACCTGTCTTGACCATGCCGGTCTTTTCTCTGAATTCATTGTTAAGCGTTGCGCTGCCACTGTTTCTCATTACTCTGACAGGTCAATACATGCCGGGAATGCTTGTTTTAAGGAGTGATGGTTTCAGGACGAGTGCCAATCCCATCATCGCGGTGACCGGCTTTGGCTCGCTCATTATGGCTCCGTTCGGATCGCATGCGTTCAACATCGCCGCGATCACCGCCGCCATCGCAACAGGACGGGAGGCCCATGAAGACCCTTCAAGGCGCTGGATCGCCGGTATTGCTGCGGGCTTTTTCTACTTGCTGGTCGGCGTGTTTGGTGTGACGCTGGCGGCCGTTTTCATGGCGTTTCCCTCGACCTTCATTACCGCGCTGGCAGGGCTTGCCTTGCTAGGTACCATTGGTAACAGCCTTGCTGCCGCCCTGGCAAACCCCGTCACTCGTGAGGCAGCACTCATAACCTTCCTCGCGTCGGCGGCGAACATCAATCTGCTTGGGATTGGCGGCGCATTCTGGGGACTGGTTATCGGCCTCGTCGCCTATGTCGGCTTGAACGGCCGCTTGCTGGCCCGAGACCGAAGCATAGCCGAGATGAAGCAAGAGACTGCCAAATGACGGACCTGTCATGCATATAAACATCGATAGCAACTGCGTGAACACGGGGCCCGAAGACAACTGGGCACCGTAAACCATTCGCTTGACGAAGATAGGAGGCTTGTGTGCCAACATGGCCAATTCTCTTGGCTTCTGCGTTTGGAAGGTGGACGAGGGAGTACCACTTAACATTACATCAATGCTCTTCGTGGAGACGACTGAAAGCTGCTTGTTGATCAGGTAAGCGTAGTCGCCTGCATGTCCGTTTCTCCAAGACGGGATATAGAATAATCGCAAATGGTGTGGAGAACGCGGTTATCGACACGGGCAGATGTTTCCACCAGTCCCGATCGTTGCAAGTATTGTTCACTGGAGTTGTCGTGACATGGTGTGCACTAACACTGTTTAATAGTGCTACCATTATCAACGATCAAAAACTCGAAGGGACCCAGTGGCTCACCTGCTACGACATCGCGCTTTCGTGCCGCAAACATCGACGAGCCTGGTTGGCAACATCAACGGTTTTTGAATATTGATTGCTTAATCAAAAAAGGGCTGGAACCATTCGTGTGCTTCCACGTTGTGGCAAGCGATCAAATCGCAGTCATGTCTTGGAATCGCGATTTTCGAGAAAAGAACTGGTACGGATGCAAGATTTGAAAGAAGCGATCTCTCCCCCCATCACGGTTCTCATCGTCGAGGACGAGGCATTTATACGCATGGATGTCGCAGATTATCTGTCTGAAGATCAGTTTGTGACCATTGAAGCTGCGAATGCTGACGAAGCAATTTCAATACTCGAGCATCGCGAAGATATTGAGGTCGTGTTTACCGATGTGAACATGCCTGGTTCAATCGACGGAATGGAACTGGCAGGGCTCGTCCGGCAGCGATGGCCCTCGATGAGCGTGGTTATGACTTCTGGCATGGTTCGGCCATCACAGTCTGCTCTGCCAGGTAGCGTCAAGTTTTTTGAAAAGCCCTACGACCTTTCCGAACTGAGTGTTTGGATGCGCAACGCCAGACAAGGTATGAAATAAATCCGGCTGGCATTTTCTCGTGTCCGGTGGTTATTGACACACCACCATCCAACTGCGACGAAAGCTCATGGCCAATAAATTCTCATACGACATTTTGCTGACCTCCGAGTTCGAGGCGTTCATTGATGAATGCCTTCAAAAAGGGGAGTATGCCAACGCAAGCGAAGTGGTTTGCGCGGCTCTTCAAACCCTACGTGCTGCACCAGTTCAAGCAAAGCCAGTTAGCACAATAGACTGGCCAATCGGCGGCGGGGAGTGTGGCCAGCTGATCCGCGAGTTTGATTGGGCATCAACGGCGCTTGGAGCTGTTCAGACATGGTCTGCTGAACTGCGGACCACCGTTGCAAATGTCGTGAATTCACCCGTGGCAAAAGTTTTAATGTGGGGTGAGAGCCACGTGATGATCTACAATGATCGTTACGCAGAGATAGCCGGTGCCAACCATCCACATGCTCTGGGTGGAACCGTCCCCGGCATATGGCCTGAGATATGGGACTGGAACAGGGAAATGCTTGAAGCCGGCTTTCGCGGGGAACTCCGTTCCTACCGTGACCAGCCCATGGAACTCGTCCGAGAAGGCATTCCGAAAACATTTATTTTCGATCTCTTTTACACGCCAGTTTACGAAGCGGATGGGTCGGTTGGTGGCGTGCTGTGTACAGTCGTTGACAACAGCGATCGCTCTGCGATGAAAGCCAAGATTGCGGCAAATGAAGCAGAACTTCGTCGCGTGACTGACGCTATTCCCATGCTGATTGCCTATGTGGACCGGGACCATGTCTATCGTTTCGCAAACGCGGCTTACGACAGCTGGTTTGGGTCAAAACCTGCCGATATGGTGGGGCGACATGTGTCGGAAGTTGTCGGTGATGAGGCCTATTCCAATCGCCGCCCGGACCTTGATCGCGCTCTCGCCGGAGAGGCATGTATTGCAGAAGCAGATATGCCATATGGCGGAGGTGCGCCCCGACGGCTGGAAATCCGGTATGTTCCTCATGTCGAGCCTGACGGTTCGATACCAGGCGTGCATATCCTTGGCATTGATATTGAGGAACGTGCGGTACGCGAGGCCGAACTCGAAATCAGCAATAGCCGTTTCCGAACTGCCATGGATGCGGTTCATGGAGTCCTTTGGACCAATTCCGCTGATGGGCAAATGGTCGGCGAACAACCGGGTTGGGCGGCACTGACAGGTCAGAGCTTTGATGAATACCAAGGGTTTGGCTGGGTAAATGCCGTTCATCCAGACGATCGAGAAGCGTCGACCGTGTCATGGAATAATGCGGTAGCCACCAAATCCATGTACGTGCATGAGCATCGCGTGCGTCGGCATGACGGCGAATGGCGGCAATTCGCAATCAGAGGACTGCCTTTGTTAGGCTCGTCTGGCAGAATTGTCGAATGGGTCGGCGTCCATACGGACATCACTCATCAAAGAGCTGCCGAAAGCGCACTCCGTGAACAGGCAGAAAACCTGTCGCGTCAGATTCGACATCGGGAGCGAGCTGAAGAGCAGCTTCGACAACTGAACGATACTCTTGAAACAAGGGTGATCGCAGAGATTTCCGAAAGGCGGCAAGCGGAGACCAAACTCGCCCAGGCGCAGAAGATGGAGACAGTGGGCAAGCTGACGGGTGGAGTTGCGCATGATTTCAACAACCTTCTTCAGGTCGTGTCTGGCAATCTCCAGCTCTTGTCGAAAGAAGTTGTCGGCAACGAACGTGCCGAAATGCGGATCTCGAATGCATTGGCGGGTGTTAGTCGCGGATCGAAGCTCGCCAGCCAACTTCTTGCGTTTGGTCGACGACAGGCACTTGAGCCCAAGGTTGTGAACGTCAGTCGTTTTGTGCGTGATATGGATGACATCATCCGCCGGGCGATCGGGGAGGCTATCGAGGTTGAAACCGTTGTCGCAGGCGGTCTGTGGAATACCTTTATCGACCCCAACCAGATCGAAAATGCCCTTCTCAATCTGGCGATTAACGCTCGCGATGCGATGCAGGGAACAGGTAAACTGACGATCGAGCTGTGCAATGCACATCTTGACGACGCTTATGCACGCAGTCACGACGAAGTTTCCCCCGGCCAGTATGTTATGATGGCTGTGACAGACACTGGCAGCGGGATGGCGCCAGACATCATTGACAAGGTTTTTGAGCCGTTTTTCTCCACCAAAGGAGAGGGAAAGGGGTCGGGGCTTGGCCTCTCCATGGTCTATGGCTTCGTCAAACAGTCGGGCGGCCATGTCAAAATCTATTCCGAAGTAGGCCACGGCACGACGATCAAACTTTACCTGCCTCGAGCACTGGAAGCCGAGGATATCGAGGTTGTCGTCGACAATGGTCCGATCACCGGTGGAACGGAGACCGTTCTTGTTGTTGAGGATGACGAGGAAGTCCGGGAAACGGTAGTAGCTCTGTTGGCTGACCTCGGATATCGCACGTTGAAAGCAGTGGACGCTGCGAGTGCTTTGACAGTAATCGACAGCGGAATACCGATTGACCTTCTGTTCACCGATGTCGTCATGCCCGGGACCTTGAAAAGCCCGGAACTGGCACGCAAGGCCAAAGAACGCCTGCCTCATATCGCCGTACTGTTCACATCAGGCTATACGGAAAATTCGATCGTGCATGGGGGCAAGCTTGATGCTGGGGTCGAGTTGCTGTCCAAGCCTTATACCCGTGAGGCGCTCGCTCGGAAGTTCCGCCATGTATTGGCAAACCAGAAACAGCGGGCCATAGAGAAGACGGCGACACCGGTTTCAGATACCGTGGAGCAGATTGCCACGCCAATCACATCGGCTCGGCTTACAGCTGACGCAAAGACGGTGCTGCTGGTCGAGGACGATGGACTGATCCGACTGACGACAGCTGAAATGTTGCAGGATGCTGGCTATATAGTCGTCGATGCCGCAAGTGCTGAAGATGCCCTCACGGCACTGCAGACGTTGCCGGTCGATATTCTGGTCACTGATCTCAATCTGCCGGGCGCGTCAGGCGTTGAGCTGGCAAGCGAGGCGCGGAAACTACGACCATCCATAACAATTGTATTTGCGACTGGCGATCCGACGGCAGTGAAGGAGCAGCATGACGCGCTCATTCTCGCAAAACCTTACAATCACGCAGATTTAACGGTTACTTTGTCGAAGGCGAGCGCATTATACGTGGCCAACCCCGTGCCTCTGAAAGAAGAGGAGGAGTCTGATCGTTGACAAAAGACGGGAGTTTTTTCTCCTGTCTATGCCGGCGATCTTGTGTCTGTTACGGGCTGTGCTTTTCAGGATGTGGGTGATCGTATCACTCAACTGCCTGTGGCGCTGACTTTTCTATTGGCTAACTAGGCCAATACATGGCGGAGAGATTTTTCGATCTCCCCGCCGCAATAGGCATTTCCATAATACTGGAAACTTTTTTGATTTAACGCAGCCAGGCGTGCGGTATCTCCAACTCGTTTGGAAAGTGACCATATCGTCGGCGAGGTGTCTTCGATTATACGCCTTATGACAGAAAATCGGTCAGCGACAGTTATCCATAGGATGGAGGTAACGATATCAGCAACACCGGGATTTTCAGTACCAAGCATAAACCCTGATCCAGCCGAAAGACCATTTCGCGTTCCAGTGTCCTCGAAAATAGTGATCCACCTCTGTAAACGGGGGACAAATTTATCCCATTTTTCGATCGTCCACATTTCTCGTCCGCCGTCGAGGGTGAGCTCATCAAGGACGTCATTAGCATCGTTTACGATTTTCGTAGTCAGGGCTCGACCTTCTGGGGTGGCGGGAAGAAGATCAAGACGCTCTCCAAGATACATCGCGATGGCCGGCATTTGAGAAATTGCAAATCCACGGTCTCGGTCAATGAGAACTGGTGGTCCCATAAACCCAATCGGCTGCTTGTCGACGTCACGGCCCATCATTTCTTCAATGGCGTTGGCATCATGTTCATCCCAAGAGCTTCCTCCATGGGCCAGAATGCCTCTGACGAATTGTCCTCGAAAAGGAACCGGCCAGTAGTAAAGATCGAAATCCGCCATGTTTTACGTCCGTGGGTGGGGGGCTCCTCCGCACTTGTCGGCACGCGGAAAGAGCAATTGCTATTCAGAGAGAGACTAGCCGTAATCTAACAGTCATGGCGGGTTTCAAACAAATCCGACAGCGCGCGTGTTGATAGTGCGACGCTCTCCATAGTCGCGCTCATGTGCCGTTTCGCGGCGCTTGAACTGATTGCTTGGTACAATTTGCTGCTTGTCGAAGCGGATCAGACCGTCGGGAAATGTGCCAGTATCTTGTTCGTCAGGGGATGTAGGCTGGTTAAAGATCATAGTGATGTTTCCTCCAAAACACTTCAGTCAGTTTTGAGACTGATCTTCGGGGCTAAATTGCTTTGAGTATTGGATTGTTCCATCGCCAAGCGTGATGGACCTTGGCTTTCAGCCGCTCTCGGCCAAAGAGGTGCTTCTTAGCCATTGAAATAGCTTAAGCGCAGCGTGCGCTTCATGGAACTTTCGGGACCGCAACTGCTTTTGTCCAGGGTCATGAACTTCAGCGCCAGCGGCAACTTCTTTGGCGCGCCCGTTTAGGGAGTGGGAATATTGCAAACGAAAACCGAGGTTTCCTTCCAGGTCAACGAAAACGTCGTTCATCTCACACTGGATAATCGAACGACACTGCTCGACGCATTGCGCGAACATCTACACCTGACTGGGACAAAAAAAGGCTGTGATCATGGCCAATGCGGCGCTTGTACGGTGATCGTAGGAGGGCGTCGCATCAACGCCTGCCTGACGCTGGCGGTGATGCATGAGAATGATAAAATCACCACGATCGAAGGATTGGGAGCCCCCGGCAACCTTCATCCGATGCAGGCGGCATTCATCAAGCATGACGGTTTCCAGTGTGGTTACTGTACGCCCGGACAAATCTGTTCGTCGGTGGCGGTGCTGGAAGAAATGAGGTCAAATATCCCCAGCCACGTCACCGAAAGCCTGACAGACCCGGTTGTTATAGGATCGGAGGAAATCCGGGAACGTATGAGTGGCAATATCTGTCGGTGCGGAGCCTACTCAAACATTGTTGACGCGATCAACGAAGTTGCAGAGGTGCCGGCATGAGAGCGTTTTCGTATGAACGAGTTTCATCTGCGCAGGCAGCTGCGGATGCGGTGTCAAATAATCCGGATGCAAAATTTATCGCCGGCGGTACCAATCTCTTGGATCTGATGAAGCTGGAAATCGAAACCCCAAGCCACCTCGTCGATGTGAACGGTCTCGGTCTCGACAAAGTGGAAAAGACCTCGGACGGTGGCCTTCGAATTGGGGCGCTCGTGCGCAATACCGATCTTGCTGCCGATGACACGGTCCGGCGCGACTACGGCGTGTTGGCTCGCGCCCTTTTGTCCGGAGCCTCTGGCCAGTTGCGCAACAAGGCCACCACCGCGGGCAATCTTATGCAGCGCACACGCTGCCCGTATTTTTACGACCCTGCCCAAGCTTGCAACAAACGTAGTCCCGGAAGTGGCTGTTCTGCAATCGGCGGGATTAGTCGCCAGCTTGGCGTTGTGGGTGTCAGTGAGGCTTGTATTGCGACGCATCCAAGCGACATGGCAGTTGCGATGCGGGCTCTGGATGCCGTGGTTGAAACCGTGAAGCCTGATGGCCAGAAACGCTCAATTCCAATAGCCGATTTCCATCGGCTGCCAGGAGATAAACCCCACATCGACACAGCACTGGCCAGAGATGAGTTGATTACCGGCGTCGTATTGCCGCCACCAGTTGGTGGTCGCCAGATTTACCGAAAGGTTCGTGATCGCGCCTCTTACGCCTTTGCCCTGGTCTCGGTCGCTGCAATTATCCAACCCAATGCAAAAGGCGCAATCGCCGTTGGGGGCGTAGCGCACAAACCATGGCGGATCGAAGCCGCCGACGAGGAGATTTCAAAGGGATCACGTGCCGTGAACGCCATGCTCATGGCGGGTGCCCGTCCCACAGATCAGAACCAATTCAAGATCGAGCTGGTCCAACGGACAATTGCGGCCGTTCTGGCCGAGGCAAGGGGATAAGTCATGCAATTTGACAAGCCAGCAACAATCAACCCAATCGATCAGCTCAAAGTGGTTGGACGACCTGTCCACCGTGTCGATGGCGAGCTGAAAACCAGTGGGCGTGCCGTTTATGCTTACGAGTGGTCAGATCCAGACCTGCTTTATGCCTATGGCTATTCCGTCGGTTCCACCATCGCCAAAGGCCATGTCATCTCAATAGACACATCTGCCGCCGAAGCCGCCCCCGGCGTTCTTGGCATCGTTACAACACTTGATCGACCTGAGCTGAACAAGGGCAAACTCAATACCGCGAAGCTGTTTGGTGGACGTGAAGTTCAGCATTATCATCAGGCTATTGCGGTGGTGGTTGCCGACACGTTTGAGGAGGCGCGTGCTGCCGCAGCCCTGCTCAAGGTCGAGTATGCGCCAGAAAAAGGCAGATTTGACCTCAGATCTGAAATTGAAAATGCGACCACGCCAGACCCCTCAGTGGAGCCTGATACATCTGTCGGGCATTTTGAACGTGCGTTTGCCACTGCTCCGGTGACGCTGGACGCGGAATATTTTACGCCTGACCAATCTCACGCAATGATGGAGCCGCATGCATCTATCGCTCAGTGGAACGGCGATGATCTTACCGTTTGGACTTCCAGTCAAATGATCGATTGGTGGCGATCTGACCTGGCAATGACGCTTGGAGTAGACAAAGAAAAAATTCATCTGAAGTCGCCGTTCATCGGCGGAGGTTTTGGGGGTAAACTGTTTCTCAGGGTAGATTGTGTTCTCGCGTGCCTTGCAGCAAAGGCAGTGGGGCGCCCGGTCAAAGTTGCCCTTCCACGCCCGATGATCGCAAACAATACCACCCACAGGCCAGCGACAATTCAGCGAATTCGCATCGGCGCCGAAAACAGCGGGAAGATCACGGCAATCGCACACCAAAGCTGGTCAGGCGATCTGCCAGGCGGTGGACCGGAAACAGCCGTCATGCAAACACGCCTTCTTTATGCAGGCGAAAACCGGATGACTGCGACGAAACTGGCGACGCTTGATCTTCCTGAGGGCAATGCAATGCGTGCACCCGGCGAGGCTCCGGGATTGATGGCGCTCGAGATTGCAATGGATGAGATGGCTGAGAAGCTAGACATGGATCCGATCGAGTTTCGTATTTTAAACGACACACTCGTGGACCCCGAAAATCCCAAACGGCCATTTTCCCATCGTGACCTTGTCGGCTGCCTACGGCGTGGTGCCCGAGAATTCGGATGGAAAAAGCGTATGCTACCTGCTCAACGGCGCGAAGGTACATGGATGATCGGGCAGGGAGTTGCTGCGGCATTTCGCAACAATCTTGTCATGCCTTCCGGCGCTCGGGTGATGCTCGATAAAACCGGAATGATCGCCGTGGAAACCGATATGACCGATATTGGAACTGGAAGTTATACCATCATTGCGCAGACCGCAGCAGAGATGCTTGGCGTTGATGTTACGCGTGTCGACGTGCGGCTGGGGGATTCGCGCTTTCCAGTGTCGGCAGGGTCAGGTGGACAATTTGGTGCCAACTCTGCAACGTCTGGCGTATACGCTGCCTGTGTAAAGTTGCGAGAGGCGGTTGCGAGTAAACTCGGTTTCAATTCCTCTGAGGTTGTTTTCGAAAACGGACAGGTGAGAAGTGGCAACCGGATGGTAGCTCTGGCGGATGCTGCCGGAGTTGAGGGGCTTGTTGGCGAAGACACGATTGAATGGGGGAAGTTAACCGAGACGCACCAGCAATCGACTTTCGGTGGTCACTTCGTTGAAGTTGCCGTGGATATCGCAACCGGCGAAACCCGGATCCGGCGTATGCTCGCGGTTTGTGCAGCAGGCCGTATCTTGAACCCGATCACGGCTCGAAGCCAAGTCATTGGCGCAATGACAATGGGAGCGGGAGCGGCCTTGTCGGAGGAACTCGCTGTCGATACCCGCCACGGTTTCTTCGTCAATCATGACCTCGCTGGCTACGAGGTGCCTGTTCATGCAGACATCCCACACCAGGACGTTATTTTCATGGATGAAACGGACCCATATTCATCACCCATGAAAGCGAAAGGCATCGGGGAGCTTGGCCTGTGTGGTGTATCAGCGGCAATCGCTAACGCTATCTATAACGCTACCGCCATCAGAGTTCGGCAGTACCCCATCACTCTGGATAAGCTGATAAGCAAGCTGCCCGAATTCGGATGATTGGACTCGATGAGTTGGCCGAACAAGCGTCAAGTGTCGGAGGCAACATGTTGTGTGATGTCACATCAACGCCGAGAGTTATACCTGTTAGAGCTCGTGCCGGAGATGATCCTGCAGAGATTCTGCAGTTCGCTGTGGAAGCAATGCGGTGTGGCGGGGCGGCGCTTGCCACTCTTGTTGAAATCAGGGGAGGTGCAGCTCGCGCACTGGGTGCGCACGTCGCGGTTGCAGCCGACGGCAGATATTGCGGTTATGTCTCAGGGGGCTGCGTTGAAACCGCGGTTGCTGCAGAAGCTTTGGAAGCCATTGCTGAGGGTGTTGACCGCATCGTCAAATTTGGTGAAGGCTCGCCGTTTTTCGACATCGCTCTGCCCTGCGGCGGAGGCATTACGGTGGCCATCCATGTGCTGCGCGCCGTTGACCCTATTGCCGGAATACTTGCGGCAATTTCCAAACGGCAGTCGGCCGGACTTGTCCTGGACACTGAGGCCCAGCAGCTTACGCTCTCTGACAGAATACCTTCCAGATGCGGATGGCGAGGAGGCGAGTTTCTGACGGTTTATCGCCCGAGGACGCGTCTGGTCGTTTCAGGTCAGACCGGGGAGGTGGAGGTGGTCTGCCGCCTTGCAGAAGCTGCGGGTTATCAAGTCGTTTGCGGTGATCAGGAAGCGCAATTGAATATTGATCCGTTTACCGCGGTTGTTCTACTGCATCATGATCTCGATCGGGAAACGCACGTTCTGGATAAGGCGCTCTCATCGCCGGCGTTTTACATCGGGGCGCTCGGCAGTACGCGTACTCATCGCCTTCGTGTGGAAAGGTTGCGGTCCAATGGCGTCCCCGCAGAGAGTTTCAACAGGATCAAAGCACCTATCGGTATATTTGGGCCGACACGTGATGCCGTTTCGCTGGCCATTTCGATCTTGGCCGACGTCGCCGCAGCCCGGCTTGAGGCATTTGCATGACGTCGATGAGACTAGATGATATCAATGTCGCAGGACTACTTCTCGCTGCGGGACAATCAAGTCGCGTTGCAGGAGGCTTTCATAAATTGCTTTCTGAGTTTGATGGCATACCCCTTGTTCGGCGGTCTGCATCGACATTATTGGAGAGCAAACTGTCGCGTGTTGTTGCCGTTACCGGGCATCGGGGACATGAGGTGAAAGCGGCCCTTCGTGGACTCCCTGTCATCACCTTGAACAACCCCGATTTTGCGAAAGGCCTCGGAACATCGATCGCCAGCGGATTTCGGTATCAGGGTTTGTTCGACTGTGACGGTGTCCTCATTATGCTGGCGGATATGCCCATCATAGAGGCCAAGCACATCGACCAGTTGCTGCTAGCATTCACGTGGAGTGACGGCCAAGTCGTTGTGCGAGGAGCCCATGGCAGTATGCCCGGCCATCCGGTCATCATTCCAAGGACATTGTTCGGGGCCATGCAAACACTGGGGGACGAAGATGGGGGCAAAATGGCGATCAAAAGGAGTGGTTTAGATACCAGGCTGGTCGATATCGGATCCGCTGCAAGGTTTGACGTAGACACTGCTCAAGCTATCGTCTCGGCTGGCGGACTGCTACGTATGTAGCAGCCCTGTCGGCTGACCCATTTTAAAAGGGCTACTGTAAGAACCTGACGGCTTTCATTTGCTGCTCGCCTTAGTGTCATCGACGATCTCTGTGTCAGGCCTGTCGCCACCCGATGCATGTTCGGTCTTCCAGCTACCGTCAGAGAGCTGGAATGAAATCTCTGCATCGCTGCCTTCAAGCTGCTGTCGCTCGGCCGCAGATCTGGCAGCGGCCAGCGCATTATCGTGAGTTGGAAATGTTTCAGACCAGACATCGCCAGACCGGTATGCGTAACCGCCGTCATGCTCGTCGACGTGATAGGTAACAAGTGCCATTCAATACGCTCCTTTGCAATATTCCCCACTTATAATGCTCGCGCTAATGCTGTGGTTCCTGTTAAACGATAAAGTACGACAAGAAGGGCTGCGTTGGTTGGGGTGAAGCTAATGACGGGCGCGTTCTTGCCGACCAGATCCTGTCGTTCTAGCGCCAGTATTCCAGCACCCCACCGTTCGAACCGAACACAGGGTCTGTATCGGGAATTGGCAGTGTTGAAATTGTCGTTTGCATTGCCTGCGTAGGGGCGGCCGTTTGAATATCCGCGTACTGGTCCTTCGGATAAGCCCCAACAATCTCGAAGTCGGGTGATGCTCCCAAATTCCGATGACCGGTACCTGCTGGCAGAATGAGACAATCACCTTTCACGACATGGAAGACGTGACCACCAACGCCACCAATCAACAGCTTGGCGTCACCGCTGGCCACTCCAAGCACTTCATGAGCGCCAGAATGATAATGCTGGAAATCAAATACGCCGTCTCGCCATATTCCCGTCCAGCCATTGGCGGCGAAGGCCGTTTCGAAGTCCGACCAGTCTAACTCCTGCAACGCGGCTCGATAAAGTAAAACCGGGAGGTCTGGATTGTTCGGGACCCAGGCGCTTGATTGGAAAATTACGTGTTCAACGTTCATATGGCCCCGTTTGAGATAAAGTCGGCCGGAATTTTCACATTGTCAGCGGCTGGCTTGCTTCGGAAGCAGACATAACCCTCAGAAGATGTTTGCAGTTCCGTCACAAGATCGAAATGCGCCCTCGCAGGTTTGTAATTGTCCATACTTGCTGAGAGATCCAAGCAAAGCGAAGATTGCTCCCGCGATAATCGATCGATGTCATTGGCTGAGTAGCGCGCCGCCCAACCGGAACGGAGCAGAGACAACCGCACCCACTCCATTCAGGACAAGCGAGCCGGTACCTGCCACGGGATTGGCAATTCTTTCATTCCGCAATTGCGGGTAAGCTGCCGCCAGTGCTGCGAAACGGTCGTGGTTACTCCCATTGGCAGATGGAAGGCTTGAAATATCAATGATCTGAAGGTTTTCCCGTACGGCAAGAGCGCGAGTTCGTGGGTCATTTACATCAAGAGCACCGGCGTTGAATTCCGAGCCTGCGAGCCTGCGTGACAAATTAAGTGCGAGATCGTCCTTGGCCGCCAGAATGACGATCGGATTTTTCAGGCGGCCGGTCATGGCAAGTTGTTTGCTCAAAAGATCGACATCGATGTCTGGCGCCGCCAGTACAATTTGATCGATCTTACTGAGGCCACCCTTACGTCCTGTCAGGCTTAATTGCCTGACCGCCTCAACGGCAAGCCAGGCTCCCATGCTGTGGGCCAGCACGATGCTGCGAACATCTGCTCGGCCAAGATCGGTCAGTACGGATGCGAGATCATCTCGCGCAAATGCAGCAGAATCTCTGTCGGCGAGGTACCCGGTCGCTGATCCCTGCGACGGCCAGTCAAACAAAATCGGTACATCTGCGGCGGAAGAATCTGCGGCCATCTGCGCAAGCCGGAACAGAGCCTCCTGATAGCTGTAGTTATAGCCGTGCACAAATATTCCGGTTGGAGTTTCCTTGGCGCGTTGTTTCGCACGCGAGATGAACTCGGTCTTCGTAAGATTCCGGTGTGCGACGACTGCGAAAGATGTGCGGGGATCAGGCTTGGTGGTAGGCCATTCGATATTCGGCGGCTTGTGACCCGGCGGGATCGACACCGTTACTTCCAGATAGTGCAGCCGATCCGACCTGCCGGAGGTAAAAGACTGGAAGTCATCTTTGGCGGGAACGCGATTTGAAGCCACGAGGATCGATACGGTCTTCGCATCTTGGAGTGGTGCCACGAGGGCGAGGGTGGCTGGCCCAGGACGCGCGCATGCACTGAGGAAGAGAACGCAGGACAGGACCACGATACGGAACACGAAAAAACCTCTGACTGAAACTGCCTGATATCTATCTCGAATTCTTGAAAAAAGAACCCCCGTTGCGATCGGCAAAAATACGGTGCTCACCGTAACGTGACGTAAAAAGGTACTGATGAGTTTATATTGTCGGGAACAATATTTATCCATCGATAGTTAGGGACATGGAAATCAGGAGAACGAGATGCTTTTCAAGAAGACTTTGATCGCAGCATTGTCCGCTGTCACCGTGATGACATCTGTCATTCCCGCATCCGCAGTACCAATGACTGTAATGAAGCCGACAATCTCAGACCAAAAAGACGTTGAGACTGTTCAGTACCGGCGCGACCATCGTCATTTTCGGCGAGACCACCGAGATTTCCGGCGCCATGATCGTCACGATCGTAGAGGCTGGTATGGTGGTCACCGCGGCCACCGCGAGTATCGCCACGGGTATCGTCGTCATTCCGATGGCTGGTGGTATCCGCTGGCCGCGTTCGGAGCAGGTGCGGTGATCGGTGGTGCAATCAGTAACTCGCGGCCATCAGCTTCTGGTGTAAATCCACGTCATTATCAGTGGTGCTCTGCGCGCTACCGCACATATCGCGCGTACGACAACACATACGTACCGCGGGTTGGCGTCCGTGCAACGTGCCAGTCGCCCTATTATTGATGACGTTGATTACCAATAGTGAAGATTATCACCTCGGCCTGCAAAGGCCGGGGTTTTTAAGGATAGGTGTAGCCGCACCCTCGCAAGAAAAAGTCTACAGATGCTCGTGCACTTGCGAGCACCTCTTCGGTGACATCTGTGTCGCCAGCAATGACGCGACGCGTCAGTGGCCAATAGAGGAGAGATGAAAACTGCTCAGCAAGGAAGCTATGATCTCCCTCAATTCCACCTTCGGCGAGTAAATTCATGATCCGCCTCTGAGCGGGTTTACGCCCTGCCTCCTCGACGATCCGGACCAACTCGGGAAACATGTTGGCTTCCCGATGCACGAGAAAGTACAGTGCCCTTACATCGTTCTGCAAAAAGCCTTCAACCGATTTTTCAGCCATGTTCATCAGCCGGTCTCGCAGCGTCGTTCCAGATAGAACATACGGATCTGCAATAGCCTGTTTTTCTCCGATGAAACGTCGGACCACGGCATCAAACAGTTCAGCCTTGGTCGCGAATTTGGAGTACACAGTTCTCTTTGAACTCTTCGCAAGCGCCGCCACCTGGTCTATGCTTGTGCGCTCATATCCATTCTTGAAAAATAATGTCAGGGCTGCGGTAACGATGTCCTGAACCACCGCCATCTCACTACCTTTGACAGGTCGACCACGAGGTCGGCAAGAAGGGGCACTCTTTATGGGCGTTTTTGCGATGGCTTTCGTCGTAATCATATCTGCCGCCCCTATTTCTCCACCTTGGCGGGAGACATCAATGATAGCAATATTATCCGTCTATGATGCGTAAATTCGTCACGAGGTTGCTGTGCCCGGTTCGTATGCAAAGCGGAGATTACAGATATCCAACGTGCTCACCATCCGGGACATCGTCATCCCAATTTCCGGTTCCAATTCGGGGGCTTTCGCCTGAAAACAGTTTATCGTCGTTGGAGTTTTCGCCGTCGGCTGAATTCTGACTAGCGTCGTTTTCCCCACCGGGTGAGCGATCATCATCAGTGTCTGCAAGCACGGACCGCTTGTGCAGATTTTCGTTGATTGTCGACTGGCGTTTGGCGAACCACGTATTGTCCGGCTCTGACGTGATCGACATGCTCTCGCCGACCCGTGTTGCCGTTGATCGCTCTGTGCCTCGTGTGGCCTCGACTTTCTCAATCATCCTCACCTCACCAGTCAAAAATTCGGTCGGGTTGTTTACCAGCGGACAATGTCGGGCGCCCACTGACGGGATGGACGCCCGATATTATGTCATCGATCACGGTTGAGGATTTGATCCTGCCGCAGTCCGTCAATGTCCTGAGACTGACGCATCTCCCTCTTGGCCGTGTCGTTCGCTTCATCTACCGAAAGCTGATGGCCAGTCGGTAGGATATCGTCTCTAAGATCCTCCGGGATATCCGACATATCTACATCGTAAGACCGGACCCGCCCCGAGCGGGGCTCTGCTGTGCGCGTGAGCCGCCCGACGCCAGCATTGCCTGATGGATTTCCGGCAAAAATATCATCCGTCGCGCCGGCGGCTTGTTGACGTCGGTCCGCGTCAGCGACAGCGGAAACAGGGTCCGTTTGCACATGTCTGAATTCTGAGATTGCCTTGTCAGTATCCCAGCCCTCACGCCGCCATAGATCGGCCCGGTCATCGATGTCGATCGTGCCGTCATCATCAAGGATGTCATGGGCGGTGTCGTATCTTTTGCGATCGACATCGACCGAAACAAGGAAACCGCCTCGTTTCAATCCTTCAGCATAAGTCGCCCGGTCATCGTCCGGAAAAAACCAGTCCTCTAGCTTAGCCCAAAAGCCACTTTGATCGAGCGTCGTTGCAGCGCCTTCGCTGGCTTCATATCCGGGCAGTAGCCGCACTTCGTCAATTCCAGCCGCCTTCAGTCGCTTTACGGCACTGTCGGCATCGGCGCGACTATCGAATAGGGCGGTCAAATTGCTCGTGGTAGCTGCATCTCCCGATCGAGGCGCATCGTTGTTATAGCTGATACTCATGGGGCATTCCTCCTGTTGTAAACAACAAACCGGATGCGAGGCATTCTGTTCCGTCGGATACAGTCGTTCTTTGGGGAATGGTGTCGTGCCAACGCACCCCTCCACTCACGTTTGACCTTCGACATAGTTGAGCGTTTGGTCGCGATGATCAATTCACTTCGCTGTTGGCGAAATTCCGCTTAGGATGGCATCCAGTGCGGAGGACGGTTGCGATGGCACGCAAGGATTTTGATCCCGGTACAGTCAGACAAGATGGTCGGCCAGCTGCGAAAGCGACGCTTTTCAGTCTCGAAACAGATGGCCCATGGCGTGGCTCGCTACCTGGAGAAATGCTGGGCTCAGCGGTTACCGTTTTGGCCTATGGTAACGACACGCCGGGGGAAGGTCCGCGCCTTCACGTTCACCCCTATGATGAAACCTTCGTCATTGTCGCCGGTCGAGCCCGCTTTTTTGTCGGAGATCAGGTCATCGAGGCCGAAGCCGGACAGGCAGTTCTGGGACCCGCAGGCGTACCGCATCGTTTTATCAATCTCGGGCCTGGTCGATTGCAGACGATCGACATTCACCATTCGCCGCGCTGGATTCAGACCGACCTGGAGTGAGAACCGCTGTCGCGTTTGCATCGCGGGAACCATTTTCGCCTGATGTGGTTATGCCAACCGTGAACCGCTCCTTTCGGTTCATCGCAGGCTGATCAGCTTCGCGTGTCTTCATCTCTTTCTTGTTGGATCTACGCGAGGTCGATCGATGCCGAAAAACAATGCCCGTATAACGGCGGGAGACTACACATCCTTAGGTGCAACGCTCAATGATGACGGCGTGAATTTCGCAATTTTCAGCGCCCATGCGGAACGGGTCGAGCTTTGCCTTTTCAGTGAGGATGGAAAAAGTGAAATCGAACGCATTGAGCTTCCAGAATACACCAACGAGGTCTGGCACGGTTTTGTCCCCGCTCTAAAGGCGGGCACCCTTTATGGATACCGCGTCCATGGCCCCTATGATCCCGCAAAAGGTCACCGCTTCAACGCCAACAAACTGCTCGTTGACCCCTATGCACGCGAAATTGTTGGCGACATCGAGTGGGGCCAACCGCATTTTGGCTATGGTCTCGACAGTGAAGACAAGGATCTGTCATTCGATGAAACGGACAGCGCGCCCGTTATGCCGAAGGCGCGGATCATCGATCCCAGGGACTATGATTGGGCGGGTGATATCAAGCCCGGAATATCATGGTCCAAGACCATATTTTATGAGACCCATGTCAAAGGGTTCACGCAGCTTTTCTCTGCGTTGCCGGAGGAGGTGAGAGGCACTTTCGAGGGCCTCGGTCACCGACAGATTGTGGATTATTTCAAAAGTCTTGGCATCAGCTCTGTCGAGTTGCTGCCCATCCACTGGTTTCCAGATGATGCCCACCTGCTCGACAATGGGCTTAAAAACTTCTGGGGCTACAACACGCTTGGATTTTTTGCCGCCGCACCCCGCTATTACGGGCCGCGCGGCCTTGCGGGCTTCCGCGATATGGTACGCGCCTTCCATGACGCAGGGATCGAGGTCATCCTCGATGTCGTTTACAACCACACAGCCGAGGGTAACGAGCTCGGGCCGACGCTTTCATTCAAAGGCATCGACAATTTTTCCTATTATCGCACGATGCCCGATGAGGCGCGGTATTACATCAATGATACCGGGACCGGAAACACGGTAAACACCTCGCATCCGCGCGTCTTGCAGCTGATCACGGACTCGCTGCGTTATTGGGCGGAGGAGATGCATGTCGACGGTTTCCGCTTCGATCTTGGGACCGTTCTGGGACGTGAACCGGAGGGTTTTGATCAGCGCGGCGGATTTTTCGATGCGGTCGGGCAGGACCCCGTGCTTTCCCGTCTGAAACTGGTCGGAGAGCCGTGGGATATTGGCCCAGGGGGCTACCAGGTTGGTGGTTTTCCACCGGGATGGGCGGAATGGAATGACAAATACCGGGACACTGTGCGCGAATACTGGAAAAACGAAGATGGCACCGCCCCGGAATTCGCGTCACGACTTTTGGGTTCAGCCGACATTTACGACCAGCGCGGCCGGCGTCCTTGGGCCAGCGTCAATTTTGTGACGGCCCATGATGGTTTTACGCTACACGACCTCGTTTCATATAATGGCAAGCACAATGAAGCCAATGGAGAGGACAACAAGGACGGCCACGACCATAACCGCAGCTTCAACTACGGCGCGGAAGGCCCCACCGATAATCAGGATATCATTGCGGTACGCGAAAGACAGAAGCGCAATTTCCTCCTGACGCTCCTTTTCTCTCACGGCACGCCCATGCTGCTGGCAGGCGACGAGTTCGGCCGCAGCCAGATGGGTAACAACAACGGATATTGCCAGGATAACGAATTGAGCTGGGTGCATTGGGACAACCTCCCTGAAAGCACGCATGGTTTGCGCGAGTTCACTAGGGAGGTCATTTCGCTGCGGCAAAATCACTCCATCCTCCGGCGCGACAGCTGGCACGACGGAACAGTCGTGACGTGGTATAATCCCGATGGAAGTGAGCGTGGTGGCGAACAATGGGCAGATGCGAGAAGCAGGACCATGGCGCTGCGTTTATCCCGAGATGACAGTGACGAAGAGGGCTGGAAAGACGTTCTGATATTGTTCAATCCTCACGATGCCTCTGTGCCCTTCGTTCTTCCTCAAGCGAACGGGAAATGGACGGCGGTGCTCACGACGACCGATCCAGATGTCAAGGAACAGCAGCTAGACGCCAATGAGTATGTGGTGGCCGATCGCAGTGTGGTTTTGTTGCGATCAGACTGAGGCATGAAATGTGTAGGGGATCACATGCTTGCTTGAGGCAAACCGGGCGAGGGTAACGTCGATGTCACACCAACAGTTTTTTGCCAGACACGCTGCTGATGTCGCGAGAGATCTTGTTGGTGCGACCTTCACCGTCGACAATGTTGGCGGCGTCATCGTCGAGACAGAAGCCTATACGGCCGATGACGAGGCCTCTCATAGCTTCAGAGGTAAAACGCCAGGCAACAGCGTCATGTTTGGCAAGCCAGGGGATGTTTATGTCTATCGTTCCTATGGCCTTCATTGGTGTCTCAATTTCGTGTGTCTACCTGCAAGTGCCGTCCTGATCCGGGCAATTGCACCCGAGCACGGACTGGCCCAGATGTATGCGCGCAGGAAAATGCATAATGATACACTACTGTGTGCCGGGCCGGGCAGACTGTGCCAGGCACTGGACATCACCGGCAAGTTCAATGGCCTGTCCCTCGAGTTGCCGATTTTTTCGCTGACGATCCCTGTGTCGCACTCGCCGCTGCAATGCGGGCCGCGGATAGGTATTTCAAAGGCAAAAGATGTGCCCTGGCGGTTTGGACTGAGCGGATCCAACTATCTCAGCAAGTCTTTCCCGCCATTCACGGTTTAAACCAGCCAAGCTCGTTTCGCTCGGCATCAATGCCGCAGGCTGCCATATCCTCCCGAGTGGTAAAACGTGGGTGCTAGGGGCCGATCAAGAAATACTTCAGGCCAGAGCTTTTCCGAAAAGGTTGACTTGCTACGCGATCCAACATGCCACCATCCATTTGTCACTATTCAAAGGTCGTACTCATCACCGATGCTGGAATGACTGGATTAGAGCGCGAGCTTACGCATGGGGGAACTCGATGGGCAAAAGCACGGCAAAGATGTTCAGCACTGGCAACAGGCGCCAGCAGAATATGAACGCCCGATCAAAACACGTCGGGGCATGCTCAGCAGCATTTTTCGGTGAGACAAAAAGAATTGGCGAACTTTTGATCCTCAAAATGGTTAGCCCTACTTGTAGAACCGGACGAGGAGACAGATCCATGCATATGACGAGACGCGACCTAATGGTCGTCACAAGTGCAGCTGCGGCTGCGGGCATCTTGAGCAGTCCACATGTGGCTTCTGCCGCGGCACCGTTTGAGCTTCCTGCCCTTCCGTTCAAGGAGGATGCGCTTGCCCCGCATATCTCGGCCAAAACCGTCGCCCTGCATTACGGAAAACATCACAAGGGATATTTTGACAAGCTGAACCCCTTGGTGAAAGGCACGCCCTACGCGGATATGGAGCTGGAAGGCATCGTTGTTGCTTCCGCCAAGAACAAGGACACTAAGGTTTTCAACAACGCTGCACAGGCCTGGAACCACGTTGTATATTGGCAGCAGTTCACACCGGGTGGCCCCAACAGGCCCGATGGTAAACTTGCAGAAGAGCTGACCTCGACGTTCGGCGATTATGAAGCTTTTATCGACAAGGCCGTGGCGGCCTCCGACGAGGTATTTGGCACCGGCTGGGTGTGGTTGACACGAGACGATGGCAACAAACTGGCACTTGTCGGGTATGAAGACGGCAACAATCCTGTGGCAGTCGGACGCCCGGCCTATCTCGGCATCGATATCTGGGAGCACGCCTATTACGTTGATTATGAAAATCGAAAACCAGAACACATCAAAGCTGTGCTGACCAATCTGATCAATTGGAAAATTGTCGCTGATCGGGTCAATGCTGCCTAGTCGCAAAAGGCATTGTTGAGTATGCCCTCGGTGCCGCCGAGGGCATTATCGTAAGCGGCTTTGAAGGGCTCATGTCTAAAGCGTATTTACGGTCTTCTGCGCCACGCGGCCGTCATCTCTCAGCACAGTTGCAGCCAGAATATCCCCGGGAACACAAGCACTGTCGATGCCATTCCGGCGATGGCACAATACCGTCCTATACGGTTGATGCCGCCGCTTGCCGCTTCGCTTTTGATCACCGCGAAATAGGCATAGGCCGACACGATCAAGGCCAGACCCAGCACGGCGACGATGAGGACGCGCAACTGGCTGATGTCTCCCCACAGGACGAGATCCCAACCGGCGCGGCAACCAACGGATTGCACTGCATAAAACAGGCTGAAGAACATGGCCCAAAGCAGGAGAGGTCCGATCAATATCATCATGATTCGATAACGCGTCATCGTCAGTTCCCCTTCAGCGCGACCGTGAAAATGAAGGGGTATGAGGCTGCAACGACAGTGACTACCAGACAGTAACCGTGCCAGAGGCGTGCAATCAGCAGGTCATTTTGGCGGACTGACGAAATGTAGCCGCTATACAGTCTGAAGCCGCAAAAGGCGGAAAACACTGCCCCCAGCATGAGATGAATTGTCAAATAGGTGAAAACGGCGAACTTCACCGCCTCAAGCGCGTGCGAGGTTGCCAATGTCTGTTGAAGCAACTCATTCAACGTCAGAGCCGACGAGATCAGATAACCGACAAAAGCGACTGCCAGAAACGCGTAATTCCATGTTTTGCGATATCCGGCCAGTATTCCGCATAGGCCCGCGGCCATGGCGGTGGCCGTGATCCAGATAATGTTGTTGTCGGACGTGATCGCGCTTGTCGCCGGTGCTGCGGAAACCCAGAGGAAAAGACCGCCAAACAGCAGGGACGAAAACAAGGTGGAGTTGGCGACCAGTGTTAGGCGCATTGCAAGTATGCTGGGCGCATCCCGGCTCTCGAAGTTCAAGGGAAGCGTGCTTTCAGGTGACGCAGACACAGGGCCGCGATCCTGGCGCGCATCGCCATTTCTCGTCCACAGCAGAAAGATGCCGAGCGTGGCGAGCAGAAACACGACCGCGAGACCGTATAATTTGAGCAGGAGACATAGGAAAAATCCGCCGGTCGCAATAGCTGTCAGTAGCGGCAGGTAGGTTTGTCTGGGCAAGATGATGATTTGATTGGCCTCTCCGGATACCGCGTCGACCCCGATGGATTCCATCCAGCCGTTGCGTGCAAAGCCGAGGTAGCCCTTTCCCGCTGCTAGCTCTGCCCCCAACTGATCGATTGGCAAATCGTCCGCTCTCTTTGAAACATGCGGGATCGATGCAAAACTGTAGGACGCTGGCGGCGTAGGCATTGCCCATTCAAGTGTTCCGGCCTTCCACGGGTTTCTCCTGAAGGGTTTGCCGTAGAGGAAGATCAGCACGATATCCAGGGCGGCGAGAACAAAGCCCATCGCCATGACGAAACTGCCAAAGGATGACAACAGGTTCAGCCACTCCCATGGTGACGCGTCGGGATAGGTAGAAATCCTGCGCGGCATCCCCAGCAGACCAGTCAGGTGCATCATGAAAAATGTCAGGTTGAAACCAGAAAATATCATCCAGAATGCCGCACGCGAGAGGTGCTGAACGGGTTGGCGACCACTCATGTGGGGCACCCAGTAATAAAGGCCTGCAAGCATGGGAAACAGGAATCCGCCAACCAGCACATAATGCAGGTGAGCGACGACAAAGTGGGTATCATGGGCTTGTTGATCGAACGGCACCATTGCCAGCATGACGCCGGTCAAACCGCCGATGATAAAGACGAAAAAGAACCCGAAGACGTGAAGCATCGGGACGTTGAGTTGAGGGCGCCCCTGGGCAAGTGTCGCCAGCCAGCTGAAAATCTGAATGGCCGTCGGTATGGTAACCAAAGCGCTGGCGGCAGAAAAAAACGAGAGGGCAACGTGCGGAATGCCCACTGTGTACATATGATGTACCCACAGGCCGAACGAAAGAAACGCCATGGCAATCAGAGATGCAACAATCAGGTGGTAGCCCGTTAATGTCGTGCGCGCCAGAACCGGTATAATCGTTGATAGCGCGCCGGCTGCCGGAAGGAATATGATATAGACCTCGGGGTGCCCGAACAGCCAGAACAGATGCTGCCATAACAACGGGTCACCACCCCTGTCTGGATCGAAAAATGGCAGATCAAATGCCCGCTCTGCCTCAAGCAGGATTGAGCCGAGGATAAGTGGCGGAAAACCAACCAGCATCATGCCGCCAACGACCAGCATATACCATGCAAAGATTGGCATTCGAACCAGCGACATACCAGGCGCGCGCATGCGCAGGATGGTCACGACGATTTCGATAGCGGCGCTGATTGCCGAGATTTCAACGAAGGTGATGCCCAGTAACCATATGTCGGCGTTGATGCCAGGACTAAACTTTGACGACGATAGGGGTGTGTACATGAACCAACCGCCCGATGGCGCCACACCACCAAGCAAGGCAATAACAAGCATCGAACCGCCAAACAGGTAACACCAGTAGCCATAGGCTGACAGGCGGGGAAATGCGAGGTCTCGCGCGCCAAGCATCTTGGGCAAAAGATAGATCGCCAGACCTTCGAAAAATGGTATGGCAAACAGAAACATCATGATAGTGCCGTGCATGGTGAACACTTGTGCATATTGGCCAGCGTCCATGAAGGCGCTTGCAGAGGTTGCAAGCTGTGTGCGGATAAGCATGCCGAGAAAGCCCCCAATGGCGAAAAAAGCCAGGGCCGTTACCATGAACCGTTTGCCTATGACGTTGTGATTGACCGCTGAAAGGCGGCGCAGACCAGTTCCCGTTTCCCAGATGTGTTCCAGCTGGCGGTGCAGTGCCAAAGATGATGTTCGTCGGGTTTCTGTTCGATCCATCACTGGCGCAAATTCCTTAGCAGTTCTTCGAAATCATTCGGGCTGTGCGTGTTGACGCGGAAGCTCATCTGGTCGTGGCCTATTCCGCAATATTCTGAGCAGATACCGCCAAACGTACCCTCGACATCTGCCTTCAGGACGATGCTGTTGACCTGTCCGGGGATGGAATCGATCTTGCCGCCTAGCCTTGGCACCCAGAAACTATGGATGACGTCGATGCTGGTCGTGTCGATCTGGACTGTTTGTCCGACCGGCATATGAAGCACGTCACGGCTGTGCACCTGGTCTCCATCGATGGTGTAAGTAAACTCCCAGCTCCACATGCGCGATGTCGCCGTTATCGTGACGTCGGGTTTTGGTGTGTTGGCCCCAAAAAGCGTTTCGCCCTGAAAAAATGCAAAGATCAGAAGCGCGATAAGGATCGGAACAGGCATGCCGATGCCGCCAATTCCGATCCAGTGTTTTGCGCTGATGTGGCGTACCTTGTCCGTGCGCAACATCACCATCGCGAACAGAGCCATGAGCAGAACAAAAATAACCGTGGCCCCACCGAACATGACCCACCAGAGATCGGCGACCATGCTTGCGGAAGGTCCAGCAGGGTCGAGTGTCGACAGATCACTGCGGCAGCTGGATAACAGGGATGTGGCGAAGCCTGCAACCAAGAGATGCTGGAACCTGATCAGTGCTTCGCGTGTTGGTCTGAACACAGGAGAGAAAATATGCCAGAGACTGAAGGTCCGAACCCGGTCATTTCCAAACTTGAAGAGAAAACGACGAGTTCTGCAGTGGCCGTCGCCGGTCATCCACTTCATGCCATGACGGTTCATTTTCCCATAGCTTTGGTCATCGCCACCCTTGCAGCCGATATCATGTTCTGGTGGACGGCTGACACCTTCTGGCAAAGAGCCGGGCTGTGGGCAGCCGGTGGTGCTTTTTTTAGTGGTGTTGCCGCTGGTTTGATCGGTACTGCAGAGCTTTTGCTGGTAGCCGGCATAAGGGCGCGGGTTGCAAGCTGGGCGCATGGCATCGCAGCCATGGGCCTTATCGCCGTCGCGGGAGCGAACTGGGGAGGGCGCGTCACGGATGTGATTGTTGTCTTGCCACATGGCTTGGGTCTGTCGGTGCTGGCGACAATGCTCACAGGATTGGCGGGCTGGCACGGCGGTAAGCTGATATTTGATCACGGTATCGGCCTCATGGTATCTCCCAAGGACTGACTTCCGACACGATTTTTTTCAACCCACCAGGTTCAAAAACGCCAGGTGGAAGGGTTAAGTTGATATCTGGCCGTGCCAACACCACAAAAATGATGCCGCCGGCCACCAGGCAGCTCAGTACGGTGGCAATGATAAATCTCCAGACGGGATATACCTCTCCCTTTCCAAACAGGCGGATAATGACGAGGCCCGTCAGGACATGGATGACAATCAGCATCCCGACGAGGACCAGCTTCACAGAGAACCAGCTACTATAGGGATGTTGCAGGAACGTCAGGCCAGTGCCTGTGGCGATGGCGACGAAGGCTGCGGGAGACAAAATCCTGACATAGGAAAACCGGACGATCTTCTGCAGACGGTACAGTTCATCATCTTTGCGGATATGGGCTCTTTGAACATAAAGACCCGGCAAACTGACGATGCCGGCGGCCCAGATCGATATTGCAGCCAGATGAATAAACTTGACTAGCATCACCATCAGCTGCCGCCCCGTCGCTCAACGGGGGCCATCAACCGTGCACTTACCATCCAGATTGCAGTGACGGCATAAGGCAAAATGCCAACGGTCCACATCAAAAGGCCGGCAAGTTGCTGGTCCTGAAGTGGATTGAGACCAAATGCTTCGGTCGTCAAAAAGTGCGCTTCAAAAATCGGAAAGGGCGCGAAGGTTATGACTGCGGCCAGAAATCCCATCTGGACCATTGTGCCGACCGACAGACCGAGCGCTGCAAAAACAGATGTGCGCTGTGACAACATGACAGTCCACAGCCAGACAGATGCGAGAATTAACCCGCATTGCATCACCCAGTATTGCCAGGGGCCAGACAGCGCAAAGTCGTAGGCGAAGGGAAGGTGCCACAACCAGTAAATTGCGGTGTGCAGCACAAACACCACCTCAACCGGCACTTTTAGACGAGAAGTGAGGTTGCGGGGCAGCATCATCGCAATCATTGGTGCGGCGACTGCTCCAACAAGAATATGATGTACCGCGCGGGCTGAAAACAAGGCGCTTGAAAGGGCACAAAGCGGAGAGATGAAGGCGGCAAACACAACGATGCCAAGTGCTGTCGTCAATCCGCGTTGCGCGCGCGATTGCCCGAAATACAACGCGGTTAGCCCCGCAGCCAAGATGATGATCAAGGCGGGATCAAAATTCCACGAGGACGACAGGTTAGCAGGCATAGGAGCAGCGCCGCAGTAGGGCTCAAACACGCGCGACAAATTCTGTTGCCCCCTTTGTTCCGATTTCGGAGATCCGTTCACTTATCGCAACGCGTCTGGCTCCCAACGGTTCCAAGATTTGTCACAAAATTGCGAGAAACAACCTAAAATAGGCATTTGCTTGGAACAATGCCGATATTTTCCTCGTTACATAACCTTGGATTGTACTTGAGGAGGTTCGTATGCCAGATGTCACAGGGTTGTTTCAACATCTCAACGGTGCCCGCCGCGCGGTGAAATACCTTGAGGATATCGGCATCAATCCCGCTGAAATTTCAGTCATCGCTTATGACCCAACTGCCGATCTGGCCCCGCATCCGGACGCCAAGCAAGGTGCGACAGCCGGCGCTGGTATTGGTGGTGTTTTGGGTACGGTTGGCGGTGCTCTCACGGGCCTTGGGCTGGTCGCCATACCTGGTGCTGGCCCACTTGTCGCGTCCGGCTGGCTGGTGACTGCGATCACGGGAGGTATGGCGGGTGCCGCAACCGGGGGAACCGCAGGCGGGGCACTTGGGTTTCTGATGAGCAGTGGCTTCGAAGAACCCGAAGACGTGGACCATAAACTCAGACAAGGCTCGACCATCGTCAGGGTGATGGTGCCCGAAAAGCGCTTCTTCGAAGTGAAGGATGCATTTCAAAAGCTGGCCAACGCCCAATAGCGCGGCTGCGCAAATTGAGCCCAGCAGGTTGTCAGAATGGCGCTCTCCCCGCCAGTTGCGAAAGGTTGTACCAGTGAAAGACAAAGTCAAATATGCCAAATATACCATGCCAACGGGAGGATGGGGCTCCGTCAAGTCGCTGGCAAAAAACGCGGTGCAGCAACGAGCCGTGAAAACTTTGCCAGGACTGTTGAAGGATCATAACAAGACAGGCGGCTACATGTGCACCAGCTGTGCGTGGGCAAAGCCTGGCAAGCCACATCTGGCGGAATTCTGCGAAAACGGTGCCAAAGCAACCTTCTGGGATTTAACGGCGAAACGAACAACACCCGATTTCTTTGCGCGTCATACGGTTACTGAATTGCTTGGCTGGTCTGATTACGAACTGGAAAACCAGGGGCGCTTGACGCACCCGTTGCGCTTCGATCCCTCAAGCGACAAATATGTCGAAGTGAGTTGGGCGGAGGCCTTTTCCGATATTGGTCAAAAGCTGAAAAGCTACGATCCGCAGAGCGTCGTATTTTATGCCTCGGGGCGGGCATCTCTCGAGACATCTTACATGTATCAGCTGTTGGCCAGACTTTATGGCAACAACAATCTGCCCGACAGTTCCAACATGTGTCATGAGACAACCTCGGTTGCACTACCCCAGAGTATCGGCACGCCTGTCGGCACCATTCTGCTGGAGGATTATGCTCATACGGACTGCATCCTTTCCTTCGGTCAAAATGTCGGAACAAATGCGCCGCGCTTGCTTCACAGTTTGCAGGAGGTGCGGGAGCGCGGTTCTCCAGTGATCGTTTTCAATCCGCTGAAAGAACGCGGCTGGCAAGAGTTCGTCAATCCACAACGACCCGGCCAGATGATCACCAACAAACCTACCGAAATTGCCACGCAATATTATCAGGTCAATGCCGGTGGCGATATCGCGGTCATGATGGGAATGGCCAAGTTCCTGTTGGAATGGGATGATGAGGCACAGCTACATGGCCGCGAAAGGGTCATCGACCAAACGTTCATTCAAGAGCATACGCACGGTTTTTCTGATTTCGAGACAATGGTCCGCACCACGAGCTGGACGGATATTCTCCACGTCAGCGGCTTGAGCCGGGCGTCGATCGAGGCCGCTGCACGTACCTACGCGAATGCGAAATCCGTCATCGCCATCTACGGCATGGGGCTGACACAGCATCGTTACGGTGTCAGCAATGTGCAGATGTTGATCAATCTGCTGTTGATGCGCGGCAATATCGGTCGACCGGGCGCCGGCATCTGTCCTGTGCGCGGACACTCGAATGTCCAGGGCCAGCGAACAGTCGGCATTGCGGAAAAAACCGAATTGGTGCCGCTGGACCGGCTTGCCGAGCAGTATGGCTTTGAGCCACCACGCAATGACGGTCTCAACACAGTCGAGGCGTGTGAAGGTATCGTCAAAGGACACATCAAGGCATTCATCAGTCTCGGCGGCAACTTCGTGCGTGCCATTCCTGAGCGCGACCTGATGGAAGAAAAATGGAGTGACCTCGATCTCTCCGTGCAGATTGCCACCAAGCTCAATCGCAGCCACCTGATCACCGCTGCGACGACCTATATCCTGCCCACCCTTGTGCGCTCCGAGATCGACAAGCAGGCATCGGGACCACAGATCGTGTCGATGGAGGATTCGACAACATGTATTCATGCATCACGCGGCAAATACCAGCCAGCGAGCGATACGCTTCTGTCGGAACCCGCCATTGTTGCAGAGATCGCCAAACATGCACTGTCACCAAACCCGGCGGTTCCGTGGGACGAATGGGTTGGTAATTACGCCCTGGTTCGAGATGCTATTGAAGCGACCTTCCCAGAGCAGTTTCGTGAATTCAACAAGCGACTGGACATTCCAGGAGGATTTCCCAGACCTGTGGCAGCGCGTACCCGCGAGTGGGAGACGGAAACCGGCAAGGCGAACTTTCTGCTGCCGAAGGCGCTTTCTTCGAGTTTCGCAAGCATTGACGACAGTGACATCTTCCGGCTGATAACCCTTCGATCGAATGACCAGTTCAATACAACGGTCTATGGCTATGATGATCGTCTGAGGGGCATTCACAAGTCCCGATCGATCATCATGATGAACGCCGATGATCGAGTTCGCGCAGGCATTCAAAAGGACGGATTTGCGAAAGTGTCCACTGCCGTTGATGACGGCATCATCCGGGATATCGTTCTGCAGGTTATCGATTACGATATTCCTCCAGGCAGCTGCGCAGCCTATTACCCTGAATGCAATAATCTAATCCCTCTGTGGCAATTCGCTGAAGAGAGTAAAACACCCGCTGCCAAATCGGTCCCGGTGCGCGTGGTGCCGGTATGAGTACATTCCCGACACCTGCAGAACTGACAGCGTCAAATTTTGAAACGCTTGAGGACAAAGCCTCTCAACCGCTGAAGACGGTAGCAATCCTCGGCACCCTTGCGGGCGTGTTCATTGGTCTGGGGGGCGTTTTCGCGATCACAGTTCTATCGGGTGCTGACGCCATGCCGTTTGGTGTTGCCCAGTTGCTTTCCGGACTGGTTTTTGCGCTTGGCCTGGTGGCGGTCGTTATCGCGGGAGCAGAGCTGTTCACCGGCAATACTCTGTTCTTTGGGTCAGTTGCCTTCGGCAACTTGGCCTTCTTGCCCGTTATGCGTGTTCTCGGCGTGGCTTACCTGGCGAATTTTGCCGGTTCGCTGTTACTGGCAGTGATAGTGTTTCTCTCCGGCTTTCATCTTGGCGGTGATGATGCCGTGGCCGGTGCTGCAGTGGAACTTGCCGTTACCAAGGGTGACAAGGCATTCACGACGGTGTTTTTTAGCGGCGTAATTGCCAATTTCCTCGTGTGTCTGGGTGTATGGCTGGCGCTTGCCGGACATACTGTTTCACAAAGGCTGCTGGGTTTGCTTATGCCGGTTGCTGCCTTCGTGGCAGGTGGGTTCGAGCACTCGGTTGCAAACATGTTTTTGCTGCCATACGGGTATATTGTTCAACTCGGCTCAGATGAATTGTCCGGCATTGCGATGTCTTCAATCGTCAGCAACATCGCAGCCGCGACACTCGGAAACATCCTCGGAGGCGCGATCGTCGGCGTGACCTATGGTTATCTCTATTTGCGAGACCGATAACCACGATAACGGCGAATTACTGGCTATGGTTCGGCACTGCTTTTGACGGAGGAAGCCACCGTTTCGCCAGCGTTATCACCGGCGGATGGCTCCTTGTCACTGGCTTCCGACTTGAAGCCGGACAAGAGCCGCAAGGTTGCAAATGTCATGATCGATAATACGATTGCAGTGTCGTAAGCCCCTAAGCCTACAGCGGCGCCCACTGCCCCGGTTGCCCAAAGACTGGCGGCTGTCGCGGTACCACGGGTACTCGCCTTGCCCACGAGGATTGCTCCACCACCAATGAAGCCAACGCCATTGATAAGGCCTTCGACAATGCGTGCTGTGGCCTCGGGATTGTCGGCTGTCACTGTTTCGGCTGCCTGGATAAAGCCACAGGCAGCAATTGCCACCAGCGGAAACGTTCTAAGGCCTGCACTCCGTTCGTTGCGTTCGCGGTCCCATCCTATCGGCAATGCGAGGATGTAGGCGAAGAGGAGTGCCACTAGGTGTGGGACGATATTGATTTGAACGCCTAACGAGTTGAGCCATTCGATCATAAGGATAAGCCCCCGCATTGCAGGGGCTCATCTGGAAGTTCGCGGTGCGAAGCTGTCAGCGATGGGTCACGGCAATCGGTCGATTTAGACACCTAAGCCCCCGAAACACTGAAGCCAATGAGAGCTGCGTAAATTATGACGACCACCACGCAGACAATAATGATTGCCGCCATTACGAATTTACCAGCCCGCCGCTTTTCCGGTTTGCTGTCGTTCGGTTCCGTTTTGCGCAAGATTGGATCGTCAGGGGCGTTCGGCGTCATGAAATACCTTTCCTTAAATACTCCCATCACAAACGCCGCGAACGCCCTGGAGTTCCAAAAAGGAGACGGTTGTCGAGATTTTGGCTCGTCAACTACATCATTTATCATGGTGCGAGACACTCATCGCAAATACCGCAGCCATCAGCGTCCATGGTCGAGGCGGGTCGCGCTTTTTGGCAGCAAGGGCAGGTGACGGTTTCGGGACCCGGTGCGCATCTGCGGTCAGGTGGCAGGATTTCGATCTTGCATTCCGACAGAGTATCGGCTTTGGACTGTTTCATGACGATGCTCCCTTCTGTGATAACGCTCAGATGGGAAGCTTTAAAATGAGTGCAAGGCCTTGAATTGCATCCGACAATACCAGTCAACATAGCGATCGGTTGTTGCTGGCTTTGATCGCTCGCAGCGCCTTAACTCGCGCTTTCTCCGGGATATTGTTTGTGTTTAAGCAGCGTGGCGAGGTGAACCGTGTTGCGCGCCAACATGGAAACCATGGTTGTCACTGTTTCAGGCGGCTTTTTGAAATCAGCGAAGTTCTTATTGGCCATAGCTTCACCGACCCAATATGACACTGCGTTGGCGGCAAGTGTAAAACCGACGTCGTTCATGGCCTGGAACAACTCGGCAGATACATGGTGGGCTCCGTCCTCGTTCCCAACAACCGCAACTGCAGCGACCTTTCCGTAGGACACCATTCTTCCGTTGTCGTCGGTTTCCTCAAGAAAGGCATCCATGCGTTCTACTGCGCGTTTGCAGACGCTGGATGGTTGTCCAAGCCAGATTGGAGTTCCGACAACGAGTATATCGGCGGCAAGAATCTTCCCGCGAATTTCCGGCCATGCATCGCCGTCGCCTTCATCTGATGTGACGCCCGGTTTGATGTCGTAATCGGCCAGTCGCAAGATTTCTGTTTGCACATCATGGGCGGAGAATTCGTCAGCGATAAGCTGCAGCATCTTGTCCGTGGATGATTTGTCTTTCGTCGAGGATGGTTTCAGAGTTCCGTTCAGGGCAAGAGCTTTCAGGGGCATGTGGCATCTCCTCGGTCAAACCGTCGGCTGTTGGTTGTTGAGCCGAACCATCGAGGGCCGATGTTGTTCCCGCTTTGCAGACACATAGACATTTTACGGTGGTCGCAACGGCCGGGATCAGAGTTTCCTACTGGTTCAAACGCAAAATACCTGCCGCAGTCGGCATGTCCGTAAACAGGTGGGTAGCATAGCCGCCCAGCAGTGCTGCGTGGATCGCCTCAATCTTGTCCGGACCACAGGAGACCAGTATTCCAGTCTCAAGTCCGCGTACCCGGTCCGGTGTTACCCCGATCAGCCGATCATCAAGGTGGCCTTTGATGTGCTGACCACGGTTGTCAATGAAGCGGCCACAGACGACACCGACTGCGCCGTTGCGCTGATATTCCGCGAGATCCTCGAGAGAAGCTATGCCGCTGGAAACGATATGGCTGTCTGCATTGCAAGACCCGGCGGCAAACAGCACCTTGTTGATATGCGTCAGCTCTTCAAGCTGCGATGCAATAATGGCCTCCTGCTGGATGGCAACTGCCATGGCATGGCTGGAGACGATGGCGGGCACATGCAAATTGACGCAGCGCCCACCCAGCGATGCGGCAATCTGGGACGCGCAGCTTTCGGTATCGAAGCCATAGGGCGAACTCATTGCACCAACCATCTGCACAACGGTCAGTTCAGGAATGAGCCGCGGCACGATATGTTCGGACAGCGTGAAAACAGTTTGTCCCCAGGCAACGCCGAGTGTATCGCCTGCCACGACGAGATCGGGCAGGCAGCGCGCTGCCAGTATGGCGACCCGATCCAGCGAAAAACCGTCGCCAGGCGCAATCTGAACATCATTGAGGCCATATCTTTCCTTCATCTCACGGGCATATCGATGGCGTGCGAAGCTGGAAGGATCGAGGCGGACCTCAACGATGCCGCGCTCACGGGCATGCTGTAGATAACCAACCACTGAACTTCTGGAAACACCAAGAGCTTCAGCGATCTCGTTCTGGTTACGCTCTTCATAATAATAGAGCCATGCCGCCTCGAGGATGATGTCATCAACAAACGGCTGGCCGCGGCTCATTGATACTGCTTTTTTTGGCGGCACCTTTTGCTCCTGGGATCTGGCTGGAGGGTAGTGATTATACCAATGCTTCCTCGTTTTTGCCCATGAATGTGAAAAGTACAATAAGGGGTAAAAATGTTAGCAAAATTAGGACGCCGCCAAGCGCCGATGCCACCCCGAAATTGCCGTTGACCACCTCATTGAAGATTTCGATGCTCACTGTCGTGGTTGCTCCCGATTGCAGGATCAGCGTGGCGCTGAGTTCGCGGATCGTATTCGACCACGTAAGAAGCACGCCCGACAGGATTGCCATCGAGAGAAGGGGAACCGTGACCTTTGCAAAGGTCATGGCTGGCCCGGCCCCCAGATTGACCGAAGCCTCTTCCGTGTCGCGTGACAATTGCTGAAGCGTGCTGACCGACGAGCGGACAGAGAATGGCAAGCGGCGGATGAAATAGGCCAGAATAAGGATCAGTGCTGTCCCTGTCAGGGCAAAGGGAGGATGATGGTATGTCACCACCAGCCCAACGCCCAGCACGATGCCTGGAACCGCGTAGGAGAACATGACGATCGTGTCGAGTAGTGCACTGATCCTGCCCGGTCTTCTGACAATAATGTAGGCTATCATAGTGCCGATTACTGCGCACAATATTGTCGCGCTACTGGTGTAAAGAATGGTGTTCCAGAGGGGTTTCGAGATCGTAGCGGCAATCCTGCGATAGTTGTCAAGCGTGAACTCTGCAGTCAGAACGGGCCCGTTGGACTTCAGGAACGACGACACGACGATGTTGATAAGCGGTAAAACCGCAATACCCATCAACGTATAGACATATGCTGCTGCGGCGAGCCGCTTGCCAAATGTCTGCTCCTGCAAGGTCAAAGGGCGTATGGCAGCCGTCGCATAGGAAAAGCGGGCCGAAAACCAGCGCTGTAACAGCAATGCCGCAGTTGTCACCGCCAAAAGCAATACTGAAAGTGTGCTGGCAAGCACCGGCTGTCCGCCAAAATCATTCACGAACTCGCCGTAAATGAGTACGGGCAGAACGCGGAACTTTTCGCCAAGAATAATTGGCGTTCCAAGATCGGTAAAGGATGCGATAAAAACCAGCAAACCAGCTGTTGTGATCGAGGGCAGCAGCAGAGGAGCAATGACCTTCACGAAGGTTGCAAACTCCCCTGAACCCAGATTACGTGCCGCGTCTTCGACACTCTGATCGATGGATTTCAAGCCGGACGAGACAAGCAGGAATACAAAGGGGAAATATTGCAGCGTGAAGACAAAGATGATGCCAGGTGCGCCATAGATTGAAGGGAGCGGTATGCCATATTGTGCGAAAAATGTCGTCAGCAAGCCGCTTCGGCCGAGCAGGATCACCCAGGAATACGACCCGATAAATGGCGGCGAAACAAAGGTTAGTACCACAACCGTCTTGATCAGGCTGCGCATCCAGATGTTATAGCGGTTGACGTAATATGCTGCGGGTATCCCGACCAGAAGCGCTAGTACGGTTGCACTTATGCTGACAATGAAGCTGTTTATGATGGACCGGTAGTAATACGGTTCAGAGAAGAACATGATGTAGTTATCAAAGATGCTTTGATGGGCATCCTTGCCTGAAAAACTCAGGCCGATAATGTTGTAGACTGGTAACAGCAGCAGCAGGGTGGTGATAACCAGCGCCGACACGGTAACAATGGGCCAAAAGCTGAAGATTCTTCCGATGGAACTCTGCCCGGATTGCATCTGGCTTGTCTTTGAAGGGCTCATGATTGCGCCCCCTGTTCGAATATTCTGACAGCCTGTCGCGACACGTTGAGGAGATATCGCCCACCTATGATCGGCATTTCCATGCCGCGTCTTCCCTGAAGGGAAACTGTCAGCAATCGTTCTGCACCGATGTCGAAGATCAACTTCAATGCTCCGCCCAGAAACTGCAAGTCAAAGAGCGTTCCCTGAAACGCGTCGGCGCGTGAGCCGTCGATGGGCGAAATATCGATGTCTTGAGGGCGGATGGATACTGTACAGCTGCTGCCGACTTGTCGGTTGCCAAAACCTGTACCTTTGATGCGTCCGCCGCCCGGAAGCTCAATCAGAGTTGTGCCATCCGCGTCGGTGGCAATAATAGATGCCGGAAGAAGATTGTTCTCGCCAATGAAGCCCGCAACGAACAGCGTTTGTGGTTCCGAGTAGGTCCTGTGCGGCGTGTCTATCTGTTCGATCTGCCCGCCGCTCATCACCGCGATGCGATCGGACATCAGCAGGGCTTCTTCCTGATCGTGTGTAACGTAAATCGTGGTTATGCCGATCTGCCGTTGCAGGCTTCGAATTTCCGAGCGCAGATGCACACGCATTTCGGTATCGAGGTTGGAAAGTGGTTCATCCATCAGCAACACGTCCGGCTGGATGACCATGGCACGGGCCAATACCACCCTTTGCTGTTGCCCCCCGGAAAGTTCACGCGGTCGCCGGTGGGCAAGATGGCCCAGGCGGACGAGATCAAGCATTCGGCGCACTTCTTTTTCAATGTCGGCAGCGCTGCGCCTGCGCGCCCGCAGACCGTAGGCTATATTGTCAAAGACGGTGAGATGGGGAAAAATCGCGTAATTCTGAAATACCATGCCTGTATTTCGCTGGTGCGGCGGCACATCGTCGATGATCCGGTCCCCGAAGCTGATATTGCCGGATGTTTGACGCATAAAGCCGGCGATCATGCGCAAAAGCGTGGTTTTGCCACAACCGCTGGAGCCGAGCAGCGTGAAGAATTCACCCTTGGCGATCTCGAAATTCACGTTGTTGACCGCGGTCGTATCGCCAAAACGTTTGGTTACAGAATTGATCGTGACAGATGTCGTCATCTTGCAGGCACCTTGATTGCATGAATGTCCCTGTCCGCGCGGAGAAAACCACGAGGCAAGCGAAGGTTAGAAAGTCGCTGGAGAGGATGCGGGGCATTCAAGCCCCAGCATCATTTTAATCTCACTGGGTTTTGATGATGATTTTCTGCATCCGTGCGAGGATCTCGCCGCGCTTTGCGCTTGCCCAGTCACTATCGTAATCAATGATCTTGATTTCACTCAAAGGCGTCATCTTAGGATGGCTCTCGATGCCTTTACGGGTCGGCCTGCGACCTGGGAAATGCTCAACCAGTTTCTTTTGCGCCTCTTCAGACAACAGATAATCCGAAAACAGCTTGGCAGCATTGGGATTGGTAGAGCCTTTAATCAGGAACATGCCTTCCGGCTGTGCCAGGGTACCGTCTTCCGGGTAGATGATATTGGCCGTGTTGGCGAGCACGTAATTGAAGGCTGCCTCTTCATAGGTGACGCCGAGAGGATATTCGCCACGGCCGACCTGCTGGAAAACAAGGCTCGACTTGAGAACGATGTTCATATTGACCGTCATGTCCTCGACGATTTTCCATGCCTCGTCACCGCGACCGTAGATCATGAGCCAGGTATTCAGTGCCGCAAGCGACGAGCTTGATTTGGATGGATCGGCGTGAACGACCTTGCCCTTCCATTGAGAAGCGGCGAGATCCGTCCATTTTTTCGGTGCGTCCTCCGGCTTGACCAGGCCTGAATTGCTCATGATGACCATGAGACTGGCGGCGAACGGTGTATTGTAACCTTTCGCGTCGAGCATAGCAGGCTCAATATTGGCAAGTTCCGCTGACTTGTACTGCTCGAAAAGTTCAGGGGCCGACCCCCCGGTGTCGGAAAATCCACCCCAGAGCACATCACCGCCCGGGCGGTCTTTTTCAGCACGAATACGGTTGAGCAATTCACCCGTTCCGGCCTTCACAGTCGTGACGTTGATGCCGTATTTCTTCCCGAATTCCTGCGTGAAATAATCCACCATCTCCGAAGGGTGGGAAGCATAAACAACGAGCTTTTTCTCGTGATCGGCGCCTTGCGCCCATGCAGCAGTCCCCGCCAGCAACGATAGTCCTGTCAATGCGAGTACGTTCAAAAGCGTCTTTGACATTATTTCGGTCCTCCACAAACCAGAAATTAGTCCGGCATTGACCGGACGAGCCGGTCTCTCCTCCCGACTGTCACAATGTTAGTCACGGCCGTTGACAGTTGTCAATGCCGTATGACATTTGTGTTGTCAGCATTAAGGGAGAGAACAAATGCGGGATGAACTAATCGGAATTGCGCAGCAGGCTGGCGAGATCGCACTGGCTTATTTCAACGGAGACATCGCTCCAGAAGTTGAAGAGAAGGGTCACCTCGATCTTGTTACCCGCGCCGACAAGGATGTGGAGAGCTTCCTTGTTGCAGAACTGCTGAAACGCTATCCGGACGACGGAATAGTTGGCGAGGAAGGATCCGTGATCAATCCTGCGGCGGCACGGCAGTGGGTGATTGACCCGATAGACGGCACATTTAATTTCGTACGAAAAATGGATCAGTGGGCTGTTTCAATTGGCCTTTTTGAAAACGGAAAGCCGATTTTCGGCGTGATCCACGCCCCCGCACGGCAGGAGACCATTTCGGGGGGAGTAGGTGATGACGTTATCTTCAACGGAAAGAGATTGGACCAACTGGCGCCTCTTGATCGTTCAAGAGGGGTGGTGTCGCTTGGCTTTAGCACCGACACCCCTGTCGCTTCGGAAGTTGAGGCGCTGCGCTTTATCCTCGAGGACCTGAAGTTTTCCTACCGCAACTGCGGCTCCACGACAGTCGCCTTCATGATGTTGGCCACGGGTCAAATCGATGCAGTTCTTGGCTTTGGCGCACGCAGCTGGGACGTGATGGCAGGACTGGCAATTGTTGATCGAATGGGCGGTAAATGTTCAATCGACTGGAATGAGACAGGCCTGGAAGATAGGCTTGCGTACGTTGCAGGGACGCCCGAAATTGTCGGTCTTTTCGACCCAGTACTCTAGGCCCGGTACGACAACTGCGAAGTCGACTGCAACGCAATTCCTCAGCTAATTTGCGCAAATCGACGAGGTCATCACGGGCCTCATTCTGTTCGCAGAGGTATCTCGGACTCACCCATCGAGCTTTAGCTCAGAAATCGTCCCTTTGCGGGATTACATAATGGAACAATGATTCCGCAAATTCATTTTCTGCACAGGTGGCTGACTTTTTTGGTTGATTGGTCTGTGGCCGCTCGAGTAAATTGCTGAGGAAAAAACGTTGACGAAAAAAACGCTAATCGAGGTGTCCGTATCTGACTCGGACGGAAATCTCACGCCATTCGGCATCATGAATACAGAGCAAGCGGCGGAGCTTTCCGATGACAGCTATCACAAGACTGTCGCACATTCCGCTGTTGACGAAGAGAGCAGCCAGGACGAGGTAGCAGAGATCTGATCCACTTCGGTAGGTGTTTCAGATTTTCCGCGTCAACTGCGTTCGTTATACGAGGTCGTTTCCGAACTGCTGACAGGTCGGACGCTGGGAGCTAGCCAGCGCCGTGGCAGACGCTGGTCTCACTTTCAAGAGCGGCGGCTTGCCCGCGCATCATCCGCCAATACAAGGCTTGCAGGCGGCTCCAGACTTTCGTCTCCGTCAACAATTGCCGAGAGATAGGTCAGAGCATTTTTCATCCCATTTGCGGTATACGGTTTTTCGATCGCACCGAGTGCACCAGCAAAATCGTCCGGGATTTTTTTGATGTTTCCGCTGACGAAAACGTAGGGTACGCCGTTTTCGGATAGTTCGCGTCCGAAATCTATCCCGGTAGCTCCGTCCATGAGATGTATGTCGACAAATGCAAAATCAGGTTTTGTCGAGGCTAGTGCCCTCCGGGCTTGGTCGCTGCTCATTACCATGTCAGTGACCTCATGACCTGCCAGCTCGACTTCGCTCTCAAGCTCCATTGCGAGCAGCATTTCATCCTCAACTATCATTACCTTCAATGCGTCGTCTCCAAGTTTACATCAACAAGCACAGTAACGCTTACACTTGTCTTTCGGTTCTGTACGGTCCGCTCGATTTTTGCACCAAGCTGCAGCGCAGAAGCTTCAAGCAGCTTTCGACTGAACTGCGCGCGCTCCTTATTCACCTCAACCGGCTCTGATGTGTCTTCAACCAGGATGACAAAATGACCGTTAGTCCGCCGGACGACAACATGTATATCTCCCCCTTGGCTTAGCCCTCGCAATACCGCATCGCCGACCAGCTCGTTGACGACAAGCGATAGCGGTGTTGCTTTGACAGCCGGAACATGCACTGGCGAAAGATCAAGGGACAGGTGTATGTCTTTTCGGCCAGTTGCCTCGACCAGGTCAGTGACCAGCTCACGGGTGAAGTCGGAAATGTCGAACTTCGAGACATCATCCAAGGTGAAAAGTTTGCGCTGAACGGTACTCAGGGCTTCGATCCTGTTGAGGACGGATTCAAGCGCCTGCTTCTGTCCCTGGTCAGTGGTTATGCGCGCCTGCATTTTTACGATGGATGCCATCGTCAGAAGGTTGTTTTTTACGCGATGATCAACCTCATGAACCAGGAGTGATTTGGCAGACAGTGCAGATCGAAGGTTAGCAGTCTGGCTGGCAACTTCCTCCTCAGCCTTGTGTCGTGCGGCGGCAAGGTCTGCCTCGCGGCTCTTCACGTGCGTGAAGTCAAGTTGAGAAGCGAAGAAGTATATGATCTTGCCGCTATCATCTCGTACGGGACTGATGAATACGGCATTCCAGAATGTCGATCCGTCTTTGCGGTAATTGGTGACGTCGACCGCGACATCTTCGCCAGCCGCAATTGCTTTTCGCATCTTTTCGACGGCCTTGGGGTCACTTTTCGGACCCTGCAAGATGCGACAGTTCTGCCCAATGATTTCTTCATTGGTGTAGCCGGTGAGTTTATTGAACGCAGCATTGCAGAAGATGATGGGATTGTCGTGTTGATTGGGGTCGGTGACGATCATCGGCATCCGTGTTGCCTTGAATGCTGCAGCAAATGGATCTTCGCTAACGTGCCCGGACACTAGGCGATCACCGGCACTGCGGGCATTAGTCTGTTGCTGCTCTTTATCCGTCATTCTGGTTCCGTACTCTGCACAACTTACTTCACAATGAAGTTGGTTGATTTTGGTTCCTGAGCCGCAAAAACTAGAATAGGCCAAAGTCGTACGCAACCCTTAAGCCAAGAGACGTACTGTCCATTGTAATTTTTCGAATCGTCAAGTGTTTTCATTGACTTCGAGACGGAGCCACATATCTATTAGCGGACGAGTGTGCCTTGAGGATCATCGGTGACAAACGAAAACTTGGTCAAGCAGCCCGAACGTGATGACGAAGATGCGCTGTTTCGCAGCGACGCTCGCAGGCGTGCTTTGTTCGAAGCGATTGACGACGGTTTTTGCATCATAGAATTTATCGACGGTCCCGATGGCCCGATGAGTGACTATGTACATGTGGAGTCCAATTCGGGGTATGAACGCCAGACTGGTATCAAGGGAATTGTTGGCAAGCGTCTTCGCGAGATCGAACCTGATAACGCCGACGTTTGGCTGAAGATCTACGGGGATGTCCTGACAACTGGCGTGACCGTGCGCTTCGAGCAGGAGTTCAAGGCGATCAATCGCCACATTGAAGTATCTGCAACGCGACTTGAGCCTGCAAGCCTCAAGCAGGTCTCTGTTCTCTTCCGGGATATCACAACCCGCAAACAAGCAGAAAAAGCTCTGCGCGAAAGCGAGGCTGTGGCCAGAGAGAACATCCAGCGTGTTCAGCTTGCGCTGGCTGCCGGGGCCATTATCGGCACATGGTCTTGGGATGTTCAAGCGGACAAATTCACCGTCGATGATGCCTTTGCAACAGCTTTCGGTTTTGACCATTCGCTTGGCCGGACAGGGCTCAGTCTGGCGCAGGTTGTCGAGACGGTCCATCCTGACGACCAGGCCAGTTTGTCCAAAGCGATCGATGAGGCGTTGAAAAGGGGAGGACCGTTTCTTCACCAGTATAGAACAAGGCGGTCGGACGGACACTACCGATGGCTGGAGGCAAATGGTCGTGTCGACCTTAGCCCCGACGGCCGTGCGATGCTTTTTCCTGGAGTGCTGCTCGATATCGAAAATCGCCGTGCCATTGAGCAGGAGCGGGACAGGGCGACAAGTGAACTTCGTGCCTTGACCGAAACGCTTGAACAGCGCGTCGAGGATCGAACGAAAGCCCTCATGCAGGCCGAAGATGCTTTGCGACAGTCTCAGAAAATGGAGGCCGTTGGGCAACTCACGGGTGGACTTGCTCACGACTTCAACAACATCCTGGCTGGTATTGGCGGTAGCCTCGAACTGATGAAGATGCGCATGGCGCAGGGGCGAATTGGCGACATTGACCGCTATCTGACGGGAGCACAGGGCGCCGTTAAACGGGCCGCGGGTCTGACACAGCGTCTGCTGGCGTTCTCAAGGCGCCAGACACTTGATCCAAAACCCTCGAATATCAATCGCGTCGTCACTGACATGCAGGATCTGGTGACGCGGAGCGTTGGACCGGCAATCGATGTCGAAATTGCCTGCGCAGGTGGGCTTTGGACGGCCTTCGTTGATGTGGGCCAACTCGAAAATGCACTGCTAAACCTTTGCATCAATGCCCGAGATGCGATGCCGGACGGTGGCAAGCTGACCATTGAGACGGGAAACCGCTGGCTGGACGAACGTGCCGCCAGGGAGCGCGGCGTCCAGCCCGGCCAATATGTCTCAATGTGCGTCAGCGACACCGGAACGGGTATGACACAGGACGTTATATCCCGGGCTTTCGATCCATTTTTCACGACAAAGCCGACGGGGCAGGGAACCGGACTTGGGCTTTCAATGGTCTATGGCTTTGCGGGTCAATCGGGTGGCGCGGCCAGGATCTACTCTGAGGTTGGTAAAGGTTCTATGATCTGTATTTATCTGCCACGGCATCACGCTGATGGTGAAGTGGTAGAGGTTGTTGCGCTGGAAACCCCTGCAGCGCCAGCATCAGGAAGAACAACGATTCTGGTCGTGGATGACGAACCTCTGGTCCGGATGGTAGCGGTCGAAGTGCTTGAGGAACTTGGTTATTTTGTTCTTGAAGCGGAAGACGCACCCACCGCGTTGAAGGTCCTGGCCTCCCGCAATGACATCGACCTGCTCGTCACGGATGTTGGCCTGCCAAACGGGATGAATGGTCGACAGCTTGCCGATGCTGCACGTGCCACCCTGCCGGATCTGCCAGTGCTGTTTGTAACAGGTTATGCCGAAAACGCCGTTTTGAACCATGGCCATCTTGAGCGCGGCATGCAGGTGCTTACCAAACCGGTGGCAGCTGATGCACTTGCGAGACGCGTTGCGGAGTTAACGGGTAAGTCGTGACGGTTGCTGCTGAAGTCCCATTTTTGTTCAGGCTTCTTTCATCGCCGCAATTCAGATGACTTTCGATTGAAATACCCTATTGTAACAAGCTTGCCGCTGTCGTGGACATTCGGCTCTCTTCAACAGAGTAGAATGGATGATGACATACATAAACAACCCGTCGGTTTCCTCTGACCTCATAATTGCCGAGCGTGACATTCTTGCGCGTGTTGCCTTGGGTGGCCCACTCAAGGATGTGCTGAACGACATCATTCTCCTCGTTGAAAAGCCGGCGAATGGCGAGTTGCTTGCGTCGATACTTCTAACCACAGAGGATGGCAAAATTCTCGTTGAAGGAGCGGCGCCAAGCCTGCCTGCAGAATATAACGCGGCGGTGGATGGTATCCCGGTTGCCATCGGGGTTGGGTCCTGTGGTACTGCTGCCTTTACCGGAGAGCAGGTCATGGTCAGCGATATCGCTGTCGATCCGCTATGGATAAACTACCGTGATATTGCGCTGAAGCATGGTTTACGTGCCTGCTGGTCAATGCCTATCCGCGCCGCGGATGGCACCATCCTGGGAACCTTCGCTAATTACTACCGGGAACCACGTGAGCCGACCGAGCGAGACCTCGAAGTCATTGGCATGGTGACGCGAACGACCGCGATTGCCATTGAGCGCTATCGCAACGAACTGGCCCGCGAGCGTGCTGAAGAGCAGCGTCTTCTTCTCATTCATGAACTGAACCACCGGGTGAAAAACGTGTTTGCGCTGGCAGATGCGATGGTTGCAATGACCGCGAAATCTGCGACCGGCGTGGATCATTTTTCCGCAGCGGTCAGGGGGCGTCTGCGTGCACTTGCACTTGCCCATGATCTCGTTCGTCCCAAAACGAACTCTGCAACACAGGACGTTTCGGACGCTGCCGTTCCGCTTCGGCAGATAATGGTGGATATTCTGGCACCCTATGACGGTGAAGCGTCCTCTGAAAAGATTACCTTTGTCGGAGCGGATGATATTCGGGTTCCGTCGGCACATATTACCGGTATTGCCCTGATCCTCCATGAGCTTGCCACCAACGCCGCGAAATATGGGGCGCTAAGTTCTGATCAAGGGCACCTCGTCATTTCATGTCGACATTTTGACAGCGTGCAAATAACCTGGAGTGAACGGGGTGGACCGGCAAAAAGTGTGTCGGATCATACCGGATTTGGTTCGACGCTGATCAAGCGCACCGTGGGCAATTTGAACGGCAGGATTACATACGAATGGCGTAATGACGGTGTAGACATCGTCATCGACCTGCCGTTCGGCACGCTTCTGGTCTGACTGGTTTTCACAAAAACCCTGTCCGGTTACGCGGTGTTGCGTTGAAGCGTTCGAGCCATCTTTTCAGTCGCAATCTGGTTCATAATCGGCGCCGACACATTGCCGTGTATAATTCCAATCATCCAAACGACTTTCCCTGGTGGATACACGGCATCGGTCGATGGATTGACCGGAGTCAAAGGTGGTGATTTTTGATCAGGCGAAAATTGGGGCTCACGCAATCGATATATATATGTGCTGGAAAATGCCGGACTGTCTGTCAGTAGGGCTGTCATGTCGGGCAGCGGCTCGCGAAGCCCACACTGGCCGCAGATGATGGCGGATGTTCTGGAAATCCCGCTGACCGTGGCAGAGGCGAGGAGACTGCAGCGTTGGGGGCTGCGATTGGCGTGACAGTCGCCGTCAAACATTATCCTTCTTACGAAGATGCCGTCCAGGCAATGACCCGGGTTGCCCGCGACTTTCGCCCTGAAGCCAAGCGGTTCGAACATTGTCGCAGATGCTATGCCATCCACGCGGCCCTCACAGGCCAGATGCGGAATTTCTGGAACGCTTTGCAAAATTAGGGTGAGGTGGTTCGCAAGGATGTAACGCGACTACCCTTGCCAATGAGGATAGGAACCATGGCGGAAACGACAGGCCTGGATGGCCAATATGACTATGTGATCGTCGGGGCAGGGACGGCAGGCTGTGTGTTGGCCGCCCGCCTTACAGAAGATCCAACCGTGCGTGTCCTGCTGCTGGAGGCCGGAGGCTCCGATCGGTATCATTGGGTGCAGATCCCCGTGGGCTACCTCTATTGCATTGGCAACCCACGAACCGATTGGATGATGCGCACAGCTGCCGAAGCAGGCCTCAATGGACGCAGTCTCGCTTACCCGCGCGGCAAGGTGCTGGGTGGTTGCACGTCGGTCAACGGCATGATCTATATGCGTGGGCAAGCGGCCGATTATGATGGCTGGCGCGACCTCGGCAATCACGGCTGGGGATGGTCGGATGTGCTGCCCTATTTCAAACGCTCCGAAGACTTTCATGGTCCGCAAGGCGACATGCATTCGACCGGTGGACCATGGAAGGTCAGTCGCCAGCGGCTGAAGTGGAAGATCCTCGAGGCTGTGCAGAAGGGTGCCCGCGAACTCGGCATCGAGCCTCGTGCGGACTTCAACGATGGCGACAATGAAGGCTCGGGTTTCTTCGACGTAAACCAGCATAAGGGCGTGCGCTGGAACACGGCGCGTGGCTTCTTGCGACCCGCTCTGAAGCGCCCAAACCTGCGCCTCATCAAACATGCGCTGGTCGAGCGGCTGACGATGGAGGGAAGCCGTGTCACCGGTGTCGAGTATCGCACATCCGCAGGCTTGTTTCACGCAAAAGTCAGCGGTGAGGTGATCCTGGCGGCCGGCGCCATCAACTCACCGAAGCTGTTGGAATTGTCTGGCATCGGTGATCCCGCCCGTCTCGGATCGCTTGGTATCAAGGTCAATCTGGCAAAATCCTCTGTGGGTGAAAATCTGCAGGACCATTTGCAAATCCGGACCGTCTTCAAAGTCAAGGATACCATCACACTCAACCAGCTTGCCAACTCCTGGAGGGGCAAGATCAGGATCGCAGCGGAATATGCGCTGATGCGCTCTGGACCGATGTCGATGGCACCGAGCCAATTCGGCATGTTCACGCGATCCACTCCCGGCGCAAACCGTCCTGATATCGAGTACCACGTCCAACCGCTCTCCACCGACAAGCTCGGCGATCCGCTGCATCCGTTCCCGGCCATTACCGTTTCGGTCTGCCAATTGCGCCCGAGCAGTGTGGGCACATGCCACATCAGCTCGACCGATCCGCACCAGCAGCCGGAAATCCGGCCAAACTATCTGTCGACCGGCCATGACCGCTCCGTTGCTATAGCAGCGATCCGTCAGGCCCGGCAGGTGATGGCGGCCAACGCATTGCGCCCCTACCAGCCCGAGGAGATTCTCCCCGGCCGCCAGTTCGAAAGTGATGACGCGCTGCTGGAAAAAGCAGGCGATATCGCCACCACCATCTTCCATCCGGTCGGTACATGCCGCATGGGAGTGGATGCCGACGCCGTCGTTGACCCAGCACTGCGGGCAAAAGGCGTTCAAGGATTGCGTATTGTCGATGCCTCGATCATGCCGCGTATCATTTCCGGCAACACCGCATCTCCAGTGGTGATGATTGCCGAAAAGGCAGCGGATATGATCCGGATGGAACGCAGGGGCGCCTAGGGTGGGCTCAAGAATAACATGCGCTCATAAGGTCGTCCCAAGACGGTGCCAGGCAATACCGGCCCTGGTGTTGGCACGTTGTTTGAACATTGCGCGATGAAGTTGGTCAGAGCGCCGCAGTAGTGTCAATGGAGTACGATGATAGAAGGGCCGCCGGTTATTGCCGCGGGAAACCCGATTGTCATACCACCTGCAGACGAAAGTCTATGGATCGTGTTTCGAGACGTCGCGATCACGTAAATTTAGCGCAATGCTCACGAAAAAATGTTCTCTGTTTGAAAATCGAAGGATGGCGATCCCTGGATCGATTGCAAGCATTTGATTCCGTTGTCTCTCGCGTTCTGCCCCCCTACACTATTGCGGTGTGAGCCACCGTATAAGCCGACCAATTGGACACTTCATCTCGGCACCTCGCCTCTCTCGGTTAACAGGCTGTTAATGTTTTAATGAAAATGAAAGGCATACCGGTGCGGGTGTGCTTACGGTCAGCGACCAAGCTGTTCCGATTTGAACTCACCCGTGGCGAAAGCCGATGTTTCGCCTGCGCATTCACCATCTGCGGGCTGTGTATGGAGTAAAGTCATGATCAAGAAGTACATCGCATCAGTGCTTGCAGCCGCTGTCATTTCCGGTCCTGCTTTCGCAGCCGACCTCACCAATTCCTATGAAGCACCGTCGTACAACGAGCCGGTAGGGCAGTCATCCGGCTGGACCGGCGGTTATGTCGGTCTTCATGCCGGTACGGCTTCGCGCCATGGCAATCCTTTCTCCGGCGACCGTGAATTCATGGGTGGCATTCAGGGTGGCTACAACATGGAAACGAACGGTTTCGTCGTAGGTGGCGAAGGGGAGCTGTCACACCTGGGCGACACCAAGGTGCTCGTACCAGGCGGCAATCTGGAAGAGCGCTACCGCGTCTCTGCCAAGGCCAAGGCCGGCATGCCTCTTGGCGATACACTCGTCTACGGCACGGCAGGCGCCACGATTACCAGCATGCGCGACGGTACGGCTCAGGGTCCCGACGGCTGGAAGCCCGGCTGGTTGGTCGGCGCTGGCGTTGAACACAAGTTCAACCAGCAGATTTCCGGCAAGGTAGAATACAACTACGCGCGCACTGGCGATGTGCGCAGCAGCACCGGTGGCCCGCTTAGCGAAACGACCGTAAGCGACCACACAGTCAAGGCTGGCGTGAACTACCACTTCTAAAATCTACACTCATATGGGGCAGGAGCAGCGCTCTGTGCCCCGTATGACGACAATAGGTGCTGAAATGTTGACGCCGTATGGGAGTGCAATATTTGCCACCTGTCGATGATCACTCTTGGCCAGCCTGTCGCTGGCCGGGGGGTATAGAGGTTGAGTCAAGTGCGGGTGAAACCGCGCACGACGTGGCCAGACAATAGAGCGACCAGTTCGGCATCCGTATCACCCCAGCTACAAAACGAAGACGCCACACTTATCATTGAGCCACCGTGGTGGCATTGCGTTCCCTTGCCATGGCGGGGAGTTCCGGTCGCTACGACAATGACGAGTTTCTCAACGCGACCGGTCCAAAGTTGTCTTTGCAGGCGAATGCCAACGTGCAACTTTTCGCCTCCAAGTCAGCCATTCAAATCAACTGGCCGAATTCTCGAAAGTTACAGTCATGCCGCGCAACTGCGATGTGCATGATGGCTTTGAAGCGCTGGCATGGGTGCGAGCTAGCGGCAAAATGTGAGGTGAATGGTCCAATTTTCTGCCGTTTCCGCACTTGTTGCGTCGCTTGAACGGAGTGCAGATATGCTTAACCCAGATCATGACGATCCGGCCGCAGTGTTTGATCATATTGTGGAGTTATCTGGCGAAGCATAATTCGCTGTTTGCTAGTCCTGGCCGGATGCGGGGTGTTATGTAGCGCCACGAGCATTATCGCAGTCTGCATTACGGCTGGTTCGGCCATCATCATGCAACGAGCAATCATGCAGTTTCCAGGGATGCGTAAGTCAGAAGAATGATACGGCACGTCCGTTTTTCAGCTTCATTTTCAAGGGGATTTTGCATTTTCGGCCCAATGTTGCGGTCAAAGCACAACTACCGTTACAATTCGTATCATTCCGTTCCAGTTGTGCTCTTTCGAAATAGAGCGAACCGATTTAACGCATGTGGAAGACGGCAACGTAGTTGCCAACACGCAGAATCGACGGAAACGCGCAGACATGAATGGCACCACCGCAACCCACCTTCCTGCAAAAAAATCATATGTTCCGAAGTTTATGCAGGCTGTCTTCTCGTCGATTGTTCTCGTGGTTGTTTTTATGGCCGGTACCGCGGCAATCTCCACACCCGCATTTGCTCTCTCGGCCGCTTGCAATGCACTGAACAGCATTAGTGGAACCACAGGATATTCGCGGGATTTTCCTGCCTCCGATTTCGAAGCGGGTGAGTTTGTCAGCGTATCCTTCACGGACTACGGGACCGACCCGAAGTCCGTTCCGGAAATTTTCTCCGGCCAAATCAGACTAAACAACTACGGAAGCAGTACGGTCTTTTTCCGCTACTCCTCGTATTCCGGATCTGCTGGAGCCCATTCCGGTACCCACAATACACTCAGCACCGATGGGCTGGGTATTGTGATAGATTCAAAAACCTACCTGAGTGCAGTGACAATTGTTTGCTCGGCTCCGGTCACTGAACCGACATTGGACGGGATTATTCCTACGACCGGCCTAACGGCGGGCGGCACATCCATCACCATTACAGGCACCAACCTTACAGGCGCAACGGGCGTAAGTATTGGCGGCGTGGCCGCAACAGACGTCACCGTCGTGTCGTCGACCAAGATAACCGCTACGACACCCGCTCATGCGGCGGGGCCCGTCAATGTCGCCGTGAGCACGCCAGGCGGGTCAGACGTGCTGGCCAATAGCTTCACCTATGTCGCAACAAACCCGCCGGTCGCTAATGCTGTTTCGAAAAGCGTGTCTGCGGGCTCTTCCGACAATCCGATTGCTCTCGACATAACAGGCGGTGTTGCGACTTCGGTCGCGGTTGGCACGCAGGCCAGTCACGGCATGGCAACCGCATCGGGTACGTCGATCACCTATACACCGACGGTTGGGTACTCAGGCCCCGATAGTTTCACCTACACTGCCAGCAATGACGATGGCTTATCGGCTGAGGCAACTGTCACGATAACAGTGGTCGCTGCTGCGCCGACCCTGACTGGCATTACCCCGAACTCCGGCACCACGGCGGGCGGAACCTCCATTACCATCACCGGCACGGACCTGACAGGTGCGACAGAGGTCAGCATTGGCGGCGTGGCCGCAACAGACATCACCGTCGTTTCGTCGACAAAGATCACCGCAACGACACCCGCTCATGCTGTCGGTGCGTTCAATGTCACCGTGAGCACGCCGGGCGGTGCAGACGTGCTGGTCAATAGCTTCACTTATGTGGCGGAGCCAATCATCATCTCACCTGTAAGCGGAGTGTTGAATGAGGCAACGAAGGGTGTGGTGTATAATCAGGCTCTTTCTTTAACTGGCGGAACCGCACCATTCCTCTTCACAACGTCAGGATTGGTGCCCGCAGGTCTCGCCGTCAACCCCGCAACAGGAAAGATTTCCGGAACGCCGACGGCGACGGGAACCTACGAATTTTCAGTTACGGTGGTTGATGCAAACAATCTGATCGGCTCTGCTACCTATGCACTAAAAGTTAATCCTTCAGAGGGCAGTTTCGTCTTCACGCCATCTGCTGGCACGCTGATGGAAGCCATGGCCGGCGAAGACTATAGCCAGCCTATCAGCGCAACGGGCGGCAACGGCGCTCTTGTTTACAGCCTGATCACCGGCGCGCTACCTGATGGCATGACGCTCAACCTTTCGACAGGCGAACTCACAGGTCCATTAGAGACGGATGCCGAAGCAAAGAATTATGCTTTCACGATCGAGGCGCGTGATGGCAACGGGGCCACTGGAACGGCAAGCTACACACTGCCAGTCACAGCGCGTGCCGTGACCGTCGTTGATAAAGTCGTCACAGTCGAGGCCGGTTCATCGCCTGCCGATGTGTATCTTAATCGTGGCGCCACCGGCGGGCCTTTCGTGCAAGCCGAGAGGACCTTCGTGGAGCCACCGAATGCTGGCACTGCTGTGATTATTCAGGGGCAACTCGCACAGAGCGGGCCCGTCACGACACCAGTCGGCTGGTATCTGCAGTTCACGCCGAACCCGGCCTATAAAGGACAGGTCCGTGTCGGTTTCAGACTGACAAGTGCTCTCGGAATCTCCAATACCGGCACAGTGACATATAACATTGCCTACGACGCGGCGCAGGTTGCATCTGATGCTGACCGGTTTGTACGCAGCTTCATCGGGAGCCGCCAGAACATGATTTCCTCCATGATCCATGTTCCAGGACTTCTGGAGCGGCGTCGGATGGCTGAGGCAACCGATGCTGTCTCTGCACGCATGACACCGTCCGAAAACGGCATGACGGTCAACGTCTCCACAAGCCTTGCTCAGATGGAAGCAGCACGTGACAGTGCGGATGGCATTACCGGCGGTTATTCCTCAGCCTTCAACATCTGGATCGACGGTGCCTTCCTGGCCCACAGTGACAAAGACATCAACGGCGCCAAATGGGGCAGCTTCGCAATGATCAACATGGGGGCAGACTATCTGCTGAGCGAGGGCGCGCTGTTCGGTCTCTCCTTCCATTACGACCATATGACCAATCCGACCGATGAGGACGCAGAGTTGAAGGGCAATGGCTGGCTCGCCGGTCCTTACGCTTCCTTAGAAATCGGCAAGGGTGTTTTCTGGAACAGCAGCCTGCTCTATGGAGGTTCATCCAATGATATCGATACAATGTTCTGGGATGGCGCATTCGAGACAAGGCGCTGGATGGCCGATACATCGATCGACGGCCAATGGGATATCGGCAACGACACCACTCTGGCTCCAAAACTCAGGGCTGTGTATTTTTCCGAAAAAGTTGAGGACTACATGATCGGCAACGCTGCAGGCGACACGATCACCATTGATGGCTTCGATGCAAAGCAATTCCGGGTCAGTCTCGGCGCCGAGATTGCACGTTCCTTTATCCTCGAAAGCGGCGCAATGCTCAAACCCAGGCTTGGCGCAACGGGAGGCTTTGCTGCTCTCGACGGATCCGGGACATTCGGCATGATAAAGGCAGGTATGTCACTGCAAACGGCCGATCTGTGGATGGTCGATGCAAGCATTCTCTTCAATATTGAAGGCGAAGGTCAGAAATCGATCGGGGCCTCGCTCGCTGCCAGCAAACAATTCTGAAAATTTCTGGCCGACGGCCCAAATTGCTACGGTTTTAAAGTGGCGGAACAGGACATGGGCCAGTTATTGCTGCGCGATGGACCGGGTGAGGAAATCGATGTGGCAGGCGGTACGGCACCGCTGAAGTTAACGTGACCACGCAGGGCGGTGACCCAACGATCTGGCTGCGCTCCAGCTGGAAGGTCACGTTCGGAACGATACGCGATGAGCAGCACTCATCTGAGTATTACTCTGTGCATGGCTCACTGTTTATTTTAAAGCCAAAAAGCATGGTTGACACCCCATCTACGCAGCCTGCGCAAAAGCTTCGGGACGCTCGAAGTGCTCAAAGGCATCTCGCTTGATGCACATAAAGGCGAGGTCATCGCGATCCTTGGTTCTTCGGGTTCCGGCAAGAGCACGATGCTGCGTTGTATCAACATGTTGGAAATTCCAACAGCTGGTGAGGTCGTGGTGACAGGGGAAATCGTGAAGCTCAAAAAGCAGGGTAACGGTCTTGCCATTGCCGACGGTCGGCAGATCGATGGTATTCGTGCACGCGCCGCTATGGTTTTTCAGAGCTTCAATTTGTGGTCTCACATGACCATTCTTGAGAATCTCATCGAGGGGCCGGTCCACGTCCAGGGGCGCCCGCGGGCAGAATGTGTTGTTGAAGCTCGTGCCCTCCTGGAAAAGGTCGGTATTGCCGACAGGAGCGATGCTTATCCCGGTCATCTTTCCGGTGGGCAGCAGCAACATGCTGCGATTGCCCGGGCGCTTGCCATGCATCCTCAGGTCATGTTGTTCGACGAGCCGACATCGGCACTGGATCCCGAACGCGTGGGCGAGGTTCTGGCCGTAATGCGTGCGCTTGCCAAAGAAGGAAGGACCATGTTGCTGGTGACGCATGAAATCGCTTTCGCACGCGATGTGGCAACACGTATTGTCTTCGTTAACGAAGGCGTCATTGAGGAGGACGGTCCGATTGAAGAGGTATTTCGTAATCCTAAATCAGAGCGGTTCAGAAAGTTCATTTCCAACACGCAGCACGCTCTCTTGGTGTAATGGGCGAAGAGGATGACACAATCCGTTTGATCTCAAGATACGTCGATTTTACCGGCTTGATGGCTGCTAGATGGTCAGCACCTCTTCTCAAATTTCTTCTTCACGACAATCTATAAAAGCTCAGGAGGACTTGATATTTGAACTGAAGTACAATCTATGATTGTTTTTGTCAGGCTAAATTTCTAGACGCTCAGTTTTTACGGGAGAGGCGTGTCGGTTTCTTTGTCTGATGCTTTTTGCTCCGAAAATAAGGGCGTATTTTTGCCGTAATTCGACCGGAATTCTAACACAATTCGTTATTTTTCAGGTGGATATCGAAATAAGTGACGATTGATGCCCTCTCATTACTTTTGTGTGTATTTTGCAACGTCACGGTGGGAAGCGTCCAAAAAATTGCACTAATTGAGGCAACGTGATTGCAACCGTGAGTGCGTCGCGTATTCTTTCCGTCAAGAAGCGGGCTTCGCCTGTTTTTATTTAACTGGTTTAGGTTTTGAGATGATTTTCACAAATCTAACCGATAGCAATCTAATCCTTCACTGGAGGTCACTATGAACATCAAGAGCCTTCTCATCGGCTCCGCTGCAGCACTCGCAGCAGTTTCTGGCGCACAGGCCGCTGACGCTATCGTCGCTGCCGAACCCGAGCCTCTGGAATACGTACGCGTTTGCGACGCTTTTGGCGCTGGCTACTTCTACATCCCGGGCACTGAAACCTGCCTGCGCATTGGTGGCGAAGTTCGTGCGACCGTCGCATTCGGCGAAGACATTGGTGGTTTGGCTCCAGGCGGTCGTTCGTCTGACTGGAACTCCCAGGTTCGTGCTCGCGTGTTCTTCGACACGAAGACCGACTCCGAACTCGGCACCATCGGCACGTACATTCGTTTGGAGGGTGACTACCGTCCTCGCGATGGAAACTCTTCCTCGTCTCTCGAGCTTGAGCAGGCCTGGGTCAGCGTCGGCGGCCTGACTGCAGGTAAAGTTCTGACCTGGTGGGATGACATCGGCATTTACGGTGAGCTTGACGCGTTTGAAGCTGCAACAAACTTCAACACTGTCAGCTACCTCTATGACGCAGGTACATTCCGCATTGGTGTTGGCATCAACGATCTGTCTGGCGAATACTCCGATCGTGCAGGTTCCGAATTTGGTCTGCAGGGTTATGCACAGGTTGATTTCGGTTCCGCAAACGCTGCACTGCGCGGTGTTTACGACAACGAAGCTGAAGAAGGCGCCATCTATGCAACGCTCGTTGCACCGATCGGCCCAGGCACTCTGGAACTCGGCGCAGGCTGGTCTTCGGGTGACAACGTTTACGTCGACCGTTTTGACTCTGACTTCGCTGCCACGTCCTACGAGTGGACCGTTTCCGGTTCGTACGCTCTCAAGGCAACAGAGAAGCTGACAATCGCTCCTTCCCTTGCTTACTGGAGCACGCAGGACAACAACGACATCTGGGGCGTTGGTGTATTGGCTGAATACCAGCTTGCGACAGGCCTTAAGGTTGGTGCGACTGTTGACTACGTTAGCCCAGACGTTGGCGACGATAACACTTCTGGCTTCCTGCGCCTGACACGTTCGTTCTAATCTGACGAAAAGTCGATTAATGAAAGCCCGGCAGAGATGCCGGGCTTTTTCTTTGCGCATAGTTTGCGTGAATGAACCTTGTTTCGCTATGAACGCGTCGTTGAATAACTCGATTTTTTCAACGGAGTCGTCTGGAGACGATCGGTGGCCTTTTCCACAACGACGGCAGACCTAACAACTCCCTGATTCCCTTGGCTAGGTTTGCCGCCAGGGTGTATCTTCGGTTTGCGAGGCCAGGACCTAATCGTTTGCTTGGCGATATCGATTAGTTCCGCAGTGGCTGATGGGCTCTTCCTGCCAATAGGACCTTGCGTTTCTTGCGTACATGGTGTCGTCGCTAGGCCCGAGCCGGATCAAGTACTAAGGGTCGAGTTAGTTGTCGAACTGCTTCGGCTGTAATCGACGATGAGAGCGGTGTGACACCCTTGTCCTTAGTTCGCTTGATGCCCAGTTCGCCTACGATACGGTTCTAGCGGCACCAATCGATACAGAGTGCAGGTGGCTTGCAAGCTCGATCCGGTTACGGCCCGCGCGCTTGGCGATATAGAGTGCCTTGTCTGCCGCACTCAGCATAGCGTCGAAATCCATTGGAACGGGACATCCCAAGGCGATCCCGGCGCTGACCGTGCATGTGAGGGTTTCGCCTTCCACATGGATTTTCTGATCTTCGAAGGCTTTGCGAATGTCCTCCGCCACCATCTCGGCACGATTGGGCATGACGTCGGTCAAGATCAGCGCGAATTCCTCGCCACCAAGACGCGCAGCAGTGTCGCCGGGTCCACAATTAACCGCAAGCTCAGCAGCAAAGATCTTCAACGCCCGGTCGCCCGCAGCGTGCCCGAAAGTGTCGTTGATGGATTTGAAATGATCAAGGTCGAAGACCAAGACTGCCGTTTCCGGTCCGATCAAACGCTGACCGTAGCGCTCGAATAGCGCACGGCGATTTAGGAGGCCGGTTAGTGGATCTGTGATGGCTTCAAGAAGGTGACGTGCGGCGAGCCGCCATTGGTGAAGGGCCAGTGAAAGGGCGCCGATGCCGGTCATGCCAGCGATGCAAACAGCGATATTGAGATCCTCGGCCCAATTGTTTGGCGCAACTCCCAGTACGGTCTTTCCGTCGGCAACGAGAACGGCGGCGCAGACAACAAAGGATGTTGCCGCCAGGCAATAGAGGATGGAAATTCCGATGAGAGGAACAAGTGCTTCTCCGCGCGCGCGCCAATATTGCCAGGCGGTCGCGAAGAGCATTGCGGCAATCGCCGTATTTTGAGCGATAAATGCGATCCCATCATAACCGATCAGCAGCGGAGGGATGGAGACAAGCATTGCTGCCAAAGCCCAAGCAATTGTAGCTCGCAGCGGCAAGATGTTGCTGCGAAATTGGCAGCCCGCTCCCCAGATAATTGCGAAACCTGCATGAAGAAGTATGAACGACACAACGCCAAACGAAACAGCAGGATCGTTTACATAGAGACCGTAGGTAACAATGCCGCCAACGATAAGCACGAGCCCGAGCGTACAGCTCAGTAGAAAGGTCTCGGAGCGGCGTGCGAACCAACTGCCAAGCAGGGTCACACCAAGACACGTCGTCGAGACGGCAAGCGCAATCAAGAGTGAACTGTAATCAACGATCATGCCCAAAAAACCATGGCAGCCACCGCCTTTCATATCGGTAGGAGCGTATGGGGTTTCCATGACCAATTTCTTACTGGCGCCGCTAAAAACTCACCCGTAGGCTCAAGCTGCGGGATCATTGAATCTCATTCGACCTCATCGTTGAGCACAGGTCTGCAAGCAAAGGCGCTAGAGCCTACGCCTCAATAGTCCCGGTTCTGTCGCAATCGATCAAGCCAGCCAAATGCACCAGTTAGCAGAACGACCTTACCTGAGGACGATGTTGTCTGGTTGCTTGCGTTCCGAATGGCGCCGCCGCTTCTTCAGGAAATCCGCGACTTGGCGGCAAACATATTGGCCGGTGCAGACCTTGGTGGAACCCGCATCGACCCCACGCCGGATCATCAAATCCTTGTGTCTCGCGGAGACCCAGGTGAATCGCAGTCGCTAGTCGTGCCCATACAATTGCCAATGCTGTGATACTCGATCTTGCATCGATAGATGACGGGAAATCGATAAAAACGCTGAGTGGATTTAAATCAGTCAGGGCGTCATCGCGTTTGACGGCAAGCTTACGGCGCTTCGCTAAATACCTAGAGAGCCAGCAGTAATGGTACCGATGTGCTTGTTTTGTCGATATCGTACTTCATTATTCCGCCGACCTCTGTCCTGTAAAGGCCTGCCGATAGTTTACTAAGCAGAGGCCGTGCGTTCGAGCACTACCATGGTCTGCCCTTTATAATCTCTCGTATCGAAGGCGGTGTAGCCCAGTCGACCAGCCATTTTCAGAGACGCTGCGTTATCGGGATCGATAAGGCACACGGTTCGGTTCTGGTGTAAATTGGCGTTGTACCATTTGTGCGCTGCCTCGGCCGCTTCCAATGCAAATCCACGCCCGTGCACCCGCGAAGCGAATGTCCAGCTGGCTTCACCGTACCCATCAAAGGCGTCACCAAGTCCCCGGTGGAAATCCGCGATCCCGGTTTCACCGATATATTCGCCTGAACTTCTCTCAATGACGGCGAAGATGCCATAATTCAGCAATGCCCAGTGGCCCGTGTAGCGTAAAATCCGATGCCAGGCATCCTCGGGTGAAAAGGGTTTTCCACCCAGGAATTTGAGTACTAGGGGATCGGAGCACATTGCCAAATAAGACTGACATTCAGCCAACACGTACGGCCGTAATAACAGCCTATCAGTTTCGATCATATGTCACTCGTCATCAAAGAGCCTATATGGCTATTTGTCTATCAAACTGATTGGGTTTTGCAACGGAAGATTGTAATTCTCTTCACCGTGGAGCCCGCTGGACCTCATGTTGGGTTGCGCCTCTCGGGCTTGATCAGCGGCATTTACTGCTTGAATTAGCAGTACAGGGTTATAACCAAAGCGCGAATATCGATGACGCGACTTTCGGCTGGGTTCGTCTGACCCGTTCGTTCTGGTCTAACAAAAGTCGATAGGGAACGCCCGGCAGCAATGCCGGGCTTTTTCCTGCTGGTAATAGCGTGATGGTTTCAGCCTCGGGCCGCTCGCAGGCTGAAAACATGTCTGGCTTCACGTGATCATCCGCTTCTCAAGTCAGGGCGGTTGGATCTGGTGCGGATTGTCTGTCAGCGGAGACGCTGCGGGGTGGCGTCTGCCGGGATCAGTGGAATGTAACTTTCGCCGCCCAACTGCTGCTGGTGTTCGCGTTTTGCGACGGTAATCAGTTCCGGGTCGGTCAGTGCACGCACGGCGGAAGCTGCCAGCACCTTGCCAGCCTGCAACATGCCCTTATGGGCATAACCCGAGGTTCCCTGCGACACCATCTGCCATGTGTGTGGAGGTGTGCCATAGGCTTCGGTCGCCACATAGACCTGGCCTGTTGGAACAAGCCAGCTGACGTCGCCGACATCAGTCGAACCATGCAGGAATGTTGGCACCTCCTCGAATGCGTTCAGGTCCTCTGACAGGATCTTGCCGCGTTTGGCAATTCGGGCCTGAACTTCACTCGAAAACGTTTTCTGGATGCTACCGGCAAAATCCTTTTCGCTGTTTGAAAAACCGGCAACACCGAACTTTTCGAACTCCTGATGCATCATCCGTGCCAGCGTGACATTCGGCACAAGATCAGCCGATGCCGCATCAAAGGTAATTTCCAGTTGGGTGCCGGTCATCAGCGCTGCACCGCGTGCCACGTCCTTCACCCGTTCGGTAATTTCACGGACCTGATCCATGCGCGGCGCGCGCACCTTGTAAAGCACCTGTGCCTGCGACTGCACCACATTCGGTGCGCGCCCACCGGTATCGGTGATCGCGTAGTGAATGCGGCCATCCTGAAGGATGTGTTCGCGCAGATAGTTACAGCCGACATTGGTCAGTTCGACTGCGTCCAGCGCCGAGCGTCCCAGATGGGGTTCAAAACCTGCGTGAGCGCTTGTTCCACGGAAGGTAAAATACAGCTGATTGGTCGCCAGCATGCGGGCATTATAGGCGAGATTTTCATCCCACGGATGCCAGGTAAATGCGACGTCGACGTCCGAAAACAGCCCTTCGCGCGCCATGTAGGCCTTGCCGCCGCCGCCTTCTTCTGCGGGGCAGCCATAATAACGGATCGTGCCTTTCAGCCCTAGTTCGTCCTTGCAGGCCTTGAGCGCCAGAATGGCGGCAAGCGCGCCGGTGCCGAGAAGGTTGTGGCCGCAACCATGACCGTTACCGCCTGCCACGATTGGATCGTGGCTGGTGACACCGCTCTTTTGGCTGAGGCCGGTCAAGGCATCGAATTCACCGAGGATTGCGACGACCGGTTGGCCTTCGCCGTAGCTGGCGACGAAGGCGGTTTCGATGTTGCCGGCATTACGCGCGACATCAAAGCCAGCCTTTTCCAGCTCGTCGGCGAGAAGGGCTGCGGAGCGCGTTTCTTCATAACGGATTTCAGCAAAAGACCAGATCGCATCGGATACGGATTTGAGATTGTCGGACTGGGACGTGACAGTCCGTTCGATAATGTCGAGGTAAGTCATTTTATTCCTTCAGGCGGTCTGTTCGACAGGCTTTTTGCCGTGAACGGCGGGAAAGGTGGTGGCGATAATGCAGACCACAACCGCGCAGGCGACAATCACCGAGAATGCAATGCCGTAATTCTGATTGGTGGCCGAAAGGACAGCTCCGATCAGCATCGGTGATGCAAAGGAACCGAGCTGGGCGAGCGAGTTGATCAGGCCAGTCGCCGTTCCGACGGTGTTCTGCGGGAAGTGCTTCATAATGCTGACGAAGACGCTGATCGAGATCGCATTGAGGAAGACGTTGGAAACCGAGAGATAGGCAAAGGCGAGTGGAATGGATTCTTCATTGGCCATCAGGTAGATGAAGATCGCAGACACGGCAGAGCCGATGCAGATGAGATACTTTTCCTTTTGGTGGAAGTAGCGGTCGAGCAGCCAGCCGCAAGTCAGAAAGGAAATAAACCCGAGTGCTGGTGGGATCATCGAATAGGCGCCCATCTGCACCATGCTCATGCCTTTCACCTTCACCCAGTAGGACGGCAGCCAGGACTGCAGGCCCCAGAAGACGATGTTGGTGAAGAAATAGACGAGCGTGATTTTCCAGGTCAGCGAGTTTTTCAGCAACGCACCAATGCGTTTCTTTTCGGAAACCTTTTCAACCTTTGCCTTGGCAACGGACTGGTCATCTACTGGCTTCATGACGAAGAAAAGCGCGATTGACATGCAGATGCCAATGCCGCCCAGCACATAAAACATCATCTGCCAGCTATGGGCAGCAATCAGTGCTGTAATGACGATGGAGCCGACGGCAAAACCAACCGATGCGCCGGACTGCAGCACCGACTTGGCGCGCGCCATCTGCGACTTTTCAAAGTGTTCCGTGATGGCAACCGAGCCGCCTGCCGGAAACACCGCTTCACCTGCACCAGTAACGGCACGCGCAGCGGCGAGACCCACCGCGTTACTCACCGCGCCAGAAACTGCCGTTCCAAGCGACCAGACGGCGACAGCGGAACTGAGAACACGCCGCGCTCCGAAACGGTCCACCAGATAACCGCCGATCAGCTGGGTCATCGAATATGCAAGAAAAAACGCGCTGATGATCATGCCCTGATGATCTGAGCTAAGGCCGAACTCCTCACTGATCGGGATGATGGCGATGTTGATTGCGGTCTTGTCGATAAAACCGACGACCCAACACAGGAACAACATTCCTATGATCACATGGCGGCGTTGTATATTCGAAAACATGTCTAGAATTCCCCTTGCTTTGGCTTTTGTTCTTTGTGGCACCCCCTCAAAATAAAGCTATGTTGAAACACACATGAGAATGATTATTGTTATGTGTGTTCAGCCATAAAGGTGTCTATGAAAATCGATTTGCACTCTCATTCTCGGCTGCGCGAATTGGCGAGATCCGGGATGATCCGTTTTCAGGATTTCGATGTCGACATTGAAAACGCACCGCTGTCTTTGAACCACTCAATCACGCGTGCGGGTGGCAGTTTGTTGCTGGTCGTTGACCACTCGTATTTTACTGCAAAGCAAACGCGGTTTGAAATTTTCGGCAGCAAGAGTGAGATGATTGTCGCCGAAATCCTGCAAATCGTCAGGGATGAAATCATTTCCGTTCAAAGCAAGACGGTCAGCATGCTGGCATCGGTTAACGCTGCTGTCATCAACTCGCTGGACGACAATGAAATTGTCGATAACGTCTTGCGCGAAGTGATGCACGTCTTGCCTCATTCGGATGCCGGGGTATTTCGCTTGTTCGATGAAGACAGCGGTTATCTCATCCCCGTCTCGTATGACGGCCTGCCGGATGACTACAAAGACTATCGCCTGCAACCAAACGAATCCGTTTCCGGGGACGTGTTCACCACCGGCCGGCCATCGATCCATAACGGTCGTCAAAACATTATTGATGCCCACCGGGTCATGCGCCCTGAAAATCAATCCTTCATGGAACGCTCACAAATCTCCAATGCGCTACTGTGTGTGCCCGTCATGGCCGAAGGTAAGCGCCTTGGTACACTGACGACGCTGTGTTTTTCACGCGACGGTGCTTTTTCGGTATTTGACCGGCAGGTTCTTGAATCCCTGGCGGCACAGGTCGCGATCGCTTACCAGAGGTCGCTTGTCTACCAGAACGCGCTTGCGACATCTGACCGGCTGGAAGCGATGCGTAGCGATCTTGCCCGCAAGAATGCAGAGCTTGATCGTGCGGTTCAATTACACGACACATTGCTGCGTATATTCTCGACCAGCGGCGGACTGGCTGAACAACTTGCCATGGTCGCCAAGCTGTTCAATGTCGAGTTTCGGTTCGAAAACGTTCTTGGTATGGACTATCACTCCGGGCAGTGGAGCAGCAAGCGCGAAACACTGCAGCAAGTCGTGGAGGTGGCTGAAGCGCCGGTTGGATACTTCCATTTCGATGTGTCTGGTGACACGAGTTTTCACCGCGCTTTGTTTGGTACGCTGGCCGCCTTTGTCGCGCTGGATTTCGTACGGGACATGTCCCGCGTCAATGTGCTCAACGCCAGCAAAAAAGCCTATTTCGAGGATCTGGCTGAGGGCATAGAGGGCGACGTTCTCGGACCGCAATTTGGCTTCAGGCCGGATCGTTTCAGCCAAATCCTTGTTGCGACGCCTCCCGGTGAGCGGGCGCTCGTTGGAGCGCACCTAGCCTTGCACAAACATGAGGTCGAACTCCAGAATGCAACCAAGTTGACCAATGCTCTTGTGTTTCATGAGCGCGAGCAGATCGTCATGCTTTTTTCAGCCTCGACCATGGCGGCGCTTGAGAGAAACCTTGCGGTATTGATGGATGTGGCCAGTGTGGCGGCGGTATGCATTGGGGCGAGCGATATTTACGAACAGCCGGGTTTTCACAGGTCTGCACAGGCCCAAGCCATAAAGGCGGCCGAGTGCCTTTTGCGACGGGGCCGTCCAGGTATTCTAACCAATAGGGATATGGGCATCGAACTGCTATTGGGTGGGCGCGACCGGCAAGAAGTATTGCGCTTTACCCGCCAGGTCCTGGACCCACTTCTCAGTGATCAAAAACATCGCGTCCTTTACCAAACCCTGTTTCGCTACGTGCAGGAGGGAAAGTCGGCGGGCCGCACAGCTGATGCGTTACAAATCCACACCAATACGCTTTATCAGCGACTGACCCGTATCGAGACCCTGACGGGGCGCAACATTGCCGATGCTGCGGATTTTACCTTGCTGAGCGTCGCCTGCCAGCTTCATGTTGCCTATGCTGATTGAGCGGATTGTATCTCTGACGAGCGAATTCTGTCAGTGGGACGCAAACGAACGGCGATAGTGGCAAGCACCACACAAAGCCCAGACATCAGCCACCATGCGGGTGTCAGGTCAGAGAGGTTTTGTCGTATTATGCCGGCGACAAAGGGGAGTGTCGCAGCCAGTACATATCCTCCCCCTTGAACAAAGCCTAGGATTACACCAGCTTCATTACCCTCACCGTGGTCGAGCGAGACGATCAGCGACAAAGGAAACAGTGCGCCGATCCCCAGTCCTGCCAAAATCGCAGCCGGCCAAGCCAATGCAAAAGGGGCAAGGCAAAGCATCAGCATTCCGACAAGCAGAGATGCCAATGCGGTCAGCAATGCCGGTCTGCGATCATGGCTGCGATCAACACATAAGGAGACGGCAATTCCCGCGACGACTTCAGCGGCTGTGAGGGCGCCGAGAATGTTTCCTGCGGCCTGAGGCGACCAGCCCAGCTGGGTAAAAAATGGCGGTAGCCAAGCCAGAACTAGGGTGTAGGCGCCGGTTCCCAATCCAAAAAAAGCAAGCAGTGCCCAGGCCCGCGGCGACCTGTTCAAAGCTGATGATGTCGGTATGACCTGCGGACTGTCGCGCGTTATCAGCCAGCTGGCAATCGCCAAAAGCGCAGGGAGTGCCCATGCGCCAAGTGCTGACGGCCAACCCCACATATTTGCAAGCCACGGCGATATCATGCTGGCGAGCAGCGCACCGCCCATAATAGCGGTTGAGTACAGCCCCATGAGTTGCGCGGTCTGAGAACCAGCGCGTCTCCTGACAACAGTCGGCATCAGTGCTTGCACGATTGCAATGCCAACGCCGCCTAACGTTGCCGTGAGCAGCAATTTTATCGACGTCGGCCCGCTGATCCGAGCGAGAGCGCCTAAGAAAATGAGTGCCAGCCCAAGAAGGATTCCTCTGTCTTCGCCGATAGTCCGTCGAAGCCATGATGTTGCAAGAAGGCAAACGCCCATCATGACGACAGGCAGTGTTGTCAGAAGGCTTGCGGCGCTGTCGTTCAGGCCGGTATCTCGTTGTATGCCATCGAGTAACGGGCCGATGGATGCAAGGATGGGGCGGAGGTTAAGACCAACGAGTATGACACTTGTAAAAAACAGGAGAGAAGAAGGGGACTTGTTCATTTTTCTGCCAGAGCTATTGCCGGGAAGGCTCGAGGATTATATCTCTATGTAGAGCTATATGTTTCGGTGTAGAGGTAATATATCTTGACGTCAAGATAGGTGAGATATGGATAGAGCGATGTTTGCGGCCACACAGTGGGCCAATGAAATACCGACGATAAAGACTGGTCCCATGGTCCTGCTTGGTCGGTTGAACGAGGCTGCGTTGGTCATTGGTCGCGACCGGCTTGGTCCGGTCTTCACAAGCTTTGGACTGCAACCCGGCGAATTCGATGTGTTGGCGACGCTCAGACGCAGTGGTGTTCCCTACGCGCTGACGCCGACTGAACTTTACGAAGTGGCGATGATCTCCTCCGGCAGCATGACGAACCGAATTGATCGGTTGGAGAAAGCCGGGCTGATCGAGCGTCGTCCCAACCCGTCCGACAAGCGCGGTACGCTCGTTGCGCTTACCGCAGACGGGTTGGGATTGATTGAGAAAGCTGTCGTTGCCCATGTTGCAAACCAGCACCTGATCGTGGACGGTTTGAGCAAGCATGAGCAGGAAACCCTGTCTTCGTTGTTGGAAAAGCTGCTGTCTTCGCAAGGCGCCAAGGAACGATAACCCCGTTCAAGTGGCGCTATCGCCCCGGGTTATTCTAACGACACGGTGCCGTCAGCATTCGTGTTGCTATCATGTGCCGAAAACGACACGTGAAGACCTCAGCGGCAGATAATAATATCGGTTTCATTTGCGGCTTCCGCCGCCAGAGAAATGTCGGACGGTGGAGCGCCATTTGTGACAAGGCGGTCCACACGATCCCAGCCGGTCACTTCGAAGATACCACGCTTGTTGAATTTGGACGCGTCGGCAAGAACCGTCACTGTTTCGACCCGATCTATCATTGCACGGGCAATCTGTGTTTCGGCTTCGTCAAAATCCAGAAGACCTGTGCTGTCGATTGCGCCGACCGTAATAAAGGCATGCTGCGCTCTGAACCGTGCAATCTGCTCCACAGCAAGTGAACCGACTGTCTCTGACGCATCTGGGCTGTAGGCCCCGCCAATGAGAAATACCTTGTTCTCTCCACCACCGGCAATGATTGACGCTATTCGAGTGCTGTTGGTGATAACAGTCAGACCTGAAAAGCCGGCGATCGCTTCCGCAAACAATACGGTCGTCGTTCCCGTGTCGATAAAAAGGCTGTCTCCCGGGGATAGCAGGCTGGCGGCTGTTTTTGCGATGAGACGTTTTGCCGACAGGTTTTCTGCCATGCGCGTAGCGAATGGTCCCTCCGCTCCGATATCGGTTGCCACGACGGAGCGCAGTTTTGCACCGCCGTGAAATTTTTGGAGTCGTCCCAATTCATCAAGGCTCACAAGGTCGCGGCGAATGGTTTCTCGTGACACCTGCAATTCATCGGCAAGTTCATCAACGCTGACTTCGCCCTGGCGGGTAACAAGCCGAATTATTTCCTGATGGCGCTCATGTGGACGCACGTTTAATCCCTTCGCTGCCGCATAGATATTGTGCAGAAAGATGCCCGAATGGGCAATATTCAAGACAATCACTTACTAGATAGTTCCGAATGGGCAAAGAAGAAACCTTAAACTATGAAAAAATTCCTCTTTGAATCAATGGATAGGTCGCGGGACATCAGATTTCCGCAGGTCGGCTCTTTACAACTGGGAAAGTTAATTGTTACCGTTCGGGCATAGTATGACCGAACGGTAGGATACAGTATTGTGAACGCACAATCTGAGTGGGATGGAAACGGAATATTCGACATTGCCATCATTGGCGCGGGCGTCGTCGGTTGTGCGGCTGCTCGGCGTTTTGCTTTGGCTGGCGCAAAGGTCATTCTGATCGAGAAGGGCTCAGATATATTGTCGGGTGCCTCCAAGGCGAACAGTGCCATTCTTCACACCGGGTTCGATGCACCAAAGAACAGTCTGGAACTTTCACTCGTCCAAGCTGGCCGACAAGAGTACCTCGACATACATCAGAGCATGAACCTGCCACTGGTTGAGACCGGCGCACTTGTCTGTGCATGGACACCGGAAGAGGCATTAAAGCTGGAAGAAATCGCCGAGCAAGGCCGCCAGAACGGCGTTGATCGGTTGCGTCTGCTCAATTCGGTTGAAGCACGCGCAGTCGAGCCCGGTCTGTCTGAAAACATCGTTGCCGCGCTTCACGTGTTCGATGAGCACGTCATCGACCCCTGGTCTGCACCATTGGCCTATGTACAACAGGCGATTGCGCTCGGCGCTGTCGTCTTGCGTCAATGCGAAGTACGGTCCGGCCAGTTTGATGGCGAATGGAAACTCGAGACAAATCGCGGCGAGGTGCGAGCAAAATCGGTCCTCAACGCGGCTGGCCTTTTCGGTGACCACGTCGATGCGCGGCTTGGTTTCAGCCCAGAGTTTCAGATCAAGCCACGTAAGGGGCAGTTTGTGGTTCTCGACAAGGCGGCATCACGACAGCTCAAGACAATCGTGCTTCCAGTACCCAACGAGATAACCAAAGGTATTGTTGTCTGTCCGACCGCATTCGGAAACATCCTCGTAGGCCCAACCGCTGAAGAGCAAGATGACCGCATTCGTGCGACTGTTGAACATGACACGCTCGATGCTTTGGTGAAGCATGGAACCAAGCTGGTTCCCGGCTTGGCACACATACCTGTCACGGCTGTCTACGCCGGACTTCGTCCGGCATCGGAAAAGAAGGAATACCGGGTCATCAATCGTCCTGAGTATAATGCGATTACGCTTGGCGGTATTCGTTCAACGGGTTTGAGTGCCGCTCTCGGTCTTGCCCGGCACGCGCTTGAGCTCCATGGCGGTGCCTCCCGTGGCGAATTCCAACAGAAAAACGCCCCGGATGTGCATATGCCCAATCTGGCGGAATCGCGCCAACGTGACTGGCAGGCTCCAGAGCATGGCGAGATCGTTTGCCATTGTGAGATGGTCACACGTCGTGAAATTGAGGCAACCCTCACGTCGCCTTTGCCGCCAGGCGATTTCGGTGGTCTGCGCAGACGTACCCGGGCGGGGATGGGGCGCTGTCAGGGCTTTTATTGTAACGCCAAACTGGCTGAAATGAGCAAAGGCTGTCTGGCGACCCCACTGGCTGTGGATCAGGAGGGCGGCAAATGAGCCAGTCTGACGTTATCATCATTGGTGGTGGTCCCTCCGGTGTGGCGGCAGCAATTTCCATGCGAAAGGCTGGCATCAAAAGCGTCACGCTGCTCGAACGTGAACAGCATCTTGGAGGTGCGACCAGGCACTGTAGTCATTCGCCGTTTGGAATGCTCGAGTTCGGACGGGTGTATCTTGGGGCGTCCTATGGAAAAAGGCTGGAAAAAGAAGCACACAAGTTCGGTATCGACGTTCGCTATGGACATTCGGTTGCCCGTCTGGGTGACGGTGGTGAGCTTCTCGTCTCGAATTTTGATGGGCTGCAGACCCTATCCGCCAAGCGCGTGCTGGTCACGACGGGTGTGCGTGAAACAACCCGCGCAGCACGCCTTGTGACGGGTGACCGGCCCGTGGGCGTCCTGACAACGGGCACGCTTCAATCCTATGTCGCGTTCCACAACATGATGCCGTTCAAACGACCGGTTATCGTTGGCTCTGAGCTGGTGACACTCTCTGCTGTCTGGACGTGTCTGAGCCATGGCGCTCGCCCAGTCGCGGTGCTGGAGCCAAGGAAACAGGCGCTTGTCCGGGCACCCTTGAATTGGTTTCCCTCATTGATGGGAATACCGTTCCATCGCGACGCCGAGATTGTCGATATTCTGGGCCGCGGACGCGTTGAAGCAGTGGTTGTGCGAAGAGGCGAAAAGACCGAGACGCTAGACTGTGATGGTATCCTGTTCTCGGGCGGGTTCACGCCGGAAGCCTCTCTGTTGATGACGTCAGGGCTAACCATGGACTGGGGGAGCACAGGGCCGGCTGTCGACCAGTATGGTCGCTGCGAAAACCCGCATTATTTTGCTGCAGGCAATGTCCTGCGTGCCGTCGAAACGGGTGGCTGGGCCTTCAGGGAGGGTCGGGCCGTCGGACATGCGTTGGCGGTCGATATGCTGCAGCCAGCTTCTGGTGAGACGCCAATCAAAGTGACGTTTGACGAACCGATCAAATTGGTGGTGCCGAACCTGATCCGGAGCGGTGCCGAACTGCCTGGTGGTCTCAACGATTTTCAGTTGCGGTTTAAAGACCGAGTAAACGGCACGCTTTCATTGTTAATCGATGGACGTTCTGTTTGGCAAAAAAAAGCACTTTGGCGGCCGGAAAGCCGGATAATCGTGCCACGTCCAACTGCCGTTCGTCATGCACAGACTATTCATTTCAGTTTCAGTCGGGAGGATTGAATGCGTATTGCATCCATTGATCAGGGCACGACGTCCACACGCTGCCTTGTCGTAGAGGATGGCGGAGAATGGAAGATCGTTGCCAGTCGCAAACACGGGCAGGATCATCCTTTCTCGGGTTGGGTCGAACACGATCCACATGAGCTCCTGAAAAATATCCTGGCGGTGTTGGACGCGGCTGGACCCGTTGATGCGGTCGCTATCGCCAATCAGGGCGAAAGTTGCATCGCCTGGGACGCAGAAACCAAGGAAGCGTTGTCTCCCGTTATCGTCTGGCAGGATTCCCGAACGGCAAAGTACCTCGCTGATCTTGGTCCTGATGCCGAAGAGGTGTCAAAGCGCATCTGTGGCCTACCGCTCGATCCGTACTTCTCGGCAAGTAAACTCGCCTGGCTCATTCGGCACATCCCCAATATCGCCGAGGCCAAAGAAGCAGGTCGCCTGCGCCTTGGAACAACCGACGCTTTTTTTCTCGACTCGCTTGCCAATGTGTTTGCCACTGATCTCGCGACGGCCTCCCGCACGGGACTGCTTGACCTCGAAACTGGCCAGTGGAGCGACGAACTTTGCGCTCTTCACGGCGTTCCGAAAGAGTGCCTGCCGCGGATCGCTAATGTGGACGATGATTTTGGCACGATCAACGGCATCCCGGTCAAGGCATCCATCGTGGACCAACAAGCCGCGTTGTTTGGACACGGATGCAGAAACCCGGGTGACTGCAAAATCACATTCGGCACTGGTGCCTTTCTTTTGGCGGTAAGCGGGTCGGAACGTCCACCCCAGTCTGAATTGTTGCCGACGGTGGCTTGGGCGCTTCAGGAGGGTGGTACGACCTATGCGATCGAGGGCGGCGTTTACGACGCCGGTTCCGCGTTGGAATGGGCGCGCAATATCGGTCTTTACTCCGCACTGGAAGAACTTGGTGTTTTCGAGGGCCCGTCTGCCCTTAGCCGTGGCATTATTTTCGTGCCTGCCTTGTCTGGTCTTGCGGCTCCCTATTGGGATCGGACTGCAGCCCCCTTGTTCATCGGAATGGACCACGCCACGGATCGTCGTGATCTTGTTCGCGCGGTGCTCGAAGGCATTGCGATGTTGACTGTTGGATTGATCGAGGCGGCATCGGAAGTGACCGATCTTGGTTCCAGTATCTCGATCGATGGCGGCCTGTCACAAAGTCCGTATTTCGGTCAGTTTCTCGCGTCGGCTAGCAAGCGTTCCATCACGGTGCCATCGATGCATGAAGTGACAGCGTTGGGACTTGCCGAATTCTGTGGCCTCGATGTCAGTGCGACACGGGCAAAGCACACGCGTTTTGAACCTGATGGATCCGTCACTGATGAACATCACGCTTTGTTTGCTCAGGCCGTTGAAAGGGCACGAGGCTGGCGAAGCTGACTTCTAACGTAATGATCTAAAACTCGGAGAATAGAATGAGAAAGATATTTCTCGCTGGCCCATACGGCCATGCGGATCGCGAAGTCGTGGAAAAAAGGTTCCACGAAGCCAATGCTGTCGCAGCCAGGATTGCGCGCAGCGGATCGACTGTCTTCAGCCAGATTTCAATGTCTCATCCCATCAACAGCCATCTCCCGGATCTCGATAAAGCGGGGATCGGCAAGCTGTGGGCTCCGATCGATCAGGTCTTCATGGATGCGATGGAAGAGATCGTCGTGATCGATGGTCCGGGCTGGCAAGAGAGCGCCGGGGTCAAGCGGGAAATGGAGTTTTTTAAATCCAAGGGGCAACGCGTCAGCCTTTGGAGCGAGGTCGAACACGAATTCGCGAACTGACGTTTGAGGAAAAAAAGGGGAATAAAAATGACAATCGCAACCAAACCCGGATCGGTGCCGGTGCAGACTGATCATGATCACCTGAAACGGGACGTAACACCCTTTCAGTCATTCGCTGTCGCCTTCGGTTTCGTATCCATCGCAACAGGTATTTTTACGGCCTACGGCGCCATGCTTTCGACATCCGGTCCCATGGGTATCTGGACCTGGCCTGTTGTTGTCATCGGACAGCTGATGGTCGCCCTGATCATCGGTTCGCTTGCTGCGCGCATACCGGTTACGGGGTACATTTATCAGTGGGCGTCCCGTCTCACCAATCCCGTATTCGGTTGGATCATGGGCTGGATTGGCTTTACTTTTCTTGCCGTCGTGCTGGTTGCGGTTGACTACACAATCGCGTCGACGGTTCTACCCGTCCTGTTGAGCTATGAGGGAACAGCCGAAAACGCCTGGTGGATAACCAGCCTCGTTATCATCGCCCAAGCAGTGATGATCGCATTCTCCACCAAGTTCACGCAAAAATTCAATGCCGTTGCCGTGACCATCCAGCTGATTGGCATGATTGGTCTGGTCGTACTGCTGTTTGGCGTCGGAGCCTATAACAACGAACTTGATATCTCGAACCTGTTCAGCACAGGCGCAATTGAACAGGAGGGATATTATTCCTTCGGAACACTGACCAGCGTCGGTCCCTGGATCATGGGTACCTTGCTCGGTGCATTCACCATTGTTGGTTTCGAATCTGCTGCGAACCTTGCCGAAGAAACCCGTGATCCCGCACGCGTGGTTCCAAAGGCAATGTGGCAGGCGGTTCTCAGCCTTGGCGTGATCGGCATGCTTTTCCTTCTCGCAGTTACGGCTTTGCTCGGCGACCCGACAGCCTTGAGTGGTTCTGCTACTCCAATCGCAGATGTGATCAATCGCGTGCTCGGGCCGATCCTTGGAAACCTGTTGCTGGTCCTCGTTGTGATCTCGATTTTCTCGTGCGGTCTTGTCATCCTGCTCAGCGGCACACGTCTTGTTTGGGCGATGTCGCGCGATGAGCGCTTTCCTGGCTGGCAGCTCTGGCACCGCATCAGCCCAACGCTGAAAACCCCTGTTAATGCCACGGTTTTCATGGCGGTGGTCGGCCAAGTCATTCTCGCACTGTTCGCCAAGCAAACGGACGCGCTGTTTGCACTATTCTCTGCGGCGACGCTTCTGCCGGCAATCATCTATGCTGTGACGGTTTTGATCTACGCATTCCAGCGCAAGAATCTTCCTCCAAGCCAGGGTTTTCGTCTTGGTGCGTGGGAAACCCCGGTTCTTGTCGTTGCAATCGTCTGGCTGGCCTTTGAACTGGCTATCTTCCGTGACGCATCGTTTGCCAAGCCGTGGTCTTACGTCGCGATCATGTTCGCGATCGGTGTCGTTTATCTTGTTTACCTGCTTGCCACCCGTGGTGGTACCAAAGCCCTCAAGATGCCTGACATGATCTCGGTTGACGCAATCCTTGATGCTGACAAGGGCGAAGAAGCACTGCGCTGAAGTCCTGATCGATTGGGAGCTGGCGGCAAACCGCCGGCTTTTCGCTCAGAAAACGATAATGTGTGAGCGACGCCTTTTAGCCTGTCATGTGCCTACAAGGGGTCTTCAATGTCTCAAAATAAAGGCCGCCCTGAGGCGGCCTTTTTTTACAAAGCGTGTTCTGAGATTACGGCGTGACGTCGAAGCCGAACCACTTTTCAGACAGGCGCTTCACAGTGCCGTCTGCTTTCGCAGCGTCGATCGCCTCATTGAACATCTTCTGCAGCTCAGGTTCGCCCTTGCGCAGACCAACGGCAACGCCACGCCCAAGAATGCCACCTTTGAAGAATGGACCGGTCATAACGATGTCTTCGTTGCCTGGCTTTTTGACGGTGTCGCTGAGATAGGCAAGCGAAGCGACAACGAGATCAACGCGACCAGACTTCAGGTCGAGGTCGTGCTGGTCGGTGGTCTTGTACTCGCGGATATCAGTGGAATCCTTGAAATATTTCTCGAGAAGCGTCAGGCCCAGCGACGCAGTCTGCACGCCGATCGTCCGTCCCTTGATTTCCGCAGCAACGTCGTCAATCGCCTTCTGGGCCGCAGCTTCGTCCTTGGCAAGATAAAGCGTTTCACCAGTGTGTGGCAGCTTGGCGAACGGGCTGTCCTTCAGCGTTGCAAAGGTCTGTGGTGTCAGGCCGTAAGATACCGAGAAATCGATGGTTTCTTCACGCTTCGCAGTCGCTGTGAGGCCTGCCATAATCGCATCGAACTTGCCAGCGTTGAGTGCTGGAATGATGCCGTCGAACGGCTGCGCAATCATGGTGCATTCCACCTTCATGCGTGCGCAAAGGTCTTTGCTCAACTCAATTTCATAACCATCCAGCGTGCCATCAGGCTTGGTGAAGTTGTAGGGCCGGAAGGCGCCTTCGGTCGCGATGGTGATCTTGGTCCATGTCTTTTCTTCAGCGTGTGCCGAAGCGGCGGTCACAACGATGGCCGAAACGAACAGGGCTTTCAAAAATCCCTTGGTCTTCATTTTACTTCCCTTACTGCAGTTAAATGCCAAACCGCGTTTGGCATGAATGAATGCCGTTTAAAATATTCAGGCCGCATTTTCGTGGCTGATGAATTTACGGAACCGCTCCGATCTGGAGTTGGTGAACACGTCTTCCGGCGCGCCGTCTTCTTCCACCACGCCCTGATGAACAAAGATGACACGGTTGGATACGTCGCGGGCAAAACCCATTTCATGGGTGACGACCAGCATGGTCCGTCCTTCTTCGGCTAGCCCACGCATGACACGCAAAACTTCGCCGACCAGTTCCGGGTCGAGTGCGGATGTCGGTTCGTCGAACAGCATGACTTTGGGTTTCATTGCCAATGCACGGGCGATCGCGGCGCGCTGCTGCTGTCCACCGGACAGGTGAGCCGGGTAAAAGTCACGCTTGTCCGCGATGCCGACCTTGGCCAACAAGGCTTCCGCCTCATCGACACATTCAGCACGGGGGCGGCCCTGAACATAGATCGGCGCTTCGATAATGTTCTCGAGAATAGTCTTGTGTGACCAAAGATTAAAGCTCTGGAAAACCATGCCCAACTCAGAGCGGATGCGCGAAACCTGCTGTTTGTCGGCAGGAAAAGCCTCACCCTTCGAGTTTTTGGCCATGCGAATGGTTTCGCCGGAAACAGTCACCGTGCCGGAGGTCGGGATTTCCAGCAGATTGATACAGCGCAACAACGTAGACTTTCCCGAGCCCGACGAGCCAAGAATTGAAATGACTTCGCCTTCTCGCGCTTCAAGCGAAATGCCTTTAAGCACTTCATTTGGGCCGAAGCTTTTTCGCAGGTTCTCAACGTTCAGCGCCACCGGGGCATTGGTAGAGATAACTTTACTCAAAGTGATTTTCCTTCGGTGAGGATGCTGACCGTTGGCTGACGCAGGTAGGGCGTAAGCCTGTATTCCGCGATCAGAAGCAGGCGGGTCAGAACGAAATTGATGGCCAGATAGAGTGCACCGGCGATGACGAATACCTCAATGACGCGGTAGCTTTCCGAGATGAGTTTCGCTGCAATACCGGTGACTTCCATCAATGTAATGATCGAGGCGAGCGATGTCGCCTTGACCATGGAAATCATCTCATTGCCGTAACCGGGCAGGGCCTGCCGGATGGCGAGTGGCATCACGACGCGTCGGAAGCAGGTGAAACGCGACATGCCGCAGGCCCTCGCTGCTTCAACCTGGCCGTGAGGCACGGACAAAAGACCGCCACGGATGATTTCACCGGCATAAGCGGCATTGTTCAAGGTCAGTGCTATGATCGCACACCAGTAGGGCTCACGCACAATGGGCCACAGGAAGGAATAACGGATCGCCGGAAACTGGCTAAGCCCATAATAGATGATGAATATCTGCACCAGAAGTGGTGTGCCGCGGAACACGAAGATGTAGAGGCGTGCAATCCAGTCAAGCACAGTCACGCCGGACAGGCGCATCAGCGCCAGTAACAGGGCAAGCACTGCGCCGCAGATAATGGCGCTGGCTGCCAGTTGCAGAGTGAGGGGCACGCCACCCATCATTGCCAGGAAGGCTTCGGTGTAAAATTCCAGATTCATTTTGCCCTCCTGACACCACGTGAGAAGTGTCGCTCGGCGGCCTGCAGCATCGTGCCTGAAACCGAGGAGATCAGCAGATAGAGCGCGCCTGCGATCAGGAAGAAGTTGAACGGCAGCCCGGTAGACCCGGCACCGATCTGCGCCTGACGCAGAATATCAACAACACCAACGACGGAAATGAGCGCGGATTCTTTCAGGGCAACCTGCCAGACATTGCCAAGACCGGGCAAAGCGTGGCGAAGCGCCAGCGGCGCGATGATGCGGCGAAACTTAAGTGCCTGTCCCATGCCGCAGGCGGAGGCTGCTTCCAGTTCCCCTTTCGACACGGCACGGAATGCACCGCGAAACACTTCGGTATGATGGGCGCCACAGGAAATGCCAATGGCCAGCACCCCGGCAAGAAAAGCCGGAAAACCAAGAAAACCTTGCGCCCCGAAAAACTTGCCGATGGCGGTCACGGCCGCGCTGCCGCCGAAATAAAACAGGTAGATAACCAGCAGGTCGGGAATGCCACGAATGATCGTCGTGTAACCATCAGCGATTGTCCGCAATGTACGCCCGCCGGAAATCTTTGCCCAGGCGGCAAAGACGCCAATGGCTGCACCAAGCGCAAAGCCCATCGCCGCCAGCGATACCGTCACAAGGACTGCCATGGTTAAAACATAACCCCAGCCGTCAGGACCGAAGCTGAGAATGTCGAAAAAGGCCTTCATGGTTTATCAGGCCATAATTTGAGGGAGCAATTGAACGTCATTTCACTTTCCGTCAACTCCAGGAGCTGTCTTTCATTTCGTTTCGACGGGCAGAGCCGGCTGCACGCTGTCAGGGATCGGATTTACGAACGTAACGCCGTCCAGCTTACGCGCGTGGTCTCGCTTGGCTTCTGCAATCCGGTCGGGATTTCGAAACAGTTCGACCGCCGTGCTGCCCATGACTTTGGCAGCATGAGCCATTCCTTTATGAGCAGCAGGCAATTTTCCCTGCGCCACCATCTGCCACGAATGAAGCGGCGTGCCAATAGCGCAGGTCGCACCACGCATCTGCACGGTGGGGACAACCCAGCTTACCGTGCCAACGTCGGTCGACCCGACAAGGGAATTATCGCCGTGGTAGGGCTGGTAAATAGCATCGCATAGCGCGAGATCCGCCTTCGGCTCGACACCAAAACGGGGGAAGGCGTCAGAGATGTCCTCCTTGCTCAGCGTTGCTTGAAAGCGCCGCGCTGTTTCCTGATCTTTTTCATCGAAGACAGGCGGCCCGAGCCGCTCAAGCTCGCGCTGCAGTAGGAGTTCGAGCGGGACATTTCCGATCAGATTGGCGTCACCACTGACGATTTCGCTTCGTACTGTGGTTTCGGTCATCAGGGCTGCACCGTCCGCAATCTTTTTGACACGTTCGAGCAGGGCTTGCATTTCCGGAAGGCTGCGGGCGCGTATCAGGTAACGAACAACGGCCTTTGCCTGCACGACATTGGGGGCAAACCCGCCAGTATCTATCACGGCGTAATGAATACGTGCAGATGAGGGCGTATGCTCGCGCATGTAATTTGCGCCGACATTCATCAGTTCGACTGCATCCAGTGCGCTTCGGCCCAGGTGAGGAGCGGAAGCGGCATGGGCGGCACGGCCGGTGAAATGGAACGTGATCTCATTGCAGGCGAGTGAAACGGGATCATTGACGCCGGCAAACGGTGCCGGGTGTCAGCAAAAAGCAATGTCCACATCGTCGAACAGGCCTTCACGGACCATGAAACCTTTACCTGAACCACCTTCTTCGGCCGGGCATCCATAATAACGCACCCGTCCCTCGATGCCGTGGGCAGCCAGGTAATCCTTGACCGCAGCGGCCGCCAGAAGCGAGTCCGTACCAAGAAGGTTATGGCCGCAGCCATGACCGTGTCCACCGGCTTCTTTCGGCAATTCTTCCGCGACACCTGCCATCTGGCTCAAGCCGGGAAGGGCGTCATATTCGCCAAGAATTGCAATGACCGGACCTTCGTGACCCGCTTCGCCTAGCACCGCCGTTGGCAGGCCAGCAACGCCACGCGAAACACGAAAGCCCTCTGCTTCGAGCATAGCGGCATGTGCATCACTGGATGCATATTCTTCGAAATTGGTTTCCGGATGATCCCAAACAGTATCGCTCAGTTCAAAATAGGCAGCACTTTTGCCGTCCACGATATCCCAGATGTCATGATGGTTTTTAACCATGGATCAGTCACTCTTTTTGACAATTCGTTGTTTCACACATTTCCCGCCGCCGGTTTGCCGGGGCGGAATTGAATTGTCGACCCCTGTGGCATGTCGTCTCCAACGATTCTGTTACGACATGAGTCGATTTGCCAACTATTTGGTGTAAGGCAGAAAGACGATCTTGACTCGTGAGAGGCGAATTGGCGTCTGCTGAGCAGGATCGCACTCAATTTATCAGAGTGATGGCTTCAGGCGCGGTTCAATTCCCCATGTAAGTTTCTGCGCTTTACCCTGTAAGAGCGTCGCTGGCGTTATCAAAATCGATTACAAGATAGAAAGGTATGTTATAACAAAACATATTGCTTGACGCGTGTAATGTCATAACATATTCGGGTTGCATTGACCCAACACAACCAGTTCAACGGATCTGGGTGTAGCGGACAACAAGACTATTCTGATGCCCTTATTGCGAGATGGTAATGCTCCACCGGCTGTTCAAAAGATCGCAACCGTCTGGTCCGTCTCATGTTGATGGCCACAGCAACGAAGCTTCCGTGCCGGTATTGCTCCTGACGGGTTTTCTTGGTTCTGGAAAGACCACTTTGCTCAATGAGATCCTAACCGATCCGCGCATGGCGGGCACGGCTGTTATCGTCAATGAATTTGGCAGTGTGCCGATTGATCACGGTTTGGTGCGTGTCGGATCGGAACGGTATTTTCAAACAACAACCGGATGCATTTGTTGTACCGCGACCAGCGATATTCGCGTGTCCTTATATGAATTGCACGATGCTATGCAAAAGCGGAAAATACCGGCTATTGATCGTGTCATCATAGAAACCACCGGACTGGCCGATCCTGCTCCCATCATAAACAGCATCATACCCGGAGGTGCGCCGGCCGCCGCTCTGAGAGACCATGTGGTTGCCAGGCAATTCCGACTCTCTGGAGTTGTGACCACTTTCGATGTTTTGAACGGCCGCATGACACTTCACAGCATCATCGAAGGTTGGAAGCAGCTGGCTTTTGCTGATCATATTGTTTTGACGAAAACAGATCTGGCCGATGAGCCGAAGGATTGGGTGCGTGAACTCAAGTTGCTCAACCCGGCAGCACATTTTCACGATAATCATGATGCCGATTTCAAGATTGCTGATCTCTTGGACGGTGATGCTTACTCCATTTCAGGCAAGGCCGAGGATGTGGCCGGCTGGTTGGCAATGGAAGCGCTGACCAAACATGCAGACCATACACATGACATTCATCGGCATGGTGACGAGATAGAAGCTGTGGTGTTGACGCATGATGTGCCCCTGTCTCAGCAGGCCTTGCAAACTTTTCTCCATGTTATCACGACGAATACCCGGTCCGGCCTGTTGAGATTAAAAGGCATATTCGCCCTTGCGGACAATCTGGAAAAGCCGGCCATTGCTCACGCGGTGCAGCACCGACTCTATCCGATTGAACGGCTGAGTGCGTGGCCTGATCACGACCGTTCCAGTCGTGTCGTACTGATCGGGCTGGATATGCCGCTTGGTCCAATTCGCGACCTGTTTCGCGCTCTGGCAGCAGGTCCTTTGCGAAAACGAGGTGCAAGGACATGAGAGCAGCATTCCACAACCCGTTGGCGCGTGGCTCCTCAGATATCATCGCAAAGGCGCGATCCATCAAACAATGGGCCCGGCAGGCGTTGGCAATTCCGGATGATGCCGTTGTTTCTGTCAATGAAATCTCATGTGCTTTGCCAGATTGCCCGCCAAAGGAAACCGTCATTCTCGTGATGAGCAATGGCGACACGATCCAGGTCTCCATTCACAAAGCCATGGCGGACGTCTTGGAACACGATGTCGCTGATGCTTTTCGAGCGCTTCAGCATTCGTGAGGTGTGGAATGAAACCTCGACATTGGCGGCTGCGATAAGTGGTGGCTGAAACCCCGATATTCCCCGGTTTTAAATAACCTTGAACCGTAATGATATATCATTAAAAAAGGAGAGAAACGTGAGACATTTAATCCTGGGCGTATCCGCCCTTGCGCTATCGGCAAGTTTGATTGGCCCCATGGCCTTTGCCGATGAAAGCGCTAGTGAGAATGTAACATTGTACCGCGTCTTTGTGGGAGACCATGACGAGGGCAAGATTACCGCGTTTGATCTGGAAAAGCCGGATAATCGCTGGACATTCGATACCACCGGCCAGAACAAACTCTATAGCGTCAATGAGGGCGCAGGCATCGTTGCCGTTCAATCAGACAATGATGCGGTCAACTTCATCAATAGCGGTATTTCGCTTCATTCGCACGGCGATCATTCCGATATCAAGATTGCTGACCCGGCTGCGGTAAAAGAAACGCTGACCGGTCCGCGCCCCTTCCACGTCATCGATCATGATGGCAAGGTGGTCGTTCACTTCGACAAAGGTGGATATGCCGACATCATCGCGGCACATGATTTGTTTAAAGGTGAAATAAAATCAACACGGTTGACACAAGCGCGTGCCCATCATGGATTTGTTGCACCGGTCGGCAAGGGTTGGGTGACGACGGTTGCCTCTGACGCACCTGTAGAAGGCGGCGCAGCACCATCACGCGTCGGCTTGCAAGTTGTAAGCGTCGACGGCACGCCGGTTGGCGATGTTGCAACGTGCACCGGCATCCATGGCGAAGCTTTTTCAGGTGCCTATCTGGCAGCTGGCTGCAAGGAGGGGATCATCACGGTGACATCAGGTAAAGGTGGTTTGGTCACCAGCATGCTGAACTATCCCGATGACCTTCCTGCAGGCGAGACCACAGGCACCTTGCTTGGTGCCAAAAGCATGCAGGTGTTCCTTGGAAATTATGGAGCAAAGGGCTTGGTTGTCGTTGACCCTGTCGATGCCCCCAACTTCCGTTATATTGAGCTTCCCTTCCGTCGCATCGATTTTGTCCTCGATCCGGCCAATGCCCGGTTTGGATATGTCCTGACAGAAGATGGATCCCTTCATCAGGTTGATGTGCTGGACGGTACACTGTTCAAGAGTGCCAAAGTGACCGAACCCTACTCCATGGATGGCCACTGGAATGATCCTCGGCCCCGTATCGCGATGGCCGGTGATGAGATTGTCATGAGCGATCCGAATGCCGGCTTGGTACGCCGTATCTCCAAGGATGACCTCAAGGAAATTGGCACGATCGCTGTTGAAGGCAAACCCTACAACATTGCGGTAGCAGGTGGCAGCGGCAAGGTTCATGAACATGGTGAAGACCATGACCATGCTGGCCACAGCCACGGTGATCCGAAGACCTACGCAGGCTATTTCGAAGATGCGCAGGTCAAAGACCGCCCACTCTCCGACTATGCCGGCGATTGGCAGTCGGTTTATCCGTTCCTGCAGGACGGCACACTTGATCCAGTCTGGTCCCATAAGGCCGAGAAGGGTTCCATGAGTGCCGCGGAATACCGAGCCGAATACGAGGTTGGTTACAAGACCGATGTGGATCGGATCACCATCGAGGGTGATGTTGTCAGTTTCTACAAGGACGGAAAGCCTACGAAAGGCAGCTATGCATATGACGGCAAGGAAACTCTGACCTACAAGAAGGGCAATCGGGGTGTGCGGTTTATCTTCAAGAAAACCGAAGGTGATGCCGCTGCCCCGCAGTTCATCCAGTTCAGCGACCACGGTATCGCACCGAAAAAAGCCGACCATTACCATCTCTACTGGGGTAATGACCGCGCCGCTCTTCTGGAAGAAGTCACGAATTGGCCGACCTATTATCCGTCATCGATGGACGCAAAACGGATTGTTAGCGAGATGAAGGCTCACTAAACCAATTCAAACCTGCGCCCGGCCGGAAAGGCTGGACGCAGGGCTCTTGTGAAAGACCATGTGTCTCTTGCATGCGGGAGTGACGGAGACATTGCCGCCGCAAATTCTTCGAAATCCATTTCTAGCATTGGATGAAATCACCCAAGAGGTGGAACAGGAGGAAGCGATGAGCGAGCGCACTAGTAATGCAGGTTCTGCGCGGAACCGTACTTCAGTCGAGCGCAGAGGAGATCGTGAACTCGTTGTGATTAGGGTGTTCGATGCGCCGCGGAGCAGGGTGTACGAAGCGTGGAGCCAGTCTGAACTGTTCCGGCGTTGGTGGTTCCCAAAATCGGTGTCCGGTATTTCGCTTGTCACATGTGAGCTGGATGTCCGCACCGGCGGTAAATATCGGCTGGAGTTTGCTGTAACAGGCGCGGAAACCATGGCCTTTTACGGCAAGTATCTCGAGGTCGTGCCGAATGCGCGTATGGTCTGGACCAATGACGAGGGCGAAGAAGGCGCAATCACGACCGTGACCTTTGAGGACCGATACGGTCAAACACTGCTGACTTACCATGAGGCCTATCCTTCAAGTGATGGGCTTGAAGAAGCGCTACACGGATCGGCGGCCGCTTTGCCGGAGCAATTGGATCAACTCGAGGCATTGCTGTCCGGTCACGCGGAGTAAGGTCGTTTGGATGATGAAAAAATGTGATTTTTGGCTCAGTCCAATTTCGCCTTTTGGCTATCCTTCGCTTTCCTCCACCTCAGCAGATAACCGAAACCGGGACCGATCAATATTCCACCGATTACCCATTGCGTGACGGTCAGTGGGCGCTCATCCGGATCATGGCCGATGATGAACAGATAGAGGAAGAATATCGCCACGCCAGCAATGATAAGCGCCACAGGAAACAGCAGGCCTTTGCGAAAACTCTCCATATGTATTCCCCCCTTGTTGCCGTGTTTTGTGCAGAACCAAGCTACCGCAGAAGAAGGTCCTGGCAAGCGGCTTTTGAGGAGCGACGAAGGCAATGGCATGTGCAAAACAAAACCGCGGCTGACGCAAGGTCGACCGCGGCTTATGGGGCAAAAGGCGTTGCTTTTTTACATTCCTAGTAGCCTTGGCAAAAAGAGCGTGATTTCCGGGATGTAGGTGATCATCATCAGGAAAACGATGGCTGTCAGCAGCCAGGGCACGACAGATTTGGAGACTTCCGTCAGACCCAGTCGTGAGATCGCGGAACCAACATAGAGGTTAAGTCCAACTGGCGGCGTGGCGAGACCGATTTCCATATTCACGATCAGGATGATCCCGAAATGGACCGGATCAACCCCCAATTTGACGGCGATCGGATAAAGAATTGGCGCCATGATGAGGATGATTGCCGATGGCTCCATAACCATGCCGATCACCAACAGCATGATGTTGACGATCAACAGAAAGCCAATCTTGCCGAAACCAAGCGAGACGATCCAGTCGGACATCAGCTGCGGAATCTGTTCCGATGTCAGGATGAACGCGAACATCACGGCATTTGTGATGATGTACAGCAGCATGGCTGACATGGCTGCGGACCACAACAGGATGCGCGGTACATCCTTCATGCGGATGTCTTTATAGACGAAGACGGCAATCACGAAGGCGTACACGGCCGAGACTGCAGCCGCTTCGGTTGGCGTGAACAATCCACCATAAATGCCGCCCATGATGATAACGACCAGCAAAAGGCCCCACACCGACTTTCGAAACGCGACAAATCGTTCGCGCCATCCGGCTCTTGGCAGACGCGGATAACCATTTTTCCAGGCACGCCAGACGGTGGTTGCGGCATACATGGCAGCGAGGATCAACCCCGGCACCACACCGGCGATAAAGATCTGTCCGATCGATGGAGAAAATACCGTTTCACCATCCGGTCCGACTGCGAGCATGCCGGACGTTGCGACGGCGTACATGACCATGACGATGGAAGGTGGAATGAGAATTCCCAAACCACCGGCTGCGGCGACCGGACCGACGGCAAACTGCGGTGGATAACCCATTTTGACCATAGCCGGGATCATGATGGAGCCGACGGCCATGACCGTTGCTGGGCTTGAGCCTGAGATCGAAGCGAACAACGCACAGGCCAGAACCGCCGCGAGGCCCATGCCGCCATGCCAATGACCGACCATGGAGGTGGCGAACCCGATCATGCGTTTTGCGACACCGCCATGGGTCAGGAAATTGCCCGCCAGAATGAAAAACGGGATTGCCATGATTTCGAACTTTTCGATGCCTGTGAAAAGTTTCAGGGCGATGGAATCCATGGGGATATTGGTGAAGGCGAACAGGAAGCTGAACACCGTCAAACCGAGGGCGATCGAGACAGGCATGCCTGTCGCCAGCAGAATGGTCAGGATCGTAAAAATGATGAGGGCGGTCATTATCGATGTCCTCCATGCTGAATGGCGGACTCGTCTTCAACACCATCCACGTGTCCAAGTTCGTGGTGAATGATGATGCCCTTGGTGATGTAAAGATGGAGCGCCTGAATAAACCGGAAACACATCAAGGCGGAGCCCAGGGGAACCGCGAGATAGACGATCCACATTGGCATTTCGAGGTCGGCGGAAATCTGGCCTCCAACACCCACGTGGTAGACAAATGTCGAGCCGATCCAGACAAGTATTGCGGTGAAGATCACGCCGCCTGACATTGCAATTATCGTCACGACCCGACGACGGTTGTCATCCAGCATGTTGACCAGCATGTCGACACCGACATGGATGCCGATACGTACGCCGTAGGCGGCGCCAAATTTAGCCATCCAGACGAAAAGATAGATGCAAGCCTCCTGGGCCCATGTCAGCTTGATGGCGTTGATGTTGGCAAACACCCAGCGCGCCCATGCCTGAAGTTCGGGCATGTTGTTGGCACGAGCAAAACGAACGAGATCGGCAGCATAGCCAATCGAAAAACGGTGAAGAACAGCGACGAAGATCAATGTCACGGCAGCCGCCATTAGCGCCGCGATAAGGATTTCTTCGAAACGGTCGAGCATGCGCAGCATAATCAAACCTCACGAATAAGAGAGGGGGCGCGGCAGGCACCCCCTTTGGGCAATTGGACAAGTTATTTGAAGAAATTACTGGATACCCAAAACGCTATGGGCCTGTTTGACGAGGTCCGCACCGATGCGAGACGACATCTGTTCGTGCAGTGGACGCAGACGTTCGATCCATTCGGCACGCTCTTCATCACTCAACTCGTGGAACTTAGTCGTTCCGGTCTTGACCATCTCGGCCATAGCCCATTCGTTTTCTTCGCGGGCGATCGAGTTTGCGTAGGTCGTGGATTCGTCCATCGCACGGTCAATGTGTGTGCGAATTTCCGGGTCCAGTGCGTCCCAGAACCCCTTGTTGACGATAACGGCATAACCAAGATAGCCGTGGTTGGTCAGGGTCGCGTGCTTTTGTACTTCGTGCATTTTTTGCGTGAACATGTTGGACGGCGGATTCTCGGTGCCGTCGACAACGCCCGTTTGCAGTGCCTGATAAACTTCAGAGAATGGCAGAACCTGCGGGACTGCATCAAGAGCCAGCATCTGCCCCTCGATGATCTTCGATGACTGAATACGCATCTTCAGGCCAAGGAAATCATCGGGTGATGCAATCGGCGAATTTGCCGACATCAGCTTGAAGCCGTTATCCCAGTAGGCCAGGCCCTTTATGCCCTTGCTGTCGAGCAGGCCCAGAAGATGCTGGCCGACCTCGCCATCGGTTATTTTACGCAGATCATCGTAGTTAGACATCAGATACGGCAGATCGAAAAGCTCAAACTGCTGAACGCCCAATGGACCAAATTTGGCGAGGGATGGTGCCAGCATCTGGACGGCACCAAGCTGAAGTGCTTCCAGTTCTTCCTTATCCTTGTAGAGCTGGCTGTTGGGATAAACTTCGACCAGTACTGCGCCTTTGGTATATTGCTCTGCCAGTTCCTTGAACTTTAGCGCGCCTTTACCCTTGGGGGTATCTGGGGCGACAACATGGCTGAACTTGATGACGACAGGGTTTGCCAGAGCTGGCAAGGCCGAAGCCAACGAGATGATAGCTGCGCTGGCGAGGGCCGCTAACGAACGACGAGTGAACATTCTTTTCCTCCTGAAAGTCGCAACCCTCCAGCTGCGACACAATTATCATCCGCTTCCTTGCCACCATGTTTGCAATCTCGCTATTGTGGATTCCCGCAATAGTGGCCTGACGCACACAAGGCTATGGTGCGGACAAGGCCTGAAAAGGCTCGCGGACGTTTGGGGGACGGAACCGGTATTGAGAGACAAGAAAACTCGAAAATCAACGCGTTCTTCTCTAACGCAGACCAACAATCCTTCAAATGCTGCCTGGTATCCATGGTCGGATGATAATCCCAGTCCATTGGCCATGCGCATTGATTTGTTGTCGATTGTTCCTTTGATTGCAATCATTGCTTTGGCAGGAATGGTCTGGGCATTCGTCTGGGCTGTTGCGCGTGACGATAGCGAAAGTGCGCGTATAAAGTTGGCGACGGATGCCTTGTGGGTCGAGCAGACACTGCGGTTTCAGCTCGGTGTTGATGAAGATATGCTGGTTCGCCTGGCGATGGATCATGCTGGCGAAACGGCAGATCCGGTTATTGCGGCCAGAGCGCGTAGTCATATCACGAGCAACCCTGAAGTTCTCTCCATTCTCTGGTATGGCTCTGACGGTCAGGTACAAAAAGGCCTCCCGGACAACGCAGCACCCGGTGACCCGACACTGGCGGCGCAGATTCTGGATGTTGCAACGGTCACATCGAGACCCGTTTATGGACAAATCACACCCGAAGGCCATGTGACTTTCGGCATCTTGCTGGCCGACCAGCGCGGCGTTCTGACCGCCACCATTTCACTGCCGTCAGTGCTTGATCGGCATCTGCCCTGGTGGATTGCCGAGCAATATGGCGTGACGCTGGTCGATCTGTCCGGCAATGTGCTCGCCAGCCGGCAACGGTTGGAAATCGATCCTGAAAACCCGACACATGTGATCAGTATCGATCCGCCTCTACACGGCACCTGGCTTCGCATCAGTGCCTATGGCCGCCCGCTGACATTTCTTTCGACAGCTCTTTTTGGAGCAATTGCCGGCCTTGCTGCATTCGCTGTTTTGACGATGATTATCCTGCACCGGTCGAGCAAAAGAAGGCGGGCGACGGAGGTGCGTCTTTGGGCAGAAACCGCGTTCAGGCGCTCAATGGAAGAAAGTTTGACGGTCGGATTGCGGGCCAAAGATCACGATGGCCGGATTCTTTTTGTAAATCCGGCATTCTGCAAGCTGGTTGGATGGAGCGCAGATGAACTTATCGGGCGCTCTCCACCCTTGCCTTACTGGGACCCGGCCCATCTGCCTGAAACGGAAGAGCGCCATCGTCGACTTGCGGCGGGCGGTGCCGTCAGCCAGCGATTTGAGACCTATTTTGTGTCACGCGATGGACGCGAGATCGAAGTCGAGGTCTATGAGGCGCCATTGATTGACGCGCGTGGTGAGCATCGTGGCTGGATGGGCTCGATCATCGATGTAACCGAAGCACGACAGGCCGCCCGGCGGGCTCGTCTCCACGATGAGACGCTGGCGAGAACTGGCCGGCTGGTGACGCTTGGCGAGATGGCCTCAACATTGTCGCATGAGCTTAATCAGCCGCTATCGGCAATTGCGTCTTATGCGGCTGGCATGCTCAATCTTATGCACCGGCCGGACACGGATCTCACACTTTTGCGGGAAGCGACGGAAAAGCTGGCACGTCAGGCGGATCGGGCAGGGCTCATCATTAGACGTATTCAGGATCTGGTCAAAAAACGCGAGCCACGGTTTACCAATCTACAGCTGTCCGATGTCATCGATGAGACACTCGATTTCCTTCAGGCCGATGCGCGCGAACATGGCGTGCGGCTTCTGCGCGAAGGGGAGGGAGCCTGCGCGGTTGCGGCTGATGCCATTCTGCTTGAGCAGGTTCTCATCAACCTCATTCGCAACGGAATGGAGGCGATGGCCGACACGCGAAGAGATGGTGCGGTCATCGTTCGTTTGTTTGAACACGACGGGCAGGCGGTGATTGAAGTTGAGGATGCAGGCTCTGGAATTCCCGCGGAAATGGTCGATACGATCTTCGATGCCTTTGCGAGCACAAAAACGCAGGGCATGGGCATGGGGTTGAAAATCTGCCGCACGCTTATCGAATTGCATCGAGGCCACTTGATGCATCGGCGCGCGGAGGGGGGAGGAACCATATTCAGTGTCTCCATTCCGCTTGCTGACGTGGGCTACTCGAAGCAGGAGGAGCTGGAGGATGTATGAGGGAGGATACGGATGAGTAACTTGATTGACATCGTCGATGATGAGGAGGCAATTCGCGACGCACTGTCGTTCCTTCTTGCCACCCGTGGCGTGCAGACCCGGACATGGGCTTCAGGGGAAGATTTTCTAGCGGCGCAGCCATTGGACGACATGATTTGCGTCATCATGGATGTGCGGATGGGAGCGCTGTCGGGGCCTGAGGTCTACGAGCGATTACGCATTATGGGATCTGAGGTTCCCGTCATTTTCCTGACCGGTCACGCTGACGTGCCGGTGGCGGTACGTACATTAAAAGCGGGAGCTTTCGATTTTGTCGAAAAGCCGTTTAACGACAATCAAATCGTTGATCTCGCGCTTAATGCCATCGAAGCCGGCCAGATGATGCAGGCACAGGCGGAAAGCCGCCGCGATCTCGAGACCCGGCATGCTTCACTTTCTGCGCGCGAGGTCGAGGTCATGGATTTGATGTTGACTGGTGCGATGAACAAACAAATCGCCGACACTCTTGGCATCGCCATGCGAACGGTGGAGGCCCATCGCGGCAAGGTGTTGATGAAGATGGGGGTTCGCAATGCGTTGGAACTTGCCGCAATCAATCGGAAGCAGGAGAGACACAAAGTCTGAGGAGATTAGGGCGCGTGCAACACGATAAACCCTGAAGCCGTAATCAGCCTGCCGCCTCACTGCTTTCCTGCACAGGAAGCCATCGTCTGGCGGCGCTTCATAAAATGCTGGGCTGCCATTCGGCGCGTGCTTTCCGCAAATGGCGATTTGGAAATCGGTTGCTCTTTGTCGTTAGTGTTCAACCCGAGGGAAGGAGGACAACGCGACCGAGGATGGAGTTGTTTTCGGCGTAGGCATGGGCCTCTGCAGCCGCGTCAAGCGGGAATGTCCTGTCCACGACCACTTTGACAGTACCGGCCGCAGCCCACTTTAGCATTTGTGAAATTGTGTCGTAGACATCAGGCTTTTCCAATTGCGTTCCCATAAAAACGCCAAAAAGCGACTGGTTCGCCTGCAGTGCTGGCCACAGGTCAAGGCTGAGCTTTGAACCGCCGGCATTGCCGACGAAAACCAGACGTCCCTCGGGACGCAGAACCGCCAGAGAATTTTGCAGGGTTGCTCCGACCGGGTCGATGACCAGATCGACGCCACGACCTGCCGTCAGGTGCATCACCGCGTCGACGACATCTGTCGCGTGATGGTCGATCGCATGGTCAAGGCCAAGCTGCAGAAGGCGTTCCGTCCTCTCGGCCCCCGAGACGGTTGCAAGCACCGAAGCACCTGCCTGATGCGCCAGTTGAATGGCGGCAAGCCCCACGCCGCCAGCGCCCGCCTGAATGAGGACCGTCTCGCCGCGCTTGATATCTCCCCTTGCGAAGAGGCAGTGGTGCGCCGTGCCGAATGCGATTGGCAAAGCAGCGGCGGCGGCCATGTCCAGCCCATCAGGCACAAGCCATGTCTGGCCAGCGGCAACAGCGCGCAGCTCTGCGTGTGACCCGGCAAGATCAAAACTTGTCACCTTCTGGCCAACGTGACGGTCCGCCACGTTTTTCCCGACCGCAATGATTTCTCCTGCGGCAGCATAACCGATGATGAAGGCTGCATGGGGAGGAGGGGTGGACGCACGATTGATCAGATCGCCACCTTCAATGGCGGCGGCCTCGACGCGGATCAGAACGCCATCGCTTGGGCAGGCTGGATCGGGCACATCCACGTAACGGAGGACATCCGGTGTCCCGGCGTGATCGTAGACTGCTGCTTTCATGGTTGCTCTGTCATTGCTTGAGAGAAAGGCGGTGAGGGCGGCTTGTTCTGACCCTCACCGAGGTGCTTGCTCAAGCCGCCTAATCAGTCAGCGACTGGCGTGTTGAGGAGCTGTTGCTCCCAAAGATAGGCGATGCCGCTGCCGCCGAAGTGCTGAATGAGAATCTCAGTCAGCTCATCGACATGCTCGGTGCGTGCCCAGTCGCGTTGAAATTCACCAGCAAGAGCCATGACGGTCATGACGTTGGCACCGGCCGAGATCATGCGCTGAACGGCAACTTCGTGGGATTCCTTTGAGATCCCTCCCGATGCGTCGGTGATCACTGTCACGTCCCAGCCCTCTCCGGCGGCCTGGATCACGGGCATTGCAACGCAAACCTCCGTCCACAGACCGGCAATGATCAATTGCTTCCTTCCGGTCGCCTCGACGGCGTTGACGACATTCTCGTCCTGCCAGGTGTTTATCCAAGTGCGATCGATGACATCCTGGCCTGGAAAGACGTCGGTGATCTGCTTGAAAAGCAGTCCACCGCGCGTCGCGATGACGCTGGTAAGAATGGTTGGAACATTGAAGGCTTTTGCCAGCTTCGCCAGCGCGGTCGTGTTGTTGACGACAGCTTGCGGATCGTGGCTGTTTAGGTTCGCGAGCTGATAAGGTTGATGGTCGATCAGAACGAGGACCGAATCTTCGGGACGAAGAAGAGAATCGAGGCCGTTACGAGGGGTCATCAAGAGTTCCTTTTTTTTGCCGTTGTGGACGGCCATGGGTTCACAGGAAACACACGCCAGCGAGCGATGCTGCCAGAAGACAATTTGCCGTTCCTGTTGATGTTGTAATAGTATCAAGTTCGGACTAGCTGTGTCGCGGAATCAGGAACGCTGAGATGGATATTGAGGACCTGCAGACATTTGTTGCCGTGGCTGATGCCGGAGGAGTATCGGCGGCTGCCCGTCGCCTGGGCCTGTCTAAGTCGATTGTCAGTCGCAGGCTTTTTAGGATTGAAGCCGAGCTTGGTGTGCAGCTTCTTGCGCGGACGACCCGAGGTGCTGCGTTGACGGAAGCGGGAGTAACATTCAGGGATCACGCAGCCCGCGCCAGTGCTGAGATTGATACTGCCCGGGAAACCATCCATCCTACTGGCCAACTGCATGGTCGTTTGCGGGTTGCCATGCCGCTTACCTTTGGCCCAACCCACTTTGCCCCGGTACTTGCGGAAATGGCGCGTTTGCATCCGCAGCTTCACATCCATACATCTTATAGCGATCGCTTTGTCGATCTGATCGCAGAGGGGTTTGATTGCGCGATCCGGGGCGCCTATCTTCAGGATTCGAACCTGATTGCCAAACGCGTTGGGCCGATCCATGGCAAGCTTGTCGCCAGCCCGGCGTACATCAAGGAACACGGCTCGCCGGACAATATATTACAACTTGTCAACCATCCGGCCCTCATGCAGGGAACGGAGGCCTGGCAGTTCATGGACGGCGACAGGATCGTTACGGTGCAGCCGCAGGGCAAGTTCAAAGCCGATAGCGCCACAGCACTTGCCGCCGCCGCTGCGGCAGGTCTCGGCGTTGCCTGGCTCCCGCAGTGCATCACGCATGAGTACGAAGCCGCCGGCACCCTGGTTCCGATCATGACGCGTTTTCCGGTTCCTCCGGGTGCAGTCTATGTCGTGCGACCACCCAGCCAGCATCCAACCCGGAAAGTGCGAGTACTTACCGAAATGCTGGTCGAGTACTTCAGACAGAACCCGGAGCTTTGGGGAGCGGACAGTTAAAAGGCCCCGGAAAAGCGTTTGGGATGGAGTTTCAACCGCGTCATCTCAATGAGCAGCTGTAGTTGACAGTTATTCCCTGGTTATGCCGACATCAGCGACGATCTCACGGATTTGCTGGCGCAGCCAGGCGTTGGCGGCGTCGCCATCAGCGTGTTGCGCCCAGACCATGTTAACGGGTGGAAAGCTGAGTGGTACTGGCAGCGGGCTTACTTCTAGACCAAGCAGAGGCCCGTAACGCTCGGCAATGCGGCTTGGCACAGTCGCGATGACCGGGCTTATCTGCGCTGCCGAAAGTACCGACATGTAACCCGGCCCTGCCATCACCACGTCGAGTTCGACGCCGGCAATTTCCAGTGCGTCCTTGATGCAGCCCTGCAAGGTTTCGTTCTGTGAGATCGTTGCATGTTTGGCGGCAAGATATGCTTCAAGATCTACCGGGTTCGATAGATCCAGAAGCGCAGGGTTGAAACAGCAGGCAAAATCCGTCGCATATAGTGGTTCGAAGGCACGGCGACTGGTTTTGGTGTAAGTGCAGCCGACGGCCAGATCGATGCTGCCATCCTCCAGCGAAGGCTCCATCGCCTCATAGGGGAAAACCCGGGCAAGCACCTTGATGCCCGGTGCAAGCTGCCGCAGTCGTGCGGTGAGATCAGGGATCAGCAACAAATCTATCTCCGGCGACATGGCGATACGAAATGTGCGCTCCTCGCTTGCCGGATCAAACGCAACGCCGCCTGACAGTGCAAGTTGAGCCTGCCGCAACGCCTGGCGCACCGGGACAGCAAGACTGCTTGCCCTCGCAGTCGGCTGCATGACCTGGCCGACACGGATAAAAAGCTCATCCTGTAAAAGTACCCGTAAGGTGGAGAGCGAATGGCTCATGGCGGGCTGCTGGATTTTCAGCCGCTTCGCCGCCTTGGTCACGTTGCCTTCCGACATCAAAGCATCAAAAGCGATGAGCAGATTGAGATCAAAAGAGCGAAGATTGAAATGATCGATAGTTACCATGAGCCGCATCGATTTGTTCACTGATAGTCCGATACATAAATGCTCTCCAGGTCAGTTCAAGACCATGTCAACACAATCCCTGGAGCCTTTTATGCAAACCCGTCGCAACCTACTGAAATCCTCTGCCGGTATCGCTCTTGCCGCCGGTGTCATCAGTGTCCTACCGTCCACCGTGCTTGCCAAGGCAGCAATCATTGGCAAGCAAGCCGCCAGCTATTACCGTCTGAAGCTCGGCGATTATGAAATCACCGCGCTTTCCGATGGTACGGTCAAATTACCGATGGCGAAGATTTACCGGAACATCAAGGAAACGGATGCCGAGGCCTATCTTGAAGGTCATTTTCAGGCCGGTGACGCCGAAACCTCAGTCAATGCCTTCCTCATCAATACTGGTGAAAAACTTGTGCTTGTTGATGCAGGGACAGGTGATCTGATGGGACCGGCGCTTGGCAAGCTCGTCGCCAATCGCCCATGGTGACGTCCTGCAATTTGATCAACCCGAAGTCACCGTTGATTTTGACGTCGATCAGAAGGCGGCAGCAGCCAGCCGCGCCATTGCATTTGCGGAAGCCGCCGATCAGAAATATTTGGTGGCCGGCGCCCATCACGCCTTTCCTGGGATTGGCCATGTCCGTCGTGATGACAGCAATTACGATTGGGTGCCGGTTGTCTATAAGGCTGGCTACTGAAAAAACCCGGACGCCGTCGGGGGGACGGCGCCCTTTCGCCTTGCTAGCCAGGGATTTCGGAGGGTGTAGACG
>NZ_AP026440.1:677500-985155 GCF_055381905.1 Agrobacterium sp. 5Ca50
GCTGTGTGCGGCTTGAGTGGTCGGTTTTTTTGTTATCCTTTGAAGAAATAAAAGTTTGCATCGCTCTGATGAAGAGAAGATGCCTGTTCTGTCTACATTGTGAAGAGAAGATATGTCTGGAAGCTTCCAGGTGTTTTGAGCCCATTGGGTTTGAGACGTCCGAGCCCAGTCCTTGTGAACCCATTTGATGGCTTAGTCGGCCGGGCGTGGTGGAGGGATTGGAGGTAGGAAGGAAAGCTTGTCCTAGGCATTTTTGTTGTTTGAACTTTGGTTCATCTGATGGAAATGCTGGATTGGTGTTGCCTGACCGCGCATCACCGGATGATATCTCGAGAAGCTGGTCTTAATGATACGACCTCGAAGTGCACCGGCGTGCCTTCATATGAGGATTGTATCGAACACGTCGATGGCATCAAAGAATGATCTGGTTGTAAAAGGTAACCGGGTCTTGCCTCCTTTGGAGGCTATGTGATGGGCATAGACAATGAGAACGAACAAGTGTTTTAAGGGCATTTGGTGGATGCCTTGGCATGCACAGGCGAAGAAGGACGTGATACGCTGCGATAAGCCGTGGGGAGCTGCGAATAAGCTTTGATCCATGGATCTCCGAATGGGGCAACCCACCTTAAATACTTGGAGAATCCAAGCTGTTCTTATGAACGGTTTGGGTTTCCAAGTATTGATATAAGGTATCTTACCTTCGAATACATAGGGGTAAGAAGCGAACGCAGGGAACTGAAACATCTAAGTACCTGCAGGAAAGGACATCAACCGAGACTCCGTAAGTAGTGGCGAGCGAACGCGGACCAGGCCAGTGGCAATGATGAATAAAGTGGAACGATCTGGAAAGTTCGGCCGTAGCGGGTGATAGCCCCGTACACGTAGAACAATCATTGTCCTTGAGTAAGGCGGGGCACGTGAAATCCTGTCTGAACATGGGGAGACCACTCTCCAAGCCTAAGTACTCGTGCATGACCGATAGCGAACAAGTACCGTGAGGGAAAGGTGAAAAGCACCCCGACGAGGGGAGTGAAATAGAACCTGAAACCGGATGCCTACAAACAGTCGGAGCCCGCAAGGGTGACGGCGTACCTTTTGTATAATGGGTCAACGACTTAGTGTAACTAGCAAGCTTAAGCCGGTAGGTGTAGGCGCAGCGAAAGCGAGTCTGAATAGGGCGATTTAGTTAGTTGCATTAGACCCGAAACCGAGTGATCTAGCCATGAGCAGGCTGAAGGTTGGGTAACACCAACTGGAGGGCCGAACCCATATCTGTTGCAATAGATTGGGATGACTTGTGGCTAGGGGTGAAAGGCCAATCAAACTCGGAAATAGCTGGTTCTCCGCGAAATCTATTTAGGTAGAGCGTCGACCGAATACCCTCGGGGGTAGAGCACTGGATGGGCTATGGGGACTCACCGTCTTACTGATCCTAACCAAACTCCGAATACCGAGGAGTACTAGTCGGCAGACACACGGCGGGTGCTAACGTCCGTCGTGAAGAGGGCAACAACCCTGACCTCCAGCTAAGGTCCCCAAGTCATGGCTAAGTGGGAAAGGATGTGAGGATCCCAAAACAACCAGGATGTTGGCTTAGAAGCAGCCATCATTTAAAGAAAGCGTAACAGCTCACTGGTCTAAATAAGGGTCTTTGCGCCGAAAATGTAACGGGGCTAAAGCCATGCACCGAAGCTGAGGATACGATCTTATGATCGTGTGGTAGCGGAGCGTTCCGTAAGTCTGTGAAGGCGGACCCGTGAGGGCTGCTGGAGATATCGGAAGTGCGAATGTTGACATGAGTAACGATAAAGGGAGTGAGAGACTCCCTCGCCGAAAGACCAAGGGTTCCTGCTTAAAGTTAATCTGAGCAGGGTTAGCCGGCCCCTAAGACGAGGCGGACACGCGTAGTCGATGGGAACCACGTTAATATTCGTGGGCCTGGTGGTAGTGACGGATCTCGTGTGTTGTACACCCTTATTGGATTGGTTGTGCAGCGAAGAGGTTCCAGGAAATAGCTCCACCGTATAGACCGTACCCGAAACCGACACAGGTGGTCAGGTAGAGTATACCAAGGCGCTTGAGAGAACTATGTTGAAGGAACTCGGCAAATTGCACGCGTAACTTCGGAAGAAGCGTGACCCCATTGTACGCAAGTATAGTGGGGTGGCACAGACCAGGGGGTAGCGACTGTTTATCAAAAACACAGGGCTCTGCGAAGTAGCAATACGACGTATAGGGTCTGACGCCTGCCCGGTGCTGGAAGGTTAAAGGGAGGGGTGCAAGCTCTGAACTGAAGCCCCAGTAAACGGCGGCCGTAACTATAACGGTCCTAAGGTAGCGAAATTCCTTGTCGGGTAAGTTCCGACCTGCACGAATGGCGTAACGACTTCCCCGCTGTCTCCAACATAGACTCAGTGAAATTGAATTCCCCGTGAAGATGCGGGGTTCCTGCGGTCAGACGGAAAGACCCCGTGCACCTTTACTATAGCTTTACACTGGCATTCGCCAAGGCATGTGTAGGATAGGTGGTAGGCTTTGAAGCAGGGACGCCAGTTCTTGTGGAGCCATCCTTGAAATACCACCCTTATCTTCGTGGATGTCTAACCGCGGTCCGTTATCCGGATCCGGGACAGTGTATGGTGGGTAGTTTGACTGGGGCGGTCGCCTCCGAAAGAGTAACGGAGGCGCGCGATGGTTAGCTCAGACCGGTCGGAAATCGGTCGTCGAGTGCAATGGCATAAGCTAGCCTGACTGCGAGACTGACAAGTCGAGCAGAGACGAAAGTCGGTCATAGTGATCCGGTGGTCCCGTGTGGAAGGGCCATCGCTCAACGGATAAAAGGTACGCCGGGGATAACAGGCTGATGACCCCCAAGAGTCCATATCGACGGGGTTGTTTGGCACCTCGATGTCGACTCATCGCATCCTGGGGCTGGAGCAGGTCCCAAGGGTATGGCTGTTCGCCATTTAAAGCGGTACGTGAGTTGGGTTCAGAACGTCGTGAGACAGTTCGGTCCCTATCTGCCGTGGGTGTAGGAATATTGACAGGATCTGTCCCTAGTACGAGAGGACCGGGATGGACGTATCTCTGGTGGATCTGTTGTCCTGCCAAGGGCATAGCAGAGTAGCTATATACGGAATGGATAACCGCTGAAGGCATCTAAGCGGGAAACCAACCTGAAAACGAGTATTCCCTATCAGAGCCGTGGAAGACGACCACGTTGATAGGACGGGTGTGGAAGTACAGTAATGTATGAAGCTTACCGTTACTAATAGCTCGATCGACTTCTTCGTTCTCATTGTTCATGTCCATCAAGACGTGTTAAATTAAAGTGAGCTTCAAGCTCTCCAGCTTCTCGAAAACAACGTAAGTTGTTGCGTTTTGCCGACCTGGTGGTTATTGCGGGGCGGCTGCACCCGTTCCCATTCCGAACACGGCCGTGAAACGCCCCAGCGCCAATGGTACTTCGTCTTAAGACGCGGGAGAGTAGGTCGCTGCCAGGTCTGCTAAACGCAACTCAAAGCTTACAAAACATCTTCTCATCACAAAAAGGGCCTCGATGCCCAACACGAGGCCGCTATCAAAGCGGCCTTTTGCGTTTAAGGCCAATTCTTGGACTAATGCCGTCCCGCCATTCCGAAAAGCTAACTCTTTGAGGGCTGATAGATCGGGAAAAGTGGCAAGTTCAGGAAACGCGAGACAAATTGCAACGCAATTTGCTCGGCAAAGATCCGTCAATCGCTAGAGCGATCGACGTCGTCGCGACAAATCCTCTGGATTTGCGCTGGTTCGGACAAACTGCCATGCAGTTTGCCTAGGGGTATTTTGCCTTTGGCAAAAACCTGGAAATACGGACAAACTGTTTTACAGTTTGCCTAGGGGATGCAAACACATCGTGTTTGCTCTGTCGCGACAAGTTCTGCGAACTTGCGCAGTCGGTATTTTGCCTTTGGCAAAAACCTGGTAACGCGGGGTGGAGCAGCCCGGTAGCTCGTCAGGCTCATAACCTGAAGGCCGCAGGTTCAAATCCTGCCCCCGCAACCACTGATAACGACAAACCCGTAGCATCCGCTGCGGGGTTTGTTATTTTTGCAGTCTTTCCAATAGCTTGCTGCTCTGTCCAGTTCAGGATCGTGTCCAGTTCGCCGTGCAGAGTTGCGTAAATCTCGCGGCGTTCCGGCCCCGGTGTCAGCAAAATCTTCTCGATCAGGCCGCGCAATGTCTCCGCTGCTTCCTGTCGCTCTTCCTTGCGATTGAGCGCCTTGGTCAGGGCCGAAACCTTCTTCGCGTAGATCGCCGAGGCGCTCGGCAGAATGTCCGGTGTGTCCTCCGGCGCGTCGGCCAGCAAGGTGTTCAGTTGGGTCTTGCGTGCCTCCAGCGTGTCCATCTCAGCCTTCATGCTCTCATGGAACATGCCAGCCTTGATCGCCTCGATGATGCCGCGGATCTGCTTCTCGATCTTTACCAGTTCTGCTTTCCAAGCACCGCCGCTGGAGCGGCGTTCCCGGTTCAGCCGGTTCGTTTCCTCCGCTTAGGCGCGCATAGCCTCCTCAACGATCCCAGGCCCCATCATCCGGTCCTTCAGGCCGGAGAGCACGCGGGCTTCCAGATCCCCACGCGGGATCGTGCGGCCGTTTGAACACGCGCCCTTGCTGATGTGGTTCGAGCAGGCGAACCGATCAGCGCCGCGAAGCGAGTACGCGTGCCAAAAACGGCTCCTTGCCGTCCAATCTCAAGCGCTATCTAGGCTTGGAAAAACCGGCCGCGCGGCGCAATTTGATGGAAGATTGTGGAGCGCTCGCACAAGCTCTCCAACCGAAGAATTTTCCGCTTGGCGCATGGCCGGCCAATGGCCGCCATCCGCTTGTGCTACTCCAGCAATGCGCCGTCAATCTTGCGCACCGCGACTTGAAAACTGCCGGTATTTTGGCGGTGAACGGGCCGCCGGGCACGGGTAAGACCACCTTGTTACGCGACATCATCGCATCGACCGTATCTGCGCGAGATGTGGGATCGCTACGGCAATGTCGCGGCGATGCTCGCTGCCTACAATGCCGGTCCCGGCCGCTATGACGATCATCGCTCGACGGGCCGCCCGCTGCCCGCCGAGACCCGCGCCTATGTCGCTGCGCTCCTGCCGCTGATCGGCGGGGCCGCGCCCACCGATCAGCCGGAGAAACGCGCCGAGCCGCCGCCCGATTGGCCCGAGGCTCCGCTGTTCATCCGGCGCGCGGTCGAGCATGTCAGGCGGGCAATCCGTCGCGCAGTCCGGCGAACGGTCGGGCGAGCAAAAGAGCGACGGTCGCGCTGCCGTTCCGGTGCGCGATCCTGTCGATGCGGAGCCGCAGCGCGGCTCGATGTTCGTCGCCCGCGCGAACGGCGCGGGAATGCGATGAGCATCGCAGCCCCGCGTTCTCGCGTGCTTGATCCGGTGTGCAGTCAGGTCGGGGGTCGCCTGGCTGCATATCTGGATCGAAGGGCAGAAAGGGAAGAAAGGACGGAGGGCAAGATAAAGGAAACCGGCACCCTGACGGGCCGGTTTCTGGGCAAGCCCCTGTCTGCACACTGTTTTGGGACGCGGCGCACGGCACCCTGCTTTTGGGCCTCGCGTGCCGCTATATGGCGCAAAGCCTTGGCTTTGCTGGGTTTTGATCGGCACTATAGCCGAATATCTGCCGTTTGCGTGCCTAAACGGCATGGGATGCGCCCATGAGCGCCGACGACGAGAACCGCTTTCGTCCCAGGCCAGGTCGGATCAAATCCGACTTACCGAACGCGGGCAAGGCGAAGAGCTTTCTGACGCAGGCGAAGAAGCTGGCGCGTCAGCACAGCAACAGCCCCGGCAGATCATCATCATTCGCATCCCGGACGTCCTCGTCGCCGTCATCTGGTTCAGCCGGAAAGAGCGGGAAGGCATCGCGCGCGGGCAAAGGTCCGGGCGTCAAGCGTGGCCGTGGCTCGGCCTTTGTCCGCGCCCGAACCCTGTCAGGCGGCTGGCGCCACAGTGCGGCCGGAGTGCGCCGCGTCGTCGTCAAAACCCGGTACGTTCAGAGCGCGGGGAAGAACGGCAAAGGGGTGCCCATCTGCGCTATATCCAGCGCGATGGAACTTCGCGTGATGGCGAACGTGGCCAGCTCTATTCCGCCACCGACGATCGCGCTGATGGAGATGCCTTCCTTGATCGCGGCAAGGATGATCGCCATCAGTTCCGCTTTATCGTTTCGCCCGAAGATGTCGCAGATCTTTCCGACCTCACCGAACACACCCGCGATCTGATGACCCGCATCGAGGCTGACCTTGGCACGAAACTCGATTGGGTGGCGGTCAATCACCACAATACCGGCCATCCTCATGTCCATGTCATTATTCGGGGGAAGGACGATCTGGGCGAGAACCTGGTCATCAATGGCGACTATCTCGCCAATGGTATTCGTGAGCGGGCGAGCGAACTGACCACGCTGGAACTCGGCCCCGTGACCGAGATCGAGCAGAGCCGCAAGCTGTCTGCCGAAATGGATCAGGACCGCTTTACGCGCATCGACCGCACCATGACCGAGGAGGCCGACGAACGGTTCCTCGACCTGCGCCATGAACCGGCAGATGCACGCCGCCAATTCAACCGCACGCTTCGCCTGCGCCGTCTTGCCAAGCTGGAAAAGATGGGGCTGGCCACGGAACATGCACCCGGCGTCTGGGAGCTTGGCGTGAAAATGGAACCGGCGCTGCGTGAACTCGGTGAGCGCGGCGACATCATTCGCAACATACACAAGGCGCTCAAGGCCGATGGGCAGGAACGTGACCCGATGACCTTCCAGCTTCACGATGCGGTACCCGCGGCACCCATCACCGGTCGCGTCGTGGACAAATATCTCACCGACGAGATGGGCGAGAACCTGACGATCGTGGTGGACGGCATCGACGGGCGAACACACCATTTTCCCGGCATTGATCCAGCCCGCGTCGAGGACGCCCGGATCGGCAGCATCGTGGAAGTCAGCCCAGCCGATACGGCGCAGCGTCCCTCTGATCGGACCATCGCTGCGATCTCGGAGAATGGAATCTACCGACCGAGCCGGCACCTCGAACAGGCGAAGTTCGAGGGACGTGTGCCTGGCGGAGATTACGAGGGCTATGTCGATGCCCATGTCCGGCGACTGGAGGTGCTGCGCCGCGCCGGGATCGCTGAACGGATCGACGCTGACCGGTGGCGCATCCCCGATGACTTCGAGAGCCGCGCCACCGCCTATGATGCCGGTCGCAACCGGCAGGCCAGCATCCGTGTGCTCTCGACCTTCGATCTGGAAAAGCAGATCGGCGCCGATGGTGCCACCTGGCTGGACCGGAGGCTGGTGACGCCGGATGCTTCGGATATTACCTCGGCAGGGTTTGGTCAGCAGGTGCGCGAGGCTGTGGACCAGCGGCGCGAGCATCATATCGCACAGGGCGATGCCGCGCGGCAGCAGAATGGACGCATCCTCTATCGTCGTAACTTGCTTGCCAATCTGCGGGAACGGGAAGTGGCCGGCGTCGGTGCGGAAATGGGGGGGAGCAAGGGGTTGCCGTTCCGCTCGGCTGCCGATGGAGAAACTGTCAGTGGTAAGTTCACCGGGACCGTGCAGCTATCCAGCGGCAAGTTCGCCGTTGTCGAAAAATCCCATGAGTTCACCCTTGTCCCATGGCGGGCGGTTATCGACCGCCAACTTGGCCGACAGGTTGCCGGAATTGTGCAGGGCGGATCAGTGTCGTGGCAGCTTGGGCGGCACCGGGGCTTGGGATTGTAGGAGCTTCTGTTCAATCGCTTGCAAAACGTTTGCGTCACTTTTTTTGTGCCGCACCAGCCGGTGACAGGCGCATGACTTAAGCAGATTTAGCAGTCGGTGGATTTCGGGTAGCAAAATACTGCGCCGGCGTGCTGCCGAGAGCCTTCTTGAACATCGTGATGAACGAATTCACGGAATCGTATCCCAGTGTCGCCGCAACATTCTGAACGCTCTCACCACTTGCGAGTTCACGAAGTGCGACAACCAGATGGAGTTGCTGTCTCCAACGTCCAAACGTCAGTCCTGTCTCCCGTATCAGCAGCCGAGCTAATGATCTGTCGCTCATCGCGACCCGGTTCGCCCAATCGCTCAGCGTGCTGCGATCGGAAGGCTCGATTGTTAGAGCGTCTGCCATCGCTCGGATTTTCGGATGGCTGGAAATTGGCAGATTGAACCGCTCATGCGGCATCTGCGCGAGTTCGTCGAGGATCACCCGCGCGATGCGGGCGGCATGGCTGTCGACGTGATAGTCCGCACCCTCGCGAGCAAACCGATCGACCATTTCGCGGATCATTGGGGAAACTGCCAGCGTGCAACTGTTTTCAGGCAGTTTGGCAGACCCCGGTTCGACGAACAGATAGTTAAGCCGGGCATTGGCGGTTGCGCGTGCACTATGGGGCACGCCGCCCGGAATCCACACACCGCAATTGGGCGGCACGATCCAGATTTCGTTGCCCGCAGTGCAGGTAACAGCTCCGTGCAGAGCGAGGATCAACTGACCCTTGCGATGAACGTGCAGAGGCACTTCCGCCTCGTAATCGGCGAAATCTAGCTTGTGGGCGACCGCAGGCAGAGAGGTGAGGTCAGGATCGAAAACGGAAACGACAGATCGTACCACAGACATGAGAATGGCCAGTTTTAGGTATTTCATGTCATAATAGCCAATTTATGTGATGTTGCAAATCGATCATAACTAGCGGCATGAACACCGTGCCATCCGTAAACACCCCCTCAAGCAAGACTGTTGCAGCCATTTTTGAAGCTGGAACGAGCTTCCTGCGCGCATCCTCCCTGAAGGCGGATGCGGACGCGATCCTGTTTTCGGCGAAGAGTTTCGCCGCGGCTATGCTGGCCTATTACATTTCGCTGCGGATCGGGCTTCCCAAGCCGTTCTGGGCCATCGTAACTGTCTACATCGTCTCACAGACGTCTGCCGGGGCGTCCTTTAGCCGTGGTGTCTATCGCTTCGCCGGGACGCTGGTCGGCGCCATAGCAACGGTCGCGATCGTTCCGAACTTCGTGAACGATCCGATGGTGTGCAGCGTCGTGCTTGCGGCCTGGATCGGACTGTGCCTGTTTTTCTCGCTGCTTGATCGCACACCGCGCGCTTATGCCTTTGTTCTTGCCGGCTATACCGCAAGCCTGATCGGGTTCCCGAATGTGCTTGATCCAGGCGCGATTTTCGAGACGGCGTCGGTGCGCGTTCAGGAAATCTTGATTGGAATTTTGTGTGCCGTCCTGATCCATCGCTACATTCTCCCGAAACGCATGACCGGCCAGTTCACCGGCAAGCTGTCGGCCACGCTGCGGCACGCTCGTCGGCTGGCAGGCGATGCACTGCGTGGAACGCCGGGAGAAAACCGCCGCGACCGCCATCAACTCGCAGGGGACCTATTGGCAATCCAGGGGCTTGCCACGCATCTGCCCTATGATCCGGCGCCCACACCGTCACGGCAGATACTGCAACTTATCCATGACCGGCTTGCCCGCTTGCTGTGGCTCGCAGCTGAGATCGAAGACCGGATTGAGGTCCTTCGCTTAGGCGACAGCGATGCGCGCGGTGAGCTGATCGCCTTGGTCGGTGACGTCGGTGTCTGGGCCGCAAGCGCCGAAACGGAAGACCGGGAGGCTGCCGCAGCCCAACTCATCGCGCACGCACGATCAGTCCAGAAGCGTTTTGGCGCCGAGGCTGCGATACCCGGCGACAGGCTTGCAGCCAACCTCGCTGGTCACCTCGCCGAGATGGTCGGTCTGCTACAGGACTGCGACAGGCTCGGGCGGACCATTGCGGCGACCGGGCGATTACGCGACGCTAGGTCGCTTCATGGACCGAAGCGAGCGAAAGGCTATGTCTATCATCGCGATCCCTGGATGGCGGGGCGAACCGCGCTCGGCGCGATCGTCGGCATCGTCATCGGCTGCGCCTTCTGGATCTGGTCGGCCTGGCCGGAGGGAGGAATGGCCGTCTCCATTCTCGGCGTTTGCTGCACGCTGTTCGCCAATTTTGATGCGCCTGTGCCTTTTGTCATCAAATACTTCGTCGGCTCCATCTACGGGGTGGTAATCAGCCTTATCTACAGCTTCTTCATCTTGCCCCAGGTCACGGACTTTCGGGTTCTGGTCGCGGTGCTTGCGCCAGCGTTCCTGTTCGCGGGCTCTCTCCAAGCACGCCTGCCGACGACCTTCATGGCGCTTGGCATCACGCTGACCATTCCGATCCTCTCGGCCCTAGGTCCCTATTACACCGGAGACTTCGCCACCTCACTCAACAGTGTGATCGCGCTGTTCGCGGCGGTAGGCTTCGGCGCCGTAAGTATGTCCCTGTTTCAGACCTTGCCGGTCGATGGAGCGATCAACCGCTTGCTTCGATTGAGTCGCCGGGACGTTGGCCGACGCGCGTTCGGCGCTGCACCCGACGAAGCGCGCTGGGCAAGCCTGATGGTTGATCGGACAGCCTTGCTGCTGCCAAGGTTGCGGCTGACCGGCAAAGCCTATCCAGATGTGCTCGACGATACACTGAACCATCTTCGCATCGGGCATGTCGCCGGACAGCTTCGCAAGACAATTCCGCAGATCAAGGGCGAGGCCGGCGTTGAACTGAACGAGCTTCTATTCGTCATCGCCGCACGCTTCAGTGGCCGGAGGCCGTCAACGCCTGCCGACCTCATCGACCTCGATAAGCGGATAGAGACCCTGATCGAGAAGACGGCCGGCGGCGTGCTCAAGAACCGCCTGCAGATTGTCGATCTGCTCATCGACATGCGGTTCGTGCTTGGCTCTCAGGCAGACAGGAGGATCACGACCGATGATCGTTGATCTCAATATCGGAGGCGTCATGATCCCCGGCCTTGTAGTTATCGCGTTCGTCGCTCTGGTCGCCACCATTTCAGTGCTCCGCCTGTTTACCGCCTCGGGTCTCAATCGCCGGTTCGCTTATCGGCCGCTGGTCGAACTCGCCACCTTTGTCATCATCTACGGTCTGCTCGTGCAGTACCTGCCATCGATCGGACTCCTGCCTTGAAACCTGTCCTATCCATGCTTGGGCGCTATGCCCTGACCCTTTGCCTCGTTGCCGTCTCCGCCTTTATCGCGCTGAAGGCGTGGAACCACTACGAGCGGACACCCTGGACCCGCGACGCACGCGTTGGCGTCGATGTCGTACAGATCGCGCCGGAAGTCTCCGGCACGGTCAACGCTGTTTCCGTGGTTGATAACCAATATGTCCGTCGGGGTGACATCCTTTACGAAATCGACCCCGAGCGGCTCAGGTTGGCAGTGGCGCTGGCTGAGGCTGAGGTCGAAGCCAGGCGCCAGGATGTGATCGTTCGTCAGGCAACGGCGCGGCGGCACAGCCAACTCAAGGACGTCGTTTCCCAAGAGGTGGCTCAGCAATCGAGCGGTGCTGCTGCGGTCGCCGGCGCTGCCTATCAGTCAGCGGTTGCGGCGCTGGATCTGGCCAAGCTTAACCTTGCCCGCTCGACGGTCCGTGCGCCGGTCGACGGTTATGTCACCAATTTGAGGCTTCGGCCAGGCGACTATGCGACGGCGGGTGTGACGAAGGTCGCCGTCCTCGACGCCGCCAGCTTCTGGATCACAGGTTATTTCGAGGAGACGAAGATCCGCCAGATCCGCGTTGGCGACCAGACTCACATCATGCTGATGGGTTTTGATCAGCCAGTCACTGGTTATGTCGAAAGCCTCGGTCGGGGAATCGAGAACAGCAACGATGCGCCCGGCCATCTCGGCCTGCCCAATGTGGCTGCAACCTTTTCCTGGGTGCGGCTTGCCCAGCGCATCCCGGTACGCATCAAGATTGATCGGGCGCCGTCCGGTGTGGAACTAGCGGCGGGTATGACGGCAACGGTTGAGATATTAGCCTCAGATGCTGAGGCAGGAACGAGAGAGCGGCCATGATGGCCATATCACTCGGACGTGCCCTGTATATTGTCGAACTTCATGGGAGCGATAAACGACGTTCACGCGATATGCCGATACGGCGTTTCACAGCTACGACGCGCCCCAGGCGAACGTTCCAGAAGTTAGCATTATTTCGAGCTTCGGAGAACTAGGGGCAAGAACACCTCGTCTATGATTTCTTCGATGCTTTTGTCAGAGAGAGGTTTGAGAGTCATTAGCATGTCATGACGCGCTAGCTCGATTGGTAACGAGGCAATTCGGCGGGTAATGCGTGCGGGGTCAATTTCACCACGATTTGCTCCACGCTCCAGGATCTCGGCAACCAGTCCATGTTCACCGATCCTGCTAGGAACATCGGCAAAACTCAGGTTGTCCTTCAACAGGTCCTCACGCATATCAACGAGAATCCGCATCAAATGAGGTTGAGCTCGGTCTGAAAGCCGCTTCAGTAGCAGTACCATCTCGCTGCGGACGCTGCCCTGATCCGCAATCGAAATTGGGTTGAGGGCGACGTAGCGAGCTAAGGCCGCCATTACCAAGTCGTTTAAGCTTTTCCACCGACGATGGATCACTGGTCTGCTAGTGCCGGCTCGGCTTGCAACCGAATCCAACGTCAATCCACCATAGCCTTTCGCCGATAGCTCATCCCAGACAGCCTGAAGAATGGCTTCGTCCAACTCAGGGCCACGTCGTCTTTGCGCCTTTGTATCCATTACGACCTCAAAATAAGATGCGAGCCGCATCTTGACTCTTGCGAGATAGGATGCGACGTGTATCTTATATGCAGGAGCATGAGATATGTCAAAAGTTGATAGTTTTGCCGCCAACCGGCCCAAAGTTCTGATCGTCGGCGCCAGTATTGCTGGACCGACAGCCGCCTTCTGGCTTGTCCGCGCCGGCTTCGATGTGACTATCGTGGAGCAGGCGCAAGAGTTGCGCCGGGGCGGAAACGGTGTGGATATAAGGTCCGAAGCTCTCGCCGTTGTCGAGAGAATGGGCCTCACATCTGCCGTTCGCGCCAAGGTGCTGAGAATCGAGGGCATGCGCTTCGTCGATCACCGCGATCGAGAACGCGCGAGAATGCCACTTGAGGCGATGGAACGGATGGTGGGTTCCGAAGATCTGGAGATCAAGCGCGGGGATCTGGCGGAACTGCTCTTCGATGCGACCAAGAATGACGTAAATTACGTATTTGGCGAAACGATCAAAACGCTCCAGCACGATGAAGGCGGGGTAGATGTCACTTTCGCAAAAGGGCCTCCTAGACGATTCGATCTCGTTATCGGCGCGGATGGGCTACATTCGAGCGTTCGTCGCTCCGTGTTCGGAGCAGAAGAAGAGTTTTTAAAATTCAAGCAACACTACTTCGCTTTCTTAAACGTCGATCTTCCGATGGGTGAGCACGGCTGGGTGACGTTTTACAACGAGCCTGGAAAATCCGCGTCAATCTTCCGTGCCGAGCCTGGACTTGGACAGATCAACTTCATGTTCCGCAGCGATACTCAGCTCAACTACGATTACCGCGACGTCGAGAAGCAGCGCGCGTTGCTTCGCCAAGCCTTTACGGGTCTCGGCTGGCATGTACCTGCCTTGCTTGAGAAGACTGACAGCGCTCCTAATTTCTACTTTGATGCGCTCGCTCAAGTGCAGATGCCATCCTGGTCGTCGGGGCGGGTGGTGCTCGTCGGCGATGCCGCATATTGCGCTTCACCTGCGTCAGGTGCAGGCGCGCTTCTTGCATTAACCGGCGCTTACCGGCTAGCAGGAGAACTGGCTACTCATGGTATTTCTTCCGCGGCCTTATCTGGCTACGAAGCTGCCCAGCGCCCGTTGGTCGCGCAAAAGCAGAAGCAGCTATTTACGGGGCTATCTACGCCTCGCACCCGCTTGGGTATTATCACTCGCAACTGGCTACTGTCGCCACCGCTCCATGCGCTGATCTCAAGGATGCAGGGCAAGGACACGCCAGCCGATATCCACGAATACCGTTTTCCAACCGCCGTCTCGCGGCAACCGGAGGGTACGACTGGACTTGCGACAGAGAGGTTGCCTTCTGGCCCGACTGAGCGCGCGGGCAGGGGTTCCGAACGTTGACAGGACTATATACTGCGAGGCGCGAAACCGCGCATACAATTGCGATAACGTCCGGATCGGGCAGGCAGCGTTTCACCACGGACCACGCGTCGCGTCTTGGTGGAGCAACGGTGTCGCCGTGCCGTACTCGGCTTTTTTTTCTCTTGGCTATGCCGTTGCTTACAGCATGTACCTCCGTGCCTCTGAAAGAGGGCGGCACGCTAAGCTCGTACAGTCGTCTCAGTCCTGAGAAAGGCACCCTGTCTAAGCGGCGCACATATGTTGACAGCGTAGCTCTGTCACGATTGAGGACAGCTACGATCATTCCTGCGAGCTTCACCCATGATGCCGCCTCGCGGGTAGGATCCCTAGATGATCGCAGAATGGTTGCGAACATCCTCGATCGCGCGCTCTGTATATCACTCAGCGATAGGTTTGAGATGGTTCCCTACGCGCAGGTCGCCGACATGACCGTTCGTGCTGTCGTCACAGATCTCGTGCCAACGGACAAGGTCGCAGCGGGAGCTTCGGCGGCATTAACTCTCGGGACCGGATTTGCACTTCCGATAGCAGCTCCACGCCTGCCAATCGGGCTCGGCGGCATTGCCGTTGAAGCAGAAGCGGTCGACCACTCAGGCAATCAGGTTGCAGCGACAGTCTGGGCACGCGGAGCCAACTCGATTTCAAACACGCCGCGAGTATCCCAGGTCGGGGATGCTTACACGTTAGCAGCCACCTTTGGGAACGAGTTCTCGAAACTCATAGTCGACGGTCAGGATCGAAATGGCTCCGGTCTCTCACTGCCTTCAGCACATCGCGTCCAGTCTTGGTTCGGCGGCACACCCAAGCACGCCGCGTGCGAGACCTTTGGGCGTTCTCCAGGTCTGGTTGGCTTGATCGCCAGTCGGTTTGGAGCGCCACCAAAATGGACGGAGAACCAACCCCAACCAAGTGCATCAAAGTAGTGGATGTGCTGAAGGAGTTTAATGAATACGCCATGCCGCCGTCACGAAACAACAGAGATCGAGCACATGTTGGCGCATAAGACTTTAAAATGGCGATTAGACTGCGGATACAACTCAATGCATCGCTTTCTCATTCGGTTCGTAGTGAGCGGTTTGGTGGGCATGTGCTCGCAAGTAGCGCTGGCAAACTCGCCGTCACCTGCCGTCAAAGAGGCGTGCGGCGCGGAGATACGCTCGCTTTGCGTTCGACCATGGCGGCTATCGCCTGACAGCATCAACCAATGTGCCCGTCAAAATCGAGAGAAACTTTCTCCAGCATGCCAGATTTTTTGGGATACGGCCCAGATGTGCCAGGCTGAGATGAAGAATATCTGTGGCGGGCTAAATCCGCTCACAATCAAAAGCTGCCTACGGGATTCCATCCAGAAGTTCTCCAAAACGTGTCAGGACACGTTGGATTTGTGAGGTCTGAACAGCGGCATATTCCCAAATTTACTTACCTTGAATTCTTCATCTAATCAAAGAGAGGACACTAGATATGTCGGAACACAAAAGCTTCCTAGACTCCAGCCATTGCAGTTCATTTGAACAATACAAATCGTCGTACGAGAAGTTTATCGCTCTAACCAGGGAGAATGGCGTCATTGAGTGCCGGTTTCATCACGAGGGAGGACCCGCGGTTCATAGCTGGGAAGCTCATCATGCTTGGCGCGAAGCCTGGATCGATATCGGTCGAGATCGCAAAAACGAAGTTCTTATCGTGACGGGGACCGGGGATCGCTGGCAAATCGGTAATCCCGAGGTGTGGACGACGCCATTTCGCGAATGGGATCGCGAAGAGCAACTGGCACTATTTCACGACTCAAGGCGTCTGATCGAAAACATGGTATTCAACATCGATGTACCTACGATCGGTATAATCAACGGTCCTGGTACCCATTGCGAACTCCCGACGCTTTGCGACATTACGCTTTGTGCAGAAGACGCTGACTTCTTTGATCCACATTTCCTTGGCGGTACGCCTCCGGGTGATGGAATGGCGCTGATCCTTCAGCGGACTATAGGCGTTAAGCGAGCGGCCTACTACGCCTACACTGGCCAGTGCATCGACGGGCGCACCGCTGTGGAACTTGGGTTGGCAAATGAGTGCTTGCCACGTGAAGAGTTGCTGCCCCGGGCTCGGGAGATCGCCGGAATGATGATGGAACGGTCTAAGATGACCCGTCATCTAACGCACGCAATCCTATCCAGGCCCTGGAAGCAAGCAGTGGTACAGGACATGGGCTTTCACCTGATGCATCAATCGTATGAGATGACGACCGATCGTGAAGGCGCATTCGCACGCCTCATGAAGAACGCCCACCGTTTCCGAGATCGTTGATCGTTCGACATCGCTCATATTGAGGCCGAAAGCTGCATCGATCTCGTTCAGTGGGTAGATCCTCGTGTAAAAAGCGGCTGCTCGTTGCTGCGAATCTTATCGAAGAGGTAGTTTTGCGTCGTAGTAAAGGTCGGGCTGCAAGGGGACGCTTTCCAGGTGGACGTCGCCCGCTCGGTAAACCAATCGCAATTCGGTCTCATATCGTTGCTCTCTGATGACGTAGTGTAAATTCGCCCTATTGTTTTGGAGCACGAAACCCTTCCGCGAAGATTGGAATCTTGAAGCGATATTCGCCGGGTTTCGGGATTTCCAGGATGCCGATATTCGTCATGGCGGAAATCAGGCCTATTACAGTGGCGCGAGCGACGATGTGCAGATGCCCTCTTTCGAGAGCTTTCACGCGCCCGAGGCGTATTATGCCACGCTGGCGCATGAACTGACCCACTGGACAAAACACAAGAACCGCCTTGACCGGGAGCTTGGTCGAAAAAATTGGGGATGATGAAGGCTTTGCCCGCGAGGAACTGGTCGCCGAGCATGGCGCAGCATTTCTGTGCGCCGATCTGGAATTGAAGCCGGAGCCTCGTGCGGACCATGCGGCTTATATTCAGGGCTGGCGCAAAGTGCTGAAGGAAGACAAGCGCGCAATCTTCAGCGCCGCCGCCAATGCGCAGTGCGCAGCCGATTTCCTGCACGGTCTGCAGAGCGTTGCGAACACCAAGGAAGGGGCCGCCGCGTGAGCGGCGGTTCCCCTTGTTCCTGCGGGAAATGTCGCGCCCGCCAGAGGCGGGCGCTGGATATAAAAGGTTTGAAGATGATCGAAGATGATCAACTCTGTTGAGTATTCTGTGGTATTGTCAAACTTGAAATGGTTTGAGAAACTGGTAATATACTCAGCATGGCTGAGCAATCTGCATCACTGTTAAACCGTCTGGAGAAAGACCTCCCCGAAGGGCTGGTCGTGGATGCCGCGTGGCTGGAAGATCACGGCATCGCCAGCAATCTGCGCGCCTACTACGTCAAGGCCGGCTGGCTGGAACAGCCGGTGCGCAGCGTCTACAAAAGGCCGCGCGGCACGCTGAGCTGGCAGCAAGTCGTCATATCTCTTCAGACACTGCTCTTGCGAACCCCGCTCTACGTCGGCGGTCGCACCGCGCTGGAGCTGCAGGGCTTCGCGCATTATCTTTCGCATGAGACCAAGACTGTCCATCTCTACGGGCCGGACAAGCCGCCCGCATGGCTGGAAAAGCTGAACCTTCCCCAGCGCTTTGTCTATCACAACAGCGCGACCCTCTTCCGGAATGATCCGATCACGCAGGGGCTTGGCAGTCTCGCCTGGAATATCGCGGACGGAACAGACCACGATCTCGCCCGCTTTCAGGGCGGCAGTCTGACCGCGCTTGCATGGGGGCAATGGGATTGGCCATTGACACTTTCCCAGCCCGAGCGCGCCTATCTCGAAATGCTCGATGAATTGCCGCGCCATGAGAGTTTCCATCAGGCCGACATGATTATGCAAAGTGCGGCAAATTTCAGCCCGAGGCGGCTGCAAAAGCTGCTGGTCGATTGTGACAGCGTTAAGGTGAAACGCCTGTTCTTCCTCTTCGCGGATCGTCACCGCCATGCGTGGCTCAAGCGTCTGGACAAGGATGCTATCGATCTGGGCAAAGGCAAACGCATGCTTGTCCCTGGTGGCAGGCTTGATCCGGTCTATCTGATAACCGTGCCGGAGGAACTTGATGCCGTTTCGTGACCAGTACCAGGACCAGGTTCGGCTGCTCATGCGTCTTCTTCCCATCGTGGCGCGTGAAGCCTGTTTTGCGCTGAAAGGCGGAACGGCGATCAACCTCTTTGTGCGCAACCTGCCGCGCCTCTCCGTCGATATCGATCTGATGTATCTGCCAGTAAATGGAAGGCCTGAGGCTCTGGCGGACATCGACGCCGCCATGAAGCGCATCAAGGCGGCAGCTCTGGCGGAGCTGCCCGGCGCGCGCGTCACCGAAAACATCCACGATGGTGCGATCCTTCGCCTTCTCGTGATTGCGAAGGGGACGCAGGTCAAGATCGAAGTCTCTCCCGTATTGCGCGGTGTGGTTCACGAGCCTTTTACGATCCCCGTCACCGAAGCGGTCGAAGAGGCGTTCGGCTATGCGGAAACCAGCGTCGTTTCCTTCGAAGACCTTTTTGCGGGCAAGCTGGTGGCAGCGCTGGATCGGCAGCACCCGCGTGACCTTTTCGATGTGCAAGGCCTGCTTACCCAGGAAGGGCTGACCGACGACCTGCGCGAAGCGTTCATCGTCTATTTGCTCAGTCACAACCGCCCTATGGGTGAAGTGCTTTCGGGCCGCGTCAAGGACCTCGCAAACGAATACAGCAATGGCTTCGAAGGCATGACCGAGGCCACTGTCGCAATCGATGAACTGGTCCAAACCCAGCATGAAATGATCGAGGTGTTGATTGGCGCAATGCCGGATCACCACCGGGAATTTCTGATCGGCTTCGAGCGCGGAGAACCGGACTGGTCCCTGCTGAAGATTGGTCACGTGGCAGAGCTTCCCGCCATCCGCTGGCGGCAACGCAATCTCGACAAACTCAAGCCGGACCAACGTTCGGCCCTGGTCGAATTGCTGCGAAATTCCCTTGGACGGCGCGCATAGAAACTCCCGCTCCCTCGGCTTTGAACACCGGAAAGCAGCGATATTGGGAGCGTAAACGGGGGTAGGGGGAAGGACCGCAAGATAAAGCGACCCGGGGTTCGCCCGAGCTCCGCTCGTAAGTGATTGTCTGCACATTGTTTTCCAACCGGAAAACGAGAAAGCGTCGCGATCCGCGATGTGTGGTGAATTTTAGATCCGACTGATTTTCCCGGTGCGCCGTGAGGATACCCTGCTGTGTCTGATCGGCGGTTACACCGTGCATCGGCTGGCTTTTCTGGGGCGTCTGCAAAAGTATCTGGAGACATTCCTGTTGAGCCTTTCGGTATTTCTGCTCATGGTGCCTTCAGTCTCCGAGACCCTGCGTCGAGTGCCAGACGGACACCCGATTGCGGCTGATCCGGATTCGATCATTTTGAAAGTCGCTCTTGGAACTGTGGCCGCAACCTTTGTCGTTGGGCTCATCACACAGTTCGTTTATCTGGCGCGATACGCCAACAAACCGCGCTGAAGAAACAATTCCGTTTGCGAGATGTCATCGCGGCATTGCCTTGATGAAATCAATAAAGGCACGCAGTGGAGATGGAACAAGACGGCGGCCCGGATAGTAGAGAAACGGGCCAGAAAAGCTCAGCCACCAGTCTTCCATGATTGGTAAAAGCGTCTTGTCCGCGAAGTGTGGTCTCAGCCAGTCCTCAAACATATACATGATGCCAAGGCCAGCTTTCGCCGCTTCAATGCCAAGATCGGTGGCGCCACCGGACTGCACGATCAGATTGCCACTGGGCTCGATTATCAACTCCTTTCCATCGCGCTCAAATTCCCAGGCGGGTATGGCGCGGCCCGAAAAGCGCCCCCGGATGCAATCATGCGACAGAAGTTCGTGCGGGGTTTGGGGTGTGCCGCGTGCTGCAAGATAGGAGGGGGATGCTGCGAGGGCATAACGCTGCACACGCGGGCCGATCGGCACGGCAATCATGTCCTGTTCCAGCCGCTCATCGTAGCGGATTCCGGCGTCATAACCGCCTTCAATGATGTCAACGAAGCTCTCCTCCGTGACGATCTCCAGCCTGATGTCCGGATAGGTGGCCAGAAAAGCCGGCACAACGCGCGGTAGAACGAGCCTGGCAGCACTGGCGGGGACATTAAGCTTCAACGAACCAGCCGGGCGGTCTCCGTGGCTGGTTGCCTGGTCAAGTGCAGATGTGATTTCGGAAAAGGCAGGCCCCAAACGTTCCATCAGCGTGCGTCCAGCCTCAGTTGGCAACACGCTGCGTGTTGTGCGGTTGAGCAACCGCACCCCGAGATCAGCTTCAAGCCGCTTGACGGCATCGCTTAGGGAGGATGAACTCGTTCCACTAACACGCGATGCCTCACGAAAGCCTTTCGCACGTGCGACCAGTAGGAAAGCCTCGATATCGGCCATTTCTCGCATCCGGCTCTCCTGTTTCTGACTGCAGATTGTCCGGGCAAGCGGACAGCATGTCCGGATTCTAGCGGATTGTGACCTCTATGTCAGGCGCTTACTTTGGAACTCGAAACAGGAGACAAAGCCATGACTTCAATTGGAAAATCCGGTACCTTTATCCTCGGTGGGCGCTCAGTAAACCGGCTCGGTTACGGGGCAATGCAGCTTGCGGGCAAGGGTGTGTTCGGTCCGCCGCGCGATCATGCGGAAGCCATTGCCGTTTTGCGTGAGGCGATCGAAAGCGGTGTCAACCATATTGACACTAGCGACTTTTACGGACCGCACATCACCAACCAGATCATTCGTGAAGCGCTACATCCCTATAGCGATGACCTTGTGATCGTCACGAAGATCGGTGCAACGCGCGGCGCGGACGCTTCATGGAACCCGGCCTTTTCGCGGGAAGATCTGACGCAGGCGGTGCATGAAAACCTTCGCAATCTCGGTCTAGACGTTCTGGATGTGGTTAATCTGCGCGCCATGTTCGATGTCCATGGCCCTGCGGAAGGCTCTCTTGATGAACCGCTCGAAGTGTTGGCAGATCTGAAACGACAGGGGTTGATCCGAAATATTGGCTTGTCCAATGTCACCGCAAAACAGATCGATGACGGAAAAAAGATCACCGACATTGTCTGCGTACAGAACCAGTACAATCTTGCCCACCGTGGCGACGATGCGTTGATTGAAAAGCTTGGCGCAGAAGGAATTGCCTATGTGCCGTTCTTCCCGCTCGGTGGCTTTTCGCCACTGCAATCTGCAGCCTTGTCGGATGTTGCGTCTCGGCTTGGCGCGACACCATTGCAAGTGGCTCTCGCCTGGCTTCTCCATCGCTCCCCGAACATTCTGTTGATCCCCGGCACATCCTCGCGAGTTCATTTGAGGGAGAATCTCGCTGTAGAGAACATCGAGCTTCCTGGCGATGCTCTCGCCGAACTGGAAAAAATGGCTGCCTGAAACGGGCGTCCAACAAGACCGGGCAGCATAGGACAAACGGCATAAGCCATATTTATGCTGCCTGGTTCGGAACCGAACATTGCGGTAACAGAACTTTACCTTAGGAGCTGGGCTACCCTCGAAGCAATCGCGTTCTCAGTTGCATCAAAACGTAATCCGAAACGCTCAAATCAGCTGGCTTTTTTTAACTCCTGAATTACGCCGATGCCATTGACCAATTCAAGGCCAGAATTGGCAGGCTCAGGCACACCCTTCGAACGGCAAAATGCCGTCAGTGTGTTTAACAACAGGCAGGCAATGGTCATTGGGCCAACGCCGCCCGGGACCGGCGTGATCGCACCCGCGACTTCCGATGCGGAAGCAAAATCAGCATCACCAACAAGGGTTGGTTTGCCATTGCGTTCAATGCGGTTGATGCCAACATCGATCACCGTCGCGCCGGGTTTGATCCAGGCACCCGGGATCATCTCTGGTTTGCCGACGGCCACCACCAGAATATCGGCGCGTCGGCAATGTTCCTCCAGATTTTCACTGTAACGATGGGCAATGGTGACTGTGCAATCATCGGCCAGAAGCAGTTGCGCCATCGGTTTTCCAACAATGTTCGAGCGGCCAACCACCAGTGCGTTTTTTCCTGTCAACGAACCGAACTGCTCGCGCAGCAGCATCATGCAGCCCAAGGGAGTGCAGGGCAGCATGGCCGGCTGGCCGGTTCCCAGCAAGCCGACATTGGACACATTGAAACCATCGACATCCTTGCGCGGATCAATCGCGTTGATCACGCGCTCGGCAGTGATATGCGCGGGCAGTGGCAATTGAACGAGAATGCCATGGACGTCTTCATTTGCGTTCAGATCCGCGATCAGATCCAGCAGCTCTGCTTCCGATATGGCGGTATCAAGTGTGTGCTTGAACGATGCCATGCCGACTTCAATCGTTTGGCGCGCCTTGTTGCGCACGTAGACCTCGGAGGCTGGATCCTGTCCCACCAATATGGTTGCCAAACCCGGCACAACACCGTGCTCGGTTTTGATAATCGCAACCTGCTGGCCTATAAATTCACGCAGCCGCTGCGCGAACAGTTTCCCATCAATGATCCTCGACATTACAGCACCTTGGACAGGAATTCTTTGGTGCGTGGATCGCTGGCCTTGGTGAAAAAATCGGCCGGCGGTGCATGTTCGACAATCACGCCCTTGTCGGTGAAGTAGACATGGTCTGCTGCCTCGCGGGCAAAGCCCATTTCGTGGGTGACAAGGATACATGTCATGCCGTCTTCTGCGACTTTTCGAACGGCCGAGAGCACTTCCTTGACCATTTCCGGATCAAGCGCCGCCGTCACTTCATCGAAGAGGATGACCTCTGGCTCCATACAAAGTGCGCGGGCGATTGCCACACGTTGCTGCTGGCCTCCAGACAGTTCGCCGGGGTAGGCCGCCGCCTTGTCGGGCAGGCGCATTTCGGACAATAGCCTGCGAGCCCGTTCTTCCACCTGCTTGCGCGGCTGCTTGAGCACCTGGATTGGTGCCATGGCAACATTTTCCAGAACGGTTTTATGCGGAAACAGATTGTATTGCTGAAATACCATGCCAACGCGATGACGCAACTTGACCTGATCGAGCTTCGGGTCACTGACATTGATGTCGCCAACCTGGATGGTGCCTTCATTGATCGGTGTCAGCCCGTTGATGGTACGCAGGATCGTCGACTTTCCGGAACCAGAAGGGCCGATGATCGCCACAACTTCGCCTTTGCGAATATCCATGTCTATGCCACGAAGTACCTCAAACGTGCCGAAGGACTTGCGGACGCCACGAAGAGAAATCAATGGCTTCGCATTTGAATTAATAGTCATGTCAGCACCTCATTTTGTGCGGAAGCGGCGTTCGAGCATCAACGACAGTCGATTGATCGGCCATGTGTAGACAAAGAACATCGTGAGAAGAGCGAGATACATCGGGATCAAAACCCGGGAGTCGCTCTGGGCTTGCACAGCTGCCTGGGTACGACCAAGAGCTTCCTCAACACCGACAATCATCGACAGGGGAGTGGCTGTCAGCAGAAGCGCATAGAGGTTCATCCACGGAGGAACCATGCGTGTGATGCACTGGGGCAGGATGATCCTGAATAGCGTTGCGCGACGGCTGTAACCAAGTGCCTCGGCGGCTTCCCACTGTCCACGTGGCACCGAGTTGACCGAGCCGCGGACGATTTCGGAAAAATTGGCTGCCACCGGAAAAGAAAAGCCGATGGTTGCTCGCAGCCAGCTCGGCAACTGTATGGTTATGCCTGCAATATTCACCTGATAGGGAATGAGAAAGATGCAGTAGAATAACAGAACCAGCCAGGGCGCGTTGCGAAACAGCTGTGTTGCAAGCTTTGATGGCCCCCCAACCGCCATGCTGGGCGACAATTGTCCAAAGCCCAGAAACGTACCGATGGCCGTGCCAATGGCGATTGCCATCAGGCTCATGAGAATGTTGAGCCCAAAACCTTGAAGAACGAATGGCATCCATTCAAGAATCTGGGGGAGAATGCTGGTCTGGTTCATTGTCCGTCTCCCAGTCCAAAGCCAGGCAGGCGCATGGCGGCTTCGACCCTGTTGATGATGACGACGACGGCTCCGGTCAGGATCAGGTAGATCACCAGCATCACATTCATCATTTCGATGGTGTTGAGGGAATCCGACCAGATCTGGTTGGAAACGTAAAGGAGTTCAGCGACACCAACGGCATAGGCGACAGTTGTTGCCTTTGTCAGATCGACCAGATTGTTGGCGAGAGATGCAAATGAAAAACGCAACGCCAACGGCACGGTGACAGAAAAGAATGCCTGGCGTTTGTTATAGCCGAGTGCAAAAGCTGCCTCCTGATAGGAGCCATGGACAGCACCCACACCGGCCCGAAACGTCTCGGTATTAAATGCGCCAGAATAGAGTGAAAGCGAAATCACCGCCCAGCTGAAACTGCCGATCAAGGGTTGGGGCAGCCCTATCTCACTGCGACCCACCGGCATGATGCTGCCGATCGCAAAATAGAAAAAATACATCTGCACGATCAGTGGCGTGTTGCGGAACAAAGCAACGTAACCCCGGATGATTTTTGTCGGCCACCCCGTGGACAGCGACAGGATTGCGGCGCAGGCCGCACCGATGACGATGGAGAAAAATGCGCTGATCAGGATCAGGAGTAATGTGTTGCCAAGACCGGTGGTGAAACGGTCGAAATCGAAGGCGTCATAGAAGATCGTGAGATTGATCCCCGATGCCGCCAGATCGCGAAAAAATGTCTGGATCTCTGTAATCACAGCCCAATCCTCAGTGCTGTCCGGAGCATTGGCGCCCCGGACTGTTTACGGTTCAAGGATCAGTTGACGTGATCTTTCAGAGCATCGTGCATTTTGATGAGGAAGGCAGAGTTTGCGATACCATGCTCTTTTTCGAGCGCGAGCAACGTGCCGTCACGGTGCATTTCGGAGATGATGCCGGAAATTGACAGGCCGAATGGAGCAAACTGGTCACTCTGGCGCACCGCCATGCCCCATGGGGTATCTGCCTGGCTCGACAGTGGTTTCTGGTACTCGCCCCATTTCGGGTTGGAGAGACGAACGTTGATCTGGTTGTCGTCTTCAAGCAGGCCAATGCAGCGTCCCTGCGTCATCGCGGCCTCGGTTTCGGCCGTGCCGGCAAAAGCCAGAACCTTCAGTTTCAGCTCTTCCTGCGCAGGCTTGTTGTACCAGGCACCCTGTACTGCGCAGACGGTCTGGTCAGCAAGCTGCGACCACTCTGTTGCCGTGACGGCTTTTGCAAGCAGAAGTGTGTAACCGGACGAATAATAATTCGGGTGAACAAAAGCGACCACTTTGCGTCGTTCAGCGGTATCTGAAGCGGAGGCAATCATCAGATCGATCTGGCCCTGCGCCAGAAATTCGAAACGATTTGCGGAGGTTACTTTGACGAATTCGGCTTTGACGCCGAGGGTTTCAGCAATTTTTTTGCCGATATCGACTTCCATGCCTTTGAAGCTGCCATCGGAGGCGCGGTAGGACCAAGGCACGTAGTCGTCTTTGGTGCCGACCTTCAGGACACCTGAGGCTTTGACCTTGCACAAGGTATCGTCACCGCAGGACTGTGCCGATGCGGAAAAACCAACGAAAGCGAAGGCTGTCGCCAGAAAAATTGCTTTCAGTTTGAACATTTCGTTCCCCTTTTTGAACAGTTTGTTTGCATCACTTTCAGGCATCGGTGTCGTCTGCATTTTTGTTGTTGCGACTGGGAAAGCTGATGTGAGTGGAATGTCTCCAATTGCGGCCGTTGCTTCAATGGTGATTTGAGAGTAGTAGTCATATTACTGACAAAGATTAATTCAGGTAAACTAAGCAGATGCCCCTACCGGATTTGCACGCTCTGGAAATTGCTGCAACTGTGATCGAGCAAGGCAGCATGAGTGCTGCCGCCGCGCAGTTGGGCATGACCCAATCAGCGGTCTCTCAAGCCATGAAGCGCGCTGAAGCGCAAGTCGAGGTGACGCTAGTTCATCGCGACCGGCGTCCGCTTGTTGCAACGGAGGCGGGGCGGGTGCTGGTGGCTCATATCCGCGAGATTGCCAATCGCGCCGAGCGGGCGATTGAAGAGGTGAGGGCAACGGCAAGGCGGCCTGAACGGCAGGACCTGCGATTGGGCATGGTCGACACCTTTGCCTCATCCGTTGGTCCGGTGCTGATCCGCGATCTGATGGAGGGCGCGATCGCGCTGCGCGTGACAGCCTTTTCAGGCCTTGCACACTCACACACCGACGCCCTGATGCGTCACGAGATCGATGCAGCGATCACCTCGGACCCGATGGACGAACTGGATGAGATGATGCGTTTCCCGCTTTACCGGGAGCCATTCGTTCTTGTTGCGCCGGTTGCCTGGGGGGATACGCTGCGCAACCAGCCACTCAGGGATCTGCTGTTTGAGCACCGGCTCATTCGCTACAGTTCACGTTCGCATATGGGCATGCAGGTCGAGCGGCATCTCAGACGACTGCGCATCGAACACCCGCAGGTGTTGTCTTTCGACACCTCGGACTCGTTGTTGGCAATGGTAGCCGGTGGCGTTGGCGTGGCCATCACCACGCCTCTCTGCCTCGTTCAGGGCGCCATTCACATGCCGGCGCTTTCGGTGTTGCCATTGCCAAGCCCCGGATTTTCCCGCGAATTGACACTGGTGACCAGACGCGGTGAGTTTGACACATTGGGGCCAAGGGTGGCCGAAGCCGCCCGTCAGATGCTGGTAAAGCACACGTTGCCACTGATCGTTAGCCACATTCCCTGGCTCGCCGAAACGGCGGGTGAGATGATCTGGAAACCGCCGCTCATTGAAGGCGATCAGAGCGAGTGAAACACTTCAGCAATGTCACCGTGACTGTAACCAGCGGCCAGGCAAAGTGACAAAAGGATGCGCGCTTTCTGGGGATTGATATCGCCACCGGCAAGAATGCCGAGGCTTTGATGGTGCGCACTATCGACCACCAAGCCCGCACCGGTACGGGACGATTGCACAACAACAAGGCCAGCATTCACCGCTTCATGTAATGCAGCCGTTTCTGCAGGCGTTGACATTCCCGGCCCGAAACCTGATGAAACAATTCCTTTTGCGCCTGCCGCAACAAAGGATTGTATCGCACATCCATCAGCACCGACATGACTATAGCTGATATCCACCCGTGGCATCTCACGCAGCAGATCGCGTGCGAAGGGTTCATGTCTGCGTTTGCTTACCTGCTGAAACCTGACTTCGGTTCCATCGACATATCCGATCGGAGCAGCCCAGGGAGATTGGAAAGCACCTAGTCGTAATGTGTGGGTTTTCGTGACCGTTTTTGGGTCGTGGATTTCGTCATTGATGACCACAAATACGCCGGGTCCGGTTGTTGGTGCGATCGCTGCGCGGATTGCCGCAGCCAGATTTGCATGGGCATCGGTCGAAATTCCCGTCAGTGGCCGCATCGATCCGGTGAGAATGACAGGAATTTTCAGGTCCAGAACCAGTGACAGAACCCATGCGGTTTCTTCGAGGCTCGCCGTACCGTGGCCGATCACGATGCCGCGCAGGCTGCTATCTTCAGCCAACTGGCAGCAAATTTCTGCCAGATCCGCCCAGTCGTCCGATGTGATTGCCGTGCTGTCGATCTGGCGAAAATTGACCGGCCTGATATCGGCGATCGTCCCCTGAATGCCAATACGCTCGATCAGCGCTGCCGCATCGAGCCGTTGCTGACTGGCATTATAATCCAGAAGGTCAAACTGGTCTGTGCCAATGGACGCAATTGTCCCACTGGTGCCGATGAATGCGATCTTTGCCAGCATGTGTTGCTCCGCCGTTTGAGTGTGTCTGACATAAAAATCTTCACAGCGGTTTTGCAACGAGCTCACCCGTACTATTAGATGAATTAATGCAAATAAGTGAATTAATTTAAGTCTCGCTTATTCGGTTCAAATGGTTCCTGGAGTTTGCGATGCTGCGGCATCACACGAACGGACCTTGGAACCTCCATGCCAAATACCAGAACCGACACAGACAGCCTGGGAGCGCGCGAGTTACCCTGCGGAGCATTGTATGGGGTCGCGACGCTGCGTGGACAGGAGAACTTCGATATCTCCTTTCACAAATTGGGTGATGCGCCGGAGCTGCTGAAGGCGCTTGCGCAGATCAAGCGGGCTGCCGCTGCGGCCAATCACGACATTGGCATATTGCCGCGCGACGTGGCGCAGGCGATCGATAAGGCGGCCGAAGAAATCGAATTCGGATTGCATTCAGACCAGTTCATCGTCGATCTGCTGGAAGGCTCTGGTGGTACGTCGATCAACATGAATGTCAATGAAGTGATCGCCAATCGTGCCTTGCAGATATTGGGCGATGAGCCAGGCAATTATAGTCGCATTCACCCCAATGATCACGTCAATACCGGGCAATCCACCAATGATGTTTTGCCCGCTGCCGTCAAACTGGCGGTCTATGACAAGGCTTCGTCGCTGATTTCGGCGCTTGGTCATCTCGCTGCGTGTCTTGAGGTCAAGGCCACTGAATTTGCGGATATTTTGCGGATAGGGCGCACCTGCATGCAGGCGGCTCAACCCATGCGGCTGGGGCAGGCCTTTGGTGGTTATGCGGCCTCCATCCGGCGTCTGGAAAGCAAACTGTCGCAAGCGCGCGAAGACATGCTTGTTCTGCCTTTGGGCGGCACGGCAATCGGTACGGGGCTGGGTTCAGCGCCGGGATATCGTTCAGCCGTTTACCGGCATTTGAAGGCGATCGTCGGCGCGAATGTACGCCCCGGTGATGATATGTTCGATGCCATGCAGAATGCCGATGCCTTTGCGCGGGTTTCGTCGGAAATCCGCATTTGTGGAGAGGTCATCGGCAAGATCGCATCTGATTTGATCATCCTGTCATCCGGTCCCAACAGCGGTGTTGGTGAACTGAGGCTACCTTCGGTACAACCGGGCTCTTCGATCATGCCAGGCAAGGTCAATCCTGTCTTGCCGATGATGATGCAACAGGTTGCATTTGCCGTGGTCGGTAATGATGCGGCGGTGTCGCTGGCTGCCCTTCAAGGCCAGTTGGAAATCAACCATTTTGAACCGGTCATTGCCTCGCGCCTGTTCGATTCCATCGAGTTGTTGGCCAAATCGTCACGCATCTTCGCAGACAAATGCATCGCCGGCATAGAAGCCGACGAAGAACAATCGCTCAAAAATCTGATGCAGTCATCGGCGCTGGCCACCGTGTTTGTGCCCAAGCTTGGATACGCCGAGGTATCCCGCCTTGTTCAGGCATCAGCAATAGAGCGCCGCCCTTTCATAGACCTAGCCATCGAACGCGGCCTGCTGAGCAATGACGAAGTGCTCAAGGTGGTGCGCGAAAGTATCGATTACCGCGAGGAGATCGCATGAGTCATTATTCTGCCCTGTCTATTTTACGTCACGGCCTGAGTGGCAACCGGAACTGGACCCGCGCCTGGCGTGATCCGGTGCCGAAGCCAAGCTACGACGTGATCATTGTCGGCGGCGGCGGCCATGGCCTGGCAACAGCCTATTACCTTGCCAAGGAGCACGGCATCCGTAATGTCGCGGTGCTGGAAAAGGGTTGGCTCGGCGGTGGCAACACCGGTCGTAACACCACGATCGTTCGCTCCAATTACATGATGCCCGGCAATACGATGTTCTACGAGCGGTCGATGCAACTCTGGGAAAACCTGAGCCAGGACCTGAACTACAATGTCATGATCTCGCAGCGTGGTCAGTACAATCTCTGCCACTCTCCGGGGCAGATGGATGCTGCCCGCCGTCGTGGCAATATCATGCGGGCCAATGGTATCGACGCCGAACTTTTCGACCGGGCAGAGGTGATGCGCCGTTTGCCCTACCTCGACTATTCGCCCAATGCCCGTTTTCCGATCCATGGTGCGATTTACCAGTCGCGGGCAGGGACCGCTCGTCACGACGCGGTTGCTTGGGGATTTGCGCGTGGCGCAGACCAGCAAGGCGTGGACCTGATCCAGCAATGCGAAGTGACCGGGTATATCTGGGATAATGGTACCATTGTCGGTGTGGAAACGACCCGTGGACCGATCCGCGCCAAGAAGGTGGCACTTGCCGTTGCCGGTCACACCGGCCATCTGGCGGAAAAGGCCGGCTTGCGTTTGCCAATCGAAACCCATGTTCTTCAGGCTTTTGTGACCGAGCCGCTGAAGCCACTGGTCGACAGCATCATCTCCTTCGGTGCCGCTCATTTCTACATCAGCCAGTCCGACAAGGGTGGACTGGTGCTTGGTGGAGATCTCGACGGTTTCAACTCCTATGCCCAGCGCGGCGGCCTGCCGATTGTCGAACATACGCTGCACAGTGCCAAGGCGCTGATGCCGTCGCTGTCGCGACTGCGGCTGTTGCGTCATTGGGCCGGGGTCATGGACATGTCGATGGATGGCTCGCCGATCATCGGCAAGATGCCGGTTGAGGGGCTCTGGCTGAATGGTGGCTGGTGCTACGGCGGCTTCAAGGCAACGCCTGCCTCCGGTTACTGCTTTGCCTGGACAATCGCCAAGGGCGAACCGCACCCCGACAACGCCGAATTCACGCTGGAACGTTTCGAACGCGGCTACCAGATCGACGAAAAGGGCGCAGGCCCGCAACCCAACGCCCATTGAGGTTCCATCATGTTGAGAATTCATTGCCCCGTCTGCGGGCTGAGGGACGAAACGGAGTTTACCTATGGCTCCGATGCGACGATCCGCCGGCCTGACATGAACGAGAGCGATCCGAAAGCCTGGCTCGATTATGTGTTCATGCGTGACAATCCGCGCGGACCGCACAAGGAGTATTGGCACCATGTGACCGGCTGCCGCCAATGGGTGGTGGTTGAGCGTGACACGCTGACCCATGAGATTTCGGCGAGCTATCTTGCCCGCGAGGTGGCGGCATGACAGCGCGCAGACTTCCCACCGGCGGACGCATTGACCGCAGCCGCAAAGTTACCGTGCAGTTTGATGGCAAACCGTTTGTCGCTCATCCCGGCGATAGTCTGGCTTCTGCCCTGTTGGCCGGTGGCCAGAAAATCACCGCACGCAGTTTCAAATATCATCGCCCACGCGGTCTGATGGCTGCAGGTGTCGAAGAGCCGAATTCACTGGTTCATCTGCGTGATGGCGCCCGTCACGAACCCAACGCACAGGCAACGATGGTCGAGGTGTTCGATGGTCTAATCTCGACGCCGCAAAATGCATGGCCCAGCCTGAAGTTTGATATCGGTTCGGTTAACGGTGCCCTGTCGCGCTTCTTTGGTGCCGGGTTCTACTACAAGACATTTATCGGTCCGTTCAAAGGCACCGGCTTCTGGATGGCCTGCGAAAAAATCATCCGCAATGCCGCTGGCATGGGCAAGGCAACAACGCTTGACGATCCGGATCACTACGAAAAGATCAATGCTTTTTGTGATGTGCTGATCGTGGGGGCAGGTCCTGCCGGACTTGCTGCAGCCTTGGCCGCAGGCCGCAAGGGCGACAAGGTGATGCTGGTTGAACAGGATCACGAACTCGGGGGCTCTTTGCTGAGCGAAGGTGCCGGTGGTGAAAGCGATACATGGCTTCGCAACGCCGTGGCCGAACTCAAGAATATGCCCAATGTTCAGGTACTCAGCCGCACAACGGCGTTTGGTGCCTATGACAGTGATGTCTTTGGGCTGGTTGAACGGTTTCGGGATCATCTGCTGGTGCCGGAAGCGGGCAAACCGCGCCAGCGTTACTGGCTGGTTCGCACCAAACGGGCAATTCTTGCCACCGGTGCCATTGAACGACCGATGGTTTTTGCCGGCAATGACGTTCCCGGTGTGATGTTGGCATCGGCCGTGCGTAAATATCTCAACCGTTACGCTGTTCTGGCCGGTGAGAGTGTCGTCGTCGCGACCAACAACGACAGTGCCTACAGCACTGCAATCGATCTCGCCAAGGCCGGTGCGAAGGTCATTCTCTGTGATCTTCGCCGAACCATTCTGGATGCACTGTCTAGCCGCGCCAAGACTGCGGGCGTGGAGCTTCGGCTTGGTTACGGTCTCCTGAAAGCCGAGGGCCGTGGCCAGGTGCGTGGCGCCCGCATCGTGCCTGTCGACACCAATGGTCGGGCGTCTGGTAAGGAGATTGCTGTCAAATGCGATGTCGTCGCGATATCGGGCGGTTGGGCTCCGGCACTGCATCTGTGGAGCCAGCGTTTCGGCAAACCGCAATATCATCAGGAGTTTGATGCATTTCTGCCGATGCAGAAAACAACCGTCACCAGCGTTGGATCGCTTGTTGCCGCTGTCTCAACCGCTGAAGCGATCACGCAGGGGTACGACGCCGGCGGTGACGCTGGCAAGGTCGATACTGTAGCCAATGGCGGTGATTTCTGGGGCCGCGATCTGCTGCCGACCACCGTCATCACAAAGGCCGACGGCACGACGCCGGGCAAGGCTTTCATCGATTTCCAGCACGATGTGAAACTTGCCGACATCGATCAGGCGCATCTGGAAGGTTATGTCTCGGTCGAACATCTCAAGCGTTACACTACATCGGGCATGGCTGCCGACCAGGGCAAAACCTCCAACCTCAATGCACTGGCAAGAATGGCGGCGCTGAGAGGCATGGACATTCCCAAGGTCGGAACAACGACCTTCCGTCCGCCCTATACGCCGGTTGCCATTGGCGCGATCGTTGCTCACGATCACGGCCTGCATTTCCGCCCGACGCGTCTGTCGACCATTCATGACTGGCACCAGCAAAATGGTGCAGAGATGATAGAAGCGGGTGCCTGGCTTCGCCCCTGGTATTACCCGGCCAAGGGCGAGACACTGCGCGATACCTATATCCGTGAAGCAGCCCATGTGCGCGACCATGTCGGCATTGTCGACGTGTCGACGCTTGGCAAGATTGCCGTGCAGGGCCCGGATGCGGCGGAGTTTCTCAACCGCGTTTACGCAAACGGCTTCAAGACTTTGCCAATCGGTCGCCTGCGCTACGGCGTCATGCTGCGAGAAGACGGTTTTGTTCTTGATGACGGTGCGACGGCGCGTCTGGGCGAGAACGACTATTTCATGTCGACCACAACAGCCAATGCCGCCAAGGTTCTGGCACAGGCTGAGTTCCTGCTGCAGACGGCATGGCGTGATCTCAAGGTGCATGTCACAACCGTGACGGATCAATGGGCAGCCATTGCCATCGCTGGCCCGAAGTCCCGGACTGTTCTTGCGACGCTGACGGGCGCGGATTTGAGCAAAGAGGCGTTGCCAAACAACCACCTGACCTATGTGACGATTGCAGGTGTGCCGTGCCGCCTCCATCGGATGAGCTATTCCGGCGAGCTGGCCTATGAAATCTACATCCCGGCCAAATCCGGCCCGAAGGTCTGGCGCGCGCTGATCGAAGCGGGTGTTCCGCATCATCTCAAACCCTATGGAACCGAGGCGATGGGCGCCCTTCGTATTGAAAAGGGCCACGTGGCTGGCGCTGAGATCGAGGGCCGCACGACCATGAAGGATCTTGGTCTCGAAGTTTTCGCTTCGAGCAAGAAACCCTTCATCGGATCGGTGTTGCGCAAACGTGTGGTGCTGGAAGATGCAACGCGCCCGTCACTGGTTGGCCTGGAAATCGTCGGTGATGACGGTGCAAGGGCCGGATCACTGCTGTTCGGATTGAATTCTCCAGCGAAAGGTCATGGCGAAGGCTGGGTGTCATCGACAACCTATTCACCAGCTCTGAAAAAGAACATTGCGCTGGCCTTGTTGTCCAAGGGACCGGAACGCATAGGCGAAACGATCCAGATCGTTGATTTTGTTGGCAACCAAACACTGCGCGCGAAGGTCGCCTCCCCTCACTTCTTCGATCCGGAAGGGCATCGTCAAAATGGCTAAAAAAAATAACCTTCCGCTTCGTGGTCTCAACAGTGACGGGCAACCCGTGTCGGTTTCCGAAATCGCGCTTGGCCACCTCACACAATTGGCGGGATGGGAAACCTTCGCTAATGCCACCGACGCGGTGTTAAAGACGCAAGGCCTGTCGCTGCCGACAGACTATCGTTCTCCTGTTCATGGTGCCGGGATGACAGTGTGGCGGATTGCGCCGGACCGTGTGCTTCTGCGCTCCGAAACACCGGTTGACATGTCGGTGCCGGAAGATCTTGTGGCACTTGATCTTTCCGATGCACGTGTCTGCCTGATCCTCGAAGGAGAGGGGGCGGCAGGCTTGCTGGGCCGCGTGATCGCCCTGGATTTTTCGGACGCGGCCTTCCCGGCAGGGACCTTCGTACAGACGTCTTTGCACCACGTCGGTGTGCTGGTTGAACGTCTGGAGCGCGACAGATTTCTTGTCATGGTGCCGACCACCTGGGAGCGGTCTCTGACCGACCTGCTTGTTACCCACCTCACTGTTGCGGCCTGACGGCTGCCCCATCCCATCACGACTTCATGGAGTTCCCGCGTGGAGAATTTTGTCCTTACCGTTCAATGCCAGTCCCGTCGCGGGATCGTCGCTGCCATCGCAACCTTTCTGGCGGAGCATGGCTGCAACATCACGGATTCTGCGCAATTTGATGATCCGGAGACCGAAAACTTCTTTATGCGCACCACATTTCGTTCGGAACTTGGAACGGACCTCGAGACACTGCGCAGCAGTTTCGAACCGGTCTCAAAGCCTTTCGACATGGCGTTTGCTTTCCATGATGCTGCCCAGCGCACCAAGGTTTTGCTGATGGTGTCCAATTTTGGCCACTGCCTGAACGACCTGTTGTATCGCTGGAAAATCGGTGCGTTGCCGATCGATATTGTCGGCGTGGTGTCCAATCATCTCACCTATCAGAAGCTTATTGTGAACAATGATATTCCGTTTCACCACATCAAGGTGACCAAGGAAAACAAGCCTGAAGCGGAAGCGAGGCTGATGTCGATTGTCGAGGATTCAGGTGCTGAATTGGTGGTGCTGGCGCGTTATATGCAAATCCTGTCGGACGGGGTGTGCAAAAAAATGTCCGGCCGCATCATCAATATTCACCACTCGTTTTTGCCATCCTTCAAGGGTGCCAATCCTTACAAACAGGCATTTGAGCGGGGGGTTAAGCTGATTGGGGCGACGGCGCATTACGTGACTGCCGATCTGGACGAAGGTCCAATTATCGAGCAGGACGTTGCTCGCATCACGCATGCGCAATCGCCCGACGACTATGTATCGATTGGACGCGATGTGGAAGCGCATGTTTTGGCCAGAGCAGTGCACGCGCATATCCACCAGCGGGTATTCCTGAACGGCCACAAAACCGTGGTCTTTCCTGCAAGCCCCGGCAGTTATGCCTCGGAAAGAATGGGGTGATCACGCCCCTATCCAAGACATTTTGAAAAGGGCGCCTCAAGCGCCCTCAACCTCATCCGTCGGATAGCCACTGGTCCGGCGTATTTCGGCAACGATTTTCTTCGCGAAGTGACCTGCCGCAGGCGAAAGTTTGCAGCTTTTAAGCCGAATGACAGATTACCGAGAGAGATATTCCCCATGGCAATAATAGTTTTCTGCATGGTTAAACCGGTGATGCCCGGACATGACTTTAACGTTTTCGGTCAGCAAACTTGGTGTGCGGCTTGCCCGTAGTTAGAGCAATATCCAGCGGTTTTGGTTTCAGCGTGGATATGGGGGCGCAATCGATTGCTGTCGTCAGGTAAAATTTCTTAGGTTCATGTGTCCGTTCCCCATACCTAAATCTGTCAGTGTTTTTGGCTGGCGCAGAATGTTCGTTTTGTACCGAGCAATCAATCCACACCAAAGATCATTCTAGGGTATCAATCCGGCATGCCTGCCAGTGGCGACCCTTGACGATAAAGAAAGCAATTGGGTCACTTTCCGCGGTTCTCAATGGTGGCTGGAACCAGGCGAACAAACCTGTGAGCGGCAGGGCATTGCATATCGTGTAGACGCGGGAGAAGCGGCAAGCTGATGTACAGCAATTAGTTCAGGCGTTCTTAGATCTGCTGCAGGACGGCTCGAAGTCTTGGAGCAGCAAAGTCGAGAAACGTTCTGAGCTTCAGCGTCATCAGCCCTTGCGACAGATAAACCAGATGTACGGGTGAGGCGTCCAGCTCGAAATCCTCCAGAAGCGGCACGAGCAGGCCGGCTTCCACGGCCCGTTTCGCCTGATAGGACATCACCCTTGTGATGCCCAACCCATCGGCTGAAGCATCCACAGCTGCCTCTGCCGTATTGACCGATAAACGGGGCCGTACCGGGACTGTAATATCCGAACCGGTGTCTTTGAATGTCCAGAACCGGTTTGAGAGCACGCCTTCAAACGCGATACAGCTGTGGTTTTCAAGATCGCGCGGATGGAGTGGTTGGCCGTGTCGGCGCAGATAATCTGGATTGGCGTAAACGCATGTGCGGATCGCGCCGAGACGTGTTGCAATCAGATGGTTTTCAGACAGCGCCGAGATACGCAGAGCGACATCGATATGTTCGTCTGCGAGGCTGACGGACCGGTCACTCATCACAAGCCGGATATTGATATCGGGAAACACTTTCAGAAATTGGGTGATGATCGGCAAGACATGCAGGCGGCCAAACACGATCGGCGCTGTGATTGTCAGGTCTCCGCGTGGCGAAACATATTCACCGGATGCGCGGCGTTCCGCTTCCTCAACGCGGCCGAGGATCTCGCGCGCGGCAATGACATAATTTTCTCCGGCTTCTGTCAACAGGGCCTTGCGGCTGGTGCGCACTAACAGCTGAACCCCAAGCTGCGCCTCAAGCTCTGATATCTTGCGGCTGACCGTCGGCAGAGGTGAATGAAGTGCCCGGGATGCTGCCGATAGACTGCCGTTTTCCACGACAGACAACAAAACAGCCATGGCATCCAGCCGGTCCATATTCACCTTCCAAAAAGTGAGAGGGTAACTCTATAAATATCTGTCTACTGCAGAAATGTGGATACCGATAGCCTCCTTCGTGCCATCGGAGCTTTAGCTCCACATCTCAACGGAGCCTCTCATGAAACTGTACCATTTTCCGCTTTCCGGCCATGCGCATCGTGCCCTGCTCGGTCTTTCGCTGCTCGGTGTGAAAGCCGAAGTCATCGACGTCGATCTGGCAAACGGCGAGCACAAATCGGCGCCATTCCTCAAACTCAATCCGTTCGGTCAGGTGCCCGTGCTTGAGGACGGAGACATCATCGTCAATGATTCCAACGCAATCCTCGTTTATCTCGCCACTAAACTGGGCCGGAAGGACTGGCTGCCTGACGACCTGCAGTCGACAGCAAAAGTCCAGAAATGGTTGTCTGTCGCCGCTGGCGAAATCGCCTATGGGCCGGCTGCCGCCCGGCTGATTACCGTGTTCGGTGCGGATTTTCGTGCCGATGAAGTTATCGCGCGCGCCCATCGCATTCTCGGGCTGATCAATGCGGAGTTGGAGCAGCATCAGTTCATCATCGATGAAAAACCGACCATCGCTGATATTGCGCTCTACAGCTATATCGTCAGTGCGCCAGAAGGAAATGTGAACCTCGTACCGCATGAAAACGTCCGCCGGTGGCTTGCCCGCATAGAAGCGCTGCCCGGCTTTGTGGCTTTCCCCAAAACCGCAGCAGGCCTTGCTGCCTGATTGTGAGGATGCGGTCGGCAAATTGGGCCGCATCCACTTTTTCCATGTTTCCCTTGGAGGTGCGAATGTCCGATCGAAATGCGCAACTCGAAAATGTTTCGGCCTTGTCATCACCCTGGCATGAAGGTGAGCTGGAATTGCAACGACACGCCGGTGTCGCCGACCAGATGGATACGGTTGGTCGAAAATTCGTGCGTCATTTTCTGCTGGATCAGCACCGCGAATTCTATCCGCTTCTGCCGTTTATCGTTATAGGTGCGGTGGATGGCGAGGGTATGCCATGGGCTACAATCCGGAGCGGTCAACCGGGTTTTCTGCATTCACCTGATCCGCTCACACTGGACATCAATGCGGTGAGTGATACCAGCGATCCTGCGCAAGCCGGAATGAAGGAGGGAGACCCTGTCGGCCTGCTGGGAATTGATCTTGTAACCCGCAGGCGCAACCGTATGAACGGCTTGATCACCCGTCAGTCAAACGAAGGCTTTTCGGTTTCGGTGGAGGACAGTTTTGGAAACTGTCCGCGTTACATCCAGAACCGGCATTTCGCGTTCGTGCGTGACCCGTTGCAACAGACGAGTTCTGCAGTTGATGTCAGCGACAGACTTGACGCCGATGCACGGCGTATCATCTCCACAGCAGATACATTTTTTGTCGCATCCTATGTCGATCGACCCGACGAAAAGCGGCAGGTTGATATCTCGCACCGTGGAGGTCGGGCTGGTTTCGTGCGCATTGACGATGATGGCGGTCTGACTGTCCCTGATTTTAACGGCAATCTGTTCTTCAACACGCTCGGAAATTTTCTCGTTAATCCGCTTGCCGGTTTGATGTTCTTTGATGCAGTAAAAGGTGATGTCCTGCAGATCGCAGGGACTGTCGAGGTTATTCTTGAATCATCCGAAATCGCAGCTTTCGAAGGTGCAGAGCGGCTTTGGCGAGTGATGCCGACAAAGGTCGTCCGGCGTCGGGATGCACTGCCTTTGCGGTGGACGTTTGCCGACGATGGAATGTCGCCCAGCAGTCTGATGACCGGTAGCTGGGAAGACGCTGAGGCCCGGCTGCAGGCCGCAGCAAAAGCAAAGACCTGGCGCAATTTTCGTATTGAACGGATCGTCGATGAAAGCACGACGATCCGCTCACTCCACCTTGAGCCGACTGACGGTAAAACTTTGATCCCGCATCTGTCAGGTCAGCATCTGCCGGTCAGAATTGCGGATGGTGAGGCATTTATCCGACGCAGCTATACGATCTCAAGTGCACCGTCGGACGGCCATTACCGCATAAGCGTCAAACGCGAGGGGAAGGCATCAAACCTGCTGCATGGCATGCAGATCGGTGACGAAATTTCAGCGCTTGCGCCAACCGGTGCCTTCACTATCGATCCGATGGAGCGGAGCAGGCATGCGGTGTTTATTGCCGCCGGTATCGGTGTCACACCCTTATTGTCAATGCTGCGTCATCTCGTTCATGAGGGCGATAGGACACGACATCGCCGCCCGGTCTGGTTTTTCAGATCATCCCATAGACGTCAGGAGCGGGCGTTCGACCAAGAGATTGATGAATTGGTCGCGCGCGGCAACGGCAGCGTCCGGGATATCAGAGTCGTTGGGCAGCCGGAGGAGGACGGGTTGGAAAGTCGCGAGACTTTAGGCCGCATCAATATGGATCTGTTGAAGGCGCATCTGCCCTTTGACGATTATGATTTTTATCTCTGTGGGCCGCCATCCTTTATGCAGTCGGTTTATGATGGCTTGCTCAAGCTCAATGTCGCAGATGAACGCATACATGCCGAGGCTTTTGGACCGTCGGGGCTGAAACGCGATGTCAAAGACGGTTCTATTGCGGTCAACTCTGCACAGCCTGCGTCCGAGCCTGTCAGGGTGATTTTTGCAGGGTCGACAAAGGAGGCGCGGTGGAAACCCGGTGACGGGTCTTTGCTCGAACTTGCGGAACAGCGTGGCCTGTCACCAGCCTTCGGTTGTCGGGCAGGGCACTGCGGAGATTGTAAAGCCGCTATCATCAAAGGGCAGGTCAGCTATTTCTCGCAGCCAGCCTATGATCCTGGTGTGGGCCATGCGTTAATCTGCTGCTCCGTCCCGGCAACTGGCAGCGATCTGCACCTGGACATCTGATAGTCTGTCAATACCGACTTGGGGGCGTTGGTCTTAGCGTTGACCTGCCAACGCCACCGCCTTTTCGGCACCGCCATCCCGCTCTAACTCATCGACCAGAAGTGCCAGAAGACCGGGAAAGCGGGCTTCGATATCTTGCTTCCGCAGCGACGACGAACGCCGATTTCCGTAGTCGATCTGGCTGATCAGGCCGGCCTCACGCAGAACCTTGAAGTGATGGGTGAGGGAAGCTTTCGCGACCGGAAATCCGAAGGACACACAGTTGCGCTCCGTGCACTCAGGCAATGTTGCGAGAATGGCAACGGTGGTGCGACGCAGAGGATCAGACAATGTGGACAGGACGACACCGAGGTCGATCTCGTCACGTGCGGGTTGGGGAAGCAAATCTGGCATGAAGACATTTTACCGGGTCACACGATGATGCGCAAGCGCAAGGTACGCCTTGACGTATACCTTCGACAGGCTTAGGTATGGTATTGTCCATACCAATTGATCTTTGTCAGATTGATTGACTGGTCAAGATCGCGCATCATTCTGGGAACCTCATCAGGTCATCGGTATGGTGACAAACCCGTCACGTTAAGAGTATGCCCAATGCCTCAGCCGCAGCTATTCACGCCGTTCAAGATCCGCAATCTCGAACTAGAGAACCGTATCACCATCGCCCCGATGTGCACCTATTCAGCCGTCGATGGTTGCATGACGGACTGGCACCTGATCCATCTCGGGCAACTTGCGCTGTCTGGCGCCGGCCTGTTGACCATCGAAGCAACCGCAGTCGTTCCCGAGGGACGCATCAGCTACGCGGATGTCGGCCTCTATGACGACGCAACAGAACAGGCCATGCAACGCACGCTGGATGGCATTCGCAAGTGGTCAAACATACCGATCGCGATACAGCTTGCCCATGCCGGCCGGAAGGCGTCTTCGGACTTGTCTTGGCTGGGTGGCGCACAGATTGCGGCAGACCAGAAGAATGGCTGGCAAACCGAAGCACCTTCCGCGGTGCCGTTCAAATCCACGGATACGGTGCCGACCGCGCTGACCCGTGAACGAATGAACGCGATCCGCGATGCCTTTGCAGAGGCTGCCAAACGCGCTGCCCGTATCGGGATTGATGCGGTACAAATTCATGCGGCGCACGGTTACTTGCTGCATTCATTTCTCTCGCCGCTTTCCAATCATCGAACTGATGAATATGGCGGCAGCCTGGAAAACCGGATGCGTTTTCCGCTTGAGGTCTTTGATGCGGTCAGATCTGCATTCCCTGCGGACAAGGTGGTGACCGTTCGTGTTTCGGCCACCGACTGGCACGACAATGGCTGGGATATTGAACAGACCATAGAGTTTGCGAAGGCTCTGGAGCTTCGTGGCTGCGATGCCATCAACGTATCGACGGGCGGTCTGCATGTCGATCAAGCGATTCCGCTGTCCCCGAGCTATCAGGTACCGTTCGCTCGTGCCGTCAAGGCTGCGGTGAAGATGCCGGTTGTTGCTGTTGGATTGATTACCGAGCCTGCACAGGCCGAGGCAATCATTGCGACTGGCGATGCCGATCTTGTCGGCCTTGCCCGTACGATCCTCTATGATCCGCGTTGGCCTTGGCACGCGGCTGCCGCACTCGGCGGAGAGGTGTCGGCTGCACCGCAATATCATCGCAGCCAACCCTCCACACTGAAGTCGCTTTTCAAGATGTAACAGTCACTGACAATAAGGCTCCGGTTTTGAAAGACCGGAGCCTTTATCGTTTCAAAAGTCGGCAAGGCAACGAAAGCGGAGCACCTTAAATGTTCCCCGCTTTTATATGTCGGACAGATCCCTGCTCGTGCCGGTATCGGTCGTATGATCCATCAGGACACGTCTTGTCAGCTCAGGAGCGAACATCGCAACCTGACTGTTGCGCGGCGAGATCGCCCAGCCAATCAAGATGTCCTGGCTATCAAGCTCCTCTTCATCGTCAATGTCGACAGGTTCGAAACGCAAGGACGCGATAGACGATTTCGGCTCCTTGAAGGCTGTATCGAAATCCGGTGTGACCGCACTAAAACCCGTGGTGAACAACGGTGTCAGGACAGTGGCCGCGGTTGCCGGGTCGCCAGGTGTGGGCGAGGGACGAACAGAGGGGATGGCCCCCAGCGAAGCGGTCACGATTGGATCGGTCGCTGCAGCAACTTCGCCAATCTCTGCCTCGGGTCTCATAGTGGGCATTGGTATCGCGAATTCCGCGACATCATCACGTCCGTTATCGGTTTTGTCGGCGATGTCAAAGGCTGTGGTCGGCCGGCTTGTGGGCACCGGCAGCATTGCAGTCACCAGTGTGCTCTGGCTATCCGCAACTGGTGCAACACGGGATGGAGCGGGGGCTGCTTTTGCCTGCGAAGCAGCGTTGGTTGGTTCGGCAGTCGACGCAACTTGAATTGACTGACCGTTGACGCGACGTCTGTAGTCGGCAAGCGCAACGTTATAGCCGGCAAAGCGTCTGCCATCTGGCGGCAGATGCAGTGTTTTGCCATCCGGGAAAAGTCTGACCAGTTCCTGCCGCGACATGCGCGGCCAGGCGCGTACACCACCGACGTCAACATGCAAGAACGGCGAACCAGACGTTGGGTAATAGCCAACGCCTCCTGCCTGCATCTGCATGGCGAGTGCACGCAGCGTCGACAGCTTCACACCGGGAATATAGAAATCCATCGCCTTGCCCTGCATATGCAGGCTTTTTTCTCCAACGCCGGTGTTTCTCGACCGGCCACGCAACATGGCGTTGGTGGTGGGAGAACGGTAGCCGGAAACGACATGGATGTAGTTCGAAGTGTTGGCGCGTTGGTAGATTTCCCAGACAATGTCGAGCAGCCTCGGGTCCATCCGTCCGCTCTCATTGCGTCGCCAGTCACGAAGGAAACGATTGACCTTCTGCAGACCTGCCGGATCGAAACGGCCATTCCGCTTGTAGGTAATGGTGGCCTTTTCTCCGGTGTGTACGAAATACAGCTTGAGTGAGCGGTCTTGCGCCTGGGCGACTGACACCACTCCAAGCAGCGCGACCGCAGCGATTGTCACGACCCGGATCGCCCTGGCGAAACGGTTGAGAAGGCCGGAAAGGCCAACCGACGTCATGTCGGGAGACATAATAATCGACAACTTGAACACCCGCTTGGCTGACAAACTCCACAAAGGGCAGGCGGCAGTCAGTACACCCATGCCCTCGAACAACTGCGGGCAATTATGGTCAACAAGGTGTTAACGGGTGATTTACGGAGAGACAGTTGCCTCCCGCAATTCATCACAACGACGTTATGAGGAGGGTTGGAAGCCCAGATATACGTAGGCGGAAGTGTCGCCGCCAACGCCAATTTTCTTAAACGACATAGACACTTGAGCCTATTTCTCCAGGAGCTTCATTTACGCTTTGATTGCACCGCTAAAATACCATCCAAGCAGACGTTTTGGCATGTTCCGCATGATGAAATTGCGCAGGCGGAAGGCAAAATTGCTGTGCGGAAAGAAGACGGCGGCCATCTTGCGGCTGCGTGCCCGCAGACGTTGAATGATGGGAGAGCTTCTGTTCATGCAGTGCCTGCTCCAGCATTTCCGCAGATGCCGGTTGCGCACCTGCGGGTTGCTGTTTGCGGTAAAGTCGTTGAACAGTTTGGCTGATCCTGTTGTGTTTCGGGACGGAGCCATCCTTAGGAGAGGATGTCGGTATCGAAAGAACGATTGCAGACCTCATCGGCGAAGGAAGTCTGACAGCCTGTTCAGGCCTTCGGAAATCTTGTCTTCGGAAACGGCGTGGCACCACCGCAGCCAACCTTCACCCTCGGGACCGAAAGCGGCTCCCGGCGCGAGACCAAGACCGACTTCGCGGACAAGACGCTGCGCCAACTCGAGAGATTTGCCGTAGCCGTCAATGCGCAGAAACGCATACATGGCTCCGCCAGCCTCCGGCACACTGACGCCGCCCATCCCGCGCAGGCCGTCAACCAGCAATGCACGGGTTTTGGTGAGATTGGCGCGCAGACGTTGCACTTCACTTTCCCCTTCCTTGATCGCCACGGCTGCGGCGCGTTGGGTCGGTTCAAAGACACAGGAGAAATTATACTCCACGAGCTTGGTGGCATCCTGTGACAGCGTCTCCGGAATGACCATCCAGCCAATACGCCAGCCGGTCATCGACCAAGCCTTGGAGAGGCTGTTGACTGAAATGATGCGATCGCCGGTTTGATAGTGGCGCAGAAATGACGGGGCGTAACGGACGGCAGGGTCATATACCAACCGCTGATAAACCTCGTCGGCCAGGATCCAGATACCGTGCTTTCGGCAATGCTTCAGAATGGCCTGAACGCTTTCGTCATCAATCGTCCAGCCAGTCGGATTGTTTGGCGAGTTGATGATAACCATGCGAGTGTCGGGCGTCAGCGCATCGATAAATTTGTCGAGATCAAGCGACCAGCGACCGTCATTGATGGACAAAGAAACCCGTTCAACATGCGCGCCGAGAATAAGTGGTGCTTCGCTGATATTTGGCCACAGCGGGGTTACCGCCACAACCCGGTCACCGGGCGATAGTACGAGCTGCATTGCGATCTGCAAACCACTCATGCCGGAGCCGACAGCCAGTACCTGTTCGACCGGAATGGCGCGGCCGAGCAGATCGCTCTGATAGGCCGCGATGGTTTCTCTCAGATAGGGACGCCCGAGATTCTGGGAATAAAATGTTTCACCCGACAGCAGGGATTCTGCCGCTGCTTTCCGAACGAAATCGGGAGTGGCCGTATCGGCCTCACCGAACCAGAAGGGCAAAACATTTGACTTGCCCATCGCCGCATTTGCGACCTCACGAATAAGCGAATTTGAGAGTGCCCGGACAGCGGGCCGCGCTTCGACAACAGTATCAATCATCGTTCCTGAATTTCACATATATTTGGGAGTATCAACCTGCGCCATGCATGATAGAGCTTAAGGAAAAGCCTTGCACGGTCCGTTTTTTGCCTGCCAGTTCCAGACCACCAACCTATCAAAAACTCGATGTAACACCGCGCGTCGACGTTATCGTCGGCATCCCGGTATTCGGATTTGCTGTTTTGAAAAGGCGAGGCGGGCATCCCGCCTAATAATTGCCCGTCCAGTTGGTGAACTGAACAGGCAAGGTGTCTAAAGCGCATAATTTATTGCCGATAAGGCCATGCGACCAGAATGGTTACTGGGGCAGGTTTGCAGCAGCCTGTTTCAAGGCATTTGACATGGTCTCGCAAAGCTTGGCTTCATCAACGCCCTGCGCTTTTGCGGCGGTTGCCAGGTCTTGTTCCATACCCATGACGGAGACCTTTCCTTGCTTGCCAACGTCTTCGGCAGCATCGCCCTTGGAAACATCGGCAGGAGCGGGCACTAGGGCAAGAAGCTTGGTCTGAACTTCGGCTGCGGTATCGTCGATATGACCTTTTCCCTGGCAATAGGTCAGTACGCCGAGCTGGTTTCTCGCCGCAGTATATGCCATTTCCACCTGTTCAGGCGTCGGTTGCTGTGCAAATGCAGCCGTGATTGTGGCGCCAGTCAATATAGCCGTTAAAGCAAGAATTTTCATATTTCTGTCTCCTTCCAAAATATCATACAACCAATTGTTATTGCTTCTGAATGGTTCCAGCAACTGCAGGTTTCTAGAACATTATCTTCTGTTGTTTGCCGAAGCCCAGGTTTTCCCTTTCGAAACGGTCATAATTTCTCAAGTGTATAAGGCGCAGCACTCGAGCGGAAAATTGCGGTGCGGCTGTGGCAGGAAGATGCAAACTTCTCCTAATCTCGATGTCTCAATTTGTTAGAAAAACTAAACAAAATTTCTTTTGTTCTAAATTGAGCTAACGTCGCCGGACGTTTAATCTCCCATTAACAGCCAAGGGAAATGGCTGCATTGCTCGCGGGGAGGAGTTCTGCGAGCCGAAGGAGGAGATCAATACATGTCATTCAGCACCCGAAAGCGGTGGGCGTCACCGCTTGCCTGATGCGCACTATCTGACACCAGGTTGATGCAGCGGCGCAGCCGTTCGCATTGTCTGTCGCACTATCTGCAATCTCATCGTTGGAGCGGTTTCCTGAATTCACCTTCTGGTCGAAGGCGAAAACGGTGCACTGCGCCCATCGATGATGCTCAACATCATCCAAGGATCATTTCATGAATCTCTACAGTCTTCTGTCCGCCAGTGCCGTCAAGGGGCGCCCCGTTCGTGTTGGCCTGATTGGCGCCGGTAAATTCGGCTCCATGGTTCTCGCCCAGGCGCAACGCATCGACGGTCTGCATATGGTTGCGGTCGTTGACCTCAATGTCTCCAAGGCACGGGAATCTCTCAATCGCGTCGGTTGGTCCGACAACCGCTACGGCGCAAAAACGGTCGGTGAAGCCATGCAGTCCGGCACGACCTGCGTGCTTGATGATGTCGATGCCATGCTGGCCTGCGACGAGATTGACTGCATCATCGAGGCAACCGGCCATCCGATTTTTGGCACACGCCATGCTCTCAAAGCCATTGAGGCTGGCAAGCACGTTGTGATGGTCAATGTTGAAGCCGACGTCATGGTTGGGCCGATCCTGGCTGAAAAAGCCCGCCAGAAGGGCGTGATCTACTCCATGGCCTATGGGGATCAGCCAGCTCTGATCTGCGAACTGGTCGATTGGGCGCGTGCTACCGGTTTTGAAGTCACCGCTGCCGGCAAGGGCATGAATTTCGAGCCGCGCTACCGCTACTCGACGCCTGAAACCGTCTGGGGTTTCTTTGGCTGGACCGATGAGGAAGTTGCCAAGGGTGATTTTAATCCAAAAATGTATAACTCCTTCACCGATGGCACCAAGGCGGCAATCGAAATGGCGGCGGTTGCCAATGGCACCGGTCTGGATTGCCCGGATGATGGTCTTGCCTTCCCGCCAGCTGGACTGCACGATCTGGCGCGGGTCTTCCGTCCAACGGCCGATGGTGGTCGCATGGCGCGCTCGGGTCTTGTCGATATCGCTGCCAGCCAGGAGCCGGATGGTCGTGAGGTGTTCAACAACATTCGTTACGGCGTTTTCGTTACCTTCAAGGCGCATAATGAATATGCCAAGGCCTGCTTCAAGCAATATGGCCTGCTGACCGATCCTTCGGGCTGGTATGCGTCCATGTGGCGTCCGTTCCATATTATCGGTCTTGAAACCTCCATCAGCGTGCTGTCGGCCGTGCTGCGTGGCGAGGCAACGGGTTGCTCCAAGGAGTTCCGCGGCGATGCCGTAGCAGTTGCCAAAAAAGACCTGAAGCCTGGCGAAATGCTGGATGGTGAAGGCGGTTTCGCGGTCTGGGCCAATGCAATTCCGGCAGAGCGCAGCCTTTCCCTGAAAGCCCTGCCAATCGGTCTTGCCCACAACGTCAAGGTTATCCGCCCGATTGCCAAGGACACGATCGTCAGCTTCGACGACGTCGAACTGGTCAACGATCTCGATGTCGTCAACCTGCGCCGTGACATGGAAAACCGTTTCCGTCCTGGCGGTCAGGCATAAGGAGGGCGACATGCCTGATAACAACAAGCCATTCGTCGTGTTTGCCGGGTTTCATGTGAAGCCCGGCTGCATGGAAGCCTTTCTTGCGGCGGCGCATGACGATGCCAAACATTCCGTTGCCGATGAACCGGGCTGCAGGCAGTTCGATGTCGTCACGATCGACGATGAGGAAGACACGGTTGTCTTCTACGAGGTCTATGACAGCCGCGCTGCCTTTGATGCGCATCTCGAAACACCGCATCTGGCGCGGTTTCGTGAAGCCTTTCCGTCACTGATCACTGCCGAGCACCCAGTGCGCTTCGGCAAGCTTTTCTAAAGGGGATGGGACTGACGATGAGAGGTGGATTTATCGGCACGGGCATCATGGGCGGCCACATGGTTCGCAGGCTTTCCGAGGCGGGTTTCGACATGGCGGCCTGGAACCGCTCACCGGGAAAAACCGCATCTTTGAAAGATCTGGGTATCGAGGTGGCAAGTAGCGCCGTTGCCGCCGCAACGGCCAAGGATTTCGTCATCTGCATGTTGAGCTCAGGCCCGGTCTGCGATGAGGTTTTGCTTGGTGAAGGCGGCGTCATTGATGCCATGCAGACCGGGTCTACACTCATCGTCATGAGTTCCATTCCGGTGGAAACCGCAAGGAAGCAGGCAGACATCTGCCGGCAGAAGGGCATTTTCTACATTGATGCGCCGGTGTCGGGCGGTGAAAAGGGTGCCCGTGACGGCAGGCTTGCCATCATGGCCGGTGGCGAGGTTGGTGACGTGGCTGCCATGCAGCGCGTGTTCGCTGCCATGGGCAGACTGACGCCTGTGGGACCGGTTGGCAGTGGCCAACTTGCCAAACTTGCCAACCAGATGATCGTTGCCAGTTCCATCTGCACGGTGGCCGAGGCATTGCTTTTGGCCGAACGTGGCGGGGCAGATCCAGCCCGCGTGCGCGAGGCACTCCTGGGCGGTTTTGCAGACTCGACGATCCTGCGCCAGCACGGCTTACGCATGGTGACGAATGATTTCGTTCCCGGTGGCCCAGCCCGGTACCAGCTCAAAGATACCAACACTGCTCTGTCGCTTGCGGCAGGGCTTGGACTGCAGCTTCCCATCGCCATCGGGGCCGACCGGCTTTTTGCCGCCATGGTCGAAAATGGCGATGGCGATCTTGATCATAGCGCCGTCATAGAAGAGTTGCGGCGCATGAATGCCTGATGCTTCCAGGGAGGGAAGTATCGTGATTAAAAACACTGTGTGGAGGAGAACACATGAACATGACTTTTATGCGCGGACTTCTGGTTGCCGCGTCCATGCTGGCGACAACTGCAGCGCAAGCTGCAACGACGCTAACGCTATCGACACCGGATACCGACACGTCGGAAATCACCATCGCCGCCAAAAAATTCGCCGAAATTGTCACGGCGAAAAGCAACGGTGACATCACTGTCAAAGTGTTTCCGAACGGTACGCTTTATGGCGCTGATCCATCGGCGGCCGTCAAGCAGCTGGCTGGTGGTTCGCTGGACATGCTGTTGCTGTCCACATCGCTTTATTCGAACTTCAATCCGAAGTTCACAGCCATTTCCATCCCCTATCTCTATGACGATATGGCGCAGCTTCGCGGTTATCTGAGCGGCGAACTGGGGCAGGAGCTGATTGCAGATCTAGACAAGATCGGCATCAAGGGGCTTGGCATGTGGACACGTCCATTCCGCCAGATCACCAATTCACGTTTGCCGATCACCTCTCCGGCCGATCTTGCCGGGGTGAAACTGCGTGTGCCGAACAACCCCCTTTACGTCGAGTTCTTTAAGAAACTCGGCGCCGTTCCGACCCCCATGGCCTTTGCGGAAGTCTATAATGCCCTCCAGCTCAAGGTCGTTGACGGGCAGGAAAACCCGATCAACGTACCGCTCAGCGCCAAGCTCTATGAAGTCCAGAAATACGTTTCCATGACCGACCACATGGGCGACGGCTGGGTCATGGCTATCAATCCTGCCAAGTTCGCAGCGCTCACTCATGATGAAAAGAAGATCATCACCGAGGCCTCGGCAGAAACCGAGAACTGGAAGGCTGAAAACGACGCGGCAGAAGCTGACAAGGCGCTGGCCGAGCTCAAAAAAAGCGGCATGGAAGTCAACACATTGACGCCTGAACAGAAACAGGCCTTCGTGGAAGTGTCGAAAAGCCTGTTTCCGGTCTTTGCCGGTCTCGTGAAGGACCAGTCGTTCTTCGATCGCAGCGTGGCTTCCGTCGGCAAGAACTGACGTCTCGTGTCACGGCCGCTCGGGGCTTCTTCTCGGGCGGCATGACCCTCCGGGTACAGCGCATCAGCCATGTGCCACCACGCCTTTATCCGCATGAATGACTGACAGCCTGGCCTGTCCCGACCCGTTCTGAAGGATCGCTTTAATGTCTAGCAATACCTCTCTTCCCAGCCGCATGATCAGGATCTTCGCCGATGTTTCGGCAGGCCTCGCTGCTATGGGAATCTTTCTTGTCGTGCTTCTTCAGGTGGGCAGCCGCCTTGCAAATATACCGGTTTCCTGGACCGAGGAAGCCACACGGTTTCTGTTCGTCTGGATGGTGTTCTTGGGAGTTGCCGCAGGCTTTCGCACCGTGGAGGCAGCCCGTGTTGTGGTGTTTATCGCCTCGCTGCGGTCCGTTTTCAAATATCTGGCTGTGCCAATCTATGTCGGTTTTTCCGTGCTGTTTTTTGGACTGATGTTCTGGACCGGCGCAAGTCTGGTGCGCCAGCAGTTCATGATGAATGAAACCGCCGCAACCCTTGCCGTTCCCATGTGGGCAATTGGCATCATCATGCCGCTTTCGGCTCTTCTTGCCATTCTTGGCATCGTCGATTCCCTGCGCAACCGCCGCAACCAGATTGCGCTGCCGGAGATCGGCATTTCCCAAACCGAAACCGACATATCCGCATCCAATACGGAGAAGGCGCTATGAGCATTTTTCTTCTGGTTCTGTTTCTGGTGCTCAGCGCACTTGGCGTACCGCTCGCGGTCTCGCTTGGCCTTTCCAGCATCGCTGCAATCCTCATCTATACATCGACGCCGCTTGATTTGCTGTCACAGAGCATGTTCTCGGCCATGAATTCCTTCCTATTGGTGGCTGTGCCGCTGTTCATTCTCGTCGGTGTGCTCATGGAGCGTGGCCGCGTGGCTGAAAGGCTGTTTGACTTTGCCGAGGCATTGGTCGGCTGGCTTCCCGGTGGGTTGGGGCACGTCAACGTGGCATCGTCGGTGATTTTCGGTGGTGTTTCGGGCTCGTCCGTTGCCGATATCGCCTCGATCGGCGCAATCGAGATCAACGCCATGCAGCGCCACGGTTTCCCCAAGGGCTATGCTGTCGGCATGACACTGGTGACATCGACCTTGTCATCGATCATTCCACCGTCGATCCTCATCGTGATCGCCGGTTCCATCGCCAATGTGTCCATCGGCACGTTGCTGGTTGCGGGTCTGGTGCCTGGCCTTTTCCTGGCCTTCATGTTCATGGTTTTCAACCACTTCTATTCGGTCTATCACGGCTATAATCCCCCCAAGCCTTTTAATGTCCGGCTTGTGGTCACAACAGGCATTGCCGCGATATTGCCAATGCTGACGCCGGTCATTCTGCTTGTTGGTATCGTCGATGGTTATTTTACCCCGACCGAAGCTGCTGCCATTGCCGTGCTCTACACCATGTTCCTGTCGATTGTGCTTTATCGCACCATCCGCCCGAAGGAACTGCCATCGATCTTTATTGAAACGGCACGCACAACAGGCACCATTCTTTTTATTGCCGCGACAGCCAAACTGGCGGCATGGGTCTTCACCTATGATGGGCTGCCACAGCAGGTTGCCGAATTCCTCGGCAGCATCAGCACCGGCCCGACGATGGCACTGTTCCTGATCTTCCTGTTCCTCATCGTCATCGGCATGTTCATGGACGCTATTGCCGCCATGTTCATTCTGATCCCGGTTCTGATGCCACCGGCCATCCAGCTCGGTATCGATCCCATGCACTTCCTGATCGTGACGGTGATTACGCTGACGCTTGGCCTGATTACGCCGCCAGTCGGTGTGTGCCTGTTTGCGGTGGCGCAGGTGGCGAAAATGTCGATCGAGGATGTCATCAAGGGATCGATCCTGCCAATCAGTATCATGATGGCGGCAATCCTGGCGCTGGTGCTGTTCCCGGTCCTGACGCTTGGCCCGATCCGGTTGCTTGGATTGTACTGATGACGGACAATACGTTCATTGTGGTGATGGGCGTCTCGGGCGCTGGCAAGACAGAAATTGCCAGTGGCCTTGCCCAGGAACTGGATTGTCCGTGGCTGGAAGCGGATCAACTGCACAGTCCTGAAAACATTGCCCGGATGCGTTCCGGGCAAGGGCTTTCGGATGAGGCGCGCTGGCCGTGGCTTGCCAACGTTTGCGATGAGGCAGTTGCCCTGTCGCGGCGCCCTGTCGTGATTGCCTGCTCGGCACTGAAGCGGCGTTACCGTGATTTTATCAGGGAAAGACTAGGGCAGGTCCGTTTCATTTTTCTCGATGGCGCCGCAGAAATCATCGCGGCGCGGCTTGCCAACCGTAAGGGGCACTACGCTGGTGTATCTTTGCTGGACAGCCAGCTTGAGGCGCTGGAACCACCTGAACCGGACGAGCAGGCACTTCATTTATCGATAGGGTTGATGCCCGCAGATATCGTGCGCGCCGCCGTTAACAGCCTGACGCAGGTACGGGCAAAAAAGGCATAATCAGATGTCGGAGGGCCAGACGGAGATCGCCTCTTTCTCCCGCCACAGAGCGCTTTCCGTGCGCAACCATTCAAGGAACGCACGTACTTTCTTTTGCCTGAGATGATCTCTCGGGCAAACGATCCACTGGGTGGTTAGCCTGATCTGTGGCGGGGCCTTTACCGGGCAAATCAAGCGCCCATCACGCAATTCGCGCCACATCATCAGATTGCTTTCAAGTGCAATGCCGAAACCGTCACAGGCCGCATCGATTGCCATATGGCTGCGGTCAAAGAACACGCGTTTCCAGCGGTCCGGCGCTTCGATATTCGCAAGAGTGAACCAGCGCGGCCATTGCGCCTGCGATTTTACCGAATGGATGAGGCGATAATTGAGAACTTCCGACGGGTGCAATCCGTCTTGGGGCGCGTAGCCGGGTGCGCAGACAGGAAAAAAGTACTCTTCCGTCAGTCCTTCCACGAAAAGGCCCGGCCAGCGACCATCGCCGTGGCGAATTTCCACGTCGACCATTTCGCGGTTGAAATCGGTCGGCTCGTTGGTACCGTCCAGCCGCACTTCCAGTTCGGGGTGATTGTCGAGAAATGCGCCAAGACGCGGCAACAGCCATTTGTTGGAAACGGTCGGCGTGGCGCGGATCGTCAGTGTGGTGACCGAACGATAACCACGTATGGTGTTGGTCGCCTCGACAATACGGTCAATTTCATCGGTCACGCTGGCAAAGTAACGTTCGCCTGCCTCTGTCAGCGTGATGCGACGGCCAACCTTGCTCAGCAGCGATATGCCAAGCTGAACCTCCAGTACCTGTATCTGCTGTGTGACGGCAGAGGGTGTCACACCCAGTTCATCGGCGGCGCGTGAAATACTGCCTGCCCGTGCGACGGCGTGAAACACGGTAATGGCGCGTATAGGAACCTGCATCGCGAGTTACTTCCGGTTTGTGTTTCGGTCGCGTGCTGGATGGGAATCTCGCCTCGGACGAAATTGATTCTAAAGCATAATTGAACCGCAGTAAAAGCGGGGATTGGCTGGATTGGAAGCCTGGTCGGTTTTCCTGCGATCCGCAGAACCCTGATGGCAACAAACTATTCATTGTCCGCAAAAGGTGCGCGTCGTCTTGGTACGGGGGTTCCCTTGATGATGCTCGTATTGGTGCGCGCCTTGTCATGAAGCGGGTCTAGTAGTCGATTGAGGTCCTGAATATCTCTCAACACCATACGGGCGATGAAGCAATCGTCGCCTGTGACCGTGTCACATTGTGTGATTTCAGGGGTGTCTTGAAGAATTTTCTCAACGATGTGCAGTTTCCCCGGGAGCGGCTCGACGCGCACGATGGCTTCAAGGCTGTATCCCAGCATTTTCGAGGGGACTTCGATTGTGAAACACTCGATTACCCCTTCATCTTCAAGACGTCTGACGCGCTCCCGCACGGTCGGCGATGACAGGCCGACAGTTGAGCCAATCGCCTGTGAACTCTTGCGGCTATCCGCCAAAAGTTCGTCGATGATACTACGATCTTTCGAGTCGAGATTGATTTTCTTCATCGTCATACATTAGCTGATTTCCTTCTCAAATAGAAAGCGATATTCTCCTTGGTTTTTGAAAATAAAAGTACTTGAGACGAAACTGCTGCTAATTTGTTGGCGAAAATATTAGGAGTAGTGCTGTGCAGGTTAAACGAATTTCGGCGTTCACCAATAACGGTTTGGGAGGAAATCCGGCCGGTGTTCTGTTGACGCAAGAGCCCATTTCAACCGAGAAGATGCAGGCCATCGCCGCTGAAGTCGGTTATTCCGAGACGGTATTTGCAAGTCCGAACCCGGACGGGTCTTGGCGGGTTCGTTATTTCGCACCTGAAACAGAAGTGCCATTTTGCGGTCACGCAACAATCGCGCTGGGAGCGGTTCTCGGTGATACACAAGGACCGGGACGTTATGCCCTCAGTCTCTCTAAGGCTGAGATAGAAGTGTCTGCCGAAGAGATCGACGGGACGTGGGTAAGCACTCTTCTATCGCCGCCAACCCGCAGCAGTCCGGCCGATCCTGATCTGGTTGATGAGGCTTTGTTGTTGTTTGGCTATACAGTGGACGAGCTTGATCCTCTTTTGCCGCCGCGTCGCGCCAATGCGGGCACCGAACATCTTGTCCTGCCTCTCAACAGTCGCGACGCATTGAAGCGTATGGACTACGACCTCGACGAAGGTCGTCGTTTTATGGAAAAGCATGGGATCGGGACAGTGGCCTTTATCTTCCGTGAAGAGGAAAGACGTTTCCAGGCGCGAAACGCCTTTGCAATTGGCGGGGTGCTTGAAGACCCTGCAACAGGTGCAGCAGCGGCCGCTTTTGCAGGAATGTTGCGTGACCTGCAAATACTCAGCGATGGCACCTTTGTCATTCATCAAGGCGAGAACATGGGGCAGCCGAGCCGGATTGAGGTTACGCTCACAGAAACCCCTGGCGCCCCCGTCTCGGTAAGAGGCCGCTCGTCCGTCATTGTTTGACTGTTTTCAATCCAACGCAATGGAGATGACCCAACTGGGACGCTCTCCAGTTGCAAAGTCCCGTCGGCGAACTATGCTGCCGTCAGATGTCAGGCTGTGGATCGCAGCACGATTACCGCGAAAACCAAGGGTGGTGACAAACTGGCCCTGCGGGTCGATAAAAAATGCGCGAGGATAATCGGGGGTGATCACTTCATTTCGAAGGGCAGGGTGTCTGGTGTCGGGGTCAATATCCAGACATATGAGCCGGTTGGTGTTGCGCTCGGTCACCAAAAGGCTTCTGCCTTCGTCAAAAAGCGCAATTTCGCCGGACATGGCGGGGCTATTGTCGTCGATGATGGCAAGGGTATGAACAATCTCCATCTTAGCTCCGAGCGAGATTGTGACAACCTTGCCGCCCTCTTGCAGCAGTACATAGGCAAAACAGCGATCCGCGCTGATGGCCAGATGGCGTGGACCGGAGTTGTTCTCCATGGATATCTGGTCGTGGAAAGTCAGCGCGCCGTTTTCGGGATCGAAGTCAAAGCGCCTGACCAGATCGCCTCGACAGGACGTTGCTAATGCGAGATGGCCTGAAACCATGAGGCAGTGCGCCATCGGGCCTGCCGTAACCCGATCTGTTGACCGCATGACCCGCCCGTCATCATCGAGTGAAAACACCGCGCCATCCTCTCCTCCGGCGGCGAGAAGATGTTTTTCATCATCAGCAAGCGATAGATGGCAAATATTCTGTTCGATTGGGAAGCTGGCCAGTAACACTGCACCGGGCCAACTGCGGTCAATTGCAAAACTGTGAATGGCACGACTGTCACCCCGCCATGCTAGCCAGAACCTATCGCCGGAACCAGAAACAGCCATGGGGGCTGCATCTCCCGGCCCGATTGCTCCGGGCACAGCGACGGCCCCCAGATCAATCAACGACCAGTCAGCCGTATCCAGTACGTGGAACTGAATATTGGCAGATCGGGCATTGCAGATGGCAATCAGATGTCGGCTCATTCTCCAACCCGTCGGTTTGCCAGCCACTCCAGATTGCCGGTAAAATCCCGTCCGGCATGATTGGCACCCTGCAACACCGTGGCGACATCGTTCTTATCAGGCGTGGTCATGGCAACCTCTGATGCATATGTCTCCGCATTGTCTTGCGGTGCATAGCCGAGTTGATAGGCACGGTCGTTACGCCACCAGCTTCGACTATTGTTAGAAACACCATAGACGATTTCATTGTGATATTCAGCCTGCAGTCCGACCCGGATCAGTGAGGCGAGATCACGTGGCGAAACCCAGGTCGCCAGTTCCCGTTCAATGGACGGTGTTTCGCGGTATGTGCCGATGCGAATGGAAAAACACTTGATGTTGAATTTGTCGGCGTAGCAGCTGCCCAATGCCTCACCGAAGACTTTTGTGATGCCGTAACGCGAGTCAGGTCGTGCAGCTTCCGTCCCGCTTAGCGTCTGTGTCGCAGGATACATGCCACTGGCATGATTTGAGCTGCCAAAGATGACACGTTTGACGTCCTGTTGCCGCATTGCCTCCCAAAGATTTGTGCAGGTGACAATGTTTGGGCCGAGCAGCTCGGACCATTCGCGTTCACGCGGTTGACCAGCCAGATGTATGACCGCGTCGACACCGTCACAGAGCCGTTTTGCCTGTTCGGGGTCGGTCAAATCAGCCTGAACCCACTCGTCGTTTCCAGACCTGGATGTTGCCGAGGGATTAGCCGGGCGGATGTCGGTCAACCGCCAGAACTCTCCATGATGTGGCAAAAGACGTGCAACGTCAGTTCCGATGACGCCGGCAGCACCGGTCAGTAGAATTTTCCGCATATTATCATATCCGTCCGGGATGTTTGCGCCAAGTCGTCATGAGACCAACACGGGCATGTCGATTTTCAACTTCACCGCCCACTCTTCCAGTTTCTGGTAGATTGGCGCAATCAACGGCACACCCTGCGACAGGTGTCTGGCGCGGTTGTTCAGTGCCCTATCACCGGGCAGTCTTACGGCCTTGTCGGGATCAGCCGGTTTGTTGGCCCTGATATTGCGCGCGAGATGGCCAAGTTCCGTTTCCAATGCCGAGCGCCCGCCAAAAATCTCTGGGTCAAAAACCTGCAGGAACACATTGGCCTGCCAGCCTTGCGGACCGGTGTGACGACCGTTGCCAGAAAGACCGTGGGTTAACGCCTCGACCACAATGCCAAGCCCTGTGCCTTTGTGACCGGAGGCCATGCCGCCCAGCGGCAGGATTGAGCCCGGCGGATCGGTAAAGCGCACAGCGGGGTCGCGACTGGCGCAGCCGGCATTGTCAGCCAGCAATTCGTCGCCGAAAAGCCGGTTTTGCTCCGACAGACGCCGGACCATGCCATTGGTGGTCGTTGAGGTGCTGACGTCAACCAGGATTGCACCTTCGGTGCCGGGGAAACCCCAAGCGAGCGGATTGGTCGACAGCAGCGGGGCCGTGCCACCGAATGGCAACACACAGGCCTCCGTCGGGTCCGAAACGGTGATCATTGCAACCATGCCCTGTTCAACGACTGGTCGCAAATAGGCAACAAGGCTTGCCGTGTGATGGCTTCTGGCAATGGCAAGCGTGAACGTGCCGTTTTCATGAGCGCGCTTCACGCCCTGCCTGAAACCTTCCGTCAGTAACCATGGGCCGGGCAGAAAACATCCGTCCCACAACATGGCGGCAGGACAATCCCTGAGGACTTCGGGCTGTCCCGACCGGGCCATGCCGCCGTTCTCCAAGGCTGAAAGATAGGCAGGCAACAGGGCCAAGCCGTGCGTGTCGTGCCCCATCAAGTCACCCTCAACAAGCACTTCCGCAACCGTTGGCGCCATGCTGGAGGCAAGGCCCGCAGCACACAATGCGGATGTGGCAAAATCGCGCAAACCTGCGGCGTCATGAAGACTGGTTCTTTCCATCATGTCGCCTCTGTCCTCACACGCCCGCGGGTCAGATCATCGGCCATGGCGCGGTCGTAACTGCGGCTGGCCTCATAAAGGGTGCGGGTATAGTCCTGTTGCGCATCACCTGACATCAGTTGGCTGACGGGCAAAATTTCCTCGATCCGGCCGCCCTGCATCACCGCAAGCCGGTCGCAGAGATGGGCGATGACCGACAGGTCATGGCTGACCATGATGTAGGTCAGACCACGTTCCTTGCGGACATCCGACAGCAGGTTGAGGATTTCTGCCTGCACTGATACGTCGAGCGCGGATGTCGGTTCATCAAGTAGAAGTACCGAAGGCTCCAGGATCAGCGCGCGGGCAATGGCGACACGTTGCCTCTGACCACCAGATAGCTGATGCGGATAACGATACCGCGCCGCAAGCGGTAAGCCGACTTGCTCAAGGATTGTGTTAACACGCCGGTTGATATCACCAATGCCGTGTATCTTCAGTGGGGAAGAAAGAGTGCTGTCAATCGTGTGCCGCGGGTGCAGGGAGCCATAGGGATCCTGAAACACCATCTGAATTTGCCGATAATGGCTCTTTTGGATTTTTCCGCCGATCGGATGTCCGTTCACATCGATCTTTCCGGTCCAGTGTGTGTAAAGACCTGCAATGCACCGCAGGACAGTCGATTTTCCCGAACCGCTTTCGCCCACCAGTCCGAATATCTCACCCTTCGACACGTCAAAATTCACGTCGAACAGTACCTGATGGCCGTCATGCCCCGCGCCGAAGGAAAGGTTCAGTTCTTCAACCCTGATCATGGATATTGCTCCTTTTGTGCAAGCCATGCCGGATCACGGCGCAAGACAGGTAAAGCCGGTCGACGTGTTTCCAGTGACGGCAGGGAATCCAGCAGGCCTCGGCTGTATGGATGTTGGACTTTGTCGAGGTCCTTGGCAGCAATGGTTTCCATGACCTGGCCGCCATACATGATGACAACCCGGTCGCAGAACGATCGCACGAGGTTGAGGTCATGGCTGATGAAAATCAGGCCCATGCCGCGCTTGCGCACGAGATCATCAAGAATGGCCAGAATTTGTAGTCTGACAGTCACATCGAGCGCCGACGTCGGTTCATCGGCGATAATCACGTCAGGATCCGAAATCAACATCATGGCAATCATGATGCGTTGACCCATGCCCCCGGACACCTGATGCGGGTAGAGGCCATAGACCCGTTCGGGTGAACGAATTTGTACCGCTTCGAGCATCTCAAGGGCATTTTTTTTGGCCTCATGGCGGCCGACCTTGTGATGCGCACGATAGGCCTCTGCAATCTGCTCACCGACGGTGATGACCGGGTTGAGCGAGAATTTCGGATCCTGGAGGATCATCGAGATGCGTGCGCCGCGGATTTGGCGCATTTCGCGCGGGCTTGCGCTAAGAATATCTGTGCCACGGAAACGCAGTGCCTTGGCTTCGACAACTGCGTTTGGTGACAAAAGTCCCAGCAGGGCGCGACCAACTGTTGATTTTCCAGAGCCGCTCTCACCGACAATCGCAAGTTTTTCGCGTCCAAGTGTGAAGGACAGGCCGCGCACGGCGGTCATGTCACCAGACCGTAGCCGGAACTTCACCCAAAGATCGTCAACTTCGATCAGAGGTTCGGCATCATCATTTACGTTTGGGATCGAGGACATCACGCAGGCCATCTCCAAAAAGGTTGAAAGCGAGACTGACGATCATGATCGCAAGTCCGGGGAAGGTGATGACCCACCAGCTGTCGAGCATATATTGCCGACCGGTTGAGGTCATGGCACCCCACTCAGGGGCCGGAGGCTGGGCGCCGAGGCCGAGAAAACCGAGACCGGCTGCAGTCAGGATCACAGACGCCATCGCAAGTGTCTGGCGCACGATGACAGATGGCAGGCACATCGGCAGAATAGAGCCGAATATGATGCGCAGGTCACTGGCGCCTTGAAGCCTCATGGCCGCTATGTAGTCGGCATCCCGCACAGTCATGGTTTCGGCGCGTGCGAGGCGAGCGATGCTGGGCCAGCCTGTAAGGGCAATAGCCAGCACGGCCTGTTCCAGACCAGGTCCGAGCACTGCTACGAAGGCCAGTGTCAGGATCAGGCTGGGAAATGCGAGAAACAGGTCCGTAATACGCATCACAACCAGATCAACGATGCCACCGAAGTAACCGGAGACAGCGCCAACGATCAGGCCGATCGGGGCAACCGTGATGGTCACCAGCGCCACAATGTAGAGGGTGACGCGCGAACCATAGACGATACGGCTCCAGATATCGCGACCGTATTCATCCGTCCCGAACCAGTTTGCCAGGGATGGTGGCTGCAGAGCGGTGCGAAGATTTTGTATGGTTGGATCGTGGGTGGCAATCAGCGGCGCAAATATTGCCATAAAGATCAGCAGCGCGATGATGACTAGACCGATGAGCGCAAGCCGGTTTCCAAGCAATTCCAGACAGCCCAAGGCCAAACGCTGCATCAGCGCTTCGCGAGGGGACTTTGCGTCACGCAGAAGAAACGGCCGTTCCGGCGACGTGGTGCCTTTGAGAGGGATGATATCGCTCATCGCGTCGTCCTCGGATCAAATATCTTGTAGAGAAAATCGGTGAACATATTCAGAGTGATAAAGATCACACCGACCAGCAAAACACAGACCATAATCGCGTTCATATCGCCCAGTAACAGGTTGTTGGTCAGGTACTGGCCAAAGCCTGGCCATGCAAAGATCGTTTCGATCAGCAATGCACCTTCGAGCATCGATCCATAGGCCAGTGCCACAACAGTCAGAAGCTGCACTCGGATGTTGCGAAATGCATGGCCCCAGACAACCCGGGAAGGCGAAAGGCCTTTTACCTGCGCGGTGATGATGTATTCCTGCCCCAACTGATCGAGCATGAAGCTGCGGGTGAGCCGGCATAAAGATGCCATGGAGGCATACCCAAGGATCGATGCGGGAAGGATGATGTGCCTTATTGCGCTCCAGAACACGTCCCATTCACCAGCAACAGCGGAATCAATCAGGATAATGCCGGTGACCGGTTGAACAAGATCATCATAATAGCTGGCGACACGACCCGATCCGCCGACCACGCCGAGCCAGGCATAAAAGATCAACAACCCGACCATGCCCAACCAGAAAATCGGCACCGAATGGCCAAGGAGCGTGATGACACGAATGAAGTGATCAACCAGTGTATTGCGCTTGACGGCAGCAAGAACGCCAAGGGGAATGCCGATACCTGCTCCGATCAGCAGCGCTAGGCTGCCAAGTTCAATCGTCGCAGGGAACACCCTGAGGATATCGTCGCGGACTTGGTTCCCGGTCAGTAGGGCGGTACCAAAGTCCCCAGTGATAATACGGCCGATATAAAGGCGGAACTGTTCCCAGATGGGTTGGTCCAGTCCCAGACGTCTGGTCATCGCCTCATAGGTCTGGGAATCCGCATCCGGACCAACCAGTCTTGACACGATATCGACCGGCATGACCTGGCCGAGAAAGAAAGTCAGTGTCACCAGCAGAAAAAGCGTGACGATGACCGAGGAAAGCAGCTGGACGATACCGTCCGCACGCCTTGGCAGCAATTTACGAAACATGGAAATTTCCCGAGTTTGTCCGGCGGAACGTCCTTGTTCCGCCGGTCTTCTGGGTGATTGCGATCAGATGACCCAAAGAAATACCTAGCGGTCCTTTTCGAGGGTGCGGTATCGCGTCGTCTGGTAGGGATGGGCGATGTAATTCTTCAGATCTGCCTGATAGACAACCGTGTCGTAGCTCTGAGAGATGACCTGGATAGATGGTACCAGCTCCTCATAGAGCGTCTGGATCTTTTCATAGCTCGCGCGCTGTTTTTCCGCGTCCGGTTCGATCAGCGCTGCGTCCAGCAACTCGTTGATCTCCTTGGATTGGAAAGAGGTTCGCCATGCCTGAAGCGTATAGAGCTTGGCTTCGTCGGTGTTGTTTGGGTTGTAAACAAGCGACAGCAGGCTGGTGTATGGATGCGAGCCGTTGCGATCACCGCCGCGGCCAACAACCATTTCAAACTTGCGATCACGCATGGCCCCATATGTCTGGTCGCCATTGCCAGTGATGATCTCGGCTGTGATGCCGCCTTGTGCGAGTGACGCCTGAATGGCAGTTGCAACATTTACAAAAGGCGAGTCTGCCAGAACCCGGATCGTTGTCTTGAAGCCGTTGGGATAACCTGCGGCGGCAAGCTGCTCCTTGGCGAATGCCGGGTCGAGCTTGTAGCCCGGATCAGGCAAACTACCGGGCAGGCCGGGAGACAGCGGACGCTGATGCAATTTGCCGTAGAAGGGCAGGATTGTTTCGTTGATGCCCTCGTAATCGATCAGATGGCGTAATGCCAGGCGAACCCGCTGATCCTTAAATTTCTCGTCCTTCATGCTGACGGCGAGATAATAGACGTTACCACTTGGTACTTCGGCGGTGGCCAGCTTTTCATCGGTCTGCAATGCTTTGACGTCGGCGACAGACATGCCCATCGCAATGTCGATATCATCGCGCTGCAGCGCCAGACGCTGTGACTGGCTTTCTGGCATATGGCGGTAGATGATGCGGCGCATCTTCGCGGGCCCGGACCAATGGTCGTCTACCCGTTGCAGCACGACGGTGTCATTGGCCTGCCAGCGCACTAATTTAAATGGGCCGGAGCCTGCACTGTTGGTCGTCAGCCAAGCTTGACCGAAGTCACCATTCTTCTCGTGCTCCATGGCAAGCTTGCTGTCGATGACCATGCCTATGCCGGAACCGGCGATGACGCCGAGGATCAGGTCCGGATCGCTTGCTTTAGGCAATCGGACAACGACCGTATGGTCGTCAGGCGCGGTTATCATTTCCGCAATGTTCTTCTCGTTGTAGCCGAAGACACGAATGTTGGAGCCACCGATGCCAAGAGCAAATGCACGGGTCACCGACCACACGAAGTCTTTGGCAGTCAAAGGATTTCCGGAGTGGAATTTAACGTCGTCACGCAATTTGAAAGTGATGGTGTCACGGGCGTCGTTTACCTCCCAGCTGGACGCAAGGCGTGGGTGAAACACACCTTTTTCGACCGGATCTGTCTCGAGGAGACTGTCATAGATGTTGCTATTGACCTCTGTCGATTCCCGGCCGCTCATTGCAGAGGGGTCGAGCGACAACATGTTGACCAAACTAACGCCAACGATCAGCTGGTCCGGTGGCGTTTCTGCCAGAGCGGGCATGCCTGCGCATGCGAGTAACGCTACAAGGCTGGCGGATTTGAGAAATGTTCCTATACGCATCGAATACCTTCCTCCTCAAAGGCATAGTTGCAGATGGATTATGTATTTCAGGGGACCTGATGATCCCGGATGTAGTCGAAGTTGATATCGTCACCGATCCCCGGGATATCAGGGGCATGCACATAGCCCTCTTCATCCATCGGGTCGCAGATGGTGTTGAGATAAAGGGCAGGAACCTCATAATCGAGGAACGGGTGCAGCAGTCCACGTTCGTAATATGTGCAGTTCGGCACGGTCATGCAGAGCGACAGATTGGCAGCGCCGTTTCCGTGAAGCTCGCAATCCAGCCCGTGGGATTCCGCAAGGTGCGCAACCTTGATCATTGGGGTGATGCCACCCGCATTCAGCACGCCACACCGCATGATGTCGCTTGCATCATTGCGGATCCATTCTGCTCTGGTGTGATGTTTCCCCGGCGCGGATTCCGGTCCGATAACCGGTATAGACAGGTTTTGTGACAGCCAGCGATAGGATGACATGCTGGTTTCATCCATGGGTTCCTCAAACCACAGGAAGTCCAATTCTTCCAACGCCTTGCCAATTTTTAACGCGTTGCTACGGCTGTACCAGTGATATCCATCCAGCATCAAAGCGATATCGGGGCCAACGGCATCACGCACTGCAGCACAGGCTGCGATATCGAGCTTTACGTTAGGCGCACCCTTTGCCGGCGGCATCCAGGTATGAAGCTTGATGGCTTTGTAACCGCGCGCGACCAGAGTCTTGGCGAAACGGCCATAGTCTTCCGGCGTCGACAGGCCGCCTTCCAACTCATCTCCACACATGATGGAACCATAGGCCAGGATCTTGTTGCGGTAGGTTCCAATCAACCGGTGCATTGGCAGGCCCAAGGCACGTCCGGCCAGATCCCACAGAGCCTGATCGACGGCGCCGATGGACCGGTCGGCCAGATGTCCACCCGACCCCCGCTGCTGACGTTCGATCCGCTGCCAGAGACGTTCGCGCGCCATCGGATCTTCGCCGATAAGCATGGGGCGGAAAAATTTATCGACGATAGCTGGACGCAGGGCGTCCGGGCTTTGAAACGCGTAACCTTCGGACCCGTCGTCTGCCCGGACGGTAAGCATTGCCTGCGTGGCATCCTTTTCTGGCCCGGGATGGGAGTGCCCGTGGCTGTCCTGATGCTTGCGGGTCTTGTGCACAAACTTCGTCACAATGACGTCGGTGATCTTCATGAAATGCCTCCTCAGTCATCGCCTCATGCGCCCTCTTCCTCCAGGGCGCGTCAGTGAGATGACGGGATGTTTTTATTCGCAAAAGAGAATGGGCGTCAATAGTTGTGTGATGACTTGTCATAAAAAAGTACGTGTTTTATAAATTTGTCTATTTTTCAATCGCAAGTATTACGTTGGATATGCTTTTCTATAGATGCGAGATATGAAGTTCGATTTTAATCTATCTACATCAGACGTTTATGATGGTTTTCGTGCGAGGTAAGTTAAAAATAGTTTCAGAAATATCGAACTTACACATCATACAAGTTATCAATATGTTGCGCGAAGGTCGTGTAAATTTCGCGTTTTGTGAGATTGGTTATTGTGTCCTGGATAAAAATTTCGAACACTTGACATACAAGTGAATGTTGGCAAAGGTTGTTCAACACGGTTCCTAACGGAGAGGACATTCTTTGGGGCTTGAGCGCCAGACACACGGTCGGAAAAAAGGTGGGACACTTGCCTTCCACTTAAGCGGTGAACTGCGTCAGCAAATTCGGGATGGCATGTTTCGCGCCGGGGACAAGTTGCCGAGTGAAACCCAACTGACGGAGGCCCATGGGGTTAGTCGCACAGTCGTGCGAGAAGCAATCGCCTCTCTTCGTGCTGACGGGCTTGTTGAGGCCAGGCAGGGGGCAGGGGTGTTTATCCTGACCTCCAGCCCGATTGATCCGGCAACGCCACGCCTTCAGGACATGGACCCAAACCGGATTTCCTCCGTACTGGAGATGCTTGAAATCCGTGTTGCGGTTGAATCGGAAGCGGCTGCCCTTGCTGCCTTGAGACGTTCGCCGCAACAGGAAGAACATATTATCGAATGTCACCACGCCCATATGAGGCAGATACAGGCCGGTCTACCAACCGCTGAGGCGGAATATGCGCTGCATCTTGCTGTGGCGAAGGCGGCCAATTCTCCAAAATTTGTGGCCTTCATGACACTGATCGGCGAAGCCTTGGTGCCGAGAATTATCCTGAACAAACGAAGCGAAGCCGGCGAAACTGAATATCTAGCGCAATTGCACGAGGAGCATGGCCGGATTGTCGATGCCATTTCGGCGGGCGATGAACATGCAGCGCGTGAAGCAATGCGTGCGCACCTGAATGGAAGTCAGGCTCGTTACCGTTTGTTGCAACGGCAAAACAGCGACATCACGACCAAGTCGGGATAAACGCCTGCCGTGTACATGGCATTTGGTGGTTGTTACAGCGGAGCATGCCGACCGACATTGTCACCGCGCATTGTATGTCGCCCCCGGTATTCTGGTGGAACTCAAGTTTTGATACTCCTCAGAGTAGAGTTCCCCTATGGTGAGCTATCGCGATTCCATCTCGGGGCGCGCTGGTATTTTTCGTAGGCCTGCGTTCCGGGCCGAGTTTACAGGACCGCATATGACACGCAGTTTGCTGACGATTTTTGTTGCCCTCTTTCCCTGGACCGCCAGCGCCAACTGTATGCCTCCTTGGCAGACGCTGTTTGCCTGTAACATCAAAGGTTCAGAGGCCAGGGCAGAGTTTTGCGAAATTGCAGATCAGGAAAGCCACAAGAGCCTCAAAAGCCACTACTATACCTATGTTGTGGGAACGAAGCCGGCAGAGCTTTATTTTGAAGCGGACGGTTATTATTTCTCCACTAAAGATACGATTGCTGGTCATCCCAGCGACCTGACCATGGGGGTCGGTCTCGCCAACAAGAACTACGTCTATTCGTTTTTTGTCACTGAAGATAAGAACGATGACGGGCCTGTCCGTGATGCCGAAATCCGCGTTTACAAGTCGATAGACGCATTCAGCAACGATACAAAAAACAACGAACAGCTACGGCTGCAGTGCGATCCCGCTTCGGTCATTGCGAACAAGGACAACATTCGTCCCTGATCGGTGTTTTCTGCTTTGATGTGATGCGAACGACCACCCGGTAGGCAGTGGAGCGATCTGTCGTTCGTTTTTCTAACGCCGCTGAATGCAAATTATACGGTTTTACTGGCCAGATTTTATCATCTCGCGAACCTTCAGCGCCTTTTCAAAATGATTGAGCCTATGGGTCTTGATCCACCACTCGGCGGTTTCCATCAGCATGTCCGGGTCATCATTTTTGTTGGCAAAAAAGGCATAGAAAGAAATGCCGACGGCATCGCCTTTCTTTGCGATCTTGTCGTCACAAATGGCGATGGCTTTTGTTCTGAGACTTGCGCGCATTGGTATGCCTGAATGCTTGAGAGATTTTATTGTCGAAGTAATCAGATCGCCAGATCAAGTTGATGCTCGTGGGCCGCAGATGTTTCTCCCAGATTGGAGATTGTGACACCAAGTAACCTCACGGGTTTGCGAAATGGAAATGCGCTGGCGAGCAATTGGGCGGCGTTTTCGACCAGCTCGGCTTCACCACCGAAAAAATGCGAAACTGTCCGGCTCCGTGTGATCTGCTGAAAATCAGAATATTTGACCTTAACCGTCACCGTTTTTCCGGAATATCCGTTTGCCTCGCAATGACGCCAGATTTTCGCGACAAGCGGCACCAGTTCGGCCTTTGCCAGATCAAGCTCTACGATATCTTCAATGAATGTATCTTCGGCGCCGACCGATTTGCGCTCACGATCGGGTTGTACCTGACGGTTATCAATGCCACGCGAAATGCCGTAAAAATATGGTCCCGACTTGCCAAAGTGCTGGGCCAGAAACTCCAGCGATTTCGCTTTGAGATCGGCCCCCGTTTCAATGCCAAGCCGGTGCATCTTTTCTGCGGTTGCAGGGCCGACGCCGTGAAACTTCTTGACGGCCAATCCCTCGACAAAAGCCGCACCATTTTTTGGCGTAATGACTGCTTGTCCGTTCGGCTTGTTGAGATCAGAGGCCATCTTGGCAAGAAACTTGTTGTAGGAAATGCCGGCAGAGGCGTTAAGCCCGGTCACTGCCTTGATTTTCCCCCTGATTTCCAGGGCAATCTCAGTCGCAACCGGCATATCTCTTAGGTTTTCCGTCACGTCGAGATAAGCTTCATCCAGCGACAAAGGCTCGATGAGTGGTGTATATTCCGCAAAAATCTCGCGAATTTGCCGGGATACCGCGCGGTAAATCTCAAACCGCGGTTTCACAAAAATCAGCTGGGGGCATTTGCGCGCTGCGGTGACTGAAGGCATAGCCGAGCGAACGCCAAATTCTCTTGCCTCGTAACTTGCCGCAGCCACGACCCCACGTGCTGCGGCTCCACCAACGGCAACGGGTTTGCCCCTTAGCTCGGGATTGTCGCGCTGTTCCACTGAAGCGTAGAAAGCATCCATGTCCACGTGAATGATCTTGCGGATCGGACGGGGGCTCTCGTCAGGCATGGCTGGTCACCGTCACTTCCACATGGAGCGCATCCGCGCACCGACATCCATGCGTATCTGGGTGGCACTGCGCTCGCTGGCGTTAGGGCTTATCTTCGGCCAGCTTGTTGACTCGAAGAATTGCAGCAATGTCGCGGGAATGAAGCGGGTGCGCGAGGCGTAGACATGACGGTCACCTTGCGTGTTTTGTCCGTGGGTAAAAAAGCGTTGCGGGGTAATGAGCGAAAGGCTGTCACGCGCCCGCGTCATTCCAACGTAAAGCAAACGTCGCTCTTCTTCGATCTCGGCCGTCGTACCAACCCCGAGGTCAGAAGGAATGCAGCCATCAACCACATTGAGCATAAAAACGGAGCGCCATTCCTGACCTTTGGAAGAATGGATGGTTGACAGGATCAGGTAATCCTCATCAAGCAACGGGACCCCGGCCTGATCACTGGTCGCGTCGGGCGGATCAAGGGTCAGCTCAGTCAGAAATCTTTCCCGGTTGGCATAACCTGCTGCGATCTGCTCAAGCTGGATGAGATCGGCCTTGCGCGTGTCAGCATCCTCATGAATGCGATCAAGATAGGGCTCATACCACAGGCGAGCCAGGCCAATCTCGGCAGGCCAGCTCGCCCCCATCTTCCTCAGGCCTACCATGAGAGTGATAAACTTTGTCCAGTCTTCACCACTCTTGGGTGGAGGCGGAATCTCTGCGAGCGAGATCAGCGGCTCCGGTTCTGCCGTTATCGTGTCGAGGATTTTACCTGCCGTTTGTGGGCCAATACCCGGTAACATCTGAAGCAGCCTGAAACCCGCCACGCGGTCACGCGGGTTCTGGGCAAACCGCAGTACGGCCAGCAGGTCCTTGACATGAGCGCTGTCGAGAAACTTCAAACCGCCGAACTTCACGAATGGAATATTGCGCCTGGTCAGCTCAACTTCCAACGCACCGCTGTGGTTGGATGAGCGGAAGAGCACCGCCTGCTGTTTGAGCGATATTCCGATCTCGCGATTGGCCAGTACCTGTTCGACAATATAGGCGGCCTGATCGGTCTCGTCCTTTACGGTGACCAGCATTGGCCGCTGTTCGGACACACGGTCGGTCCACAGATTCTTGGTAAAGCGCTCCCGGGCAAGATCGATCACACCATTTGCGGCGGCAAGGATCGGCTGTGTGGATCGATAGTTCCGGTCAAGGGTAATGACATCAGCCGATTGCGGCGAAAATTCCTTCGGAAAATCGAGAATGTTGCGAATGGTAGCGGCGCGAAAGGAATAGATCGACTGTGCGTCATCGCCAACCACCGTCAGGCCCTGACCATTTGGCTTGAGCGATCTGAGAATGGACGCCTGCAGGCGGTTGGTGTCCTGATATTCATCAACGAGAATATGGTCAAAACGATTGCCGATATCTCCCGCAAGTTCCGGATCTGACACCATTTGAGCCCAGTAGAGAAGAAGGTCGTCGTAGTCGAGTACGTTTTGTGCCTGCTTGGCCTCGACATAGGCGCCAAACAACTCCTTCAACTCATTTTCCCATTCCGTGACCCAAGGCCAGGAGGTTTTAAGCGCTTCGGCAATCGAACATTCCGAATTCACCACGCGGGAATAGATGGCAAGGCACGTGCCCTTGGTCGGAAACCGGTCCCGGGTTTTGGAAAAACCGAGATCATGCCGGACGATATTCATAAGATCGGCGCTATCTTCGCGATCATGGATTGTGAAATCGATGTTCAGTCCGATCTGTTCGGCATAGATCCGCAAAAGCCGTGCGCCGATGCCGTGAAATGTGCCCGCCCATGCAAGCGCATCCGTCATGACGGCGGAGTTTTCGCCCAGAACCTGCCGGCAAATGCGCTGAACGCGCCTGGTCATTTCTGAAGCTGCCCGTCTGGAGAAGGTCATCAGCAAAATTCGGCGGGGATCGGCGCCATTGACGATGAGATGTGTGACGCGATGCGCAAGCGTATTGGTCTTGCCAGAACCAGCACCGGCAATAATTAGCAGTGGTCCGCCGATCTGCCCATCCACTGCACCGATGCCATGCACGACAGCACTTCGTTGCTGGTCATTCAGTTTTTCCAGATAGGTCGCCGTCATTTGATGCCTGTAAATGCTCTCATTTCGCGCTGCTACATAGTCCGTCACGCCATTGCTGTGATGGCGTGCAGGCCCGGACGATTCCGAAAGCCCGTAAATATTGGCGTCTGCATAACATGAAAGGAACAAAAAAGGAACATGCTGGCGTAAAATGCCGGTGTATGTGTTTCGCACCGCGCGCGCCGCTTGGCCGTTGCGCGCAGTGCTTTGACATGGCGGGCGGCGGTTAGACAGCCCGCAGTGTCAGTCAGGTTGCATTGGTAATTTTGATGATTGTCGAGTTTCCACCACCGCGTTGTTCGGTCACTGCAAAGACAGAACCGTCAGGCGCAACTTTCACATCGCGGATACGTGCTTCGAGATCGAGCCGTCCCTCATGCGAGACGCGATCACCATCCATATGGACTGCAACGATGCCTTGGCTGACAAGCCCGCCGATCAGGAAAGCGCCTTTCCATTCCGGGATCAGGTCATGATCATAATAAGCCATGCCGGAAGGCGCGATAACGGGATCCCAGTAGTAGACCGGCTGCTCGGTACCTTGCTGTGAGGTAATGCCATCTCCCACTGCGCGGCCGCTGTATTCAATGCCGTAGGTTACCTCTGGCCAACCGTAATTTTTCCCGGCTTCCGGTCGATTGAGCTCGTCGCCGCCCTTTGGACCGTGTTCGACCAGCCACAGGCGTCCCTGTCCATCGAGGGCTGCTGCTTGAACATTGCGGTGTCCCAAGCTCCAGATCTCGTCGAGCGCGCCGTCCGTGGCGACGAATGGATTGCCTTCAATTGCCTTGCCTGATGTGTCGATGCGGAAAACCTTGCCAAAACCGCTTGCCAGGTCCTGCGCGCCAGTGCGCACTTCCGCGTCTGAACGCTCGCCGACCGTCACATACAAATCACCCTGCGGTCCAAATACCAGGCGTGAACCGAAATGTTTGTCACCGTCGTAACTCGGTGTCTGCTGGAATATGGTCGTTACACCTTCGAGTTTTGCACCACCGTCGACCTCGACCAATTTTGCTGCGGCCACGGAAGTGCCGTTGCCATCTTGGCGGGGTTCTGAAAACGAGAAATAGATCATGCCGGATGTTTCAAAGTCCGGTGCGAGCGCAACGTCCAGCAGACCGCCCTGACCAGCAGAGGCTACTTCCGGAACGCCTTCAATAGGCTCGCTGACTGCACTGCCATCTTGCGAAACAATGTGCATAGCACCTTCCTTTGCCGTGACCAGCATGCGGCCATCCGGCAGGAACTCCATTGCCCACAGGTGTGGCAAGTCCTTAGCAATCACCTTCATTTCGACACGTGGCTGGTTTTCAGGCAACGGTGCCCGCGTCTGGTTTTCAAACGCCGGTGCCTGCTGCGGCGCATTTGCTTTTCCTGTTTCTGCGGTGTTGCTGTCTTGGGCCGAAACGGGAACCGCAATAAGGCTGCATGCAAGCATCGTGGTGGCGAGAATGTAGTTTTTCCTGAACATCGACAGTTGGCTCCCTTGAGTGCTGGCGGGGCAGATTGATGCCACGCTTCGTTTCAGGAACACATGCGGGCTAAATTTGTTGCAACACACCAGTTCAACAAAAATTTATCGCCTCGAGAGGTGACTGCCAGGCATTTCAGGTAGGGCGTTACCGGCCTCTGACAGATCCCCATAGAAACCCCGCCGCTGCTGCCATTGATACCCACAATAAAGGTTGGGCGCGCACCTTCTCCTCAATCGTTTCCACCTGGTCGCGAACTTCCGCTTTCGCCAATCTGGCAGATGATGTGCCGACGGAACGAATGGCGTCGGAAAGTTTTGTAATCTCGCTGCTGAGATCTCGCAGTTCCTGACGTGTAGCGTCGTCGTCACGGACGGCAGTTTTGGGTGTTATGAGGTCAGCGCTGTTTTCAATCTGCTCTGCGGCGTCAACATCGGTCCGTCCCGAAGGCACGGAGGTTTGCGTAATCGACAAAGGATCGGATGCGGGAAACGTATCTTCAATCGCGTTCTGCAGGTCGTCATTTGCGCTCTTGTCTTTGACGGCAGCCTGCTCCTTGCGGAGCGACTGGACGGCGGGCGATACTGGATTTTTCATGATTTTTCTCCTGAGCTAGTCCTTTTAAATCATCAAGAGGGCTCAGATGTTCCGTGCGAGCCAATAAATTTGGGTGGTAAGCAAGACGGCAAGTCGGGTTGCTGAACAGATTACCTGCGTATAAGCTTTCCGTAGTCGTTTGCAGGGTGTTCGAAGGCGCAGACGATGAGGGGTGCCAACTCTTGCCTCAAGACGGAAGCGAACGTCATGGTTTCAGCCAATCAGGATTCCATTCGGAACAAACTACTATCCATTCTTCCGCCCGACGATTTTTCGTTGATTGCAAAGCACCTGGAATATGTCGACTTGCCTCGTGGCACAGTTCTGGCCCGGGTGGGTGAACCGATCGATCATGTATACTTTCTGGCGTCGGGCATAGGCTCGCTGGTGACTACGACGCCTGATGGAAACAGTGCAGAGGCGGGAATTTTCGGATTTGAAGGTTATGTGCCAACAACTGCCATTGCCGAAGTGGAAACCAGTTCGCACGATGTAACGATGCAGCTTTCCGGCGATGCATATCGCGTTGACTACAAAAACTTCCGCGCTGCTATGGAAAACAGTAGCTTTTCAAAGATTGTTATTCGGTCAATCGAGGCTTTTTCAGTCCAACTTGCTCAGACAGCAGTTTCCAACGCTGTCCACGATGTCAATGAGCGGCTCGCACGCTGGCTTTTGATGTGCCACGACCGTGTGACGGGAAACGAGATCGCACTGACCCATGAGTTTATTGCGCGAATGCTGGCAGTACGTAGACCAAGCGTCACCACCTCACTTCACGTGCTGGAAGGTAACGGTTTCCTCAAATCACAACGTGGCATGATTACAATAAGGAACAGGGCTGCGCTTGAAGAGTTTGCACATGACGCTTACGGAAAGCCGGAGGCAGAGTACCGGCGTCTTATGAAGGACCTTTTCCCATGAACGTTGCAAACGAAGCCAAACATGACAACGCCCTCAGACTGATGTTGTCGATATGAGCCGATATTTCTTTCATCTACGCCGTGACGGAGAAATTGTTTCCGATGTCGAGGGCGATGACTTTTTGAATGATGATGCTGCTCGAGTGAGTGCCATTGGTGCGGTCCGAGAAATGGTTGCTGCTCTTATCAAGAGCGGGCGCGTCGTGGCTGATGAATATGTGGATGTATCGGATGACGCTGGCAAGCTTCTGTTCAGCGTATCCTTTCACGACGTCGTGCAAAATCATTTAAAAAAATAACTGATCAAAACGGACCGATCAGTCGACGATACTCCGCTTCTGGTTCGCCGTAGGCGCCCCCGGCAAATTCCTCAAGTCCCTTGCGGTCACGGATCGTCACCCTGCCGCGCTCTGCCACAACAAGCTTCATGCCTTCCAGAACATGGAACGCGTTGGTGATACTGGGTCGTCGAACCGCGAGCATCAGGGAAACGAAGTCATGGGTGAGGCTTATTTCATCGTCGTCCAGCCGATCGTGACACATCAGTAACCATCGGGCCAGGCGTTGGTCGACCTGATAATTGGCGTTGCAGAGGGCCGTGTATGATATTTGTGCGGCAAATGTCTGGATGAATCTTGCTAGCAGGTTTGCAAAGATCGGATTGGCCGACAGCTTGTCATTCACCGCGTCGATCGGCATGCGGTAGGCTTCGCCCGACACCTGCATTAGCACCTCGTGAATACTGATGGTTCCGCCCACGCCTGCCGAAGTCGGGCAAAACCCCTCACGCCCGACCATGCCAGCTTCGGAGCGTTGACCATCCTTTGATGCGGTGACCACCGACCCGATGCCACTGCAAAGAAAATAGACATACTCGATGCTGCCGTTGGCACTCGCGATGACTTCGCCTTTCGGGAGGTCAACCGGCGTCAACGCATCGGTCACACTTGCGAATTCATGGGGAGGCAAAAGAGCTAGGAGTCGACTGCGAGAGGCGGGGTGGTCCGAAACGTTCATGGCACTCGTTGACGGGCGTGAGTCCGAACCCACAGCCGTTAAGCCCTGAGCTATTTCAAACGGTTGGTGATTCTATAGCATTCCGGAAATTCGACGGATTTTATGTACGCTGGCATACCTTCCACCTATGCGCGTCAGAAACTGCTAAGCTGCGGTTTCTTGCAAGGAGAAGTTACACTGGTAACGCGTACATATGACACCGTTCTGGTGCTGGACGACCAGCCGCTCATCGCCCTTGAGGTCGAGGATTTGCTCACGAGCGCCGGTTTTTCAAACATTGTCACCTTTACCTCCTGTGCCGAAGCGCAAAATTGGCTTAACACCAACACACCACAGCTGGCGGTTATAGAGACACGTCTGCGTGACGGTGCATCGGACGAGGTCGCTGGAATCCTCTCATCCCGCAATGTCCCCATCATTGTGCATTCTGCTGATGATGCGCAGGTTGATACCGCTGCGGAAATTACTTGGGCGAGCCGTTTCTGGATCAACAAACCATGCTTGCCGGATGCCTTTTTGAAGGCCGTTCAGGATTGTCGCGTCGCCTAGCAGACGGTCCTGTATTCGTCATTCCCCGTCAAATCAACGCCATTTCCCTCCCATGTGGTGATCAATGGGTGGTATCGTTTGGCCTGTGGAATTAAAGATGACGCATGCCGCGTCGCAAACTGGCGACGTCGGCAACGACGCGCGGGTGGCTCCACCTGATATTCCTTAGTGAGACTGCCATGATCCTTTCGCTTTCTGATATCACCAAATCATACCCGTCAGCCGAAGGGCAAATCCCGGTCCTGAAAGGTGTGACGCTTGATCTGGCAAAAGGCGAGAGCCTTGCGCTGACGGGTGAATCCGGTAGTGGCAAAAGCACCCTTCTGCACCTGGCAGGCGGGTTGGACAAGCCAGATAGTGGCACTATCACTGTCAACGGGCGCGACATCACCAATCTCGATGATGCGGGTCGTGCAGGCTTTCGCAGGCGCGATGTCGGGGTCATCTTCCAGCAGTTCAATCTCATTCCAAGTCTGGATGTGAAAGCCAATATCTCGTTTCACGCCAAGCTCGCGGATCGTTTCGATCAGGCGTGGGAAACGCAACTCGTTGAAGAACTTGGCATTGGTCAGCTTGCTCAACGCTACCCCGAACAGCTTTCCGGCGGTCAACAGCAAAGGGTGGCGATCGGGCGGACACTGGCGGCCAGACCGTCGCTCATTCTTGCGGATGAACCCACCGGCAATCTGGACGAAGCCACAGCCGACATCGTGCTTAATATCATGCTGCGACTGACCAAATCGGCGGATATTGCCCTTCTTCTGGTCACGCATTCCAACAGACTGGCCGACAAGCTGGACCGCCGGATCACTCTGAGTGGCGGAAGGGTTGTCATATGAGGATGATTGCCTTCTGGGCGCTGCTGTCCCACTGGCGTTACAGACCACTGCAGTTGACCACACTCATTCTGGGTGTGGCGCTTGCGACGGCGCTGTGGTCTGGCGTCCAGGCAATCAATGCGGAGGCGAGGGCAAGCTACGGACGTGCTGCTGCCGTCTTCGACCAGAATGCTCTCGATCAATTGGTACCGCGAAACGGAAGCACTATCGCCACCGAGACATATGCAAAATTACGCCGCTCGGGCTGGTCCGTTTCACCGGTTATCGAGGGTGACTACAGGTTTGGTCAGACGCGCATCCGGCTGATTGGCATCGATCCACTGAGCATGCCCTCGCAAGCACAGATTACCCCAGTGTCTAGTGCAGCGGGTCTCACCGAATTTGTCCGTTCGCCTGGTCAGTTGATCGTGTCGGCTGCGACTGCCGCACGCCTGACCGATACCGCCGGTCTATCGGTAAAAATAGAGGCGGATCTTCCTGATGGCGCAGCTTTTGTTGACATTAGTGTTGCCGACCGGCTGCTGAACCGCAATGGCGAACTGAGCAGGATCGTGATCTCGCCTGACCAGAAAGCAGGGCTTGAAGCCATCACAACCATAGCGCCGGAGCTGATGGTGCGCGATGCCGGCGGGCGACCTGATGTTGCCCAGCTGACCGACAGTTTTCATCTTAATCTGACAGCCTTCGGTTTTCTGGCATTCGTAGTCGGCCTTTTCATCGTCTATTCGGCGACAGGCCTGTCTTTTGAGCAACGCCGCGCGACCTTTAGAACATTGCGGTCGCTTGGAGTATCGCTGCGCTCGCTCACGACAATGCTTGCCATCGAAACCATTGCCTTTGCCATTCTCGCAGGTGTGCTGGGCGTCGTGCTGGGTTACCTCGTAGCATCTGCTCTCCTGCCTGGTGTCGCGGCGACATTGAGCGGTCTCTACGGGGCAAGTGTCGCAGGTGGACTTTCGATCAGACCGCAATGGTGGCTGGCAGGGCTGGCCATGGCGTTGGCTGGCACAGCCTTGTCGTCGGTGCAACATCTGCTGCATGTCTGGAAAATGCCGATACTAGCGGCTGCCCAACAAAGAGCCTGGGCGCGCGTGTCGACCAAAAGGCTGATGGTTCAGTCAGGCATTGGCGTTGCCTTGCTGTTTGTCTCTGCGATTATCGCAGTCGCCGGCGAGGGACTTTACTCCGGTTTTGCCGTGCTTGGGGCGCTGCTGCTTGGTGCAGCGCTTATTTTGCCAGCCCTGTTGGCACTGGTGATGGCTGCTGGACAATACATGTCCCGACAGGTTCTCATGCAGTGGTTCTGGGCTGACACGCGCCAGCAATTGCCCGGCCTTTCCCTGGCACTGATGGCGCTGCTTCTGGCGCTTTCTGCCAATGTTGGTGTCGGAACAATGGTGTCCAGTTTTCGGCAGACCTTCTTGGGCTGGCTGGATCAGCGTCTTGCCGCGGAGGTGTATGTTACGGCGCGCAATGAGGCGGAAGCCGAGAGGCTGCGTGGCTGGCTGCCCGGACATGTCACGGCGATTCTGCCGATCTGGAGCACGGAAGGTGAGGTGCTTGGCAGACACATACAGATTTCAGGTGTTGCAGATGATGCCACCTACCGCGACCACTGGCCCTTGATTGCTCGCTCCACCTCGACCTGGGACGAGATTGCCAAAGGACAAGGCGCGCTTGTCAATGAGCAGCTTTGGCGAACCGGCAAGGCAAACCTTGGTGAACGGATTAACCTGCCCGGTGGTTGGTCGGCAGAGATTGTTGGCGTGTTCTCTGACTACGGCAATCCAAGTGGCCAGGTCATGATCGGGCTCGATGCACTTGTCCGGCATTATCCCGATGTGGCGAAACTTCGGTATGGTTTGCGTATGAAACCGCAACAGGTGCCGGAATTCAGAAAAAAGCTGTCAGAAGAGTTTGGCCTGCCAGAGAGCAACGTCATCGATCAGGCCGCCCTGAAACGGCAGTCGACGGCGATCTTTGAGCAGACATTTGCGGTAACCGGCGCGCTTAACATTCTCACGCTTGCGGTCGCCGGATTTGCAATGTTTTCCAGTCTGCTGACATTGTCAGCACTTCGACTGCCGCAGCTTGCTCCCGTATGGGCGATGGGGCTTCGCCGCCGTGATCTCGCGCTGCTCGAAATCGTCCGAACGATCGCCTTGTGGCTGGCTACCTTTGTCGCAGCGGTTCCCGTCGGACTGGCGCTTGCATGGGTTTTGCTTGCAATCGTCAATGTCGAAGCTTTTGGCTGGCGGTTGCCCCTGATCCTGTTTCCATTCGACTGGCTGAAGCTTGGCGTTGTTGCGCTGCTGGCGGCTTTGATTTCGGTTCTGATCCCGGTGCGACGACTGGCCACAACTGATCCTGCCGATCTGCTGAGGGTGTTTGCCAATGAACGTTAGAGCGGCGTTTTTTATCGTCTTCGCCTTGATCACGGCTGCACCGGCTGCCGCTGTTGCGCAGGGTTTCGCTGGGCTCGGTTCAAATGCCGAGGGGTTTACCGTGCCGCAAAAAGGCGTGGCGTTGCAGTTTCCACGTGATCACGCTGCGCATCCCGATTTCAGGATCGAATGGTGGTATGTCACGGCCAATCTGGAGACGGTTGATGGTCGTCCGCTGGGTGCTCAATGGACATTATTCCGTTCGGCACTTGCCCCGCAAGAACGGGCAGGCTGGTCCGACCCGCAAATATGGATTGGTCACGCGGCCCTTACGACCGCAACCAGCCATCATGTCGCCGAAAAATTTGGCCGAGGTGGTGTGGGGCAGGCGGGAGTAGCAGCTGAGCCATTTGCTGCGTGGATTGATGATTGGCAGATGAAGAGTGTCGTTACGGCCGAGCAGGACGGTCTAGATGGCGTATCACTCAAGGCCAGTGGCAAGGATTTTTCCTATGATCTGACCCTGAAAGCACAGGGGCCGCTGACACTGCAGGGCGACCACGGGTATTCGGTAAAATCACTGGCTGGGCAGGCAAGCTATTATTATTCGCAGCCGTTCTACGCCGTCACCGGTCGGGTGGAGCTTGACGGGCAATCTGTCGAAGTGAAGGGAAAGGCCTGGCTTGACCGTGAATGGTCATCGCAGCCGCTTGCTGCCGACCAGACCGGATGGGACTGGTTTTCACTGCATCTGGATAGCGGGGAAAAAGTCATGGCTTTCAGGCTGCGTGACAGCGGTGAAGGTTACACATCCGCAAACTGGATCAGCGCTGATGGCACGCCGTCGCCGCTCGCTTCCGGCGATGTGTCTTTTGAACCGCTTAGATCTGCGGATGTCAACGGCAAGTCGATCCCCGTGGAGTGGCGGGTACGAATTCCAAGTCGCGGTCTAGACATCACAACGAAGGCACTCAACGATCAGGCATGGATGGCGACATCCACGCCTTATTGGGAAGGTCCGATCACGTTTGAAGGCAGTGTGTCGGGTCGCGGATATCTTGAAATGACAGGATATTAAGCGTCTTGCATTTTTCTCTTCTGGAATACGGAACAACTCGGTTTCGACGGGGTTGGACGTAACAATAAGGGAGGAAGTGTCATGACCGACAGGGAAGAAAAAATCCGCCAACTGGCCTATAAAATCTGGGAGGAAGAGGGCCGCAAAAGCGGTTTTCACAACGATCATTGGCTGCGTGCTGAAAAAGAGCATCAAATGACCGACCAGCAGGCCGAACAGGCGACCAAAGCCAATCAACACGCCGATGAGGAATTTGCCAAGGACAACAGCGGCAAAAAATCTGCGGTGGACATTCGCCCACCGTCGATTTCCAGCCCGGATTAATGCAGGGACGTGCGCCATCAATGGGGGCGGTGGCGCTGATGTGGAGCGCATCCGAGGCGTTGGTGTGGATGAGAAACATGTGAATGATGGATAGGCAGATATTTGGAACGTGATCTCGACAAGGCGATAGGACGGGATGCAGATGCGCCCAACGAAATCCCTGCAAAGGGTATGCGCGATGTGTTCTGGCGTATCGTCAAAGCGCTTATGGTTGATCGGGTCACGTTGATCGCAGCTGGCGTTACCTATTTCCTGCTTCTATCGCTGTTTCCTGCCCTCGGTGCACTGGTGGCCCTTTACGGCTTTATCGCTGATCCGGTGACGATCGTCGATCATATCAGCTTTCTGGCGCGGATCCTGCCGCCTGGGTCCTTTGACATCGTGCTTGGCCAGTTGCATGCGCTTGCCCAGCAAAAGAGTTCAACGCTGAGCATCGCTTTCGTCAGCGGTCTCATCATTGCACTGTGGAGTGCCAATAGTGGCATGAAAGCGCTGTTCGAAGCGATGAATGTCGCCTATCAGGAAAGCGAGAAGCGTAATTTTTTTCGCCTCAACCTGCTATCCCTGACATTTACTTTTGGTGCCCTAATCGTCGTTATCGTGATCATTGCGGCGATTGGCGTTCTGCCGGCGGCTCTTACCTATCTGTGGCTTGACCGGTGGCAGGAAATGCTTGCCCGGTTCGTGCGCTGGCCGTTCCTTATCCTGTTCGTCGGCTTCGGAATTACCGTAGTTTACCGGTTCGGCCCCAGCCGTGAGCAAGCCAAGCTAAGGTGGATCAACTGGGGGGTCTTGTTTAGTACATCTCTATGGTTCGTCGCATCGCTGCTTTTCTCCTATTACCTTGAAAATTTTGCGAATTATAATGCGACATATGGAACACTGGGCGCCCTGATAGGTCTGATGGTGTGGGTGTGGATTTCCGTCATCATCCTGATCGTCGGTGCCCAGATAAACGCAGAGCTGGAACACCAGACGGCGCGCGACACGACGACCGGCTCGCCCAAACCCATGGGCCAGCGCGGTGCCTTTGTTGCCGATACGCTGGGCGAAACACTCGAATGACAACGCGCTCTTCGCGCAAAGGGTGGCTTTGGCGAATGTCAGCGCTTGCCGGGCCATGCATTCAGGGCGATATCGACCAGTGCCTTCAATCTTATCGTACATGCGCCGTCGCAGGCTTGAGCGGACATGCCCTGCATGACAGCACCGTAGAAACGGGCCAGTGTGTCTGTATCCGTTCCCTCAGGTAGTTCACCTTCGCTAACTGCGCGGTCAAATCTGCTCTTCAGAACCTGTATCGAGGCTTCGCGCAGTGCTGCCGTTGTCCGGGCCACTGAGGCGTTTTCTTCCGAGTGCTGCAAAACGGCCGTTGAGACGATACAGCCCCGCGGCTTGTCTGGCTGGGTGTCTCCTTCGGCGATGTCATAAAGGAATAATTTGAGCGTTTCATAAACGGGACTTTTTGCGTCAAGCAGTTGTAGGCGTTGGCTGTTTTGCTGGCTGATGCTGTGGTTGAGCGCCATGCGGAATAGTTCTTCTTTGGAGCCGAAGGTTGCATAGAGCGATGGCGGTGTGATGCCCATGGCGGCGGTGAGATCGGCAATCGATGTGCCCTCGTAGCCACGCTCCCAGAACAGATTGGCTGCAACCTCAAGTCCAGTTTCCCGATTGAGCACGCGCGGTCTGCCGCGTTTCCGCACCGTTTCAGACATTATTATATCGATCCCTATAAAAATATTGACATGCATTCAGCAGTTTTATTATATCGTTCGCTAGTTAAATCGCAACGGAGTGATTTATGTTCAAGAAACTATCCAATAAGACCGCCCTGATTACAGGAAGTTCCCGTGGCATCGGCCGGGCTGCCGCTCTGGCATTTACCAGGCAAGGTGCGGGTCTTATCGCTGTCCACTATGCTGCCAATGCAGATGCCGCACGGGCAACTGTCCGCGAAATTGAATCGCTGGGCGCAAAAGCGGTGGCCATCGGCGCCGATCTGCGCAAGGGCAAACAAGCGACAGACAGCCTGTGGCAGCAGTTCAAGGAGGCTGCGATCGCGTTTTCTGGTAAACCGGCGCTTGATATTCTCGTCAATAATGCCGGGATTGCAACGGCAACATCGATAGGTGACACGACCGAAGCTGCATTCGATGAGTTGATGACCATCAACTTCAAAGCGCCCTTCTTCCTGATACAGGCTGCGGCTGATGATATCAGCGACAATGGGCGTATCATCAATGTTTCGACCGGTTTTGCGCGTGTTGCAGCACCAACCCACCCTGCCTATGCGGCATCAAAAGGTGCTCTCGAAACGCTTACTCTTGCTCTTGCGCCGGAATTCGGCAAGCGCGGAATTACCGTCAATGTGGTCAGACCCGGCGTGACTGAGACAGACATGAATGCCGAATGGCTGGCAATGCCGGAGGCACGTGCAGGCGCCGAGGCGATGTCGGTCTTCAACCGTCTGGGACGTGCCGATGACATTGCGGATGTCATCACGTTTCTTGCGTCGGAAGAGGCCCGCTGGACGACAGGACAGATGATTGACGCAACAGGTGGCGCACGATTGTGATCCTCGTCGCGGCGTGGGCAAACTTTGCCCACGCATACGCCCAAGTCTGCATAACGTCGAACGATGATCGAGCCTCACGTGGTTGGCAGAACATTTGGTTAGCCGTGACGTTCGGCACCGCATTGCATTGCTTGGTTGCACGACCGCTTTGCAACAACAAAAAATGCTTGTGGTCATGCGTCGGCCTATTGCCAAGGCAATAAGCACGGATGGCCGTCTTGTTATCCGCGAACTGCCCTTCGCATCGCCACCTGCCTGCGCTGGCATAAAAGACTGGACTCGCAACCCGCACACCGCTGGTTGCGTGACACCATCGCCGCCGCAGTAACTGGGGATTAACGGCACTTTCACGTGGCATGCGTTGGTCGAACCGCCTGAGAAGTCGCCGCGTAATACATGTGACCGTCGTCCAGAACGGTTATTTCCAGCGGAAACAGATCGCGACTTTTTGTCCGCAAAACAACGATAAATCGCCGTTGCTTACCGTTTCAAACGCGCTACATTCATGGTGTGGAGTAAGCTTGGAGGAGCAGTTTCATGAAACGAATGTGGCCGGAAGAATACAATTCCTTGTTACAGGGTGCTGAGGAGGTGACGCTTGATGTCACAGGAGATGCCTCAGATGACCTGACCTCTCACCCGGAAGCTCTTCGTAAGGCTTTAAAAGTTCGAATGCTGCAACAGGATTATGAGCGCATCTGGCCTCTTGCAGAGGCGCGTTATCGTCTCGACGGCAAGTCGGCAGGAAAGGCAATTACGCTCATCGCGAACAACCCGCATTATCAGCGTTGGCATCCAGCCGATGGCGGCACCGTTGAAGAAAAATCAGAAAGTGGAAATGTGCGCCAGTCCAAATACGTCATCGTGCATTTTCTGCTTGATGACGTGAGCGTTGCCGCCTGATAAGCGGATTTGATTTCCAGCAGCGTCGTCTAACAGGCGGTGCCGTTTACCACTCATCCCGATCTGATTGTTTAACTGCTATCAACTGGTCAGATCGGGGTTTTACTGTGTGCGTCGAGCACACAATGCCCTTAACCAGATCGAGCAACGCCAGTTAGATCCGCGCGCGCCGCTTCATCCAATCCACCTGCGATCATCAGGCGTTGGTGGCATCTGGATGCTTGCCGGCGATCTCTGGCGAAGCCTCTTGCCTATCTCCAGCCCCCCTAAAAAAGGGGAGGCTCTCCACTGAAAAAGCAAAAATTTCGCAATGAAAAAGCCACAGTGCGTAATTACCAAGCTTCGCGAAAGGCACGGCTGGTATTTCTAACAGATGCCGAATCGTGCTTTAGCTACTTTGGCTAGGTGAGTACTTGACGCGGGGGCGTTGTCATTCTGGCTGTGACGGGAAGGTATTGGTATGACGATAGCTGGGATCCTGTATTTGATGATCGCATCTATTTTTGCCATCGCAAACTCAGTTGAATCTGCACGGCGAAAACTGCCCTGGGGCAGGTATGTTGTGGGGCTGCTTCTGTGCCTGGTTTGGCCAGTTCCGTTTGTTGTTGTCGCCGCTCAGTTGATCCATCGCGCGAGCGTGCGACGCTTCGAGGACCAACGGCTTTTCTCGATGATAAAACGGCAGCCATAATAGCGGCGCTGAGGCGTCTCGGCCTTCGCGTTCAGGAAATGATCGCTTTCAAGCGGTCTTGTGCTTTTCAAGCTGTTTTTCGACGATATTCTTTTCCGATCTTGCCCGCTGCCGGGATTTTGAGCGCATCATGGCTTCCGCGGCAAACATCCGAACAAGCGGCGGGACCGCATAGACATAGCGGCGCCAGAGCCTGCGGGGATCGGACATCAGCCGATAGAGCCATTCAAACCCGAATTTCTGCATGACGAATGGCGCCCTTGTCTGAAGGTTTGTGATGAATTCCAAAGATGCTCCACAACAGATGCAAACGCCGGTTGAGCCTGCTGTGTGTGATATTTCGTAAGCGATCAGCTCAGACTGTGGTGAGCCAACAGCAATGAATATGAAGTTTGGCTTGTCCCGGGCGGCAAATTCTGCACAGGCGCGCATCGCCTCTTCATTGGTGATCACATTACGTGGCGGCACGTGGTAGGTAATGTGGACGTCCGGGAACCGTTCAATCATGCGCTGTGCGACCTCCTCGTAAGGAGCGATCAAAGTAACGCGGTCCCCTGGCTGAATTACCTCATGAAAAAGACATGCCGTCAGATCTGAGCCGGTAACGAGCGGCAACGGAAAAGACAGGGATTTCGCCATCCAGGAAATAGGCTTGCTATCGCATAGAGAAAGCCAGGACTGTTCGTAAATGTTCTGCAGGATGTTATCGCCGCGTAATCTAACGGCATGATCGACGTTCGGAGTAACGATGTAAAAAAAACCGTCGGTGTGTTTGACGCCCTCAATTGCGGCAATAACCTCATGAAACCGTAAAGTGTTGTACGGAACATCCAGAAACCGTTGTTTGACTTCCCACGCGTCGGCATTGATCGACACATTTTCCATCGTCGTTCCCCCCGAAAAAAATTATGCGTTTTGTAATTTTATATTTAGTTAAGCAATTATTAATAATGCAGTATTGTTGTGAAGCGAGTCAATACAATTTCCTTGTGAAAGAAATTGTTTGTCGTCTGGAATTTCTTATTTGAGATGCATGATGCTATCTCATCGCTACTCGGAGAGAGGGGAGGCTGCTAAATAATAAATTTATCGACGTCTTTTGATGTACTTAGTATTACTAATGATAATTACGTTTGTCGTCGAACCGCGCGTGTAGTTAGTAAGCATGACTATATTAAAAAGGTTCGCTGCCGTTGGAACGGTCTGTTCTGATCCAGCTTTTGTTCTGCCGACCACCAATTATGGTAAGATAGAGAGGTATTTTACTGAAGACGTAGGGCAGGACCTGGATAAGGTCTTTAGGCGGTAAAGCTGTCATTCCGTACTTTAGCCACGCCAAACTTGTTGTTCCGAGCAGCCACATAAGTGCAAGCATTGTCACTGTGAATGGGCCAGCGGGCATATCGAATGAAATGATCAGGCCGATTTCAGTCATGCCGACAATGACCAAGCTCAAAAGAAGCAGGCTCAAAGGTGGGATAAGTAGATCCAGCATCCAAAGCGCCAGTTTCGGCTCTTTGAGGATTTGAGCCTTGGGCAAAGCGCGAAACGCTTCTGAGATGGTCGCAATATGCCCACTTTCCCAACGTTGCCGTTGGGTTGCCGCTCCAGTCTTGGATTGCGGAAAAAAGCTATAGATATATGATGTCTCGCAGAGTGTCGGTGGCTTTCCGACCAGCGTGAGATCAAGTCCCAGCTTCATATCTTCAACGAGGTTTCCGCTCGCGACGTTCACACCGCGAATAAGGGCCCATGGGAACGCCATGGCGGTCCCGGTGAGCTGGCATCCGACGCCCATGCGCGCCAGCCCCTTTGGCCGTACTTTGTTTTTGATCAGAAAAGCAAACTCGGCAACTTTGGTCCCGATGCTCGCACCGGTCGGCGCAAGCATCAGATTGACGGCCTGAACTGCTCCACTCTGGGCATTTGATGCCCTGACGAGCGCGTCGAGCCCACCCGCCTCGATTATGCAGTCCGCATCAATAAAAACCACGAAGGGTAGTGGATTTTGCGCAATGGCCTGCAATCCCGCATCCAGTGCATAACCCTTGCCACGAAGCTTAAGATCAGTTCGCTCCAGCACCTCGGCGCCAGCGGCTCTTGCTATTTCAGCCGTGGCATCAGTGCAATTGTCGGCGACAACCAAAAGCCGGTCGAATGGGCGCATTTGCGAAGTTACGCTGACCACCGTTCTTGCAATTCCCTCTTCTTCATCATGGGCTGGAATAATGATGACGGCTGGGAGGCGTTCGGCAGGAGTTGGTGCAACTTGCCGTCTCAGGAAAGACATGGAAACTTCTATTCCATATAGAGCCGTGGGGATCGCAGTACATATAGAGAAAAGCCAAAGCACCGGTGAAATCATGCTCATAAACTTCGGCCTCAACCCAAGCGCCTAATGGTGATATGTTATTCAGTATGTAAAATAATTCCGAGCCGCAAGCAGTATTATCTCTCTGAAATATTTAAGGTGTTCATAATTACACCTACTGTTGCCAACAAGATCCAGTCATCGACTGTTGGCGAAGGTTCCCAATACCCGGAACGGCAATCCCGATGCGAGTGCGGCCACATATCTGCGGCGTTGCCAGCGACCATCGATGTTGACTCTCGGAAGTTGCAATGCCGACATTACGTCCTCATTGCAAACTGGCGCCTGCACTGTGGTAACCGCCAATTTAAAACCTGACGTACCTGCGGCCGTAAACTCTCTTGGTCCTGCCTCAGCACGATGACCGTAGGGAAATGCGAAAGTACAGATTTCCTGAGACAATAAAGTTTCCAGGTAATGGCGCGATGATGTTAGTTCTTCTGTCAGTTCATCGTGGTTCAACCTGGCCATTGCCCGATGACTGACGGAGTGCGCGCCGATCGTAGCCAGTGGGTGGCGAGAAAGTGCTACGAGTTCGGCCTCATCGAGGATCGTCTCGTCAACGGGCTTCATAGGATCAATACCGCAATCTGATGCAGCCTGATTGAGCCGGTCGATGGCTTTTGCTTCATCAGAGTTCATAATGAAACGAGACAGGCGTTGATATGCGGCTTCTCTGGCGTCTGGCGATGCCAAACTTACCTGCTCGCGGCCGTCACCGAAATCGAACTGCAAAGAATGCCCTTGTTGCGTGAGTTCAAAGGCCGTTTCCCACCACATGCTGTGGGTCCGTTGAATGAAGCCTGAGCATGCAAATATTGTAAAGGGAACCTGATGTCGGGCAAACACTGGAAGCGCGTATGTCACGTTGTCGCGATATCCATCGTCCAATGTGAACACCGCGAATGGTTGGGCTGAGGGATCTTTCGCTGCCGTTTCAAGCTCCTCAAGCCGTATAAATCGGTATCCCAAATCGCGGAGTGTGCTGATCACCAGATCAAGAAAATCAGGCGTGATTTCCAGGTTTTTCTGCGATGGATTGCTGCCGGGCTGGCTTGGTCGGACATGGTGCAGCGTAAAAATGACTCCGTGCGTTGTTGATTTTTTGTATAGGCCACTGGCTGTCCATAAAGAGGAGGCTTCAAGGATCGCTGTCTTTATTAGCGCCTTTAGCTTGATGGAGGCGGCAGAATCTTGAAGCTTGGTTTTTACGAAGTGTGTCATCCGTTTATTCTACAATCCCAAGCTATGTTGAATTCCAGTGGGTGACCGTCCTAAATTGCATCCAGAAACAGCGCTATGAATGTCACCGGACCGATGGTTTGATCGACAGTGTATTCCTGCTGAATAACGATGGCTGGATGTTCGATCAGGTATTCGAAGAAGGGCAGGGCAAAGCGATCTGGCTCGACCTTGCGCTGCGCAACCGCGTCGGGGCGTCCCACTTCTGCCAGAGGCGACCATGAGGGCCCAAAAACCCAGCCATATGCAGAGGCGTTTTGTGGCGCCCAGCCATAGATGGTTATCCCAGGTGGCGGCGCCACGCCCATGGCGCGATGATCTTCGTGCAAAGGATGCTCGATCTGTCTAGGGCCGATCCCGGTCGTAAAGCTGATACCAAGCTGGTTTGCGCCGTGCAGGCCATGCATGGTTTGCTGCAACAGGCGAATGATCTGGACATCACCGCTGATCTGATAGGCGCGGAACAGGAGCAGGGTTTGACCGAAATCGGGCGGGCCGCCTTGTCCCCAGCCTGCTGGCGCATAAGGATGTTTCATGCTTGGATAGGCCAGTGACGATTGCACAGAAAGAAGCGTGCCGGCCTCGCGGACAAAGGCTTTTTCAATCTGGTCACGCAATGTTGGGTCGGCATGACCGCTTTGGTGATAGTCCCAGGCGCCATCGCCTTTCTGGAAATAAACGTCTCCCTCTTTTTTCCACGCGGTTTCGACCAAGGTGGCGAAGGATGGATTGTTGTCGAGCCTGAACAGCGAAGCCGCTGCCGCAATGCGCGGTCCTTCTGCATCTTTCTGCAACGCGGCCTTGCGGTCTTCCCACGATATGGCAGAAAACGTGCCGGCCTTCGTTCCTGCCTCGATCGATCTGGCGTAGAATTCGTCCGGGTTCTCGAAGCCTCGTTCTGCGGCATCCCAGGCTTTCAGCGCGCTCTGGCGATAGGTTTCCGACAGGTCTTGCTGACCGGCTTCTCGCAGCAAGCGGGCAAGTCGCGCAGCAGATGCCGCATATCTGTAAGTAGAGATATGGTCCGGCGCATAGGTGAATATCTTCAGATGCTCCAGAAAGCTCGTCGAACCGGATAATGGATGCCCGGTACTTTCAATGCCGCCGCGTACACTTCCGTCCGGCAGTTGAAGGCGTCGGTAAAAATCAATGTTCCAGACCGCTTCGTGTAGAAGGTCTGGTGCGCCGTCGAGGCTCTCGTAACCCGGCAAAAGTTCACTGGATTTTGGAATCCCGAGCAGTTCTGCGCGTTTGTTCGCGGGAAGAAACTCGTCAAGTTCAAGGAATGCCTCTGAAACCGAAAGATGCTGAATGCGCCTGTCCCAGTCTCCTGCATCCATGTAACCGCCCCAATAGTCATCGGGCGCAACATTGGTCGTAACCCAGGAGGCATTTGAACCCTCCTCAAACGGCACAAAACCGTTGTACCAGTTCGGCGTCCAGACAAGTGGCAGGTTACTTTCGAGTATCTGCAGTTTTGGGCCGGGGCGGAAAGCCTCCGGACGTTCAAACCCAAAACGGTTATCGAGCGGGATGCCGCTGCGATGATTGTAAAGCCCAGCCATGCCATTGCGGGCCAACGCCATCCAGCGGTCGTCAGCAATCTCGAATGTGTCACTCACACCAATGCCAGGCAGTCGCAGGCGGTATTTGCCCGGATTGTGCCATGCGGAATAATCCAGCTCAAACACGTACGTTCCGGCGCGGTTCGATTTATAGGTCAGTGAGACATTTGCTCCGGGTTCGATCACATCAGGCAGCGGTTCGCTGACATCGCTTAAAGTGAAGCCGTCGGCGTCAGTGCTTGCAATTGTTGCAAACACGGCTTTTGCATCCTGTTCGCCACGCAGTCGCTGAAGCGCGACGCGTTGCCCGGTCTGCAGTTCGTGGCCCGGCGCCATAATGTAGGGTTCTGCTCCCGGACGAATGGCCGTAACCGGAAAGGGTACGCCTTCTGCGTAATCGATGAGTGGCTGAGGAAGCCCGTTTGACGGCTCGGGATCGTCGGGCTGGCTGCGAAGACTGACCGGAGCCGTGAAAACCTCTAGGCCGGTCTCATCAATGAGCGAGAAAGTATCGATGCCGTATTTGCGGAAGTCCACTGCGCCGTGCTTTGGTCCTTCCGGCAGCCACAATGCCAGATAGGCAATTTTGGAAGGGTCTTCCGGCCTGTGTCCTACAAAGGTGGAACGCAAAGCAATTGCGCGTGTCTGGAGCGTGTCGAAGACAAAATCCGTTGGTGGAAATACACCCTCGGGCCACGTTATCGTATGTTTTCCTTCGCTGAGTGGCTGATCCAGTTTGAGATAAAATGTGTGTTTGAACGAGGCGCCTGTTTCGGTTGCGCCGCTGTCGCCGCGATAAAAACCAGAACTGTAGGGCACGGATTTGCGGTAGACCGCCACAACGCGTGCTGCGCCGTCCAGCTGATAATTGCTTTGCTTCAGAAACTTCGCGCGATCAAGAAATTGGTCGGGTGGGGTGTCGGAGATGCGCAGATGTCGACGATCTGGCCCGATAACCATGCCCCATTCGTCTTTGTAAGAAATCCAGGAGCCGACGGATGCAGATGCAGGCGCATCAAGTTCAATGATACGGCCAACACGAAAATCCATGTCTCGAATTTCGACTGCAATGATATCCGGAGCAGCCATGGTAATTTCGTGAATACGAATTCCGCTGCTCGCCAATGCTTTAGATGAAGCAGAAAAAGGTGCTGTTACAATGCACGTTAAGAAAATTATCAAATAAAATAATCTCACGGCACCAAAGACCTTTCATGTCGCAAGCTATGTGTTAATTGTATTGACCGATAGCAACATTGTTAATCGTCAGAGATACAGTTTTGAAGTTTGCATTTGCCGCTCTTCTGTTACTCAGCATTTTTCCAATAAGTTTATTGGTGCGACGATACGCTTTTGTGTCAAGAATATTCTGGATATCATTCGGAAGTTTTCCATTTTACCTGACTGCGGTACCTCTTCTGGATATTGGCATAGTATCCTGGGAGGAGTGGAGCGGTTTTGTCATGGGAATGGAAGTTTCCATTCTCGATTTCATGGCCCTCATAGCTTTGCTGATCTTGCCAACGCAGCATTCGCCCAAAGCTTATTATGTGCCGATGCTTATCTATATATTTGTTCTGATGCTTTCGGTCACGCAGGCGCCTGAGCCAATGGCTGCATTTTTCGGCGTCTGGCAATATCTCAGGATGTTCCTGATCGTCGTTGTTGTTGCCAGGGCCAGCGCCTACGAGGAAGTTCCGTCGCTGATTTACAAAGGTATGATGATCGGGATTGTCGGCCAGTTCATCGCAGTTGTCTGGCAGCGTTTCGGGTTGGGCCTTCCACAGAATACCGGGCTTTTTGTGCATCAGAACACTTTGGGCATGTCGGTGCACTTCGTGCTTTTCCCGCACCTTGTCATGCTGTTGTCGGGCCGCAAGAACCTGCTCTATCTGGTTGGGTCGGTGCTCGTCATGTTGACGATATTGATCTTCACCGCGTCGCGCGCCTCGTTGGGAATGGCCGGTTTTGGAATTGCCCTGACGTTCGCGCTAATGGCGCTTATCGGACTGACCAGACGCAAGATCGCCGTCGTCGGTGGTGCGGTTCTGGTGGCAGTCATGCTGCTGCCGGTCGCTGTGTCGACATTCGAAAAACGCTTTGAAGCAAGTCCGCTCCATGAAGACGCCTATGACGAGCGTGCGGCCTTTAATCAGGCGGCTCTTTTCATGCTTCACGATTTCCCGATGGGGGTTGGCGCAAACCATTACGTCTATGCAGCCCAATCCATGGGCTACTCCGACCGTGCTGGCGTGGACCCATCTGAAGGAAACCGGCGCGCCATCGTGCACAACGCCTACATGTTGGCCGGTGCCGAGACCGGCTACCTTGGTATGGTTGCTTTTTGTCTGATGGTGTTCACGCCGATGCTACTTGCATTTGTAGCCGGCTTTCGAAATCACGACAAAACAGAAGGCCAGATTCTGCTGGGGTGCGCGATCGCGATGTTCGTCGCCTACGTCCACTCTGGATTCGAATGGATCATATTCACCAAGGAAATCCAGTATTTGCTGGCAATGACATTTGGCTTGGTGATTGGTGTGGCAACACGTCAACGCGCGCGCCAAAGCGAATATTTCAATATTGACACGTCGAATTATCAATACTTTCGTTGATTTTCTGATTCGTTTTGTATTTACTCAACAAACATGCGTAATACATTATGTATTAATTCTCATGGTCTGAAGATTCTACCGAAATTCCGCGTACGAGATTACATAAAAATATGTGCTAACAGGAGTTCGAATGTGTAATTGTGTAAAATTCGAACATGCAATCTTATTTTTTCGAACACCCGCGAATACATTAAAATTTATATTATCTTGGCTGGTGGTATATTTTCTGTCGTTAGCGCCGTCCATGGCAGCGGAATACAAGCTCGATGTTCAGGACAAGTTGCGTGTTTACGTAGCGGAATGGCCTATACTCAATGTTGAACTGTCGGTTGGCGCAAACGGCAGTGTAGCGCTGCCACTGATCGGTGAAGTCCAGGCGCGTGGCCTAGAGCCAGCACAGCTGGCAGCTGCAGTTGCGGAAAAACTGAAGCTGAAAGCAAATCAGCGCCAACTTCCAGACGTTTCCATTGATGTGGTTGGTTACAGACCATTTTATATTCTGGGATCGGTCACATCCCCCGGCGAATATGCATTCAGGCCCGAAATGCTGGTGTTGAATGCCATGAGCATCGCAGGTGGAGCTTATCGCGCTGTTGGCTATTCAGAGTGGGATCTTGCACGCACCTCGATCAACGGGGTTGGAGAGCTGAATGTTGCTGAATTGAGAAAAGCTACGCTGCTGGCCGAACAGGTTCGATACGAAGCTGAAGTCGGCGAACGTGGTTTTCCTCCAACGCCCCCTGATGCAGCGCCATCCTATGCGCGCGCCTTGGATGAACAACGAGAGTTATTCACAGCCAATAACAACAGCTACGAAAACCAGGCCAAAACCCTGGGCGCGATGGTCGAGTTGCATAAAACGGAAATAGCATCGATTGCGATGCAGCTTGAAACTGTCTCGAGCAAGCTTGCCGAGTATCAGGTCGAAGTCGAAAAAGCGACCAGACTAGAGAATTCCGGCCTGGCTACGAACCGTCGCTTGCCGTTGCAGCGGGATCTGTTCGATATTCAGCGAGAACAGCGCCTATTAGAGTTCGAAAAAGTCAGAGCCGAGCGCGCTGTGCAGGAAGCATTGCTGCGCATTGAGACGCTGGGCAGCACCCGTAAAACGGCGGCTCAGGAAGGTCTTCAGCGGGCAAGATCGATGATGCGTGAGATTGATGAACAGCTCACTTCATTGAGCCAATTGGTAACCGGTGCGGCGCTGCAGACGGAGCAATTCAAGACAGCAAGACAGCGGGAAGAGCTGCCGCGCTTGCAGTTTACAATCATAAGGGGCCGGGATGCGCAGATGCAACAAATCTCGGCGACCGAGGTTACTCCAATCCTGCCTGGAGACATAATCAAGGTGGAGCTTTCAGGTAATAAATCGATGTAGGGGAAGCGCGCCGGTTTCGCCGACAAGACCTGACATAATACGATCAATTCGTGCGTGTTTAGGCGATGTGGCGGGGATGGCAGCTGCAGTCTTGATGTCTTCAGACAGGTGCAAACATGATGTTATCGCGTAACATGCAGACCCATTCTATCCCGTCACTTCCGATATCGACGGACAATACATATGACTGGCGCTGGATGGTGAAAGCGATACGCAATCGTATCTTTTTGATCATCTTGATTGCCGCATTATTGTCTGCAGCCGCTGTCGCATTCGTCCAATATCGACCCGCGGCTTACACGGCATCATCGACGCTGAACATTACCAATCTGCGATTGACGATGAGCCGCGATGACGCGTTTTTTGCCGAGTTGCAGTTTGATCCGACATTCCTCGAAACGCAGATTCGGATAATCTCGTCGGACTCTGTGCTGATGAACGTTCTCTCAAAATTGCAGATCATCGACAGCTCACCTGCTACTGCAGAAAATCCGCCATCGGCAGAGCGGACTGCCAAGCTTGTCCAGGAGGCGGAGGCCCTCGACGATTTCAGAAGGGCCTTGGACGTTCAACGGCTGGGCATGAGCAACCTGGTCAGCATCAGATATACGGCCGAAACAGCAGAGCGTGCCGCGACAGTCGCAAACACCGTTACGGAAACCTATTTGGCAAAGCTGGAGCAGGACCGGCTTGAGGCCGCAGAAACGGCAAGTAGCTGGCTGCGTGAGCGTTTGCAGGAAGTCGGTCCGAAGGCACAGGTCGTTTCCGAGGCATTGCCGCCAGTCCACAAAAGCGACATTCGTGGCATCTTCATCATCGTCCTGGCTGCCATTATCGGGGTTTCGCTCGGAGCGGTCATCTCGCTTCTGCTGGCGTTTTTTGACAAGCGGATCCGTAGCCCTGAACAGATTATGGAAATCGTGGGCAAACCCTGCATGGGTCTTGTGCCAACGCTGCCGAGAAAACGTCGCAAGAACAAGGTTGATCTGTTGTACTCGGTTGCCAACCAGCCTTCGAGTGGGCTTTGGCATACTTTACGGCACCTCGACACTGTTGTTACGAGTGCGGAGGCAAAGGGCCCGAACATTGTCGGTTTTACCTCGACCATTTCCGAAGAAGGCAAGACGACCATCGCCGGTAATTTTGCGGTCATGAAAGCAAGAGCCGGGAAAAAAGTTCTGCTCATCGATGCCGATCCCTACCGCAAGTCGCTCTCCCATCTTCTCGTTTCTGCTGTAGACGAAACGGAAAAACCGGAGCTGGCCAACGGTGCAGACGCTGACATTGCGTCTCTCATTGAGAAAGATCAGACGGCGGGCTTCGCATTTCTGCGTCTTGGCGATCAGAGTGATATGGATGTGACGACACAGCTTTTCTGGTCTGAGACAATGCCGAAACTCTCGGCAGTTTTCAAAGACTACGATCTGGTGATCTTCGATCTGCCGCCACTTGTGGCACTTGGCGATCTTCAAAATGCCGCGCAGGTCGTCGATAAATTTATCCTCATCGTCGATTGGGGCAAACTGACAGGTGTGATGCTTCAGACGGCAATGGTTATGAACCCGACGGTTCATGAGAAGATCGCAGGCGTTGTCTTGAACAGAGCCGACCGTTCGCGGATGAAGAAGGTCTTTTCACCCTTCGCAGCTTTGCTTGGCAAGCAGTCTCTGCTGGTTGGTGCCAAGAGGCGCTAGAACAGCTTTGATGTGAGCCTGCCGGGTGCAGGCTCACATGTTATCAAGCGCGTTCTGGTTTAGAGTTGACGCATGAAGCGCAACATGTCGCGAAATCTCTGCACGTTCGCCGCGACATATCCCTTTTCGGGCCGCACATAGGTCCGTTCGATGTAACCTGTGTATTTGAAGATAAACGACAGGCTGGGTCTTTCACCACAGGCCTCGCGGTCGAAAGTCGGGTTGTCCGTGCGGTATCGCGCCAGAAAATCTGCTGCAAGTTTACGGAGAGTGCGTGCCTTTTCGTCTGAAAGGCTAGACGGGATGTCGTCAGCTTTCAATTCGCCGTAGATTGCCTGAAAGGTCAGTGCGGCGATGAAATAGTTGCCTGCTGCAGTGAGGTGCACATCGTCTTCGAAAAAGGTGTCGACAATCTTGCGGGGGCTCTCATGTGCAAAGCCTGATGTCGATGGATTTGCAATGAGATGATCGACAAGATCTGCCAGAGCTAGCGACGCTGGCACAATGCGAATAGGATGGGCGGGGCCTTGATTTAATGGCTGGTCGTTGACCTTAGCAACCACACACTGCCACACCGGCATGGCTGCGCGTTCGTATTCAATCCAATCGCGTGCATTGTTCTTGTCGGATAGGCTGATCCAGGGCGTAAAGAAGAAGACTTCTCCCTCGGGGTTGGATTGTATGAACCGTTCCTGATAGGCGCGCAGATAGGTCCCGGTCTGTTGCCACAGAAGTGAATCCAGCAGTCGATGTTGCTCGGTGATCAGCAGAATATCGTACTTGCCTGCATCTGCCTTTGACGGAGATTGCATTTCTGCAAGGGCGTCTGTCGTTTCGCCATTTGCATCTGTCCCTGTATCAAATCCAGTCCAGGCACCACTTTCGGCACCTCCGAAAGACCTGTCCTTGATGGAGGATCCGTTGAGATTCTGACCGTTCCAGACGATTGGCATTTCCACTGCCGCAGAGATCTGGCTCATGAATTCCAGCATCGGGCGAGGGGTCAAACTATGCCCGGAAACGAAGATATGACGTTTTGCGTCCATTTCGCCGGGCGCTGGCAGTAATGGATACACCGTCGGCTCCTCGCTGCTGGATGGTGTCGAAATTGCCGATGTCATGATCATCAGACCTGTGACGCACACCACAACGGCGGCAGTCGACAAGAGCGCAAACCGCCTCATGCATAGCTCTTCAGCAGGGTTGCCCGACGCTGATAGATTGACTTCTCATCGAAGCGTTTTCCGGAAATGGCAGCCGCGCTCACGAGTTGCGCGAGTTTGGCGCGATCATTGTTCAACTCGGTTATTTGACGGCCCAGAGCCTCGATGTCATCACGGGAGACAAGGGCGCCGCCGCCATGTTCAGAGACCAGATCTTCGGCATAGGGTGAGTGATATCCGACGAGGGCGCTACCGCAAACCAGTGCTTCGATAAGGCAGCGCGGTGACTCGGCGGTCTTGTGGCAGAACACAAATATATCGCTGTCGCGCAGAGCCTGCAATAAAGCCTCCCGGTCGCCGACGTAACCGGCAAGCTTCACCTTGTCTTGCAAATGATTTTTCTGGATCATCTCTTCCATCACATCGAGCAATGGTCCGTCGCCTGTCCAGCAGGCTTCGATCGACGGGTTGCCCTGAGCGGCAATTGCCAGTGCCGATACCCAGTCTTCCGGACCTTTCATCGGAGCCGCGCGACCGACATAGGAAACACGTATCGGTGCAAGGGATAAAATTCTTTCGATTTTTTGGTCCAGCGTGTGCTCGTCGATCTGGTCCGCTTCCTGGGTATGAACGTCGTACATGCAATGGGGATTGGAAGACGCCCCAGAATAAGTGTCGTAGGTATCACGTCCCTGGAAAAGCCCAAGTGTGCTGCGCCCGATTAGATAACGATGGTACCATTTCATCAATGGCAGGGTTGCGCGCTCTTTGATGCGTCTGCGTAACCGATGTGCTGATAATGTGCGCAGGATGACATCATGCTCGACGCGGTCAAACCAGATGGCGAATTTGCGCCCCTGCGCATTAGATTCCAATGCAGCAATGGCGCCCCAATCGCCGATGAGGTAACCGACGGTAAAGCAGAGATGATCGGCGCTACGGATCTCTTCTTTCAGCAACGCTCGTGTCTTGCGATAGGTCCGCGCAAAATCCTTTGCCTTGTAGGCAAAGGGCAGTTCGATGAACTTGAGCTGACCATAACAAGGGAGGTCCACGACATCGATCCATGTCGTCGACGTGTTCTCTTCTCGGTCGCCTTCCAGAACAATACCCGCGAATTTTACCTGCCGGAAGTTTTCGGCGTGGCGGACCAGCCCGGCACTGGTCTGGTCATCAAGCTGCAGACCGCGAGGCCCGCGCCGCAGACGGACCGCAGTGACAAACAGCACACTTCCTTTGGCCTGGTCAGAGATTGGCTCGTGGACTTTCAGCGTTGCTTTCTGGAGCATTGTGTCACCTTGAGTTCCATCTGCTTTGCGTGGTCATCACCATGGCGGCGAAAATGTAGTCGTCTTGAACTGCAAGGCTGCCCGGAAGAACAGTTCCCTTGGTGAAGCCTTTGATGTCCTTGCGGAAGGTGGCATCAAATGAATCGGTGCCAAGCGAGATTTCCAGATCCTGAAAATCCATCATCATGCCAGTTAAAGGGTACTGGCACTTGTAGGTTGCTTCCTTTGCGCTGAAGATCGTCCGCACCAGAAGAGCACGCTCGCTTGATGGGCGATCCTCGAGCCAGTCCTGCTCTTGACGTGTACATATTGCATCGAACAAGTCAGCAGGTAGCGCTTCAGCAGGCTCGACGTCGAGACCCATTGACAGGTACCCATCTGCCTTGAGGCCGACGGCCGCGACACACAGCGTATCGCAGTGGCTGATGCTTCCAACAACACCATCTGGCCAAACGGGAGAGCGATCGTTTGCAGCGGGTATGGGCACGCGTTTCAGGCCCAAGGCATTCATGGCGTTTCCCGCGCAGGCGCGGCCAGCATGGAATTCCCGTTTGCGGCGCGGAATGGCATGCGCGACATACCGCTCTTCTTCGTCCAGAAAACCACTGCGAGCTGCGCGTGGATCGTCGTGCGCGATGGCCACGTCATCTGGAAACAGGGACTTTAGCGCATCCACCACCATTCAGAGTCGCGAACGTGTCAGCGCCGCACGCCGATCTCCAAGAGCGGCCCGTCGATTGGCTGCTCTGTCCGCCACCTGGCTCAGACGTTCTTCTGCCTTTCCGCGGTCGGCAAGATGCTCGGCAAGCGCTCGCACAGTCGGGAAACGGAAAACATCGGTTATTGTCAGGTCAGGGGCGATGACGACTTTCAGGTCGCGGTGCAATTGCACGGCGAGAAGTGAATGTCCGCCAAGAGCAAAGAAGTTGTCGTTTAAACCGACGCGTTCAATGCCAAGGGTTCGGCTGTAGGCTTCAGCCAGATCCGATTGCAGTTTGTTTTCCGGCGCGACGAAAACCTGAGCGGAGACAATAATCGGTCCCGTATCCGGTTTTGGCAGAGCTTTTCGGTCGACTTTCGCATTCGGCGTCAGCGGAAACGCTTTGAGCGTCACGAAGTGCGCCGGTATCATATAGTCAGGCAGGGCTTCACCGAGATGTTGCCTGAGTGCCTCTTCGTTGATTGGCTGACCGGTCAGTCTCAGATAAGCGACGATACGAACGTCGGAAGCCCTGTCTTCTCTTGCAACAACCACAGCTTCGGCCACGCCCGGGAACGACCCGATCCGTGCCTCGATCTCACCCAGTTCGATACGATAGCCGCGGACCTTGACCTGATAATCCGTGCGCCCGAGAAATCTCAAGGTGCCGTCCGTCTTGCGGCAAACCAGATCTCCGGTTCGGTATATACGACCTGGCGCAAAGGGATTTGGAACGAAACGTTCCCGCGTCAATTCCTCGCGGTTCAGATAACCGCGCGTTACCCCGTCGCCACCAATATAAAGTTCACCGGGCTGTCCTGGCGCTGCCACTCCACCAGATGCGTCCAGCACGTAGAGCTGTGTATTGGCAATCGGTTGCCCAAGCGGCACAACAATCTCCGACATGTCGGCGGTCATTGTGGATGACCATATTGTTGTTTCGGTCGGGCCGTACATGTTCTCGACACTGGCATTGGTCAGTTTTCGGATGTCGCCAAGCAGAGAGTTCTGAAGTGCCTCGCCACCGATAAACAGGTGACGGATTTGCGCGAAAGCAGCGCGATCTGTTTCGTTGATCAGGAACATACGTGCCATTGAAGGGGTGCACTGAAGATGTGTTACACCGTGCCGGTGCACGTCCTGATCAAAGCTATTGTCGTTTGCAACATCCTCAACCGTAACAGAAGTTTCAGCACGCGCCTGTGCTACCACCCGGGCCAGCGGCTCCAGTCTCTCCAGCACAAGCTCAGATGGCACGCCAAAGTCGATCAGGCAGGCAATCTCGTCCACGCCGATCCCGGCGACCTGATCAATACGCTTCATGGCGTCGTCGACGGTGCCAAACAGACCGCTGTCTTCGAAGTAACGCAGGAATGCAAATTCAAGGATGGCATCCAGCTCGTCTGCCGCAAGAGACTGCAGATCAATGTCGAGAGCGTTGGACAGGCCTTGTGGTTTCTTGAAAGCGGGAAATGCCCAGGCATATTGTTTGATAAGCGCCGTGGCACTTTGCAGATAGGCCTTCATTGGGCCACGGGCGGCATCACGCACCTCTTCCCGGTCCTCACCGAGCAACGTGTGCAGCATCAGCGTCACCTTGTAGGCATCGGGATCGCGACCGCATTCGACCAGTGTTTGCCGGTAAATGCTGATCTTTTCAGCAAGCTCATCAACGGACTGGCCGAGCAGATGAGTCAGCACATGTGCGCCGTTTCTCGCGGCTTCTCTGTATGTTTCGGGATTGCCTGCAGTCGTCAGCCAGACTGGCACTTCCGGCTGAACTGGTCGCGGCTGTGTGACGACACTGGCTTTGCCGCCGCCATAATCGAATTCCATGCGTTCGCCGCGCCACAGCTTTCGCACGGTTTCGATATCGCGCAGCAACGCGGTCTTGTTGTGCGGCGGTGCGTTTTCGGGTCTGAGAACAAAATCTTCCGGCATCCAGCCGGAGGCAAAGGCAAGGCCCACCCGCCCATTACTGAGATTGTCGAGAACCGCCCATTCTTCCACGACGCGAATAGGATGATGGAGCGGAAGGACGCAGCTGCCGGCACGAATTGCCAGGTTTTTTGTGACGGCAGCGATAGCTGCACCTGTTACGGCAGGGTTTGGGTAGGGGCCGCCGAATGCGTGAAAATGCCGTTCGGGCGTCCAGATAGCTTGGAAGCCATTCGCATCTGCAAATTTCGCGCCTTCGAGCAACAACTGGTATTTTGCCGGTCCCGCGCCATCATCATTGCCCCAATAGAATAGACCGAAATCTATCGGCGCTTTGCCAGCGCGGGCGGATTTGACGGCACCATCACCGCCTTTGTGGCTTTGAGTCTGGGCAGAATGGAGTACGACCTTGAAACCTCTCGCCAGGGTCCAGAAAAGCTCCAGGACCGAAATGTCGAAGGATAGGCTGGTAACCGCAAGCCAGACTGACTGGCTCGACTTGTCGTACTGAATGCGTTCATCCATCCCGGCAAAGAAGTTGACCACATTGCGATGTTCAACCATCACGCCCTTTGGGCGACCGGTCGAGCCTGACGTATAGATGACGTAGGCGAGATTGGCGGGCGATACCTCTGTAACCGGTCTGTCTGTCGTGACGGATCGCTCGAGTATATCTTCGATGAAGACGGTTTTGACGCCGGTCGCGAAGAGCGGTGTTTCGGTCATGCGGCTTGTCAAGATGACGGCCGCGCCGCTGTCTTCTACCATATAGGCAAGCCGATCGGCCGGGAAATGAGGATCAAGCGGAACATATGCTCCGCCAGCCTTCTGGATCGCCAAGGCACCAACCACAAGATTGCTGCAGCGGGGAAGGTTGAGACCAACCATGAAATCAGGTCTAACGCCGAGGTCGACAAGAACATTCGCAATCAGGTTCGCCCGATCATTTAGCTCCTTATATGTCAGTTCCTCATTGCGCCAGGCGACTGCAATGGCGTTGGGGGTCGCTTTCACCTGCTGTTCGATGAGTGTGTGAACGCACGCATTCCTGTCGTAATCCCGGGCCGTATCGTTCCAGCCGTAGACAACGTTCTTGATTTCGTCGGTGGACATCAAAGGCAGATCAACGACGCGGCCATCCTGCAGGAAAGCAGACGCAAGCAGTTCGATGTGGCGACAATATTGCGCCGCGATTGCATCCGGAACCCTTGATTGGTCATACGCCAATCGTGCGCTTGACGTTGCTGTGTCGAGGACAAATGTCAGCGGATGGTCAATGCTGCCGGACCATGGCGAGCCGTTGTCGGTCTCGACGATGCAGGTTGTCAAACGATTGTTGGACAGACCCGGTTCACGGAAGTGCAGATCGCTGAGATAGGTGGCTTCCCGCCGCAAAACAGTCAGCTGTGATGCCAGGCCTTCAGCAAACTCGGACACCAGAAAATCCGATGGCAGTTCAACGTGCAGAGGGACATCGGGGGCGAAATAACCCGGGAACCGACTGTTATAATCTGCTGCCTTAGGCGAGGAATAGGCAATATCGAGCCTGTCCTGACCTGAAAACCGTGCCAGGAAGGCTGCAATCACTGCAATCCGTAAATTCGTCGTCAACGTGTCTGCCAGGTTAATGGAAATGCTGGCAACACCAGCCGCGTGAGACGGACTTTCCGACACGTCAAAAAGTTTGACGTCCTCGGCGGCCAGCAATCTGGCCTTCGCCCGATCTTCGTAACGAACGACATCGGCAACTGCGGTATTCAGTTCCTCGAGATCGCCAGTTGCAAATTGCGGAAGACTGTCGCCCTTCCTTACGTGGTCGGAAAGCAGGACCTCATGACCATTCCTCTGCATCGTACCATTGATCAGGACATCGTCGGTCGCTGTCGCGACAACCACGCCGTCCGGGCCGACAGAGCGAATGAAGCCCGCAGGCTTGGGGTCATCAGGTAGTCCCAACACTGTGAATGTTGTCAGCAGGAATATGCCTTCAGCATGACGGATTTTTGGATGCACCATCCTGTTGGTGTAACCTGCGCCGAAATTCAGCGCGCGATGGAGGCGAGATAGATCCTCAGCTGATTTTTCAAACGGTAGGGTGCCAGCGGCATCAGGTCTTTTGGACTTTGCAAAATAGCTACGCTGGGAGAAGTCTTGTGCTACCCCGGTCAGTGCGTTGTTGTTGATGTCGTCGACAAGCTTGGCAAAAGTCTCAACGCCAGCCGCCAGACATTTGGTGTTCAGCGTGAGACTGATTTCGTCAGGGTTGATGTCGAAATGTGTCTGGCGGTAGATTTTACCTTCATCTGCGCCTTCAGTGATTTCGTGCCATGTAACGCCGAATGTTGTCTCCCCTTCTAGAATAGCCCATGTCGGTGCGTTTAGACCTGCCAGTCTTGGAAGTGGGCCATCATGGAAATTGATGGCGCCCCGTCGCGCTTTCTGCCAGACCGTCTGCGGTATCATTCGCAGATTGGCGATGCTGAACAGCCAGTCGTAATCGAGGTGCCCAACGGCTTTCTCGAGGTCGTCACCCCATTCGATCACTGGAATAGACTGTTGTGTTGCCCAGTCTTTTGCCGCATCGTTGCTTGACACAACTGCAGTTATCGCAAAGCCTTTATCTCGGAGCAAAATGCCGCACTGCACAAGTAAAGCTTCATTGCCAATCAAAATACAGCTGAACATCTAGACGTATACTCCGAAACAACAAACGCCACTGAATATAGGTAATATTTCGCTGGGCAGATTATAAAAAATAGATTTCGCAAAACGAAATCGTGTTGCAAAATAAGCTTGTTGCCCGCATAATTTGTATCAGGTTGAATTATTTTCCCTGATAATTCAATAGAGATATTCAGTATTTTGTGAAATATATTTGTTGTCGTGAGCGTTGTTTGGGCGCTACGTATCCATTTATTGTGCATTTTCAAAAAATCATCTCTCCCGCTTTTACAGTGCTTGAGCAGCGCGATTTGTAACTTGAGTTTTGTGTGTGTTTGGAGTGGCGTAATGAAAGTAGGTTATTTCCTGAATACTTACCCGGTGCCGAGCGCCACTTTCATTCGTCGCGAGATCGAAGCCCTTGAAGTTCAAGGGCAAACGGTATTGCGCTTCGCGGCACGACGATTTTCAGACAAACTTGTCGATCAAAAGGACATCGCTGAAGCCGAAAAGACGGTCTATATACTTGAAGGCAAGCTGTCAGACCTGACGATAGCGACGATACGAGAACTACTTCTCAATCCCGTTGGAATTATAAAGGCGCTGCCGACCTGGCGGAAATTGGTCACGAACTCCGGAGGAGGGTTTGCGCGCCATGCTGCCTATCTGATGCAGGCCGCAAGTTTTCGCCAAAAAGCCTCTCGTGCAGGCATCGACCACGCCCATGCCCATTATGGTACCAACGCCGCAGCCGTAGTCATGCTCGCCCGGCTCATGGGCGGCCCTCAATACAGTTTCACAGCCCATGGTCCCGATGAGTTCATTGACACGTCTGCAAACAGCTATGCGCTCAAGATCAGGCATGCATCTTTCGTCGTCGCCATTTCCAATTACTGCCGATCCGTCCTGCGTGACCTTAGCCAGACCGATGAGGACCGAAAAAAGATAGAGATTGCGCGTTGCGGCCTGAATCTCGAGGATTTCAAGCCGACTGCGCCAATCACCGCCGACAATTTCAACATTGTCTGCGTCGGCCGCCTGTGTCCCCAGAAGGGGCAGGTCCACATTCCTGCCGCTGCCGCCGTCTTGCGCGATGAATTTCCTTCGCTTCGCATAACCTTGATCGGCGATGGCGAGAGCCGGGCGGAGATCGAAGCGGAAATCGCCCGTCACGGCGTTGGCGAGCAGGTGATCCTTAACGGTTGGGCCTCCAACGAAGAAGTGAGGACCTTCATTGCGACCAGTCGCGCATTGTTGTTGCCAAGCTACCATGAAGGCCTGCCGATCGTGTTGATGGAAGGCATGGCGCTTCAACGGCCCGTGATCACGACCACCATCGCGGCCATTCCCGAATTGGTGGATGACAAATGTGGTTGGCTTGTTCCACCGGGCGACCATGTCGCGCTCGTCTCCGCCTTGCGTGACGCTTTATCCGCTTCGCCGGAACGACTGGCGGAAATGGGGCAAGAGGGCCGAATGCGCGTTGAACGCATGCACGATATCAAGTCGCTTGCATCAGATCTTTCCCGGCTTTTCGGACGTAAATCATGACGACCGCTCGAAAACAGAGACATGCAAACGGGTTCGTCGTCCCTCAAAAGGCTGAGAAATGAGCGAAACTGTGAATTTCTCCCAAAAGCGTGTTGTCACCGGAGCGATGTGGACTGTCGGTGCCTATGGCCTGTCGGTGTGCTTGCGGTTTGTGTCGAATGTCATTCTGTCACGTATCGTGGCGCCAGAAGTGTTCGGCGTATTGATGATCGTTTTTACGCTGAAAAACGGCATGGAACTTGTTACGGATGTCGGCATCGGCCAGTCGGTAGTCCGCAATCCGAATGCTGAAAACCGATCGTTCAAAAATACGGTCTGGACGCTGCAATTTGTTCGCAGTTTCATTCTCTGCTGCATATTTTCCATTGCTGCATATCCGCTCAGCGCACTGTACGACATTTCTCCAAGCCTGCTGCAAGTGACAGCATTGAACATCCTGATCCTGGGCGCGGCGTCCACCTCGTTCTATTACATGCAGCGGCATATGATGCTGAAGCAGGCCAACCTTTTTGAGGTTGTTCTCGACGTCACGACCATCATCGTCACTGTCACGCTCGCGCTAATTCACCCAAGCGTGTGGGCGATCATGGTGGCAAACCTGATCTCTGCAATCATCCGTGCGACTGCCAGCTACATGCTGCCTCACGCCGTCAACTGGTTCGAGTGGAACACGGCCTATGTTCGTGAGGTCCTGTCCTTCGGTAAATGGATTTTCCTGTCGTCACTGCTGGCATTCCTGTGCGGAAATTTCGACAAGCTGTTTCTGGCGCAGGCCGTTCCGCTGGCTTTGGTCGGCGTCTATTCGATTGCGCGCATCATTGCCGATCTGCCGGGGACCCTGATCGGTCGCATCAGCTTCCAGCTTGTTTTTCCGCTGATTTCTGCCAGTGCCAGTGAAGCACGGCCAGCACTTATTCAGCAGGTCAGCCCGCTTCGCTTCAAGCTGTTGCTGCTTGCCGCAACCTCGATTGCGATCGGCATTGCGACTGCGGATTTTGCGATCTCAATTGTCTATGATGCACGCTACCATGATGCCGGATGGATGCTGTCCATGCTGCTTGTCGGCGCGTGGTTTGGCATACTGAGCACTGTAAACGAATATACCATGCTGGGAGTTGGCAAGCCCGCCTACGGGGTGGCGGGCAATCTGCTGAAACTCCTGTCCCTTGTGGTGTTGTCCTATGCCGGGCAGGCATGGCTAGGTCTGGCCGGCGTTATCCTTGCGGTCATTGCAAGTGAATTGCTCCGCTATTTCCCAATCGCTTTTGGTCAGCGACGCGAGAGAATTTCGTTTCTGAACCAGGACCTGCTGATCAACGCCATCTTCCTGGCATTGATCGCGCTTTTGTTGTTCATTCGCATAGAGCTCGGCTACGGAACTCCATTTGCCACCGTATCGATGGCAATTGGACATTCGTGAGATGGAAACACTCACGCAACCCTCGCCACATGATGTTGGTGTCGTCCTTATCGGTCGTAATGAAGGTCAGAGGCTCATCGATTGCATGGCTTCGCTCGGCGACCTTGCTGTCCGATCGGTCTATGTCGATTCCGGTTCAACCGACGGCAGTATCGAGGCGGCGCGCAGCATGGGGCTTACTGTCGTGGAGTTGGCGCCAGACGTTCCGTTTACCGCTGCACGGGCACGCAACGAAGGTTTTGCCGCGTTGCTGCGTATTGCTTCCGATATCGAATTTGTCCAGTTCGTGGACGGTGACTGCCGGATCGTTGATGGGTGGATAAGGAAGGCGCGCGACTTTTTCCGCGACAAGGACCGGCTGGCGATCGTATGCGGGCGTCGGAGGGAAATCTTTCCTGACGTCTCGATCTATAACCGCATTTGTGACGATGAGTGGAATACACCGGTTGGCGAGACAGAAGCCTGCGGCGGAGACTGCCTTATCCGCGTTAAGGCGTTTAGGGATGTCAATGGTTACTCCGCTGATCTGATTGCCGGCGAGGAGCCTGAAATGTGCCTGCGGATGCGTGAGATCGGTTGGACAATCTGGCGTATCGACGCGGACATGACGCTTCATGATGCCAATATCAGATATTTCTCACAGTGGTGGCGACGTTCGGTTCGCGCCGGCCATGCCTATGCGCAGGTCGCGGCCCGTCACAGAATGTCCGATAAACGCATCTGGGTTCGCAATGTCAGGCGCAGCCTCTTTTGGGGTGGTGTGCTGCCTGCTGCGTCCTTGATCGGTGGCGCTGTCGTCCATCCCGCGTTTCTTGCGCTTCTGGCGCTTTATCCACTTCAGGTATTGCGACTGGCAGGGAAAACCTCCTCCAAAGATCGGAACAGATGGGCGGAGGCAGCATTGTCGGTGGTCGGGAAGTTCGCGGAAATGAGAGGCGTGGCGACTTACTACAGCAACGTTTTGACCAGTCGTCGCCACAGGCTGATCGAATACAAATAAGCGACTTATTCGCCTGGTTGTCCGCGATCAGTCCGCACCCATCCATTGCGATGTGCGCTGAGCAACATCTGCGGGGATCGTATCATTTGCAGACCAATGATCGACACGGCACGAAGGGCGTCCGACGGCGTCAAAATCGAGCGTCCATATTTAACCCACGCGATTAACGTCGTGCCGCAGACCAAGGCCAGATTGGCTGCTGCAATAAAGAGCGGGAGAGGGCCAAGTTTTAACGCCCAGGTAAAACCTGCAGTCATCAGCAAGACTATGGCAAGCAGCGGCAGAAGAAACGTAAGCGGCGGTATGGCCGTCGACAATGCACTCAATGCGGCAGCGATCCTGCCTCTGCGCAATGCCCTTGCAACACCGGCAAGCGCCGTGCTTATCAATTCGAAGTGACCGCCGATCCATCTTTGCCGCTGTGTGCTTAATCCTTGCACGGTGTCCGGAAACGGGCTCAGCACCACGGCGTCTTCGCAGAACACCGGTCCTGATCCGGCAATGGCAAGATCCAGGCCCATCTTCATGTCTTCGACGAGGTGTCCGTGGGCGAGATCAAGGTCGCTTATAACCTCCCAGCGGAAAGCCATTCCGCTTCCCGTCAGATGACAGGGAATGCCAAGGCGATTGAGCCCTCTCTGCCGAAGACGGTTTTTCAGCATGAATGCGAGTTCGGCAATCTTCAGGCTGAGCCCGGCGCCTGCCTTGTTTGTCATCAGATAAAGTGCCTGAACGGGTCTTTCTGTCTGTACGGTCGCTTCGGCGAGGAAGCCGATTGCGTCAGGGGAGGGAAAGCAGTCCGCATCTATCAGCACGACGATATCCGGCGGGCAAGAGGACAGATATTTTACGCCCGCATCCAGCGCATATCCTTTGCCCCTTCGGGTAGTATCGTTTCGCTCCAGCACCTCCGCACCAGCCGTTTGTGCAATGATTGCCGTCCTGTCCGAGCAATTGTCGGCGACGACAAGCAAGCGATCGTCCACTGCCATCGCTGCGCGAATGGCGGTCAGGGAGGCGCTCAGTCCTGCTTCTTCATTATGCGCTGGAACAAGAATGGCGATTTTTGGTCTTGGTGCAGTCGATGGCTGTATCTTCGCCCGTAGCGATGGCAGTGCTGCCAACAACTGCGCTGAATAGATGATTGCCAAAGAAAATAGTGCAATATTGAGAAGCGATAAACACCAGAAGAAAAGAGACTGAGTCATAAGCAATACTCTGTGCCCAATTTGTTTGGCTACTCGAAATTGAATACACTGGCTTCAGGTGCTTGCAAACAGTTAAATATTATTTATATTCATAAATTATAGAAATTGCTTATAAGACAAACTCAATAGAATTCATACGGTTACTTACCAAGAGCAGCTATGAAATAAATATAGGCACGTTTTCTATTTTGCTGTCAGCAATTTCGATCGGGGCCGCGTGTGAGAGAGTAAAGAGCGTCGCATGCAAGATCAGGATACCGCCTCACCAAACGACATCGCAATCATCGGCATGGCTTTAAGAGTGCCGGGCGCCAGAACACCAGATGAGTTCTGGCAAAACCTTCGATCAGGCACTGAATCCATTCGCAACCTTTCGGAAGACGAGTTGATTGCCGCTGGCGAGAGCCGGGCTCGAATGCTCGATCCCAAATATGTTGCGCGGACATCTGATATGCCCGACATGGAGATGTTCGATGCTGATTTTTTCGGGCTGAGCCCGAAAGAGGCTGCGATCATGGATCCGCAGCACAGGCAGTTTCTGGAATGCACCTGGGAAGCAATGGAGGACGCGGGGCGTACTCCAAACACAATGCCTGGGCCAGTCGGTGTATTTGCCGGCTGCGGTATGGGCAGCTATTTCTATTTCAACGTCTGCAGCAACAGGCAGTTGCTAGAGCAAACGGGCATGTTCCTGCTTCGCCATACCGGCAATGACAAGGACTTTCTGTCTACGCGGGCGTCGTTCTCCTTTGATCTGCGCGGGCCGAGTGTGAATGTGCAGACGGCCTGTTCCACCTCGCTTGTCGCTGTCCACTATGCCTGCCAGAGCCTTTTGAGCGGCGAGTGCGACATGGCTCTTGCGGGCGGCGTCACGATTGAGTTGCCGCATCGGCGCGGCTATATTTATCATGACGGTGAAATCCTCTCTCCCGATGGCCGTTGCAGACCGTTCGACCACCGCGCCGCTGGCACTGTGTTTGGCAGCGGGGCAGGGGTGGTTGTACTTCGACGGCTGTCCGATGCCTTGGCTGATGGCGACATCATTCATGCAGTCATAAAAGCCTCGGCAATCAATAATGATGGTGCCAGCAAAGCTGGTTATCTCGCGCCAAGCGTTACGGGTCAGGCAGAGGCGATCATTGAGGCGCAAGGGCTTGCGGGCATCAGTGCCGAGACGATCCAATACGTCGAATGCCACGGCACTGGCACGGCACTGGGAGATCCGATCGAGATCGAGGCTCTGACCCAAGCGTTCCGTCAGACAACAAACCAGAAAGGTTTTTGTCACGTCGGGTCGGTGAAATCCAATATTGGTCACCTCGACACTGCCGCTGGTGTTGTCAGCCTGATCAAGACGACCCTTGCGCTCAAGAACGCTGAAATACCGCCCACTCTCGGCTTCGAGAAACCAAATCCGTCAATCGATTTCGCCAGTAGTCCGTTTGTTGTCGCAAGCCAGCTTACCAACTGGCCTGACACAGACGGACCGCGTCGCGCCGCAGTCAATTCGCTTGGAGTTGGCGGCACAAACGCCCATATCGTTTTGGAGCAGGCTCCCGATGTGACACCTGTTGATGGCATCAGCGATGATGAACCGGCCATCCTGCTTTTCAGCGCAAAACACCGCAAGGCTCTCGACGGGGCGACCAAACGTCTCGGTACAGCGTTTGCGACAAATTCGGGGTTGAGGACTGTAGACGCAGCGTTCACCTTGCATCAGGGACGGGCACAGTTCGAGCATCGGCGCGTCGCGGTGGTTCGTGACCGCGCGGATGCTATCGCCGTGCTGTCTGGCGACAACCCGAAACGGATGTTCACACATTCGGCGATTGAAAACGCCGTGGGAGCTGTTTTTCTGCTTCCCGGCGGAGGTGCCCAGCATGTTGGCATGGCACGTCGTCTCTTCGAGGAAGATGCGCGCTTCCGCAGTTTTGTAGAAGAAGGTTTTTCCTATCTTGAGCCGGCGATCGCCGATGAAATCCGTGCAGTATGGTTTGCCACTGGCGGTGACAAAACGGCTGAAGGTAAAACGTTCCTGCGCCCGTCTCTGCAACTGCCTGCCATATTGATCGTTGAGGTCGCCATTGCACGGCTTTGGAAGGATTGGGGTGTCAGCCCCAAGGCGCTGATCGGTCACTCGATGGGCGAATATGCAGCAGCCTGCATTTCGGGCGTGATGAGCTACCGTGACGCGGTCAATCTCGTGCGTTTGCGCGGCGAATTGTTCGATATTGTCGAGCCCGGTGGCATGTTGAGCGTACCGGTTTCGGTTGAAACACTAAAGTCCCTGCTGCCAGCGTCGCTGGATATCGCGTCGGTCAACGCCCCGGAACTTTGCGTCGTGTCCGGACGGGATGAAGACCTCGCCCTGTTTCAAGCCGAGTTGGCGGAAAAAGGTATTGATGCGTCCCGTGTTGCGATTGATATCGCGGCACATTCGCGCATGCTGGACGGCATATTGCCAAGGTTCGAAGCGTTTGTGCGCAGTATCCGTCTCAATCCGCCGACTATCCCGATCATGTCCAACCTTGCCGGACATTGGCTGACGAATGCCGATGCCTGCGACCCGACCTACTGGGTCAGGCATCTGCGATCCACCGTCCTGTTCAACGATGGTATGGCGCGGCTATCGTTGCAGCCGGGTCAGGTCTACATTGAAATAGGGCCGGGCCGAACCTTGTCATCGCTGGCAAAAATGCAGACGAATATCGACGCGAACCAGGTGATCAACACTTTGCCGCATGCCGATGACGATGCGGACGATCGTCTACACTTCCTTTCGGCAATCGGTCGCGCCTGGGCGACCGGGATTGAGGTTGAAATCTCGCGATCCTGGAAGGGACGTGATCCGCGCCGCGTTCAGTTGCCAACCTATGCGTTTCAGCATCAGCGCTACTTCATCGAGCGGGTCGTGGACAGCTCGGCCCCGATTGCCAGTGATGATGCACCCTTATTGCGGCAGGAAGACATGTCCGACTGGGGTTATCGACCGGTCTGGAAGCAGGTACCTTGCGATGTCGCGATAGATGCGAGCATGGAGCCGCGTTCATGGCTGATTTTCATTGATGACACCGGGCTTGGAGAGCGACTGGTCGACCGCTTGCGGTCTTCAGGCCACTACGTTGTGACCGTGACGGCGGGCGATGGTTTCAGCCGGATTGATGCTTCGTCCTATAGTCTGTGTCCTGAAGAGGGTCGTGGGGGCTATGACGCACTGTTCGCCAGCCTCAGTGAAGATGGTGAGGTGCCCGCCGATATCGTCCACATGTGGCTGGTGACCGGTGACGAAAATCACCGACGCGCATCAAGTTTCTTCGACAGAATACAGGAACAGGGTTTTTATAGCCTTCTGCATCTGGCACAGGCCATGGGCGATGCTGGCGTGGCGGGCAGTCACCTGACCGTCCTCACCAACGGCATGCAGCGCGTGGGCGATGAGACGCTTGCCTATCCCGGCAAGGCGACCGTGCTCGGCCCCGGTCTGGTGATACCCAAGGAGCTTGAGCGCACAACAGTACGGATGGTCGATATCGAGCTTGTGGCAAAGCCCAAACACAACGACAGGCCGGGCCTGCAAAAGCTGCTCAAACTTGTCGGCGATGTTCCGAGCAGTCAGACCGCAGATGTCCTCGACCAGTTGTGGGAGGACCTCTGCGTTTCTCCGGCCTCCGAAACGGTTGCCTATCGCAAAGGGCGCCGCTGGGTTGCAAGTCATGAACGCCTGCCGCTCAAACCGTCCGATCCAACACAGCAATTCCGCCATGAGGGCACATATTTGCTGACAGGTGGTTTAGGAGATCTTTCGCTTGTTGTGGCGAGAGAACTGGCAACACAGTTTTCCGCGCGTCTGGTGCTGCTGGGCCGAACCGAGTTGCCTGAGCGGTCGCAATGGACGTCTTATCGGCGTATGCATTCTGGCACGGACAAGGTAAGCCGGGCGATTGCAGCAATAGAAGAGCTTGAAGTGCTCGGAGCCGAGGTCATCTACCGCGTCGCCGATGTGCGCAACGTCGAGCAGATGACCGCAGCGGTTGAGGCCGCAAAGAACCGATTTGGTAGTCTCAACGGTGTGTTGCATACCGCCGGTATCGTCAGAGACAATCTTATCCAGCTGAAATCATTTGATGAAATTGAAGATGTGTTGTCGCCGAAAGTCTATGGCACATCCGTTCTCGCCCGTGTGCTGGAAAAGGAAGATATTGATTTCCTGGTGCTGTTTTCTTCGACCAGTACCGATACCGCGCCCGTCGGCCAAGTGGACTACGTCGCAGCCAATGCCTATCTCAATGCCTATGCGGAGAGCCGTAGCGGCGATCAAAAACGTCAGACAGTCGCCGTGCATTGGGGCGTCTGGAACGAGGTCGGCATCGCGGCTCGTGCGTCCCTTAATCCTGGATCAGCCTCGGCGACATCCAAAGAGCTGTTCGCCGCAAAAGGTCCCGTGTTCGAACGTTGGGTTGAAGATGCGGATCAAACCCAGTGGCTCGAATTTACGGCGAGCCCCGCGACCCACTGGATGTGGAATGAACATCGGCTTGTTTCAGGTGAGGCCATTCTGCCGGGAACCGGTTATATCGAACTGCTGGCGCAGGCCGCCAATGAATATGGCTTCGCCGGAGGTTTTGAAATCGAGGATCTGATCTTCGTTTCGCCACTCAGCATTGAGGATGAGGCAACGAAGTCGATCCGGGTTCGGTTTGAACAGGATGGCAATGACTATCGCGCCTTCATTTGTGCGGCAGATCAGAATGGCGGTTCCAATTCCATTCGCCTCCATGCGGAAGCGTCGGTGCGACTTGCCCCTCCGTCGGTCTTGCCGCCAGTGCAGCTTTCGCTGGGCGACAGTCATTGGACAACCAGACGTCGCTCCGCAGACGGCGCGGCATTACGTTCCGCACAAGAGGATAATATCCGCTTCGGGTCACGCTGGTCGGTTCTGCGCGCCCTTTCGATCGGAAAAGGTGAGGCGCTTGCGCAACTGTCGCTCTCCGACGACTATGCTGGCGACATTGAGACAGGATTACGTTTTCACCCGGCGCTTCTCGATATTGCAACTGGCTACGCAATGGAGCTTATTGAGGGGTATGCGTCGTCTGGAGTGCTGTGGGCACCGATGTCTTACGGCTCTATTCGTATCTATGAAAATCTGCCGCAACAGGTTCTGAGCCATGTCAGGCTGTCAAAGGGCGGGAATTCCGGTCCAGATTATTCCGCTTTCGACGTGACCATTACGGCGCTGGACGGTTCAGTCATTCTGGAGATCGAACGTTTTACGATCAAACGCTTGGCTAATGATCTCAGTTTGAGTGGGACGTCTGCCGGAGCGGTAAGTCATGGCGAAGTCGGAGCACCGCCTTCGGCCGCAGCACTTGAACTTGCTGCGCAGGTTCGCCAGGGCATCATGCCTTCTGAGGGATTCACGCTGCTGTCTCGGGTGCTGGCAACACGCCGACCTCAGGCAATCGTCTCCAGTCTACCACTCGACAAGTTGCGCGAAAGGGCTGCTCGGCGTGTCGATACGCAGGCAAGTCCGTCTGCCCAGCTTTTCGAGCGGCCAGACCTTGAGAACGACTATATTGCGCCACGGAACGATGTTGAGCGAACACTTGCCGGTTATTGGAGTGAGTTGCTGGGGGTTGAGAAGATCGGTGTCAGCGACAACTTCTTCGACGTCGGTGGACATTCGCTCATCGCGGTGCGCCTGTTCCGGATGATCCACAAAACCTATGGGATCGATCTGCCCATTTCGGTTTTGTTCCAGGCGCCCACTATTGCCGAATGCGCAGACCTCATTGGCAAGAATGCAGCGCCCGCCGAAAGTGCGGATACTGCTGAAGCACCTGAAGAGGCAGATACGCAGCGCATACATCTGGTGTCGATGACCACGACATCTGCCAAAGCTACGGCTACGCCGCTGTTCCTTTGCGCTGGCATGTTCGGCAATGTGCTCAACCTGCGCCATATTGCATTGCAGATCGGCAATGACCGGCCGGTCTACTGCTTGCAGGCACGCGGGCTCTATGCAAATCAGGAGCCGCACGAGACATTCACCGAGATGGCGCGCGACTACCTAAGCGAGATACGCACAGTACAGCCGTCTGGCCCTTATCTTTTGGGAGGTTTTTCGGGCGGTGGGCTTGTGGCCTATGAAATGGCACAGCAACTGGAAGCTGCCGGAGAAACCGTCGAGATCATCATCATGCTTGATACGCCGCTTCCCGGCTATCCCGTTTTGTCGATGGCAGACAAAGTTCTGATCAAGGCGCAGGACATCAAGCGAGAAAGAGGTGCTTTTATCCGCAACTGGATAGAGCATAAGCGTAATTGGGCAAACTATCAGAGAGCGCGATCAGATGCATTGCAGGCACCGGCAAAAACGGTCGAGTTGCACAACGAACGCGTTCACTCAGCCTTCTTGCGTGCTTTGGATCGTTATGAGGTCAAACCTTATGACGGACAGGTTTTGCTGTTAAGGCCAAAACTTGAACCGCGCTATCTGGTCACGGGTGGCAGACAGCTCAATGCCGATCGCGATTTTGTTCGTCACGACAACGGATGGTCACCGCTCGCCCCAAATCTTGACGTTATCGAGGTGCCGGGCGACCACGATTCCATGGTTCTCAATCCAAATGTCCGCGTTCTCTCAGACAAGATTCGACAGCATCTCAAGCTATGTGACCAACGTGTCGTATCGAGAAGCAGACCGATAGCGGCCGAGTGATCTGCGATTTGGACGCCCCTGTGTGAGAGGTCGTCGCCAAGAAGGTCTCTCATCTTGGCGACGATTTTTTCCGGTATTGTTGATGCCTTTGGACGTCACGGTGGAGAAGATTTACCGTGACGTCTTCGTATCTTTGCAAGAAGTTTCAGGCACGACCGCGGCGGATATCGATGAAGCGGTTGAGCAGAATGGCGGCAACAATAATCAGGCCGGTGACAGTCATCTGATAGAAAGAACCGAGACCGAGCAGGTTGAAGATATTGCGCAGCACCTGCAGCAACATCACGGCAAAAAAGGTGCCGAGTACGCCGCCGCGACCACCGAAAAGTGAGGTTCCTCCGAGCACAACAGCCGCGATTGCATCGAGCTCAAGGCCCTGTGCAGCAGTCGGTTGACCAATACGCAGGCGTGATGTCAGCAAAATTCCGGCAAGCGCGCTCATGACACCTGATGCCGTAAAGACAAGGATAAGAATACGCGTGGTTGGCAATCCAGACAGACGGGCAGCTTCCGGATTTCCGCCGGTTGCATAGACAGATTCACCAAAAACGGTCAGTCGCAAAAGAGCACCTGCGGCAACACACAGTGCCACGAAAATTATCCCCATGGTGCTGACCTGGATTCCAGGTAGCAGGGGCACCATCGTTAACGAGATGGCTGCGAACTCTGGCGGCAGACCGGCAACCGGCGTGCCGTTGGTCAGCAGATAGGTTACACCGCGAAATGATACGAGACCTGCCAGCGAGACGATAAAACTTGGAACGGCAGCAAAAGCGGTGATCGCCCCGATCGATGCGCCGGCAACGGCACCGGTGAAGATGGTGATCGCCAGGGCAGGGACGATGGGCATGCCCCCTGCCAACAGCACCGCAACCAGCATGCCGCAAAGCGCGGTAACCGAACCGACAGAAAGGTCAATATTTCCCGTGAGAATGACAAATGTCATGCCAATGGCGACAACGCCAACGACCGCTGCCTGCTGAAACAGATTGGAGATATTGGTCGGCGTGAGGAAGTTCGGCGACAGTATTGCCGCGATAGCGACCACGACAAGGAAGATAACGATGAAGTTATATTCGATCGCCAGATCCACGAGGCGGCGAGAGGAGGAGCGTTGCAATGGCGTTGTTCCCGTTACGGTATCAGTCATGATGATGTTCTCCCAGGATCTGGTGACGCAGGATCGTGTCGTGATCTGTGCTGGCCGGGTTGAAACGTGCGATGTTCCGCCCTTCGTGGAAGACCCAGATTGTGTCGCAGGCAGCGTAAAGCTCATCCAGCTCGGACGAGGCGACGATGACGGCCGTGCCCTCGGAGGCAAGCTTATCAACCAGCTTGTATAGATCTGCCTTGGCTCCGATATCGAGGCCGCGCGAAGGCTCGTCAAGCAGCAGCAGCTTTGCACCCTTGATGATCCATTTGGCGAGAACGACCTTTTGCTGGTTCCCGCCGGACAATTGCAAAACCTTCTGTTCCGGCGCGCCGTATTTGGTTGTCAGCTGTTTTAAAACGGAAACGGTCTGCGCTTTCAGCTCTCCATGGCGAGCGAGAAATTTACCTTGCATGGCCGGGAGAGTGGCATTGCGATAGATCGGTGCGTCGAGAATGAGCCCTTCCGTCTTGCGGTTTTCGGGCACCAGGCCCAGGCCCGCCCGGATCGCGTCGCGTGGCGACTTGGGATTGAACGATTTGCCGTAAAGAGACATTTGCGATTGAGCCGGGTCTGCACCAAATAGAGCCTTCAGAAATGACGTTCGGCCCGAACCGTTCAGTCCGGTTAATCCAGCAATTTCACCACGACGCAATTCAAAATCGCGGATTTCCAGCTTGTGTGCTCCCACAAGACGGTCAACCCTCAGCACGACATCGCCGGTCACGGGTGCGCGCTCCTGCCGCTCAATCAGCATGCGGTTACGACCCAAGATCGCTTCGACCAGCGCACTGTCCGGAGTGCCTGCGACATCGAAGGTTTCGATCGTCTGGCCACCCCGCAGCACCGTGACGCGGTCTCCGATCTCGCGAAGTTCACCGAGGCGGTGGCTGACATAAAGAATCGCAACGCCGCGCGTCGTCAGTTCCCGGATGACGCGGAAGACTGCCTTCAGTTCTGTTTCGTTCAACGCGGCCGACGGTTCATCCATGATGATGACCTTGGCATCCCGCGTTAGGGAGCGCGCAATTGCCGTCAGTTGCTGGTTGGCAATTGACAAATTACCAACCCGGTCTTCTGGAGAAAAGGAAGCCTTTATCCTGGCCAATGCTTCAAGGGCGCGGGCACGCCGTTCTCGTTTGTTCAGAAAACCGAAACTGGCGGGTGGGTGGCCAAGAAACAGATTTTCAGCGACGGTGAGCTGCGGAACAAGATCAAGTTCCTGGTAGATCATTGAAATTCCGGCCGCTGCGGCCTCAGCCGGTGCCTTGAAATTCACCTTTTTGCCTTCGACCCAGATGTCCCCGCCGGAAGGCGAAAGAGCGCCAGCGATCAATTTGAGAAAGGTGGACTTTCCGGCGCCGTTCGCACCCAAAAGACAATGAACTTCACCTTTTCTGACCGAAATATTTGCTTCGGCGAGGGCCACGATATGTGGTGGGAATTTCTTGGAGAGTTGTTCTATCCGGAGTACGTCTTCCATCAGGCAGCTTCCTCCAGAATTTTGCGGGCTGTTCCTTCATCGGTCACCAGATCTGTGACGTAGCCGGCCCGAAGGCAGGCTGCGGTGATCAGGTGCTTGTCCTCACCGGCCGCGACACCGATTACTCTTTCCTTGTGCGCAAGTGCCTCCAGCCTCAGGCCGATAGTTCGATCATCAAGCTGGCGATCGGCAATCTTGCCATTCCGGTCGACGAAACGCCCCATGATATCGCCAACGGAGTTCAGCGTTTTCAAGCGCGCAATATCGTGGTCATCGAGATACCCCGAGCCAAGCAAAACGGACTGATGGGTAAGCCCTCCAAGACCGAAGCAGACAACGGGTGCCTCATCGGCAAGTCTGAGGACGCGCCCGATTATCGGGTCATGTTCAAGAGCCTCTCGCGTCGAACGTGATCCCATTATCGCCGGCACAGGCAAAAGCGTGGCGCGCCCCGGTGCTGACTGTGCAAACTCCTCGGCAACTGCTGAATTTCGGCTGGTGGTAGTCGTCAGAGCGGTCGAGCCGTTGACAAGAACCACATTGAGGCCAGGGCACCAGTCTTTTGGCAAGGCGCGGGCAACCGCTGCCATCGTGCGTCCCCAGCTGACCCCCATGAGAGATGGTCTGGGATTGAGGCTCACAAGATGGCTTGCTGCAGCTTGCGCAACGCTGTCAATGATCAGGCTGGGCTCTTCGATATCGACCGTCGGGACGACGATTGCTTCTCTAACGCCAAAATGGCGCTGCAATTCGACTTCCATTGATGTTCGCCGACCAGCGCGAGGCGTGATTTCGATCCGGACGACACCGTTTTCCTTGGCCTCAACCAGCAGGCGGCCAACTTGCCAGCGGGTTAGGCCGAGTTCGTTGGCAATGTCTGACTGGGTGCGATCCAAATCATAGTAGAGTTTGGCCACCTGCACCATCAGATGGTCGCGCTGTTCATTGACGGGCAGGCGGGCGGAGTAGGGGTTACGTTCTGCCATGTTCACGCTCCCATCTGCCGACGGGCAAGCTGGTGTAATGTCGGGCGCAACTGTTCGGTTGCGTCTTGATAAAGGGGAAGCATACGTTCGAACCATTCGGCGCGGCCGGGATTGGGCAGTAGCTCGCTTGCGGGTGCAACACAGGCTTTTGCGGCGGTCTTCAGATCAGGAAACACGCCAATCGCGGAGGCGGCTGCGACCGCCGTGCCGACAAGAGAAAGATTGTCTTCACGGGCGACCTGGACCGGAAGTCCGAGCGCATCGACCGTGGCTTGCAGCCAGGCGGCATTCTTGACGATGCCACCAGCCATCATCACCCGCTCGACCGCCACACCCCGTGCTTTGAGCACCGACAGGATATTGGCGGACCCGAGCGCAACGGAATCGATCGCCGCCGCGTAAATGTCAGCGCGTGTGTGGCCCAGCGTCAGCCCCATCAGCACGCCACGCAAGGAGGCGTCACGATAGGGTGTACGATTACCCATCATATAGTCCAGCGCAAGCAGGCCTTCGGAGCGGTGCGGCGTTGCGGCAACATCGGCAATCATCGCCGCATGTCCATTTTTGTCGAGGCCGAAAATTTCATCGGTCAGCCAATTGAGCATCGACCCCGCAGCAACCTGACCACATTCCACCAGCCAGCGGCCATCGGTCAGTGCATTCGGGTAGGGGCCCCAGAAACCGGAAACGTCTTCCTCCTGTGCAAGTTGCACCAGCTGGACGATAGACGTGCCACCGATGAACAGCATGCCGCCAGGTTCGACCGTGTCTGCGCCGAGAATGCCGATATGAGCGTCGATGCCGCCCTGCGCTACGACCGGCAGGTTATCAAGACCCAGTTCAGCGGCCATTTCGCTGCGCATCGTGCCGATAATTCCGCCGACTGGAACGATACGCTGCGGCAAACGCTCCAGAAGATCTGGAATACCGAAGGCTTGATAAATTTCCGGAACAAAACGATGGTTCTGGCTGTCGTAATTCCACTTGCAGGCTGCATTCATGCGCGAACCGACCCATTCACCCGTCAGGTCGAAGTTTACGTAGTCGAGCGCTTCGCAAATCACTTCGGCCTTTGACCAGAGTTCCGGCATATGGCTTTTCAACCACATCGATTTGGGTACAAGCCACTCGACAGCGTCCGAGCCGCCGCAAAACCGCATTACCTCATGGTCAAGCGAAGCCGTCTGTCGTGCCTCAGCATCGGCGCGACAGTCCATCCATAGTATTGCTGGCGAAAGCGGGGTACCATCACGCAGACACACCGCGACAGTGGAAGCCGTTGTCGCGCAGCAGACAGCATCAACCGTCTTTCGCCCTGCTTTTTCAAGGGCGGCACGGCCAGCATGACGAAGGGCTTTGCGCCAATCAGTCGGAGATTGTTCAGCCCACCCGGCTCTCGGATAATGTGTCGCATAGGCTGCGTCCGCCTGACCGAGCATCTGACGGCGGTCGACGTCGTAAACACCTGCTCGTACGCCACCGGTGCCAAAATCGAAGCTCAAAATATGAGCCATGTTCGATTGTCCTCCCCAAACTGCCAGTTATGACGGCCCGGCCTCCAACCGGGTTTTGTCCGTCACGGGCGAAACATGATCTTCGAGAAAAAGAAGCCACGGTCGTTGCGAAGCCGCTCGAAAATTGCGGGTAATTCATCGAGTGCAAGATCGTGGGTTATCATGAATTCCCATTTGAGGGCTCCGGACGCAAGCTTGTCAAGCGCAACCGTCCATTGTGGGCCGGGGTAGGGAGCGCCAAACGAATTCCACGAACCATGCAGCGAGACTTCCTGACGAAGGAAGTGTTGGAAGGTGGCATTGGAAAGAGGCACTTCGCCAACCGGAATGCCGATAAAAGCAACGTGACCGCCTGGTGCGGCAAGCTGCACTGCTGTGCCGATCGAACTTGGATGCCCGGCCGCCTCGATGATGATATTGCACAGGAGATCTTTCGGGATATCGTCAGTTGAAAGCAACGTATGTGTCGCGCCGGCCTGACGAGCCAACTCAAGCTTTTCTTTGGAAATGTCGATCGCAACAACTTCGGTTGCTCCCATCAACAACATCCACTGAATGGCAAAAAGCCCGATTGGACCACAGCCGATAACCGCTCCGCGATCACCCATCGTCACGCCGCCCGCCTTCCAAATGGCATGTAGCGCGATCGACGCCGGATCGACCATTGCGGCCGCGCGGGGGTCGCAGTTTGCCGGAACCTTCATAAGGTTGCTGACCGGAGCGCAGACATATTCCGCGTAGGCTCCATCGCGACGAGAGCCGAAATAGTCGTAATTGCGGCAGCGAGAGAAGTTGCCGGTGGCGCACTGGTCACAACTATTGCATGGAAGCATTGGAGGAACTGTGACCAGTTCACCAACTTCGAAATTGGGAACACCCGAACCGAGTTCTTCGATAACGCCAGAAAACTCATGACCACAGATGATCGGCATCTTGTGGGCACCTTTGGTGAGCATTCGCGGCAAATCCGAACCACAAACGCCGACGGCCGCGACGCGTAGGAGGGCTTCTCCTTGTCCCGGCACGGGTTTGGCAACGTCTTCGAGGCGGATATCTCCGGGCGTGTGGAGTACGGCTGCACGCATGATTTTGCTATCCTTCAGATACACTGAGGCAATCGTCGGGCTGGGGCGCCGACGCTCATTGACAGATAAGATCAATCAGGAGGGGCAAAGCCCCTCCTGTCTGCTTGGGAGTTATTGGTTGAGAACCTGCGGACGGTATTCCGCAAACAGTGCAGAATGCGGGAACTTACCGACATTTTCCGGGGTTACCAGCGCCGTGCCGGCATCGACAAAGGCCGGAACAGTTTTCTTGGCGGCGGCTTCAAGTGCGACTTGAATGGTGACGTCACCGAGATACTGAGGATCGTTGAGAGCGGTCGCCACATATTTGCCGCCTGAGCTCATGGTCTGCAGCGCTTCAGACAGCCCATCGACACCCGCAACCAGAACATCGTCCCGGTTGTTTTCCTTCAAGACCTGCATAGCGCCAAGTGCCATGTCATCATTATGGGCGTAGATAACCTTGACATCAGGATGGGCTTGCAAAAGGTCCTGCATTGCGGTGACCGCATTGGCGCGGATGTACTCAGCGTAAGGGCCTTCGACGATTTTGTGTCCGCTATCCTTGATCGCATCGTGGAAGCCGTCTCGACGATCCATCATCACGGCGCCACCGGCGTCACCCTGGATTTCGATGATTTTGGCATCGCTGATGCCATCTGCCTTCAGTTTCGCAACGACGGCCTCGCCAACCAGTTTGCCCATGGCCTTGTTGTCGCGCCCGACATGGGCCGCCACGGTGCCACCACGCACAGGGCGGTCGACCGTTATGACAGGAATACCTGCCGCCGCGGCTGCATCCAGAGACGGTGCCACGGCATCCGGGTTGACCGGATTGATAATGATAGCGTTGACACCCTGTGTAATGAGATCCTGAATATCATTGTTTTGCTTAGACACATCGCCGTTGGCATCCAGAAACACCAACGTGTCACCTGATGCCGCTGCTGCGGCCTCTGCACCATTCTTCAACTGAACATAAAATGGAGATTGCAGGGTAACCTGGCTAAAACCGATTTTGAGATCTTTTGCGTAGGCGGCTTGGCCACCAAATGCGAGAATTGCGACAGTGGAAGCGGCTACCGATAAGGTAACCATGAAATGACGACGACTGTTCATATGATCCTCCCATGATCGTGAACGTGACGATTGCCCTCCCGGCAATCAGCATATGTGATATTTATTCACTTCTGCTGATTTAAGGGCAACATTTCTCGTCCGTAGTTGTCAACGGGAAGGATAATTTTTGTTAAAATAAAATCTATCCTATTGTAATAAATATATAATTTTCGGTCTAAATTGACGGAGGTCCAAAATTTATGGCTTCAGCGCTGGCATTTTCAAAGTCTGTGCATTGCAACAAAAATCGCTAAAAACAACAAATGACGGAATTGAGGGTTCTTTGCGAGGGATGATTTTGTTTTTAGTTATTTGTCCGCAGCGCTTTTGAGCAAGACCGGCCGAACAGCTGATACCAACTAAACATAAGGACATGGAATACATAAGTTCCATAACAAACCTTATGCGATTTATGTGTGTAGCCGCAAAGTTAAAGTGTCCTGTTTCTGCAAAGTTGGAATGTCACACTCCCCGGGTCTGATTGACACCTGGGAGATTGCAGATGGGACTGATTACGATGAGCGAGCGCGATTTGCGGCGGATCGAGGTTTTGTCGAAAGTCATCGCCGGTCGAATGACGATGGTATCAGCGGCACATGTACTTGCCCTGAGTGAGCGTCAGGTTCGCCGGCTGCTTGATCGGATCCGAACTGGTGGTGCGGCGTCGATCCGGCACAAGGCCATTGGTCGACCGTCGAACAACCGGATCAATGATGGTATTCGCGACTACGCTGTGGCGCTCGTTCGGGAGAGTTATGCGGATTTCGGACCGACCCTGGCGACCGAGAAGCTTGCCGAGCGTGATGGCCTGCAGGTTTCGCGTGAGACGGTTCGCCACTGGATGGTCGATGCTGGACTTTGGTTGTCGCGCAAGCAGCGGCGGAGGTTTCACCAGCCGCGACTTCGACGTGAGGCCTATGGCGAGCTGGTGCAGATTGATGGTTCTGAGCACCGTTGGTTTGAGGATCGCGGGCCAGCGTGTTCGTTGCTGGTGTTCGTCGACGACGCGACCGGCAGGTTGATGCAGCTGCGTTTTGTGCGTTCCGAGAGCGCCTTCACCTACTTCGAGGCGCTGGCGCTTTATCTCAAGCGTCACGGTGCGCCGATTGCTTTCTATTCCGACAAGCATTCGGTGTTCCGGGTGGCAAAGAAGGACGCCAAAGGTGGCCAGGGAATGACCCAGTTCGGGCGGGCGCTGTGTGAGTTAAATATCGAGATTCTCTGTGCAAATTCCAGCCAGGCGAAAGGCCGTGTGGAACGGATGAACCGGACATTGCAGGATCGGCTGGTCAAGGAGTTGCGATTGGCTGGCATCGACACGATGGACGCCGGTAATGCATTTTTGCCTGACTTCATGGACGATTATAACGCACGATTTGCGGTCGTCCCTGCCCGATCTGATGACCTGCACCGACCGGTTAATCTCGCACCGGATCGCTTATCCGATATCCTTTGCAAGCGTGAACAGCGTTATGTTGGATCACAGCTGACATTCTCCTATGAACGCAAACGCATCATGCTTGAGGAGACTGACGTCACGCGCGGCCTTGTTGGCAAATATGTTGAGACCTATGCCTATACGGATGGTCGACTGGACGTGCGCTGGAAAGGGTATTCCCTGCCCTACACGGTGTTCGACAAGGATCAACGCGTGACGCATGCGGCGATCACCGAGAACAAGCGGCTTGGAGATATTCTGGCCTATATCAAAGAACGCCAGGACGAGCGCCCCGCGCCTGAGGTCAAGAGCAGCAGCGATAAAAATGGCTACATCAAACGCGCTCGTGGACCCGGTCGTCGGAAAGACTTCACGAACGATCCGGCCGTCATTGCACGGCGACGGAAAGCGTTGTCGCAGCAGCAAGCGGCGGAGTGAAGAGTTCTAGAGCTCAGCCGAAAGGGTGTTTCATCACCCGCCCCCGCCCTCTCCTTGCAATCGGAGAGCTGGTTCGGTCGGGGGCTGATCTGCGGTGTCAGTGTGGCATGTCTGAACGGCTGAGACGCCTCAATTGGACATTTCTACTTTGCACAGCGGCGGACATTTCAACTCCTCTGCCACAATGTGTGTAGCCGGGTACATTCTATTTCCAAGTGCGACATGCCAGTAATTTCAATGGCTTCACTTTGGAGATTTTGGCATGGCTCGATGCTACACGCAGATCACCCTCACCGATCGCCGACGCTTGCATCATCTGGTGGCGGCAAAAGTTCCGATCAACGAGATGGCCCGTCAGCTTGGCCGTCATCGCTCGACGATTTACCGCGAGATCAAGCGCAATACGTTTCGTGATCGCGAACTGCCGGACTACGACGGCTATTACAGCACAGTTGCTCACGATATCTCCAAGGAGCGGCGGCGGCGACTGAGAAAGCTGCGGCGCCATCCGAATTTGCGCACGGAGATCATCAACCAGTTAGAGGCTCGCTGGTCTCCGGAACAGATCGCCGGACGCCTGTTGTCGGAGGGGTTCAGTGCTGTTCGTGTCTGCAAGGAGACGATCTATCGCTTCATCTACAGCAAGGAAGATTATGGGCTAGGCCTCTATCAATACCTCCCCGAAGCGCGCCGCAAAAGTCGTCCGCTGCGCTCGAGGAAACCGCGCGACGGCGCGTTTCCAGCCACTCACCGCATATCCCAACGGCCTGATTTTATTGGAGATAGATCGCGGTTTGGGCACTGGGAGGGCGACCTCCTCATCTTCGAACGTCCACTCGGCCACGCCAATGTCACCTCCCTGGTGGAGCGCAAGAGCCGCTATACCGTTCTCATCAAGAACCCAAGCCGTCACTCAGGCCCAATCATGGATAAGATCATCAGAGCGTTTTCTCCATTGCCGGCCTTCGCGCGTCAAAGCTTCACCTTTGATCGCGGTACCGAGTTTGCCGGATTCAGGGCTTTGGAGGAAGGGATCGGTGCGTGCAGCTGGTTTTGCGACCCAAGCGCGCCTTGGCAAAAAGGGACCGTCGAAAATACCAACAAGCGAATTCGACGCTTCCTGCCAGGCAGCACAGACCTGGCAGTCGTGTCACAGCGCGACCTTCTCGACCTCACGCGTCATATCAACGATCAACCGCGCAAATGCCTTGGATACAGGACGCCGGCCGAGGTGTTTATGGCGCATTTGCACGAAGATAGGTGATCCCCTATCCTGCAAAACGGGCATGATGCACTTGGGTTAGCTTCTCCACCGCAAAGTTAAAGTGTCCTGTTTCTGCAAAGTTGGAATGTCACACTCCCCGGGTCTGATTGATGCCTGGGAGATTGCAGATTGGCTTGATAACGACGACCAAGCGGGAAATCTCTGGCGACGGATGGCGAAGTGTCCCTAATCGCGGAGCGGATGAAAAACGACATCGGCAAAAAATCAAACCTTAATGGCCTCAAGGACCGCAACAGTCTGGCTGCGGGAAACCATATGTCTGCGCATATCGTCGAAGCAAGGACAAATATTCTCTGCGCGCATCCGTAAGTTAAGCCGCACATCCGCTCGTCTTTGAAAAATCATGGTCCGCCAAGGATCACGCCGCAAAAGCGCTGGGTGTTGCCAGATGGCTGCGGATGTCTGCCGTCAGATCGTGCAAGTTCGCATATCTGCGATTGTCGAGATCAATCACATGGAACTTCACGGCAATGAACCGCAACTTGTTGTCTTCAGGGATTGCTATTCCGACCGGCAGTCCGGCGTGTTCAATAACGTGTCTCTGCATATCCGTCTCTTTTCAGCGCGTTTTTTGACCTCGAACTAATCCACCTCTGCGATTTCACAGGTGCGTGCATTCGTAATGGAAAACGGCAACAACGGTTTTGCGTGATGTCGGTCATATTGCGGGTTGCGTCATATTTACGATCAAATGAAACGTGAACCATGATTTATCCTCACCCGGCTATTGTCTATAAAATATATATACTATTCAGATCATGATGTAATGTCGAAAGTTCGAATTTTCGGAAGAAAAATCTAAATTTTCAATGATGTGGTTGGATATAGAGTTATTTATCTTATCTAGGTTAAAATTAGGGAATAAATATTCGGGAGGTTGGCCCTATTTTTATCGCCAATATATTCCCAACATGCTCCAAGGAGAGCCGCGCCATGGCAAAGTCGATGCATCTCACAGCGTTCATGCGTCCCGTCAGTCTGCATACCGGCGCGTGGCGATATCCGGGTTCCTATGCCGATGCGAACTTCAACTTTTCCCATTTGAAGTCATTCATTCAAAAGCTCGAAGCTGCGAAATTTGACGCGTTTTTTATGGCGGATCATCTGGCGGTTCTGAACATGCCAGTGGAGGCGCTGAGACGCAGCCACACTGTTACATCCTTTGAGCCGTTCACTTTGCTTTCGGCGCTGGCTGCCGTGACTGAAAAGATTGGCCTTGCCGCAACGGCGTCGACGACTTTTGACGAGCCGTATCACGTTGCTCGCCGGTTTGCCTCGCTCGATCATATCAGCGACGGACGCGCTGCATGGAATATTGTTACAACGGCAAACCCTGACTCCGCGCTCAACTTTGGTCTGGATACCCATGTTGATCATGGAGATAGATATGCGAGAGCGCGTGAGTTTTTCGCTGTCGTCACGGGCCTGTGGGACAGCTTTGCCGATGATGCATTTATTCGCGATCAGGAAAGCGGCATCTTCTTTGATCCCGATAAAATGCACGTGCTTGATCACAAAGGCCCTGCCCTGCAGGTCAAGGGGCCTTTGAATATAGCCCGGCCTGTCCAGGGCTGGCCCGTCATCGTGCAGGCCGGGCAATCAGAGCCCGGTCGTCAACTGGCTGCTGAAACCGCAGAGGTGGTGTTTTGCTCGCCGCGCGATCTGGCCGCTGCAAAGCTCCTTTATGCCGATATCAAAGGCAGGATGCCAGCTTTCGGCCGCCGTCCGGAGCAACTGAAAATACTGCCCGCTGCTCTCATCGTGATTGCAGACACGGTGGAACAAGCCAAGGCCAAGCGCGCCAAGCTTGACAGTCTGGTGCACTATGACAGCGCTATCGCGTCACTGTCGATTGCTCTTGGCCATGATGCGTCCGGTTTTGATCCGGATGGCCCGCTGCCTGACATACCCGATACGAATGCAAGCAAGACCGGTCGCGAGCAAGCGATAAGGCTTGCAAGAGAGGACGCGCTGACGGTGCGTGAGTTGGCACAGCGATATGGTGGTTATGCTGGCCTCGCTTTTGTGGGCACGCCACAAACCATCGCTGATGAGATGGAAAAATGGTTGGCCGAGGACGCCAGTGACGGCTTTACAGTCGTGTTACCTTATCTTCCGCAAGGGCTGGACGATGTGGTACTTCGGCTGGTTCCGGAACTGCAACGGCGAGGCCTGTTCCGCCGAGATTACGAAGGAACAACGTTGCGAGACCATCTCGGGTTGCCACGTCCCACCAACCGGTTTTTTGCGTAACGCTTTGTGGTTCGGTTGATGCCAGAAGTTGCCGCGACAAGCGGAGGTGTCAGCGAGATGCTGCCGGGCAATGGGCGTAGTGATAGCCTTTTTGTCCCGGCGCTTTCAGCATACGATCACGCAGGATCGTTGCTTTGGGCGTGTTCTTGTCACGGCAGACAGCGGAGAATTTTCGGCGCAGGTCATCGGTATATTCAATGTTGATGACCTGATCTCCGTAGAAGCGTGTGTATTCGGAACACTCATCAAAACGATGGCATTCTTCTGCAACGGCGAAATCAAATCCGATTGTGCGGCGCTCGTCGTGGGAAAGCTGCGGTGTGTTCTTCTGACCCGCGGCCAATCCATTGCTGTGTGCGATCTCGACAAGCAGGCGCGCGAATGCCACCGCATCTTCCTGCGTCAACGCCCCTTTTGAGCGGCTAAAGGAATCGAGATTATCGAATTCGACGGCGTCAAAGCCGGCCTTCGCGCAGTGCGCTATGCTGGTGGCGAGCCGTTTTGCAATCTGTTCTCTGATCGCTGCAGACGAGATGTTCAGAAGATACTCATCTGGCCAGCCGGGATCGGCAAATGCTTTGCCGTTTTTGCCAATAACCAAAAGCTCATTTGGCCACTGGCTGTCCGGCTGGGTCTGAAAACCATTCACGTAACAAATATTGTAAAGGCCTTCGGCTGGCATCGCCGTGCTATCGCGCGCCACAACAGTAACGCCAAGGGGAGGCTCATAACTGCCGCCCAGTTGATAGTCTGGAACTGCCCTACTTGGTATGGGCTTAACACGCTGATTTTGCTCAAGGCTGAACGCGATTTGTGGGAGCAGAACAAGAGTTGTTGCCAAAAAAAGTCGCTTCAATTTTCAAGATCCCTTGGCCTAATCAGATGCGTGCGCAAGACTTTAGCCGTTGTGGTGGCGAGTTGAAACGGCAGGCTTGATGCCGAGTAGAGTACGGATGTTCGTTCGAAAAGCAGGGGGGAAGTGGCAACCTAATTTGTTGCCTTTTATTGTCTGTATCCGTGATGATCTGGTGCCAAGCCCGACAGGCGGTCGCTTTCTCGGCTGGAAGATAATGATCCGCTGCCACAAGTCTCTCGCGAGCAAATGATGGGAAGTATGTCGACCGGATGAATTCAGTCGTAAGACGGTCCGGTGCCAGCCGCAGATCTGCCCGTCACCCCTTGACGCGCGGATAGTCGTAGGCATTGACCTTTGATGTGACGTAACCAGCGCCGACGAGGGCTTCGGCCATCTTGATTGCTGCCGTCACGCCATCAATCACCGGAACACCGGTCGCCTCGCGTAGACGGTGGCAGAGCGCCGACATGCCAGCGCAACCGAGGATGATGGCCTCGGCGCGGTCTTGCTGTTTGGCCGTTTCAATCTCACGGATCAGCAACTGCTCTGCCATGGCTGGATCGTCCTCCAGCCCGAGTACCGGCAAATTGATCGCCCTGACTTTACGGCAGTGACGATCTGCGCCGTAATCACCCACCAGATCTTCGATGATCGGGATGGACCGGGGCAATGTGGTGATGATCGAAAAGCGGCGACTGATGGTCATCGCCACCTGTATCGCCGCCTGGCAGATGCCGATGACGGGGCCGCGCGCAACTTCTCTCGCCGCGTGCAGGCCGGGATCGTCGAAGCAGGCGATGACATAGGCCTCGATGCCCAGACGTTCGCCCTTGCGAATTTCCTCCAGCATGCCGGGCACAGCCATTGCCTCATCCGCGCCACCTTCGATGCTGACGGGTGTGTTTGCCGGATTAACGGCAGAAACCTCGGTGCCCGATTGTTTTACACGCAACGCGCTTTCCAGCGCCTGGTTGGTCATAGAAGCCGTGGAGTTTGGGTTGATCAGGCGAATATGCATCGTCGCGAACCTTTCAGGGCCTATTTGTCCTGTGGCTTGATGAAATCTGCGATCGGTGGTGCGCTCAGTTCAAACTGGCGATCCGAAGTGATGTAATTGTCGGCATGCAAACGCGCGATCGGCTGGTATCGCTCGGGATCGACATAACGACCCTCAGCATCAAGGCACTCTCGGTGAACATGCATGTGGACGACTTCGCCAATCACCAGGGTGCGGCGGGGATAATCGATCAGACGCTCGACCCGGCACTCAAAGACGCAGGGCGATTGCGCAGCGTAACTTGCATCGATCTTGGCGCAGGATTTAGCAGTCAGTCCGGCCATGGAGAGTTCATCGACTTCATTATCAAAGCCTAGCCCGCAGACCAGCATTTGCTGCGACAAGGTCATGTCGACCATGTTGATGGCGAACTCGCCAGTGCGGCGAATATTGACCATCGTGTCTTTTTCTTCGCCCGACGATTGCGGCTGGATGCCAAGCACAACAAGTGGCGGATCGTGCGAGAACACGTTGAAGAAACTCATGGGCGCCGCGTTGTTATGGCCTGCTGCCGAACGGGTCGTCACCAGCGCTATCGGTCGCGGGCCGATGAAGTTCGTCAGCAGTCGGTAGCGGCTTTGTGGCTCAAGTTCGGTGAAGTCGAATTCCATGGTGAGATCTCAATTTCATAATTTACAATGATGTCTCATATTGTCGACAATATTGCAATGAAAATCATGACAATATCATTGACTTTTCTCGTGTCGTCGCGTTTTTATAACGGCAATAGGGAACAGATTTGATGACCGCGCAGGCCGGACCGTCCACACAACACATTGTCGAAAAAGTCTGGTTGTCCATCGCTGAGCGCCGGCTTCGTCCCGGCGTGCAGCTCAAGGAAGAGCAACTGGCGACGATCTTTAATGTCAGTCGCGCCAAGGTTCGCCAGGCTCTCACCGCACTGGAGCGCGATGGCCTTGTCACCATCATTCCCAACCGCGGCGCCTTTGTTTCCAAGCCATCGGTAGAAGAAGCGCGGGACGTATTTTTCGTGCGCCGAACGGTTGAGCGCTGCGTGATCGAACGTCTGTGCAAGTCGATTTCCAAGGCGGATCTGAAGCGATTGCGTGATCATGTCGCCAAAGAACGTGTCGCTAATACGGAAGATATTACGAGTGAAATCATCAAGCTTTCTGGTGGTTTTCACCTGCTTTTGGCGGAAACTCTGGGTTCGGACTTCCTGTTCACGACAATGCGGGACCTGATTGCCCGCTCATCGCTGATAACAGCCGTCTACCGCAATACCAACCGCTTCAATTGTGGGCCGGATGAACATGCCGAGATCGTTGAGGCGGTTGCCGCCAACGATGCCGAAAAGGCAATTCGTCTGATGGCGCATCATCTCGAGCATGTCGAATCCGAACTCGACCTGAGCGAAATCCGCGATCTCTCCCACGATCTGCGCGCCGCCCTCGCCTGATATTTGCTGTGGTATCGGCTGTGAAATCCCGCTGGCTCGGCATCACGCACGAATGCGTCTGTCGTTCGTGGTGGCGATCAGCTGCGCCTGCCTGCTTCGGAAAATTCAGCGCAGCGATAGAGACGGGTGTTGTCAATCATGGGAAGATATTGTAGACAATGCTGTACGCATTATCTCCATCAAAAATAACAAAATTCTAGGGAAGTGCATCCAATCAAAAGGGGAACTGAAATGAATAGATGGACAGTTGGGAACTGCATCGGTGCAGCCCTCGGAATTCTGACAGTCGTCACAGCAGGCGTTGCCAACGCCGATACACTCGACACGGTAAAGCAGCGCGGGAAGCTGGTTTGCGGCGTCTCTCTCTCCACACCCGGTTTTGCTGCACCTGATGACAAGGGTCGCATGGAAGGTTTTGATGCGGATATCTGCCGCGCCATTGCCGCCGCCGTTTTTGGGGATGGTGAAAAAGTCGAATATGTCCCGACCAACATCAATACCCGTTTCCAGGCACTTCAATCCGGCGAAATCGATGTGCTGTCGCGTCAGACAACCCATACATTTACCCGCGATGCCTCTCTCGGTATAGATTTCGGGCCTGTCGTGTTTTATGACGGTCAGGGCCTGATGGTGCAGAAATCGCTTGGCGTCACCAGCGCCGAGGAACTGAAGGATGCAGCCATCTGCACCCTGCCCGGCACTACGACGGCACAGAACCTCAGCGACTTCTTCGGCAAGCTTGGCGCCAAATTTGAACTTGTTGTGTTTGAAAGCCCCGACGAAAACCGTGCGGCGTTTTTCAGCGGTCGTTGCGATGCAATCTCGTCTGACCGTTCCGACCTTGCCTCGATCCGCGCCGTTGCCAACAATCCCGACGACTATGTCGTTCTTCCGGAAACCATATCCAAGGAGCCATTGGCCGTTGGCGTTCGCCAGAACGATTCCAACTGGCGCGATATCGTATCCTGGTCGGTCTGGATGCTGATGGCGGCCGAAGAAAAGGGCATCACCCAGGCCAATGTCGAGGAAAAGGTCAAAAGCGACGACCAGGAAATCCAGCGGATGCTTGGTGTAACCGACAATCTCGGCGAGATGCTGAAGCTCGACAACAAGTGGGGCTACAACATCATCAAGTCGGTCGGCAATTATGGTGAAGTTTTTGACCGAGCGCTTGGTGAAAAGACCCGACTTGGCATGACCCGTGGCCCGAACACCCAATGGAACCAGGGCGGCCTGCTTTACGCTCCGCCAATCCGCTAAGACGAGATCGTCGCGCCCGTTCCTGCGGGCGCGAATACCCCTTGCGGCCGTCTCGACGGAGGGTTCCGATGGCTCTGCTGAGCAATGTGCGCTTTCGCGCGCTTTTTTTCCAATGGCTGGCAATCGGTGTCATCGCATTGATTGCCTGGTCGATGTTTACGACTGCAAGCCAAAACCTTGCCAAACACGATATTGCGACCGGGTTCAGCTACCTGTCGCGACAGGCTGGTTTTGTCATCAGTGAAGCGGCAATTCCTTATGGGCCGAGCGACACAGTGGCCCATGCGCTGCTGGTTGGTCTTGCCAACACCGTCAAGGTGTCGCTGCTGGCCGCCATTTTCGGCACTATCATCGGACTTCTGGTCGGGATTGGTCGCATGTCGCGCAATCCGATGTTGCAGCGGCTGATGCTGGGCTATGTCGAGGCACTTCGAAACGTGCCGCTGCTGCTCTATTTGCTGTTCTGGTACGCGGTGATCATCAATGTGCTGCCACCGGTGCGAGAAGCCCTGGCACTGGCACCACATGTCTATCTTTCCAATAGCGGCCTTGTCATTCCCTCCGTCACCTTTGAAAGCGGTTTTGCCTTTGTTTTTGCGGCCATTGTTGTTGGCATCATAGGTGCAGTTGTCATCAGGCGTTTTGCATTGCGCCGACGGTTGGCGACCGGCGTGTCCAACCACGGCGCCTTGATTGCCGTTATGTTCGGTTTCCTGCCGGTTGCGCTCGTCCTGCTGCTGCACGGCATGGACATGACCTTTGACCTGCCAGAAAAAGGCCGCTTCCGTCTTACCGGCGGCATGCAGGTGAAACCTGAATTTGTTGCGCTGCTGTTTGGACTGTCGCTGAGCGTATCGGCCAACGTGGCGGAAATTGTTCGTGCGGGTATTCAGGCCGTCAACAAGGGGCAGTGGGAAGCTGCGATGGCGCTTGGTCTGCCACGCCGCCGCACCATGCGGCTAGTGATCCTGCCACAAGCGTCGCGGCTGATGATCCCGCCGCTGACCAACACCTACCTCACCGTCTTCAAAAACAGTTCGCTGGCGATTGCCATTGGATATCCCGATCTTGTCATGGTCTCAAACACAGTGATGAACCAGACCGGGCAGGCCATGGAAACGATTGCGATCTTCATGGGGGCTTATCTCACCCTGTCGATCATCATTTCGCTGTTCATGAACTGGTACAACTCTCATGTTACCCTGAAGGAGCGTTGATCGTGACGGAAGCTCAACTCGTCCTTGGTGCAGCCAGCATCCAGTCCCCTCCCCGGCCTCCGCAACGCTGGTGGCAAGACTGGTTTGGTACACCTGGCAATGCGCTGATCACCATTCTGAGCAGTACCGTCGCTCTCGCGCTGGGCTGGTTTGCGATACAGTGGCTGTTTCTCAACGCCACTTTTGCCGGCACACCGGAAGACTGCAAGACGGCAAGCGGTGCCTGTTGGCCATTTCTCAGCACCAAGCTGCGCTACATGGCCTTTGGCTTTTACCCCTATGAAGAGCAGTGGCGGCCGCTTCTCTCCCTCATCGTGTTCATCGGCTCCATCACGGTTTCGATGGTACCGCAGATGTGGAGCCGCAAGCTGCTGCTGTCGTGGATTTTCCTCATCCTGCCCGGCCTCTACATTCTGATGGCTGGCGGAATGTTTGGCTTGCCTGCCGTTCCGACAACGCAATGGGGTGGTTTGCCGCTGTCCTTCATGCTGTCTTTTGTTGGGCTTGCCTGTGCCCTGCCGCTTGGCATTCTGCTTGCTCTGTCGCGCGCCTCTGACCTGCCGGTTATCCGTGTTCTGGCAACCAGCTTCATCGAGATCATCCGTGGTGTGCCGTTGATCAGTATTCTGTTCATGGCAACCGTGATGTTGCCTCTGTTCATGCCGGATGGGGTGACGGTGGACAAGCTGCTGCGTGCCCAGATCGCCATCATCATTTTCGCTGCCGCCTATATTGCCGAGATCGTGCGCGGCGGTCTGCAGGATGTGCCGAAGGGCCAGATCGAGGCTGGCAAGGCACTTGGCATGGGCTACTGGCCGATCATGTTCAAGATCGTGCTGCCGCAGGCAATGAAGAAAGTCATTCCGCCCCTGGTGTCGCTGTTCATCGGCTTCTTTCAGGACACGACGCTCGTGACCATCGTTGGGCTGCTCGACTTCCTCGATACTGTGCGCTCGGCGATGCGCGATCCGGTCTGGCAGGGCATTGCCGTACTGGAAGGGTACGTGTTCGCCGCTGCCGTCTATTTCCTCTTCAGTGCACTGATGGGTGCCTATAGCCGTTTCCTCGAACGTTATTTCAGGACAAGCCATGACTAAGCAGATCACCGTCATCCGTAATGTCGAAACGATCGTCGCCTATGACGAAAAAACCGGCAGCCATGCCTATCTCAACAATGGCGATATTGCCTTCGATGACACGTCTATCCTGCACATTGGTGGGCACTATACCGGTCCATTTGCGGTGGAAGAACACGGCCAGGGCAGTATGCTGTTGCCTGGTCTCATCAACATCCACTGTCATTCCGATGAGGAGCCGCTGTCAAAGGGCATATTCGATGACATGGGCACAGCCGCCCTCTGGGGTCAGGCGATGTATGAATATTCGGGCCTGATCGAAATCAGCCGGGAGGCGCGTGAAGCGTCACTGACGATCATGCTTGGCGACCTTATTCGCAGTGGTGTTACCACACTTCTCGATATTGCCGGGCCTCATGACGCGTGGCTGCCGACGCTGGTTAAAAGCGGTGCCCGTACCTATGCCGCGCCGGGATTTCGTGAAGCGAGCTGGCACGTCGAGAACAGTCACCGACTGGAATATCGCTGGGATAAGGCACGTGGTCGCGAGGCCTACCAACAGGCACTTGCCTGTGTTGACGCCGCCGAGGCCCACCCTTCCAGCCGCATTGGTGGCGTCATCGCCCCGTCGCAGGTTGAGACCTGCTCGCCGGAATTGCTGATTGAAGCGACGGCGGCCGCCAAAAGCCGTGGCGTGCCCATCACCATCCACGCCGCCCAAACCATGGCAGAACATGAGGAATTGCTGCGCCGAACTGGCAAGACGGCGGTCAAATATCTCGAAGACCTTGGTATTCTCGATGAAAGGTTGATCCTCGGTCACTGCATTTTCCTCGACAGTCATTCCTGGACACGCGAACGCACGCAGACCGATATGGAGCTGCTCGCCAAACGCGGTACCAGCGTTGCCCACAGCCCGGTGACGTTTTCGCGCAGCGGCATGGTCCTGGAATCGATCGGGCGTTATCGCCGCGCCGGTATTAATGTCGGTATTGGCACGGACAGTTATCCTTACAACATGCTGGAAGAGATGCGCCGCGCGCTAATCTGCGCGCGCATTGCCGGCAAGAGCGTGTTCGACATCAAAACCGGTGACATCCTCGACATGGCAACACTTGGTGGTGCGAAGGCACTTGGCCGTACGGATATTGGTCGCATTGCGGTTGGCGCAAAGCCGGACTTCTCGCTTGTTGATCTCAACCATCCCGCAATGCAGCCGGTCTACGATCCACTGCGCAACCTGCTGCAATGCGCGGCAGAGCGCGCGGTAGAGGTCGTCTATGTCGATGGACAATGTATTGCGCGTGGCGGCAAGTTGCTTGGGCTCGATTATGATGCTGCGGTCCAGGTGATGAAGGAGGCCTCGAAGTTTGCGGTCAGCCGTATTGCCAAGAACGACCCGCGCGGCCGTTCGCTTGGCGAACTCGCACCTCTGTCTCTTCCAGTCCTCAATTGATCTAGTCGACAGGGCCAGATGCAAAACTGCCTGCCAAAGGCAGTTTTGTCAGGCCTTTGTTTGGCCACGTTTGGCCGGTGAAGTCCCAAAAATGGCTGTCTAGGCAATTAAAGTGGCCTCGCAACGTTGTATTTACAGTATTTACTATCAAATATCGGTTGCGGTTGACGGCGCAGATGCCTAATCTCCCGCGTCGGCGGCATAAGGGCCGCCATTATTTACGGGGATATACATGGCCACTGGGACAGTAAAGTTTTTCAATCAGGACAAAGGCTTCGGCTTTATCACGCCAGACAATGGCGGCGTTGACGTATTCGTTCACATCTCTGCAGTTCAGAGCTCGAGCCCACTTCGTGACGGCCAGAAGGTCAGCTACGAAATCGGTCAGGACCGCAAGACTGGCAAGTCGAAAGCGGAAAACGTCGTACCTGCTTGATTAAATCACGGCTCGTTGCCGCGCGTGAATGGGGATCGATTTGATGACAGGTCGCCCCATCTGCGCGGAGACGCTTTTTCGCCGGCACGCTTGATTATGCATTTTGGGAGCTGTGCGGCGCCGTTTACGCTGCCAGAGCCGGCTCTCAGTGAAAATCACCAGTGAGCAGTGTGAAAATACGAAATTTACAGCGGGGTCCGAGTTTGTGCTCGGACCCCGCTGTTATTTCTGGTTACGCCTTGTAGGTCTGCACGGCACCTGGCAGTTTGCTCCACTGAGCATACCAATTGTCAAACAGCTTCAGCTGTGCTTCGACGTAACCACGCTGGCTGTCAGAGAGGAAATCGCTCTCATTGAAGTTCAGCGTGTATTCCTTGTCGCCCTTCACCACCATCATGTGCTTGAAGTAGAGAACGAGATCCGGACCTTCGTCGAAGGATGACAGCACGGCAAGAGCGTTTTCCAGTTCCAATGCACGCTGACGAGCGTCCGCATCACCTGTTGCCGCAGCCATGGAGAGCTTGCACAGGTGCAGGACTTCCTTCGGCAGGACGTTGCCGATGCCGGTGATTGCACCGGTTGCTCCGCAATTGACGAAGCCATGGACGACGGCGGTGTCGACACCAATCATCAGCGTGACTTCATCATCGCGGCTGGTGATGTTCTCTGCGGCATAACGCATGTCAGCCGGGCCACCGAATTCCTTGAAGCCGACAAGGTTCTTGTGCTCCGAACGAAGATCAAAGAACAGGTCGGCACGGGTCGCAAAGCCGTAGTAGGGGCTGTTGTAGATCACCGCCGGAAGATCAGGTGCTGCAGCGAGGATGGCCTTGAAGTGGCTCTTCTGGGCACTCACGACCGAGCCACGCGACAGGACGCGCGGAATAACCATCAGACCCTGCGCGCCTGCCTTCTGGGCATGGGCTGCGTGGGCAACGGCAGAAGCGGTGTTGACGGCGCCGGTTCCAACGATCACAGGCACACCTGCCTTGACCAGACGCTCGACACCTTCCATGCGCTGTTCGTCGGTCAGGAGTGGCCAGTCACCCATCGAACCGCAATAAACCACCGCTGACATGCCGAGCGCGATCAACTCTTTGCCCTTTTTGACCAGTGCGTCGAAGTCCGGCGTGCGGTCTTCTTTGCAAGGGGTCATCAATGCAGGCATAGTGCCCGAAAATACTGCGGCGGACATGCGGCTTCCTTTCTGTTGAGCCATTTCACTCACGGGATCAATGGACTTTATACATTCGATTACCCTGGATATAATCTAGTGTATTCATTTTGTCGACAACAAATCTGGATAAATTAATGATGCCCGCACAATATCCCCGGTAAGCTGCCGCTTCCGGTTTGACAGAAGCTTGCTTTAGGTTGGCAATGTCTGGAAAGCTGCTGGAAATTCAGTTTTCTAAAAGATGGCTTTTGGAACAGGCGCAGTCCGCTTGAACACGCCTCGATGGAGGCCTGCCGAGCAAAGGAGACAGTAGCGATTGGTTACGCAGGTTAACCAGCAGGTGGCGAACAGGTCCGGCTCAGTAACCACCGGTCAGGAAAATGCTTTCGCCGGTCATGAAGCTGCACGCCTGAGATGACAGGAAAATCGCCGCTCCGACCATCTCCTCCGGTTGCCCTGCTCTGCCCATCCAGTTGAGGGTGCGGACATAATCTGCCCAGCCCTCGGGATCCTCATCTTTCCTATGTGCGTTGCGGTCGGTATCGATCAGGCCAGGTGCCAGCGTATTGAGCAGGACATTGTCGCGGGCAAAATCCCGTGCCTGGCTCTGGATAAGATTGTGCTGTGCCGCCTTGGTGGCAGCATAGGCGGTAACGACCCCTTTCGGGCGAAGCTGGTTGATCGATCCGATCGAAACCACCCGGCCCCATTTGCGGGCGGCCATCAGCGGCAGCGCGGTCTGCAGCATATCCACCGTCGAACCGAGATTCACCGCCAGTTGGAACGCAAGATCAGCGGGTTTCAGATCAGACAGGGTCGCGTTGATCTGGGCGCTGGCATTGATGATGAGAATATCGATCGGTGCGATGGCTTCAGCCCGTTTAATCAGGTCTCGGCCAGCATTGGGGCTTGAGAGATCGCTTGCCAGTTCCTGCGCTGTGCCGCCTGCATCGGTAATGCGTTGCTGAACAACTGCTGCGCCTCCGGCTTTTGTGCCGTGCAGAATGATGTGCGCGCCAGCCCCCGCCAAACCTTCGGCAATGGCGGCACCGATGCCGCGACTGGAGCCCGTCACCAGTGCTGTGCGGCCCTTCAGGCCAAAAACTGTTTCAAGACGCATCATTTATCCTTCGGACACTGAACCTTCGAATAGCGGTATGCGCGCACCGGCAACGCCGGGGCGGCAGGAGAACAGGCCACCTGACAGTGGTGCATCTGCCAGCGCCGAAGCTGGCAAACGTGTGCGGGCGCTGGTGATGAAAAGTGTCGAGAGGTCTGGACCGCCAAAGGCGATACTGGTTGGTCTTGGCACCGGCAGATCGATTACCTGGTCTAGCTTGCCATTGGGTAGATAGCGATGCACGCACCAGCCATCCCAGATTGCGCACCAGACACCGCCTTCAGCATCGACCGCGAGCCCGTCCGGTCGACCGTCGGCGACCGGAATGCGCGCAAATTCGCGTCGTCCCGACAGAGTGCCGGTCACTGGATCGCAATGATATGCGTGGATGAGCCCCGGCACGGTATCGACAAAATAGAAGGTGCGAGCATCCGGGCTCCAGCCAAGGCCATTGGATACGATAATGCCGCCCTCCTTGCGTTCGGAAGCACCAGAGGCATTGATGCGGTACAGCGCGCCTGTTGGTTTGGAGGCGTCGATCCGCATTGAGCCAACCCAGACAGCACCGTCGGGTCCACATTTGGCATCGTTCAGGCGGTTATCGGCAATGCCCGCTTCCGGGCTGACGAAAGGTGTCAAGCGACCGGAGGCAAAATCCAGCCATTCAATGCCATCTTGCGAGGCAACCAGCAGACGGCCTTGCGAAACTGGAATGACAGCACTGACCAACTTGCCGGTTTCCGCAGTGTCGTTGCGGCCGGTTGCCGGGTCAAAGCGATGGACCGCTGGGTGCAGAATATCCACCCAGTAGAGGGCCCTTTCGTCTTCGTGCCAGACCGGGCTTTCACCAAGTTGTGCGCCCCAAGGCAGAACGCAACTGAGGTCCGCCATGTGGCGCCCGACAGCTGTGCGAGGACGCGGACGTGAACTGATGGCGACGGCACCCGCGGCACCGGTAATGCGCCGGGCTGCTGCAATCAGTTCACGGCCAGCTGGATGGATGTTGGATGCATCGAGACGTGAGGATGGGCCAAGCGCCACCAGTACGCCGATCGGCGTATTGTCGCGCCCCATCACAGGAGCAGCCACCGAATTTACGCTGCGCAAATGCTCTTCATAGGAAATAGAATAACCGCGAGCCCGCGTCAGTGTCAGGTCAGCCTGCAGCGCATCGAGTGTGGTAATGGTTTGTGGCGTTTGCGCGTCCAACGTCAGACGCTCGATGAGTGACCGGCCGACTGCAGGGTCCTGAAAGGCGAGAAGCGCCTTGCCAGGCGCGGTGCAATGTAGCGGCACGCGGCGGCCCACTTCAACGCGTACGGACAGACCATTGGGTGAACGTTCGACCAGATATTGCGCCATCACACCGTCCAGACGACACAGGGCCACCGTCTCGCCAAGCTCGGCCGCTAGCCGTTCCAGTTCAGGTGTTGCGGCCGAGACGAGATCGAAACTCTCCCACACCTTATGCGACATTTCGAGAAAACGCTGGCCCAGCACGTACGTGCCGCGCGCCTCGTCCTGGCGCACCAGCCCGTAGGCGATGAGCGTGCGCAGAATGCGTGCAAAGGTTGGCTTCGGCAGGCCAGAGGCGCGCAGCAATTCTGCAAAACGCAACGGTTCTGGGGCATCGGCGACCATGTCGAGCAAGGTCAACCCTTTGGCGAGCGCGGCTGTCCCTCCCGGCGTTTCAGGCTTCATGGCCTCTTCCCCCAAGGCTCGTTCTCCCCGGTGAGACGCTGCCGCCTTGCGGCGATGGCCTCGTCCAGCATTCGCTTCATCGTCCATTCCGCCCTAAACCCCAGCCTGTTCCTGATACGCGCGTTTGACGTGTGGTAATAAACGCCTGCGCCGGGAAAATCGACTGGTACGATTGGAAGGCCGGTTAAAGTTGCCATTTCGGTGATGAGTTCGGCAAAATCTTCCGGTTCGTCTGATCCGAGATTAAAGATCTGACCTGCCGCGTCGGGATGATCGAGCGCCAGGAGAATACCCGCCACCATGTCGCGGGTTTCGGTTATGTGCATGCGGAACGCACGGCCGTTTTCATTGCGTGCCAGAACATGTGCGGGCTCGCCGATGTCTCTGGAGCGCAGAAGATCGGCTATAGCAAGGTTTCCAAAGTTCTCTTGCTGGCGGATACGTGGTCTCAGGAAAAAACGCGGGCCGGAAAAGAAGCTGTCTTCATCCAGCAATTCGCTGGCGTCCTGCGTGTGCGAAAATCGCAGGATCACGGTTTCCATTGTGCCAGTGCGCTGGTGGAACTGCACCAGTTCTTCCCCAAGCAATTTGGTGAGACCGTAAGGAGAGTTTGGACGGAGTGGATGCTCCTCGGTGACCGGTAGAAACTCTGGCCGATTTTCAGGATAGACTTCGCCTGAGGACGCAAAGACAAAACGACGCACACCTGCGGCCGCAGCCGCATCCAGCAGCCGCCGCGTTCCCTCGACATTGGCTGCAAACATGCGGTCGCGGTCAGCGGCTGCCCAGGACATGAACGCGCCGAGATGCAGGATATCCGTTACGCCTTCAACTGCCTGCGTCAGACTGGCAGCATCTTCAAGCGAACCAACGACATCGCCATCCGTCCCTGAAGGCTTGACGTCAAAACCTCTGATGGCTCGACCTTTTGCCCTCAATGCAGCAGTGACAGCGCGGCCAACCCGCCCTGCGGAGCCGGTGACCAGAATCATAACCGTTCACCGGTCTTTGCATCGAACAGATAAAGCTGGGCAGGATCAAAACCGAGCCTGATGTCTTCGTCACGTGGCAGATTTCCGGTATGGGAAACGCGGGCAATCAAGCCCTTCGATTTTCCTTCTTCGCCGTCTGCGATGCGTGCGCCTTCAACGTTGAAGTAGACGTATTTTTCCGATCCGAGGCTTTCAATCAATGTTGGGCGGACAGAGAAGGTCACCGGCGCATCACCAAGCACGAGGTGTTCCGGTCTCAGGCCAATCACGACCGCGCCGTGATGGCTGGTGGCGCGTGGCAAGGCCACCTGCTGACCAAACACCGTCACCGTGCCATCGCGCAATTCCGCATTGAGAAAGTTCATGCCCGGCGAACCAATGAAGCCTGCCACAAAAAGATTGGCGGGGTTATTGAACAGTTCGTCGGGTGCGGCGATCTGCTGGATGATACCGCCTTGCATGATCACAACACGATCAGCCATGGTCATGGCCTCGACCTGATCGTGGGTAACGTAAACGGTGGTCACACCGATGCGTTTGTGCAAGGCACCGATTTCGGCGCGCATATGGACACGTAGCTTGGCGTCAAGGTTGGACAAAGGCTCGTCCATCAAAAACGCCTGTGGCTGACGCACGATTGCACGGCCAAGTGCGACGCGCTGGCGCTGGCCGCCGGAGAGTTCCTTTGGTTTGCGGTCGAGATAGGGCGTCACTTCAAGGATACGCGCTGCATCATCAACACGGCGATCGATTTCTGTTTTATCAGTGCCGCGCATCTTAAGGCCGAAACCGATATTCTGGCGTACGGTCAGATGCGGATAAAGCGCGTAATTCTGAAACACCATGGCGATGTCTCGATCGCCGGGCGCAAGATCCGTTACCTCGCGGTCACCGATGAAAATCTCGCCTTCGGAGGCAGGCTCGAGACCCGCCAGGATTTTCAGCATCGTTGATTTTCCGCAGCCGGATGGTCCGACCAGCACCACGAACTCGCCGTCTTCGATCTCCAGAGAGAAGGGCCGCAAGACGTTGAGCGCACCATAGGACTTGCTGACATTGCGAATGGAAATATTGGCCATGCTTATTTCTCCGCGCCAGCGGTAAGACCGCCGACCAAATAACGTTCAAGAAAGAGGTAAATTGCGATGATTGGCAGCGCGATGAACACAGATGCGGCGGAAATGTCGTTCCAGTAGGTGACATATTCACCCTGCATCGTGGTGATGCCGAGATTGGCCGTCCAATTGTCAGGCGAGTTGACGAGGAAGGTGCGCGCATAGGCATAATCCGCCCAGCTGAGCACGAAGGCATAAAGCGCGGTTGCGGCAAGGCCCGGCGTCGCGATGGGCAGGACCACACGGATCATGGCGCCAATGGGCGAACAACCATCAACCATGGCAGCCTGTTCAAGCTCCTTCGGAATGGTGTCGAAATACCCCTTCAGCATCCAGGTGGCGAAGGGAATGATCATCGTCGAATGCGCCAGCACAAGCGTCCAAAGACTGCCGATCAGGCCAAAGCTAGAGAAGATCGAAAACAGCGGAATGACCAAGAGTGTGGCCGGCAACATCTTGGCGGTGAGGACGAACATCCCCATGGTCGCGCCACCCCGCATGGAATAGCGTGACAATGCGTAACCGGCGCTGACAGAAACCAGCATCGACAGCACCACCGAGCCGATGGCGGCAAGCATCGAGTTCCAGAGCCACATTAGAATGGGTTTTGCGGCCCAGACGCGGGCAAAGATGTCCCATTGCGGATCGTCAGGCCAGAAGGTTGGCGGCAGGCGGTAAAGTTCATCGGTCGTCGACAGCGCCGTTACCAGCAACCAATAAACCGGAAACAGGATCATGATCAGCGTGAACGCGACCGTGGCGTAAAGCGCGAGACTCTGTGCGAATGTACGTCTCATCAAAGCCTCCTCAATAAATGGATTTCGAACGCCGGCCCAACATCAAAAGGCTGGCAATAATGCAGATGACCAGTGTCAGTACGCCGACAGCGGCGGCACGGCCGAAGTTGTGGTACTGGAAAGCCTGATCGTAGGTCATGATCGATAGTGTCTGGGTGGAGCGCAGTGGCCCGCCACCGGTCAGGACCTTGATGATCGAGAAATCACGGAAAACCCAGAGCAGTGTCAGCACGAGTGTGACACCGAGCACCGGCATCAAAAGCGGCATGGTGATCCAGCGGAAACGCTGCCAGACACCGGCACCATCGACCTTTGCGGCGGCATAATAATCCGCAGGGATCGACTGAAGGCCGGCAAGGCACATGATCGATACGAAGGGGAACCCTTTCCAGACCATGGTAATGGCCACCGCCCAGAAAGCCGCCGTCGAACTGCTGATCCACGGGATCATCTGGTCGGTAAAACCAAGCTGTATCGCCAGCCAGCCGAACAGCCCGAAAGAGGTATCAAACATCCAGGCAAAGATCACCACAGCGATGATTTCCGGTACTGCCCAAGGCAGTGCCATGCCGAGGCGGGCGGCGGTGCGACCTTTGAAACGGTTGTTTACGAGAAGTGCTGTGCTGAGACCGACGGCAACACTGCCGACTGTAACCACAATCACCAGTTTCAGCGTAACCCAGCAGGCCAGCCAGAATTCTGGCGAGGAAAATAGCCACACATAGTTGCTGATCGAGAACGGACGGCTAGCACCACCCAACCTTGGTATCTTGACTTGCTGGAACGACAGGTCGATCGCCAGGACAAGCGGCCAGACGATGATGGCGGCGACCATCAAAACCGCCGGGGCGATTAAGATGTAGCCGAGAAGATGTTGCCGGCTGGGGCGCGCAAGGTCAAAGAACTTGCGTCGCTCCGGCTGAACGGTGTCGGTCATGGATATTTCTCCTGCCGGATGCTGTGTGATATGTGCATGGCCCGCAAGGCAAGCGGGCCATGGTCCCAAAAAAGCGTCAGCCTTTGATGCTTTCCGCCTTGGCCTGCATGGTCTTTGCGACTTCCGCAGGGTCGAGGTCCTGAATGATCATCCGTTGCGTCTCTTCCATCACCATCTTGCTGAACTCGTTGTAATAGAGCTCAAGCCCGATCGGTACACGGTCGATCCCCTTCTCCGATGCAGCCTTCATCGTTTCCAAAAGAATCGGGAAATGCGGAATGGTCTTTTCAACGCCAGACACATCAGCCTTAGGGCTTGGCGGCGTGTTGCCGCCTAGCGTCGCATAGGTGCGCTGGAATTCAGGTGTCATCGTCAGCTTGATGAAATCCCAGACCAGTTGTTTCTGGTCATCGGGAATGTCTGATGGCATGGCCAACACGTTGGATGAGCCACCGAGCGGCGGTGTCAGCGGTGGTACAGCATAAACGATGTCGTTCTTGGCCGAACCTTTTTCGGTGGTGCCGTAAAGCCATGGTCCATCCAGACGCATGGCCATTTTTCCATCGGCAAAAAGCTTGCGCACATCGCTAGCACTCATATCGACCGGGCTGATGCCGCTTTTCATCACGGTTTTCCACCGTGTCAGACCCTCGACCATCTCAGGCGTATCAATGGTGATATTGCCGTCCTTGTCAGTCCAATAGGCACCGGCATCGATGATGTAGTTCAGCATCTCGGTGAGATATTGGCCCGGGCCACCCTTGGTTTCATGACCCGTACCGAACTGGTCGATGATACCGTCACCATTGAGATCCTTGGTGGTTGCCTTGGCAGCGGCAAAGAATTCATCATAAGTCTTTGGCACCGCAATGCCGGCCTCATCGAGAATCTTCTTGTTGTACGCCATCACGAAACCGAAGTAGTTGGTCATGATGCAGACGGTTTCACCGTTCCATTCACAAGTTTTCTGACCGGCCCAGCCGGTCATGTCGATGCCGTCCTTTTCGAGCCAGGGATCGAGTGGCTCCAGCCAGCCACTATCGGCAAACATCTGGAATTCGAAGGATGCGAGATGCACGATCTGTGGCGGCTGGTTGGCCGCAAACAGCGTCGTCATCGTATCAGCGTAGGAACTGCGCTCGGCCTTGGTGAATTCGATCTTCACGCCGGGATGCTGTTTTTCAAATTCTGCAATGGCCGAGTGCCACCACTCACCGGTGCCAGCATCATCGGTTTGCCAGGAAATGAATTTCAGCACCGTGTCGGCCATGGCAGGCGCAAGGCTGCCAATGGTCACCAAAGCTGTGGTTGCGGCGCCGAGCGCCAGTCTTTTCATTGTCTTGTTCATGGCTTCCTCCCAAAGAACCAATTCAGATACGTTCAAGCATACTGATCGCCGCCTCCGACGGCTTTACCCCGAGCCCTGGCCCGGAGGGCAGGTAATAACGACCTTCGCGGCAATCCATGTCACCTGAAAGGAGGCGACGGTTCGGCTCGAAAATCGAATGCTGGAATTCGTGGCCTTTAAGCGTCTTCAATGTTGAAGACGCCTGCAGACTTGCCGCCAGAAAGATACCGGCGCCCACTGTTGCGTGCGGGATCACGTCAATGCCATGTTCGGTCGCAAGGGCGCCGATGCGAACAAAGTTGGTGATGCCCTTATGGCCCATTTCCGGCTGTACAATGGCGATGCGGCATCGCTCGATGCGGGCGCGCATGTCCCAATGGGTGCGCCACTCCTCCCCGACAGCGATCGGGATGTCGGTGCCTTTGGATACTTTTTCCAGCCCGGCAATGTCTTCGGTCCAGACGGGCGCTTCGGCGAACCATGGATCAAACGGCGCCATGTCTGCGATTAGCTCCAGCGCCCGTTCCGGCGTCTGGTTCCAATGCATGTCGGCTGCGATTTTTGCCTGCGGCCCCAAAACCTTGCGCAGGTTTTCCATTTCTGCGGCGGGGCCATCATCGGCCACCGGCGTCGCAAATTTGAAGGCGTCAAAGCCGCGATCTTGCCAGTATTTTGCCAGCTCGCCGCGTGCCTGCAGCGTCTTTTCCGGCAGGCCTGAAACATAGGCCGGAAAATCGTCTACGCCACCGCCCAGCATGTCACGGACGGATTTACCCGCTTCCTGACCGGCTATATCCCACAGCGCAATATCGAGGGCCGCCAGTGCATCGACATAAAAGCCACCCGTGTAACCACGCACCCGCATCATGTCGTAGAGATCGTCATAGATCGCCGATGGGTCGGACGCATCACGGCCGATGACAAAACCGGCCAGCAGATCATTGATCAGTGCGGCCACAGCGCCTGGTGCGACGATGCCATAGGTCTCGCCCCAGCCAACCACCCCATTTTGTGTGGTCATGCGCACAAGCGCGCTGCGGTCGAAGGTTGGATAAACCGTGCGGTTTCCCTTGCGCACGATGTAACCGTTGGGATTGACGACCTCACCTTCCCGCAAAGCGCCGAGATAGGGCACTTTGCGCGGCTGCGTCAGGGTAAAAACCTCGATAGATGCGACCGGGCTGTTCATGCGGCCTCCGCAGAGAGAAGACCGAGTTCAACAAGATTGGCATCGATATCGGCAATCGCCGCCGTATCGAGATCAGGGGTCGGCGCACGCACGCCGACACCGTCGATGATGCCGCGACGGGCCAGCACATGTTTGGTCAACCGCATACGATAGACGGCCTGCAAAACCAGCAGCGGCAAAGTACGAACGTAAATCGCCCGCGCCTCGTTGTGTTTGCCAGCAACCAGTGCCCGGTCGATCGCCACATGTTCGCCGGCAATCTCGAGTGCTGGCATGGCAGCCGTCGCGCCGCGAGCATATTCGTCCAGGATGTAACGCGCACCGCCGCCACCGATCACGCCTTTCAGGCTTTCTGGGGCATTCGCGATGATGTGGCTGATGGCTGGGCCGGCCGGCAGTGTCTCTTCCTTGACATAGGCGACACGCGGCAAGGCACGAATAATCTCAACAATAGCATGGGGTGACAGGTCTGAACCGCGTGGTGCAGGCGCATTCTGCAGGATGATTTCGATCTCTGGCAGTGCGTCCAGAACATGGCCAAGAAATTCGATCAATGCCGGGGCATCGGTGCCGACCGATTTTGGCGGCTGCACCATCAGATGGCGGATACCGTGGCTGGCGGCCACCCGGCCGTGCTCCACCACTTCGCGCCAATCAGCGGCACTGGCACCAGCCACTACAGGGACCCGCCCTGCGGCCTCTTTAACAACCACTGCCAGAAGCTCGGCACGTTCGTCAGCGCTGAGGTTCTCAACCTCGCTGGCAAAGCCGGGAAAAACCACGCCGTCCACGCCCTGTTCGAGTGCAAACCGCACCAGCCGTGACATGCCTGCCTTATCAACCTCGCCGCTCTTCAAAAACGGTGTTGGCAGAACGGGCAGTATGCCCTTCAGACCAGTCGCCATTTCCTTACCTCCCAAAGAAGTCTCACATATTGATACTTTGAATTCACTAATTGACACTACATGCGCAAAACTCTTATGACAAGCCCTCAGATGAAAATGAGCGAGGAGGCTCACGACATGGCAGAACAAACCGCATCGATCATCGTCGATTGGGGAACCACATCACTGAGAGCTGCGCTGGTGGACGCCAATGGTGAACAACTGGACCAGTTGGAAACCGCACAGGGCATCTCGTCCCTTCAGAAGGGCGAACATGAGGGTGCATTGATGGGGGCTTTGGCGCCCTGGTTCGAGACCCATGGTGCGATCCCAGTGGCTGCGCTCGGTATGATCACCAGCCGCAACGGCTGGCTGGAAATTCCTTACGTGCCCTGCCCTGCAGGACCTGCAGACCTTGCTGTCGGCAGCACAAGACGACAGTTGCCAAATGGATCGGACCTGGTTTTCCTGCCAGGATTGACCGACCCGGCCCGCCGTCCATTTCCCGATGTGATGCGCGGGGAAGAGACGCAGATCGTTGGGCATGGGCTAGGCGCCGATGCAACCATCATCATCCCTGGCACTCACAGCAAATGGGCAAGCGTCAAGGCAGGCAAGATCGCCGGTTTTCAAACCTTTGTGACTGGTGAAATCTTCGCGTTGTTGATCAACCACTCCTTCATTGCCCGAGGTGCCACCCAGCCGCCCATTGACGATCCGGCCGCTTTTGACCAGGGCCTTGAGGAGGCAAAAAACTCGCGCGCGATGCTCTCACTGCTGTTTTCATCGCGAACGGGCGGATTGGCTGGCAAGCTGTCACCCGATCAGTTGCGATCCTACGTTCATGGCGTGGTCATTGGTCAGGAATTCCGGCAGGCCTGCGATGCGGGCTGGTATTCGCCGGGCGACAAGGCAACCATTGTTGGCAATGACGGATTGAACGACCTCTATCTGGCAGCAGCGAGAAAATTCGATCTGGAAATTGACCTCGGTGCAGATGACGTTCTTGTTCGCGGGGCGTTGAGTGTTCTCAAACATTCACTTTTGTAGACCTGCAATAGTCCAGGAGAAACCCAATGTATGACTTTCCGCCCAGTATCGGCACAGGCCGTCACGAAAACGATATCATCACAACGCTGGCTCGGCTGGAGCGCGTCGGGCTGCCCGATGATCCGATTGCCTTTTACGGTTCGTCCTCGTTTCGGATATGGAGTTCGATCACCGAAGACCTCGGCTCACTGGATGTCGTCAATCTGGGGTTCGGCGGTGGTACATATCTTTCCGGCATCCACTACATGGACCAGCTTTTGACGCCTCTGAAGCCACGGCGGATTGCCCTGTATTTTGGCGAAAATGACATTGCCAGCGATGGCCTGACAGCCCAGACAACTCTTGGCCATTTAAAGACATTGCGAGAGGCTATTTCAAAGACTTTGCCGGAGGCTAAGGTTTTTGTTTTTGCCATCAAACACAGTCCGGCCCGCTGGATTTATCGCGATGAATTTGACTTGTTCAACCAGCTGGCCCGTCAGTGGTGTGAAACGGATGGCAATGCCAGCTGGATAGATCCAAGCGTCGGCCTGATTGGCGAAAACAGGTTGCCGATGTTTCGCTACTACCTTCCCGATCTCGTTCACATGAATGCTGCCGGTTACGCCGTTTGGTCGACATTTCTCAGGAAAACGTCGGGTTTGCTGGGCTGACACCAACAGGCACCGCCGTTGCCAAGCGGTCGGCAGGTGGGTAACTGCAAGTATGCCGTGAGGCATGCTTGCTTTGCCCTCAAACTCGCGCCACTATTCGTGCCAGCAGCCACAGCGCGTGTGCCATGCGACCGAAAATCTGACTGAAGGTAATTTAATGAGCTTGCTTGCGCCAACGCTTTCAGAACTTCTTGATGAACAGGAAAAACTGCAGCTTCCGCATTTTGACTATAACGTTGCCTGGCAACTTGGCGCAAAAATTCGCGAGCGTGCAGTCGCTGCCGGCTTGCCAATCGCAATCGAGGTCCGGCACGGCAACGACGTGGTGTTTGCATGTCTTCTGCCGGGCGCAACGATCGATAATTTCAATTGGGCACGCCGTAAGTGTGCGGTTGTACACCGGTTTCACAAAAGCTCTCTCTACATGCGGATAATGGCTGAAGAGAAGGGCTACAACCTCAATGAACGGTTTGCATTGCCTGTTCTGGATTTCGCACCGTCTGGTGGTGCTGTCCCGCTTTTCCTGAAAGGCGGCCTGTTCGTTGGCTCGGTCGCGGTAAGCGGTCTCCCTGACGTTGAAGATCATAGGCTGGCGGCGGAATGTATCGCTGAGCTTTTATAGGCTGCACAATTCGGCGCGCTAATACGTTGCTGGACTTGAAACTCAAGTCCAGGCGTAGCGAACAATGTGGAAGAAGACTGGTGCTGCAAAAACCAGGCTGTCTGCCCGGTCCAGCATGCCGCCGTGGCCTTCGATCATATGGCCCCAGTCCTTGACGCCCCGATCCCGCTTGATGGCGGAGGCAACAAGGCCACCGAAAAAGCCCATGACGCAGGACAGTGCGGCCAGGAATCCGGCTTCCAGTGGTGAAAACGGGGTGAGCCAGAACAGCCCTGCCCCCATAAGAGACGCGCTGGCGATGCCGCCAATCAGCCCTTCCCAGGTTTTGGATGGCGAGATGCTCGGCGCCACCTTGTGACGACCGAACAGTTTGCCAAAGATATATTGCAGCACATCGCTGCCTTGCACTGTGGCAATCAGAAAGGCGATGAGCAACAGCCCACGCCCTTCATTGCCGGGAATGGGTAGCGTGACGAGCGCCGGAACATGGCTGAGGCAATAGACCGACAGCATCACACCCCATTGCTGTTCGCTGACCCGCTCGAGAAAACGCGACGTGTCGCCGCGCATCGCCGTAATCGCTGGCATGGCAAGGAAGCAGTAGACCGGAATGAAGATCGAATAGAGCCCGTACCAGTCGATCCAGATCAGATAATATTGCGTAGGCACAATGATCAGGAACATGCCAAGCAATGTCCAGCGGTCGGCGTGGCGCGTCTTGGTCAGCGTTACATATTCCCGCAGCGATGCGAAGGAAACGAAGGCAAAAAGCAAAAGCACCCCGCGTATCCCAAACAGAAACGCGAAGCTGATGCCGGCGACCATGATCCACCACGCCTTGATACGCGCATTGAGATTGTCCAGTGTCGATGGCAGCGGTTTGGGGCTGCGCCAGGACAACACACCGGCAATGACGCTCGCGGTGACGAGCACCCCGATCAGACCGAGAAAAAGGCGCGTGGTGTCGTCGCTCATCCGTTATTTCCATCTTTTCGCGGGGCAAGGGATAGAAGTGCCTGCCGGGCGCGCTCGAGAAATTCTTTGCGGTCTTCGCCCTCTTTGAGCGTCACCGGCGCACCAAAAACGGTGCGGCATAGTAGCGGGACGGGAAGAAGAGCCCCTTTCGGCAAAACACGAGACATGTTTTCGATCCAGCAGGGAACAAGTTCGACGCCCGGGCGGGCGACAGCGAGGTTGTACAGACCGGAGCGAAACCGCAGCAAGGGTTCCTCCGTCATGTTGCGCGTGCCCTCGGGGAAAAAGATGAGGGATTCACCGGCGTCGAGCGCATCCAACATGACCTGCATGGGGTCAGCCGTTCGTTCCACCCAATTGCGCTCGACAAGCACCGTCCGCAGCAAGCGGCGGGAGATGAATCGGCGCACATGCCCTGCGCTCCAATAATCGGCACCGGCCACCGCCGCTGTCCGGCTACGCTCGGATGGTGTCAGGCACGTTGCGACCAGAATGAAATCGCCGTGACTTGCGTGATTGGCGAAATAGATGCGCTGACCACCATTCGGTGCTGATCCGGCCCAGATAGGCCGGACCCCGGTCACCGCCCGCGCAAGCACAGCGAGCATCGACCCGGAGACGATCTGAAGCAGAGATGCACTGCCGCTCATGTCGCAACTCCATCGACGGCATCAAGCATAAGAATGCCATAGAGCAAAATCGCAATGGCAAGGGTCGACCATTGCAACAGAATGAGGCGACGGCATCCGGAAAACCGTTGCAATAGCGGTGCTGGAACGGCGGTCCTCGCCCGAAGCCTCATACGGGCCAAAACGTCATCGATAGCGGCGAGTGCTTCCGCTTCACTCTCATGAGATGCGGCCAGATGAAAGAGACGAGCGTCGAAGAGAAGATGGACGGCCAGTGCGATCGGGGCAAGGCAGAAAGCCAACAGCAGCCACCATCCAAGGGCTGCGGTAAAACCGTGTGCCCCTGCTGTGACCGGTGCGACGGCGACCAGCAAAAGTGCGATCAGACCACCGCTGATGCCATTACGCCGCAACCGTCGGGCCATACGCATTGTGGCCGTTTTCCAGTCACTCATCGTGCCGCCTCATCGATTGCCGCATAGGTTGCCTGTTTCAAATGAACCGTCCGACCAAGCGTCATCAGGTGGTCTGCCGCCGCTTTGGCATTTGTCGCGCGGCCTGACCGTACAAGCCAACACGCGACGACGGCAGCACTGCGCTGAAAACCGAGTGCGCAGCAGACGAGCACGGGTCCGTTCCGGCGAGCGTCATCAACGGCCAGCGCTCCGGCACGGATTCTTTCTGGCGTCAGGGCCAGCAGGTCGAGTGATGGAATGGAATGCCAGTTGAGGCCGGGGACGCAACGGGCTGGAAATTCTGCGGTCATATCGACAACAGAAGAATAGGCGGCAAGCTCTTTTCGATCAGGTGCACGTCCAAGAAACACTCCATCCGCCACCTCGACCGCAGCCGTTAGCTTGCGCGTCCACCACCAGCGGTTCATCTTTGCTCCGAGGCGATAGGGCAAGAGCAGCCAACGGCTCGCAAGGCTTGTTATTCCGTTGCCATCCTTTTGAAAGACCTGTGGTCCCGCACCGGCGTAACCGATGGCCACCAGTGCCAGCGCAACACTCGGCCACAACCACAACAGGCCTGCGCCGGAATTGCGCAGCGATAGGACTGCGATCAGAAGAAACAATACGGCACCCACCGCATAGGCCAATGCCAGTCGTCTCGCCCTTTGATCACCGGTTAAATGGAAGGTGGCGATTGGTGACGTTTTTTGCGCCGGAAACAGCCAGAGGGCAAACAGACCGAGCAGTGCTCCTGTCGGAATGTCGATCAGATGATGTTGCCAGGTGGTCAGCACCGATATGCCGATCAGCAGGCACCAGACGTGCCAAATACCGAGAACCGGTCCCTTTAAACGGACACGCCAGTGATCCCAGATGATCACCAGGAGGGCAATGTGCAGCGATGGTGCCTGATTGAACGGTTTGTCGAAGCCACCGAGAACATCGAACATGAAACCCGGCAAGCCATGAGTTTCAGGTCGGACAAAAATTGCCTGTAGCGGGAATAACAGGAAGCAGACAACGGCTATGATCTGTGCGGTGAGATAACGACGCGCCAAGCGGCCGACGTCGTCCGTTGTGTCGTTGACAAACAGAGACAGCGCATAAAATGCGTTGATCGACCAATAAGGTACGATTGACCACGCAATGAAGGGAATGTGTTTTTCCCAGGCAAATGCCAGGTTCGGCACGTCTGCACGCAGCGATGCCTGCCAGTTCGCTAGGCCGTAGGTGAGATAAAAGAACGGAGCGAGGAAAGCGAGCCACAGGGCTGCCCGTCGCAGAACCGCGCTGCGTGTTCCCTCGGGAACCGATGTAACCCCCTCCTCCATGTCGCCCTCAGATACGTTCGGCCAGCGACACGGTGAAAATGCCCCACTTGTCGATGCGCTGCTCAATCTTGCGGAAACCGGCGGCCGCGACAAGCTGATCCATTTCCTGCTGCGTGCGGCGACGCATGATCCAGGCTTCGCCACCACGATGAGAGGTCAGTGCCCGCGCAATCATCTCTAGCTGTGGGTGCCAGGGCTGGCCGGTGTAAAGCAGCAGGGATCCCGGTTCCAGCGCCTGCGAAAGGCCGTGAAGCGAGGCTTCGATGGCATCATTGTCAGGGAACAACTCGTAGAGGCCGGAAACCACGGCGAGTGTCGGCTTCGGCTCAATCGCGGCCAATCCCGCCGTATCGAAGGCATCGGCGCGGTGGAACGAGGCGATATCACTCAGGCCGCGCTCGGTGATCAGTGCGCCACCCTTTTCGACATTGATCGGTGAGTAATCCTGCAGGCGGATACTGTCCGGTCGCACATCTGACGCTGCGACCGCATCCAGAATATAACGTCCGTGACCAGCTGCGATATCGAGCACGCGCACTGGCTTGCCCTCTGCCTTGAGCCGAGCGAATGCCTTGCCGATCAGCTCTTGCAAATGCACCTTGCGCTGCCGGATACCACGCCAGCCGATGGCATTGAGAAACTGGCGATCGATCAGCCGGCCGCCGGGGCCAAGGCCTCGGGCATCGTCTTCATAGATGTAATCAAGCGTCGAGCCGGAATCGAAGCCGGTGCGAACACCCGTCTTGATGCCGTTTGAAAACAGACCGCCAAACCGGATCGAGGCGCGCGTCAAAGCCCAGTAGAGACCACGCGGTGTCATCAATGACAGTGGCGTTGCCAATCGGTCAGCTTCATCGCGGCTGTAACCGGAGAGATGTGCTTTGCGAAGATCTGCAACGACTGGCGTTTCATCGAAACGTGCCGTGATGAATGCACTGATCTTTTCCAATGCCTTGACCCGGTGTAACTCGCCGAGCGTGTCGTGATAAAAGCCTGGCAGCACGTGGCGTTCCTTGATGGTGCTACCGAGATTCTCAAAAAAACGATGCTGAGGCGCATGTCGCACAACGAAATCACTGCCGGAAATGAGCAACTGCGTCGGTACGGTAATGGCGCGGGCGTCGGAGACTACCCTGTCGGCCGACTCGTAAAGCTCCAGCAAAATGTTGGACGCGATGGGGCGGGTAATCTGCGGATCGCTTTCGAATGATGCAATACGCTCAGGATCATGCGTCAGGAAGCGTGCCTTGACGTAGGAATTGACGAAGAAGGTGCCTTTCAGCTTTTGCCAAACAGCAATGCCTTCCTTTGCAAAGGGAACATAAAGTTTGACGTCGAATGCCGGGGACGCCAGCACCAGTGCGCGGATATTGGGCGCATAGTCGTGCACCCAGGTTGCTGCGAGCACTGCACCAACGCTCTGTGCGACAACGGCAATCTGATCGATGGCAAAACCGCCGGTCTCGCAAATATGACGGACGAAACAATCGAGATCGCGTACCGAATGGGCGAAGGATGGCGAGTGACCGCGTTCGCCGGGAGAATTTCCGTGACCGCGCGCGTCCCAGGCATAGAAAGCGAAGTCATCCAGACCAAGCTCTTCGGCAAGATGGGCTACTCTGCCGCCATGTTCGTGGCCGCGATGGAGAAGCACGATTGCACCCTTGGCAGTGCCGGAGCGTGCCGGCCAGTAACGGTAGAAAAGCTCCATGCCGTCATGGCTCGCAAACTCTGATTTGATCATGCCGTTGTCACTCCCACTTGACTGAACTGGACTCTATAAGGATGATTTCCCAAATTTCCAGTTGATTTCATCAACTTGCGCCTGCATGTGTGGATGCACTCAATCGGATTCGGGCTTTCATGTCGATCTACAAACTGAAATCTTCGTTTCAGGCCATCCTTCGCCCGCTTGTCGGACGGCTGGCGGCATCCGGGGTAACAGCCAATCAGGTGACCGTGGGTGCGGCACTTGTTTCCGTTGCAATCGGTGCTTTGTTGTTGGTGCAGCCGCTGCCGGGGCTGTTTGCACTGGTGCCACTGTGGATGTTTCTGCGCATGGCCTTCAATGCCGTCGACGGCATGCTGGCGCGTGAGCATGGGCAGCAATCTGCCCTCGGTGGCTACCTCAATGAAATTACAGATGTGGTGTCGGACGCAGCACTGTACATTCCGTTTGCATTGGTCGCGCCCTTCTCGCTCCCATGGATTGCGACCATTGTTTTCCTCTCGGTGCTGACGGAGTTTGCCGGTGTGCTGGGTGTCGCCCATGGCAAGGGACGAAACTACGAAGGGCCGATGGGAAAAAGCGACCGTGCACTGTTGTTTGGGGCAATTGGTCTGCTGGTGGCGATGTTCGATACGCTTCCTGAGTGGATGTGGCACCTCCAGCCGATGGCCTGTGTGCTGTTGATCTGGACGGTGGTCAACCGGGTGCGGACTGGCCTGCCAGATCGGGATACATCAGATATCTGAGATCGTGGGTGCCGCGAAAACGGCACGCCTGCGACTTTCCTTAAGCGTGATCAGACACCCGTCAGTCACCAGCGCGGGCTGAGTGACTGACGGCTTTTCTTGACCAGAAAATTTTGTTGCATCACGGGATGTCACTCGAATTTTTCATGAGCGTCCGCCATGCCTTTGACCCAGTAGCCGGAGGCCTTGGTCCACGGTAGGGCATGCCCGCGCTGTTCAACGAGATAGCGACGCACGTCACGCGTCACTGACGCTTCGGCAGCAACCCAGACAAAGGTGTGCGGCGCGATTTCGATCTGTTCAAGTGCTTGAAGCAGCAGGTCCGCCTTGGCGGCATCGCTGAGTGGCCGGTAAACCCAATGGATGTTCACCTCTGCCTTTGAGGTAAAGTCTTGCTTTTCCTCAGGTCCGGTAATTGCAATGACCGCAGAAATCCGTTGGCCCGGCAGGGCTTCCTCTATGCGGCGGCCAATTGCCGGGAGCGCTGTTTCGTCGCCAACCAGCAACCAGTTGATGATGTGTGGCGAAACGACCGCAGAGCCCTTGGGGCCGCCAATGGACAAGACGTCACCGATCTTGGCATTCAGTGCCCATTGGGTCGCGGGACCTGCTTCATGGATGGCAAAATCAATGACGACAGTGCGTGACGACGTATCGTAACGCCTCGGCGTGTAGTCGCGGCGTTCAGGGGCGCCGCCTGATGTCGGAATGAAGATCTTGATGTGGTCGTCGGCTCCGAGGCTGACGAAGTCCGAAGCGTCATCGCCCTTCAGCGTGATGCGCAGCATCGCCGGAGTGATATTGTCTTTGGCGATGACGGTGAGATCACGTCGCTTTAGTTCGTGACGAATACGGTCAATTTTCGGAGAAGAAGTAAATACGTCGGTTGTCAAAATGTATCCCTTTCAGAGGCCGACGGATCGATCTGCAGGACACAGCCGCGCAGATCAGAACCGGGAAGCCCGTTTGATCATGCGCGTTGAGTTACGTTAACGCTTACGTGCCAAGGAACCTTGGCAGTATTCTGTTTAATTAGGGCGGTGGGCTGCGATTTGCAAGAGTCTGGTTGTCTCCAAACTTTCCTTCTGCCGGCATTTGATGGCCTGGTCGATACTCTCATGCGGATAGGCAGCCTTCGGATTTTTTACCGGAAATATCCCCACGTAAAACCGGCCTTGCACCCGAAGAGTACACGGCCGGTTTCATTAGTTTTATGATCAACCGACTGCGAACGGAACGGTCACAAAGCTCTGGTCGCTGCCGCGCTGGATGAGCAACAGAACGGCCTTTCTGCCTGTCTTGCCAGCATTTGCCACGGCCGACTTGGCTTCCTCGGCTGTCTTGACCGCATGCTGATTAACCGAGAGGATCAGGTCGCCTGCCTGCAGGCCAGCTTCCGCTGCCGGCTTGTCAGGTGCGACGCTTGCAACGACGGCACCAGTTTCATGTTCTGGCAGGTTAAGGGCCTGACGGACCTGATCATTAACATCGGCAAGGCCAATGCCAATGGTGGGAAGCTTTTGCGCTGCAGGGCCACCCTTGTCCTGATCGGTCGAAGCCTGTTGTTGGTCCTGGCTGTTCTGGCCGATCGTCAATTGCAGGTTCTTGCTGGCACCCTGCCGCCATACCGTCAGGTTTTCCTTCGAGCCAGGGGTCATGTCTGCAACCATACGCGACAGGTCGCGTGGTGAAGAAATGGCCTGACCACCAAGGGCTGTGATCACGTCACCGACCTGGACGCCAGCCTTCGCAGCAGGGGTGTCATCGTTCACGCTGGCCACCAGCGCGCCTTCAGACTTTTCGAGCCCAATCGCATTGGCAATATCGGCAGACACTGGTTGGATCTGCACGCCGATAAAGCCGTGCTCAATAGAGCCGTCCTTCATCAGCTTTGCCACGACCCGCTGGGCCTGATCCGAAGGGATGGCGAAACCGACGCCGACACTACCTCCGTTTGGTGAGTAGATCGCCGTGTTGACGCCGACGACACTGCCGTCACTATTCACCAGAGGACCACCAGAGTTACCGTGGTTGATTGGTGCATCGATCTGGATGAAGTCGTCATAAGGGCCAGAATGCAGGTCACGACCGCGCGCCGAGACGATACCCGCAGTGACCGTCGTGCCGATGCCGAACGGATTGCCGATCGCGAGGATCTGATCGCCAAGCTTCAACTTGTCGGAATCACCCCATGACACGGTGGCGAGTGGCGTCTTAGCCTCGATCTTCAGGACCGCCAGATCCGACTTTGGATCAGCCCCGATCAACTTTGCTGGCAGTTCCGTACCATCATCGAGAGTGACCTTGATGTCGATGGCATTGTCGATCACGTGGTTATTGGTAACGATGTAGCCATCCGACGAGATGACAAAGCCTGAGCCGAGGGCTTGGGAACGCTGGGACTGACGCTGCTGTGGCATTGGCATGCCGCGCTGCCCGAAGAACTGCTTGAATTGATCGTTGAAGGGCGAGTTTTCACCAAAAGGTGAGGTTTCGTCCGAAGCGACGGATTCTGTTTTCATCGTTGTGGTGACGGTAACGACGGCAGGCTTGTCTGCAGAAACGATGGAGGCAAAAGAGCCTGTTGGTGCAACGATACCGCTGACTGCCGGGGCCGTGGATGGTGCTGCGAAAGCAGCATTGCTGCCAAGGATGACCGGTGTTGCCAATGGCACTGCGATAATGGCGGCCCCGAGCAGGGCGAGGACGCGATTTCTGTGAAGGGTATTCGACATGATCATTCTCACTCTCTTTTAACACCGGGACAGGCAATGGCTTCCCGTCGCCAGGGCGGCGGGCTCTGGCGGGTTTGGGTCGTGTCGCGGTACGGTTTCAACGGAAGGTTTTGCGCGCCTAATCGCAAACGCGGGCGCGGTACATGTCGCCCCAGGCGTCCTGTCGCCAAACAACATGGCAGGCGGGATAATGTGAGGTATATATTGGCGCGCCATAGGGGGTGGGAGGAGGCCCATATGGCACTACTGCGTAGGCTGGCGGGCCATAACCCGACGCGTGATGGCCGTTGGCAAGCAACGCCCCACCAATCACAGCGCCCGCGATACCCGCAACGAGACCGCGGCCGAAATTATTGCGCGCTTCGGCCTGGGAGGCGGTGGCGAACGCTGAACCAGCAATCGTCAAGGCGACCAGTCCGGTAGTGACGAATGTGTGTAATCTAGTCGTCATGGTCCTGATCCTTTTTGAATGGTCGACGCCTTGTTTCGCGACCATGGGATAGACATTAGACGAGTGTGGATTACCGTTGGATATCCGCCGGATTAAAGGTTGGTAAGTTTTGCTTGAGATTCCAGGCCGAGTGATATGGCTTTCATGATCGGAGTTGGTCGCGGATTTACGCGAGCCCTGCTGTCGAAGGGCGGTCACAGCGTCTCAGTTCTTGGCGGATGACGAAAACTGCGTCCATACCGTCTCAGGTATCGTATCTGACAATCCGGCAATCGCGGCGCGAATACGCGATGGTCGCGCGCTTCCCAAAATCGCAGACGTCACAAGCTCGTCTCTCAACGGAAACTGCGTTGCAGCGGATGCGATGTCTACGCCCGCTGATGCGGCAACCTCGCGCGCGCGATTTGCGATGAAATCGATCTCGTCCATATTCCCAGTGGGGCGCACGAGAGTACCAGAGTTGAACAGGCTGCCGACGATCAGCGGTGTGGCGGACTGTCTGCACATGCCGAGAACACGCGTGCCGACTGTGCGATCAAGGAGTGTATAGCGGCCATTGATAAGCAGGCAGTCGAGCTTCACTCTCTGCATGATATCAATGCATGCCCCAACATCACTGACACCCAACCCAAATGCCGCGATGTCGCCGCTGGATCGCAACTCCTCCATGGCTTTTATGCCGCTATCGAGAAATTTTGGGAAATGCCTGCGGTATTCCAGCAAACCGAGCGTTTGTGGATCGAGGTCGTCGACAAGCAGCAGATCGATCTTGGCGAGACCAAGCCGTGCCAGACTGAACTCGTAGGATCGCATGATGCCGTCATAACTATAGTCGAACGTGATCTCGAAGGGCATAGGGCCTGTCGCAACAGACTTGGCGGGCTTGAGAAGTTTGCCGACCTTGGTGGACAGCACATAGTCACCGGGTCGGATGTCGCGAAGGAAGTCACCGACAATACGCTCTGATATGCCGACGCCGTAACCGGGCGCGGTATCAAAATAGCGGATCCCCGCCTCCCAGGCGGCCGTCAGCGCTTCCGTGGCCTCTGCTCGATTGACACTTCTATACATGCCGCCGATGGCGGCACATCCATAACCCAGCTCGCTGAGTTCAAGGGATGTGTTACCAAGTCGGCGTTTGCGGATCATGTAGGGCATTCAATCAATCAGGTGGGGGAGACGTAAGTTGAGAGGATTTGGACATGTTATCAGCAGATTCGTCAACGAACTTCGGCGTGATCATGTCGCGTGCATTTCGACTTCTTCAGTTATGAGCGACAGCGATTCCATTGATTGGGTTGTTTCACACGTAAATTGTCAGGTTTGGAGACCTTACTGGTGACGTGATTCCGTCAGGACGACGGGTCGGATTCCATTTTTTAACGGTCAACCATGACAATAACTGCAAAATTCGTCCGATTCTTTGAAAAAAATGCCAAAAGAAAGCTGTTATCGATCTTGGAATCGCCGCGAAAATGAGTATGGTGGCGCACGATTTTCGATTTTTAGCTCAAGAGGGGCAAATGCAAGTATTAGTGCGCGACAATAATGTCGATCAGGCGCTTCGAGTTCTCAAGAAGAAACTGCAGCGTGAAGGCATTTTCCGCGAAATGCGTCTGCGTGAAGCTTTTGAAAAGCCATCTATCAAGAAGGCTCGTGAAAAGGCTGAAGCTGTAAGCCGTCAGCGCAAGCTCGCTCGCAAGCAGCTGCAGCGCGAAGGTCTTCTGCCTTCGAAGCCAAAGAAGACCAGATAATTACTGCGACACGTCGTGGTATCGATTGGATTGGCGGGCTGTGAAAACAGCCCGTCTTTTCGTCGTGGCCTTCGATATGTGATCTTTCGATCAATATCAGTTGTTCCGGCACGCTGAGTGACGGGAGCTGTTTTCTAAAGACGGCATTTCTGTCTGCAAAATTCGCCAGATATTCTAACGGCATCCATTCTTTCGGATCGTCGTGTGGATATTTGTTGCCTGCGCCTGTGGTGACGCAGGCGAGCAATCACTGTAGCTTGTGATGCGATTCTCCACATCTAACAGCAGCCCTATGGAAACCTCCCTTTATCTGCCCGTAAAAGACTTTCTCGAACAGGCAGGTTACGCCGTGAAAGGCGAAATCGGTGGCTGCGATCTCGTTGGCCTCAGCGATAGTGATCCGACCATCGTCGTGGTTTGTGAGCTGAAACTGTCCTTCAATCTTGAACTTATCTTACAGGCCGTTGACCGCGCCGCGGTTTCTGACGAGGTGTGGATTGCGGCGCGGATTTCAGCCAAAGGCAGAGGGCGCGAAGCGGACAAACGTTACAGAGATCTTTGCCGCAGGCTTGGGATTGGCATGCTCGGTGTTTCCGATGCGGGCGATGTCAGCGTTATCGTCGGCTCGGTTACCCCGATGCCGCGCACCAATCCGAAACGACGCTCCCGGTTGATGCGCGAACACCGCAACAGGCGGGGTGATCCTGCGCTCGGCGGCAGCACACGCCAACCTGTCATGACAGCCTATCGCCAGCAGGCACTCGGTTGCGCGGCCGCTCTGGCTGCAGGACCGTTGCGTGTTCGTGATGTCACGACATCCGTGCCGGACGCAGGAAAGATATTGCTTTCAAATGTTTATGGCTGGTTTGAGCGGCTGGAACGAGGGATTTACGGTCTGACAGATGCTGGCCGCGAAGCGCTCATACGCTGGCCGCAGAAAATCCCCGACAAGCAATAGAACGCCTCGCTGTGCTGAATACAACGAGATAGGCACCGCACGGGTCAGCGGAATTTTGTGTGGGGTGGTTAGATTCCCGACCCGTCAACCTCCAGCTCTTGTGTGTCTTTTCCTTTCCACGGAGAGGGCAAGCTCATGCGGTCTGGGTCGGCCGACGGGATCGGCATCCAACACTTCAACTCGGGTTCGGCATATTCGATGATGCGGCCGGGAGCGGAATCAGAAGAGCGCCAGGCTTCGCCTCCGAACTGATCGCCATTTGACCAATAGGCGAGATCAACTGCACCTGGCCCCTGTTCCGTGGGGCGGATGGTAACGAGAATGCGACTGCCGTCTCTGGGAGCGTTTCGCATATGTCGCCAGCGGTCTGGTTCGTCCATGTGTTACCTCCTGTTTTATAAGGTCGAAGTTTCACCTCGCGATCGAAAACGGTCAATGCAAATTTTCTGACTTGCTCAGCGTATACTGCGGCGGAACGCTGCTTCGGTTGGGGTGTCCAACCGATCGCAAGCGTGCCAGAATTAAACAACGCTACGCCGCTTTAGGCGACCTTGATGATCAGCTTTCCAAAATTGCCACCGGTCAGCATTGCGGTGAAGGCGTCTGGTGCATTTTCGAGACCGTCAACAATATCTTCGCGATACCGTATCTCGCCTGCGGCAACGCGCGGACCGACCTCAGCAAGAAATTCGTCAAAATGATCTGCTGCAAATTCGGTCTGAATGAAACCACGCACGAGCAGGCTTTGCCGCAGAATTGCAGACATGGTCGCCGGCAACCGGTCGTTATCGGATGTTGAAGCGCCATTATAATGGGCGACAAGTCCGCACACCGGAACTCGTCCAAACTTGTTGAGCCGTGGCAGGACCGCATCCCAGACATGTCCGCCGACATTTTCGAAATAGACATCGATACCGTCGGGTGTCGCCGCCTCCAATCGAGAGACAAGGTCATCGGAGCGGTGATCAATGACCGCGTCGAAGTGAAGCTCATCCTTCACATAGGTGCATTTTTCTGAACCACCGGCGATGCCAATCGCCCTTGCACCCCAGAGTTTTGCGAGCTGTCCAACCATTGAGCCGACAGGGCCGGACGCCGCGGCGACTGCAACGGTCTCGCCCGCTTTCGGCTGGCCGATAAATTTCAGGCCGCTCCATGCAGTGAAACCCGGCATGCCAAGTGCACCGACCGCGGTCGTCAGCGGTGCACCATGTGTCTCGACCCTTCGTAGAGCATTGCCATCCACGACCGCGTGGGTTCGCCAGCCGGTGCGTCCTCGCACAATATCGCCCGGCGCGAAATTGCTGCTTCGTGATTTCAGGACCTCACAAATGGTTTCGCCTTCCATAATGCCATCAATCGGTACCGGCGCAGCATAGGATTTCGCATCACTCATGCGGCCCCTCATGTAGGGGTCAAGTGACAGGAACAGCACGCTAACTGTAACCTCACCTTCCTCTGCCTGCGGTAAGTCGACTTCCTCGAGCCGGAAATTTTGTGGTTTCGGCGTACCCACTGGGCGGCTGGCAAGAACGATCTGCTGAGATTTCATGAGGTGTTCCTCCGGAGAAATGTCCTGCTGGAAGCGGCAACAATATATCGGTGTGCGGCTTCCGCAATGCTTGATAGCTGATGGAGTGCCCGTGAGCGGGCTTGCTTTACGGCAGGACTAACGGACATCAAAGCCTATCGTTCCATGCCGTCCGCGAGAGAAGTGTTGACGGCTTATTGCTCACGGTGGTTTGGATGACGGGGATCATCGTGCGGTTTTACCAGAAAACGACGCGCAACTTCCCGGTAGCCATTATAGACCAGTCCACCATTGAGATTGACCAGAAACTCTCTGTGCCGACGATAAAAACGGGGAATCTGGTACCAGGGAATACCCGGCCGTTTGTGATGCAGGACGTGGAGGTTGTTGTAGAGGAACAGCAGACCCAACAGTGGGCTGTTTTCGACAATTGCCGTGCGCTCATCGTGGTGATCGGCAAAACGGTGCTCAGCGAAAGACCGTAATCTGCTGAGTGCTGCTCCAAAATAAACAAACCCGAATAGATAGATCCAAAGCGGCATTTGGCAGACTAGGACCACCCATGTCAGCACCACGGCGACACCCAGGCTATGCCTTCCCCAGATAAATGCTCTGCGCCGGTCTCCGGCACGAATGAGCAAAAACTCCTGAAACAGAAAACTCAGGATCATCACGGCAGGACCAATGGTGAGGCGCCCCAGAAGCGTCATATTGAGATTTGACAGCAATTTGCCAAAGGCTCCCATGCGTTCCCACGCTGCCTGCGTATGATAGGAGGATTCCGGATCCTCAATCGGATCCGTCAGATGCTCGTCGCGGTGGTGGAGCAGATGGCCTTCTTTGTAGATAGCATAAGGCAACCACAGGGAAATCGGAGGCCAACCAATGGCATCATTGATTGCCTGTAGCCGTGTTGGATGTCCATGCATGACTTCGTGCTGCAAGGATCCCTGCCATGCCACCAGCCAACCGCCCAGCGCGATGACGAGAAGCAGAGGCAGCGATTGCCAGAACAATGTGAGGCCGATGAAACCGCCGTAGATGACGATTGCTAAAACAACCGTCTGCCATTCAAGGCGCGCGATCGACGACTGGCTGAGTTGAGACAGGGTGGAATGGCGCAACATGGCGGCTCCGCGCATTGGAAATGCTGTTGGAATTGAGAGCCGAACTATAGGTCGCATAACGTCCGGACGCGCCACATGGCTTTGCGCAACGGAATTGAAAAACGGAAAACTAGTTTGCCGATGATGGTTCGCAGGAGAATTTCAATTCTACCAAAACCATAGATTATAATATCTAATCCTGGCCATAGAGGCATATACGGCACAAAGCCGCTTTGGACAGGGGACATCCATGACACTGAATTCAACACGCCGACAGTTTCTCGCGGGCGGCGCCACCATTGCCACTGTGGTCGCTTTCGGAGGTATCAGCCCGGCTTTTGCCAATGCTGACCGCACCAAGATTACCGTCCGCGTGGAAAAGGATCTCGTCAACCTTGATCCCGCCAACCGCTCTGGCCCGATTGACCTGAATGTCATCTGGTCTGTGCAGCAAGGGCTGATTTCCTTCAAACCCGGTTCAACCGAGTGGGAATTGGACGCCGCAGACGAACTCGAGCAGGTCAGCGACACCGAAATCCGCTTCAAGCTGCGATCCGGCCTCGCCTTTACCGGCGGCTATGGCGATCTGACGGCGGAGGACGTAAAATTCTCCTTCGAACGTTTCATAAAGCCTGATGCAGAAGGCAAATCCGTCACCTATGCCAAGGACTGGTCGGCACTGGATCATGTTGAGGTTACCGGTCCGCTTGAGGGTCGTATCATCCTCAAGAACCCGGCACCGGCACTCTATACCATTGCGCTGGCCGATGGCTCCGGTCGTATCGTGTCCAAAAAGGCATTTGAAGCTCTAGGCAAGGATTTTGCCACCAAGATTGTTGGCAGCGGCCCGTACGTGTTGAAGGAATGGACGCCGCGCGAACAGTTCGTGCTTGAGATCAATCCGGATTACAAGGGACCGATCAAACCACATTTCCAGCAGATTGTCGGCAAGCCGATTGGCGAACAGAAGACGGCTGAAATTGCCTTCCAGTCTGGCGAAATCGACTTCACCGCCATTGACCCGGAGAATGGCAAGACACTTTCTGCTCTGCCTGACGCAAGCGTCACGGAAATTCCGGCGATCGATTACGTCTGGTTTGGGCCGAATGTAGAAAAGGCACCGTTTGACGACATCAGGGTACGCCAGGCCATCCGTTATGCTGTGGATGTCGATGCCATTCTTCAAGGTGCCTATTCCGGCATCTACCCACGTGCCAACGCCCTTCTCGCTCCAAGTTTGCTCGGTGCATGGAAAGACGCGCCGGTTTACAAACGTGATCTGGAAAAGGCGCAGGCCCTGCTGGACGAAGCTGGCCATTCCGGTGGCTTCAAGACCAAGCTGACGGTTGAAGCTGGCGCCCGTTACGAGGCAATCGCACAGATCATTCAGGCAAATCTCGCCGATGTCGGGATTGAGGTGGAGATTGAAGCGCTCGAATCGGCGGCCTATTGGGCACTTGGCAAAAACGACGCCAGCAAGGATCTCGAACTCTCGCTGGTCAAGTTCAATGGCAAGTTCGACCCAGGTTTCCAGACGCAGTGGTTTACCTCGGAGCAGGTCGGCCAGTGGAACTGGCAACGTTACAAGAACGCCGATTATGACGCCCTGCACCAGAAAGGTGGCGTCACCGTTGATCCGGCAGAGCGGGAGAAGATCTATATCGAGGCGCAGAAACTGCTCGACGAATCCGCTGCCTTTATCTGGATCACTCACAATCTGAATGCCTTTGCCTCACGCAAATGGCTGAAGCCCGGTGTGCTGCCGAACGGCAATAACTGGCTCTATACGGCTTTCACCGACGCGGCGGTCTGACTGTGACGACCAAAAACAAATACAGGGAGGCGCTGCGATGAGCAGCGCATCTCTTCAAAGCCATCTGGTTTTCAAGCTGGTGACAGCAGCTCTCGCTGTCGCTGGCTCTGTTGTTTTGTTAATTGCGTTGACACGCCTGATACCCGGCGATCCGGCAACCGTCATTCTCGGTTCGCGTGCTACGCCTGAAACCGTTGCAGCATTGAACGCGCGCATCGGCCTCGACAAACCGCTGCAAATGCAGGTGTTGACATTTTTTAGTCGACTGAGCGTCGGCGATCTGGGCCAAGACGTCTTCAACGACCGACCAGTTTTGCAACTGGTGGCGGCGGCCCTGCCCAATACGGTTGCCCTCGCCATCTCGGCGATGCTTCTGGCAATTGCCATTGGCGTGCCGCTCGCGCTGATATCTGCCCATCGCCCAGGTGGCCGCATCGACCGATTGATCGCCTTTGTCAGTGTGGGTTTTATCTCGACACCCAGCTTCGTTGTTTCGGTGTTCCTGCTGATGATTTTCTCGGTCAAACTCGGATGGTTTCCGGTTCTGGGCGCGGGAGAACGTGGGGATATACTGGATCAGCTCTGGCATCTTGTGCTTCCGACACTTGCGCTCGCTGCTGGCTGGGTGGGGTACATTGCCCGCCTGCTGCGGTCGTCGTTGCTGGAAGTGTTGAGCGAAAGCCATATCCGCACATTGCGCGCCTATGGGGTCAGTGACGTCAAAATCCTGATCAAATACACGCTCAAACCGGCCATTTTGCCAACCATTGCCGTGCTTGGCATGGGGTTTGGCGAACTGTTGGGCGGGGCAGTTTTTGCTGAGGTCATCTTCAACAGGCCCGGCCTTGGCTCACTCATCTACGATTCCATCCGCACCCGCAATTATCCTGTTGTGCAAGGCGGCGTGTTCGTGATCGTTCTGCTCTATGTGCTGACAAATCTTGTTGCGGAGCTATCTCAAACACTCACCGACCCACGCGAACGTTCGCGGCTGGCCCGCAAAAGTGAGCTGTGAGATGACAATGTTTGCTGATCTCTCCCGCCGCCCCGGCGGCACCTTTGCCCTGGTGGCCGTGACATTGCTCTGTCTTTTGGCCATTGCGGCCCCGCTGATTGCACCCTATGCGCCGAACGCCATCGCACCTGCCAATCGTCTGATGGATCCGTCTTTCCAGCATATACTGGACACCGATCACCTAGGTCGCGATATTTTGAGCCGCCTGATATATGGGGCCCGCATTGCCCTTGGCATTTCGCTTTCGGTGATTGCCATTTCCCTTACCGCCGGTGTGGTGCTTGGAATTGTCGCGGCGCTGTCACCGCGTCCGGTGGACTTATTGATTGTCGGCATTTTCGACGTGGTGACGTCATTCCCCAGCATCATTCTTGCTCTTGCGCTCGTTGCGGTGTTTGGCCCCGGACTTGGCAACGTCGTGTTGCTGGTCAGCATCGTGTTCATTCCACATTTCGGACGGGTGGCGCGCAGCCAGACGATCACGCTGCGCAACAGCCCTTTCATCGAAGCTGAGAAGGTACTTGGTGCCCAGACTTGGCGCATTATCCTGCATCATGTCATTCCCAATATTATCGGCCCCATCTTCGTGTTGGCCTGCATGGATATTCCCGTTGTCATCACCATCGAGGCTGGTCTCAGTTTTCTTGGACTTGGCGTGCGCCCTCCTCTCGCCAGCTGGGGAAATCTGCTCAATGACGGTTACGTCTATCTCGACCAGTCTCCCTGGCTTGCCACCTTCTCAGGCATTTCGCTGATCCTCGCCACGCTTGGTTTTGCGCTTTTGGGTGAAGCGCTGCGCGATACGCTGGATCCGAAGCTCAGGAAAACCCTATGACCGAGGCACTCCTTTCCATTGAAAACCTGCACGTCGCCTATCGCGGAACTGGAAGCAGCGCCCATATTCTCGATGGCGTCAACCTCACCATCAACCGGGGCAAATCCGTCGGCCTTGTTGGAGAAAGTGGCAGCGGCAAGTCGACTATTGCCTTTGCGCTACTTGGGCTTCTCGCCGACAACGCAACTGTCGTGACAAGCCACGCGACGTTTGATGATAAAGCGATGCGGCTTGATCCCAAGGGAACAGCCTCCCTTCGCGGCACTGATATCGCCATGATCTTTCAGGATCCGATGACGGCGTTGAACCCGATGTTCACGATCGGCGAACAACTGGTCGACATACAGCGGCGACGTTTTCCCAAATCGAGCAAACGACAACTCTGGCAGCGTGCCGAAGCGGTGCTGGCCGATGTCGGCGTCCAGGATGCGGCCGGCCGTATGCACCGCTATCCGCATGAGTTCTCCGGCGGCATGCGCCAGCGCGTTGTCATTGCGATGGCCTTGCTGGTTGAGCCGAAACTGTTGATTGCCGATGAACCGACAACAGCGCTCGATGCAACGATTGAGGCACAGGTCGTTGAGGTGCTGCATGAAATGCGGCAGCGAACAAAGGTTTCCATGCTGATCGTCAGCCACAGCATGGGCCTGATCGCCGAATTGTGTGACAGCGTGGTGGTGATGTATGCGGGGACCGTGGTTGAGACCGGCCCGGTGCGCGAGGTGTTGCACAATCCCCGCCACCCTTACACGCGAGCGCTTCTTGCCTGCGAAATCGATCCCTATGCGCCGTTTGATGCCACACAGGATCTGTCGACCATACCGGGCAATGTTCCCGACCTGACGAACCGGCCTGACGGCTGCATTTTTGCCGCCCGCTGTCCGTGGCGGCAGGTGCAATGTCACCAGAAGCCACCGCGACGTGAGATGGACCATGGGCACCATTATGCCTGTTGGCGGGAGGCCGCGTAATGGAGGAGCCTGCACTTGTTCTGAAAGACGCAGTTGTCCGTTATCACAGACTTACGGCTGTAGATGGTGTTTCGCTGGAGTTGCGGCGTGGTGAAACGCTTGGTCTCGTAGGCGAAAGCGGCTGCGGTAAATCTTCCATTGCGCGGTCTATTGTCGGTCTTCAGCCGCTCGCCTCTGGCACGCTTTCGGTAGATGGTGAAACCGTTCGTGCAGGCACCCGTCGTAAGGCTGGCGATGCGCAAAGCCGAATCCAGTTGCTGTTTCAGGACCCTGCGGCTTCGCTTTCGCCACGGCTCACCGTCAAAACGCTTCTCGCCGAACCGTTGAAAATCATGAATGTTTACACCGCCGAACGTTTTGCAGAGATTGTCGCTCTTGCGGAAAGCCTTGGCCTTGGCCAGCAATTGCTGACGCGTTATCCGCATCAATTGAGCGGTGGACAGGCGCGGCGTGTGGCACTTGTGCGTGCACTGGCGGCCAACCCTTCCGTCATCGTCGCGGATGAGCCAACCGCTGGCCTTGATATCTCTGTTCAGGGTGAACTGCTTAATCTGCTGCGTGGCCTGCGAGATCGACTTGGCCTTAGTTACCTGCTGATCTCACACAATCTGAACGTGGTGGGGCGCGTCACGGATCGAGTGGCGGTGATGTATCTTGGACAGATTGTCGAAAGCGGGCCAACCGCCAGCCTGTTTAGAGAGCCAGCTCATCCTTATACGCAGGCACTGCTTTCCGCCAATCTGACGCTTGACCCCAGTCGGCAGCGTGAACGGATTGTTCTAACAGGTGAATTGCCAAACCCCAGCAACCCGCCAAGCGGCTGTCGCTTTCACAAACGCTGTCCCGTGGCTCAGCCGAAATGCGCCGCCGATGCGCCGCCATTGCTCGCGGGCAAGGGAGCTCGTAGCGTGGCCTGTCATTTCCCGTTGGCTTCTGCGGCGCCGATCCCACGTCAAGCGATTGCGGGGTAACCTTGAGCTTCAGCATCTCGATCCAATTTGGCCAAGATTTGATAATCAGCGTCCCCGAGAAGCGTGATGCCGCGCAGCGACAGCACGTCACAGACCTCGCCGAGCGCTGGATCAGCAATCGTTTCTGCAAGCGCCCGACGCAGGATCACCAGATCTTTGGCCGAGGTCTCAATCGAAGTGATGAATGGCAGGCCGGGACCCCGCGGTGTTTCGGCGAGGACACGAACACCTGCAAGGCGTTCGGCGTCAAAGCGCAGGGTATTGCCAAAGGTCACACAATCGATGGAGGCGATATCCGCTTTGCCGCTTGCAACCGCGTCGATGCTGGCACGGTGGCCACCGGTTTCGATAACGGAGGAAAAGAAACGCCCGTTTTCGGCATGGGGTGCGATGAAGGCACGGAAGAGATTATAGCCCGAATTGCTTCCGGGCTCATTGATCGCCGCACGGGCACCGCGCAAATCCTCGATGGACTGCGCCGAAGACTGCGCATTGACGAGGACAAAGCTGCATTTAATCGGCCCATCACATCCCGGCAGATCGTAATTGGGCGTGGCAACCAGCTGAACCTTGTCCCTGAGATGTTGCACATAGGGGTATCCGCAGGTTTGCCCAAAAATGAGATCCGGACGAAGCCAGGCTTCGTCATATCGCACCGTGTCATCAAGCACATCAGGCGCATTGAGCCCGTAGTCGCGCAACCGCGCACCGAGCGCCAGCCAGAACTGGTGGGTCGCCTGCGCCACCTGTGGCGGGCTGACATACATGGCAAGGCTGGCAAGGGTCATAAAAGCACTCCGATAAACAACATAAAATCTATGTTGAAACTGGTTTGTTCTGCAATGCAATGGTTTCATTTAGGACGGATGATATGAAACTATCCCTGACAAACACTTCCCCCTCAAAGAACCGGCAATCAGATTTTGACTGTGATGTTCTGGTTATCGGCGGTGGTCCGGCCGGTTGCTGGGCGGCGCTGGAGGCCGTGGCGGCAAACGCCAACGTGGTGCTTGTCGAGAAGGGATATTGCGGCAGCTCTGGTGCAACGGCATCCGCTGGCACGCAGATCTGGTACGTGAAACCGGACCCGCAAGAGCGCGAGGCCGCCATGGCCAGCCGTGAAGCGATGGGCGGCTATCTTTCAGACCGTAACTGGATGCGACCGGTACTCGACAAGACGTTTGAAAGCGTCAATCGGCTGGCCGACTGGGGTTACCCCTTCCCGCGTGATGAAAGTGGAGAACAACAGCGTATCTCGGTGCAGGGACCGGAATATATGCGGTTGTTGCGGCGAAAGGTCAAAAACGCCGGCGTCACCATCCTGGATCATCATCCAGCGACACATTTGCTTGTTGATGGCGACAGGGTGGCGGGCGCAACCGGTATTGTGCAACAGGGTGGTGGCGAATGGCAGGTGACGGCCGGTGCTGTTGTGCTGGCTGCCGGAGGCTGTGCTTTCATGAGCAAGGCACTTGGATGTGACGTGTTGACCGGTGACGGTTATCTGATGGGGGCAGAGGTTGGTGCCGAATTGTCGGGCATGGAATTCTCATCGGCCTATGCTATATCGCCGGCCTTTGCCTCCATTACCAAGACAGCGCTTTATCGTTTTGCGCAGTTTTACCGTAGGGATGAGAGCCTGATTGAAGGGGCTGGCTCCGCACGCGGCCGCTCGATCATTGCCCGCACGTTGCTGTCGGAGCCTGTATTCGCCCGACTTGATCTGGCTGAAACCGATGAGGTCAGAACGATATTGCGGCAGGCGCAACCGAACTTCTTTGTCCCCTTTGACCGACGTGGCATTGATCCGTTTACCCAGATGTTCGAGGTCAAGCTTCGCCTTGAAGGCACAGTTCGTGGAACAGGTGGCCTCCGGTTGACCGGGCTTGATTGTGCCACCACGGTTCCCGGCCTTTATGCGGCCGGTGACAATGCCACGCGCGAACCGATCTGTGGCGGGTTTACCGGTGGCGGCAGCCATAACGCTGCCTGGGCGATTGCGTCAGGATCCTTTGCCGGTGGCGCGGCCGCCGGTTTCGCAAAAGCCAACGCCAAACCCCATTCTATATCAGATCCACAAGCTGAGAACCTTGCGAGAAATCCGTCACATTATGCGGATCCCACCGCCATTTTGGCCGCGGTGCAGAATGAGGTCTTCCCGCTCGATATCAACTATTTCCGCACCCACGACGTGCTGTCAGCGGCCTTGAAACGGCTGGATAGTCTGTGGGATGACATCAAAACCGCCGTGCCGGTGGATGAAAACGGAACCTTACGGCTGCGCCAGGCGCAGGCGATGACCGCAACGGCGCGCTACATGTACAAGGCCGCAATTTCAAGGACGGAAACGCGTGGCATGCATCGTCGCGATGATTTTCCCAAGCAGGATCCGGCCCAACATCATCGCCTTGTTCTCAGCGGGCTGGATGACATTCTCATTCGTTCCGAACCGGTAGGTTCAGACCTGTTGCCGGAGGTGGCCGAGTAATGATTGAAGTTCTTGATCCGCAAACCTGCACCGATTGCAATCTCTGTGTTCAGGTCTGCCCGACAAATGTTTTTGAGGCGATGCCGGAGGGGCCTCCCCAAATTCTCAGGCAGGATTCCTGCCAGACATGCTTCATGTGCGAACTCTATTGTCCTGTTGATGCTCTCTATGTCGAGCCCGATGCAGAAATGGTCCATGGCCTCACGGTCGAGGATGTTCATGGCAAACAATTGTTTGGCAGTTATCGCAAGGCAATCGGCTGGCACAAGGAAACCCGCCATCGCCGCCACATCGATGATCACTTCAGGTTGCCACAGTGAGTAGGGATGCGCATTAGGCCTCAAGCCCACGTTTGCGTTCGGCCGACAGCATCATCTCCACAAAACGTCGCACCTTTGCCGGTCGAAAGCGGGCGACCGGAAAAACGGCATGCAGGCCGCCAGCTGGCAGACTCCAATCGGGCAGCAGCCGCACCAGTCTGCCCTGCGCTAAATCTTTGCCGAGCATATAATCAGGAAAAACCGAAACCCCTGCTCCGGCCAGCACACAGGCATAAGCGGCCGGTGTTTTATCCGTACGGATGGCAGACGATACCTCGACCATTTCGGGGGGAAAGCCGTCACGGGAAAACATCCAGCGAAGCGGGTGACGCAGTACTGAATTTTCGATCCACGGCAGATTGGCCGCGTCGGCTGGTGTCTGGAGTGAGGAAAACCGCTCTGCCACGGATGGTGTGGCGACAAGATATTGTTCAAACGCCCCAAGCCGTCGTGACTGATGGCTTGTATCGGTCAGCCAGCCAGCGCGAATGGCAAGATCAAGCTGCTGGGTCGCGGGATCGATAACCGTATCGTCGAAGACCAGGTCGACTTTCATAGTTGGATAACGAGCGAGATAGGCTGTTATGACAGGGGCGACAATCACCGCGCCGTAGTCGAGCGGTGCGGTCAATGTCAGGGTGCCAGAGGGTTCGCTTGTATGGTGGGACATTTCCCCATAAGCGGCCTCGGCCTCTCTCAGAATGACGGCACAGCGGTCGTAGAAGATCCGCCCCTCCTCTGTGGTGGCCAGCCGTCGCGTTGTTCGCGACAGAAGCGTAACGCCAAGCTCCTCCTCAAGCCTTGCCACGTGATGGCTGACAACAGCTTTCGCCACGCCCAGACGTTCGCCCGCCGCAGTAAACGAGCCGCTTTCCACCACGGTTGTAAAAAATATCAGACGGTTGAGGTTGAGAAGATCACTCATCATTGTCTCATTCAATCATACAGTCTGTACGAATAACCGATCTTTATTCCCTGTCAAAGTCAATGAATGATGGTGACCATCGAAACGGGATCAAAGACATGCAGCCAGACCGCATCATTTATTTATTCGATCCCCTCTGTGGCTGGTGTTATGGCGCATCGCCAATGCTGACGAGGTTGATGGCGGAAGGGACGTCTATCGAAGCAATCCCGACAGGGTTGTTTTCAGGTTCGGGAGCCCGCCCGCTGGATGAAGCGTTCTCAGCATACGCATGGGCGAATGACCAACGTATCCAGCGGCTTACCGGCCAGGAGTTTTCCAGGGATTACCTTGAAAAAGTCGTCCGGAAGCAAGGCTCGATGTTTGATTCAACTGCTACCACAAGAGGTATCGTGGCGGCGGGCTTGCATACGCCGCAGACACGCTTTTCGGCTCTGCAGACCTTGCAGCACGGCCGGTATGTCAGGGGATTGGACACAATTGATCAGACCGTCGTCGCAAACCTGTTGGAAGAGGCAGGATTATCTGAGGCTGCCGCCCGTGTTCGTCAGCCAGATGACGGACTTCGATTAGCCGTCGCTGATCTCGTGAAAATCGGCAAGCAGTTGTTCCACCAGTTCAACGCCAACGGCGTTCCTGCACTGATCATCGAAAAAGGTGAAAGCCGTCGCCTGGTGGATTCGAGCGCCCTTTTTAGCAATTTCCAGAACCTCAAGGCTCATGTCGAAGCCGCCTAACAATTTCACTCAGAGGACATATCCATGTTTACACGACGCAACACGCTCAAGCTCACAGCCGCCGCCGCCAGCCTTGCGGCACTGCCAGTCTCTGCATCACTGGCATTTGCCACAACTTTGAAATGGACGTTTTTCCAGGCGGATGAGACCGGTTTTCGCCGCACACCCGTTCTTTTGACCGGGGAAAAAGATGCCATCCTGATCGATGGCGGTTTTACCTTGTCAGACGGTAGTGCTCTGGCAGCCGCCATCAAGGCAACAGGAAAAAACCTGTCGACAATTTATGTGAGCTGCAACGATCCTGATTACTATTTCAGCCTGCGGCCGGTCGTTGACATTTTTCCTGATGCGAAGGTCATTGCCCGGAAAGCCACCGTTGACGCTATCAATAGCAATGTCCAGGGCAAGCTGGAGGTTTGGGGTCCACAACTCAAGGAAAATGGCCCGCAAAAGCTGGCGGATGTCGTCATTCCCTCCGTGTCCGACCTCGAAGCACTGGAGCTCGACGGCAACAGAATAGAAATCGTCGAAATTCCCACAATGCATGATCGTCGCTACCTGTGGGTACCATCACTTGAAGCTGTTTTTGGCGGCGTTCTTGTGTCTTCCGGTATTCACGTCTGGGTGGCTGATGAAGGTACTGCTGAAAAGCGTGCGGCATGGATCAAGGCGCTTGATGATCTGATTGCCCGTAACCCGAAGATCGTTATTCCCGGTCACCAGTCCGAGGGTGCACCGCAAGGCGTCGAGGCCATTAAGTTCACACGCGATTACCTCATGGCTTTCGAGGAAGAAGTGTCCAAGGGCAAGGATAGCGCAGAGGTGATTGCCGCTATGCTCAAACGTTATCCGGACCTCAAGGATGCCAGCTCGCTGGAACTGGGTGCCAAGGTTGCCAAGGGCGAGATGAAGTGGGGTTGAAAACGGGGACAGATCGACAACAGATCGAGGCAGAGAAAATGGCGAATGAAACTTTCCCCGGTGTCGGTCATCGTTACCGTGCCGACTAGGGCGCCGTCGTGTTCCATGTCGATTTTGCGCCCGATGGCAAAACTCTGCGTTGGGCGGATGCATCGGCTGAGGATTTCGATGCTGTTGCCCATATGGAAACCTATAGCGCAACGTTCATCCGGCCTCATGTGTTTTGGATAACCTGGAAGGAAGCTGACGGCACCACAGTCACGCATGTGGAAGATTTTGAGACTGGCTATGTCTATGCCTCGATAACGCAGCCCGATTTAACGTTTGTTCCGCACCGTGTCCGGTGAAATTTCATTCGACAAGGACGATGTCACGAAAAGCTCGATCGAGCTGAAGATAGAAGCTGCCAGCATCGACACCAACCACGAACAGCGTGACACGCACCTCAAGAGCCCGGACTTCCTGAACGTTGAAGAGTTCCCTGAGATTACCTTCAAAAGCACCGCGATTGAAAAGACCGGCAACAAGACTGCAAAGGTTACCGGCGATCTGAGCCTCGCAGGCACGACGAAGCCGGTTACACTTGATGTGACATGGAATTCTGAATCGCCGCTTCCTTGGGATGCAAAGACCATCAAGACCGGTTTTTCTGCAACGGCTGCGATCACCGGCGCTGATTTTGGCATCACCAAGCTGGCAGACTTTGGTCTGGGACCAGACCTGTTGCTGGATGTCGATCTGGAAGCGATCAAGAAGTAAGAAAAAAGACGCCGGCCTTTCCGGTCGGCGTCACTTTCACGATGAACTCATCCTTTAGCCGATTGACAGCGCATCTTTGAGCGCCACGCCCTGCTTGGGCTGCAAGTCGAGATCGGCCTCGATGTGATCGATATGGTGCAGCATCAGGTCAGCGGCACGTTTGGCGTCACCGCGTTCGATCAGGTCCAGAATGGCGAAATGTTCGCTATGGCCGCAGCTCGACACACCTGAACGGCCGTAAAGCGCGATGACCAGTGAAGACCGCGCCACTAGTTCGTCCATGAAGCGCTGTAAAATGCCGTTTCCGGCAACCGAGGCCAGCATGAGGTGGAAATCACCGGATGCCTTGATTTCTGCCCGCCTTGCCGCCGGGCCGCGCTCGTTCATATAGCGCTCTTCTTCAATCAGCTGTTCGCGAAAACGAGCGATGTCCTGCGGCGTAATCCTTTCGGCGGCGGCTATAACAATGCCTGGCTCGATCAGCCGGCGGGATGCAAAGATCTGTCGTGCCTCCTCTGGCGTCGGATTGGAAACGAAGGCGCCACGGTTACGCTCGGTCTTCACAAGGCCTTCGAAGGTCAGCATTTGAAGTGCAGCGCGTGCCACCGTGCGGCTGACATCAAAAAGCGCGCCAACTTCCGCCTCGGACAGTTTTGTTCCCGGCGCGAGCCGCCGATCAATGATGGCATTGCGCAGCGACTCGCGGATCGCCATCGAGCGGTCCTCGACCATTGGGTCAGCAGAGACGGAGGTATGTTCAAGCAAGGTCATTGGTTTCGTCCAGTATGACCTGTTGTAGCGCGTTGCGGGGCCATCTGCCAGTGGGATATTTTGCAATCCGCAACTCAGATTGCATACAATTTGACCATAGGATCGAAAACAATAGATGCAAATTTGCGCAGCCCAAAATGACAAAAACTGTCTCGCGCCAGGATATCGTTGATCTTCAATGGTTAATTGAACTGGCACGGCTCCTGCATCACCAAAAACAATCGCAGGAGAGTGCCTATGAGCAAAGCCGCTGAAATAGACATCGTATCCGTTTCCAAGATCTATGGTGCCACCACGGCAGTCCATGAGATCAGCCTTAAGATCCCCGCTGGCACCTATTGTTGCCTGCTTGGACCCTCCGGGTGCGGCAAGACCTCGACGCTCAGAATGATCGCCGGGCACGAGAGCATCTCGACGGGCGATATCCGTCTTGGCAATGCTGTTGTCACCGACCTGCCGCCAGCCAAGCGCGGCACGGCGATGATGTTCCAGTCCTACGCGCTGTTTCCACATCTGGACCTCGTCGACAACGTCGCCTTTTCCTTGAAGATGAAGGGGGTGGAGAAAGACGTGCGGCGTGCCAAGGCGCTCGACATGCTGAAGCTGATGCAGCTCGAAGCCTATGCGCCACGCCGCCCGGCCCAGCTTTCCGGCGGTCAGCAACAACGTGTGGCGCTTGCCCGCGCTCTAATCACTGATCCGGAAGCCCTTCTGCTTGATGAACCGCTTTCAGCTCTCGACCCATTCCTGAAAATCCGCATGCGGGCGGAGCTTAAAAAGCTCCAGACCTCGCTTGGCATCACCTTCGTGCATGTGACGCACAGCCAGGAAGAGGCAATGGCGCTTGCCGATATCATCGTCATCATGAATGATGGTCGCATCGAGCAGGCCGCTCATCCGCGCACCGTGTTTGAGCGCCCGGCAACTGCCTTCGTCGCCAAGTTCATGGGCGATCACAATGTGATTTCCGGTCGCGTGATAAAGAGCGCCGGCGATGAGCTGATGATTTCGGTCCCGGCTGGCGGCGATTTTCTGGCGATCGGCGCCGAAGCTGCCGGTCTGAACGACACGGCCGACATCGCGGTTCGGACCGACCACGTGCGTGTTGCACCTGCGACCGAAAAGGGCCTCGGCTTCACCGGTTCCGTCTCAAACGTCGAATATCGCGGCTCATCGGTGAAACTCACCGTCAATGGCTCCGGTGTGGAGGATTTTACCGCGATCCTCAGTGACAAGGACTATTTCGCCAATCCGGTGAAGGTTGGCGACGCCATTCCGCTTTCGTGGGAGCGTGAGGACGCGCTCGTGCTGGGGCGGCTGAAGCACTGACAATACAACAATAAACCTCAAGAGGAGAACTGGCATGACCGATACAAAAAAAACGGGGATCGACAAGACGGCCAAGGGTATTTCCCGCCGTTCGCTTTTGAAAACGGCATCGGCTGCGGCCGGCCTTGCGGCCGGTTCAGGCGTGATTACCGGTTTCCCGACCATCTGGGCACAGAACCCGATTACGCTTCGCCAGTTTGGCACCGGCGTGTCGAACCTCAATGCGATTGCCGAGAAGTGCAAGGCTGATCTTGGCATCACGCTCGAGATGACGGCGACGGATTCTGATGCCGCCGCCCAGCGTGCAGTCACCCAGCCGAAGTCCTATGACATCGCCGATATCGAATACTGGATCCTGAAAAAGGTCTATGCAGCCGGCGTGATTCAGCCAATGGATACAAAGAAGCTGAAATATTACGACAAGGTCGTTCCGCTGTTCAAAAACGGCAAGTTGACACCCGACAGCGTGATTGCACAGGGCACCGCGCCGCACACGGTCGGTTTCGTTGAAAAGCCGGGCGACAAAACCTTTGCCAAGGAAGAAACCCAGTATTTCACCATGATGCCAACGATCTACAATGCCGATACGCTCGGCATTCGTCCTGATCTGGTTGGCCGCGAGATCACCACCTGGGCCGACATCATGGATCCGAAGTTCAAGGGCAAGACTTCGATCCTCAACATCCCGTCGATTGGCATCATGGATGCAGCGATGATCATGGAAGCGCTCGGCAACATCAAATATGCCGACAAGGGCAACATGACGAAGGAAGAGATCGACAAGACGATCGACTTCCTGATCAAGGCCAAGCAGGACGGCCAGTTCCGCGCCTTCTGGAAGTCGTTTGACGAGTCGGTCAACCTGATGGCGTCTGGCGAAGTGATCATCCAGTCTATGTGGTCGCCAGCTGTTGCCGCCGTTCGCTCGAAGGGTATCGATTGCAAATACCAGCCGCTGAAGGAAGGCTATCGTTCGTGGGGTGGCGGTCTGGGTCTCGCAGCACATCTGACCGGTGCACAGCTCGACGCGGCTTACGAATATATCAACTGGTACACCTCCGGCTGGGTTGGCGCCTATCTCAACCGTCAGGGTTACTACTCCGCCTGCATGGAAACCGCCAAGGAACACATGTCGGCCGATGAATGGGGCTACTGGATCGAAGGCAAGGCCGCGACCGGCGATATCGTTGCGCCGGATGGCAAGGTCATGGAAAAGGCTGGCGCAGTGCGCGACGGCGGCTCCTTCGAGGAACGCATGGGCCATGTCGCCTGCTGGAACTCGGTGATGGACGAAGACCGTTACATGGTCCGCCGCTGGAACGAGTTTATCGCAGCCTGACAGACAAACAGATCACCCTCCCCCCGCAAGGGGGAGGGCTTAACCCAGCCGCACCGCCAGGCGCGATCATGGCGGGTGAGCGGGCCAAGTATTCTTCCCAGTCTTGGAGAAGATGGCAGTTCGGCCAGAGGGTGTAGTCGGAAGCGATGCCTTTTCATTGCGAGAAGGTTCAGAGGCCCATAGGGAGAAGCCAAGCAATGGCGACGATCATATCGACGGATACGGAAAATGCCGGGCAGTCTCGCCCAAAAGGCTTTCAGCTGCCGCTTGCCGTCATCTCCTATCTACAGGCGGTGCCACTGACGCTCATTCTTGGGTTCTTTCTGCTGTTACCGATCATCATGATCGCAGTTGTCAGTTTCTGGGATTATGATTTCGCCCAGATGTATCCCGACTTCCTGACGATGAACTATGCCGAAACGCTTGGGTCATGGGTTACTTGGAAGACCTATCTCAACACACTTAAATATGCTGCTCTGGTCTGGCTAATCACGCTTTTCATCGGCTTTTGGGTCGCCTACTTCCTTGCCTTCCATATCCGCACCACATCAATGCAAATGGTACTTTTCCTGATCTGTACCGTGCCGTTTCTGACATCGAATATCATCCGGATGATTTCATGGATCCCGGTTCTTGGACGAAACGGCCTGATCAATTCTGCGCTGGTTGGGTCCGGAGTGATTTCCGAACCGGTAGAATGGCTGCTCTATTCCGATTTCGCTGTCGTCTTGGCCATGGTGCATCTCTATACGCTCTTCATGGTGACGCCGATCTTCAACACATTGATGCGCATTGACAAATCGCTGGTAGAGGCAGCGCGTGATGCAGGCGCTTCTTCCTGGCAGGTCCTGTCGAACGTCATCATTCCGCTGGCCAAACCCGGCATGGCGATCGGCACGATTTTTGTCGTAACGTTGGTCATGGCCGATTTTTCCACCGTGCAGGTGATGTCTGGCGGACAAAGCGCCTCCGTCGCGCTGATGATGAAGAACCAGATGTCGCTACTGCAATATCCCGCCGCTGCCGCCAATGCGGTGGTGCTGCTGGTTCTCGTGTTGATGATGGTCGCTGGCATATTGCGGATCGTCGATATCCGGAAGGAGCTTTAAGATGTACCGTGAAAAACGCTCCCGGGAATTCTACTTTCTCGCCATCTTCTTTGCCGTCTTCGTGCTGTTCCTCTATGGTCCGCTATCGGCGATCCTGATCCTGTCCTTCCAGGGGCCAAATGGCGGCCTGACCTTCCCACTTAACGGCGTGTCGCTGCGCTGGTTCGCCAACCTGTTCGAAACCCAGGCGGTGGGTGATTTCGGCGGCTCGTTCCGTCGCTCGGCAATGCTTGGCATCATGGTCATGCTGGTAACGGTGGTTGTGTCGCTGCTGGCGGGACTGGCCTTTCGCCGAAAATTCATTGGCGCGACGGCGCTTTTTTATCTCGCGGTTGCAAGCCTCGTTGTCCCCTCGATTATCGTTTCGCTCGGCATCGGCGTGCTGTTCAGCCAGCTCGGTCTGCAGCCGGCATGGTATTCCTCAGCCTTCGGCGCGCACCTGACCTGGACATTGCCCTTTGGTGTGCTTATCATGTTTGCCGTGTTCAACCGCTTTTCGCCTGCCTACGAGGAAGCGGCACGGGATCTCGGCGCATCCTCCTGGCAGACATTCTCGAATGTCGTTTTGCCGATGATCGCGCCGAGCCTGATCGGCGTTGGCCTGTTCGGCTTCACGCTGTCCTATGACGAATTTGCCCGCACACTGATGACGGCCGGATCGTTCAACACGCTGCCGCTGGAAATCTACGGGATGACGACCAATGTGACGACGCCGGTGCTTTATGCACTCGGTACGGTCACCACGGTCTTCTCCTTCCTGGTGATTGCTGGCACGCTCGGCCTGATCGTCCATCTTAATCGTCGCAGACTGCGGAGTTGATGAGACACCGATGCGCATACTGATCATCAATCCCAACACAACAGCCAGCATGACCGCAACCATCGCCGACAGTGCGTGCCGTGTTGCAGGGCATCAGACGGAGATCGTCGCCGTTACCTCATCGATGGGGCCGGTTTCGATTGAAGGCTATTATGACGAGGTCTTTGCGGTTCCTGGCCTGCTCAAGGAAATCGCCGCAGGCGAAAAACACGGTGTCGATGCCGTCGTCATCGCCTGTTTCGACGATACTGGTCTTGATGCTGCGCGGGCGCTTGCAAACGTGCCAGTGATCGGAATCTGCGAGGCAGCGGTTTCTGCCACGGCCTTCATTGCCCAGAAATTCACTGTTGTGACGACGATGGAACGGTCGCGGTTGCCGCTTGAACATCTCGTCCATCGGTACGGTATGTCGTCGCGATGCAAGGTGAGAGCGGCGGATATTCCAGTGCTGTCTCTTGAAGACCCGAACTCCAACGCCCGCGAGCGGTTGCGCAGCGAGATTGCGCTGGCGCTGAAGGAAGACAGGGCTGAAGCGATTGTGCTCGGCTGCGCCGGCATGGCGGATCTGACCGCAGAGCTTAGGGCAGAATTCGGTGTGCCTGTCGTGGATGGCGTTGCGGCGGCAGTAAAACAGGCGGAATCGCTGGTAACGCTTGGCCTGTCGACCGCCAAGCGCGGTGCCTATGCAACACCGATCTCGAAACCCTATCGAGGCATGTTGGAGCCCTTCCAACCTGATCGGCTGACAGGCTTATGAGTGACGTTGTGATCCGGTCGCTCGATCTGGCGGAGATCGAAATGCTGATTGGTTGGGCAAAGGCTGAGGGCTGGAACCCAGGGATCGCCGACGCGGCACCATTTCAGGCTGCTGATCCCGAAGGATTTATCGGCTGTTTTGTCGATGGGCAGATGGCCGCTGGCATATCCGCCATCCGCTATGGTTTTAATTTCGGATTTATCGGTCTTTATATTGCGCGTTCTGATTTTCGCGGGCGCGGATACGGGCGGCGCGTTTGGGATGCCGGCATGGCATATCTGAAAAACCGAACGATCGGTCTTGATGGCGTGCCGGAGCAACTGGCGAATTATCGATCCATGGGATTTGTCCCCAACTACGAGACCTTTCGCTGGAGCGGAAAGCTGCACGGCCGGATCGATCCTGACATCTGCTCCCTCGAAGATATTAATCCGGCCAGCCTGATCACGTTTGACGCCGAGTGTTTTGCAGAGCGCCGTGCGGCTTTTTTGCAAGCCTGGCTGGCGTTGCCGAGGCAGACAAAAGTGCTCATCCGCGATAGTGCGATCTGCGGTTATGCTGTCGCACGGCAATGCCATGAGGGCTATAAGATCGGGCCACTTTTCGCTGTAGATTCCGACGCTGCAACGACATTGCTTTTTGCGTGTGCGGCGGAGGTTGAAGGTCAGTTGATCCACATCGACGTGCCTGCCGATCAGGCCAAGTTTTCTGCGGTCCTTGAAGCTCACGGATTTGAGTGCGGTTTCCAGACGACGCGGATGTATCGTGGAACACCGCCATCATTCGAAACCGCATGTGTTTTCGGTGTGACAACGCTCGAACTGGGCTGAGTTGGTTACGAAACTGAGGTTTTTCTGGATGCTGGCGGGCGCATTAACAGCATAAAAAACGGTGCGCCGAGAACTGCGGTAACGACACCCGCAGGCAGTTCAAGCGGTGCAATAATACTACGGCCAACAAGGTCCGCCACGGCCATGAAAATGGCACCTGTCGCCATGGCAACCGATAGATTACGCGCGTGGCGTGGTCCTGCCAAAAGGCGGGCTGCATGGGGTGCAAGCAATCCGACAAAACCGACTGCTCCAATGGCCGAGACGGCGATAGCACTCGCAAACGCTGCGTATAACAACGCCAGAATACGGGCGCGATCCGTTTCAACTCCCAGTGCGCGTGCCTTTTCGTCACCCAGCACAAGTGCGTCCAACTGACGGCTGCAGAAAAGGCCAATACTTGCCAGGACGATGAGCCATGGCACCATGGCCCATGCATCATGATATCCGCGGCCATGGGTTGACCCACTCAGCCAGGACAGCGCCTGCGCCGTCTGCAATCTCGCTTCGACAACGATGATGGTGCCGATTGCTCCAAAACTGGCGGCGATTGCGATGCCGGCCAGAATGAGCTTTTGTGGTGATCTCCGTGGACCGAGTACCATCAAAAGGACAACCGCAGACAGGGCGCCTGCGACGGTCACCAACTGAAACATCAATGTGCCGGGAACAAGGCCTGAGAGCAGGGCAATCAGACTGAACAACGCTGCCCCTTGCGAGAGACCGAGCGTTTCCGGGCCACAAAGCGGATTACGCGTGACCGCTTGCAGCGCCAAACCGGAAGTTGCCAGCAATGCGCCGCACCCCAGAGCAATAAACAGCCTTGGGGCGCGTAAATCGAGGTTTGCGACAAGGGCACCAAATGACGACGAGACGCCATCTCCAATAGCCAATGCTCCGATGACCACCAGCAGGCCAACCGCAACAATCACACTGGAAAGCATTGGTAAGGACAGGCGATTGGCAGTTGAAGGTGCCGCCATACGGCTCTCACCACCTGCTTTTGTTGTGTTCAAAAGCAACAGCATGGCAGGAGCACCAAAGCAGGCAACTGCGACACCGGTTGGTACAACAATGCCATTACCAGCCAGTAATTGCGTGATCATGTCGGCAGTTAGAAGGGCGTTTGCACCCCACAGCGCGGCCAACGGTAATTGACGGTGATGGCGTGTGACGCCAATAGCGCGAAGGGCATTGGGGACGGCAAGCCCGATAAAACCGATCGGGCCAGCCAGTGTTACGGCAGCGCCCGCCAGGATGACGCCAGCAATCAGGCCAGCCAGTGTGGTGGTGCGGGTCACGCCCAGGCTTGCAGAGGTCTGTTCCCCCAAACCCAATAGATCAAGCTGCCGGGCGATCAAGAGAAGGGCAATACATGATGCGATGATGGCCGGCCCCGCCATTAGCACTTTCGACCAGCCGGTTTGGTCAAGAATGCCGGCAGACCAGAGTATCAAACCGGATGCGCGATCATCAGCCAGCAGGACGATTGCCGAGGCTATTCCTGCAAAACATAGGGATATGGCGACGCCGGCCAACGCCAATCGGCCCGGTGGCGCACGAAACCCGCCAGCAAGTGCGATGCAGGCAACGGCGCCAACAGCGCCCCCCATGGTTGTTGCGATGATCGATGGAATTGCAACAGGCAGCAGGAGTATCGAAATGACGAGGAACAGCTGCGCTCCGCTGGTGACCGAGAGGATATCCGGTGCTGCCAGTGGATTGCGAAGGACGCTTTGAAACACCGATCCGGCGATGGCCAGTGCGGCGCCAACAAAAATAGCCGCGACAAGTCTGGGCGCACGAATGGTCTCCAACACGGTTTGAGCCAAGCTGGTGGGGCGTGTCGGAAACGATAGAACATCGCTCCAGTTCACCAGCTTGCTTCCCATGCGAAAATCGAGAACCGCCAACAGGACGAGTAGCAATAGGCCAATTGGCCAGGCAAATGCAGCCAGGAACGGCCTTAATCGCACGGGTGCGTTTGCTGCTGTCATTCTACAAGCCGCAGAGTATTGGTGCTGTCGGCGCTATCCACCCATTCAATAAGGCAGTAACCGCGATCATGGTTGCGGGGGTGAGGAACGATATCAACCTTACAGCCAAAGGCCTGTTCAAGCAGGTCTTCTTGCAAGACGTGTCCTGTCGAGCCAGTCGCCAACACCTTGCCTTTGCACATCAACACAATGTCGTCGGCGATATCCATGACCTGGTTCAAGTCGTGAAGTACGGCAACGATCGTCAGGCCTTCCTCTTTGTTAAGTTGCCTCAGCAGCGTCAACAGTTCGGCCTGATGGCGGATGTCAAGAAAACTGGTTGGCTCATCAAGAAACAACAGTTCTGGCTCCTGCGTCAAAGCCATTGCGACCCAAGCCCGCTGGCGCTCACCGCCGGAGAGTGTGGAGAGTTCGCGGTCGCGCAGGGCATGCAGATCAACACGTCTTATGGCGCGGTCGATAAGGTCACGGTCCTCTACTGAAAGACGGCCAAGCCAAGGTCTATGTGGATGACGGCCCTGTTCAACCAGTTCCTCGACCGTCAGGCCCAACGGAACTTCCGGAGACTGGCTCATGACCGCCACCCGGCAGGCAATATCACGCCGCGACAATTGGGATAGTGGCTGACCCGACAGCAGAATGTCGCCTGACGTTGGCGCTTCCAGTCCTGCCAGAGTTTTCAGAAGCGTGCTTTTACCTGATCCATTGGCGCCACATATCACGGTGATGCGACCGTGATGCGCCTGCACATCAACGTCGCGCAGTGCAAAGGCCTGGTCGTAAGCCACAGCCAGTCCACGGGCTTCGACCGCGGGCACATTTGTGTTTTGATCACTCACACCACGACCTCGCGCATGGCTTTGCGCAAAGATGACAGGCTGCGGTAACCGACATCTGCAGCGGCTTCATCAAGTCGTGCACCCTCGGCCTGCCTACGCATGACATGGGCCATACGCAAACGGCGGCGCCATTCGGCAAAACTCATGCCGGTCTGGGTGCGGAATTTTCGTGTCATTGTCCGGCGGCTCATGCCAAGATTGTCGGCCCAATCGTCGATGTCAAGATCGATAGATGGCGTTTCGGAGAGGTCCTTACACAAGCGTTGCAGCCTTTTGTCGCTGGGCATTGGCAGTGCAAATGGCCCTTCTTCTGCACGGGAAATTTCATCAAGAATGAGAGCGGCAAGGTGCCCGCCCCGCCCGTTCTCGGCATAGAGCGTCGGTTCTTCAATAAATGCTCCAACCATGGCTGACAGCAGAACAGAGGTCGAGATAACCCGCGTCGGCTCCCAGTTGAGCATCAATGCCCCATCCGGCTCGATATAAAGCGACTGCATGGAGACGCGACCATGAGATGTAACGGCATGTGGTACATCGGGCGCAATGAGAAGGCCGTAGCCACTGGGGATGATAAATGAGCTGTCAGGTGTACGGGCCGTCATGAAACCGCCGAGAATTTGCAACAACTGACCCCGGCGATGGCTATGCCAGCCGAAATCGACGCTGTTTTCATAAATCCGCGACATTGCGGCGACAGGGCGGGGCACGTTCTGAAGATCGCCGGCCTTTTGCTGTTTCATCTCGTCTCCCAATCGGAGGCCCTGTCACAACAGGGAAAAATCCGTGGATAGCTTAATCACGGCCGGAGCATTAGCCGGTGCTATCAAATTTTTCAAAAATAAATTTGACCCGATTCGTCCGGATTCCGCGACATCGGTCCAGATGGGTCGCTTTGTGGCCCGGCAGAGTTTCAATTTGACCTGACAATGGTGACTAGAAAAGTCTACTTAAGCTCAAAATCAGGCGAGACGCCCATTCATGACTACCTGCACAGGTGGCGGGTCTCGTTTGAAGCCGTATCACGCTCTTCAAAGGCCGCAAAATGCATAACACCGCTTCGACCTCTTGCAACCCCTCGATCCTCTCCGCCCGGCGGTCACGCGTTCTGTTGATGTCTGGTGTTGCCATGATTGCGGTTGCCGGTTTTGGTGAAAGGGCCTTTGCGCAGGAAGAGACTGATGCAACGCGCCTCGCTCCGATCGTTGTTCAGGGGCAAGGCAGCACCAAGGGTGCGCGCGTTGAACAGCGCAGTTACGTGGCAAAGGACTCCGCATCGGCCACCAAAACGACAACACCGATTGCCGAGACGCCTCAGTCCATTTCGGTGATTACACGTGGAGCCATGACTGACCGCGCCGTACAAACTGTGGCTGACAGCCTGTTATACAGCTCCAACGTCAATGGTCAGCGTTATGGCAACGACCCGCGCTCCGACTACTTCACCATCCGCGGTTTTAGTGCCGATCTCTATCTCGACGGTCTACGCGTTCCACAGATTGCCAACCAGACCGGCGGCTATGCAGGTTTTCGTGTAGAACCCTATTTCCTGAACCGTGTCGAAGTGCTGCGTGGACCGAGTTCTGCTCTGTTCGGCCAGACGAATGTCGGTGGCGTCGTCAACATGATTAGCAAGGATCCTTCTGATCAGGCCGGTGGTCAGGCTTATGTCAGGTTCGGCAGCTTCAAACAGAAGGAGGTTGGTTTCGATACTACAGGTCCGCTCGGCAGCGGATCAGACCTGACCTATCGTGTTGAAGGTGTTGTGCGCGACAGCGACACGATGAACGATTTCGGCAAGAATGACCGCATCGCCATCAGTCCAACGATCAAATGGTCGCCTGACGAAGATACCAGCATCACCGTTTATGGTGCTTACATGAAGGATGATGCCGGTCAGGTACCGTCGCTTATTCCGGCGCTTGGCAGTGTCTATCCGAACAGTCTCGGACTGACGATCCCGCGTAATTTTTCCGATGGTGACCCATCACTGGCAATCTACGACAAGGAAACCGCCTATATCGGTTACCGTCTGGAGCATGCCTTCAACGATGATCTCACGTTGCGACAGAATTTCCGTTATTCCTATCTCGATGTGAACTATCAGAACCTGTATGCCACTGGCTTTGCCGCCTCCCCGACAACGCTTGCACGTACGGTTTACAATGCGCAGCCGACGCTCAACGCAGTCGCGCTTGATACCAATCTTGAGTACAAGTTTGATACGGGCCCAGTCAGCCATACGCTGTTGGGTGGTGTCGATCTGCAATGGCAAAATCTCGTCAATGATACCGGAACTAAGACTGGCACTGCATATAACCTCAACATTTTTAACCCGATCTACAACATCGGTGTGACGTCTGCTCCTATCAGGACACATCTTGATCAGACGCAAAAACAGGCTGGCATTTATCTGCAGGATCAGATTGAGCTTGATCGTTTCCGTCTAACGATTGGCGGACGTCAGGACTTCGTAACCAACGATTCCGATAGCATTGCATACGGCACTCCTGACACGCTCACGCAGCAGCGCCGAGATTACAACGCCTTCACCGGCCGCGTTGGTGCAGCTTATGTGTTCGACAGTGGCTTTATTCCTTATGCGGTCTATTCGACATCGTTCTCCCCGGTTCTCACTTTGGCACCCAAGCCTCTGAAACCAACGACCGGTGAGTTGAAGGAAGTGGGCGTCAAATATGCGCCAGAGGGTGAAGACTACAATGTGACGCTGTCTGGTTTCGAAGCGACGCAGCAAAACGTCGTGCAGCGCATCTCGGGCGAGTATTTCCAAACCGACGAAGTGCGGGTTCGTGGTATCGAACTTGAAGCCAATGCCACCCTTTGGGATCGCTTGAATGTGACGGCCGCCGCAAGCTGGCAGGACCCGGAGGTGACGCGCAGTCAGACGGCGACACAGGTTGGCAAGCTGCCATATACGGTACCCAAGCAGCAGCAATCTATATTCGTCAGCTATGATGTGCCGATGCCGGACGCCTGGGATGGCAAGCTGACCATTGGCGCAGGTGCGCGCCACATTGGCAAAACGGCAGGAGATACCAAAAACACCTTCTTCGTGTCAGGCTATACGCTGGTCGATGCCTTTGCGCGGTATGAACATGATCGCTATTCATTCCAGCTCAATGGATATAATCTTGCCGATAAGGACTATGTGGCGGGCTGCAACACGGAATACCAGTGCTACTACGGTCAGGGACGCACCGTGGTCGGTACAGTGAGTGTGAAGTGGTAACAGAACTGGGCAGACGATCATTCATCACCGGCGTGTCGGCTTTGGCCGTCGCGCCGATGGCGTTTGGCGCGGCGCCCTCCAAGCGCATCGTTACGCTGGAATGGACCTCGACCGAAATTGCACTTTCGTTGGGCAAGTCGCCAGTTGGCTGTGCCGAACCGTCCGGATACCGAACTTGGGTCAATGTCGCCAATGACAAGATCGATCATGTGACGGATGTTGGCCGCCGACAGCAGCCAAGTCTTGAGGCTATCCGCAATTTGCAGCCTGATCTCATCCTGGCGTCGCGCTTTCGCCATGCATCGCTTGCCGCAGCACTTGGTGAAATTGCCCCTACTCATCTGCTCGATGACCAAGCCGGTGACGGGGATATGCTGGCAGCCGTCTACCAGAGCGTTGGTCAGGCGGGCACCGCTCTATCCCTTGAGAGCGAAGCTAAGGCGCTGCTTGCGCAATTTGACAGCAATATTGATCTCTTAAAGACCAAATCGGCAGGGCAGATTTCCGGCCGGAAATTGCTGGTCGCGCAACCGCTGCCCGGCGTTCCGCGTCTTAGGGTCTTTGCGCCCAATTCTGCCATATCGATGCTGTTGAGCCGGGTCGGGTTTTCAACCGCGCTGGACATGGACCCGCAGCCGTTCGGCTTCACCACCATTGATCTCGAGGGACTGGCCGCGCTGGATAGCGAAACGTCGCTATTCTTGTTGTCAGAGCAATTGCCGAGCGAGTTGAGCGATGCTGCTCTATGGCCGGTCCTGCCACTTGTGGCGCAGGGGCATGTGCTCCTTGCCTCCACGCCCCATTGGCCATTTGGCTCCACTGCATCGCTGCAGAGGCTGGTCAAGGATATTGTCCAAACCTTTGCATGAATAGTCGACTACCAGTTACTGCAAAAGTGGCCTTAGAAACGGCGATGCCAGAAGCGCATCCGTATCAATGAGGTGGTGTTCGACATGCCCGTGCGGTTCAATCTTGCCTTGGCTTAACATGGACAACAGGGCGGCCGCATAACCTGTTGCGCCTGATATCAGTGCGTTGAACGGGCCAACGTCCTTGTTTGGTGCAAACCGATAGGACTTTGTCCGTTCGGTGGGCAACCTGCCACGATAGCCGCGTGCAGTTACCACAAGGAGCAGGATATCGTCTTCGATAACCGGCAGGCCATTGTAGAGCAGCGAACGCAGCATATCGCGCCGATGACGCAGGTTGAGATCATCAAGCATAAAACGAATATAGTCGAGATGGCCCGGATAGCGGATGGTCTTGAAGGTCAGGTTTTTCGGTGCGGCATGCGAGAAGATCGATAGCGCCTCTACCCCGCCGGATGTAATGAACTCTTCGTAGCTTACTCCGTCAATACTCAACCGGCCGTAATCTTCCAGGGGTGTCAGCAGAACCGACTGCCCATCCCTGATCGCGGCACTCGGCCGGGTATATTCATCGATCAGCCCGTCAACATTCCAGATTTGCCCGTAACCGAGACGATTGGTGGGATAACGGGGGATGGCGCCGACACGCATGATGACGTCGGTGACCGGTGAAAAAGACTTGAGCAGGCCACAGGTGACATTGCCAATCAGACCGGGAGAAACGCCGCATCCGCTGAAAACCGCCCTATGTTTTGACAATGGCTCCAGTATCACCTGTGTTTCCGGCCTCGGGCAGGTGAAATCGAGATAATGAACGCCCGCTCTGGCCGCGGCCTGTGCAACATCTGCTACCGCCGGCTCGGGTACGGCTGCAACGACAACATCCTGCCCTCTCAGATGGGTCTGCAAATCCTCACCGTGTCGAACGGCTTTGACAGAGGCATCTATCTCCATCTGTTGCAAGCGTGACAAAGCTTCTTCCGAGCGGTCAATGACCTGAATGGAAAATTCGCCAGTTTTCGACAAGGTTCGGGCCATGGCGACGCCGATTGCTCCGGCGCCGACGATGCTGACGTTGAGTTTTGTCACAATGTCTGCCCCCTGAAACGCTGGACAAAGCCTTGCAAGCGCGGATTTTTCGGGCGCAGAATGACTTCATCTGCGGTTCCGGTTTCAGCAATCACACCGCCATCGAGAAACAGCACGCGGCTTGCCACATCGGCGGCAAAAGCCATTTCATGCGTCACGATGGCCATGGTCATGCCCTTGTCGGCCAACCCACGAATAACCGCCAGAACCTCGCCGACCAATTCCGGGTCAAGCGCGCTCGTCACTTCGTCAAGCAGCAGGACTTCGGGTTCCATAGCCAGTGCCCGGGCAATCGCCACACGCTGTTTCTGGCCACCCGACAGATGAGCCGGATAGGATGCGTGTTTCTCGGCCAATCCCACCTGCCCGAGCAAATCCATCGCCAGTTCTTCCGCTTCGCGTTTTGGCCTCTTGCGGACCACGATTGGCCCTTCGGTAACGTTTTGCAGCACCGTTTTATGCGGGAATAGATTGAAATGCTGGAAGACCATCCCGACATGGCGACGCAAGGTACCGATGCCGACCGCCTCTCCCTTGTCACGAAAACTCTGGCCAACGACTTTCCCGCGAAAGCGAACCGTGCCGCCGGTCGGCGTTTCCATCATGTTGAGACAACGAATGAAGGTTGACTTGCCAGAGCCCGAGGGCCCGATCAGTGCGACCACCTCGCCGCGCTTGAGGCTGAGATCCAGCCCCATGAGAACCTCATGCGTACCATATGCCTTACGAAGCGCTTGCGTTTCGATGACAGGGACATTGTCGTGTGTGTGCTGTGTCATGTTCATGCATCCGTTCCGTTAGTCGCTGACTCTGAGGCGTCGTTCGATCCAGTCTGCAGCCTGGGTAAGCGGCAGGAGCATGGCGATGTAGAGGCCAGCCATTAAAGTGTAGGATTCCAGCGGCCGGTAGGTCTGGCCGTTGACCACCGCTGCCATGTAGGCGAGATCGGCAACCGAAATGACCGACACCAGCGATGTGTTTTTGAACTGGATGACGGACTGATTGATAAAGGATGGCAGCACCCTTTTCATCGCTTGCGGCAGGATGATGCGGGTCATCGACTGCCATGGGCTCATGCCGATAGCGGATGCCGCTTCGCGCTGTCCCTTGTCGATAGAAACAATGCCGCCCCGGAAGATTTCAGCGTAAAACGCACCGACATAAAGCGACAGCGTCAACATGGCTGCCAGGCGATTGTCGATCGAGCCGCCGATCAGCAGCGGAAACGCGTAATAGAACCACAATAGCTGCACCAAGAGCGGCGTACAGCGAAAGATTTCCTGATAGATGCGGGCAATGGCCGAGAAGATTTTCCAGCCGGAAAGCCGTGCCGCACAGGTCACAAAACCGATGATGATGCCAAAAAATATCGAGCCGAATGTATAGACGACAGTGATCCAGAGGCCCCAGAGAAAGAGGTCCCAGTACTGCCAAACGGAGTGGAAGTCCCAGCTGTAATTCATCGCTCACCTCCGGCTGTCACCGCCGCGCATAAAAACGGGCAATACCCGCGCGGGGACCGCAGCTTCTCATCGGTTCGTTTTGTCATTGTTGTTCCCTTGTTTTTCGCGTCAGCCGCCGCAAGGTAACAGCAGCTGACGATTTGATAGTGCTATGTCCGCTACAGGCGGACAATGCAAAGCTGATGGCGCTGCTTATCGCATTTCTTGGAAGGCGACAGACGCGCTGGCAAAACGACCTAGAATTCCAATGAGCTTTTCGCGGTTCACGTCCGATACCGGTACCATCGGCAGGCGCATTTCCGGTCCCGCCAGGTTGGAGAGTGCCAGGGCAGCCTTGACCGGGCCGGGATTGGACTCGATGAACATTCCGTCCGTCAGTTCGGCGATCAGTTCGTGAAGCGCCAGCGCGCGCGCCGTGTCACCCGACTTCCAGGCTTCGACAAGCTGGACCATTTCGCGCGGGGCGACATTGGAGACAACACTGGTAACGCCAGCGGCACCTAGCGACAGGAACGGAAGGGTCAGGCCATCGTCGCCGGAATGGATGATCAAGCCCTCCCCGCATGCCGCGCGAAGCTGCGTCACACGCGATGCTGAGCCGCCAGCTTCCTTGATTGCAATGATGTTGTCATGGCGGTGCATGAGTTCGGCGCAGGTTTCCGGCGCAATCTCGACACCGCAACGGCCCGGAACCGAGTAAAGCATGATCGGCAACGTGGTTTCTTCTGCGGCTGCACTGTAGTGAGCCAGAAGTCCGGCCTGCGTCGGTTTGTTGTAGTAGGGCGTAACGATCAGCAACACATCGGCGCCTGCTTCTTCGGCGTGCTTCACTTTTTCGATCGTTTTCCTGGTGTCATTGGCGCCTGCTCCAGCCATGACAATCGCGCGGCCGGCGGCCAGCTTGACGGTGCGCGCAATCAGCATATCGGCTTCATCGTCACTCAGCGTTGCTGCTTCACCGGTTGTGCCAACAGGCACAAGTCCGGCGACACCGGCTTCGAGCTGGCGCTCAACCAATGCATCGTAGGCGGGCAGATCGACGCTGCCATCCTTGAAAGGGGTAATCAGGGCAGTGAAAACTCCGTTGAAACGGTCATGAATGTTCTGCATGGTCCAAGTTCCTCTCTTTATCTCGTTCAATCGGCCAGACTGTTGGCCAGGCTGTAGCGCCCCGCGGTGTGTTGTGTTGAAACCAGCCACTGCGCGGCGGCCAGCGCACCTTCCGCGTAAGCCGCCAGTGTTTCGACGCGGTAGCTGAAAACTGTACGGGCCGATCCCATGGTGAAGCGTACTTCGTTGATACCGACTGTTTCACCGATACGATCAATCAGGATGACCGGCTCTGGTGCGGGAAACTCCATGGCAAGGCTCTGTGCTTCAAACAGATCCCGTGCCAGAAGTCGCGATGTGTCGGATGGCTCCGCCTTCTTGCGGGCATGATAGGTTTCGCTGATCGTCACTGTGGCGTCTGGCATGCGGCGGGCAAAATCGATCACTGAACGCCGGAATGCTTCAAAACCATGGGCGAAATTCGCGCTGATCATCAACGGTCGGCTGGTGGCAAATGCCGTCAACTGCGCATGATCTTCCGATGTGAAACCAGTCGTGCCGATGACCACGGGAACGCTCTTCGTGCCGAGCAGGTCCTGCATCGCAAGACTTGCCGCAGGAGTCGAAAAGTCGATCATCACATCGCTGCGGGTCTTTATCCAGCGTTCCGCCGGGCGATATTCAATGCTGCCGCCGGCAACCGGGGTACCAACCAGCCTCGACTGCGGCGAAACGAGTGCCGCAACCAGTTCCAGTCCCGGATTGACGAGGGTGAGCTCAATGAGACGAGTACCAACCCTGCCGGATGCGCCGAGAATAGCAATGCGCATGGCGTTACTCCTCAGTCGATGACGACTTTTGGTTCCGACATCTCGCGTAGAGCAATGCGAACACCTTCACGGCCAAGTCCGGAGCGCTTTACACCGCCAAACGGCACGTGTTCTGCCCGGAAGTCTGGTCCTTCATTGACCATAACGCCCCCGACAATAAGATCCCTTGAGAAGGTCTTGATTAGCGCATGGTCATTGGTGAAAATACCCGCCTGCAATCCGTAGGCACCGGCATTCACCTCGGCAATCGCTTCAGCCGGGTCGGAAAACGACCGGATTGCGATAACCGGACCGAATGTTTCATCGGCAATGACTGGCGCATCTGCTGTGACATCGGTCAACACGGTTGGAGCAAACACCGTGCCGTCATGGGAACCGCCTGTTAGCAATCTTGCGCCCGATCCGGAAACGCTTGCCGCGAGCCGATCAGCCACATTCTTGGCAGCAGCAAGGTCAATGACAGTGCCCATGTCGGTATCTTCATCCGACGGGTTTCCAAACTCCACGGCATCAACGGCTGCCAGCAGTTTTTCTGTGAAGGTTTTTTCGATGTCGCGGTGCAAATAGAGCTTTTTGACAGCTGCGCAGCTCTGACCGGCAATCTCAAAACGATGTCCGATGGTGGTGGCGACTGCCTTGTCGAGGTCAGCGTCGGGCAGGACAAACAGCGGATCGTTGCCGCCCAATTCCATGAGGCAGCGGATCAACCCGCTGGCGTTCTTGAGTGCCAGTCCGGCAACCGGACCGCCGGTGAAGGACAGCAGATCGATCGGTGACCTAGCCAATGAAAGGGCAGCCTCAGCTGCACCATGTACAACCTGGAAAAGATCGGCGGGCCATCTAGCCTTCAAGGCAAGTTCACGCAGGCGTGCTGCAGCGAGTGGTGCCTTGGGAGACGGTTTTGCGACGACTGCATTTCCAGCAGCAATTGCCGGGCCCAACTTGTGGCAAAGCAGGTTCAGGGGGTAGTTGAATGGTGTGATGGCGCCGATCACGCCGACTGGTTCATAGGTAATGGTTGCCAGACGGTCGGCGCCGCCTTCGACGATAGCGCAGTGCAGGGCTTCACCATCCAGAAATGTTGCCGCATCTCCTGAAAGCCGCAGCGTGTTCTGTGCTCTGCGAACCTCGTTACGCGCCTCGCGGATTGTCTTGCCCATCTCACTGGAAATGGTCTTGGCAAGATTTTCCGCGTCGGCGGCGATTTCCAGCGCCAGTGCATTCAGCATTGCGCGGCGGACCGCCGGAGTTGAATGGCGAAACTCGCTCTGGGCTGCCTTGGCACGTGTGATGGCTGCTGCGATCTCGAGAGGTGAACTGACGGCAATTTCACCAACCGGTGCATCGTTGAATGGATTGCGGACGAGGATCACCTTGGCTGTATCAAGTATCAATCGCTGCGCTTGAGTCATCTCGGTAAACCTTTTCAATTGTTATCGTGGGGAGTGGAGTTGGCGCCAGTCAGCGCCGCGATGGAAACCGGACGTAACGGCCAGCGGCGGCCGGTGAGGTCCTGTGCTGTCGCAGCACGGTCGCCCGGGTTGAGTTCAGCCATGAGAGCGGCGGTATTTGCCGCGCAGAAACGTCCCTGACAGGCGCCCATGGCAAACCGGCCATTGTGTTTGACTTCGCGTCCGCTTAGCAGGTCTTCTCGTTCACAGAGCTGGCGAAGATCACCGATTGTCTTGCCTTCGCATCGGCAAAGCACGGTTTCGTCAGGCAACTGGTTGAAGACCGATGATTGATCGGATGGTGCAAAGAGCGCTACCAGGATGTCCTGCGCCTTGCGGGCACGATTGATTGTTTTGGAGATGTTCGCTGCCGTCCCTTTGCCCGAAAGTATGGTAACGCCTGACTGGCCTGCCCGCCTGCCATCGGCGTCGGCTGCAAATGCACCCAAAGCTTCGCGGCAGTCACCGGCCCGCAGAACGAACGGACCTGACGGGCTGTCGGTAACCTCTGGCGGCAGCCCAGAATCGTTCGGGCGAATGCCATCATGCAGGCCGATGCGATCCGCCGTGATGGTCTGGGATTTGCCATCTTTATGGCGAATGGTTGCAAGGAGTGCAGTTTCATTGCGCTCGATTGCCACCAGGCGTGCAGCACGTATCCACGGAATACGCCGGGCATATATATGCGCAAGATATCCGACTGCCTCACGGAGCAGTGAAAGATGGGGCAGCATTGCAAAAGAGGGTCCCACTTGTTGGAGTGGATCACCCGCCTCGACAATGGCAACGGGTGGATTGCCCAACCTGGCCATCTGCGCGGCAACTGCAATCAGCAAGGGTCCACTTCCCGCAAGAAGGATACTCCCCTCCGGTACCCTGCCCGTTTCTTTCATCATCACTTGCAAACCACCGGCGGTGGACACGCCGGGAAGATGCCAGCCCGGCCTTGGCAAAACCTTTTCGACAGCGCCACAGGCAATAATGACACCCCGTGGACGGCGCTGCTCGATGTGTCCCGTGCGCCTGTTGTCCAGCAAAACCACGCCGTCGCCATCCACGCCGAGGAAAACCGAATTGTGGTGCACCGGGATACGGGCTTGCGAAAATTTACTCAGGATCGCCTGCCAACGAGCCCGCATCTGCGCCGTGTGGCATGACCTTTCAACGCCAGCAATTGGTTGGCGGTAGATTGCACCACCAAGAGTGTCGCGTTGTTCAACGAGTTCAACCTTGTAACCGGCGCGCGCGACCTCTGTCGCCGCGGCCATGCCGGCAGGCCCGCCACCGATCACGAGAACATCTGGTTCAACCATGTTTGTTCTCCATCGGCTCCACCCGCATGCCAACTTTGGCGGGAGTGATGCAAGCTTCCCGGACTGTGCCGTCAATGCGCATGGCGCAACATTGGCAGGCGCCGATGCCGCAAAAATACCGTGTTTCCTGTCCCAGTGCGTCATGGCCGAAGCCGCGGATGCCGGCTGCGTCCAAGGCTGCCGCAACACTTTCACCCGCACGAAACGGAATATTCTGTCCCATCCACTCAAACGTCATTGCGGTCATGCTGCCACTCCACAACTGTTGAAGCGGGCAGGATTAAATGCGGAGATATCGAGATCAGTTTTTTGATCGCAAATCAGTTGCGCGATAGCCTTGCCGGTTACTGGGCCAAGGCAAATGCCATCCCCTTCAAAGCCTGTTGCGACATAGCCGTTTTCGAGACCGGGAATTCGCCCTACCAGCGGTAGACCATCAATAACAGCGGTGCGAACGCCCGAAAAACTCCGTAACAGCCTCACGCCTGCCAGACCGGGAACGAGATCGACGGCGCTGGATAATATCTGCGTCACCGCATCGATATCGTTGGTTTCGCGGCGGCCGAAATCTTCGCGGGTACCGCCGATCAGGAACTGCCCTGTGGTGAGCGGATCAATAACCAGTCCGAGGCCACGCGATGCTGCTGCCTGCGCGCCTTTCTGGCTGCCTTTGCTCAGGAGATAGCGGCCGGACATGATGGCGCCGGGCATTAGGGCATTCAGTGCCGGTGCCCGTTCGGTCACCAGAAGCTGGCCTTTTCTTGGTGTCAGCACATCTGACAAACCAAGGAGTTTGGCGGATCCGTTGCCGGCCGCAATAACAACCGCGTCGCCCCTGAGATCACCGCGGTTGGTGGCAATAGCGGCGATACGGTTACCGCCCTGTTCAACGCGGATGCCCTGCACCTGCGTATCGCGGTCGACTTTGATTTTTGCTGCGGTCAGCAGCCGGTGAACGATCTGATAGCCAATGGCGTGGCCTTCACCATGCACCTCGACAGCCATTTTCGCCTGTCGCGAAAGTGCCGGAAATGAATGGTGCAAGGCCGCGTCACTGAGCGTCTTTACAGTTACCCCGGCGCTTGCAAGTGCTGCCGAATGGGCGTCCAACACAGCGCATTCATCGTCGGACGCTGCAATGATGAAGGTCGAGCGCCGTTTGAATGCTCCTGCAAACAGGCCCTCATCCGCCAGCTGCCCATAGAGTGCGACACCCTTCATGGCTGCGGTCATCATAGGGCCTGGACGCTTGCTTGCGACCGAGACGGCACCGTCTGCAGCTCCGGTTGCTTCGGCAGCAGGTGCGGATGCATCAACCAACCTTACCTCTGCGCCACGCTGGGCCAAAAAGTAGGCAGTCGCAGCACCGACGATGCCGGATCCGACGACGATAACGCTGAATGAAGAGCGGGATTGCATAAATTTCTGGCCGACCTTGTTGCTTGTCGCCCGATATTGGCGGAGGCTGGCCTTGTCCGTCGATACAAGATGATGACGTTACTTGGTCACGAAATTTGTATCCGCTAAAAACTCATCACTCTCTAGAAAAGAGGGAGGGGGACCAAAGTCATGGCCAAGATAAGCCTTACACTCATCCAGACATTTTATCAGGTGGCGCGCCTGGGATCGTTTTCCGGTGCGGCACGAGAACTCAACTTGAGTTACCAATCAGCCGCCAATCATGTCCGGCGGCTGGAGCAGATTCTCAAGGGTAAGCTGATCGATTCAGAACAGGGCGCCAAGCGGATATCGCTCACGCCGCGCGGGCGCGCACTTTATAATCTGTTGCATCCAGAGCTTGATATCATGCTCGAACGGTTGACAAAGCTGATCGAGAACCAACGTTCGTCACTTCGCGTTGGCATGCCACAGGCGATTTTCTATTACCTTTTCACCAACATATTGTCGCGGTTCCGCGAGGTTTTTCCGGAAATCGAGTTCGCAGTCTATGAACGTGACACCGTGCTGGCTGAACTGGTCAAGAACGGCAGTCTCGATGTCTGTATTTCCGAGCGATATTTTGGTGATCCGGTGGTGCCGCAGCGATTGCTTGGCAGTTACAGGCTGAGTTGTGTTTATCCTGAAAGCTGGGGCGACCTTCCTGACCCGCAGGATATACCAAGCTGGGCGGAGGGGCGGCCGTTCATAACCTACGAGCCCGGACAGACCCTTCGAAATCTTGCCGTCGATTTTCTGGCGCGGGACGGGGCAATCGTGCAGCCTGTTGTGTCCACCTCTGGCAGTTCCAGCGTCAAGCGTTGTGTGGCCGAGGGGCTGGGCTTTTCGATCATTCCATCGTGGTGTGTCGGGCCGAAAGATCACACGATCCGCAGTAAAAAACTCACCAATCTGCCAGAGGTGCGCGTCTATTTCGGAACCGCAGGATTTCTGCAGAAACACCCGATGGTACAGCAGTTGTTCGACGACTGTCGCCGCGAGCTTGTCGGGCCGGTGCTCGACCCTCCACGGGCGAGCGAGCTTTCGCTTCCGCCGCTGTGAGCACGACATATAAAAAAGCCGATAAGTACGTCCGAGTCTCTAGCATTGTCCCCTGTCAAATCACGGATAGGCTGGTTCTCGACCGCTTGGCCTTGTGGACTGGACTTCCAGGAGCACGGGTCGCGGACAGTGAAAAATATTCCGGGGAACATAGGAGAACGAGATTATGAAATTATTTTCCAAGCTCTGTGGTGCGGCAGTGATGGCACTGTCACTGTTGGGCAGCACCATTGCCTCAGCTGGAACAATCGATGATATCCGTAGCCGCGGCGTCCTTCGTATCCCGGCTATTCTCAATGAAACGCCCTATTTCAACAAGGACCCGCGTACGGGCGAGTGGCAGGGATTTGTCATCGACATGGCAAATGACATTGCCAAGACGCTCGACGTCAAACTTGAAGTGGTTGAATCCAGTTGGGCGAACGCCATCCTCGATGTACAAAGCGGTAAGGTCGACATGGCTTTTGCGGTTACTGCAACGCCAGTTCGCGCCATGTCGGTGTCGTTCTCTGATCCGACTTATTACAACAGCTTTGTCATCGTTTCCTCAAAAGATGAGCTCAGCGGCAAGACCTGGAATGAGCTGAACGATCCCAAATACACATTTGCGGTGGATCTCGGCTCTGCACAGGACCTGATCACCCAGCAATATCTGCCAAAGGCCAATATTCTGCGTTTCAAGACCCGCGACGAAGCCATTGTTGCTGTTACCACGGGCAAGGCCGAGGGCTTGGTCAACACCATGTTGAACGGGCTCGTGATTTCAAAGAAGGCACCAAACATCGGGTCCGTACAGGTCCCTACTCCGGTATTGTCGACACCGTCGGTGATTGCCCTCAACTACAGTGTGGACGAGCCTTTCAAGACATTCGTGTCCGCTTGGGCAGAATATAACCGCCGTATTGGCAACAATCAGACCTGGATCCTGAAAAGCCTTGAGCCATTCGGCATTACGCTGACAGACATTCCTGATGGCTTCGGCTTTGGCGGCTGATCGTTTTTCTGTCTAACGACTGTCCTTTCCTTCTAAAACGAAGGGAAGGATTTCTGCATTCCGGCCGCAAGCCACACGACATCGTTGATTGCAGCCCAACTCCACCGCGCTAAAAGCGCGATTTTTTGCTTTGCTGGCAGAGTGCTGCCTCGAAAAATATCTGAAACTATAGCGAGAAACGAAAAAGCCTGCCGCGGGAGGAGGTGCGGCAGGCTTTCGAAAGAATTGAATAGCGACTGGGAGGAGGATGCCGCTATTCTGCCAGACGTCCCTTGGGAGGAGGAGTGGGCCGTCTGATGACGAAGCTTTGCGGGAGGAGGTGCATCGCTTCGTTGAGTTAATGAATACGATAAAATGCGTGCCTTCGAAATAGCCAATAGCGCAGTGGAGCTATGCAAAAATAGATGATCACTTTTGGTTCACGGGAAAGATCAGTCGAAACTTGCGGAAGACTTCCGTTATTAAGATTCTGTGAACATCACTCATCCAGTAGGACAGCCAGAAAATTTGTGATATCCGGCCGGTTTTACGAATGAGAGGATAAGTACCGTGAGCGACCAGACAGTAGCTGAGGTAACTGACAAGATTTACGCATCGATCCAGTCGGACAATGCGGACATTGACCTGCATATTGCTGACCTCAAGCAGGCGTTGGCGCGTGAAGGAGCCAAGGAAGCGGTTTTTGATCCGGCAAAATTGGCCCATAACAACCGCTCCGGCCGTAAGTTGATGCAGGCCTATTTCCGCCAACGTGGCGTGACCGTGAAGTTTTCCGCGTGATCCTGATGGTGCTATCGCGATATTTGCGGTCCTTGGCTGTGATACCGCTGCCGCAAATTTGATCCCAGGCCCGGTCACTCCTGGCATGGGTGGCCACATGTTTTTGCAAGGTGTTGATTTATCACCGGCGCTTGTCTCCGCCCGGGCTTGCGAAGCAACTTTCGCGTGCTTAAAAGACGTTTCGTTTCAATTCTGTATAGTAAGAGGACCAACTTCGTGGAACAGGCAAACAACCAGACCGTCAAGGGTCGGCGCAAAGGACTATTGGCAGCCGTTGCAGTGATCGCAGTTGCAGCCGTCGGCGTCGTCGGGGTTAAGACTGTCTACGAAGGCAAAGTGAAGGATTTCATCGCCAGCACTGGCGGCACAGCTGAGGTCGTCAAGGTCGATTTTCTCGGGCGCATTCATGTTCGCAACTTTGTGCTGCCACAAGCCGATGGCGGCAATCTGCGTATTGCGGCCGCTGATGGCCGCCAGGAATTTCTGTTCCTCAAAAGCGATCTGGAGGTAAATGGCGTTGAAGTCGAGACACAATTGGTCAACGCTTCGATACCGCATATCCGCTGGGAAGAGCCGGCTTTCAATAAAAGCATCCCGCACGACGCCTCTCCTGCTGAAGTGATTGCAAGTTTTTCCGCAAAGCGTATTTTTATTCCTGAAACCATCGCTACTCAAAAAGTCGCCAATACCGGTCAGAAGACGGTTTACAAAGATGTTGTCTTCACAGGGGTGGCCGATGGCAAGATCGCCCAATATTCGGTCGATAGCAGCAGCTATGATGTTACGGTCGATCTGCCGGAGAGTGATGCCGCGACCAAAACGAAGAATATGCTGATCACGACCGGTGCTATCGCAGGTGAGAGCATTGATGTTGCCTATCTTGTCCGGCTGTACACTGAAAAGGCTGGCCCTGACGACAAGGACGCAAAGCTTGTCTATGGACCGGTTACGGTCAGCAAAATTGCTTTCTCAGACGGTGAGACGAAGTTCACTTATGATGAGATGATCAGCAAGGGGGTCAGCTCGCGCATGCCATCGGAGCCCCTTATGGAGACTTTGAAGGCACTATCAACAGCGACAAACTATGACGATCTCTCACCTAAAGAGAGGCAGGCATATTTTGGCAAGTTTCTTTCTCTCGTAGACATGATGGGCAAGGCCGATTTGGAGCTGCGCGGCCTGACTGTCGACGCCCCTGACACGGCGAGCGATGAAGAAGGAAAGAAGCTAAAGCTGGTCGTTGATAGTACTTTTTTGCAAATGGACGGTCGCAAGCTCAATGTCGGCCTGCACGGCTTGAAAATGGGTAATGGCGACGACAAAATCGAAGTTGCTGAGGCCAGCCTTACGGGTTTCGACTGGGGTTCGTCGCTCGAGGGCTTCGGCAAGTTTGTGAGCCGTGAAGAAGACGAGATGGCCAGCTTTGCATTCAGCCAACTGATGCCGGAATTGGGCACCATTCGCGCTGCAGGTATCAATGTTGATGTGACGACCCCAAAGACAGATGATACGGCAGAAGGTGATGAAGCGGCGGCGGCAACTGTGCCTGAGCGCGTTCAATTCCAACTCAAGAACTATGAGATGGCACTGACCAAGCCATTTAACGGCATTCCAACCGACATCACGATCAAACAGGAAGATTTGACGCTTCCAATCCCTGAGAATTCTTCGGATGAAACCTTCGTGCAGTTGCGCAAGATGGGTATGGAGGTTCTGACCGTCTCCTACGGGCTTGCTGCAAATTGGGATGAAGCAAACAAGAACCTCGTCATCAAGGAAATATCTGCGAATGGCAAGGATATCGGCAGCATCAATTTTTCCGGTCTGGTGAGTGGCTTTGGCGAGGAGTTTTTCTCGTTCGATACAACACGTATGCAAGGGGCGCTTTTTGGCCTCGCTGGTCGCGAAGTGAAGATGACGATCAAGGACGAAGGTCTGATTGACAAGGCCGTGAAGCTTTACGCGGCGCAAAACGACATGACCGAAGATCAGGTACGAGGCATCTTGACAGTAGGTGCGACCATGGGCCTGCAGGAAATCACGGCCACACAGCCACAACTGCAGGGCGCTGCTGACGCCGTTCTTCGCTTCATCAACGCGCCAGGTACATTGACTGTCACGATCAAGGCCAAAGGTCCTAACGGCCTTGGTGTTCTTGATCTGGCAGCCGCATCGCAAAATCCGATGTATCTGTTAGGCCGGATCGATATCGAAGCGACCGCTGAATAAGCGCGATCCAAGAAGTCGGCGGCCCAGATGTGTGGGCCGCCGACGACCGTTAAGGCGTGTTGGGTTTGTTCATTAAACTGGCAGGTGAGCCTGACGAACCAGTTGGCCTTTGAGGTAGGCTGTTTCCAGCCCAAGTTCGATAAAGCGGTGCGCATGTTTGGCCAGGGCAACGTTATCGTCCCACAAATTGCGCCAGATGGCCGTCTTCAGTGACAGATCTTTATCGACGATGGTGGTGGAGAAGGATTCGAACGTCACATAGTCATCCCAGCCAATTGCTACCAGCGCGTCAAAGATTGCAGGGAAGTCGATTGTGCCGGTTCCCAGATAACCACGGTGGCTTTCGCCAATGTGGATGTAGCCGATCTTGTCTGCCGCGTGACGGATGGCGAGACCAACATCGGCCTCTTCAATGTTCATGTGAAATGTATCGAGATGTAGCAGCACATTCGAGGCGCCTGTATCCTTGATATAGGCCATGCCCTGTGCGGCGGTGTTGAGCATGTTGCTCTCGAAGCGATTGACGATTTCGAGATTGAGTGTGACGCCGGATGCCTTGGCGCGGTCTGCCACCTTGGTCAGCGCTGAGACGCTGTTATCCCATGATCTTCTGGTCAGCACATGTTCCTGCTTGCCATGGGAGGAACTCAATATGCCTGCAAGTTTGCTGCCGCCGAGATCGCGCACCAGCGCGACAGCCCGGTCAAGGATATCGACGCCGTTGGCCACCACTGATGCGTCATCGCTCGAGATATCGCCTTCTGGTGGCAGGCCCATGCTGACGGCAACGTCGAGGCCCAGTTGACGGATACGGCCTGCAAGCCAGGAAACATCGACCTGAGCAGGATCGAGATAAGAGAACTCAATCAGCTTGTAGCCCAGCTTTTGCGTGTTCTCGAGCGCCTTTTCAAGCTCGCCGCGCGAGGAGCCCGCGCTCCAGACAAAGGAATGCACACCGATCTTCGACATATCCCGGTACTTTCTGAATTGAATGGAAAAAAAAGTCGGACTGGCACCGCATAGACCTGTGGTGCCAGTCCGGTCTGGAGGAGATTAGCGAGCTGCAGTCCAGCCCTTGTAATCCTTGACGTTGTCTGCGGTGATCAGCTGTGGATCGAGCAGCACGATCGGCTCAGCGGGCTTGTTGCCGTTCAGCACGTCCACGCCAAGCTTCAAGGCTTGACCGGCCATGACATATGGGTCCTGCGAAGCGGATGCCTTGATCATGGAATTGCCGCTGGCGAGCGACTTTTCGATGTCTGGTGCACCGTCGACAGCGGTAATGATGAACTCACTGCGGTTGAGCTGCTTGGCGGCAAGTTCAGCGCCAATTGCTGTCGGGTCATTGATCGCAAAAACCGCGTCAATCTTGTCAAACCGGGTCAACAGACCCTGCATCACGGCAAGACCGCCTTCACGGGAACCCTGGCCATTCTGGTCGTCGGACAGGATTTTGATATCGGCATGTTTGCCAAGCGCTTCTTTGCAACCCTGAACGCGGTCGAGGATCGAGGACGAGGCCGGTCCGTTGATGATGACAACGTCGCCCTTGCCGCCGATCTTTTCGGCGATGTAGTTGCAGGCCTCTTCGCCAGCCTTGACGTTGTTGGTCATGACGGTGACGTTGGCGCCCGGAGCGGAAACGTCAAACGCTGCCACAACAACGCCGGCGGCCTCTGCCTTTTTGACGGCGGGCGCGATGGCCTTGGCGTCAACTGCGTTCAGCATGATGATGTCGACACCGGCAGCAATGAAGCTGTCGATCTGGGAGACCTGCTTGTTGAGGTCATAGTCGGCGGAAACGGAGATAACTTCGACGTTCGGATTGATCTCCTTGGCGCGGTCTTCAATGCCCTTGATGGTGGCAACAAAGAACGGGTTACCAAGCAGACCGACCGAAATGCCGATCTTGTTGAGGTCCTTGGCGGCTGCGGGCATGCAAAGGGCGGCAGCCATGGCGGTGCCGATAAGCAACTTGGACATAAGACGCATGTTTTCCTCCATAATGCGCGTTTTGCGCGGTTGTTTCCGGTTCCCAACCGGTTCGTTCAGCCGGAAATCAGGTCCGGCCAAGCCCTTGGAGCCTGTAGCGATCGAGGCCGACGGCGACGATGATGACAAGGCCTTTGATGATGTACTGCCAGATGTCAGAGACACCGGCGAGGATGAGGCCGTTGGAAAGCACGGCGATGATGAGGGCGCCGATCAGTGTGCCCCAGATCGAACCGACCCCGCCAACAAAGCTTGTACCGCCAAGGATGACCGCCGCGATGGCATCAAGTTCGTAGGCCTGACCGAGCTGCAGGCCATTGGCCGCATAAAGGCGTGCGGCAGACATCGCGCCGCCAACACCGGACAACAGGCCAGACATTGAATAGACGAACAGCAGAACCAGTGGCACCTTGATGCCGGTCAGTCTGGCGGCTTCCGAGTTGCCACCCACGGCATAGATCCATGTGCCGAGCACCGTGCGCTTGAGAATGAACCAAGACACGACGATGGTCGTCAGCGCGATAACCGCCAGCCACGGAACGCCGAACAGCGTGCCATTGCCGATGAAATCAAAGGGCAAATCTGCATTAAACACCGTGGTGTCGTTGCCGAGCAGACGGGCAACGCCGCGAATGGCTGTCAGTGAACCCAGTGTGACGATAAAAGGCGGCAGCTTCAGCCAGGCGATGATGGCACCGTTGAGGAAACCGCAGGCAAGGCCGGCAGCAATGGCGGCCGGAATTCCAAGCATGCCGAGATCAGGCACAAGAGACACAATCACAGCAATCATCGCGGAAGCCGCCAGGATTGACCCGACCGACAGGTCGATGCCACCGGTCAGAATGACGAAGGTCATGCCAGCTGCAAGCACGGTGTTGATCGATGCCTGTTGCATGACGATGGAAAGGTTATTGGCGGAAAGGAACCGACCACTGATCAAGTGGAAGCCGATGGCCAGCAGAACAAGAACAGGCAACATGCCGAGCGCTGTCAGCGTCGAGCGCAGTTTCAACTTTTCCATCCTGCTCTGTTCGGTCTCACTTGCGCTCATTGTTCCGCTCCCACTTCTTTTTCTGTTGTCGTTGTCAGGCTGCGTGGCCTGCCGTGCCGGTTGCCAGTGCCATGATCGCTTCCTGTCCGATCGGTTCTTCTGGTGATCCGGTGACCTCACCGGCGATGCGCCCCTCGCGCATGACCAGCACTCGGTCGGCAATGCCGAGGATTTCAGGCAGATCGCTTGATATGGCGACGATGGCGATGCCGTTCTGGGCCAGCTCATCAATGATCCGGTAGATTTCCGATTTCGCGCCGACATCCACGCCACGGGTCGGCTCATCCAGAATGATGACCTTCGGTTTTGTCTCCAGCAGGCGTGCAAGCAGCGCTTTTTGCTGGTTACCGCCTGAGAGGGCACCGACATTGATCTGCGTCCCGGCGGTGCGGATCGACAGGGATTTCACCGCATGTGCGGCCCGTTCCCTCGCCTTCGAAAAATTGAGTACGCCACCGGACTTGGCATCACCTGCAATGACGCCAATATTGATGTTGTCGCTGATCGACATGTCGAGGAACAGACCGAGCGATTTCCGGTCTTCTGTCAGATAGGCAATGCCAGCATCGAGCGCTGCGCGCGGGGACGTGATGGCGACCGGTTTGCCGTTGAGCGTAATGCTGCCTGTTGTCTTGTGGTCGGCACCATAAACGAGGCGAGCAAGTTCTGTCCGGCCTGATCCAACCAGACCGGCAACGCCAAGCACTTCGCCGGCACGCACATCAAAAGAGCAGTCATGCACTCTGATACCGTCGCCGACATTGTTGACCGACAGGACAGCAGCGCGTTCGCCCGTCACTTGCCGGTGCTCTTTTTTGTAGAAAGAAGACAGATCGCGCCCGACCATCATCGACACAAGCTTGTTTGCCGACAGTTCGGATCGTTCCAGGGTGCCGACATAGGCGCCGTCACGCAGCACACTCACTCGGTCGGAAAGCTGATAGATCTCTTCCATGCGGTGGCTGATATAGATGATCGCGATGCCTTTTGCCTTCAGGCGGGCAATTACGTCAAACAGCCGGTCGGTCTCGCGTGTTGTTAGGGAGGTCGTCGGCTCGTCCATCACAATGATACGCGCATTGGTCGTTAGCGCCCGGGCAATTTCCACCATTTGCCGTTCGCCAAGTGACAGTTCGGCGACGCGTCGCCCTGGGCCGAAACCAATACCGAGTTGCTGCAGGATGGGTTCTGCGCGACGGCGCATCTCTGCCCGGTCTGCAACACCGAAGCGGGAAGGCTCGTTACCAAGGAACATGTTTTGCGCGACGGTCAGGTTGGGTGCGAGTGAAAGTTCCTGATAGATAACGGCAATGCCTAGGGCCTTGGCTCTCTGTGGATCACCAAGCAAGGCGTGCGCTCCATCGATCAGCACCGAACCGCCAGGGTCAGCCGTATAAGCGCCGGAAAGGATTTTCATCAAGGTCGACTTGCCGGCGCCGTTTTCGCCCATCAGTGAATGGACTTCACCGGCATGTACGGTCAGGCTGACTTCGGACAGGGCTTTTGAGGCGCCGAATGTCTTGCTGATCTCGCGCATTTCAAGGATCGGGTGCTGCTGGCTTGCCGTCAAGGTCATGCGCACTTCTCCTTTGCATCGTTTTGCGTGTAGCTTGTCAGGGCATCGACATGCTGGCGCCATGCCAAGCGATAGTCCTCAAGTCCGGCGATGGTAGCCGCCGTGGCCGTGGCGCAATCATTGACGAAAGGATTGTGGCCACTTGCGTCAAAGACGAGCGCAGCCGCACCAAAGGCACTACCCTCAGGGTTGGCGCTGGTGTGCACGGTCTGATCCGGTCTGAGGGCTGCAAGAACTGACGCATAAAGTCCTGTTTTGACCAGACCGCCATCAATGACGATCGTGTTCTTCGAACCAATCAGGTCGAGTGACAGATCGGTCATCAAGGCGACATAGAGCATGGCAACGGCGGCGCGTTCTTCGCCATCGACGGTTGTACCAATGAAGTGGCCGTTGTGGCCGGGCATGGGACCGCCAGCCGCAAAGGATGGCAAGGCAAACGCCTTTTTGGCGATAACCGATGCAACGGCTTCGGGTGATACAGGCTTAGTCCACCCGCCGCTTGCAACATCGTATTCGCGGCCACCCATGAAGCGGATCGTGGCGACCGGTTGGTGATCGACGGTGACATTGGCCAGCATGTCGCGCTTGGCATCCAGTGTTTCCAACGGGCTTGCCGGATTGAAGATGATGACCCAGGTGCCGGTTGAAACCAGCGTGAAATCCGAAAAGCCAAGCGAACGGTAGAAATAAAGCGCGCTATTGCTGTCATGCACGCCGTTATGGACGGCGACATCAATGCTGCGGCCGTCTTCGAGCTGCACAGCATATGTTCCAATGACAGTGCCTGCACTTGCAAATTCAGGCATTTTTTTCCGCCAATCCATGCGGTCAACGAGGCTGCTGAAATCGTCTTTTAGTGGTGCCCACAGATTGGAATGGCAGCCGAGGTAAGAGACTTCGCTCACCGCACGACCGGAAAATTTCCAGCTCCAGAATTGCGGGTAACACAGAATGGCCTCTGCCTCGGCGATCAGTGCCGGATCACGGGCATCAAGCCAGAGCAGATGTCGTCCATAATTGAAACCAAGCGGCAGCGGCGGCGAAAAGGTTTCGCTGAAATCCGGTGCCATCGCATCGATCCGTGCGGCGATATCGGCAGGTGGTTCCTGTTCATAGTCGAGAATGGCGTGAACCAACTGGTCGCCGCGCGTCAGTGCAAATGTGCAGCCATGGCCGGAAAAGGTGATGCGGTCGACGCCATGCCCGGCAACGACACGGGCAAGCTCACCCTTCATCCAGTCGAAAAGTGCATCGTCATCCAGTACACGCAGGTCATCCTGCTCGCGCCAGATGGGACGCGTGCGGGCCTCGTCAATCACCTGACCATCCGCCGACACGACGAAAAGTTTTGAATTGGTCTTGCCGAGATCAAAGACTGCGAGAGGATTTGCGCTCATGCCGCACCTCCGACATTGGCGATCATGATGCTGACGCCAGCGTCTTCCAGCATTTTCGAGGCCGTATCCGTCAGGCCATCATCGGTGATGATGGTGCCGATACGCGACAGCGGCAGCACGGCATTGCGTGGCTGAATTGAAAATTTGCGGCTGTCAGCCAGAAGAACAATCTCATCGGCGCAGGCTGCAAGTTCGCCAATTACCTTGACCAGCAGCGGATGGGATTCAAGCAGCCCCTTGCCGCTGATGCCCTGCGTCCCCACAAAGAAACGTGAGGCAAAAAAGCCCGGGGAGCCGGCTGTCGGATCATGGATGATGCCCGGTTCGCGGTATAGGTCGCCGCCTGCAAGTGAAAGCTGGCAGGTGCCATGTTCGCCGAGATAGGCTGCAAGCGGCATGGAGTTGGTCCAGAGCCGCAGATTGCGCTGCGCCAGCAGAATGCCAAGCTGGTAGCAGGTCGAACCGGCATGCACGATGATGGAATCGCCATCGCGCACCAGATCGGCAGCCATGGCCGCAATGGCCCGTTTTGCCTCGACGGCAATGTCACGGTTCTCGTCATAGGGGCGTGCTGACAGGCGGATGCTGTCACCCGGCTCCATCGCAGAAATGCCACCATAAACTTTGCGTGCACGGCCAAGCTCATGCAGCTTGTCGATATCACGACGGATCGTGGCGGGAGAAACGCCAAGCTGCTCCTGCAGATCCCGTACCGAAGCAAACGGTGTCTCACGCAAAAGGTCAGTAATGGCTTTGTGGCGTTCGGTGTCGTTCAAGACGTTTCCTCCCGGCGTCTCCCTCGCCGATGAATGAAGATAATCATAATCAATCTGCCTTATCAATAGTTGTGACGAAAATTATTCACTATTGACGTTTTGTGATCATGAAAATACCTTTTGTAGAAAAGTTCGCTCATAATCGTTGTTAAACGACGATGGTGCGACGCTACGGCATAGGAGGAGGCCGGCATGACTTCGGGCAATCGGACGCAGGACATTCCAGCTTTCGAGGCATTTCTCGACCTTTCGCGGCAGATCGGCGGTGAGGTGCTGAAAACGCAGGGCGCCGGCGGTAACACGTCCATCAAGCACGACGGCATGATGTGGGTGAAGGCGTCGGGCACATGGCTTGCCCATGCCGGAACACGCGACATCATGGTGCCCCTTGAGGTCGCTCCACTGGTGGACGCGCTCAGGGCACGGGATCCAAGCGCCGAAAAAGCCACTGATTTCATCATCTCCGACCTGAATGCGTCGGGGCTGCGCCCCTCAATCGAGGCGAGCTTTCATGCGGCATTGCCGCAAACGGTGGTGGCGCATTATCACTGCGTCAATGCAATTGCGCTGTCCGTCTTGGAGGATCGTGAAAAACGGATCGCTGAGCGCATGGCAAGGCTTCCAGATTTGACCTGGGCAACCATTCCCTATCGTCGCCCCGGCACACCGCTTGCTCGTGAAATCGAACTGGTTGCCACAAACCGGCCTGATGTTCTCATCCTCTACAATCACGGCATTATCGTTACGGGTGAGACCGTGGAACAGGTGCGGGATCGCATAACCCGTGTCACGGAGGCGTTAACGATGCCGGAACGCCCTGTCGCAGAGGTCGATGTCGCAGCTTTGATAGCGTTAGCGGCGGGTTCCAATTTCCATGCTGCGGAAGACCGAGGCAGCCACAAGACTGCCCTTGATCCTGCGAGCGTCAAACTGGCGACAGGTGGGTCTCTCTATCCGGATCATGTCATTTTTCTGGGGACGGAAATTGGTGTTTTGGGCAAGGGGCAGACGGCAAAAGCCTATTGTGAAGCACGCCTGGCGGAAAATCTGGCCGTCCCCAAAATGCTTCTGGCTCCTGATATCGGTGTCCTGCTGGCAAATGAGTTGACGGATGGTGGTCGCGTCATGGCGCGCTGCCTTGCGGAAGTCGTTGCTCGCATTCCCGAAGATGCACCCGTTGTCTATCTCGAGCCGGATCAGGAATACGAACTGACCCATTGGGAGGCCGAACAATACCGTCAGGCTCTGGATCGCAAGGCGAGTCAGCGCACATGAGTGCGACGGCAAGACCAGCCAAAGCGCTTGGCATTGATCTCGGCACCTCAGGGGTTCGTGCTGCTGCGCTTGCGGACGATGGCACTCTTTTGGATATGGCCGCATTTTCATTTCCCAATGCTGCGGCCGGGCGTTCGCCCTCCGTGTGGTGGGCCGGGGTGCAATCCTGTCTGGCAGAACTTTCCGCTCGCCTGCCGTTAAAGGATATTGAAGGGTTAGCGGTTGATGGCACCTCAGGTACTGTGGTGGCGCTGGACGCCAGCGGCGAGCCGGTTGGCGATGCGTTGATGTACAACGACCCCTGCCCCGACCTTAGGATTGTCGAGAAGATCGCGTCAGAAGCGCCAACCAACAGCCCCGCTCGCGGTGCAACCTCCGCATTGGCCCGCGCTATTCATCTGTCGCGCCAGACCGGCGTGACCAAGGTTGTGCATCAGGCCGACTGGATTTTGCTCAAGCTTGGCGTGTCGGCGGCAACCAGTGACGAAAACAATGCGCTGAAAACCGGGTATGATCTCGTAAACGAGCGTTGGCCGGATTGGCTGGATGCCTGTGGCATGGATATCGCGCTTCTGCCCGTGGTCAAACGTGCCGGCGCTCCTATTTCGGAAATCAGTGCCGCAACTCGCTTGTTCGGCATCCCCGCGACTTGCCGTTATCATGCCGGAACGACGGATGGCTGCGCGTCATTTTTCGCAACCGGCGCGTCGAGCATTGGTGACGGCGTGACCGCGCTTGGTTCAACTTTGGTCATCAAATTGGCCTCAGCCAATCCGATCGATGCTGCTGATTATGGCATTTATTCGCACCGCATTCTGGACTTCTGGCTGGCGGGAGGAGCCTCGAATTCCGGAGGTGCAGTTATCGGCAGCTTCTTTGATGGCGAACAATTAAAAGCCATGACACCGCTTCTGCAGCCAGGTAAGCCGACCGGCCTTGATTATTACCCGCTGAACAAGCCCGGCGAACGTTTTCCCATCAATGATCCGTCCTATCCGCCGCGTCTGGAACCTCGCCCGGCAGATGATCTCTTGTTTTTCCAGGCAATTCTGGAAGGTATCACCTCCATCGAAAAATCGGGTTACGGCCGTTTGGTCGAACTTGGTGGTCCGAAACTTCAATCTGTGCGAACCGTGGGCGGCGGAGTTGCCAATCCCGCTTGGGCAAACATGCGCGAAAAGGCGCTCGGTGTGCCTTTGCTTGCCGCGCGGTCAGCCGAGGCGGCTGTCGGCACTGCCTCCTTGGCGCTGGCCGGAAAGGCAAGATGGTCATGAGCCTTAAACCTTGGACGACCCTGGCTGATCTGGCTGAACGATATGACGTCTTACTCATCGATCAGTTCGGTGTCTTGCGGGATGACGAGCGGGCTTACCCCGGCGCCAATGATGCGTTGGTGCGACTGAAGGCTTTGGGAAAATCCATCATTATCCTCTCCAACTCAGGTCGAAGCGGTGACTATAATGCCGACCGTCTGGTGAAGCTCGGCTTTGACCGTTCCGGTTTCGATCGCTTTCTGACATCAGGCGATGTTGCCCATGACATTCTGGCAGAGGAGACGGCAGGGAAAAGCACGACGCGATGCCTGACGATTTCGAGCGGCGACGACCGCAATCTGGCTGATTCACTCGGTTTCGAAAGCGTAGAAGATGCGGCGCTCGCCGATGTGGTGATCATCTCGGGCAGCGAGGCTGAACGAATTCCGCTTTCCCTATATCGGGAGCGGCTGGAACCGGCAGCGCGCCGTGGTGTGCCCTGTTATTGCACCAATCCTGATCGCCACAAGCTTGCCAAGGGCGGTGTCACGGCACCCGGTGCTGGCAGTATTGCGCTAACCTATCAGGAGCTTGGCGGTGTCGTGCGCTGGTTTGGAAAACCCTATCCGGCAATCTACCAGAAGGCGCAATCTCTGTTGGGCGGCGTCGCCTCGGATCGCATCATCTGTATTGGCGACAGCATCGAACATGACATCGCAGGTGCTGCCGGCGCAGGCCTGAGTTCCTGTCTTGTACGAACCGGCATATTGGAGCGCAGTACCGAACCTGAATTGAACGAAATCTCGGAAAAATACTCCGCCTGGCCAGATTTCTTGATGCAACGCTTTGTCTTTGGATGATGCCAGACACGGTCTGTCCCGCTGTCATTGCAGTTACGACAAAATGACCTAAAAGCTTGGGCGAGAATTTACCGCGCCAGGGCATCATCCCAGTGGACCATAAAAACGCACATCAGGACGTGATGGTACCAAGTCCAGTTGCTAGGGTTTCGATCTTTCCGATCTCACAGGCGACGGCAGCAACATTTACCGATCTTTATATCGGCCAGGCCTTTCTGTGTTTCATTCAGTCAGGCTCAAAGCGTGTGGTCTGCCCTGTGCGCGGTGAATTGATCGCAGAACAAGGGGATTTGCTGATATTCGCTCCGGGCGATCTTGTGACGCTGGAAAACCGCCCGGTTCCAAACGCCAACTATCTGGCAGATGGCGTTTATTTTTCCCATGATCTGGTTGAAAGCGTTTTTGCCGAGCAGCCGAGGCCGACGTCACCCGCAGGTATCCAGTTGCTCCGTGCCGCCTCTACCGACATTTCAACGATCCTTGATCTCATCAAGGAAACACTTCATCGGGATGATCTGCCTGCCATCGTCAGACAACACAGGTTGCTGGAGCCGCTGATCTGGTTGCAGCAAAATGGCGTGCGACTTCCCACCCGCAGTGAAGACCAGCCTTGGAGCAAGGTGCGACGGTTTATCGAGACTGATATTAGCAGGTCATGGCGCCTCGCCGAGGTGGCGCAGCATTTTGCGATGAGTGAAGCAACTCTGCGGCGCTGGCTTGCAAAATCGGGTCTTGGATTTGCGGAAATCCTGCTCAACACGCGCCTTGAAAACGGGCTTGCACAATTGCAGACGACCAGCACATCGATTTCGCAGATCGCCCTTCAATGCGGCTTCAAGACCCCTTCCCATTTTTCGGACGCCTTTCGGAAAAGGTTCGGTATAAGACCAAAAGCGATCCGTTCTGCTGAAAAATGAGCGTTTACCGATAGTATTTGATTGTCAGCCGGAAGCGGTATCTAGCGACAGATTATATCTTCAACACCATGATCAACGGTTCAGAAGGACATCATCATGTTGAAGAAGACATTTTTTTCTGCCGCCTTATTGGCTGCGACGATTTCGTCAATGGCGGGCGCGCAGGACCTCAAGCTGTCAAGCTCATCGATTGCCGAGGGTGCGCAACTTGACAAGGCATTTGTCTTTGCCGGGTTTGGCTGCATCGGCGACAACCAGTCCCCGCAACTGACATGGTCAGGCGCACCGCAAGGCACAAAAAGCTTTGCGATCACGGCTTACGATCCGGATGCGCCAACCGGTTCAGGGTGGTGGCACTGGAATGTCGTGAATATCCCGGCCACGGTGACATCCCTGGAGCTCAATGCCAGTGCCAATGGCAAGATGCCAGCGGGTGCCACGCAAATCAGCAACGATTATGGCGTTGCCGGTTTCGGTGGCGCTTGCCCGCCACCGGGTGAAGTTCACCGCTACATTTTCACGGTCCACGCCCTGTCGGTCGACAAGCTCGACCTGCCGGAAAATCCAAGCAATGCGTTGACCGGATTTATGGTTCACGCCAACAGCATTGAAAGCGCTCGCATCACGGCCGTCTATAACCGATAGGCGATATGACCGCCTGACAGCCGATTTCCTTATGCGGCTGTCAGGACCCGCTTTTGGCAAGTTTCTGCGCCTGCAGTTTGGCGGCCTGTTTCAGCCCCATACCAATGCCGAAACGAATAACAAGTACCTGCAGCAGAACCAGCCCTACGACAAACCCGCCGATGATCGTTGCGTCATCGCCACTCAACGAGAAAAGGCTTGCCTGACTGTCGAGGCCTATCAGATGATAGACACCCCAGAATATCAATCCTGACAGGGCAAGGGTGATCAATGCGCAAAGCAATGTGATCTTCCAGATTCGGGCTTTAACAGGCAGGTTTGCCTCACGCGAATACCAGAACTGGCCGACATAATTTGCCGAGACAAAGGCGACAATGAAGCCCATTGCGCTGTTTTGAAACTCAATATTGAACAGCTCTGCCATCACCACGATGATGATATAAAACAGGACCGTTGCGCCGACGAAGGCTGCCAGATAGGCAAGTACAAGACGCAATGTGCTCACGGGCAATGGAGAAATCTCGGTCATCGCTGTTCTTCCTATTCGCGATTCTGCATAACACGGATGTAGAGATTTTTACGCGTGCATGCTGAAAAGCTCAACTACTGCGCTACCGAACTGCGGTATATGATTGTGCCGCTCCTATGGCTGGAACCTCGTCTATTTACATCAAATCAGGACAGGGCACTGTTCAAGCAGTTGCGGATGCTTCGCTGACATAAGACAGCAAATGGGCAAGAAACTTCTTTCCATGGTGAGGAAGATGTTCTTCCTTTCGAACGCATAGATAAAGTTCGCGGTCGGCCCAATCGTCGAGGATTTGCACCATGCGAAAATCCATGAAGCGACCATAACGGAGGGCAGCGCTTTCGGGCACGATTGCAACGCCTGCCCCTTGCGCGACCATGGCGCAGATGCCCTCAAACCCATCCATGCGCATGCGAATATCGACATCGCGTCCAAGCTCGACGGCTCGCCTTCGCAGGAACTGTGACAAGGCTACCTTCTGTTGCAAGGTAATCATACGCTCGCTGAGCACGCGTGAAAAATCGGTGGCGTCCAGCAGCGCGTGATCCTTTGGCACAACCAGCACCAGTCTGTCGGGCACAAAACGCCAGCGGTCCAAACCGCTCATGTCGGCAGATGCCGCAACGATGCCAATATCAGCCTCACCGTTTCTCAGCAGCGCCACCACTTCGAGGCTTGGTTTATCGGCAACCGAGATGCTAATGTCAGGATGTTCGGCCAGAAATCGCCCCATGACGGCTGGCAGATGTTCTGCCAACATATTTGTGTTGGAGAGGAAACGGATATTACCGCTGCGCCCGTGCGAGAAATTGCTCAGTTCGATCTCGATGCGCTGCGCGCTGCTTAAAACCTGTCGGGCGTGCCGCGCCAGCATGTCTCCGGCAAGTGTGGGGCGAATACCTCTTCCCGTGCGTTCTAGCAGGGGCAGGTCGAACGATTCTTCCAGCTTTTTTAGCCGGGCACTTACCGCTGCCACAACAATATTGTTCTGCGCTGCGGCGGCTGTCAGGCTACCGCCTTCAACTGCTGACAGAAAGATACGAAGGTCCGTCAGATCAAATTTCATCGCATCCAACCTTTCACGTATGGTGAAATCTGATTATAGAAAAAACTGCCTAGTCAAGGTGGCGAGGGCGGCGTTATGACACTCGTCAAGTCGTACCCGCGACACATCGACACGCTGATATTTCCGTATGGAATTATCCAATTAAGCGTTTTCGCGCAAGAATTGCTTCGGAAAGACTGGTGTTTTCCGCGATGTTGCTATCTGGGCCGCGGCGACACGTATCGGCCTTGCTCGTGGGAGGAGAAGCACGGTTTGGCACTTATCGTTCATGCTTGATGAAAGCACGTTGTTTATGCCCAAGCTTCTTCCCGTCTTGTCACCCATATTTCTCTGTCTGACCGCGCTGGCCGCTACGTCCGGTCTAGCGCTTGCAGAAGACACCATCAGCGCCTCTTCCGACCTCATTGCGCGTGGGCGTTATCTGGCGACTGCTGCCGACTGTGCTGCCTGTCATACCGCACCGCATGGCGGAACGCCTTTTGCCGGTGGCTATGGCATCGACACACCGCTTGGCAAGATTTTCTCGACCAATATCACACCGTCAAAAACGGATGGCATCGGCAATTACAGCGAGGAAGAATTCGCGCGCGCCGTGCGTGATGGTGTCGCCAAGGATGGCAACCATCTTTATCCGGCCATGCCCTATACCGCCTATTCCAAGATCACCGATGAAGACATGAAGGCACTCTACGCTTATTTCATGAATGAGGTGAAAGCGGACGACCATAAACCGCAGCAGACCGCACTGCCCTTCCCGTTTTCAATCCGCACATCCATGGCCGTGTGGAACATGTTGTTCCTCGATAAGACGCGGTTTGAACCCAACCCGGCTAAGTCAGCGGAATGGAACCACGGCGCCTATCTCGCCGAGGCACTTGAGCACTGTGGAACCTGCCATACACCGCGAAATGGTTTTATGGCCGAAGACGGCAGCCTGCCTTTGGCGGGCGGAGCGATCGGTCCGTGGTTTGCGCCAAACATCACCTCTGACAAGGTGGCTGGCATTGGCGGCTGGTCGGATGCCGACCTCGTGCAGTATCTCAAGACCGGCAATGTCCGCGGCAAGGCGCAGGCTGCTGGGCCTATGGCCGAAGCGGTTGAAAACAGCCTGCAGCACCTGCCTGACGAAGACCTCAAGGCAATCGTCACCTATCTGAGGGATGTGCCTGCCAGTGCGTCCGGCGACGAACAATCGCGTGCCGATCTCGGCAAGCCGTCGACAGAAATCGAAGCGTCGCTGCGTGGACTGCCTGGACAGGAGCCGAACGAAAACGGTTTCCATATTTTCAGTGGCAGCTGCGCTTCCTGCCATCAGCCGGAAGGCCAGGGTAACCTGCACTACCCATCGCTGTTTAAAAATACCGCAACCGCTGCGCACCGGGCCGACAATCTGATTGCGACAGTCCTATACGGCGTCCATCGCACAGTTGGCGACAACGTTGCCTTCATGCCGGCTTTTGGACCTGATGCCTCTTACACGGATCGTCTGTCTGACGAAGATATTGCCGATGTCAGCAATTATGTTCTGACCAATTACGGCAATCCCGCCGTCAAGGTCAGTGCTGCAGATGTCGCCCTTGTTCGCGAGGGTGGCGAAAAGCCGTTGATCGTCAGGCTCGCGCCGCTTGCTGCTCCGGCAGCAATTGCGTGTGGTGTCTTTGTGGTTGGGTTGATCTCCTGGCTGTTGATCCGCCGTCGTCGTTCGCCTGCCTCTTAAGGCGTAAGACCGTCCCTTCCTTTTTGCATTACAGCTCCACCGGAGATCCTGATGCCTCTCGATAATTTTTCCCCGTCTGCCACAGGACATGTCTCGCGTCGCGGATTCCTGCGTACCACTGTCGCAATTGCTGGTCTGGCAGTGTTTGCCGACCTGACTGGCCCACTTTCGGCCGCTGCCACAGATGATGCTGTCACGTCCTTTACACAGCTGTCAGAGTTCCTGACCGGCTACACACTCGATCCGGTTATCGGCGGCCGTTTTCTGGCCGCACTGAAAAAACGTAATGCCGAGCTGGATGCAAGCATGGCGGCATTGTCAAACCTCATCAAACAATCCGGCGTGTCGGATATGGATGGTTTTCTCGCCCTTTCCGGCACCGACCCCGCGTTGATGAAGACTGCAACCAAGATCGTTTCCGCGTGGTATCTCGGTGTGGTTGGCGAGCCGGAAGATGCCGAGCTTATCACCTATGCCGATTCCCTGATGTACCGCCCGACCAAGGGCCTTCTCACCATTCCGTCTTATGGTCCAGGCCCTAACGCCTGGGGACCTAAGCCCGGCAGCAAGATCTGACAGGAACACTTGAAATGGCAAACACATCTTATGATGCCGACCTGATCGTTATCGGCTCCGGCGTAATGGGCGGAATTGTAGCCGCCAATCTCGCCAAGGCGGGCAAGAAGGTCATCGTGCTGGAGGCTGGACCGCGCGTTGATCGCCGCGAAATCGTCGAGACCTACCGTAATGCGCCGGTCAAACTGTCGCTCGCCAATGCCAAGCTGCAAGGTGCGGGCTCTCCCTTTCCGAGCATGCCATGGGCGCCCTCCACCTATGGCGATTATCTGCAGTATGAAGGGCCGGTCAAATACAACACCTCCTATCTGCGTGTGGTTGGTGGCACGACCTGGCATTTCGGCTCGGCGCTGTGGCGCATGATACCCAACGACTTCAAGATCCAGACCCTTTACGGACGCGGTCGTGACTGGCCGATCGGCTATGATGATCTAGAACAATATTACAACAAGGCCGAACTGGAACTGGGCGTCACCGGCACCGACGGACAGGACGAAAGCGGTCAGGGCGGTGGCCCTATGCCCCCACGCTCCATGCCGTTTCCGATGAAGCAATTGAACTCCACCTATATGTTCGACACGCTGGCTGAAAAGCTGCTGGTCGGTGGCTTCAACCCGGTTCTGGAGCCTCATGGTCGCGCTTCGCGTCCTTACGGCAATCGTCCGATATGCGCCGGCAACAACAATTGCAATCCTGTCTGTCCGATCGGCGCAAAATACGATGGTTCGATGCATATCGACGAAGCGGAACGTCACGGTGCCAAATTGCTCGACAACTCGCCGGTCTATAAGATCGAAGCGGGTGACGACGGCAAGATCACCGCCATCTGGTACAAGAAGCCCGACAATTCCGAGCATCGTCTGACGGCAAAATATTTCGTGTTGGCTGCCTATGGTATTGAATCCGCCAAACTGTTGCTGATTTCGACATCGGAAAAATATCCAAACGGTATCGCCAATTCCTCGGATCAGGTTGGTCGTAACCTTATGGACCATACCGGTATCAGCATGAACATGCTGACCAAGGAAGATATGTGGCCGGGTGAAGGCCCAACGGAACTGCTGGTGTATCTCAACCAGCGGGATGGCGAATTCCGCAAGGACTACCCCAGTTATAAGATCAAGGTGCGCAACACTGTTCCGACCGCGCAGATGACTGAAGGTTTCATCAAAAAGGGTATTCTCGGTTCCAAGCTGGATGAGCAGATCCGAAAATATTCGGCACGTTCCTTGAACTGGGCCATCGATTTCGAACCGCTGCCACTGGCCGAAAACCGCGTCACGCCATCGAAAACAAAGTTCGATGCACTCGGCATTCCTGTCCCGGTCCTCTATTACAGCGTGACCGACTACTGGAATGCGGGTCGTGATCGCGGATTGCAGGATCTCAACAAGATTGCCGAACTGCTGGACGCCGAAGTGCTATCCACTGATGTGAAATGGCAGAACCGCCAGCACGTCATGGGCACGACCCGCATGGGTGATGATCCGACAGATTCCGTTGTTGATCGTGATTGTCGTACCCACGACCATCCCAACATGTTCATTGCCGGGACAAGCGTCATGCCATCGGCATCGTGCATGAACCCGACGCTGACAGGCGCAGCACTCAGCGTGCGGATTGCCGAGCAGCTAATCAAGGAAATCTGATTGCGTCGTCAGATGTTTCAGGATGCCGCCGCGGCGGGAGATGGCGGCATCAAATTGGTCGGTGCTTGATGTATTCATCGCGGAAGTGGCAGAGCACGCTTTGAGCGAGCGCCCACTTCCCCCTTCATGTCTGATGAGACATGGATACGGACGGCAAATTGCTTGCCGTCCGCAGGGTTTGAAACATCAGGCCGCGTTGCTACCCGGCTGCGTCGACAAAGCGAGTTTTCTCGCGGCAACAAAGTCGACCTTGCCCGAACCAAGGACCGGCACGGCGCCAATAGTCACTTCGGCAGGCACCATCATGTCCATAGCGCCCTTCGACTTCGCAAAGCTTGCAAAGGCTGCACGCGTCGCCCTGGGGGCATCAGTCAGCAGGATGAGGCGCTCACCCTTTTTGGCGTCCGGCACGGATGAGACGACGGAAAGACTGCCCGGCCACAACTGGCCTGCCAGTGCTTCCACCGCTGCCAGCGACACCATTTCACCGCCGATCTTGGCAAAGCGCTTAGCACGGCCGCGAATGGTGACAAACCCGTCTTCGTCAATGGTGACGATATCGCCCGTATCGTGCCAGCCGTCTACCAGCGGTTCGATCACACCGGGGTTTTCGGCTCTGAGATAACCGGCCATGACATTGGCGCCACGGATGAACAGACGGCCACCTTCATCAATGCCCGGCACTGGTTCCAGTTTCCATTCCATGCCGGGCATGATCTTGCCGACGGTGCCGGAACGGTTGAACATTGGTGTGTTGAGCGAAATGACTGGTGCCGTTTCCGTTACACCGTAACCTTCCAGAATACGCAGGCCGAATTTTTCCATATAGGTTTCGCGTGTCGACGCCTTGACCGGTTCGGCACCGGAAAAGATGTAGCGGATCGAACGGAAGTCATAGGGATGTGCGGTGCGGGCGTAACCGTTGAGGAAAGTGTCGGTGCCAAAAATGATGGTGGCGTTGGAGGTGTAGATCAGTTCCGGCACGATGCGGTAATGCAGCGGTGACGGATAGAAATAGACCGGCACACCGGCGACCAGCGGCAGGACTGTTCCTGCGGTCAGGCCGAAGGAATGAAAGACCGGCAGGATATTGAACACCTTGTCGCCCGAGTGGAAGTCAATGCGCGACGCCGCCTGGGCTGCATTTGACAGGATGTTGCGGTGGGTCAGTACCACACCTTTTGGCGCACCTTCCGAACCCGAGGTAAACAGGATCACGGCCGTGTCTTCTGCTGTCTGTTTCACCAGCGGTTTGTAACGACGGATCAGGCCCTTGATCTTGTCAAAAGTGGTGATGGTCTCACGCAGATCATCCAGCCAGACAAAGGTCACGTCCTTTTCCAGTTCGGATATGATCGGAGCAAGCTTGCCCTGTGTGACGAAGGCACGCGAGCACAACACATGTTGCACCTGTGCTGCCTTGCAGGCCGACAGGATATTGGCGGCACCAGCTGTGAAGTTCAGCATGGCCGGGACCTTGCCTGCCGACATGACGCCGAGAACTGTGGCGGCTGTGCCATTGGCGTTCGGCAACATGACGCCGAGGTTCTTTTCATGCGGGAACAGGGCTTTGAACTTTGCGCCGAGTACGGCAGCACCGGTCAGCAACTTGCCATAGGACAGCGGACCGCTGATCGGATCTTCGACGGCAAGTTTGCTGCCACCTTTCTCCTTCGCTGTCTTGATGATGCGTTCGAGAACAGTGAGGTCGGTATCCGTCGTCTTGAACAGCAGCATCGACATGATCTTATAGAGGGCTGCACCGGCCGCAATGCGACGCTTGCGTCCTTTCAGTTCATCTGGAACATCAAGACGAACCGGCTCTAGAATGGTCACTTTGACCTTGGGGAACAAGCGACGACGAACCTGGCCGCCGGACAGGCGTGAAAAATAGCTCTTTTCCAGACCATCGATACGAACAGGCACAACCATCGAGCCGGTTTTGTCGGCCACCATGGCGGCGCCGTCGTAAACCTTCATAAGAGTGCCGGTCACCGTCAGGCGCCCCTCGGGGAAAATACCGATAGAATTGCCATCCTGCACCACCTTGATGAGCGAACGTGTCGCCATCGGCTTGGTCGGGTCAAGCGGCAGGAATTTGCACATCTTCAGGAATGGGCGCACCCACCAGGCCTGCGCGATCTTGTAGTCAACGGCAAAGACCGGCTCTTCTTCGGTGATGGCCAGCGCCAGCGCGCCATCGAGGAAACTGACGTGGTTGAGAGCGATAATCGGCGCGCGACCTGCCTTGCGGATGTTTTCCAGACCTTCAACTTCCAGCCGCATAAAGGCACGGAACAGGATGGAGATGAAATCCCGGAACGGGTTGGTTGGCAGAAACTTCAGCATCAGCCAAGCTACAGCGAGATTAATGAGCGAAAGGCCAAGAATGATCATTGGCACCGACACGCCAATCGCCTGTAGAATGGCAACCAGCGCCAAGCCGCTGGTGATGAACAGGGCTGAAAGAACATTGGCGCCGCCAATAACGCGGGCACGGCGTGTCTCATCGGCCCAGGTCTGCATGGCAGCAAAGGTCGGAACGGCGAGGAATGCACCACCAATGGCCATGCCAGCGAGATCAATCGCCACACGAATGGTGTTCTGACCGGCGAAGAAGGCGGCCATGGTATCGGCATGTGCTGACGACTGCAGACCCCAGAGGTTCCACGCAAGATCGATACCGAACAGGGCAACGATAGCGATGCCAACAGGTGCGGGCAGAAGAACGACACGACCGGCCGACATCCAGCCGACAATCGCCGAGCCGATGGCGATCGAGATTGCGAAGGTTGCCAGATAGGCAGGAACGATCAGCTCGGTACCACCAAGGATTTCGGTGACCATGATCGGCAACATCGACATGACAAAGGCGCCGACGAACCAGAACCAGCAATTCATCAGTGCTGAGCGCCAGACGCGACTATCCTCACGCAGTTCCTTGACCAGTGTCATGCTGGAGCGCAGCACGTTTTTGTCGATGACCAGCGAGGGTGCCCGTGCGCCAGTACGCGGGATCATGCGGGCCGACAACCAGCATAGAACCGACAGCACCATCATCATCGGGCCGAAGATCCAGACGCTGTCACCTTCGGCGAAGGCATAGGCGGCAACGATCGTACCGGTAAGGATGGCGATAAAGGTGCCGCCCTCAATCCAGGCATTGGCCTTTGGCAGTTCTTTTGTTTCGAGAAGGTCCGGCAGGATGCCGTATTTGATCGGTCCGAACAGTGCCGAGATGACACCGAAACCGAACAGCGCAACCATCAGCACAGTGATCGATGAAAAGGCGATGCCGATAACCGAGATGGCGGCGATGCCGATTTCGGCAAATTTCAACCTTTCGGCCATCTGTGCCTTGTCGTGTTTGTCGGCGAGTTCACCGCCAAGTGCCGATAACGCCAAGAAGGGCACAATGAAGATGCCGCCTGCCAGGGTCACGAGGGCCGCACCTTCCGCAGCCATCTTCGCCAGAATGAGGAAGATCAACGTCTGTTTGAGAAAGTTATCATTGAACGCGGACAGAAATTGCGTCCAGAACAGCGGCGCGAATTTCCTCGTTTTAATCAGACTATCTTGCATTGGCGCTTTCCTTTTCGATCGCGACAGGAAAACCATGGAGTCGTTAGGTAATTATTGATAGCTAAAACAACCCCAGGGTGTGGTTAATAGTGTTTAGCTGTCGCTATCGCGATTGAACTTTACCATCAGTTTTTCAGTCTTGGCGTCTTCGATCTTGCGGATCAGTTTTTCCGATTCAACATTGTCACGCAGGGTCTTGGTCATGTTGACCGTGGTCTGAACGAGCATAAGAATGCCCATGGCGAGATATCCCTTGCCCCAGAGATCAAGTGGCATCATCCAGATGCCAAGCACCAGCATGAAAGCGGCAGCGCCGAAGGAAATGTAGGAAAAGCTGACCCAGGTGGAGGAATGTTTCTGAAAACTGTCATTCATGGCTTTAATTCCTTGATGTGTTGACATGAGGTTCAAGCTGCGGTGACGAGGCGACCACGTAAAACTGTTGTGATCTGGTTGAACATTGGGCCTCTCCCGCTTATGAACGTTGTTCATGAATTTGTGTTTCGCATAAAAATGAACAGTGTTCAATATTTATTTGAACGTTGTTCAGAATTTTTACGAGGTGGCTGGCATGGGTCGACGGGAAGAAAAACGGGAAGATCTCAAGGCGCGATTGCTGGAAGCGGCGCGTGACCGCATAAAACGCGATGGCTTAGCAAATTTGCGGGCACGTGATGTCACGCATGATGCTGGCTGTGCTCTCGGTGGTCTCTATAGTGCCTACACGGATCTCAATGATCTGATCATCCACGTGAATTCGACGACATTAAAGGCTCTCGAGCAGTCATTGGCGCTGGCTGAGGTCAAAAACAAGTCACCAACCGAAAAGTTGCGCAATCTCGGGCAAGGTTATCTGAAGTTTGCGATGGCCAATCGCAATCTCTGGAAGGCGCTGTTCGAACATTATCCGCCGGAAGAATCGCCCGCCCCCCAGTGGCATCTCGACGAGCATCTGTTTCTGCTCAGCATCATTGCCGAGCCTCTGGCCGAATTGCAGCCTGACATGAGTGCGGAAGATCGCGCCGTGCGTGCCCGCACGCTGTTTGGTGCCGTCCACGGCATCATCAGCATCACGTTGGAAGCGCGATTTGTCGGCTTGCCGCCAGAACGCCTCGGGCATGAGCTTGATGAGATCATCATGATGATTGCAGCAGGTGCCGCCGCACAGCGCAATGCCTGACGCCCTGGGCAGACGGGTTTATTTCGATGGCGTCAAAAGGCGCACGCCGTATAAATTCCTGAATAGCTGCTCATCGTCTGCACAAAATCTGCAAACGCCGGGCCTAGCCTGTTCATATGAAAAAGCACCTCATCCCTGATCAAGCCGCCCTTCCCCGCCTGCCTTACAGTCTGCTGCAAGAAAGTTGGTGGTTGGAAGATAATTCCTACGTTGAAACCCGCATCCCGCCTTCATCTATAAGCCAAGACAGGATTCGACGCCTTCAGCCGCAAAAGCGTGAGGTACCGATATGCAACTGACACACACGCAAACTGTTGCCCCACCCCGTACCCTTGCTGACAAAAAACTGCTGCTGGTGTTCATTGCTACGATTGCAGTCGCCGATTATCTGATTTTCCAGCAGGCGCCGGGCCTTAACCTTTTCCTGTTTTCTCTATCGCTGACATCAGCCATTCTCATGACAGCACGCCGACCACCGAGCGGCATCAAGGCAGCCACCTGCCTTGGTATTTCTGCGCTAGCCGCAGCACCCTTACTGGAAACGCCAAGCGTAACAGGTGTTATCTTAGCGATGACGGCTGTCGTTTCCATCGCGCTTTTTTGTACAAATCTATTGCCGAAAACGCCAATGGGCGTACCGCTGACGCTGCTGCGGTTCATTCCGCTGGTGCCGTTGCGTTTGCCGCACTTCTGCCGCCGCTATTTCGTCTCGCATTCAGGAAAACTAATTTTCGGAACGACGTTGACGTCGCTTGCCGGCTGGCTGTTGCCGCTCGGCATGGGACTGGTGTTCCTGCTGTTGTTCACGGTGGCCAATCCATTGATCGCGATGGGGCTGCACAATATCGATCTCAGCTTTCTGATAAACCTCTTTGATATCACGCGCATCGGGTTCTGGTTGCTTGCAGCAATCGGTATCTCGGCGATACTGCGTCCGCGCCTGATACGCAAAATCAGACATCACATTACCGAAACCCCGCAGGTCAGCCGTCAATCGACCGGCTTTCTCGATCATACCGCCCTCCTCCGGTGCCTGTGGATCTTCAACCTGCTGTTTGCCATGCAGACGACGCTGGATGTGCTGTATCTGTGGGGCGGCGCGGAACTGCCGACAGATATGAGCCATGCGGAATATGCCCATCGTGGTGCCTATCCGCTTGTGGCAACCGCCTTGCTTGCAGCAGCCTTCGTGCTGATTGCCATGCGCAGTGGCGGTCCCGGTGACAGCAGCCGTCTGATCCGCATGCTGGTGATTGCCTGGATTTTGCAGAATGTCCTGCTCTGTCTGTCGTCCATTCTCAGACTCGATCTTTACGTGCAAACCTATTCGCTGACAGGTCTGCGCATGGCAGCCGGTATCTGGATGGGCCTGGTGGCGGCAGGTCTGGTCTTCATCTTGCTACGAATTACATTGCGTCGGTCCAATGAATGGCTGATTTCCATGAACCTCGCGACGCTGCTGGCTGTTCTTTACATCTCTGCATTCTTCGATTTCTCGGACTTTATTGCCCGCTTCAATGTCGAAAACAGTGTGGAGGTCAGTCAGTTGGGCACACCACTCGACTTGTATTACCTCAATTCACTTGGACCATCGGCAATCCCGGCTATCGATATCTATGTTGCAAAAGTGCCAGGACATGACTGGAGGCACGAGATGGCGAAGCGCATGAGGGATCGTCTTGCTACCAGGTTTGCAATGCGCTCATTGGATTGGCGAAGCTGGAACTACCGGGACCACAGAATTGCAAACTATATTCGGTCTACCGCTTTGATCGAACAATGAAACAGCGATATCAACGAAACATTGGAATTATCAGGAGACCTTGTGGTGCCGCGCATTCTTGTCGTCGATGACGAGCCGAACATCCGTGAGGTGATCTGTTTTGCACTTGAACGCGCTGGCATGGCGACTGCTACGGCCGGAACCGGCACACAGGCGATGGCAACGTTTCGTGCGAGCAAAATCGATCTCATCGTTCTTGATATCGGTATGCCTGACATGGACGGCCTAGAAGTCTGCCGGCAAATCCGCAAAACATCCTCTATTCCCATCCTGTTTCTCTCGGCGCGGGACGAGGAAATCGACCGGATCCTGGGGCTCGAGATCGGTGGCGATGACTATGTCACCAAACCGTTTAGCCCGCGCGAACTGGTCGCGCGGGTCAAAACCATTCTCAAACGAACCGGCACGACAAGCACAGCAGGTCGAAACGAACAGGATTTTACCGTTGGCGAACTGCGGCTGGAAAGTGCTGGCAGGACTGTGACCTTCTCGGGCAATGCCGTTCTACCTACCACGCTGGAATTTGCCATTCTCGAAACACTGATGGCGCGTCCGGGCATGGTGTTCAACCGTGAGCAATTGATGGTGGCGGCATACGGCCCGGGAACTTACGTCGCCGACCGGACCATTGACAGCCACATCCGTAACATCAGGGCAAAACTTGCAGCTGTTGGCGCCGACAGCGTGATCACGACAGTCCATGGTGTCGGTTTCAAGCTGCGCGTCGATACTGAGCGGGGTCACTGACATGCCGGCACCGCAGGTAAAGTCAAAATGGCGGCCACGACTGGCCCTGATCGTGTATTCGGTGCTGCTGTCGATCATGGCGCTGCCGATTATCAGCATCATCTGGTTTCGCACCATCGACAGCACGGCGTCCCTGACGACCACAACGGAGGCGGGAGCGTTGTTGGGCGTGCTTCTGGTGACGCTCGGTGTTGCCTACGTGCTTAGCCGCAACATTACCGGGCCGATCAACGCGCTGATTTCGCGTTCCGATGAAATCGCGCGCGGGGGACGGGCGGCAATCCAGCCGCTTGACAGTTACGGCACAAACGAGATTGCGACCCTGTCGCAAAGTTTTCTCGATCTTGCCAGCAAGCTGGTCGATCGCAACGAATATGTGCGCTCGTTTGCGGCGCATGTATCACACGAGCTTAAATCGCCGCTGACGTCAATCCGTGGTGCGGCCGAGTTGATGCGTGATGACGACGACGAGCAGCCAATGACCAAAGAGGAACGCCAGCGGTTTCTTGACATCATCATTGCCGATTCCAAACGGCTGGACCTGTTGCTGGCCAGATTGAGGGAACTGGCCTATGCCGAGATCCCTATTCCCGCCGATCAAAGCACGGCAGATGATGTCTGCAACATGCTGCGCGATCGGTTTCCACACCATATGATTGGTCTTTCCGGCCAAGCGGGCATTCGGTTTGCACTGCCGATCGAAGCTGCGGCCGTGGTGTTTGGTAATCTCGCCGAAAATGCTTTCCAGAATGGTGCGACGCGTGTCGATCTCGACGTGCAAGGCGATGCGCAGATCGTGCGGATTTTGGTCGCCGACAATGGCAATGGCATTTCGCAAGCCAATCGCGAGCGCATATTCCAGCCGTTTTTTTCCACCCGGCTGCAGGATGGCGGCACGGGCATGGGACTTGAGATCGCCCGCACCATGCTGGCCTCACATGGCGGAGATGTTACGCTGCAAGATACTGGCGATCAGGGGGCTGTGTTTTTGGTCACCGCGCCGCGATCCTGACTTCTGTGACATGCGATTTTGCTTGTGAGCTTGACTGCCGGAGATCTATAAGACGACCATGGTCAAACGAGCTGGCAGTGCTGATCTTCCCCTTCATAGCGGTCACGTCCCGCGTTGGCTTGGCGACCGGATGACACGCCTTGGCGCCATCATTTCCGAAGCGATCGTGATCCATTACGGTCGCGATGAACTTTTGCGGCGTCTCGCCCATCCATTCTGGTTCCAGTCCTTTGGCAGCGTCATGGGCATGGACTGGCACTCTTCAGGCATTACCACCAGCGTGATCGGTGCGCTGAAACGTGGGCTAACGCCGATGTCAGGCGAATTGGGCATTCATGTCTGCGGAGGACGTGGCCAGCATTCGCGGAAAACACCCAATGAATTGATTGCCATCGCCAGCCGAACCGGTCTGAATGGCGATGAATTGGCCAATACCAGCCGTCTGGTCGCCAAGGTTGATAGCGCCGCCGTGCAGGATGGTTTTGATCTTTATCTGCATGGTTTCATCGTCACGGATGACGGCAAATGGGTGGTTGTTCAGCAAGGCATGAATGGCGAACGACGTCAGGCGCGTCGCTACCATTGGCTGTCGGAGGGCATGAGCAGTTTTGTCGATTCCCCGCATTCGGCAATCGAAGGCAGACAGCAGGGCAACATCGTTAATCTCGCCGATAGCAGAGCGGCACCGTCGCGTATTGGTCAGGTCGATCTCTTGTCGGCGCTCGGACCCGATCGTATCCTGCAGGAATTGTCTGTTCTGGAACCTTCGGCAAAAGCAAAAGAACCGGTCGCACAACCCATGCTGCCGCATCTGATCATGCCTGACCACCATGATGTGAGGGAACAAGACGTCAATATGCGACGGCTCCATGGTGCGCTGGCGGCAGCGGCGGATCGTGGACCCAAGGATTTTGAAGACCTCATCCTGACACCGGGGGTGGGAGCTAGAACCGTGCGCGCCTTGGCAATGGTGTCAGAGGTCGTGCATGGCACGCCCTGTCGGTTTTCTGATCCGGCCCGTTTTTCGCTGGCGCACGGCGGCAAGGACCGCCATCCGTTCCCGGTACCCTTGAAGGTCTATGACGAAACCATCCGGGTCATGAAGTCTGCGGTCAGCAAGGCGCGCCTGGGGCGTGATGAAGAATTGCAGGCGCTGCAGCGGCTCGATGCCCAAGCCCGTGAGATGGAGCGTTATGTCACCGGACCCGACCTCAAGGAGATCGTTGCCGGTGAATATGCCCATTCTCACGAATGGGGCGGTCGCAGCGTTTTCGGTTGGGAACCGGAACCGGATTTGACCGTTTCGAGCAACAAGCAGAATGGATAACTGATCGCTGAGACTGACGGCTCTGTTCGGCGTCCATACGCGGTGTCATGTAAGAGGGCAGTTCATTGACAGCATCACCCACCAACTACACGTCTCTGGTCGTCTTCCTTGTTGTTGTCTTGGGCGTTGGCTTTACCATAGGCCTGACGATCCAGCCGGGTGAATGGTATGAGGCCTTGGCCAAACCGTGGTTTACCCCACCGAACTGGCTGTTTGGACCCGCATGGACATTGGTCTACATCCTGATTGCGGTTGCAGGTTGGCGGGTGACAATGTCCGAGGGCTTTAATTCTACAGCCTTTCGTCTTTGGATGACGCAAATGCTGTTGAACTGGGCGTGGACACCGGTATTCTTCGGGTTTCACAAGGTTGGCCTCGGACTTTTTATCATCCTTTGCCTGTTGATCACCGTCATCGCCTTTATGCGAAAGGTCACGGATCAGACGGCCCGTTGGTGTTTTGGCCCTTATGCCCTGTGGTTGTGTTACGCGACATCCCTGAACGCTGCGATCTTTATCCTCAACTGAGGCCGTTAAGGCAGTCTCTGATATGAAATTGGCAGGCATTGGTAAAATGCCTGCCAACAGTTTTTGTCTGGTTTCAGCCGAGCTTAGCGGATCGTATCGAGCAGTTCCGACTGATCAGCAACGATGGAAGCAGCTTCATTGCGCAGCACATCCTTGGCGTTTTTGCGGGCATTCTCCAGTGCTATGTCGGCCTGCAGGCCACGTTCGTCGGCCTGCAGGCCGTCATCCTGTCGGCTGAACAGGCCGCCATCTTCTTCCTGACGCGCCTTACGGAGCTTTTCAGCAGCTGCCAGTTCCTTGCGGCGCTCGTTCTCGTTGAGGGAAACCGCACGTTTTTCGCGCTGTTCCTTCAGCTCGGTGACATCTTCCACAAAGCGCTGGAAATCGGCATCTGTTTTCACTCTGGTGTCATGACGACTTTGCAGTTGCGGCAGGACATTGGCAATTTTGGCATCAGCCTTGTATTTCGCAGGCTTGATTTGTGCCCATGGCAAGGCGTTGTCATAGCTTGCCTCGCCGAGTTTCTTCGGATCGTAGAGGCCAGGCAGGATGATGTCTGGTGTCACGCCGCGCAACTGCGTTGTTCCGCCATCGACACGGAAGAACTGGGCGACGGTAAACTTCAGTTGGCCAAATCTTGGTTCGCTGTTACGTGCTACCTGATCAAGGTCGACAACTGTCTGCACGGTGCCCTTGCCGAAGCTCTGTTCACCGATAATCACGCCACGGCCATAATCCTGTATCGCTGCGGCAAAAATTTCCGATGCTGACGCCGATGCACGGTTGATCAGCACACCGACCGGACCTGTCCAGGCCGCTTTGGAGACATCATCACCCTGTATCTTGATTTTACCACCGGCGTTACGCTGCTGGACCACAGGGCCTTTACCAGTGAACAATGCTGTGAGTTCGATTGCTTCGGACAATGAGCCACCGCCATTGTCGCGCAGGTCGACCAGTACACCATCAACCTTTTCCTGCTTTAGCTCGGCAAGAAGTTTGGCGACATCACGGCTTGCGCTTCTATAGTCCTTGTCGCCATTCTGGCGAGCATCAAAGTCTTCATAAAATGTCGGCAGGGTAATCACGCCAATCTTGCGGGTTACACCTTCGCTGGTGATTGGAAGAACTGCCTTCTGAGCAGCCTGCTTTTCCAGGTTGACCTTGTCACGCACCAGATGGATTACCCGGTGTGTGGCTGCGTCGCCAGCGGCCGCCGGCAGGATATCCAAACGGACAACGGAATCCTTCTCGCCGCGGATCAACTGCACGACGGCATCAAGGCGCGTTCCAACGACTTCTTCAATCGAACCTTCTTCGCCCTGGCCGACACCGACGATGCGGTCGCCGACAGCCAGCTGTCCCGACAATTGTGCTGGGCCACCTGGTACGAGTTCGCGCACGGTGGTGTAACCGTCACGCTCCTGCAGAACGGCACCAATGCCGACCAGCGAAAGCTTCATGGAAATGTCGAAAGCAGAGGATGCAGCTGCGCCGAAATAGTCGGTATGCGGGTCAACTGATGCGGTATAGGCAGCCATGAATGACTGGAAAACGTCTTCGCTCTTGTAGGTGTAAACGCGTTCAAGAATGTTTTTGTAGCGTTTATCGAGCGTATCACGGATCGCCGCGTCGGACTGGCCTGCAAGTTTCAGACGCAGCCAATCGGCCTTGACGCGCTTGCGCCAGATGTCGTCGATCTCGGACTGTGTTTGTGGCCAGGGGCCTTTGTCTTCTGACAGCGAATAGTTTTCCTGTACGCTGAAATCGAAGTTCTTTTTCAACAGCTCCCGCGCATAGCTCATGCGGTCGATCATGCGCTGCGAATAGACGTTGAAGATCGAAAACGGGATATCGAGATTTTCGGTGTTTATAGCGTCGTCGAGCTTGGTCCTATTGGCCATGAAGCTGTCGATGTCGGCCTGCAGGAAGAAATTCCGGTCAGGATCGAGGGCGTCGACATACTGGTCCATGACCTTGGCTGACAGCGCGTCGTCCAGGGCGACCGGTTTGTAGGCATTGCGGGCGAGAAACAGCGAACTCAGGTGCGCGGCCTGTGCCTGCTGCTCTTTTGGTGCCAGAACCGGTGCCGCACCTTCAAACGAATAAGCAGGTGGAGCGATTGCGAGGATTAGGGCGATGAGACCATATCTAATGTGCATTCAGCTGTGATCCTGGTTGTGAAGACAATTTTTATAATGCGATGTGGGACAAAGATGTCTTTTTGACAATCGATTATCGAGCAATATCGCGTGAGTGTGAATGAAATGGACCATTGTGAGGCAAGTTCTGTCGTTGCTCCATGAAAATTACGACCCCGAGGCGGATGAACGGAACGCCTTGGCAATCCGTCGCAATGCAGCCGGAGCAAGATCCCCGGTGACATTTGAGACCAACAAAACGTCCAGTGGAGGTAGTTGTGGAAGTGTGCGGGCAATCACTTCGATCACACCTGACGGTGCCGCGCTGCGCGCCATAAGGGCGACGCCAATACCGGCTTCCGCCGCTGCCCCGACTGCCGTTGCGCCGGTGCCAACAAACACTTCCCGCCAGGGCAGTTTTGCCGCGTCCAGAGTGCGCAATGCCATTGCACGCAGGTTGCATGGCTCCGGCTGCAGTGCAAGTGGCAAGGGCGCATCCTGTTGCAGTTGAAAACCCGGTGAGCAGAACCATCCGAAATTTTCCTGCGACAGCACTTCGCCGTCGCGTCTGATATCGTCGTGGCGCAACACCACGATCGCATCCAATTCACCTGTGTCATAGAGTTCCAGCAGGTTTCTCGTGCCAGCGGTCCTTAAGTGCAAGGTGATGCCGGTTTCCCGTTCGCTGATCAATCGCAACAAATGGGGAAGATCGGCGCCGATCAGATGATGTGAGACGCCAACCGCAAGGCGCATCGGCTCTGCGCCGAACACATCAAGGGCACGTCGACCGGCGCTGACATAGTCGCGGGCCGGTTCCAAAAAACGCTCTCCCGCGCTGGTCAGCCGAATGCGCCGAGGTGTGCGTTCAACAAGGCGTACGCCCAACAATTCTTCCAGCCGACGCAGACGCAGGGATATCGCTGCTTGGGTGGTGTTCATGACACCTGCGGCGCGCGTGAAGGACTGCAGTTCAGCAACAAGGAGGAAGGCTTCGACAGCTTCAGGATCAAGGGAGCGCATGCCATCTATAACAAACCGTTATCGCTGTAATGCGCAAGCCCTAATTTCAAATATGGGTGCGGATGGCTATGCAGGTGTGATCTGCCTGTCTGGAGCCCTTTTATGCTGCGTCGCCTATCCCCCGAACCCTCACCATCCTCTATCGATACAAGTCCCAATATCTGGGCCATCTTGGTGATTGCGGTTGGAACGCAGACCGCAGGCTCCTTTGTCTCCCAGGGCGTCTATATCCTCGTGCCGTTCTGGCGGGAGGCATTTGGTATATCTCTAGCCTCCGCATCACTTGCCGTCACCGTCATGAATGGGGTGCAGATCGTCACTATGTTTACACTCGGTCGCGCAATCGACCTTTATGGCGAGCGGAGGATCGTCGGCTTAGCGATGATCGGCATGGCAATTGCCATGGCCTGTGCCGCCACGATCGCCAACAGTTTTGTTGCCCTTTTGATCTGCATGGCATGTCTCGGTGGAACCTATGCTGCGGTGCAGCCCGGTGGCACGAGAGCGATCATGCGGTGGTTTCCCCCATCGCACCGTGGAATTGCCACCGGCTTTCGGCAGGCTGCCGTTCCGTTCGGCACGATGATTGCCGCAGCTTTGTTGCCGCTTTTGGCAATCCATTACGGGTGGCAGGCTGCAACCTGGCTGGGTGCTGCAGTTTCCATTCTGGGTGCGATTTTGTTTTTCGGGCTTTACCGCGAGGGCAGCGAGTTTACGTCTTCAAAGAGTACACCTCTGCGCCTGTTGTCGCTGGCAAGGATTGTCGGTCAGGATCCACAATTCTGGCCCGTACTGCGCCTCGGCATCGCAATGTCAGCATTTCAATTCACGTTCACGGCCCACATGATCGGCTTTATTGCAGACGGGTTGAAACTCGGTTTGATCGCAGCATCGTCATTGTTTGCGACAACGCAGCTTGCAGGCATACCCGGCCGCATCCTGTTGCCGTGGCTGAGTGATCGGCTTTGGCCCGGTCTACGTGCCAGATCCTTTGGAGCCGTTTCACTCATTGCTGCTGCGTCGGCTATCCTTCTTGCTGTCCTGCCGGTCGGATCGTCAACGATAACGATTGCAGCCATTCTGCTCGTCCTTGGATTTTTTGGGATTGGCTGGTTTCCGCTTTATTTGCTGCAAATTGCCGAGAGTGCGCCGAAAAGTTCGATTGCCTCTACAATCGCCTTCGCTTCGACGATCTGCCTGGCCGTGATGGCGGCTGGACCGTACCTGTTCGGACTGCTTGCCGACTGTTTTGGCTATGGCGTCGCCTGGGCAGTATTGTTGTTGCCGGTCATTGCAACGTCACTGCCGTTGATCGGGGGATCTCGCAGTGCGCTATCGAGCCATCAAAGCTGATACAATCAACTGCGCGTTGGTGCTGAATGGTCGCGTGGGAGTAGAAAATCTTTGGCAAAAGTAGATTGCGCAACCCGGAATTTTCACGCATAGATTCCTGCAACGAAACGTTTTGGGGATCACTGCAATGAATAGACTTCCCAACCCTATTGACGTTCATGTTGGTTCTCGTATTCGCCTTCGTCGATCGATTGCTGGTCTGTCGCAAGAACAGCTCGCCGATGGACTTGGCCTAACCTTCCAGCAAGTTCAGAAATACGAAAAGGGTATCAACCGGGTCAGCGCCAGCCGACTACAGCACATTTCCGAAGTGCTTGAGGTCCCGATCAGCTTTTTCTTTGAAAACGGTCCAAACGCACTGGTCAACAGTGCCGGCTCCCCTATGGGCGAGTTTAATGAATTGATGAGCTCCAAGGAGACAATTGCCTTGGTGACCGCGTTCAACTCGATCAAGAGCCCACGCTTGCGTCAGAGTGTTCTCAATCTCGTTCGGACGCTAAAAAACGACCCGTCCAGTGCGAGTGAGGAAGATCATAATAACGTCTCCATCTGATACCATATGGGCTTTGTTTTAACGACACTTGGTGACAGCAGTCTACGCGACGGCGCTGGGCAGAATTTATCTGTGCCCGGCCTGTCACTGGTGTTTCTGGCCTATCTTCATGACATGGATAGGCCGGTCGCCCGGCGGCAAGTGGCCAGCTTTTTATGGCCTGACCGTGGAGAGGCCGCAGCCACCAATATGCGCTCCATGCTTCGGCGCCTCGCAATGGCAACTGATCCCTCAGGCCCGCTGGTTGTCGCAGACGGCACGACATTGTCGCTTGCTCCGCAGGCCATGCGCTGTGATCTTGCGATGTCAGCGCTGACAGATCCCACAGAACGCCTCAAAGCGACTACAGACGCCGTGGCTTTGAAGTTTCTTCCCTTGCATGGCGACGGATCAAGCGCGCTGGATGCCTGGGTTCGTGACGTCCGCACGCGTTTGGTTGGCCAGCTGCGTACCGAATTCATGCAGTTTCAAACGCTACCGGCCTCCGACCAGAGCCGGTCCGATCTTCGACGTGCTGCAGTGTTGCTTCTTGAATGCGATCCTGACGACGAGGAGGTGAGAAGAACGATTTCGTCGCCTGTGGAATTGGGTGAACAGCAAACTGGTGCAGTTGCCCGTCCTCTCGTCAGCTTTTTACCGCCGCAGCCTGCCAACCTTCAATCATCGGACGTAAAAACGGCCTTTGACATTACCGTTCCGCCGCGAATTGCACTGCTGCCCCCTGAGACACTTCACAGTGCCCAGCAATATGGCTCCGTGGCCAATGCGCTGATTGAAGATTTGACAATCGGCCTCTGCACCAGCCGATCGGTCTCGGTCGTTGCCCCTTACACTGCCGAACGTATTCGCGCCTCGAAAGATAAGGCGGGCATTCTCGAAAAACACTCGGTCATGTATGCGCTCGATACCAAGCGGTCTGATGATCAGCTGTTTGTGCAATTGATCTTCATGCCGAGTGACGAGGTTTTGTGGGCAACCCGTTTTCAGTTGAAACCCGACGAAGTTGCGATCCAGAAGCTCGAAATCGCCGAGGTCATTCAAAAGTCGATCTTCGACAAGGTCGGTGGTCGCACGTCCAATGTGGCCGATTATCACAGCCGTCCTGACGCCTATTATGCCTATCTGCGTGGCCTGCAGAGCCTTTCCAAACTGGATCTGCCATCGATCAGAAAAGCGCGACGGTATTTCAGGCAGGCCCTTGATGGTGACAAGAGCTTCTCTGCTGCGCGGGCTGGAATTTCCAGAACATTGACCATGGAATGGCTGTTGACGGCGAGAGGCGACGGCGATCTTCTCCAGCATGCCGAAGAGCAGGCCAAGATAGCCGTAGCCGAGAATGCCGAATTTGCCGGCGCCTACAAGGAACTCGGCGTTAGCCAGCTCTATGGCGGAAAAATCGACGACAGTCTGGCGGCACTAGGCCAGGCCGAAACATTCAACCCGACCTATGCGGACGTGCTCTACAGTCACGCAGACAGCCTTGTTCACGCCAGTGACCCCAAAGCTGCGCTGGACAAGATCAGTTCGGCCATTGCGCTCAATCCGCTGTCTCCCGACACCTACCTGTGGACTGCGGCTGGCGCCAGTTACTTCCTTGGCGAGTTTCGTCAGGCTCTGGATTACATCGGACAGATGCGCGATAGCGCACCGGCATCACGCCTTGCCGCAGCATGCTGGGGTATGCTTGGCGACATGGCAAAGGCACGTACCTGCAGGTTGCGCGTTCTGAAAAGTAATCCTGATTTCGATCTCGAGCGTTGGCTCAAGATGGTACCCCACAAGGAGCCCTGGCAGACAGAGCTTTACCGGGAAGGCCTGATCAAGGCCGGTTTTTAACAAAGGAGAACATCGTGTCTAAGGTTGCAGTTATTGGACTTCCCGGAGATGAACAGCTCTGGCTCGTAGATTTTACATCAGGCACCGTTTCTCCACTGAGCGCGCCTCCTGCTGGTAGTGACCTCGCCAACGCTCAGACGCTTCGCCAGCAGGGATCGACAATCGTCAAGGGTGTAAACTTTGCGGTCGCATTTTCGTCTGCTGAGGTCGCCGCATCGGGACACCATGAATCCTGATCAGTTAGAAATCGATACTGTCGATTTCCGTTCATGTTCTGCGGGAGAGACCTTTCAACGGGTCTCTCCTATTCTTTATCGGCTCGGTATTACCAGGGTCGCTAAACAAACCAGCCTTGATTGTATCGGTGTGCCGGTCTGGTGCGCCTATACGCCAAACGCCAAAGCGATTGTGATTGCGCAAGGCAAGGGCATAAATGACGATGCTGCGCGAACGTCCGCTGTGATGGAAGCCGTTGAACGTGCCGTTGCCGCCACCCCGGCCTGTCAGATAGTATCTGATACGCCTTCATCTCTCCGCTCGGCTGGCGAGGTCGTAAACACGCTGGATAGCCTGCTGGCTGTAAAATCAATGCCGATCCGCGATGACGAAACGATTTTATGGGCAAGTGCGACCAATTTGCTGACAGGACAAAAAGTTTGGCTGCCTGTGGAAGCCATTCAACTCGACCGCACGCTGATCGCACCGCGTTTCTGGCAGTCGTCTGATGGACTTGCGTCCGGCAATAGTTTGATCGAAGCGACACTGCATGGGTTGCTGGAGCGTGTTGAACGCGATGCTATGACACTGTGGCAGGTAACAACGTCAGCGAAGCGCTATCAGCCAAGAATTGACACCAGCCAGATCGTAAATCCCGACTTGCAGGGTTTGCTCGGCAGAATTTCGGCTGCAGACATGGAAATCGCTGTTTTCGACATCACTAGCGACCTCGCGGTCCCCTGTGTGGTTGCGCTTCTGAAGCCGCGACATCAACCGCAAGCCGGTGACGGCTTCCGTCATGTTGACATCACACTTGGGGCAGGATGTTCCATCTCTCCTGAGATCGCTGTCATGCGGGCGATTACCGAAGCCGTGCAGTCACGCATGACCTTCATTGCCGGGGCAAGAGATGACGTCATGCCGAAGACCTTTAGCCAACCGGCCGACCCGACCATCCTCGCCGCGTTCGATGCGCCGGTTTCCATGCAACTCCAAGATTTGCCCCGCATTAATGCCAGTTGCGCTGAGCAGGCTTTTCAAAGGGTTGTGGAGCGCCTGCGAAACAAAGCTATCCCTGACATCTACGCGGTTGATATCTCACCCGACTGGTTGCCCGCCGCGGTGGTAAAGGTTGTTGTTCCGCAGCTTGAAAACCCCGACGGTGAACGTCGCCAGAGATTTGGTGGCCGGGCGATTTCGCGAGCCTTGCAATGAAGGTCGTCTTCGTCGGTCCGAGCTTCCCAGACATTGGCAAACTGTCGGATGTCGAGATCAGGCCTCCTGCCTGCCAGGGTGATGTCATGCGCGCCGTGCGGGACGGTGCAACGGCGATTGGCCTTATCGATGGTCAGTTCGAATTTGTGCCGCCCGTCTGGCATAAGGAGCTTCTGTTTGCGCTCTCCCAGAACATCGGGGTATTCGGAGCTGCCAGCATGGGCGCGCTGCGTGCCGCAGAATGTGCAGCCTTCGGCATGATCGGCGTTGGCAAGATTTTTGACGATTATGCCAGTGGTCGACGCGATGACGATGGTGATGTCGCCTTGCTGCATGGGCCAGCTGAGTTGGCCTACATGCCGCTGACCATACCGATGGTCAATGTTGATGCTACTTTGGCGCGTGCGGAAAACCTCGGTGTGCTGGCAGCCGCCGATTGCCTTGATATTTCGCGTGCAGCGCGTGGCATCTTCTTCAAGGAAAGGAGTTGGACGCGGATCGCGGAAGTTGCAGGCTTTGATGTGATTGTGCTTCGCAACGTAATAAGTCAAGCATGGGTTGATCAAAAGCGCCTGGATGCCGTTGACCTGCTTGAAGTGATCCAGCGACCAATTGCTGCTCGATCGGCCAAGACTTGGACTTTTAACGAGATTTCCGTGTGGCGTAGTTTGTTTCGCGCAAACGAAGGCGAACAAGTATGATAAATCCCGTTTCGCGTGTGCAACGCTTTTGCAACGCGCACGCAAACGGTTTTCGTGCTTAAAAATGACCTCGACAACATATCGAGGATAGCATGACGAACATCAATGCCAGCATTCAGCTCAGCGAGCGCCATGAGGAATACCTCGCGCTAATCAATATGCTCGAATATACCGTTGGGATCGCTGAAAGCCTTTCCTCGAAATCGGCAGCCTTTCAATTGGACGCAGCCCGCAAGACTTTGATGGGCGAATTGAAAAGTGAGCTGACCGCCGACCTGTCGACACACGAAATTACACAATTGGCAGGCGTTAGAGCCGGCCACTGCTGAGCGGCCTGGCAGGTACTGCCAGCCTCTCCCCGGGCTCGAGGCCATCATGACCTCCTATCTCATGGTGTCGGGTCCGGCATATCCGTCACGCACGAAAGCTGCTTCCTGTGGGGTAGCGTTTTCCGCTGACAAAATGACCGGTAAGGGCGCATTGCCTCACGCCGTCTAATGCTGAAGTGGGCGCGATCAAAATCGCGCCCGGATCGGGTTACCGCCCGTTCTGGCTTCGCCATTCAGCAAACAGGGCCAGGTTGCTTTCATCCGTTGCCGGATAAAGACCGATAATCGTCTGGCCTGCTTTGACCCTCTCAGTGACGAAATCTTCATAGGCCGTCATCTCGACGGCCTCATCAGCAATTTCATCGGCGATCTCCTTGGGTATGACGATAACGCTGTCGTCATCACCCACCATGATATCCCCTGGAAAAACGGCCACGTCACCGCAGCCGATCGGCACATTGATATCAATTGCCTCATGCAGTGTCAGGTTCGTCGGGCTGGATGGACGGTTATGATAGGCCGGGATGTCCAGTTCCCCAATCGTCATTGCATCGCGAAAGCCGCCATCTGTAACCACACCTGCCCCGCCACGTACCATCAACCTTGTAATCAGAATATCACCAGCCGAAGCCGCGCGTGGGTCTTTGCGGCTGTCCATGACCAGTACTGAGCCTTCCGGGCAGGTCTCGATGGCATGGCGTTGTGGATGTTTTGGGTCGCGAAACACGGACATCGGATTACGATCTTCACGCGCCGGCATATAGCGAAGCGTGAATGCCGGGCCGACCATGTTACGTCCCTTCGCTCGCACCGGCCGCACATCCTGGATAGTCTGGTTTTTCAAGCCGCGCTTGTAGAGCGCCGAGCACAGTGTTGCGACGGATACGCCCATCAGTTTCTCACGGGTATCGGGGTTCATGGTCATTTCTCGCTGTTGGAACTGTTCATTGTCATTTCCGTCTGTTGTGCCCATTCGGCTGAAAAGGCTTTGTAATCAGTGCATTTGACCCTGTGGACGAAGACGGGTTCCGAGAAAATCCGAATGAATTTTGGCCGGGGCGACGTCTCCGTCGTCATCACGAGCTTGACTCTCTAAAAAACAACAGATATGTCAAGTTATATTCTGATATCTCAGTTTGGTTATTGATATGTCTAATGCTGTTGAATTTCCATCGTTGCCTCTGTCTGATCTTGTCACGCCACAGGACTTGCCGGTCGATGGCAACATGACCAACCGGATCCACGCATTGCTTCGCAAATTGATTGTCGAAGTGAAGTTGCTTCCGGGACGGGCGCTGTCTGAGAAGGAAATTGCGGCGTTGTTGCATGTCAGCAAGACGCCGGTGCGCGAGGCCATCATCCGCCTGGCCGAGGAAGGTTTCGTGACGGTTGTGCCGCAGGGCGGAACCTACATCTCGCCGATTGATGTGCAGCGTTACATGGAGGCCTGCTTCATCCGGTTCAAGCTGGAAGAGGGCGCTGTCATCGAAGCGACCAAGCGGCATTCGCTTGAAGATATTGCGCGGCTGAAGACCTGTATTTCCCAGCAGCGCACCGCTGCGGAAGATGAGGAATTCACCGATTTCTTCCTGCTGGATGAAGAGTTTCACCGCACAATATTCACCGCTGCCCGTCTGCCCGGTGCCTGGAGCGTTGTAAACCAGGCCAAAGGTGAAATGGACCGCATGCGCCACCTTAAAAGGGTGTTTGCGGTGCGTCGCACGGAAAAGGTGATCGAAGAGCACGAGGCGATCGTGAATGCGATCGCGTCAGGCAACGTTGAAGCGGCGCGCGACGCCGTCCAGTGTCATCTGGGATCGCTTGAATCCAAGATCGCAGAACTCTCCAAGAACCCCAAAATCTGGACCTTCATTGAGCAGGTCAATACGCGCGTCACGAGAAAGCGTGTGTCAAGAGGAGCCAAGGCCCCTGCCTGACTGAACATTCAAGGCTTTTGAGGAGGGGCCTTTCATGTCTGCAGTTCAAATCAACGATGTCGTCAAGCGCTACGGTGCTCTCGAAGTCGTACATGGCATCAACCTTTCCATTCAACCGCAAGAATTCGTTGTGCTCGTCGGGCCATCGGGCTGCGGAAAATCCACCACACTGCGAATGCTCGCAGGCCTGGAAGATATCTCCGACGGCACCGTCTCGATTGACGGGCGCGTCGTCAACAAGATCGCCCCGAAAGACCGCGATGTTGCGATGGTGTTTCAGAACTACGCGCTTTATCCGCATCTGAACGTGGCAGAGAACATTGCTTTTGGCCTGCGTGTACGGGGCGAAAAACGCGATGTGGTCGACAAGGCCGTTACCGAAGCCGCACAAATCCTGGGGTTGACGGAATATCTGGCACGCAAGCCAGCCGACCTCTCGGGCGGCCAGCGTCAGCGCGTCGCCATGGGTCGCGCTATTGTGCGCCGCCCGAAGATTTTCCTATTTGACGAGCCTCTCTCCAATCTCGATGCCAAATTGCGCACCCATATGCGGGCTGAAATCAAGCAGCTGCACAAGCGCATGCAGGCAACCAGCGTTTACGTGACCCATGACCAGGTCGAGGCGATGACGCTCGCGGACCGCATCGTCATCATGAACCGCGGCAATATCGAGCAGGTCGGCTCACCAATGGAAGTGTTTCTCGAGCCGGCAAACACATTCGTTGCAAGTTTTATCGGGTCACCGCCGATGAACCTGCTGGATGCGACAATCGACAAACAGGACGGCCGCGTCAAAGCCGTGATTGCCGGCAGCTCTGGCCAGAGCCTGACAATTCCCGATGCATTTGCAAAAAATGCAACGCAGGGGCAGTCGGTCAAGCTCGGTATCCGGCCTGAAATCATGTCCGTAAAAACGGAAGAAGGGCGTGAGGTTCTTCACTGCAACATCGAACTTGTCGAGCCACTTGGAGCGGAGGCTCTGTTGCATGGTAAGGCCGACGGCCAGCCGTTTATAGCCAAGGCTGAAACGCTTTACGCGGACCACGCGCTCAATGGTGTGACTGAGCTCGCTATCGATACGACCCGCATCCATGTTTTCGATTCCGAAACAGGTCGATCCCTCAAGACCGCAAGCGAGACGCGGTCATGAAACAGCATTTCCAACAATCACTTTATGATGTGTGGCACGATGTGCGCCGCGATTGGCAGCTCTATTTGCTGCTGGCACCGATGGCCATCTGGTTTGCGCTGTTTCTTTATAAGCCGATGTACGGCCTGATCATCGCCTTCCAGGACTTTTCTATCTTCCGCGGCATCGAAAAAAGTCCCTTTGTCGGGTTTGCGAATTTCATCGAGCTTTTCCAGAATGACATGTTCGTACGTGCCTTCTGGAATACCATCACGATCAGCGGCCTCGGACTGATTTTTGCATTTCCGGTGCCGATCATCCTGGCCTTGATGTTCAATGAAGTGCAGAGCGAAATCGGCAAACGCTGGGCGCAGACTGTCGTCTACCTGCCGCACTTCATTTCCGTGGTAATTGTTGCCGGTATCGTCATCAACTTCCTGTCGCCTTCCATCGGCATCGTCAACCTTTTCCTGAAAGGCATTGGCCTTGAGCCAATATACTTCCTGACGCAGCCCGAATGGTTCCGTCCGGTGTTCATTGGTTCGTCGGTATGGAAAGAATCCGGCTTTGAATCGATAGTCTATCTTGCAGCGATCGCCGGTGTCAGCCCGACACTTTACGAGTCCGCACGTGTTGACGGCGCGTCGCGCTGGCAAATGATGTGGCGGATCACCCTGCCCTGCATTCTGCCGACGATCATCATCATGCTGATTATCCGCATCGGCAATCTGGTCGAGGTCGGTTTCGAATATATCATCCTTCTTTACCGTCCATCCACCTATGAAACGGCCGACGTTGTGTCGACCTTCATCTACCGCACCGGTCTGCAAGGCACGCAGTATGATCTGGCCACGGCTGCCGGTCTGTTCAATGCGGTCATTGCTTTCGTTCTTGTCTATTCGGCTAACCGTATCAGCCGAAGAGTCTCGTCGACATCGCTGTGGTGAGGAGCTGAAAAATGGCAAGTTTCAATTTGTATTCCCGTGGTGACAGGATTTTTGGCTGGGCCAACGCCATCCTGTTGGGGCTGTTTGTTCTGTCGACCCTTTACCCATTTATCTATGTCGCGGCCGTCTCGATATCATCGGGTGCAGCGGTGACCGCCGGGCGCGTGACTTTGTGGCCGGTTGATGTGACGCTTGCGGCCTATGAACATGTGCTGTCCGACAGAATGTTCTGGATCGCCTACGGCAACACCTTCATCTACACTTTTGGCGGCACGTTCATGAGCCTGCTGATCATGATACCCGGCGCCTATGCCTTGTCGCGTAAAAGGTTGCGTGGTCGCACCTTCTTCAACATCGCGATTGCCTTCACGCTGTGGTTCCACGCAGGCATGATCCCGTTTTTCCTCAACATGCGTGACCTCGGTCTTCTCGACAGTCGTTTCGGTATCATCATTGGCTTCGCGGCGAGCGCATTCAACGTCATCCTGCTGCGTAACTTCTTCGAAGCCGTGCCCAAATCCTTCGAGGAAGCCGCCAAGATGGACGGTGCGAGCGAGTTGCAGCTGTTGTGGAAGGTTTTTATCCCGCTCTCCAAACCCGCAATCGTCACCGTTGCATTGTTCTGCATCGTGTCGCGCTGGAACGGCTATTTCTGGGCCATGGTCCTGTTGCGCGGTGAAGAAAAAATCCCGCTGCAGGTCTACCTGAAACGCGTCGTCGTCGATCTCAATTCGAATGATGAATTCGCTTCAAGCCTACTGACAGCCCAATATTCATTCGAAACGGTAACCTCTGCGATCATGATCGCGTCGATCATTCCCGTTCTGATCATTTACCCCTACGCACAGAAGTATTTCACAAAAGGAATTCTGCTGGGCGGAGTCAAAGAGTAGCAGCACAAGGGAGGAGAACCTGTGAAACAACTACGAAAAGGCACGCCCCTTCTGGCGTTAATGACAGCCGTGACAATGGCAATGCCTGTTGCCGCACAAGACACCGGCAAGATATCAGAAGACCCGTTGGAACTGACGATCCATTTTCACTTCCGCGATAAATACGTCTACTCAGAAAAATGGCCGGTGGAGCAGAAAGCCGCTGAGATCACCAACATCCACGTGCGTAATGTTGCGTCACTGGCAACGACCAGCAGTCGCGATGCCTTTAACTTGCTGATCGCATCGGGTGATCTGCCAGATATCATCGGCGGCGATGCCTCCGGCGGCCTGAAGGAAGACTTTATCCGCTACGGGCTGGAAGGCGCATTCGTTCCGCTTGATGATCTGATCGAAGAACATGCCCCCAATCTCAAAGCATTCTTTGATAGCCACAAGGATATTCGCAACGCGATTTCCGGCCCTGACGGTAAGCTCTATTTCATTCCATACGTGCCGGATGGAAAATATTCCCGTGGCTGGTTCATCCGCCAGGATTGGCTGGACAAGCTGGGGCTGAAACAGCCGGAGACGCCGGAGGAAGTCTATGAGGTCCTCAAGGCATTCCGCGACAAGGATCCGAATGGCAACGGCAAGAAGGATGAGGTTCCTTACTTTGCCCGTGAACCGATTGATGCGATCCGTCTCATCAATCTCTGGGACGCACGCGTGTCAGGTTCTGAGCGTTATGGAGACTTTGCAGTCTATGACGGCGAACTGCGCCATCCGTGGGCTGAAGAGAACTATAAAACTGGCATCTCAAACGTTGCCAAGTGGTACAAGGAAGGGCTGATCGACAAGGAAGTCTTCACCCGTGGTGCCCGTTCGCGTGAATACTTGCTGGGCAACGATCTTGGCGGCATGACCCATGACTGGTTTGCCAGCACTTCGACCTACAATGATGCTTTGGCGCCAAAGATCGAAGGTTTTGCGCTGAAACCGATGCTGCCACCAAAGTCAGCGTCTGGGGAGCGTTTCGAAGATGCACGCAGACTGCGTGTTCAGCCGGTTGGATGGGCAATTTCCGCCACCAATGAACATCCAGTCGAAACGATCAAGTACTTCGATTTCTGGTTCTCCCAGCAGGGCCGCATCCTGTCGAACTTCGGTGTTGAAGGCCTGACCTATGAGATGGTCGACGGCAAGCCGCAGTTCAAAAAGGAAGTTCTTGAAAACAAGGACCCGGTCAATGCCCAGCTCTGGGCCGTCGGTGCACAAGTGCCGCGCGGTTACTGGATGGACTATGAATATGAACGCCAGTGGACCAACAAGATCGCGCTTGAAGGCATCGATATGTACGACAAGTGCAATTGCCTCAAGGACGAGTTCATGGGCGTGTCGCTGAACGCCGAGGAAAAGGCAATCTTCGACCGCTACTGGCCGAGCCTTCTCACCTACATGACCGAGATGCAGCAAACCTGGATCCTGGGTGCACAGGACGTCGATGCCGGTTGGGATGCCTACAAGAAAAGGCTGGCCGCACTGGGTTACGATGAGGTCATCAAGATGATGCAGTCGGCCTACGACCGTCAGTACAAATCGGCCCAGTAAATCAGTCTATCGCGATGGCGGCCCTGTCGCCGCCATCTCCTTTTTTGTTTTTACAGGAGTTAGAGCGCAATGCGTCCCTCTGCCTCGGCGATCGCCAGACAAGCTCATCTCGATGAACCGCGCCCGGGTTCCCTGACCATTGGCTACATGCCGAGTGAGCAATTACCGCCTGCAGAAAATCCACCGCGTTTTTCCTGGCTTCCCGATATTGATGACGGTGCGCGCTATGTGCTGCGCATCTCGACTGATCCCGATTTTTCCGATGCGAAAACAACTGTCTATGAAGATCTGGCCTGGAACTTCTTCACCCCGGACACGGTGCTGGTGGATGGCCATTATCACTGGAGCTACGCGCTCTGGGATCAGAATGCAGGACAACCTCTTTCCAACTGGAGCAAGGTGCGCGATTTCGAAATCACCGCTGCTTTGCCAAAAACACCGTTACCAGGCCGGGCAGCCCGTCATGCCGCCGCCCACACCAGCCATCCAAGGCTCTGGCTGAATGGCGATCAGCTAAAATCCTTCTCAGCCGCGGTGGCAAAGGATGCCGATCATTGCGGATGGTCCGACTTTTTTGAAAAGTCCGTCAAACCCTGGTTGGACCGGCCGATCATGCCTGAACCGAAACCCTACCCCGACAACGTCCGCGTCGCGACCTTGTGGCGGCAAATGTATATTGATTGCCAGGAAGTGATTTACGCCATTCGCCATTTGGCGATTGCGGGACGTGTTCTGGGTCGGGAAGACCTGCTCGACAGGTCGCGGGACTGGCTGCTGGCTGTTGCCGCCTGGGATCCGACTGGCGCGACCTCCCGCGCCTACAATGACGAGGCTGGCTTCCGTGTCGTTGTCGCTCTCGCCTGGGGATATGACTGGCTTTATGACCATTTGAGCGAGGAAGAGCGCGAGACGGTCAAAACCGTTTTACTGCGCCGTACGCGAGAGGTTGCTGACCATGTGATCTCGCATGCCCGCATCCACGTCTTCCCCTATGACAGTCACGCCGTACGCTCTTTGTCTGCAGTGCTGACACCAGCCTGCATTTCGCTGCTGGGTGAAAGCGAAGAAGGTGGCGAATGGCTCGACTATACGGTTGAGTTCCTGTCGACCCTCTATTCCCCATGGGCGGGCACCGATGGTGGCTGGGCCGAAGGTCCGCACTACTGGATGACCGGCATGGCGTATCTGATCGAAGCCGCCAACCTGATCCGCTCTTACATCGGTTACGACCTCTATCAGCGTCCTTTCTTCCAGAACACCGGACGGTTTCCGCTCTACACCAAGGCTCCGGGAACGCGCCGCGCCAATTTTGGTGACGATTCCACCATGGGGGATCTGCCCGGTCTGAAGGTCGGCTACAATGTGCGCCAGTTTGCCGGTGTGACCGGCAATGGCCATTACCAATGGTATTTCGATCGCATCAAACAGGATGCGGCTGGTACCGAAATGGCCTTTTATAATTACGGCTGGTGGGATCTGAATTTTGACGATCTTGTTTATCGTCACGACTACCAGCAGGTGGAGGCTGTTCCGCCAAGTGATCTGCCAGCACTGTCCGTGTTCAATGACATTGGCTGGGTGACCATCCAGAAACACATGGAAGATCCGGACCGGCATCTGCAGTTCGTGTTCAAATCCAGCCCGTACGGTTCGCTGAGCCACAGCCACGGCGATCAGAACGCCTTTGTGCTCTATGCCTATGGCGAAGATCTGGCGATCCAGTCCGGTTATTATGTCGCCTTTAATTCACAAATGCATGTGAACTGGCGCCGCCAGACCCGCTCGAAAAATGCGGTGCTTATTGGCGGCAAAGGCCAATATGCCGAAAAGGACAAGGCACTGGCACGGCGTGCCGCCGGACGTATCGTTTCAGTCGATGAGCAGCCTGGTCATATCAAGATCGTCGGTGATGCGACGGCGGCCTATCAGGTTGCAAACCCGCTGGTTCGCAAGGCAGAGCGTGAAATCCATTTCGTCAACAACAGCTATTTCGTGTTTGTCGATGAGGTGGAGTGCGCCGAGCGGCAGGAATTGCAATGGCTTTGCCACACGATCGGCGCGCCGCAGACCGGTCGTTCCAGTTTCCGTTACACCGGCAAGAAAGCCGGCTTTTATGGCCAATTTGTCTATTCATCGGCCGGCATGCCGCAGATTTCGGCTGTTGAAGGGTTTCCCGGTATCGATCCGAAGGAATTCGAAGGGCTCGAAATCCATCACCACGTTAGCGCGACCGTACCGGCCGCAACACGACACCGTCTGGTCACCCTTCTGGTGCCTTACAGCCTGAGCGAACCGAAGCGGATTTTCAATTTCATCGATGATCAGGGTTTTTCGACAGACATCTACTTCAGCGATGTCGATGACGAGCGCTTCAAACTCTCTCTTCCCAAGCAGTTCTAATCAATACGAGGTTTTCAAATGCAACGTTTCAAAAACAAAACTGTCATCGTCGCTGGTGCAGGTCGCGATATTGGCCGCGCATGCGCTATCCGGTTTGCTCAGGAAGGTGCCAATGTGGTGCTGACCTATAACGGCGCAGCGGAAGGTGCAGCATCAGCCGTTTCCGAAATTAAAAAGCTCGGCGGCAAGGCGCTGGCCGTCAAGGCCGACCTTACCAAGGCCACTGATGTCGAAGGCGCAATCTCTGCGGCAGCCGACAAGTTCGGAGAGATCCACGGTCTGGTGCACGTGGCAGGCGGCCTGATTGCCCGGAAGTCTCTGGCCGAGATGGACGAAGCCTTCTGGCATCAGGTACTCGACGTCAACCTGACCTCGCTTTTCCTGATCACCAAGGCAGCCGTGCCGAAGATGGCAAAAGGCGGCGCCATCGTTACCTTCTCGTCGCAGGCCGGCCGCGACGGCGGTGGTCCAGGCGCTTTGGCCTACGCGACATCCAAGGGTGCAGTGATGACTTTCACGCGCGGCCTTGCCAAGGAAGTTGGTCCTAACATTCGCGTCAATGCGGTTTGCCCGGGCATGATCTCGACCACCTTCCACGACACTTTCACCAAACCGGAAGTGCGTGAGCGGGTGGCCGGTGCCACGTCGTTGAAGCGCGAAGGATCGAGTGAGGATGTTGCCGGTCTGGTAGCCTTCCTCGCGTCTGACGATGCGGCCTACATCACCGGCGCTTGCTACGACATCAATGGCGGCGTCCTGTTCTCCTGATAGCCTGGTAAAACCATGTCCGTATCGTTACCAAGGGCGAGCCGCGTTGCCATTCTTGGCACGTCGCTCGTCCAGCAAAACCACATTGGCGATGCCGGGATGCTCGCGACATCGGCACGCGGCTGGATGAGTTGGGCCGAGGTTCTGTCTCACGGCAGGCTTCGTTGTCCTGTCCATCACGATCCATCGGTGCCGCCCGGTTGGGAACCGAGCAATCGACCTGGCGTCAGCCGGTTTTTTAGCGGGCTCAATTTTGGGGTGTCAGGGCAGAAGGCAATCGAGATCGAACGGCGGTTGTCGTTATTGCTGCGATCGGATTTCGACCTTATCCTGCTTGACGCCGGCACCAACGACATGATGGTGGAAACGCGCCAGACGATTGCAGATACCAGAGCACGTATTGCGTTGGCTTTGCTGGCGGCGGGCAAGACGGTCATTCTGCTGCCCATTCTGGCGCGTGGTGTGGGCAAGTGGCCAGCCCATGGTTCCGAAAGGGCTAAGGCGCACTGGATCAATCGCCAGAGTGCTGAATTCGCCGCCAACCACCCCAATTGCCATGTGTTTGACTGGAACGCGGCATGGGTTGATCCGGATAATGAATTCGGAGAGCCCTATTCCGGTTATTCTGACGATGGAACGCATTTTTCAGTACGCGGTGCCTTTGCTGTCGGTAAGCTGCTGGCAGGGTATCTCGAAGCAATGTTACCGCGTGCGCCAGACCGTCTTCTGCCGAAAGATGATCGCTTCGATGCTGTCGACAATCCAGCGGGCAATTTGGTCACCGAATTATCGGCGAAGACACTCAGCGATAAAGGTGACCAAAGCCACCGTCTTGGCGGGCAGATTGAACATCCGGGAACCGGCAGCTGGATTGAGGCGATCTGCGATATCGACGTGCCGGCTCATCCCGGAATTCTCGGAGTAACACTACGCTTGAAGGATGTTGCCGAAGACGGGCAACAGGCCAGTGCGTTAAACCCCTTTCGCGCAGAAGACGGTACAGTTTTCCCTTTTCCCGATACCCATTGGAAAGGTGCATTGCGGACGCCTCCATTAAAACTCCGGCCGGGCAACGCACCTCCCGAGCTTTGTCTCGATGTTCTGATGCAGGGTGGCTCAAAGCCGATCAACATCGATATTGCGCGCATTGATGTGCGGCCTGTTTCAAGTCCGGTGCGCGCATGAGCAGACATGATAAGAAACCGAAGCTGTTGATAGCCATGCGCAGCGAGCTTCCCGATGGGTTTTTCAGCGCGCACGAATGGGCGCGACTGAATGCAGTGACAGATATCATTGATGGATTTCCCTATACGGATTTTGACACGGGTACGGGTCGCGAAGCTCTGGCTGATGCCGACATTCTGCTTGCCGCTTGGGGTACACCGTCGTTGACAAAAGAACGCCTTGCCCGGGCACCCAACCTCAAGATGCTGGCTTATGCGGCATCATCGGTGCGCGTAGTCGCGCCTGCCGAGTTTTGGGACAACTCAGATATTCTGGTGACAACAGCCGCATCCGTGATGGCCACACCCGTGGCCGAGTTTACCTATGCGGCCATCATCATGTGCGGCAAGGATGTGTTTCGCCTGCGGGATGAACACCGGGCTGAGCGCGGCACCGGTGGTTTTGGCAGCCGCCGTGGCATGAATCTGCCTTGGCTTGGCAGCTATTCCCGCAAAGTCGGCATTGTTGGCGCGTCTCGTATCGGACGGCAGGTCATCGATATGCTGACACGAGGCAGTTTTGAAATTGCCGTCTACGATCCATTCCTGTCTGAGGATGAGGCAGTTGCACTTGGTGCGACAAAAATGGAGTTACACGCGCTTCTTGCATGGTCCGACATTGTTTCGCTACATGCGCCGATCCTGCCGCAGACCCACCATATGATTGGCGCTCAAGAGCTCGCGCTGATGGCCGACCATGCGGTGTTCATCAATACGGCACGGGGCTGGCTGGTCGATCACCAGGCATTGTTATCGGAGGCACAATCCGGCCGCCTGCGTATTCTGATCGACACGCCGGAACCGGAACCCTTGCCGGTCGACAGCCCATTCTACGACCTGCCGAATGTCGTGCTGACGCCACACATCGCCGGAGCGCTGGGCAACGAACTGCGTGCCCTTTCCGATGTCGCAATTACTGAAATAGAGCGATTTGTTGCCGGCCTTCCACCGCTCTACCCCGTCCGCAAACAGGACATGGAGCGTATGGCATGAGCCCTGTTGAATACTGTTTTTCGACGCTTGGATGTTCTGAACTAAGCCTGCATGAAACCGCTGACCTTGCGAGACGGCACGGTATATCTTCCGTGGAATTGCGTGCACTTTCCGGCGCGGTTGACGTGATTTCGGCATTGGATACGGAGTTTGATCGCCCGTCGCAGTTTGCGGCCTTTCTTCAACAACGCGACCTCAAGGTCGTGGCCCTCAATACATCGATCCGATTGCTTGAAAGTCGTGACCTGTCGGCCGTCGAACCCTTTGTTGCATGGGCGGAAGCGGCAGGCGTGGCACATCTCAGAATCTTTGACGGCGGCAAACAGTTAGCTGCCGACGGGATGAGACGCGCAACTGCATTGCTTGATCAATGGCAAGCCGACCGGCAATCGCGCGGGCTGAATGTCGATCTGATGATCGAAACCCATGATGCTCTGGCAGATGCTGCGCAACTGAAGACCTTCGTCAAACACGTGCCAAACGCCTTGATGTTATGGGACACCCATCACACCTGGGCCAAGGGTTCTGCTCTCAACAGCCTGTGGCCTGATATCGCCGACAATGTCGTCCATTTGCATGTCAAGGACAGCAAGATGGGAAGCGATGGCCTTCGCCATTACGTGCTTCCCGGCCACGGTGATTTCCCCATGGCGAATCTTATGTCGCTTGTCAGGTCGAGTAAACGACACATCCCTCTCAGTCTCGAATGGGAGCGCCACTGGCATCCCGAACTGCCACCTCTGGATGACGCGTTGACGGCAGCGCGCACCTGGTGGCGATAGGAGTTCTTATGCGTATCGCTGACATCAAATTAACGCCGGTTGCCATCCCCGACAAACCCTTGCTGAATTGCAAGGGTGTGCACCAGCCCCATGCGTTGAGAACCATCATCGAAGTCATCTGTGATGACGGTACGGTTGGTTTGGGAGAAAGCTATGGCAGTATCAAAGCCCTGGACGGTTTAAGACGGGCGGCTCCGTCATTGATCGGGCTTGACCCGTTTCACCTTCACGAGTTGAAGGCAAGAGTGATTGCTGCCTTGCCCGGTGGTGGAGGCATCAACGCGAAAACCGCCGTTGCCGATCACAAGCTGACGGACGTTGTTGCCTCGGCATTTGAAGTTCCATGTCTTGATATTCAGGGCAAGCTGCTTGGACGGCCGCTTTGTGACCTGCTTGGTGGGGCGGTTCGTGACACGGTTCCCTTCAGCGCCTATCTGTTTTTCAAGTTTGCCGCTCATATCGGTCAAGAACCGGACGAATGGGGGGAAGTGCTGACGCCAGACCAGATGGTTGGGGAAGCCCGCCGGATGGTGGACAAATACGGCTTTCAGTCCCTGAAACTCAAAGGGGGGGTGTTGCATCCCGATCTCGAAATCGAGACGATGCTGAAGCTTCGCGAAGCCTTTCCAGATCATCCCTTGCGGATTGATCCCAATGGCGGCTGGACCGTAGACACGGCCATTTACATGGCACGCAAACTGGAAGGGGTTCTGGAGTATCTTGAAGATCCCGTCATTGGTATGGACCAGATGGCGGAGGTGGCCGCAGCAACATCGATTCCGCTGGCCACCAATATGATCGTTCTTGAGTTTGACCAGATCGCCGAAGCCTTTCGCAAAAAAGCTGTCCAGATCGTCCTGTCCGACCATCACTATTGGGGCGGTCTGCGTGCCTCGACACATCTTGGCAAGATCTGTGAGACATTGGGCCTCGGTGTATCCATGCACTCCAACTCGCATCTCGGTATCACGCTGGCTGCAATGACCCATGTTGCCGCAGCGACACCCAACCTTAGCTATGACTGCGATACACATTTCCCATGGACTGGCGTCGATGTGATTGAAGGCAAACCCTTCACGTTCCGCGATGGCAAGCTCAATGTGCCGCAAGGCCCGGGTCTTGGTGTGTCACTTGACCACCAGAAACTCGCCGATCTTGCTGCGCTCTACGAACAGACTGAGATGAAGGAACGCAACGACACTGCCTATATGCAGTTGTTCGATCCCGGTTACGAAAGACGCGTGCCGCGCTGGTAACTAAAACGACTTTCACAGGATGTTGGGCGTCTGGTTCATGACGCCCCTTGGGAATCTATGGAGCGCTGGAGTTTAGCGCTCTTAGCCCTGGATGAGGGAGTTTCCCGCAGGCGTTGACCGACGCACCACTTCATAGGTTTCGAATTGGCTGACGGGTACAGGGCGTCCAACGTGGAAACCTTGGATCTGGTCTATTCCGTATTGCCGCATCAACAGCTCATGGGCTTCGGTTTCTGCACCCTCGACAAGAATTCGCAGGCCACGGTTGCGCAGCAGGCTGATGATATCACGCAGCATCATCCGACCGCGCTCTGTGTCGCAATCATGCAGGAAGGAGCGGTCGATCTTCACGGTGTCGAATTCGATCAGGCGAAGCCAGGACAGACCGGCAAAACCAGTGCCGAAATCATCGAGCCAGATTTGAGCGCCAAGTTTTCTGAGGTCACTGATGCAGCGAACCACCTCCTGATCCATTTCCAGCTCAACGCCTTCGGTGATTTCGAAGGCAAGCCGCGCACCCATCAGGCCAAATTCTGACAGTGTAGCTGCGACATAGGTCGCAAAACCGGGCATCTTCAACTCGATTGGCGACACGTTAACACTGGCAACGGGCACAAGATTGGTCGCCAACAGATCGCTGCAAACCGTTCGGATCGCCCAGCGACCGAGATCGACAATCGCCCCTGTTCGCTCGGCGATCGGAATGAAGGTGCTTGGCAGAACGGGCGTTCCGTCCAGCATCCTTAATCTCATCAAGGCTTCAGCCCCACTCAATTCGCCTGTCTTGACGTCGCGGATCGGTTGATAAACCAGAGTAACAAGGCGCTGTTGAACGGCGATTTTAAGGATCGCTGCAATGTTTTCACTATCGTCGCTCGCCCAGGGGTCCTTGGTGTCGAATAGTTTGACGCAGTTGCGGCCACTTGCCTTTGCGGCATAGAGCGCACGGTCGGCCTCGTGAATGACCCTGTCTACTTGGACTGCATTACCGCGTGTGTGCGAAACACCCACGCTGACGGTGACGAAGGGTGTTCCGTCGCGTCTTGCTTCATGCGGATACGCCATGACACGGACGGCGATACAAATCGCTTCCGCCAGATCGGCGGCGCGTTTGGGTGTGTCGGTAGGTGCAATGACAATGAACTCCTCGCCGCCATATCGGCCAATGATGGCGCCATGCAGTGATGCAACGGTTTTCAGTCGCTGCGACACCGCAATCAGGCAACGGTCACCTTCCTGGTGGCCGTAGCAGTCATTGTAACGTTTGAAGAAGTCGACATCGATGAGCAGGACAGCAAAACTCTTGCCGTGCTCTCGCCAATTGTTCCAGTAGTCACGCAGTCGCTGGTCGATCGCACGGCGATTTTCAAGGCCGGTCAGCGAATCGGTGATGGACAAGTGCAGCAAAGCCTTGCCCCGTTCGTCGGCTGCTGATTGCTGCAGCCGCGCCTCATAGGCGTTGAGGAAAACCTTGTAACGCTCTCTGTTGAGCTGCAGGTTCACGTAGGATGTAAAAATGAAGCAGGAAATACAGAATGCACCGAGGATCAGCTTGTAAAGCAATCCCATCGGCTCAAAGGCGTAGAGAAAACCGACGAAGATCGTCAGGTTCGTCGCCGAAGCCGCGAATGCCAGTGGAAACCGGAAGCTGAAAAACAGGTTGAAGCTCATCATGAAGATGGCGCCAAACACCATGTAGTAGGAAAAGGCATTCACATGGCTGGTCATTTGTGCCGTAGCGAGCCAAACAACATAACCTGAAAGCACGGAGACTGCGGCAATAAGATCGATGATATCGGCACGTGCTTTGAAGTGCAGCAGAATTTCGAGAACGCACAACGCAACGATGCCCACGGCAACGCGACCCGCAATGGTGTAGAGCGCGACATCGCGCAGGAACAGGTAATCGGTCGCAGAGTAAGCGATATAAGCGGCAACAGCGATCCAAAGACCGTGACGCGTCACGTCTTTTCGGTTGAGTTCACTTTCCTGCTGATAGAGGCTACGCATCTGCTCAGGGGAAAGCGCCGGCCGCATCGCGGGCACGGTGGTCTCGGCTAACAAGTGCATCATGCCCTATTCACCCAACATCCAGCGCATTGATTCTAGCCGCCATCCGGCCAGAGCCGGAAGTCAACGATGATTCACCCTGCGCAAGCTCCCATGCCACTCTCAACCGAGAGTGCACCAACTCTCATATATCCTGAGGTTATTAACTTTTTCTAAACTTCTCACAAACTGGAAAGGTGGGGGTTGTTGAAAAACATCACCGCCGCGAACTTGACGTGCACGGAAAATGCTGAAGATTTTATCTTTTTCTTTAACCCTTTATTCAGCAGTGAGGTTCGCGTGGCTCAGCCTTTGTTCTCCCTTGACGGTGAAAGTCTTATCACTCCCCAGTCGGTCACTAACCATCGCCACCCATCTGACAAAACCGCCGAGGCTGATCTTCTGGCAACGGCAGAGGCGGAGTTCGTACTGATCATGAACCTCGCAAATCAGCGCTTCAGCGCCGGTAACGACCTCGCCGAAGCGACAAAATGGCTGATTGCCCAGATGCATGATTTGCGGTGGAAATATGGTCCGGCCGTGTGGCAGGGACTTATTCCGATCATTCAGGCGCACCCTTCCGCAAAAATCATGCAGCAGTGCCCATTCACCCGTTGGTCGTTTGAAAAACCACGCGGATACTCTGGCGATGCCAGCCTTATCGACTTCATCTACGGTCATGAGGCAGTGGCACATGAGGTGGCAAAATCCACGCCTCTCGGCCTTAACATTTTTGAATATACCCGCAACGCTCCGGGACCGGTTGCCGTTCGCGAGCGCCGCGACATTCTGACCGAATATGTTGATATGGTTGCAGCCGAGAAGGGACCGGAGACGGAAATTCTGACCGTTGCTGCAGGCCATCTTCGTGAAGCAGAAAATTCTCAGGCGGTTAAGAACGGTAGCATCAAGCGTTGGGTTGCCCTCGATCAGGACCCGCTCAGCATCGCATCGATTTCAAGCCAGTTCCATGGCACGTGCATCGAACCAATCGACGGCTCGGTTCGTGGCCTGCTCGCCAAAAAACATAAGATCGGAACCTTTGATTTCATCTATGCCGCAGGCTTGTACGATTATCTGACCGACAAGGTGGCGATCCGCCTCACCCAGGTTTGCATGGACATGCTGAAGCCGGGCGGCATGTTTCTCTACGCCAATTTCTCAGATGAAATGGCCGATGACGGTTACATGGAGTCCTACATGAACTGGGAGCTTCTCCAGCGTTCGGAAGCCGATATGTGGCGCGTTACCAATGCCAGTGCTGATCCGAGCACCGTAGACAGCAAAGTGTGGTTCGGCGCCAACCGAAACATCATCTACAGCACAATCAAAAAACGGTCCTGAGCTCCAAACGCCTAGCGACCTAACCCCCAAGAAGGCCCGTCGTATAGGGTGACGCCCTATACGACAAAGCTTGCTCCCGCCTCCGCGCCAGAAACCCGTTCGCGGGCATGCAGAAACAGTTCCCGACCCGTGCCACGCGTGGTCGCCTTACTGGATGCAGCTTTTCTTTGTGCCAATTGATCCTCGTCAACACGTACTGAAAGTGTGCCTGCAATGGCATCGAGCACCACAATATCACCTTCGTCGATGCGCGCGATCATTCCGCCTTCTACAGCTTCAGGTGTGACATGGATTGCAGCGGGGATCTTACCTGAGGCGCCTGACATACGACCGTCGGTAACAAGTGCCACCTTGAAGCCGCGATCCTGCAACACGCCGAGTGCCGAACTCAGTTTGTGAAGTTCCGGCATGCCACTGGCTTTCGGTCCCTGGAAACGCAGAATGGCGACGAAGTCGCGATTCAGTTCACCGCGCTCAAAGGCCGTGATGAGGTCCTGCTGCCGCTCAAAAATCCGGGCTGGCGCTTCAATGATAAACTGGTCTTTCTTGAGGGACGAAATTTTGATGATTGCGCGACCGATATTGCCTGTCAGAACCTTCAGGCCACCATTTGCCTGGAAGGGTTTATCGGCCGTCTTGATTACTGCGGGATTGACCACTGGTTGTGCCGGTACCTGCCAGACGACCTCGTCCTCAATCAGTTTTGGCTCTGCGATGTAGTCCTCAAGACAGTCACCCACTACAGTGCGAACGTCGGCATGGACGAGGCGATGAACGAGCAACGTATCAATCAACGCCCGCATGCCGCCTGCTGCATGGAACTGGTTTACATCGGCCGGACCATTTGGGTAGACACGGGCGATCAGCGGCACCGCATCGGACAATTCTGAAAAATCGTCCCAAGTTACAATGATCCCCGCGGCCCGGGCCATGGCCACCATGTGCATGGTGTGGTTGGTCGAACCACCGGTTGCCAGAAGCCCGACAATGCCGTTGACCACAGACTTGGCAGTGACAATATCGGCAATTGGTGTCGGCTCCTTGCCCAGCAGCGAAAGATCAACGGCACGTTTGACGGCCGCCCGCGTCAGGGCATCACGAAGTGGTGTGTCCGGATTGACGAAGGTTGAGCCCGGCAAATGCAAGCCCATGATCTCCATCAGCATCTGGTTGGAATTGGCGGTGCCGTAAAAGGTACAGGTGCCTTTGGCATGATAGGAACGTGTCTCGGATTCCAGTAGGGCGTCACGTTTGACCTTGCCTTCTGCGTATAACTGCCGAACTTTGACTTTTTCTTCGTTGGAAAGGCCTGTTGTCATCGGCCCGGACGGCACAAAAATCGCAGGCAGATGACCGAAAGCCACTGCACCCATGAACAGGCCGGGCACGATCTTGTCGCAAGTGCCAAGGTAAAGTCCAGCATCAAAGGCATCATGGCTGAGAGCAATCGCAGTCGACATAGCGATGACGTCGCGCGAAAACAGCGAAAGCTCCATGCCGTCGCGCCCCTGCGTGATGCCGTCACACATGGCAGGGACGCCACCGGCAACCTGAGCAACTGCGCCGAGCTTGGCGGCAGCGGTCCGAATGATTGTCGGAAAATCCTCAAACGGCTGATGCGCGGAAACCATGTCATTATAAGCGGTGACGATACCGAGATTGGGCGCAGTTGTGCCCAAAATAGCCTGCTTGTCGCCGGGACAGCAGGCGGCGCCCACATGCGCAATGTTGGCGCAGGGCATGCTCTGTCGGCGTGGGCCGTCTTCTGAAAGTGCTTCGGCTACGGTTGCCTCATAGGCGGAACGCGTGTCGCGTGAGCGCTCAAGGATACGATCGGTAACACGCCTGATTGTGTCGAAAGCACTCATAATCATTGTCCGGATTTTGATTGGGTGGGAAGAACGATGTGAAAATCAACTTGTAAATTTAATTGACAATATGTCAAGCGAACGGCAATGCGCTGCTTCCCTCTTGCCGCGAGCCGCGATAGAATAGACCCTCGAGTTGAATCGCCATCGCCAATTTTCCGGAGTTCCAACGTCTCGACATGGCACAGATCGATCTGACACCCGCTCGCAAGGAGCGCCTGGCCGATACGGTTTACGGTGCCATTCTCTCAGGCATCACCTCCGGCAAGTTCGCACCTGGTGACAAATTACCGTCCGAGGCCGAGTTCTCGCTTGCTTTCGACGTTTCACGCCCCGTCGTGCGCGAGGCCCTGTTGCGCCTCAGCACTGATGGCCTGATTCAATCACGCCGTGGCATCGGAACCTTCGTGTCCACCCGACCCTCGACACGGCTAACGGAACTGGCTGATGCGGCCAGCCTTTCAGGTTTTCTGCGGGCTTTCGAGCCACGTATTGTGCTGGAAACGGAGGCCGCACGCCTTGCCGCGATGCGCCGCAGCCGTGCCGATCTCGGCACGATACGCCAGACCATCGATGATCTCAGCAAGGCCATCGAGGCCAATGAGCTGGGACAGGAACAGGATATCGCGTTTCACAACGCCATAGCCCATGCTGCAGGTAATCAATATTTCCCGGCATTGCTCGAGGATTTGCGAATGCCTGTCACTGAAACGATGAATATCGGTCTTGAACTTGCCCGCGAACGTTCAACGGCACGCCGTCGGCGTATCATCGAAGAACACACCCGCATCTTTAACGCTATTGCAGCTGAAGATGCCGATGCAGCCGGCAGCTACATGAAATACCATCTGTTGCAGGCACGGTCAGCGCTGCTTGATGCCAGCCATCTGGAGCCGACAAACGAGCTCGGTGAAGACAGCGAATAAAAAACGGCCGGATTACCGGCCGATTTCTGCGCCAATACGCAGGCGCTAGAGTGCCTGCACCAAGCTTCCGTCAGTGCAACATCTGTGCAAGAAAATCGCGGGCACGTTCAGTACGCGGTTGACCGAAGAACTCTTCCGGCGCGGCGGATTCAACGATTGCGCCGCGATCCATGAAGATGATGCGGTCTGCCACCTGACGCGCGAAATGCATCTCGTGTGTCACGCAGATCATGGTTGATCCTTCATTGGCCAGCTCGACCATGGTGTCGAGCACTTCACGCACCATTTCAGGATCCAGTGCTGAGGTTGGCTCATCGAACAACATCAGTTCCGGGCTCATCGACAATGCCCGTGCAATGGCAACACGTTGCTGCTGGCCGCCGGATAGCTGCACCGGGTATTTGTTTGCCTGCTCTGGTATCCTCACACGGGCCAGAAAACGTTCAGCCGTTGCGCGTGCCTCTTCCCGAGCAATGCCTTTGACCTTCATCGGCGCAATCATGCAATTTTCCAGCACAGTCATATGCGGGAAAAGATTGAAGTTCTGAAACACCATACCCGTGCGTCGCCGCACCGCATCCACACTTTCGCGCTTGTTGGTCAGTTCTATGCCACACACCTTCAACTTGCCGGACTGATGGTGTTCCAGCCCGTTCAGGCAGCGGATAAAGGTCGACTTTCCCGAGCCTGATGGTCCGCAAATGACGATCGTTTCGCCCTTGCGAATTGTTGTCTCGATGCCGTTCAGTGCCTGAAAGGCACCGAAATATTTCGACATCTGGCGCGCTTCCACAACGATCTCGCTTCCGGTCATGTCTTGCTCTCCAGGCTTATCAGGCAATCTTCGGATCAAGCGATCCGGATGCGTAACGGCGGGCCATATCCGCCATCGGGATAACCTTGATGCGGCTTGCATTGCCAGCGGTTCCAAACTCCTCAAGGCGCTGACGGCAGAGCTTGCTGATGGCATCCATTCCCGGCTTCATCATATTGCGAATGTCGAATTCCTTGGGATCTTCATGCATGACGCGGCGGATCTGGCCAACCAGTGCCATGCGGTTGTCGGTGTCGATATTGACTTTGCGCACACCGTGTTTGATGCCGCGCTGGATTTCTTCAATCGGCACGCCCCAGGTCTGTTTGATGTCGGCGCCGTACTTGTTCATGATGTCCTGCAATTCCTGCGGGACAGACGACGAGCCGTGCATGACGAGATGTGTGTCGGGCAAACGGCGGTGGATTTCTTCGAGCCGGTCCATGGCCAGCACATCTCCATCGGGTTTGCGGTCAAATTTATAGGCGCCATGCGAGGTGCCCATGGCAATTGCCAGTGCATCGACCTTTGTTGCCTTCACGAATTCGACAGCCTGATCGGGATCCGTCAGCAGGCGTTCATCACTGCGCGATTCCAGTTTGCCCAGAACACCAATCTCCCCCTCAACCGAAGCACCCATCCAATGGGCCATCGACGACACTGTCGAGGTAACGCGAACATTGTAATCATAATCTGACGGTGTCTTGGCATCGGCTTCCAGCGAGCCATCCATCATCACCGAGCTGAAGCCAATTTGGAGCGCGGTGGCACAGGTCGCTTCGCTGTTTCCGTGGTCTTGGTGCACAACGATTGGAATATGCGGATAGAGTTTTTCGATGGCCGCGAACAGATGTTCGATCATCACGTCGGTCGCATAGCTGCGTGCCTTTGTTCCGACCTGAAGGATCACGGGAGAATCGACCGCATCGGCTGCATTCATCACCGCCAGCATCTGCTCCATGCAGGTTACGCTGAAGGCGGGGACGCCATATTGAAATTCGGCGGCGTGATCGAGAAGTTGGCGAAGTGTGATGCGCGACATCGGTCGGACCTTTCAGATGGAAATGTGAGATGGACGGCGGCCTTTGTGCCCGCCGCCGTCCTGCAAGAATTAGAAGCGCGGAACGTTTTCGTTGATGATGCCAAGCCACTCCTTCTGTGCAGCCTGGATTGCACCGGAGTTCCACAGCAACATGATCTCGGTGTTCAGCCACTGGTGCAGATCAAAGTCACCGCGGCGTACGCCAATGCCCATTGGCGACTGGCGAACGGCGAATTTGCGCTGGAACTGATCAGTCTGTGCATTGATGGCGTTTGCGGCCGCAACACCTGACACAATGGCATCGACCTGGCCGGAAAACAGGGCCTGATTGGTGGCGGCATCATCATCGAAGCGCTGGATGTTGGTGCCTTCGACGGCCTTTTCAGTAAGGATCGTGTCGTTGGTGGTTGAGCGTGTCACGCCTACGCGTTTGCCAACAAGGTCTTCAAGCGTCTTGAAGTCGGAACTGGCAGGGGCGATCACCATCTGTTCATCCACATAGATGGCATTGGTGTACATGATCGCCTTTGCGCGTTCAGAGGTGATGCCGAGTGAAGAGATCACAATATCGACCTTGCCGGTGGTCAGGTTTGGAATACGCGCCTGCGATACCTGGTCGACGACCTCAAGCTCCACGCCCAGATCTTTGGCAATCAGATTGGCAATTGCCACGTCGAAGCCTGAAGGCTTCATCGATTGATCGGTCATGCCATAGGGTGGCGTCGACAGCGAAATGCCGACAATGATTTTGCCGCGCTGGATGATGGTATCCAGTGTGTTGCCTGCCTGCTGGGCCATAGCCGCAGACGACGCGAGCACCAGCGCAGTTGCGCCTATTACAATACTTCTGAATGTCTTTTTCATTACGGTCCTCCTCCGTTGAAAGTTGATTGTCAGGTGGCAAGCCGGCGCTCGAGGCGACGACTGAATAGGGAAAGCGGAAAGCAGACGAGGAAATACAACAGCGCGGCTGTCAGATAGACCTCGAGTGGCTTGAAGGTGGCATTGCTGACGATCTGGGCCGTGCGGGTCAGTTCGGTAAAACCCACAATCGATGTCAGCGAGGTGTTCTTGATCAGCTGGACAAAGAAACCGACGGTTGGTGGCGTCGCAATGCGGATCGCCTGCGGCACGATAATGTAATACATCGAATGGGTACGGCTGAGACCAAGAGCGTGAGCCCCTTCGCGTTGACCTGCTGGCACCGATTGAATGGCGCCACGCCAGATATCACCCAGAAACGCAGCGGCATAAAAAGAGAACGCAACGGCGATGGCCATCAGCGGGTTGGTCGCAAGCCCCAGATAGGCGGCGCCGAAATACGCGATGAACAGTGTCACCAGCAGCGGCGTACCCTGCATCACAAAGATATAGAATTGCGCCGCACGGCTGATGAAGCTGTTTGACGACACGCGCATCAACGTCAGAACTGCGCCTGCGATTGAACCACCGACAAGGGCAACTGCTGCAAGAAACACAGTCCAGCCGAGGCCTTCGATCATGAACTGTACATGTGTGAGACTATATTGCTGGAACATGGCTCAGCGTCCCAAAAACTTGAAGGGAAAGAGCACGCGCTCAAGGATTGTCATCGATCCCTTGAGGGCCGCGACAAGTGCCACGTAAATGACAGCGATAACCATGTAGATCTCCATATTGCGCATTGTCAGGCCCTGAATGTCGTTGCCGGTTCCAGTTAGTTCGGGCACTGAAATGGCCGAAACCACGCTGGAGGACAGGAGAAGCAGAATGAACTGCGCAACTAGCGACGGAAAAACGGCGGCAATTGCCGGCTTCATGCTGATGTGGCGAAAAATCAGATACGGCGACATGCCAAGCGCACGTCCCGCTTCGATCTGGCCCTTTGGAATGCCCTGGATGCCAGCACGTACGATCTCGCTGCAATAGGCGCCACCATAGATCGACATGGCAAGAATTGCCGCTGCCATCGGTGATAAACGAAGCCCGAGCGCCGGCAGTCCAAAATAAATCAGGAAGACCTGTACAATGAAGGGCGTATTGCGAATTGCCTCGACGTAGCCAAGCACTGGTAGTCTGATGAGGCGGTTCGGGCTTAACGTCAGAACCGCCGCGACAATAGCGATGACAAGCGCAAACGACATCGCGATGAGGGAAATCTGCGCTGTCAGCAGGACCCCCTTTATCAGAAGGTCGCTACGCGACAGGACACCTGAGAAATCGAGATAGTTCACGCTTGTTCTCTTTGCTGCAAGGTTCAGGAGTGAACGGCCGAGGCCGAACGGATGAACTGTGAGTATTGCGGGGCGAAGGCTTCCCCGGCCGGTTCCATCGTGATCGTGCCGCTGGTGCTGGCATGATCCTGCCAAGGCGTTGCCATCTGGTCGGTCAGGCTGTTCAGACGGTCCATGAAACCCGGTGCCTCATTGGCAAGCGCCTTTTCCATTACCGGCAGGTCAGGAAAATGTGAGAACGCCTGTGACCATATTGCGCGGCCAGCCAGATAACCATTGGCACCTGCACGATAGGCGTAGGTCAACAGTCGCAAGAAGTCTTCCGGTGTCGACCCGGCGCTCAGCAGCACCCATGGACGACCGATCCCTGCTGCCATCTTGTCAAACCGGGCCTGGATCATGGCGGCATCCTTGCCGTCAGGGTCTGGCACGTCAGTTGTTTCGGTTGGCGGTTCGAGCTTGTAAACATCAACGCCATCAGGGTTCATGATCTCCTTGTCGGCAAGAGACTTCAACACCAGCTCAACACGTCTGGCGGCAAAGGCTTCCGGGGTTTCATCCGGGAACGGATAAACCAGGAACTCGAGAATGAAGGGAATGTCGTTGTCGCGGCAATCCTTCTTGACGCTATCAAGATAGGCAAGCTGATGTGCCTTCACATCCGCGCTGACATCCTCACGGAACCAGAGATTGACCTTGACGCCATCGCCGCCGACCTTGCGAATGACGGATGGGTCCCAACCCGGGATGTTTTCCGACTTGCGACCGGTCGGGGTTACTTCCCAAGTCGCCCATTCCGTCGCAACCAACAGGCCCTTGCGGGGTGAAATACCGTCAACAGCCGAGGCATAACCCAGTGGCGGATCAATCAGAACCGCAGAGGCCTTGGGAGCCAGATATTTGCCGAGCAGCCGTTTGACGGCAGAAACGTCCTCATAAGGTGCATGGTCAAGTTTACGAGCGGCCTTGATCGGATTGACGATCGGACCTGTCTGGTCCATTGCCAGCATCTTGAAACGACCATTGTCGTCTGCGAGGCGGCGAAGGCCCCAGAGTTTGCCTGGTGTGATGTTCATGCATTGCTCCCGTTCAACAAAAGCTCGACGGCTGCGCGGTCCGGGATACTTTCCCAACCACTGCCTCGAGCACATTTCAATGCAGCTGATGCGCCTGCAAAGCGCGCGGCCTGCTCAACATCCATTCCTTCGGCCAAGCCAAGCGTGTAGGCGCCATGGAATATGTCACCGGCACCATTGGTATCGACCGCCACCACCGGAAAGGCTGGCACGTTGCGTATTTCCTGACCATCCAGCCAGAAGAAACCCCGCTCCCCGTCGGTAACGGCCACGACACCACGGCAAAGCGAACGCGCATCTCGAAGGCCATTTTCGACATCATCTCTACCGGTCAACCGTGCGAGACAGGCGGCGGAAAAGACAATGTGGTCAGGGAGTTGAAGCAGTTGGTTGACCGCATTCATGTCGCCGACATCGGCATCAAGAACAGTAACGATCCCACGCTCACGCGCTGCCCTGAAAATGGTGGCGGCACCTTCCCACCAGCTATAGTCGGCAAGAACGCCATCAACACCATCAAGTCTTTCAAGTGGCAACCAGTCGGCATCGTCTCCCAGATCGCGACCGATAAAACCGAACGCCATGCGGTCACCATCGGGGGAGACAAGGATCGTACCTATTGGACTAATCCCGCCTTCCACTCTGCGCACGGAGCCTGTATCCACGCCGATCTGTGCCAGACGAGCAAGGATCTGGTCACCTGTTTCATCGCGACCAAGGCGGCCAAGATAGACAGTGTCAGCACCCAGTGAGGCCGTTGTATAGGCCGCGGTTGCCGCTATGCCGCCGCCTGTTTTTCGAACGTCCAATGCCCGGATTTTCGTTGGCTGCGTGGGCAACGAAGGCAGATAAACGATCGTATCGAGAAACGCGTTGCCGAGATGTACGATCCGCTTTCTTGCCATCACTTCTTTCCTGCGTCTGGTCATTATCGCTGCAAGACACGGGGAAACAGTCCGTGTCACGACGTGACACGACCAACAGTCGAAAGGTAGCTAAAGCCTCCCGGTCTGGCCCTCCCCGAGCCTCAACCTGTGGCGACCATAGGCAGGCAACAACATGTTGTCAATTTAATTTACATGCACGAACTGGAAAAACATGCTGATACTGAAAAGCAGGTTGAATGGCGAGGAATGTCGGTGATGAAATAGAAGTCCGCGAACCGCTCCTGCGGCCCGTATGGCCTCACGAGTGTTGGTGGATGTCGTTCTGGAGCTAACGGCTCTTTACAAAGAATGCCAACTGGCAGACGACGTCGTTTGATCCGTCAAAGGGTTTCGTCAGCTCGCAAGGGCCATATCAATTGCCGCTTCGCAATGGATCAATGTGGTGTCGAAAACCTCCACGGAGACATTATCCTGATTGAGCAACATGCCGATTTCGGTGCAGCCTAGGATCATGCAGTCGGCGCCCGTATCGACGATGCGCTGGGCGATTTGCTCGTATGTGGAACGGCTGTCATCCGTGGTGATGTCCTTGCACAGTTCTTCATATATGATGTGATGAACAACTGCGCGGTCATCAGCATCAGGCAGAACCGGATCGAGCCCGGCTTCGATCAACCGCCCCGTGTAGAAGCTTTGCTCCATGGTGAATGCCGTTGCCATGAGGCCGGGTCTATGGAGACCTGCTTTGCTAATGCGGCCAGCGGTGGCATCTGCGATATGCAGCAAGGGAATGCCGACGCCGCTCATCATCTGATCGGCAAGTTTATGCATGGTGTTGGTCGCGAGAATGATAAAATCTGCGCCGCCACGTTCCAGTGCCTTGGCCTCGGCATTCAAAATCTGCCCGGCTTCTTCCCACTTGCCAGCGCTTTGTAATGTCTCAATTTTTGCGAAATCAAGCGAGCGGATCAAAAGTTCAGGGGAATGAAGACCGCCAAGGCGCTGCCTCGTGATTTCGCAGAGCTTGCGGTAGTAGGTTTGTGTCGACGCGGCGGACATGCCGCCCAAAATACCAATAAGTTTCATTGCGCCATTATCCGTCCAGAGGCTTGTAATCTGCCCAGCCTGAAACTGGGCGGTTTGTCGAGACCTGCGTTGTTTTAACATCAGATGAACCATGCGGTAGATGGCAATGTCAGGGATTTTGCATGTCGTGCCCGATATCCGAGAGGTCAGAGTGTTCTTCCTTGTGAAAGATCATCGGCTTTCGGCGCCGAAAATCCATCATGACAGTTGAATTTTCACATGCTTAGATCGCTTAGGCGACATCGTCGTTACGACACAAGGAGCTTGCTGTGGCTTACATCTACATCGTGACGGATTGCGAATTTGACGGTCCCATACCGGGACTGAATTCGATGCTTTCTTTCGGATCTGTCGGGGTTCCCGAAACTGGTAAGATTCTTGGCGAGTTTGAAGGTGTTCTGCAACGCCTCGATGGTGCAGGGAGTGACCCGGCTGTAATGGATTTCTGGAAGCGGTTTCCTGGGGCATATGCGGCGGCCACAGAAAATGCGCAGCCACCGGATGTCGTCATTAAAGGCTTTGTCAATTGGATCAGGTCGCTTGGACACCGTCCGATCTTTGCAGCGCATCCGGTTTCTCTCGATGGGCCGTGGTTTGACTATTATCTGAAACGGTTTACCGGCAGGCCATTGCTGGAAGGGCCTTGGGTGGAGGACCGGTTATTTCGCTATGCACCACTTTGCATCATGTCGATGGTCGCCGGAAAAACCGGACGTGAGCACTGGAACTGCGATGTCAAAAAATATCCGGCTGAATGGCTCGGGTCGGTCGAGCATACCCATCGTGCAATAGATGACGCACGTGGTTACGCCAATCTGTTGCGCTTCTTGATCAGAGACCGTTGATACGGTCCTGCCGTATCTGGCGAGGTTGCTTTGGTCAAAGATGTCACGGGGTTCGGTAAACCCCGTGACTGATCTTATCTTGATTGGCCCTGAAGTTGGATCGCGTCAGGCGCCGTAAGGCACCCAGATGTTTTTCACCTGAATGGCCCTGCGCAGATAATCGCGCCCCTGCGCCTCGGATCGGTTCAGCCAATCGGGCTGGCGGCCGTTATTGACCCAGGTTGCTTTCAGGTTTCCGGCAGATGCCTTTTCAACCATCGCGCTTCCCTTGTCCGAGCCGAAGTACCAGACAGCAGCTACCTCATCATGTTCAGCCAATGTCTTGGCGAGCACATCACGTTCACCGGTCACGATGTTGATGACACCACCGGGCACATCCGATGTGTCCAGCACCTGATAAAAGTCACCGGCAATCAGTGGATGTCGTGATGACGGGATGACTACGACGCGGTTACCCATGGCGATCGCTGGCAGGACCAGCGACACCAGAGACAGAAGCGGCGCTTCGTCCGGGCACACGACGCCGACAATGCCCCATGGTTCATTCATGGCAAGCGTGACATGGCGAGTTTTGGTCGAATGCACCGCGCCATCAAATTTGTCGGCCTGTGCTGCGTAATAGGAAATTCGACGCAGGGATGCCTCGAACTCCTCTGTCGCCTTCTTCTCGCTCACGCCGGTGCTTTCGATGATACGCGCGACGAATTCGTCGCGCCGTGCATCGAGGTTTTCGGCGAGATAATAAAGCACCTGTGCACGGTTATGGGCTGTTGCGGAGCTCCAGCTTGTTGCCTTGGATGCTGCTTCCACGGCATTGCGGATATCCTTGCGGTTGCCAATGCCAGCCATGCCGATTACGGCGTTGCCTTTGCCTGTCACAGAGTAGCTGTAGCCACCGTCGGGACGCGCCTGTTTACCGCCGATATAGTTTTTCATGGTCCGGTCGAGACCATCGACCGCCATCTTGCTGTCTCCTGACGGCAAGGCCGACGGGGTGAAGGTTTCAAGGGCCTTGGCGACCGGAAGGCTCTTTTCCCAATCGGCAGCCAGATATTCATAAAGGCCTTCGCGCGCACCTTCGCGGCCAAAACCGCTTTCACGGTACCCGCCGAAGCCGGCACCGGCATCAAGCATGTTGGTGCAGTTGATCCACACCACGCCAGCCTTGACGCGTGCCGCCAGATCAAGCGCCACATTGATGTTTTCCGACCAGATCGATGCGGCCAGGCCGTAGCGGGTGTTGTTGGCCAGTACTGCGGCTTCGTCCGGGGTACGGAACGTGAAGGCAGCGGCAATTGGACCAAAGATTTCCACCTGGCAAACGGTAGAGGCCTGATCAACTTCGGTGAAGAAGCCGGGGGCGATATAATTGCCCTTTGCTGGCAACGGGTTCTTGCTTTGCCAGAGTTCGCCACCTTCATCCACGCCCTTGCGAACCAGATCGGTGATGCGCTTTACCTGCGTGGCGGAAACAATGGCGCCGACATCGGTCGACTTATCGAGCGGATCACCAACGCGCAGTGTTTCCAACCGCTTTTTCAGGCGAGCGTAAAACGTCTCGGCAAGACCTTCCTGCACCAGCAGGCGGGAACCCGCGCAGCAGACCTCACCCTGATTGAACCAGATGGCATCAACCACACCTTCAACGGCAGCATCCAGATCAGCATCTTCGAAGACGATGAACGGTGATTTACCGCCCAGTTCCAGCGAGAGTTTCTTGCCCGAACCGGCAATCTGCTCTCTGATCACACGACCAACCTGCGTTGAACCGGTAAACGCGACCTTGTCGATACCGTCATGGCCACAGACGGCTGCACCCGTCGAGCCATCACCCTGGATGATGTTGACGACACCTGCTGGTAGACCAACCTCATGGCAGATTTCTGCAAAAGCAATGGCTGTTAGCGGTGTCAGATCAGCGGGCTTCAGCACCACGGTATTGCCGGCGGCCAGTGCTGGTGCGATCTTCCATGCCAGCATCAACAGCGGGAAATTCCACGGAATGACTTGACCGCAAACGCCAACGGGCGAAAAGCCACGGAACTCGTCTTCCACCATCTCAGCCCAACCGGCATGGTGGTAGAAATGACGGGCAACGAGAGGAATATCGATATCGCGAGTTTCGCGAACCGGCTTGCCGTTGTCCATGGTTTCGAGAACCGACAGGAAACGCTCACGCTTCTGGACGTGACGCGCAATGGCATAGAGATAACGGGCACGTTCATGGCCGGATAGTTTCGACCATTTTCCGAATGCGGCACGGGCTGCCTTGACCGCCAGATCGACGTCATCCTCATTGCCGCAAACGATTTGCGCCAGGCTTTCGCCGTTCGCGGGGTTTGATACGGCAATGGTTTTGCGGCCTTCCGGAGTTACGAAACGGCCGTTGATGTAGTGACCGAATGAGCGTCCGTGTTTATCGAGCCACTGCTTCACATCGCCATTCGCCTCGGGGGAAGGTCCATATTCCATGGTTTGCAAAATGTCCTTAATGGATACCATTTTTTCAGTCCTTATGCGGCAGCGTGGTGATGAGCGCTGGAGTAGCGGCCGGTTACGAAATGTTCGAGCTGCCGCTCGATATCGCCAAGCATCGAGCTGGCACCGATGCGGAACAGGTCAGGTTCCAGCCAGCGATTGCCCAATTCTTCTTTCATCAGGGTGAGCCAGGACAGCGCGTCCTTTGCAGTTTTCAAGCCGCCGGCAGGTTTGAAGCCAACAATCTGGCCTGTCAGTTCGCCGTAGTCGCGCAGAGCACGCACCATGGTCAGGCTAACCGGCAGCGTAGCATTTACTTCCTCTTTGCCGGTCGAAGTTTTGATGAAGTCGGAACCCGCCTGCATCGCTACCATCGAGGCACGATAAACATTGGTCAGCGTGTTGAGGTCACCCGTTGCCAGAATGGCCTTCATATGGGCATCCCCGCAGGCTTCGCGCATCGCGGCGATCTCGTCATAAAGTCCAGTCCAGTTCTGCGTCAGAACGAATTCACGAGTAATGACGATATCGATCTCTTTCGCGCCCTGGTCGACGGCATAACGAATTTCCGCCAGTCGCTGTGGAAGCGGTGTCAGACCAGATGGAAAACCTGTTGCGACAGACGCAACCGGAATTTTCGTTCCTTCCAGTGCCTTCACGGCGTGCGCGACCATTGTCGGGTACACGCACACTGCGCCGGTGGTGATGCCGGCATCGGCAAGACCAAGCGCCTCCAGAATGTCGTCGCGGACCGGGCGGCGCGCCTTGGCGCAAAGGCGGCGGACGCGCCCGGCCGTGTCATCGCCCGACAATGTTGTCAGGTCGATGCAGGTGATGGCCTTGATCTGCCATGCGACCTGATATTCCTTTTTGATCGAGCGCCGCGCGGTGATTGTTGATGCCCGCCGCTCGGAGGCACTGCGATTGACAGTCACATCCTCAAACCATTCCGGCTTGAGGGGTGTGCCATTGTTTCGTGGGAAGTTTTCGCTCATTTTCTGTCCATTCTTGAGATCAGGCGCTAACGGCAGCATGTTCGCGGCAAAATGCCTCGAACTCTTCGACGCTGGCGTAGGCCTTCTGTGTTCCGGGACGGGTGATGGAGTGGGCCGCGTAAAGCGACGCCTTTTTTAAGGAAGAAACGACGTCGCCAGTTTCTGCGTAGAACCGGGCAAAGGAACCGATAAAGGCGTCGCCTGCCCCGGTAGTATCTTTTGGCGTGACTTTAACCGGGGCGATGTTGACGATTTCCGTTGCGGTAATCATGCGCGCGCCGCGTCCACCCAGCGTCACGATGACGGTGCGAATACCTCGTGCGATCAGTGAACGGGCAGCCGTGACAATGTCATCATCGGTATCGGTTGGCAGACCGGACAGCAGCGCCAGTTCGCTTTCGTTCGGGACAAGGAAGGTGACCTGACGGATACGTTCCGGGTCGAGATCGGCTGCCGCCGGGGCCGGGTTGAGAATGGTCTCAATACCGTTTTTGGCTGCAAGCTCTATCGTGTGATAGACAGTTTCAACCGGCACTTCCATCTGCATCAGAATGAGGCCGCATTGTTTGAGATCGGACGCTGCCTTGTCGACTTCCGCAGGCAGAAGATCGGCATTGGCGCCCTTGACGATCAGGATCGAGTTCTCGCCCGATTGCTCTACAAAAATCGGTGCGACGCCGCTGGAGCGGCCAGCAATCTTTTCCACATGGCGGGTATCAACGCCAAAGCTTTTCAGATTGCGAATGGTGTTGTCGGCAAAAACATCATCACCAACCCGCGTCACCATCATCACATCGGCACCGAGGCGTGCCGCTGCAACGGCCTGGTTGGCACCTTTGCCGCCGCAACCCATTTCGAATGTTGGTGCTTCTAACGTTTCACCCGGTCCCGGCATGCGGTCCACATAGGTGATGAGGTCGACCATGTTGGAGCCAACGACCCCGATTTTCTTGCTCATGATGAACTTCCCTGAATATGCTGTTTCAAAGAGTGCCGATCCTGACGCCGAACTGCTCGGCGGCGGCACGGTCGAGATAACCGAGCCGCACCGGAAAGACCTTGCGTTCGCCCGGAGAAAGGATTTGCACGTTGTTTTTGGCTTCTTCCGCCAGATAACCCTCGGGTTCGCAGGTCGAGGGCAAAGCAAAAGCAGCGACTTGCGAATCTCCGTTCACCAATATCCAGCGCACTGTTTTGGGGAAGGCGGCCAGTGAATAGGAGATGCCGAAGCCGTCACCCTCGTTTCGCTGCATCATCAGATGCGTCTTTCCATCGCCATCTTGCGGCAGGCCATTGATGTAGAACACCTGTTCGGGATCATATCGCTGTGGTTCATCCAGCACTTCCATGGCGGATGGCTTTTTTGCCAGCGTGTCCAGAAGTGACAGATAATCGGGGTTGGGTGTAACGTGGCCGGGCACGGCTGTGCGCACCCTCACCTGTTCCGGCGTATAAGCCACCGGCTGAACGATACGTGCGCCCTTGGCATACGCGAAGTTCACATGGCACATATACATCAGATCCATGGGTGCCGATGACAGGTTTTCGATATCCATGACGATATCGAACAGCGTATCCTCTGCATGCAGTGTTACAGTTGGTCGCGCCAGATAATTGGCCCCGAAGCCCATGACATATTCGATTTCGCCGGTGACACGGATAAACGCGCCGCGTTCATCGTGACCGATGACGAAACCGGCCTTGTCCATGGACGCGCAGGGCATTTCGCCGTGCAGAGCGTGATTGTCCTCTGGTGATGGGCACCCGTTGCGCAACATGCCGCTGTGAAATGCAAAGCAACCATATGTCTCAACGATCGAACCAGCTGGCCGCGGCATGGCAAAACGGCTACCCATCGTCAGATCGACGCCATCAAATTCGACACTCCAGATCATCTGTCCCATGAAGGGCAGGATGACGATGCGGCCGCGACGATTTTCGATCTGTAACGCCTCGATGCCGGTGGCGTACCGAAATGTCGTGACGTTAAGCCCCTCGGCTTTGGCCAGAAGATGCGGAACCTCGGTGAAGTCCTGTCTGCGAAGATTAAATTCTGTCTCCTGCATGGGATCACCTGCCGGGGTTGCGCCATGCATTGATGGCGATGACGAGAATAAGGAAACCGCCCCAGATGAAATCGATGAGGTGGTTGGAGAACCGCATCATCTGGAAGCCTGAGGAGAGCAACATTAGGGCAACGAGCGCAATGGCGATGCCGAGAACACGGCCTTTGCCGCCAGCTGGATTGGTGCCGCCAAGAACGGCGATCAACACGGCCTGTAGGAGATAGGATGCACCGTAATCAGATTTGGCAGCATTGGTGCGTCCAGACAGAATAATACCCGCCAACGATGCCAGCACACCTGTTAGCATGTAGGAATAGAGCATCATCCGGTCTTTGCGGATGCCGGCAAATACGGCCGCACGCGGATTGGTGCCGATCAGCATGAGATTGATACCAAGCGTCGAGCGCGTCAGCAGCACAGCGACAATCAGGCAGACCACAATGAACAGGATGAAGGGCGTGGCAATGCCAAGGATCTTGCCATTGCCGATCCAGTTCCATGCGTCGGGAAAACCGACAATGGCCGGGCCACCGGTCATGACCAATGCCAGTCCCATCAGCACCTGACCGGTGCCAAGGGTTGCCAGGATCGGAGTGATGCGCAGTTTGGCAACCAGCAGGCCATTGACCAGGCCGGCCACCAGACCAACCGCCATGGCCAGCAGAATGCCAAGGCCGGTATAAAATATCATGCCCGAGGTGGAAGACTGTCCCGCCTGAACCATGGTGGAGTGGAAATAGACACCGGCAATGATGCCTGCGAGATTGGCAATGCCAACCACGGAGAGATCAATGCCGCCCGTCAGCATGGCAATCATCATGGCGATGGAGAGGATCCCCAGTTCCGGCATGATGTAGCTGATGGATTCAAAGTTGTAGTAGTTCAGGAACTTGCTGGGATTCATCCAGGTCATCAGCGCAAAAACGATGACCGTTATGACAAGAAGCTGCAGGATGTTGTTGTCGTTGCCGAGAAGCCGGCGCATGTCGAACGAATTTTTCATGATGCGCTCTCCCCTCACGCTATGCTTTTACGATCACGCCATGCGGTGATGGCGGTGGCGACGATGATGATCAGGCCGACGACGACCTTCTGCCAGGTGGTGTCCACCTTCATGATGATCAGTGAGTTCTTGACCATGACGAGCATGAAGACGCCCATCAAGGTGCCGAGAACCGTGCCGCGCCCACCAAAGATCGATGCGCCACCCAGCACCACGGCGGCAATCACATCCAGCTCGAGGCCGACGAAATCGCGCGGATTGGCAAGCCAGATCATCGAGGAATGCAGCAATCCGGAAAAACCGGCGAGCGCACCTGCAACGCAGTAGACAAAGAAAATCGTGGCGCCTGTATTGAAACCAACCCGCTTGGCCGCTTCCGGCGAACCGCCATAGGCATACACACTGCGCCCCATCATCGTGTAGTTGAGGATGAGGTGAATGACCAAAGCCAAGCCTAGATAGACCAGGAACATCGCTGTCAGACCGAAGGTCGAACCTGTGGCAGATGTCAGCGAGATCACGTCGGTCTTGCCAAAGCCGATCAGTTCCTTCGGCATCTTGTTGATATTCACGATGCTGGTGCCAACGAGACCGAGAACCAGACCACGCACAATCGAACCGGTGCCCAATGTCACGATCAGCGGGATCATCTTGAAGCGGTGAATGATGAAGCCGTTGAATGCACCGAGCGCCAGACCGATCAATGTCGCAGCGATAAAGGGAATGAGAACGCCGTCGTAACCGAGGTAAACCATGGCACGCACGGTCAAATACATCGCTGCGATGGCAAAGGCGGTAAACGAGACGTCGATGCCGCCGGAAATCATCACCAGCAATACGCCAAGCGCCATGATGCCGATGACGACATTGGACCGTAACAGGCCGAAGATGTTATCGAGCGACCAGAAAGCCGGGTTGATAAGGCCGATGATGATCATCGCTGCAAGCAGGACGCAGGCGATAATAAATTCTGTGCTTTTGACGAATTTCATGTTCTTCGGCCCCTCAATTCAACGTCTTGAGCCGGTCATTCACGGCATCCTCGGTCATGGTGTCTCCCGACAATTCGCCGACGAAACGACCCCGGTGCATAACCAGCACGCGGTTGCAGTTCTGAACAAGTTCTGGCACGTCGTCGGAAATCATCAGCACGGCCAGACCTTCCTTTTCGGCGAGCTTACGGATGATGTTATGGATCTGCGCCTTGGAGCCGACGTCGACACCGACTGTCGGCCCGTTGAGGATCAGCACCTTGGCACCTGTCAGCAGCCAACGGGCGAGAACCACACGTTGTGCGTTACCGCCGGACAGATGGTTGACCGGCGTATGCGGTCCCGGTGCAACGATCTGCATGGCTGAAAACATCTCGCGTGTCGTGTCGTCGGCCTTCTTGCGGTTGATGAAGAACCCGCGAACAAATTTCTCGATCGACGTCACAATGATGTTGCGCTCGATCGACTGTGTGAGGAACAGGCCTTCGGTCAGGCGGTCTTCGGGCACATAGGCGATGCCACAGGCAATGCCGTCCTGCACGGTCTTGGGATGAACATCGCGGCCCTCCACACGCATGGACCCGGTAAAGTCAGGGCGCATGCCAAACAGCGCCAGTGCAAGTTCTGTACGACCTGAGCCGATCAGGCCGGAAATGCCGACGATTTCACCGCGCCGCAGTGTCAGATCTGCATTCTCAACCGATCCCGGAACGGTCAGATTTCGCACTTCAAGTGCCGGTGCATCAGCGCCCTCGACCGGTACCCACTGGTAACTGTGAGCGGCGATTTCCTGACCGGTCATGGCGCGGGTAATGGCCGACTCGTCGAACTCGGTGATTGGACCTTCAGCCACCTTCTTGCCGTTACGGAAAACGGTCAAGCGTTCGCTGATTTCAAGCATTTCGCGCATCTTGTGGCTGACAAACAGCACGGCAATGCCCTGCGCCTGGATATCGCGGACGATCTTGAACAAGGCATCGACTTCATGGCGTGTCAGCGCTGTGGTCGGTTCGTCCATGATGATCAGACGGGCATCGGCCATAAGCGCGCGGGCAATTGCCACGATCTGTTTGCCAGATGTCGGCAGGCTTTCCACGTCAGCATCAAGATCAATCGTCACGCCAAGGCGGTCGAGAGCCTGTTGTGCCATTTCGCGCACACGCCGCCAGTCAACCGTTTTACGTCCCTCCATCAGGAAGGTGTTGATCGACAGGTTCTCGGCGACCGTCAGGTTTCCGAACAGCGAGAAATCCTGGTAGATCACCTGGATGCCGTTATGAACGGACTTGACCGGATCAAGTTTGCCGACCGGCTTTCCATCGATCAGGATTTCTCCGTCCTCGGGTGTGTAAACCCCCGACATGATCTTGATGACGGTGGATTTACCGGAGCCGTTTTCGCCGGCAAGGCAGTGTATTTCGCCCGGGCGGATGCTTAGCGACACGTCGTCAAGCGCTTTCACGCCGCCAAACCGCTTGCCGATATGGCGCAGTTCGATCAGATTTTCAGTCATAAGGGCCTCGTAAAAGGCTGAGGGAACGCGGATGTATGAGGAGAGAGGGTTACCCCTCCCTCCGTGATTAAGATCAGAAGTCGTACTGATCCATGTTGTCCTTGGTCACGCCGACCCAGCCCGCGCCATAAAGCAGGTGTGGATTGGCGGCATCAGGAACCAGCAGGCTTTCGTAACCTGGCAGACCGAGATTGAGACCGGCCTTGATCTGGTCGTTCTTCTTTTCAAGAACCGCGACAGCCAACATGTTCATGGCATAACCAGCAACGGCCGGATCCCAGAACTGGATGTACTGAATGTTGTCGTTCTTGAGATATTCACCTGCAACGGAAACCAGACCCGTACCTGCAAAGAACACCTTGCCCGAAAGACCACCTTCGGCGATCAGACGGCCAGCACCTGCGGAGGTTGGCATTGGCGCGCCGAGAATACCGGTGATATCCGGATAGGTTGTCATTGCTTCCTTGAGCTTGTTGTAGTCGGTGTTGGCGTCGTCGTAGGTTTCCAGACGCTCCGTCACCAGCGACATCTCAGGGAAGTTGGCCTTCTGGTACTCGATGGCACCATCAACCCATTCCATCTGCGACTTGGAGGTCAGACCGCCGACGGTGGCAACATATTTGCCCTTGCCGCCCATCGACTTACCGAGTTCCTTCATCAGGTTTGCGCCGTAAGCCTTGTTGTCAAAAGCCTCGATATCGAAATCGACATTCTTGATGTTGGATGCTTCGTGGCTGATGACAACAATGCCACGATCACGCGCCTTTTTCAGCACCGGCTCAACGGCTTCCACCGAGAATGGCACGACAGCGATAGCGTCAACGCCCTGTGCGATCAGGTTTTCGATGATTTGAACCTGTGCAGCGGCGTCGGCCTGGCTTGGACCAACCATCCAGACGTCATTTTCAGTATCGCCCTTGAACTGCTCGACTCCTTCGCGCATGCGGTCGAACCAGGCGATACCGTCCACTTTGACGACGGTTGCGATGGTGTATTTCTTGCCGCTTGCCGAAGTGATCAACTCCTTGTTGACCTTCGACGTATCTACGGCGCTCTGCGCGAAAACAGCCGACGCAGAAAGCGACGCAGCAAGCGCGATGGTTGCGAAGATTTTTTTCACTGACAACTCCTCCCTATGAAACCACAATGGGTCACGCCTTTTACGGCAGTATCACCCGATAATGTTCGATCTCTAACGTCGGCAATCGCTTGTCGCGCGCCTGACGCCTCCTCACTCTCCCGGAGAGGCTTCCCATGCCCCAATTACCGAAGGATCGATGTTTGACCCAGAAACCTGTTGTTTTCCTCTCCCGATAATGCGAATTATAATGTTACAATCCGATCATTATGTTTCGATCGTTTCATGTTTGGTGTTCTCTTGTCAAGCTCAGGGAAGGGCAATTGCTAAGAAAGTAACATCACAATATGAAGCGCAGCTGGGACAAACCACAACGGAGATACGGTGAGCAGAGTAAGTGCACGCAATGCCAGGCTGGATGCGCTGGCTCTTCTTGTTCAGGAAACGGGTGTGTTACGGCTTCGGGACGCAGCGTCCCGGCTTGGCGTGTCCGAAATAACCATCCGCCGTGACATTGCCACCGATAGCGATCAGCTCAGTTGCCTTGGTGGTTATATCCTTCCTTTCCAAGACGGTGCGGTCGGCAGCGATTATGTGCTCGATCAGGAAAAGGACAGCCACGCTGTCGCCAAAGCGCGAGCTTGTACCGCAGCAGCGGCGCTGATTGAACCCTACGATACGGTGTTTATCGATTGCGGTACGACAACCCCACATCTGGCGCGGCAGATTCCAGCCAATGCGCATCTAACGGTTATCTGTTACTCGCTCAACGTTGCCGAGGAACTGGCACGGCGCAATGATGTACGCCTGATTATGCTCGGCGGGGTTTACCACGCGGAAGCGGCTTCGTTCTCAGGCGACGAAGGCATCGACGTGCTGCGGCGCATCAATATCAACAAGGCGTTTTTGTCTGCTGGTGGTCTCGACGAGCAACACGGGGTGACCTGCTCGCATTTCCACGAGGTGCCGATCAAGCAGATGGTCATGCAGCGCTCTGTCCGAAAGCACCTCGTGGTCGATAGCAGCAAGTTCGGCAAGGTCAGGGCGGCACGTTACGCCTCGATCAGTGATTTCAATTCGGTGATCGCCGACCAGCCTGCCCCTTGGTCCTGAAAACGCCCGGCCTCTGAGATTTATGCCGCCAAGACAGTGTGTTTGGTTGGATAACCGGTGACGGAATTGCTGAACTTCGTATGCACGGCATCAGGTTATCAGTCAGGAACTGATGTCCAACCATCAAGTGTCTGTTCCCGCTTTTGAATCACAAAAAATATAAAAGCCCGGCATTGCTGCCGGGCTTTCACCAATCGACTTGAGGTCAGATTAGAACGAACGGGTCAGACGAACCCAACCGGAAGTGTTGTCGCCTTCAAAATCAGCGTCGGTGTAGTCAACCGTTGCGCCAACCTTCAGACCCTTTGCCAGCTGGTATTCAGCCAGAAGGCCAACGCCCCAGATGTCTTCGCCGCCCTGTGTGCTCCAGTAAGCAGCAGATGGAGTGACTGTCAGCTTTTCAGTAGCCTTCAGAGCGTACGAACCGGAAACAGTCCACTCGTATGCACCCTGGTCGCCCTTGAGGTATGGATCATCGCTGATGCCGCTAACGTAAGCGTTAGCACCGGAAGACCAAGCAGCGCCGATGTTCAGTTCGCCTGGGCCAACTGGAGCAACGAGAGTTACGTATACAGTGCCTTCTTCGTTTTCAGCGTCATATGCGCCGCGTACAGCAAGGTTTGCTGCACCGAAGTCAACCTGGCCGTAAGCCTGGATACCGAATTCGTTGCCAGCAGTGCCGGTGTGAACGTTGGAGATGTCGTCCACGCCGAGACCGATGCGGAACGAGCCAGCGTCGTACAGGTAGCTGATGGTGTTGAAGTTGGTCTGGTTATCCCAGTCGTCCAGCTCGCCGTTGATGCCGATGTCGTCCCACCATGTGAGAGCCTTACCAGCCTTCAAACCACCGATGGTGATGTAACCCTGCTCAAGCGATGCGCTGGAAGAAGGAGCAGAACCTTCGGAGCTGTAATTGCCCTGCAGGCGGATGTATGTGCCGATGGTGCCGAGCTCAGAGTCGGTCTTCGTGTCGAAGAAGATACGGCCACGAGTAGCAGAGTACCAGTCGCTGGTGCTGTTTGCACCAACGTCTTCACCGAAACCAACGGTGAAACGAACTTCACCACCGATGCGCAGGCAGGTTTCAGTGCCTGGGATGTAGAAGTAGCCAGCGCCGAAAGCGTCGCAAACGCGAACGTATTCCAGGGGCTCTGGCTCAGCAGCGACGATAGCGTCAGCGGCCTGTGCGCCAGAAACTGCTGCGAGAGCTGCAGCGGAGCCGATGAGAAGGCTCTTGATGTTCATATTGACCTCCAGTCAAAGAAAAAGGTGAGTTTTGACCCGATTTGTGAAAAAATATTCCCGAACCCAAACCCGCAAATTTGAGAAGTGAGTTGCCCCTCTTCCTGAGTCTGAAAATACTGAAAAGACCTATAGTTGCAATTGGGTTCCTCTGGGAATGGCCTTTGTCTCACCTGCTTCATGGAGGTGTGTGGCGAAAGAGAAACAAAAGTTACGACTCGGCGTGAATCGTCACTTAATCGCATATGCAATTGAAAAAGAATAATATTAGGTGAGGAAATATTTGAATAGTCACTTAATGTTGCTCCCCGATGGAGTATCGGGGAGCCTTGACTAAAGGCCAATGCGCTTTTCGAGGGGGCGTTGCCAGTGGATTGGAAAAGCTCCACGCAGTAACCAGCTTGAGTTGTATATTACTTTCATTTTGCTGTCTCTAGGGATTCGAAAAAATTGTGGATGAAATGGAAAAATATTTCACTGACTAACAGCATCCGTCACTTAGCGCTGAAAAATCAAAATAGAATCAGTGCGCCGCCGATCGTCGCCTCATTCGCACAGCCATGGCATTCGATTGAGCGAAGTAATGCGTCACGAAATACCAAGTCAGAAATGAAACATGTTTGCGAGAATGCTCGGGCGATCAGAGACCGGCAGCAGACCGATTCGGTTGCTGTTGATTTGTTTCCACGGAAACGAATCCATTCTTCGACATCTCAAACAGGTGAAAAATCGGCGCTGTCCGATCTGCGTCTGCACCAAATCGAGCACATCCTGCCAAGCTGTAGGGTTGTGTTTCCTGCAACCAACAGATTTTATGCGTTTAACGCCACAAACACACAGTCTGACTTATGAGACAGATGACCCGGTCACAAATTTTTGATAAGAGACAGGATGAGGGTGACAGGGAAACAAATAAAAATCAATGAGTAGAAACAGACGCATTTGCCCCAATGATGTCCTAGATGCAGCAGAACGGGTGGTTCTAAAATCGGGCTCGTCTGGGCTTTCGATCGATGCTGTCGCAAAAGAAGCTGGCATCAGCAAATCTCAGGTCGTCTACGATCATAAAACAAAGAGCGGCCTTCTCGAGGCCTTGGTGGATCGGCAACTTCAAAGAGATGGCGATTTTGTCAAAGAGTCTGTGGCGTCTTGCTCTGAGACACAACATCCAGAACTTTTTGGTCGGATAAAAGCTGCTGCAACAGGCTGGGAAGAAGCGGAACGTGCTGTCTGCATGGCCGTCAGCGCCTCGCTTTCAAGCGATGACCGTCTGCAAGAACTTATGCGACAATGGCAGCAAAATGATCTTAACGCGATTAAAGCTGGACCTAAGCCACGCGCTGCTCTTGTAGCCTACATGGCGCTTTCCGGATTTTCCTGCATGGAATTGTTCGGTTTTCACAAATGGTCAGACGAAGACCGCGAGGCGCTGCTCAGTGATATCAGAAAGATCTATGAGACATTTCCCGACGAGTAGGCACTGTCGGTAAAGATTGGCCAAGGGCTATGTCTTTATGTCATTCAGATAGGAATAAGCCGGGTTACCGAAGATAAATAACATCGGCAACCCGTTGCATTTATTTCAGCACGCTTTTGCCAAGGGGGCGGAAGCGCCTATGTCCATGACCTGTTTCATCAGGTTGAGAATATTGTCGACCCTGGAGACAAGCACGCGATATTCCGTCGTCGCCACAATGGCCGGGTGGCACACGGCCAAGAAGATATCCGCCAATGCCTCCGAAAATCTCTCAGCGTCGGACAGTTCCATATCTTCTATCACCTGCGGGCATGCGTCGAGAATGCGGCTCCTCATGATGTCAGATACATTTTCGGTCGAGAGAATATTTGTCAAAATATAGAACAGTTCTGGTTCGTCCTGCGACATGTGCGAGAGATCGCCAAGAATGTTCAGGGGTAAAGCGCGCAGCCTTTCTTTTGGCGTAACACCAGCAATAACCTGCACCGGGCGCAACCTCTGTTCGACAACGGCGTATGCAAGATCGAGCTTGGAGCGAAAATGCTTGTGAATATTGGCTGCCGACATTTTCAGTGTTTCAGCAATACTGGTGATCGAAGTTTGCTGATAACCCATTTTTGCGAATGATCGTTCTGCTTCAAAGAGAATGATTTGGCGGGTTATTGCCCCTTTTCGCCGGGATCGAACTTCACTTTTAAGTTCCGTCATCAAAATTCTCGTTTTCAGATGTCACCTGCTCTTGGGACGGCACGTTGGTGCCCTCATACGTCAGGAATTTGGCTAAAAAGAACGAACGTTCGTATTCACTAATAGCAAAAAAAATTGACAGCGCAACAATCAAAATTTCATGTCGTTGGAATTTTCGCCGACCAATTCAACCTGCTACAAAAAATGAAAAATACGCAACATGCAGGTAAATACGCCGCTGATATATGAATCGATAAACATGTTTTCCACCCTGCTCGACAAATAAGTTCGCAAGCGAATCAAATGCTGCAAAACGAAATTCGGGCGGCTGATCAGCGATACAAAGCGACATTGAACATATGATGTCGGCGTAAATCTGATGCGATTTGATCAAATGGTCAGGGTTTCAAGGCCCCATATTCATGCTTTCCGTAAACCAGAATAGTAAAAGGCCCGTGGCTGAGAAACTGGAAATTCCCCGTCTATTGCAAGGGGTTCAGCCTCACGGTCACTGTGCGCCTCATAGTAAATATACGATCATGCTTGGGACTAGGGGCGTAGGACAATGTCTCCGCAAACAAATGCAGTTCAAATGACATAGTGCATCAGATGCAAATCTGATAGGTGATGTCCGCAAAAGTTAGTTAACGAGGAATAAAATGCAGCATATGAACACCTCCCCTACCGCTCCCAAAATTGCCGTCATCGGTGTTGGCGGTGGCGGCGGAAACGCAATCAACAACATGATTGCGGAGGCTGACTATGGTGTTGATTTTATGGCAGCAAACACGGATGCGCAGGCACTTAAAAACACCGCTGCCAAGCGTTTTATTCAACTTGGTCCTGAACTGACCGGTGGGCTTGGTGCTGGCGCTGATCCTGCAATCGGACGGCAGGCGACGATCGATACCATGGACGAAATCATGGATCATCTTGCCGGTTACGATATGTGTTTTATCACTGCTGGCATGGGCGGTGGAACGGGTACAGGTGGAGCGCCGGTCATTGCTCAGGCATGCAAAGAAAAAGGCATCCTGACAGTGGGCGTCGTGACGCTGCCATTCAGCTTTGAAGGCACCAAACGCCTCAAGGCGGCACAGCAGGGTGTCGATGGCCTGCTTGCTGCAGCAGATATCGTGATCGTTATTCCGAACCAGAATCTGCTGAGAATCGCCAATCCCGGCACGACATTCGACAGTGCGTTGAAAATCGCCGACAAGGTTCTCGCCTTGGGCGTGAAGTCCATAACGGATCTCATTCTCCGCGACGGCTTGGTCAATCTTGACTTTGCAGACGTGGTCTACGTCATGAAGGGAGGCGGACGTGCGCTGATCGGAACCGCCGAAGCGCGTGGGGAAAACCGTGCATCGCTCGCAGCGGCTGAAGCAATCTCCAACCCACTGTTGGGCTTGCCGTCACTTAAGCACGCACGCGGCGCGCTTGTGTCGATATCCGGCGGTAGAGACCTGACGCTTTATGAGATCGATGAAGCCATGACACTGGTTCGTGAAGCCGTGAGCGAAGAAACGGACGTGGTTATGGGCGCTTCTTTTGACCCGACACTTGAAGGAGCCTTCAAGATTTCGGTCGTCGCTACAGGTCTTGAAGACTGACATTGCGATTTTTTTGCGAGGCACCGGTTTTTTAGACGCGGCCAGCCCAGCAAAAATCTTGATCAGGTCGGCGTGGACAATGCCGACCGTAGGCGGATCATTTTTCTAGGCACGATGTCCGCCTTTGGGCTTTAGGTCTTCCAATATCCGAGAAAATTGGAAGCAGGCAGACGTCCCGGATGACCTTCTGGGTGAAACAGGCGCCCTTTCTGAACCATATTGGCGGGTGTGACTGCGTTTGCGTTTAATTGCCGGTGTTGTTTGTCGCGATGTCTTTAAAGAGCACTGACGCCATCAGGCCGCTGCCCTGCCGGTTTTCGATGGACAGAACCAGGCCATAAACCTCACAGATTTCCTGTGCAATCGATAGGCCAAAACCGCTCCCTGGTGTCTGACTGTCCAGTCGTACACCGCGCTCGGTCATGCTGCGGATTTTTTCCGGGTCAACCCCCGGGCCATCATCAGCAACGATTAAGCGGCCGTCTTTCCAGGTAATGGAAACCTGACCGGCTGCCCATTTAACGGCGTTTTCCGTCAAATTCCCAATTAGTTCACGCAGGTCTTGTGCGTCAACGGGCACATCCGGCGGCGCGTTAATGTCGACTTGCCATTCAAGTGCCTCGCCTTTTGGTGTTCGCTGCAAGGTTTTGACGATTTGCCCGATGATTGTTTCGACATTGGCATCGGTCTGGCGCATGTCGGCATTGGTTACGATGCGGCTGCGTGCCAGTTCATGTTCGACATGGCCGCGCATCAATTGCACCAACTGTTCAATTTCCTCGGCGAGGTCCTGATGGCCGCGCTCATGTAAGGTCAAAGCGTCATTGGAAAGTACGGTGAGCGGCGTCTTGAGGCCATGTGCAAGATCACCGGCACGGGCACGCGCCTTGCTGAGTGACTGCGCCTGTGTTTCCAACAGGCGATTAACTGCTTGTTCCACAGGTGCAAATTCAGCTGGCAAAGTACCAATGAGACGCCCACTATGGCGTTCCCTGATGCGGTCCAGTCCTTTGGTCAGGTCGGCCAGTGGCTTCAGACCGTAGACTACCTGCACTAGCGAAGCGCCAATCAGGAAAACCGCAAGTCCGGCAAGGTAAGGGAGGATTTCAAGCGTAAATCCACGGCTTGCGTCATCCAGTGCCTTCGTGTCTGCGGCCACGGAAATCTGAACCGGCTTCAGGCCGCTTGGCCCACTGACCATGATCTGACGTTCCAACACAATCAGTCTGGTGTTTTCCGGCCCGTTGGCAACGTAACTATGTACGGCGCCGTCGTCTGGCAGATCCGCCGGTCGTGGAAGGCTGGTGTCCCAAAGGGATTCCGAGCGGTAAAGCGCAGGCTGTGCAGCGTCGCCGATCTGCCAGTAAAGCCCGCTATATGCCTGCGAGAAACGTCGATCCATCAAGCCAAGTGGATGTTCTATTCCACCGTCGGCGCTCACGCGTATCGAGCCGGCAATGGTGTTGATATGCCCTTTCAGTTCGTCTTCCAGCCGTCCTTCCAGATTGCTTGAGAATATCGACGTCATGAACAAGGCTGCCAATGCCAGTGCTAGGGGCACGACAATCAGCGATACCATTAGAAATCGAGCACGGATGGAAAGCGGTCGCTTCATGCCTTGTCAATCCTGTAGCCATAACCACGGCGGGTGGTGATGACCTGCTTGCCAAACTTCTTGCGCAGTCGGCCGATCAGAACTTCCACCGAATTGCTGTCACGCTCAAAATCCTGCGCGTATAACTGTTCGGTCAACTCCAGTTGCGAGACGTGTCGCTCCGCATTGGCCATCAGGTAGTGAAGGCAGCGATATTCGAGGGGTGTGACATCGACAGGTTCGGTATCTATCGAAACAGTGCGGCTACGTGGATCGACCCTTATCCGACCCGCCGTCAGGATTGGGCTTGCCGTATGTTGGGATCGACGCATGATGGCCCGCAGGCGGGCCAACAGTTCTGCCATATGAAAGGGTTTGACGAGATAGTCGTCGGCACCGGCGTCAATTCCCTCGACCCGCTCTTCCCAATTGCCACGTGCGGTCAAAATGAGAACAGGTAACGCGCGCTCATCCCTTCGCCAGCGTTTAAGGATGGAAAGGCCATCGAGGCTGGGTAAACCAAGATCAAGCACGACGGCGGCAAACTCCTCGCTGTCGCCTCGATACCAGCCACTTTCGCCATCGATTTCGTGCTCAACGAGATAGCCCGCCCGTGAAAGGTGCAGGCTTACGTCGCGGGCAATCCGCAGATCATCTTCAACAAGCAAAACCCGCATTGGCCTCAATCGTCGTCATCAACATCGAGAATAGTGCCATCCTTAGCGTCCATCTCAATCTCGTAAAGCCGGCCATTGGCCTGCAACACTTTGAACTCGTAAATGAAGTGGCCATCATCTTCGTCGAGTTCCACCTTTATGATGTCGCCCGGATAGGAGATGCGCAGCTTCTCCTGCAATACGGAGAGTGGTAGCACATCGCCGCGTTTTACCGCATCGCGCAAACGATCAAGATCCTTTGCTGTGGCATTGATGGGTGCCAGGGTTAGCACCAGCATGCATGCTACGGGCAAGAAATGGAAAATACGGTTCAACATGCTGCCGACATTAGCATTCTCAAACTGACAATTCGCTGACAAAGCCTGTCAGTTATCGCTCAGGGCACGCCGCATAGTGTTGTGGCATCAAACGGGCAGAGGTTGCCCGCCACCCCTGAAAGGATGATCGACCATGAAGACTCTCGTTATCGCCGCAGCACTTGTCACCACTGCATTGGTCTCTACCGCCTACGCCGATGATCGGCACGATCGTCACTGCGGCAATGTCCAGACCGACAAGTGGATGAGTGAGGCACAGGTTCGCGAACGTGCCACCGCTCTTGGTATTGAGGTGCGTGAAGTCGACATCGATGACGGCTGCTACGAAGTCGAAGGCCGTAACAAGGACGGTCGCCGTATTGAAGTGCGTTTTCATCCTGAGACCGGTGAGCAGGTCTCCGTCGACGGAGATTGATCTCAGTCCGGTGCGTCAAGGATGGGGGCAAAGGTTGTGGCGTTGAAAACCTCCAGCCTTGCCTCGCCTTTTGGAAAAGCAAGAATTGTCAGACTTGCTGGTCCAACCGGTATAATACTCTTGGGGGCAAGATCCAAAGCGCTGTCGAGTGCAGCGCGGATCACGCCGCCATGGCAAACCATCAAAACCGTACCGGCATCTGTGTTTAGGGCCTGCTCAATCGCATGGCCAATGCGGGTGCGAAATTGAGCCCAGATCTCACCATTCTCAGGTGCGAAGGTGCCTGCGCGCCAACCGGCATAGGCGTCTGGCGTTTCCGACATAAGTTGGGCAATTTCGACACCCGTCCATGCACCGACATTCTGTTCCCGCAGCAATGGCTCCCTGATTGCGTCGGCATGGCCGAGCAGGGCGGCGGTATCTGCAGCGCGTTTCAGGTCGGAGGTAAGCACCATGTCGGGGTTGAAGCTGGCAACCATGGGAGCCAAGGCACGCGCCTGCTGTTCACCGCGCGCGGAAAGCTCGATATCGGCCTGCCCTTGCAGGCGACGAACGGCGTTCCATTCACTTTCGCCGTGCCGGACCAGAAGTATGCGTTTCATGAATTGCGTGTTCCTTGTGTATCGAAAATTGCCGCGGGAGCTGTTGGAAGGCGGAAGTATAATTTGCCGGATTGCCGCGATAGGCGGTCGGAGATGGCGGTGATACGGTTACCGTTGATGATGCCGGTAATCAGAAATCGTCCAGCCATCGGCACAACCTCTGCCAACACCGCTTCAAATGTTCGCGGACCCAGCTCGTCAGCAAGCTCTATCTGTTCTGCCCGCACCATGGCGTGGCCACTGTAGGTGCGCAGCAAAGGGTCCGGCAGGGTGCCGAACCACTTGCCATCGTCGATGGGAATGAGGTTGGCAGGTGGCGTGCCGACGAAACCGGCAACGAAGGCAGAGGCCGGTTCTGCAAGCAGCCGCTCTGGCGCATCGAACTGCTCGATACGACCGTCGTTCATCACAGCCACATGGGTCGCCATTGTCATTGCTTCCACCTGATCATGCGTGACATAGACGGCCGTGGCGCCTGTTGCCGCATGAACTTTGAGAAGTTCGAAGCGCATCTCCACCCGCAATGTTGCGTCGAGGTTGGAGAGCGGCTCGTCGAATAACATGATTTTTGGCCGGGGAGCGATCATGCGTGCAAGGGCGACGCGCTGTTGCTGCCCGCCGGAAATTTCGCCGGGATACCGGTTGGCGAGTTTTTCAATTCCGAGCATTTCCATGGCTTCCAGCACACGGGTGCGCCGTTGTTCGCCGGCCAGTTTGGCAATCTTCAGCGGCCATTCGATGTTGCCGGCAACGGTCATATGCGGCCAGAGGGCGTAGGATTGGAACACCAGACCGGCATTGCGCTCTGCTGGCGGTAACGAGTTGCCAGTGTCGCCGTCTGCGACAAGCGTATCACCGAACAACATCTTGCCTGATGTTGGTTGATCGAGACCGGCAAGCATCCTCAACATTGTGCTTTTGCCGCACCCTGATGGGCCGAGAAGCACAAGAAATGCACCGTCGGGAACAGAGAAACTGACGTTGGACACGGCATTGGATGTGCCAAAGGATTTTGAGATATTGTCGAGCGAAATCAAAATTTTGCCTCAGCTGAAAGATTGGCGGCGGCGGCCGCGCAGCAGGGTTGCAGCGCCGGTGGCCAGCATGGATATGATGAGGATGACCAGCGTCACGGCATTGGCGAACTGGTGGAAGCCATCCGACGCATAGGAGTAGGACAGGACGGCCAACAGTGGTGATGTCGGTGTGTAAAGCAGAATGGTGATTGCCAGATCGCCAATGACGTTGACGAAGGTGATCAAAAGGCCAGCGACAAGACCACGTGCCGCTAGCGGCAGGGTGATTGCACCCAGTCGACGGAAGAAACCTGCACCGGTCATACGGGCGGCCTCGTCAATATCGCCGGAAATCTGCGCTACGGTTGCCCGCCCTGTCTGCACGGCAAAAGGCAACATGGCGGCGGTCAGGGCCAAGCCCAGCAGTAGTTTTGTGCCGTAAAGTGCCGGCAAGGGACCAATCGGCGCGCCGTAGAGTGCTATGTAGGCAGCCGCAAAAGCAATACCGGGAAGCAGCATCGGCAGGAAGCTGAGTTGGGAAACAACATTGCTGAGAACCCGCACTTTCTGTTGCGTCAGGGCGACGGCGATCAGTGTTCCAATAATGTTGGCAGCAAGTGCTACAGATGCTCCCAGGATCAGCGTTGTGGTCATTGCCGAGATAAGCTGCGGATTATGAAAGATACCCGGCTGGCCACGGGCAAATGCCGGATTGGCCTCGCCAATCCAATAATGCATCGTCCAGTCTGAAAACAGTGCGAGCGATGACGGCGCAAGGCTTGCTGCCACCAGAAGCAGGATCGGTAAAATGGTGGTGAGGACACAGATGATCCAAGCAATGAGCGTCAGCGGTATGCGTGCACTGCCGAGTGTTGTGCGGCGGGGCACCGCACCCTTGCCGCCAATCGTCACGAAGTTGCGGCGACCCGACAGCATGCGGTTGCCAAGTCCAAGGAAGATCGCAGAAATGCCGATCAGCAATATGGCGAGCACGTAACCGCGCTCCGTCTGGCCGATTTCGATCATGCCGAATAGCCGCGTCGATAGTGTTTGCATACGAACGGGCAATCCGAGCAGTGCCGGTGCTGCGAAATTGGACACTGCTCCGGCAAAGGCAAGAGAGCCGCCAGCAATAATGGCGGGTGTAACGACCGGCAGGACAATACCGAACAGGATACGTTTGCGTGATGCACCGGTCATTTGTGCGGCTTCAACAAGATCACCGTTAACGGCGGCAAGCGCTGCTGCAATGACGGTAAACGCCAGTGCATAGTAATGGGCGATCAATACGATGATCGTTGGTGTGATACCCCATGACAACCAGTCAGGGACAGAGAACCCCCACCCTTCCAGCAAGCCGCCGCCACCGCCAACACGACCGTTGCGAAATACGGTGCCCCAGGCGAGCGCTGTTGCGAAACTAGGGATCATGAAGGGCAGTGTGGCCATGAATGCGATGACCGGCCGGCCGGGAATGTCAGTCATCACAACCAGCCAGGCGAGAAAGCCACCCAGCAGAACACAGCCACCAGCCACACCGAGGCCAATGACCATGGTGTTAAATGTCGGGCGCCAAAACAGGTTCTGCGACAGTCGGCTTGCCAGGACATCGCCCCATGCGGACGCCGAGGGGTAAATGGTTTGCGCCAGAATGGTTACCAGTGGGGCTGCCACCAGACCGACAAGTACAAGTGCCATGACAAGCGTCAGGCCACGTTTGTTGAGTGCTGAACCAATCGGTCCGCTCAGGGATTTCATGTGGTACTCCAAGGGCATTGCTGTGTGCCCGCTAGTCCTTGTTCAACGAGCCAGCCTGCATCACCAAACGGCGATAGACCGCGGCAGCTCCTGGCAAACAACCCTCTCCCCGTTGACTGGGAGAGGGCTTTTGTCTCGTGAGGTGCAATCCCTGTCGTCACCTGACAGTGCTCACTGCAATGCGAGAATGAAGTCCGCCACATTGGCGCGGATTTTGGCGGTTTCTGCGGGTGCGATTTGCCATCCCTTGAAATCTGCGAGTGGGATGGCATCCTTGTGGGGCGTGATATCGGAACGTGTCGCCCAGTCACCGGCTACATAGAATGGCTTGAAACCCTCGCCGCCGGTTTCGCTGTCGTCACCCATAAGGAAGTCGACAGCAAGGCGGGCTGCAGCCGGGTTGGCCGGCTTGGGGTTCAACGCCAGAAATGCAGGAAAAACAATGCCGTTAGACGGTGTCACGTCGTTGGCGACTTGCAACGCCCAACCTTCATCTTCATTATCGCGACGGTCAGAATAGCTGGTGAAACCGATTGGTGGCTTTTCCTGCCCCTTTGCGCCGATGGCCTTGTTGACGTCATCGGTGGAGCCGACAAGAACGAGATCATTGGCAAAGAGATCGCTGATGAACTGCTCACCTGCATTTTCGTTACCATCGGTGAGCGCAATTGCTTTACCGAATGCGGCTTCGTAGGATTTTGCCATCTCGTCCGACTTCAGGACGATTTCGGTCATCAGGTCGAGGTAGTCACCGCGTTGCAACGGATCGACCATAATGACGCGACCTTTCCATTCCGGTTTTGTCAAATCCCAGAGGTTTTTGACGGGAGAACCATCCGGATGGGCTTCTTCATTATACATCAGCACTTTGGTGGAAAGGCGCTGCGCCAGCAGTGGTGATTTGTTTTGATCGGCAACAGTGCCTGCGACGCGTGGCGGCACATAGGAAACCACCAGATTGTTGGCCAACAATTCTGTCAAAACGACAGGGGCATCGGAGATGTAGATGACATCGGCGCCCGGCAGACCTGCCTGCGCTTCACTCTTGATCCGGGCGATCTGTTCGGTCGACGACATGTCGAACGTCACCATGTCGATTCCGGGATAGGCAGCCTCGAAGGCTTTTTCAACTCGACCAATGCGGCTGGTGAAGGCGTAGACTGTGACCTTTTCTTCCTGCTTGGCCTGCGCCAGCAGGTCGGTGGCAGTCTTGGCGTCGAGGTCTTCGGCGAAGGTAGCGGTAGCCATGAGGCATGAAACGGCAGTGACAATGAAGCGGCGCATGGAAAACTCCTTTAATGGGTCTGCGCCGTTTGTAATGTTTTCTTGCTACAATTTTATGACGTGCAAGTTATCTTGCAAATCTATCGTTCAAACTGCGCAATCAGGCTGCCGAGGCGGTCGAGAGCTGCGAGTGCGTCTGGCCCTCGCCGTTCCGCCAATGCCAATATGATAGCGTTACAGACTGCCATTGGCACCGTTAGCGTTTGGAAGCTGTTGGGCATGCCCGCACGCGGGGCAGAAAGCAGCACATCCGGGCTTGGGGTTAGTGACGGGCCGATGGTGCCGGAAATGATAACTGTCGAAGCACCGGTGTCGGCAGCAACTTGCATCAGTTGCTCGTAATCTGGTGGTTGGCGGCGGAAGGCAAAGATCAGCAGAGTGTCATCCTGAGAGAGTGTCAGCATCTGCTCTGCAAGATCACGCCGGCTGCCTGCCAGCGGGTGACTGTCGATGCCAAGTCGCCGCAGACGGCGCTCCATCAGCACGGACAATACTTCGGCATTGCCCTGCCCATAGATGAAGACGCGGCGGCGATCAAGCTTTTCGGCCGCTTCGAGAACATGGCTGTCGCCCAGATGATCAGCAATTCCGGTCAAGGCTGCAATTTCGCTTGCAACAAGGAGCGGCAGAAAACCTTGCGCGCGCGCGTCGGTCAGTGTTGCGGAAATGCGTTCAGCGGGATCGGCAACCTTGAGGAATTCGCGGCGCAATTCGTCGCGAAACTCGGCGTAGGAGGCAAACCCAAGTTTGCGAGCCAGACGGGATGTTGTTGCCTCATGCACACCGAGCCGGGCGGCAAATTCGCTCGATGTGCCGATAGCCACCTCGCGCGGGGCTTTCAAAAGTTCGGAGATCAATTTCTGTTCGGTGGCTGTCAGAGTGCCAGCAACGGCCTGAACGCGCTCCACCAGCGCTAATGTCGCGTCAATCTTCGGCATGGGTGTCCCAAACGATCTGCACTTGCATTCGGGCTATCGTAACGGCGCAGCCAAAGCAACTGTTTGCAAAGTCACCTGGGTAAAGTCATGGCCGCGAGGCGACTTTTGATCAGGCGATCTCCACGGCATGACACTTTAGGCGTAAGCGGCAAGCAAGCTGCGGGGTGTCTTACTCTGCGTCAGCGATGAGAAGGTGACGACCGTTCCACGACCTCTGGCTTTAGCAGCGTAAAGGGCGGTGTCTGCCTGCTTAAGGGCCTGATCACACGTATTGGCCACGTTGATGTGAATGTCGCTGAGGCCAAAAGATGCATCAACAACCACTTCAGCACCCTGAATGATGTAGGGCTCGGACAAATGCGAAGATAATTTGCGGCAACGCCATTCGGCACCCTCAAGGGACGAGGCAGGCATGAATATGACAAACTCATCGCCGCCCAAGCGGAAGGCAACGTCGTTTTCACGGCCATTTGCCTGCAGGCGCTCAGCAACCTGTTTCAACAGTTCGTCACCGGCAGCATGTCCATGACGATCATTGACGCCCTTGAAGCCGTCGAGATCAACGCACGCCACCACCAGATCGCCCGGTCCGGCAAGTCTCTTGAATTCGCTTTCCAGCATCGCGCGGTTTGGAAGGCCGGTCAGAAAATCATGGGTTGCGGCGTGCCGCATATTTTGTTCTGCAGTTACCAATGACACTGCGGCGCGTTGTGAGAGCCTTGCAACAAAGACGCCACCGACGACCAACACGATGATGACGGCCGATATAAGCGGCAGAGACTGGCGCATCAGATCACGCGCGGGCGTTGGAGGATGCCAGGAAAGCACTTCGGATTGCCCGTTGAGGCCAACAGCAATCTCAACCCGCGCATGCCCTGACGGGACCAGATCCATTGGGCCGATAACCGCATCATCAAGCAGAAAACGTGTACCGACAAATTCCTGCAAGCTGCCAGCAATCGGCGTTGCCGATACCAGAATGGGGGCGGTCTTGCCGCGCGGAATTGCCGTCTTGAAATCAGGTTGGAAAAGGCTGGCAGTGAGCAGAACCGCGTCGGTTCCGATGACTTCAATCTTGCTGAGCGCAATCGGGGCCGGAATTCCATCTGTCGTGACAGAGTTTTCCCGAGCGCGAATGTTTTCAACAAGGCTTTGTGCGTCCTTGCCTATTGCCTCCGCGCCGCGTGCAAAGAAAGGTCGTTCCTGCACCTCCTCTGCCGTTCTTGAATAGATCATCTTGCCATCGGCATCCAGGATGGAGGCAAAACGTGTTCTCGACGTGCCAATCAGTGAGCGACCAATGTTGCGGTCCGTCCACTCGAAATCAAATGCGTTATCGATTTTGGCGATGGATTCGTCCCAGATCGTCCACGCCGTCAGGGCGAACTCAACGTCTTCGATCCAGATGGAGATGTTTCTCTTTACCAGGGTTTCCTGACGCTCCCGGACATCTGCATCCAGGCGCTCCATTCCATAATAAGGAATGGTCGCCAGCCCCATGATAAGAATGGCGATAAGTATGAGCGCGGGGCCTACCAATTTGAATTGGGTGAAGCGCGTGGTCACTGTAGATATCCTGATGGCGTTTGAACGCCGATACCTTCGCCTCGGGGCGCTTTCTGAACCGTTACCTTAGACAGTTTTTATCTGTTTGGGTTAACGCATTTCACCGTGGGTCTCCTGACGTCTGTAATCATCGGCAGTTTAAGTGCGCCTGTGCTCGTCAGCTCCCCACAATTGAAAACTATAAAAGCATGTTCTGATTTTTCAAAGTATTTGATCATGCGCCTGAACCTGCGCGGCGACCTGCTTTAGCTGCTGGAATGCAGCCTGTTTTGCGGTCTGGATTTTCATTGGGAATTCAAGTTAGTCTTCCTCTCTATAGTACATGGGAATGGTCTGTAAGGACTTCGCTGATGATCAAGGTGCCACGTGACTAACAAAGGGCGGGATATTCTCGCAGGGCTCTCTGTCGCTGGCCTCATGCTTCCCGAGGCTATTGCCTATTCCGGCATCGCCGGGGTGCCTCCTCAACACGCACTCTACGCTGCGGTTGCAGGCTGTCTGGTTTATGCGGTCCTCGGGCGTAGTCGCTTTGCGATTATCTCACCGACTTCTTCGTCCGCAGCGATATTGGCTGCTATGCTGGTCGCGCTGGTCCCTGAGCCTGGACAAAAAATGCTGCTGGTTGCCGTGGTGGTGTTTTTTGTCGGGCTGTTGTTTCTGGCAGCAGGCCTGCTGAAACTCGGTGCACTCTCCAGTGTGATTTCTAGGCCGGTGCTGCGCGGTTTCACTTTTGGCCTCGCCATACTGATTACCTTGAAACAGTTCCCGTTGATTTCAGGGGTGTCGACCACAGGAGCCGGCACTTTTGAGACGATCTGGCGCATCATGACCAATCCAGATCAGTGGAATACATATAGCCTTTCGGTTGCGGCTGCAGCTCTGGCCTTTCTATTGGCCATGCGGCGGATTCCACAATTGCCGGCAAGCCTTGTGGTACTGGCACTCGTTATTCCCGTTTCGATACTGCTCAATCTGCAGGACAAAGGCGTTGCTATCGTTGGATCAATCGATCTGTCAGGGATCTGGGGCAGCTTCACGGCGATCTCGTTTGATGAACTTTCCCACGTGGCGCGCTTTGCTCCACCTTTGGTACTAATCCTGTTTGCCGAATCCTGGGGTACAATACGAGGATTGTCGCTCAGGCATGGTGAGAATGTCGATGCGAACAATGAGCTAAAAGCGCTTGGCATCGCAAACCTTGCCAGTGCCGCTTTGCAGGGAATGCCGGTAGGTGCGGGGTTTTCTGCAGGGGCAGCCAGTGAGGCCGCCAATCCGCAGACGCGGTTTGCTTCCGCGGTTGCCGCCGTCGGACTGGCAATCTTCTGTCTGGTGGCGTCCACATGGTTTGCTTACATTCCGCAAGCGGCACTTTCCGCAATCATCATTGTCGCCCTGCTCCATGCACTTGATCCCTCTCCGCTGATCAAGTTGTGGCGCTTGAAACACGACCTTATCCTTGCTCTTGGTGCAACGGCGGGCGTGCTGTTTTTTGGTGTTTTGGATGGCATGTTGGCGGCGATCGTGCTGTCCTTTGCTGTATTCCTGCGTCGACTGTCATCACCCCTTATCATGGTGCTGGGTCGGTTAGGCAGTAGCCATAATTTTGTAGACCTGAAACGGCACCCGGATGCCGAGGCTCCGGCGGGTATTATGGTTTTGCGCCCGGCGCAGCCACTGTTTTTTGGCAATGCAGAGCCGATCTTTGCCGACATCACACGTTTAATTCTTGCAAATCCGGACACAAACACTGCCATTGTCAGTCTGGAAGAAACATTTGAGCTTGATACGACAGCACTTGATGCCTTGCTGGAGTTCGATGCCAACCTGCGCAAGCGCAATATCACCATTCGTTATGCCCGAATGCATGACGCCGTGCGTGACGTGTTGGCACTTGGTGGCGGTGAGGATTTATTACGCCGTGCAAATTATAGTGTCGACGATGCTGTTACTGCTTTGGAAAAAACAAGGGAGCAGACATGACGCATATTTATGAACCCCGCCTCACCCGTACGGAGATTACAAAATTGCGACCGACCCAGATCACGGTTGGCTTTCGCGAGGTAGAACTGAAAAGAAAAGAGTGGCGGGAAACAGCCCCGACACGGGGCGATGGTTTTCTTGGCCATCATATTGTTCCTGTCGTTGCTGGCCCCAAAGGCAGATTGTTCCTTGTTGATCATCATCATCTTGTCCGTGCCCTGCACGAGGAAGGCGTTGAACATGTCCTGAGCAGCGTTGTCAGCAATCTCGCGCGTCTGGACAAAGACGAATTCTGGTCGGTGATGGACCATAAAAATCTGATCTATCCATTTGATGTCGCTGGCCTGCGACGGCACACTGACGACATTCCGAAAAAGGTCGAGGATCTCAAAGACGACCCTTTTAGATCTCTCGCCGGTTATCTACGGATGGCCGGAGGATTTGCCAAAGTCGCAGTTCCATTTTCGGAATTTGTCTGGGCTGATTTTCTCCGGCGCCGTATCGGCCTTGATTATGTCAATCGTGCCTTTGATGAGGCCGTGGCAACAGCCATGAAGCTGGCGAAATCGGGCGAGGCACGGCATCTTCCGGGGTGGTGTGGCATTGAGCAATGAGGGCTTGTTTAGATATCACTGACCCGGTAGTCGGGTTTCCCTCTGTTGCTGCAGCAGGTCACGCCAACGTTTGACGTAGCCATCCACAAAACGCGGCTGAATACCTTCGGCGGACATTTTTTCTGCCAATATTTCCAGATCGAAATCCTCTAGACGGGTTTCTGGCGGATAATGTTTCAGCGTATATTTGAAGGTCTCTTCCCAACTGCGCCGCACGCCCACGGAAGCGTCTTCGATATGGGGGCGATACCCTTGTATGAGTTCTGCCAGGGTCATGTTCAGAGAAATCCAGTTTCCAGGGATTTGCGACGATCGATACGTTGGCGGATTAGGGTGGTAACATCTTCCCGGCAGCCCGCGCCATTCTGTCCACCATCTCGTTGCCCTCGATGCCGGAATGCGCCTTACACCATTCTATCTCAATGGTTGGATGACGCAGGAGAAACCCGTCCAGTTCTTTCCAAAGCGATGCATCAGCTATCTGCCTTTTCCGTGCCCGCTGATTTGGGTTGATACGTTTCCAGCCATTGCCACGCCAGATCGCCCGCCAGTGCCGGCATCCTTCGACAACATGCACGGAGTCGGTTCGCAGAACGACTTGCCGGCCCTGCGCATGGCCATGCACCCACATCACCGCGTTCATGACGGCCAGCACTTCAAATGTATTGTTGGTCAGGCCCGCGTCGTTCCCGTGAGCCGAATGAATGAGTTGTCCGGTTTCATACACGGCAAAGGCCCAGCCACCCGTCTGGGTCGCAGGATCATAAGAGCCATCAGCGTATATTATCAGCGGGTCGAACATAAAGACATTTCGCAAGTTGCTGCCTGCAACAGCAGGCAATTTGTGTGATTGCACTTTGGCGCCACCACCGCAACCGCTGAACTCGATTAACTGGTCTTGTTGACGATGGAACGGATGACGAGTGGAATGGTTACATCTGTCTGCGCTGTCATGAGTGGTTTTCTCATAAATCCTGAATGAATGGCGCGTCGGCGTGGCCTTTGCCATCCATCGCGGGAGGAGCGATTATGACGACAACGAGGAACATGGAAAACCTATCAGAGCATATCCGCAAGATTGACTTCTGCATGATGTGCACACGCCGAGAGGATGGGCGAATTGCCACCCGGCCAATGAGCAATAATGGTGACGTCGAGTATGACGGGGACTCGTGGTTTTTTACCTATGACGACACGTCAAAAATTTCCGAAATCAACAGGGACCGCAATGTTACGCTGACCTTTAGTGAGCCGCCCAGTCTGCTTGGCAAACCGGGAATATTCATCTCCATTGGCGGCGTCGCTGAAATTATCAGAGATCGCAGCTACTTTGCTGAGCATTGGACAAATGGCCTCGATCACTGGTTTCCTGACGGTATCGAAACGCCCGGACTTGCACTTTTGAAGGTTAGTGCCGAGGTGATCCAGTATTGGGACGGCGAAGAAAACGGGAAGATCAATCTCGCTGGTAGCTGATACGCAATGACTTGTTTGGATCGGGAGGCGGAAGCTCGACCCGTAGGCGCGTCAACTCAGCTTGCGGAGTTGATCGGGCTTGTGGGCGGCCCGCTTTCCTGATTTCTCACTTTCCACGATATATTGCGGATCGTCGGGTGTTGCCTTGACCGGATGATCTTTTATCTTGGTCGCTGAGGTCTGTTTTCGGACAATCTTACCCTTGGTTTCACCCTGACTTGTGTTCCAGGCGACCTTATCGCCCTTACCCAACGACTTCACCATCATCTCGTTTCCTTACGTGATGAGCGGCAACGAAGGTGCTACCGCTCTCAAGATTGCAAACGAAGGGCACGCAGGTTTGGTTCCTGTATGTGAAGATGAAGACAACATGCTTAAAGCGGACCACGTCTGATCGCCACCATCACGACACCGGTCGTGATGGCTTTTGTATTGGCGTATCGCGGCCCCGATCATTCGGAAAAGTTGAAGACTGATCCGCTCTGCGGTTTTGCTGGAGCTTGAGCAGCGACGCGCATGCCGGTGGCCGTTTCGAATTCTTGAGTGAAGGTCTGGCGCGCCCTGTCATCGAGGCCAAGTGTTTTCATCCCCGCGGTGAGCCGTGCCGCCGGTTTATCCTTTGCAAGGAAAGCCTGTTGCAGGTCCGGCCGACTGCTCAAGACGGAACCGTCAGCTTCAGCGCCTGTCAGATCAATTGCCCCACATTCTGCAAGCTTTGTTGCAGACGGCTGTTTCTGAAAATCACTATAGCATTGTTCGATTGCCTCGATTGCGCCGACGATGCCAGTCTCTATGTAGATCTGCATGAAGCGTTCCCTACCCAAACGCGCGGCATCTGACACATTGCCGTTTTCTGCCGGCAACGTGACCGGTTTGACCACCGGTGTGCTTTCTGCTTCTGCGAAAGTGGGCACTGCCTTTGCTTCACCACAGGTGCGATCAGCAAGAACACGTGCCTGCTGGTTGGCCTTCACGACGCCGATGCGGTTGCCGGTTGCGAGTTCATTGACCACCAGTACCTCACCCTTATTTGTAAAGACACGGATCACGGCTGCGCAAGGCGTGGCATCACCTACGCGCTGGCGCCATTCAAGCTTCGCACCATAGGGTTGGCGTGCCTTGGGGCTGATCTCGAACATGTCGTCACGTTCCAACGGCGTCTTACCACCCATAGGCAGGTAAAACACGCCAACCAGCCCTTCGACATATTGCAGCACAGCCCGAACATTTCCGGGGCCGGTGCATTCCCGAATAAAGGCATCCTCGCCCTCTTCAGTCACCGGGCAGGCAAGGGTTTCGGAATAGGTCGAACGGACTTCGGCGGCGTGTGATGTCGACGCGATGCAAATGCCAGCCACAAGGCCAAGTGCGGATAATCTCGAAAAAGTCATGGATGGTCTCGCAGAACAGAGGGCAGAGAAACAGGGGCAGGTATTGGCCCGCCCCTTTACACTCAACGGTTTTCCAGGATCAGGGGCGGCAGGCTGGCGAACCCATGAAGCAGGCCGAGACGATCTCGATGCGCATGCGCTGCTTTTCCAGCCGCTCGATCGTTGACTTGTCTTCGACGGCGAGTACCCAGTCCGCATCGTTTTCATCTTCGTTCAGGACAAATTGCCATGGCTCTTCATCATTAGGGAAACGAACGGTCATGGCCTGCGTTTTCCACATCAGCATGCCGCTGCTGGAGAAGCTGACATTGATCTCGCGCACCGCACCCTTGCAGACGAGGTCCTTCAGTGGAGCCTTTGATGTTCCACTGGTTTCGGCCACGGCAACTGTTGTTTCAAGGAAGTCTTCCGATGCACCCGAAGCGGCCAGCGCGTTGGTGCAACGCAATTCATCTTCCTTCTTTGCCAGCTTCGTCGTCTCGACCTGGCAAGCGCTATGGACGGCAGAGAACGCGTTACCGCTCAACTTGGAAGGCAGATCGCTGCACAGTTCGCGTGCCACTTTGGCCTGTTCGGTACTTGGTTCAACGGAGGCGAACGCAGCGGTCACCTTCTCGAGGGCTGCAGTTGTCTGCTTTTCGTCGAGTGTTGTGCGGACAGCCTCACATTTTTCACGCACTGTCGTGCGCTGGTCTTCACCGAGATTACGAAGGTATCCAAGCTGATCGCAAAGGTCGCCGATCTGTTTGGCAGCGTCCGGTTTTTCCAACGAATAGGACGCGACCTGATCATCAATGTCCTTCATGGCAATGGACAGAATTTCCTGACGTCGGGCATCCAGAGGGCTACCGAAGAAACGGTCCGAAAGATTGGACTGGCCATAACCAAGACGCACTTTTTCCGGGTCGGGCTGGAGATTTTTTGTGTCAACCAGCGTTTCGACCGTTGCAGGAAGGGCACGCAGACGGGCCTGTTCCGCACGCAATGTCTCAATGAATTGCTGGCTCTTCTGTATTTCAGCCCACTGCGATGCCAGACGCTGAGAATAGTCCTTGTGAATGGCTTTGCAACCCGGCGCATCCTCCAGGAATTTCTCTGCCATGTCGCGCGTCCAGTAATCGAAAGGAACGGCGGTTGCGAGCTGAAGCTTGTCGAATTCGAAATAGTCATAGGCAAAGTTGAGGTTGGTAAAACGCTGACACATCAGGCCCGCGTCGCTGTTACCGAGAACGGTGGCCGGGCTGGCACCGCTGTCGGCCAGGCGATCGGCCGTCTTTTGCAGCATCGTCACCATGTCCCGAAAACCATTGTTGTCAGCGGAGGAACGCAGGGTGTTGGACAGGGCAGCATCAACCCGTTCGCTCAATGCCTTGCGCTCTGCGTCCGTGGAGATCGGCATCGCCGTCAGTTCGTCTGATAGTGTTGTTCTGTAGCGAGTCCAGAACTCGGAGATCGATTTGCTATAACGTTGTGAATAGGTCGTCTGATCGAGTTCCGGCAGGGCGTAAACGATCGGCGGGAAACGTGTAGCATCCGCAACCTTGGCTGCGACCTCTTCATCCGGTTTGCTGGTATCGAGCAGCGCAAACAACTGGTCGAAGCGATCCCGTGGACTGTCTGAACGGCTAACTGCAAAAGTCGAGCAATCCGATTGTGGAGCGCCCTTCATCCAGATTGCCCGGATCGTATCGCCGTCGGCTGCCACATCAAGTCTTGGGTTACCGTTGGCATCGTGAAGCTGCATGCCGTTGGCGGTCTTGCGCTCGGTCAAGTCGAGCCAGTTCACGTGGTTGGAGCCACGCTGCTGGTAATAGACGGTAACTGCAATGTCGCCGGACAGGTCTTTGCGGATATTCCAGTTGGTAGTGTAGTCGGTCTGGCCGCAATTGAATGCGCCGGAATAATAAATCTTCTGCGCCTGTTGGGCGCTGGCCGGGGTCGTGCCCATCAGCGCGCTGGCGGTGAGTGCCGTCGCTAGGAGATATCGCATGATGTATCTTTCAGGATTGCAATGGTGATAAAAGAGGAAAGGCATCAGCGGGCAGATGCGGCCCATCCGTCACTGGCTTTGACCATTCTGATCGGAGTTGTGATGTCGCGGCCTTCTTTACCGAACAGGCCGCCTTTTGCGGTGTAACGCACGTCGCAGACATAGGCCTTCTCACCACTTTCCTTGCAGCCGATCTTCTCGAGATCTGTTATCTGGATCGACATCATCTCGCTGACCGGGTTGGCGACGCCGGGAAGTCCTGCGCTCAATCCCGCAGTCAGGTTCTTCATCTGGTTCTGTTCTGCCTGGATTGCGCCGTTCAGCGCCTTGCTGATGTCGCTTGCAGACGGCTCCCCAGAGCATGAGGCGAGCAGCAAGGCGGTGCCGCACAGCATTACAATTCTTCCCGCAGGGATGGTGGTCATCAGTCGCATGTGTTGTCCTGTTTTACCTGTGAAAGGTCAGCATGAGATTGCTTGCGGCATGAGTGTCCCGTTGTCCTTGATTTCTGCCGCTTGTGTGGTTGCAATCGTCATGACGATCGTCGTGTTTGTTGATTAAAATCGGATGCGGGGGAAATGGGGACGCCTCTCATGAGACGAAAGAATGCTTAGCCGACCGGCCGATCCCATTTGTTGCCAACCTCCAGGGAGAGGCAGGCTGCGACGGTTCTGGTCGCCCTCGGCCGCCACAATTCCATCCAATTCTTAAACGGCGGAATAATTACGGACGGTAATTTTACCCTGTCGGTTCGCTTTTAAGGTGGCGCTTTTGTCCATGCTGAACAGAGCATTAATGGCAGCATTGTTTTTTTGCGTTGTGTTCCTTCACCGAGAAGCATGGGTTGAGTTGAAAAAACCGACGTGTCGGCAAAGCCGTGCTTGCTTCATTCGTGCGAGTCACGGGCAAATTTGGGTCTCTCGATGATTGGATATTTTTCGTATGGCGCAACAATCGTTTGCTAACGAATGTCAATCATATTGCCGTTGAAACAAAACGATAATTTCATACTCGGCACATGCAGACATGGGTTCATTCAATTCACTCTCTCAGGACCTTATCGATGCGTGGTTGCAGTCTGACGAAACCACTGGTGTCGATGAGCTCTATGCCGGTATCCTCAGCCGGCTGACTATTAAGATGGCGCTTTCGGTCATCACAACGAGCGCAGATGATCCCTACGACTGGCGCTTCCGTCGTGTGAAGGATTTTGGTTTCAAGAGTGGTCTGCTGAATGAAATGAAAAAGCAGTTTCCCGATGCCGCCTTACGCGACCTCGACCGTCGCTTCATTGATGATGCGATCATCGCAAGCTATTCACGGGCGCTCGAATCTAAACGTCCGGCCATTGATGTCGTGCGAACAAAACTTCTCGGTGTTCGGATTGGCTACGAGCGCCTTATCCTGCCGCAGAAGGTGGAGGGAAAACCCGGCTGGTGTCTGAGCCTGATCGAGGGGCGTTTCTTCATTTCGCGTATGCTGGAGGCAAAGACCGACATCACCGATGACAATATTATTCAGCTGCTGATTGAAGGGCAGTCCACCAAGGAAATTGCCGAACTGCTTAATCTGTCGCCTAGAACGATCGAGCATCGTCTCGACAGACTAAAGGATCGTTTCGAAGCAAGAAACCTGACCCACTTGGTGGCAAAGATCGTCGCCACGCAGGTTGATCGTCACAGTCATGATGCAAAAGCAGCGGCAAGCTGATCCGGAATAGCCTGCGAGCCCGCATAGCTGGCAAGGGCAGAGACGCCTCTGCCCTTGTCAGTTGCAACTGTCATCACCGTGTCAGGCAACGTATTTTTTGAACCACTCTATCGTGCGGTCCCAGGCGAGTTTCGCGGCCTCTTCATCGTAGCGGGGCGTGGAGTCATTATGGAAACCGTGATTGGTGTCCGGATAAATGTAAGCCTCATAGACTTTTCCATTTTCCTTCAAGGCCGCCTCATAAGCCGGCCAACCCGCATTGACGTTATCGTCATGCTGGGCAAATTGCAGCAGCAGCGGCGCCTTTATCTTCGGAACATCAGCCGCCGGAACCTGACGTCCGTAGAATGGCACGGAGGCAGCAAGTTCAGGATACGCGACTGCCGCGGCATTGGATACGCCACCACCATAACAAAAGCCGGTGATGCCAACCTTGCCGGTGGTGAGGTCGCTGGCCATCATCCATTCAATGGCGGCAAAGAAGTCATTCATCAGCTTGGTCGGATCGACCTGTCGCTGCAGCTCACGACCCTTTTCGTCATTGCCGGGGTAGCCGCCAACCGAAGTCAGTCCATCGGGAGCAAGTGCCACAAATCCCGCTTTGGCCACTCGACGGGCAACATCTTCAATGTAAGGGTTCAAACCGCGGTTTTCGTGCACAACAACAATCCCGCCCCTTCGGTCGGTAACCGCTACGCCGTCCTTGGCCGGGCGCACAAGATAACCTCGAACTTCGCCATTACCGTTTGGTGACGTGTAGGTGATGTACTCTGCCACAATATCTGGATCAGTGAAGGCGATCTGTTGGGCCAAAGCATAATTGGGACTGAGTGCTCCCAGAAGGGCGATGGCTGTCATACCGCCGACGGTGAATTTGCCCGCCCGGTCGAGGAATTCTCGTTTTGTAATCCGCCCGTGAGCGTAGAAGTCGTAAAGTTCGAGCAGTTCTTGCGGGAAATCTTTTGCGGTCAGGCGCGTCATGGTTCCTCCAGCCAGCTGTTTTACGTGGCGAACCATACTCCCCTGCCAGAGATAGGGAATTCAACTTTTGGCGAGTGGCGCTCTGCCGGCTCGAAGGACGCCGTCAGCAACGCATTATTTCCGCCGTCAGTTCGATTGCTCACCCAAAGTGGGGATGACAACTGTTCGCTGATTGGTCTGAAATCGTTCTGCTAATTTTGCATGAGGGGAAGACGATGCGCAGCCTGATTACAATAGTTTGCTGTTTTTTGATGTCAACGTCTCAAGGGGCGAGATATCCGTATGGTTGATAGGCCTAGAGCGTCAGGCTCTGACGATTGCCGCTGAGCTGACGTTTCCCCGGTGATTGACAGCCTGTCTTTATATCACTGCCTGCCGCTATCAAATTGATGCGACGTCTTTTTTTAGTCACCAGCTATGCCAGACATGGTCCTTTCTGTTATCCTCAACGCGGTCATCGGTCTTTAAAAATGCAAATAGGGGTACCTACAGTGCGGGATGAGGCGGATTTCTCACAGCATCTGAACTGTGACGTTGAATTGAAATTGAGCGGCCCGACGGGAAAAGCCATCGACAAGGCCTGTGCTAATGCTCTGCGCGCATTGGCAGATAGGCTGGAAAAGGGCGATTTTGAGGATGGATTGCATCCCGTAACCGACAATTCCGGAAAGCTCATCGGTGCAATTTACATCGATTACGCTCAAGACGCTGAAGTCGGAGCCGATTGAGTTGAGCGAATATGTGCGGGCTTGCATGTCGTGCGCCCAAATCCGCTCAACCGTGCTGTCACGCCTCGTGTTTCAAAGCGTGTTTTACACGTAATATGGTGATGCAAACCGCGATAATGACGAGCGGTATCGACACAAGCATTACCATAGGGCTCAGGTGATAACCTGAATGTTCAAGTGTCTCAAAGACCGTCTTTAGCAGACTGAGCAGATAGTAGCTGATGGCGATGATCGAGAAACCTTCAACAGCGCGCTGGATCTTGACCTGCGTTGCGGCACGGTCGGCCATTGCCTGGATTTGCACGGCGTTCTGGTACTCGATTTCGACCTGAATGCGTGTCTGCAAAAGATCGATCATGTGCATTGTTGCGTGCGAAAGCTGCTCTAACCGCACAGCTGTGGCGTGACACGTGCGGACGGCTGGATTGAAACGACGCGCGACAAATACTCCAAAACGCTGGAAACCGGCGACGTGTTGCTCTCGCAGTTCTGAAATCCGTTCTTCAACGATCTTCGCATAGGCCGCTGTTGCCCCAAAACGCGTACGGGTTTCAGCTGTTGCAGAAATGATTTCGGCAGACAGCAACGAGATTTCATCCAGTAGGGCCTTATGCTCTGATGTCGAGGTGCTCAAATTCCGGCTGGTCAATTGCACCAGCTTGGCATCGAAATCGACCAGCCGTGGCGACAGGCGTCTGGCTTCGGGAAGACCAAGCAGCGCCATGGCGCGATACGTCTCGATTTCGTATATCCGTCTGATCATTCGGCCGAGGCGATAGGCATTCAAATCATTGTTGAACAGGATGATGCGGCTGCTTTGGTCATCATGGACGCGGAAATCGGAGCAAACCTGGGCAGCCACGTTGCCGATGGACGATGCTGCGGTGTCGCCAAAGCCAAATTTTCTCAAGACGGGGCCAAGTTCAGCTGGCGCGGGGCCCGATACTAGAATGCAGACACGGCAAATAAGTCGGGCATCTGTAAGGCCCGCAACCTCAGCATATTCGCCTGTTGTGGTACCTGACGTTGGCCAGTTTTCACTGGTGTTATCAAGGGGATGAACTCGAGTGACGGTAACAAACTCCGTATGATGCTCGATCTGGGTCTTGAAGGAATTATCCTCCGTGATTCTTGAGACGTGGGCGTCGACATTGGGCCGTGCTGCCGCCGTTTCAGGCATAAAAGCGAGATGTTCCACAAAAGCCGGGCCTTCAAAATAGATCGACGGACGAGCGTGTAATTCTGAATTGAAATCGGCGGGCATCCGCTTTTACTCCGGGCTACCAGTGGAAACGTATATGCTGCTTTAACAATCGTTAAGAACGATGGCGACCGGTGATTGCTGTTGTGACAGTATGTCGCTGTGGGCCGGTTAATGTGGCGTTGTGTGCCGGTTGCCGTGCCAAAATGCGTGTCGTGAGGGCGATCGTTCACAATTCGACGACACGCTGTCTTTGTTTGCCGGATTGGATAAGGGGGAATGATGCCTATATGACTGGCAACAATGATGCCGGCGTGACCGGTATTTCTCCAACGTTTTGAAGGCCATCATGAAAAAGATCGGATTTTTGTCGTTCGGGCATTGGACGCCCTCCCCTCAGTCGCAAACACGCTCGGCTGCCGACACTCTTTTGCAGTCGATCGACCTTGCCGTAGCCGCCGAAGAACTTGGTGCAGATGGCGCCTATTTCCGCGTTCATCACTTCGCGCGGCAGCTCGCCTCGCCGTTCCCGCTGCTTGCCGCTGTCGGTGCCAGAACCAAGACGATTGAAATTGGTACTGGCGTCATCGACATGCGCTACGAAAACCCGTTTTATATGATTGAGGACGCTGGTTCGGCTGATCTGATCTCCGGCGGACGCCTGCAATTGGGCATCAGCCGCGGTTCGCCTGAACAGGTTATCGACGGTTGGCGGTATTTTGGCTATCGCCCGGCAGAAGGCCAGACAGAAGAAGACATGGCGCGCCAGCACACCGAAGTTTTCCTTGATCTCCTTGAGGGCGACGGATTTGCGCAACCCAACCCAAGACCGATGTTCCCCAACCCTCCCGGTCTGTTGCGGCTGGAACCACATTCGGATGGCCTGCGCGAGCGCATCTGGTGGGGCTCAAGCTCCAATGCGACAGCGGAATGGGCCGCAAAACTTGGCATGAACCTGCAAAGTTCGACACTGAAGACAGACGAAACCGGCAAACCGTTTCACGTTCAGCAGGCGGAACAAATCCGCACGTTCCGTGCTGCCTGGAAAGAAGCTGGTCATGCCCGTGAACCTCGCGTTTCGGTCAGCCGTAGCATCTTTGCTCTCGTCAATGATATGGATCGCGCCTATTTCGGTTACGGCAACAAGGAAGGCGATAGGATCGGTTTTATCGACGATAAGACACGCGCAATCTTCGGAAGGAGTTATGCAGCTGAACCGGAAGCCCTTATCGAGCAACTTAGGGCTGACGAGGCTATTTCCGAGGCTGATACGCTGCTTCTGACCGTGCCAAATCAACTCGGTGTCGCCTACAACACACATGTGATTGAAACGATCTTGAAGCAGATTGCTCCAGCACTTGGCTGGCGTTGATTGAGGCAAACTTTTGCTACGCCGATGAGGCGTATTGAGCCGTAGAGTTGAAGGCCGGTCTTGTCGACCGGCCTTTTGTTTTAATGACGTCGCCGGTGCCGAAACTGCCAGATATGTAAGCAATCTGGCGCGCTTTGAGTGCCGGTTTTAGCCCACCAGATCGCGGTAACCGCGGCGTATTTTCTGGCGTTCAATGCGCAGAAATGCTGCTTTTGCATCAAGCGGACGGTCAAATGTCTCGACCATCGTCTGACCTGCTGCGCCGATACGGCCCCAATTTCGGATAAGCGAGACTTCTCCGAACAATGTCGGTTGAATGCTCAACATGTAGAAGCGCCGCATGTTCTGCGCCCGGTCGATCCGTTGAAGATGAATGGTATGTCTGTCGGGTTTTTCCATGCCCGGATTGTCGCTGCCGACACGGATATCGTCCAACGACTAATCTGAATCGATCAGGCATCATTGATTCATGATTTTGATGATTTTCCGGAGCTGTGAGGTGTGTTTGGACGAGATATCCGAGCCGTTTTGACGCTAACTGGGCAACAGGGGCGGATATTGGCTGTGGCTGAGAATCAGTTGGTCGATTTCACGCTCTACAAAACTGATTCGTGACGCGTCTTCGTCATCAACGTGCCTGATGACCCCAAGGTTGCGTTTTTAAACAACTTTCATTCGTGGTGCGCACATCATGCAAAAGATGCCAATAGGACGACGACCAATTGGTTAAGATATTGATAAATAGACGTGAAAACCTTTTAACAGATGTAAACATCTGACGGATTTGACGTCGATGATAGGATTTCATTAACCAAGTAGGATTTGACGAAAATGCGGAATCGGTTA